>NZ_CP094357.1:3743512-4991350 GCF_014779555.2 Lysobacter capsici
TCGATCAGCGAACGCAGCCGCGGCAGATCCAGCTGATCCCAGCGCTGCGCCTGCAATACGCGCTCGCCGCGCCGCACCAGGGTGCCCGAGCCCTTGTGGGTGAACAGTTCCTTGGCCAGCTCGGCCGGCTTGGTGATCGACACCGACGAAGTCAGCGGCAACTTGTCGAGCAAATCCTTGATCTGTTCGATCTTGACCCGCATGCCGCCGTTGATCCACGGCTGTTCGATCAGGTGCTCGTACTCGGTCGACAGGTTGATCGAATCGATCACCTTGCCGTTGTCGTCGAGCAGGCCGCCGGTGCCGGTCAGGAACACGATCTTGTACGGCTGCAGCACCTGCACCAGCTCATTGGCGGCGAAGTCGGCGTTGACGTTGAGGATCTGCCCGCCCGCGGTTTCGCCGAGGCTGGCGATCACCGGGATCGAACCGGCCTGCAGGCTGGCCTCGATCGGCGCGAGGTTGACCTTCTTCACTTCGCCGACCAACCCATAGGTGTCGCGGTCCAGGTAGTCCGCCTCGAACACACCCGAGATGATCGACGTGGCGCGGCCGTCTCCCGATTGCAGCGCCTCGACCAGCTTGAGGTTCTGCGACTGGAACACCCGGCGCACGATCGCCAAGGCCTCGGGCGAGGTCACGCGCAGGCCGTTGACGGTCTGCTTGACGATGCCGGCGGCCGACAATTCCTCGTCGAGCTGCGGGCCGGCGCCGTGGATCACGATCGGGGTCAGGCCCACGTCCTGCAGGAACGCCAGCGACGAGGTCAATGCGGCCAGATCGTCGCGCAACACCGCGCCGCCGACCTTGACCACCGCGAAGCGCTTGGAATCGAGCTGGGAAAAGCGCTTGAGGTACTGCGAAATCTCCTTGGCGCTGGCCATGCTCGACAGCAGCCGCACGATGGTTTGTCGCGTCTGCAGGTGGGCATCCATCGAAACGCTCATTACCCGTTGCTCCCCATGATGCGCGCGACGCTGTCGGCGTAGCGCTGCAGTTGTTCCAGTGCGACCCATTCGTCGGCGGTGTGCGCTTGCGCGATGTCGCCGGGGCCGTACACGATCGCCGTCAGGCCGCCGGCCGAGAACAGCGAGGCCTCGGTCCAGAAGTCGACCGCGTTGCCGATGGGCAGGTTCAGCGCGTCGGCCAGATCGCGCGCTTCCAGGCGCCGCTGTTCGGCGTCGGCGACATTGCCGGCCGGCAGCGACGGGCCGCGGAAGGTTTCTTCGTAACGCTCGATCACCCCGGCCTCGCTGAGCGTGCCGAACAGTTCGTGCAGCGCATCGATCGACTGCGACGGCAGCGGACGGAAACCGAAGCGCAGCTCGGCGCTGGACGCGATCATGTTCGCCTTGATCCCGCCTTCGACCCGGCCGATGTTGAAACGCAGCCCGGTCAGGCCGCCGAAACGCTGGTGCGACTGCGATTCGACGTAGTCCAGGGCCTTGCCGCCCCAGCGGATCGCCTGATGCAGCGCGCTGGCCTGCATCGCATTGGCGCCGGAGGCGTGACCGGCGACGCCGCGGAAACGCAACTGCACCGAGCTGATGCCGCGATGCGCGAGCACCGCTTCGCACATCGTCGGTTCGGCGACGATGGCTTCGAGAAAGCCGTGTTCGGTGGCGAGGAAACCGTCGATGCAGCGCGCGTCGTTGGCTTCCTCGTCGGTGCTGAACAAGAACGCGGCATCGCCGTTGGTCACCGCGGCGGCGGCCAGCAAGCCGGCGGCGGCGCCCTTGATGTCGCAGGCGCCCAGGCCGATCGCGCGGTCGTCGGTGACGCGCAGCGTATGCGGGTCGGCGCTCCAGGCTTCCGAGGACGGCACGGTGTCCAGATGCACGTTGAACAAGCGGCACGGGTTGCCGCGCACGGCGAGCATCGACACCGCGCCGGCGCCGTGGTCGGTCACTTCGATACGGAAGCCGTCGAGCTGGCTGCGCAGATAATCGAATATACCGCCGGTGCCGATCTCGCGCGGCGGGTTTCGGGTGTCGTAGGACACCAGGGCCTGCAGGTGGTTGAGGACGTCGGGGAGCATGGGGGGTCGCGGCCAGAAATGAGTGGAGAGGAGTGAGGAGTGAGTAAAAACCGGAGCGCGGAGAGATCGGAGAAACGAGCTGTTGCCTCTACTCGTTCCTCACTCCTCTCCACTGATTCCTCAGCTTTTCCGATTGATCTCCGCCCACAACGTGCTGCTCATTCCGAACAGCTTGATGAAGCCTTCGGCCTCCTCCACGCCCCAGTCCGCCGCCTGCGCATAGGTCGCGCCCTTGGCATTGAGGATGTGCGGCGAGCTGATCGCGACCGCGTTGACCACGCCGCCGTTGGTTTCCAGTACGACTTCGCCGTTGACGGTGGACTGCGAGCTCGCGAGGAAGGCTTCCAGATCGGTCTTGAGCGGATCGTGGAAGAAGCCTTCGTAGACCAGTTCCACCCACTTGCGCGCGATCTCGGGCTTGAAGCGGTTCTGGTGCTTGCTCAGCACCGCTTCTTCCAGCGCGCGGTGCGCGGTCAGCAGCGCGAACAGGCCCGGCGCTTCATAGATGATCCGGCCCTTCAGGCCGATGGTGGTGTCGCCGGTGTACAGGCCGCGGCCAACTCCGTATTGGGCAAAAAGCCCGTTGAGCTTGGCCAGCATCTTGTGGCCTTCGATCTTTTCGCCGTCGAGCGCGACCGCTTCGCCGTTCTCGAACGCGATCGTGACCTTGAGCGCTTCGCTCGGCCACTGCGACCGCGGCTTGCACCAGCCGACCGCGCCCTCGCCCGGCGCCTGCCAGCGATCGATCTCGCCGCCGGACATGGTCAGGCCGAGCAGGTTCTCGTTGATGGTGTAAGCCTTTTGCTTGGCGCGCACGCCGAAGCCGCGTTCTTCCAGGTACTTCTGCTCGTAGGCGCGGACTTCGGTGTGTTCCTTCTGGATTTCGCGGATCGGCGCGACGATGTCGTAGTCGCCCAGCGCCTTGACCGCCAGGTCGAAACGCACCTGATCGTTGCCCATGCCGGTGCAGCCGTGCGCGATCACCTTGCAGCCCAGTTCGTCGGCGCGCTTGAGCGCGGCTTCGACGATCAGATAGCGGTCCGACACCAGCAGCGGGTACTGGCCCTGATAGCCCTCGCCGGCCCAGACGAAGGGCTTGACGAAGCCCGACCAGATCGCCGGGCCGCCGTCGACGGTGACGTGGCTGGCGACGCCGAGCTCGGCCGCGCGCTGTTCGATGAATTCGCGTTCTTCCGCGTCCACGCCGCCGGTGTCGGCGAACACGGTATGCACGGCCCAGCCGCGCTCTTGCAGGTAAGGCACGCAGAAGCTGGTGTCGAGGCCGCCGGAGAAGGCTAGGACGATGTTGCGCTCGGTCATGGGGGATTCCGGGGAGAAATGAGTGGAGAGGAGTGAGGAGTGAGTCAGAGCGGGATGGTGGAGAAGCTGGGAGAGGAGCAGTTTTTTACTCGCTCCTCACTCCTCTCCACTCGTTCCTAGATCAATGCAGCCATGATCGCCTTCTGCACATGCAGGCGGTTCTCGGCCTCGTCGATGGCGATGCACTGCGGCGAGTCCATCACGCCGTCGGTGGCCTTGACGTTGCGGCGCAGCGGCAGGCAGTGGCTGAACACGCCGTTGTTGGTCAGCGCCATCTTGGCTTCGTCGACGATGAAGTGCTGGTACTGGTCGCGGATCGGCTTTTCCGGGCCCCAGTTGCCGAAGTACGGCAACGCGCCCCAGCTCTTGGCGTAGACCACGTCGGCGCCGGCGTAGGCGCTTGCGATGTCGTGGCTGACCTTGAGCGAACCGCCGCTCTCGGCGACGTTCTGCTCGGCCCAGCCCATGTAGCGCTCATCGAGGATGTACTCGGGCGTCGGGCACAGCAGGGTCACGTCCATTCCCAACCGCGTGGCGATGGTCAGCGCCGAATTGGCGACCGCGGTGTTGAGCGGCTTGGGGTGATAGGTCCAGGTCAGCACGTACTTCTTGCCGCGCAGGTCGGAGGTGCCGAAGTGCTCCTGCAGGGCCAGCGCATGCGCCAGTTCCTGACATGGATGGGTGATGGTCTCCATGTTGATGACCGGCACCGGCGAGTACTTGGCGAAGCTGGCGAGCACCTTGTCCTGGCGGTCGTTGGCCCAGTCGACGAACTTCGGGAACGCGCGCACGCCGATCAGGTCGACATAGCGGCCGAGCACCCGCGCCACTTCGGCGATGTGCTCCTCGGTGTCGCCGTCCATCACCGTGCCCAGGTCGAACTCGATCGGCCACGCGTCCTTGCCCGGCTGCAACACCACCGCATGCCCGCCGAGCTGGAACGCGCCCAGTTCGAAACTGGTGCGGGTGCGCATCGAAGGGTTGAAGAACACCAGCGCGATCGACTTGCCCTTGAGCTGGTCGCCGAGCTTGCTGCGCTTGAACACGGCGGCCTGCGCCAGCAGCGCGTCGAGGTCGGCGCGCGACCAGTCTTGGGTGTTGAGGAAGTGTTTGGTCATTTTTCGGGAGTCGGGAATGGGGAATCGGGAATGGGAAAATCAACAGCGGGGCAGCGGACAGCGGCGTTGGCTTGGAAGTCGCGAGAGGAAGTGGGTTACGTCGATCCTGCCCTGACGATTCCCGACTCCCCATTCCCGATTCCCGTGGCGAAAAACAAAAAAGCCCAGCGCTAGGCTGGGCTTTTCGTGTGTGCGGCTTGTTACACGAACGACGGCGCGGGCCGTCACCCAGCGGATTGGCAGGGCAACGGTCGACGAGCACGCGAGGTCATTCCCGCCGCCATGTAGGCAGAGGTCAGCACGTCGGCGTCGGCGTAGTTCGGGTTCATGAGGCCGCGAATGCTCGCATGGGCGGGGGCACGGCGCAAGCCGCAAAATCGGGAAACGCGACCTGGGCCGGGGGCCGGATGCGGCCGCGAGCTCAACGCGAGGTGCTGATCGGGGTGATCACCGGGGTCACCGCGACCCGGACCTTGAGCTTGTTGCCCGGGTCCTCGGGCAGGCGCGAGCGGAACCGGCTGCCCTTGTAGACGTAGTCCACGTCGTAAGCGATCGGGCGGCGGAATTCGCGCTCCACCGGCACCGGCTTGCAGTTTTCGCCGGTGCTGGGCTTGGGGTCGCGTTCGCGGCCCAGGGCCTCGCGGACCGCCCCGACCACCCGCGACAGCCGCGAATCGGACTTGTCGGCCGGCTCGGGCTCGCACTGCTGCTCGACCGTGGTCGCGCGCAGGGTCTGGTAGATCGGGGTCACCCGCAGCACCTGGGCGTAATCGAACCGCACGTTCTCGGCCTGCAGCACGGTGGTGTGCGGCTGCGCCGCCACGGGCACCGTCCACAGCGAGGCCGCGGCGCTGACCAGCACCAGGATCGAGACCTGCAGGACGGTTCGGTTCATCGGGCTCGCGGAGTGGATTCGTGAATAAAGTGTAAGAGCAGTGTCCGCTAATGGCCTGAATCCCGCCTTTAGGCCCCGTCCGTCCGGGCCTTGCAAGCACCCCGATCGTGCGTGATTGCGACCGCGCGCTCGGCTTTCGCGCGCGCTTGCGCGGTTTCGGCCGGCCGCGACCGGGGCCTTGATCGGACGTCGGGCGTTGCCGGCCATGGCGAATCGGCCGCCGCGTTGCGCCGATCGGCCGTCGTGGCCGCGCGATCGCGCACGCGGGCCCGCGCGGCCCGCTAGAATGAACCCGACCCCAAGCCGCCTATCCATGAGCCTGCATCTCTATAACAGCCTGTCGCGACAGGTCGAAGCCTTCGTCCCGCTGGATCCGGCACGCCCGACGATGTATGTCTGCGGCCCCACGGTCTACAACTACGTGCATATCGGCAACGCGCGCGGTCCGGTGGTGTTCGGCGTGCTCGCCGACCTGCTGCGGCGACGCTATGGCGCCCTGGCCTACGCGCGCAACATCACCGACGTGGACGACAAGATCAATGCCGCGGCCGCCGAACAGGGTGTGCCGATCGCGGCGATCACCGACCGCTTCGCCGCCGCCTACCGCGAGGACATGGCGGCGCTCGGCGTGCGCGCGCCCGACCTGGAACCGACCGCGACCGGCCATATCGGCCAGATCGTGGAGATGATCGAGCGTTTGATCGACAGCGGTCACGCCTACGAAGCCGCCAACCACGTCCTGTTTTCGATCGGCAGCTATGCCGACTACGGCAAGCTCTCGCGCCGCGACATCGACGACATGCGCGCCGGCGCGCGGGTCGAGGTCGCGCCGTACAAGCGCGATCCGGGCGACTTCGTGTTGTGGAAACCCTCCACCGGCGACCTGCCGGGCTGGGATTCGCCGTGGGGCAGCGGCCGCCCGGGCTGGCACATCGAGTGCTCGGCGATGGCCGCCGCGCACCTGGGCGAGACCATCGACATCCACGCCGGCGGCGTCGACCTGCAGTTCCCGCACCACGAGAACGAGATCGCGCAGAGCGAATGCGCGCACGGCGGCAAGGTGTTCGCGCGCTGGTGGCTGCACAACGGCATGCTCAACTTCGACGGCGGCAAGATGTCGAAGTCGGTCGGCAATATCCAGAAAGTCCACGACCTGGTCGCCGAGCATTCGCCCGAAGCACTGCGCTATGCCCTGCTCTCGGCGCATTACCGGCAACCGCTGGAGTGGTCGGACGGGTTGATCGAGCAGAGCAAGCGCACGCTGGAACGGCTGTACGGCACGCTGCGCGATCTGGCGGGCGTGGATGCGGGCGCGATCGCGATCCCCGACAGCGTCGAGGCCGCGCTCGAGGACGACCTCAATACCCCGCGCGCGTTGGCCGAATTGGCGCGCATCGCCGGCGAAGCGCGCAAGGCGACCGATCCGGCCGAACAGGCGCGGCTCAAGAACGAATTGCTCGGCGCCGGCCTGGCCCTGGGCCTGTTGCAGCAAGACCCCGCCGCCTGGTTCGCCGGCGCCAGCGAAGACGGCGACGACGCCCGTATCCAGGCCCTGGTCGACGAACGCAACCAAGCCAAGAAAGACCGCGACTTCGCCCGCGCCGACGCGATCCGCCAGCAGCTCGCCGACGAAGGCATCCTGCTGGAAGACACGCCGGCCGGCGTGCGCTGGAAGCGTTCGCGATGAGCGAGGTCACGATCACCTCGCCCTTCCCCATCGAAGCCACCGCCGCGCAAGCGCAGGCCGCGATCCGCGAGGAATTCGCATTCTTCGGCGATTGGTCCGAGCGCTATCAGTACCTGATCGACCTCGGCCGCAAATTGCCCGACCTGCCCGCGCAGTGGAAGACCGAGGAGCATCGCCTGCTCGGCTGCCAGTCGATGGTGTGGATCGTGGTCGAAGGCGACGCCGAGCGGTTGACCTTTCACGCGATCAGCGATTCGGCCATCGTCTCGGGCCTGATCTATCTCGCGCTGCGGGTGTATTCGGGCCGCAGCGCGACCGAGATCGTCGCCAGCCCGGCCGACTACATCGCCGACATCGGCCTAGCCAAGCATCTGTCGCCGACCCGCAGCAACGGCCTGGCCGCGCTGCTCGCCTTCATCCGCGAGCAAGCGCAGCGCCGGCTGTGAGCGCCGACGCCTCCAACGACACCGACGGCGCGCCTGCCGCCAACCCGCCTCCGATCAGCGCCCTGCGCCTGCTGCGCAATCCCGGTTTCGCCGGGCTGCTGGTGTACCGGTTGCTGGCGATGCTGTCGTACCAGATCGTCGCGGTCACGGTCGGCTGGCACATCTACGAACTGACCCGCGACCCGTTCGCGCTGGGCCTGATCGGCCTGACCGAGGTCATTCCGTATTTCTGTTTCGCCCTGTTCGCCGGCTACGCGGTCGATCACCTGCCGCGGCGCAAGCTCGGCATGTTCGCCTGCAACGGCTTGCTGGTGACGACGCTGATGCTGGCCGGCGTCGCCAACGGCGTGCTGCCCACCGGAGGCTTCGGCTTCGACACCTTGACCATCTACGTGGCCATCGCGGTCAACGGCGTGGTCCGCGCGTTCCTGTCGCCGGTGTACATGTCGCTGTTCGCGCGGGTGCTCAAGCGCGAGCATTTCGCGCGCGGCGCCGGGGTCAGCAGCGTGGTCATGCAGACCGGGCTGGTGCTGGGGCCGGCGATGGGCGGCGCGCTGATCGCCTGGGGCGGCAAGACCTCGGCCTATCTGGTCGCGGCCGGTTTCGCCCTGGCCGCGGCGATCGCGATTATCACCCTGCGGGTCAGCGAGCCGGCGCCGCAGGCCGAGCGCGCGCCGGTGTTCAAGAGCATCGGCGAAGGCCTGCGCTTCGTGTTCAACAATCAGGTCGTGCTCGGCGCGCAGGCGCTGGACATGTTCTCGGTCTTGTTCGGCGGCGCGGTGGCGCTGCTGCCGGCGTTCATCCACGACGTCCTGCATTACGGGCCCGAAGCGCTCGGCGTGCTGCGCGCGGCGCCGGCCGCGGGCGCGGTGCTGATGGGGCTGTGGCTGGCGCGACGGCCGCCGCAGAAGAACGCCGGCCGCCTGCTGCTGTACGCGGTGGCCGGGTTCGGCCTGTGCATCATCGGCTTCGCCCTGTCGCGCGATTTCTGGCTGTCGGCGGCGATGCTGATGCTGTCGGGCATGTGCGACGGCGTGTCGGTGGTGCTGCGTTCGACCATCCTGCAACTGTCCACGCCCGACGAGATGCGCGGACGGGTGTCGTCGATCAACGGCATCTTCATCGGTTCGTCGAACGAGCTCGGCGCGTTCGAATCGGGCCTGGCGGCCAGGCTGATGGGACTGGTGCCGTCGGTGATCTTCGGCGGCTGCATGACCCTGGCCGTGGTCGGCGCGACCGCGAAGCTGGCGCCGAAGCTGCGGCGGCTGGATTTGCGCGATTTGCAGTAGCGGTGCGGGCCGCGGCTTGATCTAAGCCCTCGGGTGATCGTTCCGCGCCGATCCACGCGCAATCTTTAACTTGCCCACCATCTTCAACTCGCGCGAGCCGCGTCGCCCCAGCGGCGACCCGTGCCTCAGTCGCTGCGCAACCTGACGCGTTCACCATTCGACGCCTGCTTCGGCGCGACCGGTTTGCGCACGGCCGCGGCGACCGCGCCGATCAAGGCGAGCGCGGCGTTGAACGCGCCCGCGGCGAGCGCCACCAGGGCGTCGCCCTGAGTGTTGCCGAAGCTGCGTTCGAGCTGACTCGCCTGCCAGCACAGCATGCCGATCAGCGGCGAGGCGATCAGTCCGCTCAGCAGCACGAACATCGCCGCGCCGGCGAATCGGGTGTAGCCGCGCGACAAGCGCCACAGGCCGAAGTTCAGGCCGATCGCCAGTATCGGCATGGCTATGAGCAACAAGTCTTCATCCATTGAAGGGTCGTCGTTCCGAAGTGGAGGGCGGCATGGCCTGGAGCCGTTCGATGCCGATCCGACACCGTAGCGCAAAGTCCGGATCGGCGGCTATCCGGCGCAGTATCGCGATCTCCTGCTCGCGGATCGCGGGATGAAGCGATGCGAACGAGGCCAGGAAGCGGTCGAAGTGCGGCGGCGAGTTCAATATCCGGGTGTGCAGCAGCTCGCACCACTCCCGCGCCCGCGTCTGCAGCTCGGCCAGATGGCTTGCGAGTGCGCGAAAATACGCTTCGTCGGAAAAACGCTCGACGGCATGGACCACGCCGAAAACGACCTCGTGGAAGTCGCAATCGTCGTCCAGCCGCATCAGCAACGCCGGGATCAGCGCTTCGTCGCGCGACTGGCAGACTTCGGCCAGCAGTTCGTCGAACCGCGCGACGTTGGCCTCGTCGATAAGCCCGAACGCGTTCAGATCCTGGGCTATCTGGGCAGCGGTGCGCATCCTGGTGTCCAGCTTCGAGCCCTCGGCGAACCCGCCAGCGCGAAGGATATCGATCGCGGGCCGGCTTTTGGATCGGACGAAAGCAAAAAGCCCCGCTCACGCGAGGCTTTTTGCTGGATCGGGTCGGTCGAGGCGGGCCTCAGTCGCCCATCTGCTTCTGCAAATGCTCCCAACGCTCCTGCGCGTCGATGGTGCGTTCGGCGGTCAGGCGCGCTTCCAGGCGCTCCAGGCCGATTTCTTCGCCGGTGTCGACGCAGAAACCGTAATCGCCCGAATCCACCCGCTTGAGCGTGCTGTCGATCTTGCTGATCAGCTTGCGATAGCGGTCGCGGGTACGCAGTTCGAGCGAGTTCTCCGTCTCACGCGTCGCGCGTTCGGCTTCGTCGCCGACGTCGCGCACTTCGTCCTTGAGGTTCTCGATGGTCTGCTTGGATTCCTCGACCAGGTCGGTACGCCATTGCAGCAGGCGTTGACGGAAGTACTCGAGCTGCAACGGGCTCATGTACTCCTCGTCGGAGGCCGGCTTGTAACCGTCCGGCACGATCGGACGACCGGTTGCGGGATCGTTCTTGTAGGCCACGACCTTGACCTTGGTCTTGGGCGCGGGCGTCTGCTGGGTCTTGGCCGTAATGGCCACGGCGACCTTGCCGGCCGGGCGCGTGGCCGGGGCGGGGGTCGTTGTCGCGGGCTTGGCCGCGGGTGTCTTGCTGGATACTGGTTGGGTCACTGTGTTCTTGCTTTGGTCGGAGATGATGCTGTCGGCCGGTCCCGCGGAAGCCGCCTTGGCGGGCTTGGTCGGGGCGGGCTGTTTGTCGGCAGGCTTGGCTGCGGGCTTCACAGCTTCGGGCTTTTTCACTTCAACTTTTTTAAGCTCGGGCTTCTTTGTTCCGCTGGCCTTGCTCGCCGTGGGTTTGTTCGCCGCCGCCGGCTTGGACGGCGCGGGCGCCGCCTTCTTCGCCGCGGGCGCCACTGGCTTCTTCGCCGCGGGCGCCGCCGCCGGTTTCTTCACCGCGGCCGCCTTGGCGGGCGCCGGGGTGACTTTCTTCGCCGCCGCCTTGCTCGCCGTGGCCTTGCTGGCCGGGGCCGGCTTGGCCGCCGCCTTCTTCGCCACCGGCTTGGTGGAGACGGCCTTCTTCGGCGCGGGCTTGGCCGCGGGCGTGGCCGCCTTCTTCGCAGCCGGCTTGGCGGTCTTCTTGGCGGCCTTGGCGGCCTTCTTCGCAGGTTTTTTCACTGCCACGAGCGGCTTGTCCTTCTATTCCCTGAGGGCGCCTCCGGATGCGATCCGGAAGCATCGCGGGTCAAGCATGACCCACCCGGCCATCAAATGCACATGCGTTCGATGACCGCAAGTGAAATCCGGCCGATCGCCGGTTTTCGCCCGGTCCGCGCAGCACGGCAGCTTGGCTTCCAAGCCGCTGCGGACCTTCGTCTTGCACTTGCCTTGTTTGGGGAAAGCGCGCTGTTATACCCTGCTGCGACACCTGCGGCAACCACACCGACAACCGGCCGATCGCGGCGTAAAATAGCGGCTGCAACGGGGCTTGCGACATCGAGTCCCCGCACCCGTCACTACCGATGCCGGCATTAAGGAAACGTGATCGACCGCCTGCTCATCGCCCTGCTTCGCGGCTACAAACGCTGGATCAGCCCGCTGCTCGGCCAACGTTGCCGCTTCCATCCGAGCTGTTCGGCTTATTCGATGGAGGCGATCGGGCGCTTTGGCGCGCTCAAGGGCAGCTGGCTCACGCTCAAGCGCCTGGGACGCTGTCATCCTCTGCATCCGGGCGGCTTCGATCCGGTGCCGCCGCTCGATCCATCCGCCGATCCGCCCTCCTCCGAGCCTGGAAACCACTCATGTCATCGACACTGATCGTCAACGCCCGCCTGGTCAACGAAGGGCGCGAATACGACGGCGACCTGCGCATCGAGGACGGCCGCATCGGCCAGATCGGCGCCGGCCTGTCCGCGCGCGGCGGCGAAACCGTGGTCGACGCGCGCGGCCGCCGGCTGCTGCCGGGGATGATCGACGACCAGGTGCATTTCCGCGAACCGGGCCTGGAGTACAAGGCCGACATGGCCACCGAGTCGGCCGCGGCGGTGGCCGGCGGCCTGACCACGTTCATGGACATGCCCAACACCAGCCCGCCGACGCTCGACGCCGCCGCGCTGGAAGACAAGTACCGCCGCGCGGCCGGCCGCGCCTGGGGCAACTTCGGCTTCTACCTGGGCGCCAGCAACGACAACCTCGCCGCGATCCAGTCGCTGGACCCGCGCACCGCGCCGGGGGTGAAGGTGTTCATGGGCGCCTCGACCGGCAACATGCTGGTCGACGATCCGGTCACGCTGGATGCGATCTTCCGCGACGTGCCCACGCCGATCATCACCCATTGCGAAGACACGCCGATGATCGACGCCGAGCTGGCGCGGTACAAGGCGAAGTACGGCGATGATATCCCGGCGCGGTTCCACCCCGACATCCGCTCGCGCGAGGCCTGCAAGAAATCGACCGAGCTGGCGATCTCGCTGGCGCGCAGGCACAACACCCGCCTGCACGTGCTGCACATCAGCACCGCCGACGAACTGGCGCTGTTCCAGGCCGGGCCGATCGAAGGCAAGCGCATCACCGCCGAGACCTGCATCCACTTCCTGCGCTTCGATCGCGAGGATTACGAAACGCTCGGCCATCTGATCAAGTGCAACCCGGCGATCAAGGACCCGGCCGATCGCGAAGCGCTGATCCGCGCGGTCGCCGAGGACGTGATCGACGTGCTCGCCACCGACCACGCGCCGCATACCCTGGAAGAAAAGGCCCGCCCCTACACCTCGGCGCCGAGCGGCCTGCCGCTGGTGCAGTTCGCGCTCAACGCCGCGCTGGAACTGGTCCACGAAGGCCGCCTGACCACCGCCCAGGTGGTCGACAAGTTCGCCCACGCGCCGGCCAAATTGTTCGACGTGGAAAACCGCGGCTTCCTGCGCGAAGGCTATGCCGCCGACCTGGTGCTGATCGACGACACGCCCTACACCGTGCAGCGCGAGGACGTGCTGTCCAAGTGCGGCTGGTCGCCGTTCGAGGGCCGCACCTTCCACAGCCGCATCGCTTCGACCTGGGTCAACGGTGTGCTGGCCTGGGACGGCATGTCCCTGGTCGGCGCGCCCAACGGACAGCGATTGGCGTTCGCGCGATGAGGTTGGGTTTCGCCGCGCTCGCGGCGCTTGCCGCGACGGTGCTGTTGTCGCCGGTGCAGGTCGTGTTTGCGCAGCAGACGTCCGCGGTCGCGGGTTCTACGCCGGCCGATGCGAGAATCGTTTTTCCTTCGGCGGTATCGCAAGGCGGGTTGGTGATCGGCAAGGTGCCGCCCGGCAGCGTGGTGCGTTACGGCGAACGCCAGCTGCGCACCACCGCTTACGGCACCGTCGTGTTCGGCGTGGGCCGCGATGCGACCGGTCCGCTGAGCGTGCAGGTCGAGATCGCGCCGGGCCGCGTGCAGACCGCGAGCATCGCGGTCAGCAAGCGCGACTTCCCGACCGAATACATCAACGGCGTGCCGCCCAAGACGGTCAATCCGCCGCCGGAGATCGCCGCGCGGATCGAACGCGAGCAAGCGCAGGTGGTGGCCGCGCGCGCGCGCGACGACGACCGCGCCGATTTCGCCCAGGCCTTCATCTGGCCGGTGCAGGGCCGCATCAGCGGCCGCTTCGGCAACCAGCGCGTCTACAACGGCCAGAAAGGCTCCGGCCATTCGGGCATGGACATCGCCGCGCCCACCGGCACCGCGATCAAGGCCCCGGCCGCGGGCGTGATCACCTTCGTCGGCCCGGACCTGTACCTGACCGGCGGCACGGTGTTGCTCGATCACGGCCACGGGGTCAGTTCGAACTTCCTGCATATGTCGCGGATCGACGTGAAGGTCGGCGACCGGGTCACGCAGGGCCAGGTGATTGGCGCGGTCGGCGCGACCGGCCGCGCGACCGGGCCGCACCTGCATTGGGGCATGAACTGGTTCGATGTGCGGATCGATCCGCTGCTGATACTGGAACGCGCGCAGGCGACGCAGGCCGGCAAGAACACGCCTTGAGTCGGCGTGTCGGCGGATCGCCGCGGTCGCAATCGCGCAGCGGTTTCGCGGCTGCGCTACCGCTTGAGGCGGTGTGTCGCGGCTGAAGCCCTACACCCAAAACGATAAACCGCTGGCGCTATCGCCTGCCGCAACACCACGCGACCGGCGACTCAGTTCGTCGATTGCGCCGCTTGGAACAACCGCCCCAGCGGCTGCTGCGAAGGCGACAATTCCAGTTCGCGCAAGCGCAGCCATTTCGGGCTCGCCGCGCGCGGCGCCGCGGCCAGCAATCCCGCGCCGCGAGCCAACAGGCCCAGGCGCGAACGCGCCGCGATCAAGGCCTGTTCGAGCGCCGCCGCGTCGATCGGCGCATCGCCTTCGAAATCCGGCACCTCGCGCCGTTCTTCGGGCAGCCACGGCGCGATCTGCGACCACAACGCCGCCCAATCGATCGCCGGAAACGCCAGGGCGCGCGGCGAGGACGGCAGCAACTGCGGCGCCAGCCGCCCACGCGGCTGCACCGGGCTTTCGGCGAAACAGCGGTAGACGAATTCGCTGGCAGTCATCGCCTCCGCGCCGCTGTTGGCGACCCGCAGCAAGGCTTCGTGCAGCACCCGCCGCAACGGCGGCTGCGGCGGCAGTTCGCGTTCGCGCAAGGCCGCGAGCACGCCGAGCGCGCGCAAGGGATCGCCGGCGAAATGCGGCCGACGCAGCGACAGCGCATGCGCGAGCACCGCGATGCGGTCGTTGTCCTGCAAGACCTCGCCCTGCCCGGCCAACGGCCGGCGCGCGTCGACCACGAGCAGGTCGGGCGCGCGCAGGTACTCGTTCAAGCCCGGCTCGGACACCCCGTCGGCGGCGAATTCGAGCACGCAGCCGGCGCGGCCGATCAAGGCGACATGGTCGTAATCGCTGTCGCCGAACCACGCGGTCAACGCCGCCAGATCGCCGCGCCGGCGGATCAGCAGCAGATCGCCGGTGCGCAGTTGCGCGGCGGCGACAACGCCCGATCCGGCGCCATCGGGGGTCACGTCACCACCTCGCGCACGGTGTCCGGGCTGTGCCCGGTGACCCGGTCGCGACCGGCCGACTTGCTCGCGTACAAGGCCGCGTCGGCGCGTTCGAGCAGTTGTTCCGGGGTTTCGCCGGGCAGCAGTTCGGCCACGCCCAGGCTCAGGCTGACCGGCAGCAGGCGGCCATCGATCGACAAGGGGCTGCCGCTGACCGATTCGCGCAGATGCTCGGCGACCCGCACCGCATCGCGCAGGAAGGTGTCGGCCAGCACCACCAGCACTTCGTCGCCGCCGTAGCGGCCGAACAGGTCGTAGGCGCGCAAACGGTTGCGCGTGCGCAGCGAGACGATGCGCAGGGTTTCGTCGCCGACGCGGTGGCCGTGTTCGTCGTTGATGCGCTTGAAGTGATCGATGTCGAAGAACACCACCGACAACGGCCGGCGCGAACGCTGCGCGCTCTCGACCGCCTGACGCAGGCTCTGCGAAATCGCCGCGCGGGTCATCGCCCCGGTCAGGCTGTCGTAGGTGGCCAGGCGGTTGGCGGTGTCGCGGTCGCGACGCAGTTGCTGCAGTTTCGAGGTCAGGCCGAGCAGCAGGCCCAGGCCGCCGAACGCCAGGCCGACCGGGAACGCGTATTCGAGCCAGTGGTACTCCGGCCACCACTGATGGTGCGCGCCGACCAGGGCGACCAGCAGCGACATCAGCGGCAACCACGCCAGCAGCAGGAAATAGGCTTCGCGCTGGCGCCGCCACACCGCGACCGCGGCGCAGTACAGCACCAGCGCGATCACCATCAGCAGGTTGAGGTTGCCGTACAGCGCGCTGTACTTCCAGGTGCGAAACAACGACACCAGCAGCAGGCCGCCGAGCGAGACGCTGAGCCAGTCGAGGATCTGCGCGACCTTCGGCTGGGTCGTGCGCAGGCCGAGGAAGAACACCAGGAAGCGGATGCTCGCCAGCACCGCGGCGGTGTTGAGCACGATGTTGGTGCGGCTGTCGGGCGCGATCTGGTTGAGCCACGGGATCACCCGCATCTCGCCGCCGTCGGCGGTCAGGGTGAGGATCTGCAGCACCAGCGTGAGGCCCAGGTAGGCATAGCCGCGTTCGCGCAGGCCGGCCCAGAAGCCGAACGCGAGCACCGCGACCACGCCCATCGCGGTCAGCACCACGCTGCGCAGGCCGACGTGCAGCATGTCCTCGCGCTGGACCTTGGCCAGCGGCTGGATCAGCACATCCGACGGCAGCACGTCGGTGGCGAGCACGCGCAGGTACAGCGAATCGCCCTTGCGCAGCCCTTGCGGCAAGGGGAACACGATCATCCGGGTGGAATGATTGAAATCGGTGTCGGGGCCGTAGATCGAACGGCGCAGCGGCACGTCGTCGCCGGGACGCCACAGCTCGATCTCGCGCCGGTACGGCCGGTTGATGGTCAGCTGCGGCGAATCGACCGCGGCCACGTCCTCATTGAGGGTGACCCGCCACCACACCGGCTGGCGCTTGGGCGCCCAGATTTCGTGGCCCGACACCGCTTCGAAGCGGCTGTCGAATTCACCGGCGAGCACGCGCGCGGGCACCGGGTCCTGCCCCAGCCGCGCCAGACTCAGCGACGGGGGACGGTAACCGGAGGGATCGTACGGAAGGTGGCCGGTGGGTGCGGTTTGTGCTGCCGATTGAGCCACCGAGGACAGGCTTACGGCCTGCGCCGACGCGATCGCCGCCACCACCCACATTCCCAGCAGAACCAATAGGGTCTGCCAGCCACGACGCCAGGGTTTCCCCATGCCCCTTCCGGTCATTAAGTCTGCTGACCCGAGCATAGCCCAAGGGCCGCGCATTCCGATGGAGGGGGCCGTCACGCTTTCGGTGTTGGGCCTGCGCCTTCGCGCCGGGTTGCGTGCCTTGCCGCATTCGCGCGGCATCGTCGGCTACCGATTCGCATCGCCGATGCGTGGCTTTTCGGCCCATCGCGGACGTTGCACCGAGCCAACCGGCTAACAGTGCAAAGTCGACGTGAGGCGCACGGTTCGGTGCCGGGCATCCCGGCCCGGCCCGCGACTTTGGTTAAAACCGCCGACGCGCAGCGCCGGACGCGCGGATCAGTCGCGCGCGCCCTCGCCGGTGACCCGGGCCACCGCATCGTGTGCGTGCAGGCTTTCGAAGTGCGAGACCTGCGCATCGAAGCGTTCGATGCGCGGATCGCGCGCCAACGCCGCGGCGACACGGCGCGCGGCGTCTTCGCAGAACATCAGGTTCTCGGCGTTGAGGCGGGCGAAGGCCTGCTCGTCCTCGCGCTTGACCGCGGTCTGCACCGGCGTGCCGAGCGCCTGCTCGATCGCGTCGATCAACGCGGTCAGCGGCAGTTCGTCGAAGGCCGGGCGCAACTCGACGCGCACGTCGGCGCGGCTGCGCTGCGCATGCGGGGTCGCGGCCAGGCCGCGCTCGGACGCGAGCCAGTCGCTGACCACCGCGGTCGACAGCGGATGCACCGCGGCGAAGTCGGCGGCGAAGCGTTCGGCGTTGAGCTGGCGCGACAGCGCCGCCGAGGCCGGACAGGTGCTGGAGTATTCGACCGAAAAACGCAGGCCCAGTTGCAGGTGGCCGTCGATCAGCCGTGCGTCGATCTCGACCGGGTAGCGCTTCCAGCCGGCGTTCTGGCTGGCCAGGGCCGGACGCAGCAGCAGTTGTTCGTAGCGCAGGACCACCCGCGCGGCGCTGGAAATGCCGCCCTGGCCGTCGACCAGCCCCTGCAGCACGCGGCGCAGGCCGGCCGGGGTCAGGCTTTCGCTGGCGAACGCGGTCTGCAGTTGCAGGTACATGCGCGACATATGGATGCCGCGCGCGTTGGCGTCGCGCAGATCGACCGACACGTCGACCGAGGCCGCGACCTGGATCGCGCCGCCGTCGGCGCTGGCGATGCGCAGCGGCAGCGCGATGTTCGCCATGCCGACCCAGTCCAGCGGACGCGCGGCGGCGGCGGCGTCGAAGGCGACGTCGGGAAGGGTCGAACGGTGGGGCAGATGAGAAGTAGTCACGGCGACGAAGATGGGGGCGCGTGGGGGGAACGCAACGAAGGCCATTCTACCGGCCGGGGCCGGCGGGCCCCTGCCCGGCCCTGCAACGGTCAGTTGCGGGCGCCGCGCCAGGCCGCCAGCAATGCGGTCCAGGGCGACAGCGGCCGCGCCGCGTCGCCGCGCTGCAGGCGGGTATGCGCCAGCGCGGTCCACAGCCGCCGCGGCACGGTCGCGCCGCCGCGGTCGGGCCATTGCGCCAGCAGATCGCGGCTCCATTCGGCCGCCGCGCCCTCGCCCGGCCGCGCCATCGCGCGCGCGACCACGCTCAGCGGCACCGCCGCGTCGCCTTGCAGCACCAGCCGGGCTTCGAGCAGCGAGGACTGGATCGCCGGCACCGCGGCTTCGGCCAACTGCCCGGGCACCGGTTCGAACAGGGCCGCGTCGATCGCGCCGATCGCCTCGGCCACCGGCAGCAGATGATCGAAGGCTTCGCCGCGATCGCCGGGACGCTCGCGGCTGTCGCGCAGCGCCGGCAGCGCCGCGGCCAAGGCCTGCCACGGCGCGGCCTGACGTTGCAGCGCCAGCCCCAGCGGATGACGTCGGCGCCCCTGGCGCCAGCCTTGCAGTTCTTCCATCCACCAGCCCAGCTTGGCTTCGCCGGGCAAGGCGTCGCTGCCGCCCCAGGCGGCATCGGTGAGTTCCTGCTGCAGCGCCGCCCAGGCCACCGCGGTGGCGCGCTGGCTGCGCGGCACGAACACTTCGGCCACCGACCACTCCGGCCAGCGCGCGCGCCATTTGCCGGCGAAATCGTGCAGCGCCTGCTCGTCCCCGGCGGGCGCCGCGGTCGCGCTCATCGCGTCGCCGGCCATGCGCCCGCCTCGATCAGGTCCGACGGCGCGTCGATCAGGACATCGCCCTGCCACGCGATCGGGTCGTCCTCGGCCAAGCGATACCCCCACAGCGCGACTACCGAGGCCATGCCGGCCCCGCGCGCGGCGAGGATGTCGCGTTCATCGTCGCCGACGTAGACGCAATCGGCCGGATCGATGCCGATCTGTTGCGCGGCGACGGTCAACGGCAGCGGATCGGGCTTGCGCACCGCCAGGGTGTCGCCGCCGATCAGCACCGCGCAACGGGTTTCCCAACCCAGCAGCGGCATCAGCTTGCGCGCCAGGTACTCAGGTTTATTAGTGACGATGCCCCACGGCCGGCCGGCGGCTTCCAGCGCCGCGAGCATCGGTTCGACGCCGTCGAATGGCGCGCCGTGCAGGCCGAGCTCGCGTTCGTACAGATCGAGGAACTGATGCACCCAGCCGTCGCGCTCGCTCGCATCGACATGCGGAAACGCCGCGCCGAGCATCGCCCGCGAACCCTTCGACACGTGCGCGCGCAAGTCGTCGAGCGGCATCGGTGCGAGCCCGTGCTGCGCGCGCATGAGGTTGGCGACCGCGAGCATGTCCGGCGCGCTGTCGAGCAAGGTGCCGTCCAGGTCGAACAGCACCGCCTTGGGGAACGCCTGCGTCGCTTGAGCCGCTACCGCCGCGCTCATGCGCTGAGTTCCGGCTTGAACGCGCAGGCCAGGTAATTGATCTCAGTGCGCGAGGTGATCCGCGCGGTGTTTCGCCACGGCTCGTACATCAGCCCGCTGACGTCTTCCAGCTGCAGACCGTTGTCGCGCAGCCAGCCGGCCAGCTCGGACGGCTTGATGAAGTCGCGGTATTGATGCGTCCCCTTCGGCACCAGCCGGGTCAGGTACTCGGCGCCGACGATCGCCAGCGCGAACGCGGCCGGGGTGCGATTGAGGGTCGACACGAACAGGCGTCCGCCGGGCTTGAGCAGGCTCGCGCAGGCGCGCACGATCGCGGCCGGGTCGGGCACGTGTTCGAGCATTTCCATGCACGTGATCGCATCGAAACTTTCCGGCCGCTCTTGCGCCAACGATTCGACCGACTGCAGCCGGTAATCCACCGCCACGCCGGTTTCGAGCCGATGCAGCTTGGCGACCTTGATCAGCTCGGGCGCCAGATCGATCGCGCTGACCTGCGCGCCGGCGCCGGCCAGCGCCTCGCTGAGCAGCCCGCCGCCGCAGCCGACGTCGAGCACCTGCGCGTCGCGCAACGCCGCGCGCTGGGCGACGTAGTCCAGGCGCACCGGATTGAGCGCGTGCAGCGGCTTTTGCGGACCTTGCGGGTCCCACCAGCGGTTGGCCAGGGCGCCGAACTTGTCGAGTTCGGCCTGGCTGAAATTGTCGTGGCTCGCGCCGGTGCCGGACGAATCGCCGGAGGAAGTCGATGCGTTGCTGGCTGCGCTCATGAGTCCTGCTCGTGGTGTCCGTCGAGCGCCTGCGCACGGGTCGCGCAAGGCGTCGAGGTGGGGCCGATAGTGTGAGGCAAGCGCATCGGCAGCGGTGTTAACGCGACGCGATGACGCGGCGCGATACGTGTAATGCGTCGTGTTTCTCGGCGCGCGTTCAACGCTTGATCGCGGCGATCCGCTCGCGCCACTGGCGTGCGTTGGCGATCAGCGCCGCGGTGTCCATGTCGACCAGCCGGCGCTCGCGCAGCTTGGCGCGGCCGGCGATCCACACGTCGCCGACCTGATGCCGGCCGGTCGCGTAGATCAGCTGCGAGACCACGTGATGCACCGGCTGGGTCTCGATCTGGCCCAGGTCGACGCAGACCAGATCGGCCTGCTTGCCGATCTCGATCGAACCGACCTTGGCGTCGAAGCCCAGCGCCTTGGCGCCGCCCAGGGTCGCCGCGCGCAGCGAGGCGAACGCGTCCAGCGCCGAGGCGTCGTCGGCGACGGCCTTGGCCAGGATCGCCGCGGTGCGGGTCTCGCCGAACATGTCCAGGTCGTTGTTGCTGGCGCAGCCGTCGGTGCCGATCGCCAGGTTGACCCCGGCGTGGTGCAGCTTGCAGGCCGGGCAGAAGCCCGAGGCCAGCTTGAGGTTGGATTCGGGGCAATGCACCACGCTCACGCCGCGCTCGGCGCAAAGGGCGATCTCCGCGTCGGTGAGCTGGGTCATGTGGACCGCGATCAGGCGGTCGGTGACCAGGCCCAGCCGGTCCAGCCGCGCCAGCGGGCGCTGGCCGTGCTGCTTGATCGAGTCGGCGATTTCCTGCGCGGTCTCGTGGGTGTGCAGATGCACCGGCAGGTCGAGCTGATCGGCCAGCATGCGCACGCGTTCGAAATTGGCGTCGCTGACCGTGTACGGCGCATGCGGCGCGAACGCGGTCGCGACCAGCGCGTCGTCGCGCCACAGGTCGTGGACCTCGCCGGCGCGGTCGAAGTATTCGTCGGAGGTCTTGGCCCAGGCGGTCGGGAAATCGATCACCGGCAGGCCGACCCGGGCGCGGAAGCCGTGGCGCTTGTAGACCGCGGCCTGCACGTCGGGGAAGAAGTAGTTTTCGTTGGCGCAGGTGGTGCCGCCGCGCAGCATCTCGGCGATCGCCAGGGTGATGCCGTCCTCGACGAACTGCGGCCCGATCACCGCCGCCTCGACCGGCCAGATATGGCCTTGCAGCCATTCCATCAGCGGCAGATCGTCGGCGATCCCGCGCAGCAGGGTCATCGGGTTGTGGGTGTGGGCGTTGACCAGGCCCGGGATCAGCGCCGACTCGGGGCGGCTGACGGTTTCCGCGGCGGCGTAGCGCTCGCGCGCGTCGGCGATCGGCAGGATGTCGACGATGACGCCGGCCTTGACCGCGACGGCGTGGTCTTCGAGCACGACCGCATGCGGTTGGACCGGTACCACCCAGCCTGCTTCGATCAACAGGTCGCAAGGAACAGGGGCGTTCTCGGTCATCATGCGCGTCTCGATGCGGGTGTAAGAGAAGCCCGGCGCGTGGCGCGGGCGAACCGGCGATCAAGCTGGCATGCGCCGGTTACTGCTGGGCGACGCCGGGAGTGTGGTTCGCGGCGGCGCGGGTAAAACCAGTGGTTCGAAGAAGCGAAAGGCATTGCGTCGGGTCTGCGCGTTTCGCGCTCGCCCGGCCCGGCCCGGGCTGGTCGCCCGGGCGTTCGCGCAAGCGCGAGCCGGTGGCTCGCAAGCGCTTGCGCTCACCCCCCGCTTTCGCGGGGATGACGCATCGGCAAAGCCGTGGCCGCCTTGGGCGGCCACGGGCCGACACGCCATCAACAGCAGGTCACTTCACCCGGCTGACGTACTCGCCCGAACGGGTGTCGACCTTGATGATCTCGTCCTGGCCGACGAACAGCGGCACGCGCACGACCGCGCCGGTTTCCAGGGTCGCCGGCTTGCCGCCGCCGCCCGAGGTATCGCCGCGCACGCCCGGGTCGGTCTCGGTGATCTTGAGCTCGACGAAGTTCGGCGGCTGGACCGCGATCGGCACGCCGTTCCACAGCGTCACCACGCACTCTTCCTCGCCCTTGAGCCACTTCTCCGCGCCGCCCATGCCGGCCTTGTCGGACTGGACCTGCTCGAACGATTCCTGGTTCATGAAATGCCAGTACTCGCCGTCGGAGTACAGGTACTGCATGTCGGTGTCGACCACGTCGGCCTGCTCGACGTTGTCGGTGGCCTTCATGGTCATTTCGACCACGCGGCCGGACTTGATGCTGCGGTACTTGATGCGGGTGAACGCCTGGCCCTTGCCCGGCTTGACGTACTCAGTCTCGGTGATGATGCACGGGTCGTTGTTGACCAGGATCTTCTGTCCGGTCTTGACGTCGTTCATGCCTAGGCTGGCCATGCTGAAACTCCTGCGAAATGAAAGTATTGAGGCGATGAGGGTGCCGGTGGTCCGCGACCGTGGGGTCCGCAGGCTGCCGCTGGCCGTCGTGGCGGCGCCGCCCGGACCGGCCTGCGGCTGCGCGACGGGGTCCGTGGAGCGCCGGGGTCGGGCTCGCCCGGACCGCCGGATCGGCGACGGAAGGCTAGAATGTCGGGCTGCGCCGGCCCCGTCCGCAGCGGTACTCCGCGTGGTCGGGACCCGGGCGCCGGAACCCATGACGGCATTCGGAACCCTGAAGGCTAGCCCTGCATGATACCTGCTGCACCACTCGCCTTACACCCGGCCCCCACGGCCGCCACGCCCGCGCGCTGGCAGGCGCTGTGGCGCGACGCGATCCGCGACCCGCGCGAGCTGCTGGCCCTGCTCGGCCTGGACGGCGCCGGCCTAGCGATCAGCGACGCGGCCGCGGCCCAGTTCCCGCTGCGGGTGCCGCGCGGCTTCGTCGCGCGCATGCGCCACGGCGACCCGAACGACCCGCTGCTGCGCCAGGTCCTGCCGCTGGACGACGAGATGCGGCCGATGCCGGGCTTCAGCCTGGACGCGGTCGGCGACGGCGCGGCCAAGGCCGGCGCCGGGGTCATCCGCAAATACCGCGGCCGCGCCCTGCTGATCGCGACCGGCAGCTGCGCGGTCCATTGCCGCTACTGCTTCCGCCGTCACTTTCCCTATGCCGAGGAAACTGCCGCCGCGGCCGGCTGGCGCGAGGCGGTGGCGGCGATCGCCGCCGATCCGGACATCGACGAGGTGATCCTGTCGGGCGGCGACCCGTGGTCGCTGGCCACGCCGAAGCTGGCCGAACTCAGCCACGCCCTGGCCCAGGTCGGGCACATCAAGCGCCTGCGCATCCACACCCGCCTGCCGGTGGTGCTGCCCGAGCGGGTCGATGCCGCCCTGACCCAATGGCTGCGCGCCCTGCCGTGGCCGGTGGCGATCGTGCTGCATGCCAATCACGCCAACGAATTCGACGCCGACGTCGACGCCGCGATGCAGCGCCTGCGCGCAAGCGGCGCCACCTTGCTCAATCAGGCGGTACTGCTGCGCGGGGTCAACGACAGCCTCGAGGCGCTGGCCGCGCTGAGCGAGCGCAGTTACGCCGCCGGCGTGCTGCCCTACTACCTGCATCAACTCGATCGCGTGCAGGGCTCGGCCCATTTCGAAATCGGCGACGACGCCGCGCGCGAGCTGCATCGCCGGCTCGCCGCGCGCGTTTCCGGCTACCTCGTGCCCAAGCTGGTGCGAGAAGTGGCAGGCGACCCGGGCAAGCGACCGTTGTAAGGTTGTAATCTGTCGGGGGTTTGATTGGGGGCGTGGTCCGATGACCGCACGCGGGCGCAAGCACATGCGCCGGCAAAGCGCATCGGCCGCGTGATCGAACCCAACAACGGGTCACACATTTTCGTCCTTACATGGACGAGGCCGGCGCTTCGTGTCATAAAACCGGCCCACGGAGGTGGTCAATGCAATTCGGCAAAGACATGGTGTTGCGCTTGCTGATCGTCGACGACAGCGTCGAGGCGGCCGAAGCCATCGTCAGCGCGTTGCGCAACAGCGGCATCGCGGTGCGGCCGACCCGGCCGGAAAACGAACAGGAACTGACCGCGCTGATCCTGCAGCATCCGCCGGATCTGGTGCTGGCCGCGCGCAATTCGCGCAACGTCTCGATGCACAAGCTGATGCAGAGCGTCGACGCCAGCGGCAAGGACCTGCCGGTGCTGGTGCTGATGGAGACCGTCGACGAAGCCGCCTTGCTCGCGGTGATGGAGATCGGCGCGCGCGGCGTGGTCCTGCGCTCCAACATCGTGCATCTGCAGAACGTGGTCCGCGCCGAATGGGCCGACCTGGAAGCGCGCCGCTCGCTGCGCCGCCTGGAAGCCCAGGTGCGCGAGACCGAGCGCCGCTGCGACGCGCTGATCGATTCCTCGCGCGATCCGATCGCCTACATCCACGAGGGCATGCACATCCGCGCCAATGCCGCGTACCTGGAGATCTTCGGCTTCGAATCGTTCGAGGACATCGAGGGCATGTCCCTGCTCGATCTGGTCGCGCCCGGCCAGGTCGACGGCTTCAAGCAATTGCTCAAGCAGCTCAGCAAGGGCGACGCGCCGCCGCCGAGCTACGAGACCCAGGCCCGCGCGCTCGACGGCAACGCCTTCCCGGCGGTCATGGAATTCACCGCGGCCACCTATGAAGGCGAGCAATGCCTGCAGGTGGTGCTGCGCCGTCAGGAGATCGATCCGGAACTGGCGCGCGAAGTCGAAGCGATGCGCCAGCGCGATCAGGTCACCGGCCTGTTCAACCGCGCGACCTTCCTGCGCTCGCTCGAGGACGCGGTCGCCGATGCGGCGCAGAACTCGGCCCATCACGGCCTGCTGCTGATCGAGCCCGACCATTACAACCAGTTGCTGCAGGAAATCGGCCTGGACCAGGCCGACCAGCTGATCAAGGCCTGCGGCGAGCGCCTGCGCGAGGCGATCGGCCCGGACGACGTGGCCGCGCGCTTCGGCGAGCACCAGTTCGCGGTGCTGACCCTGCACAGCGATCACTCCCATACCTCCGAGCTGGCCGACAAGCTGCGCGAAGCCTTCGCAGGACGCGTGCTGGAAACCGACCACCTCTCGCTCAGCGCCACCGCCAGCGTCGGCGGCGTGCAGATCGGCGAGAAGATCGCCAGCGTCACCGCGGTGCTGGGCAAGGCCAGCCAGTGCCTGCAGTCGGCCAGCGACATCGGCGGCAACCGCACCGAACTGTTCGATCCCGGCGCGGTCGATCGCGCCGAGGAAGAGCGCATCGCCGCCTGGGTCGCGCGCATCCGCGACGCGCTCGACGCCGACCGCTTCGTGATGAACTACCAGCCGCTGATCAACCTGCACGGCGAGCCGATCGAGATGTACGAGGCCTACCTGCGCATGCAGAGCCTGGGCCCGGACGACAGCAGCGAACTGGTGCAGCCGCTGTCGTTCCTGCAGATCGCCGAGGAGCACGGCCTGCTGTGGGAAATCGACCGCTGGGTGGTGGGCAAGGCGATCCAGGTGATCGGCGAGCGCATGCGCCAGGGCCGCCAGACCACCTTGCTGGTCAAGATCACCCAGGCCTCGCTGCAGGACGAAAGCCTGCAGCAGCACATCGTCGAGCAACTGGCCAAGCACGGCGCCGACGGCAAGCTGCTGGTGCTGCAACTGTCCGAATCCAAGGTGTTCACCAACCTGCGCGCGGCGCAGGAGTTCCAGTCGCGGGTCTACCACTACGGCGTGCGCGTCGGCCTGGAGCAGTTCGGCGCCGGCCTGAACTCGTTCCAGTTGCTGACCCACTTCGATGCGGCCTTCCTCAAGATCGACCGCAGCTACATGGAAGACCTGACCTCCAACCCCGACCATCAGCAGCGCGTGCGCGAGATCGCCGAAAAGGCCCGCGAGCTGGGCCGCCAGACCGTGGCCGAATTCGTCCAGGACGCGGCCAGCATGAGCCTGCTGTTCGCCGCCGGCATCGACTACGCCCAGGGCCACTTCCTGGCCGCGGCGGGGCCGGAGATGGATTACGACTTCCAGTAGAGCCGGGATTCGGGATTGGGGATTCGGGATTCGGGGGTAAAGCCGGGAATCGGGAATCGGGAATCGGGAATCGGGAAAGCCTAAAACCTCGGCAACAAAAAACCCGCCATCTGGCGGGTTTTTCGTATCCGCTTCGCGAGCCGCGTTTGCGACTGTAGGAGCGGCGCGAGCCGCGACCGCGAATCCACGCCGACGACGCAACTGTAAATTCGCGGTCGCGGCTCGCGCCGCTCCTACAGCTTGAAACGAAACAGCTTCGCATCTGCCCTACCCTCGCTGTTCCCCCCTTTGAAAAAAGGGGGGCCAGGGGGATTTGCTTTTGCTCCTGCCTCAACGCGTAACCACACGCCCCGAGCCACGCACCGGCTCATCGACCGCACTCTGCAACGCCGCGATACGCTCCTCCAACGGCGGATGGCTGCGCATCAGGCGCGACAGACCATGCCCGACCGCGCCGCTGATACCGAACGCCTGCACCTGCTTGGGCAAGGTGCTTTCGCCATAGGTCTGGGCCAGACGCTTCAGCGCCGCGATCATCTTCGGCCGGCCGGCCAGACGCGCGCCGCCCGCATCGGCGCGGAACTCGCGATAACGCGAGAACGCCATCGCGATCATGCTCGCGAGCAGGCCGAACACGATGTCGAGCACGAACACGGTCACGAAGTAGAACAAGCCCGGGCCGCGCGATTCGCGGCCGCCGCTCATCATCGCGTCGATCCAGCCGCCGACCACGCGCGCGGCGACCAGCACGAAGGTGTTGAGCACGCCCTGGATCAGCGCCATGGTCACCATGTCGCCGTTAGCGACGTGGCTGACCTCGTGGGCGAGCACCGCCTCGGCCTCG
Source organism: Lysobacter capsici (assembly GCF_014779555.2). Taxonomy (NCBI): domain Bacteria; kingdom Pseudomonadati; phylum Pseudomonadota; class Gammaproteobacteria; order Lysobacterales; family Lysobacteraceae; genus Lysobacter; species Lysobacter capsici. The sequence continues at coordinate 3,770,488 of NZ_CP094357.1, forward strand.
TCCCGGGTCATCGCGCGCAGCAGCCCGGTCGACACCGCGACCAGCGAGTTGTTGCGATTGGCGCCGGTGGCGAAGGCGTTGATTTCCGGCGCGTCGTAGATCGCGACCTCGGGCATGCCGATGCCGGCGGCCTGCGCCTGCGCGCGCACGGTCGCGAGCAGCCATTGCTCGTCGGCGTTGCGCGGTTGGGTGATGACGTAGGCGCCGGTGGTGCGCTTGGCGATCCACTTGGAGCTCAGCAGCGAAATCAGCGAGCCGCCGAAACCGAACACCGCGGCCATCACCAGGATCGCGCCGTTGTTGCCCAGGCGGATGCCGAAAACGTTCTGCAGCACCGACATCACGATGCCGAGCAGGATCAGCACGGCCAGATTGGTGGCGAGGAAAAGCGCTATGCGTTTGAACATGGTCGTGGCTTGCTTGTCGTGCCGCGCACCGCGCGCGGCTTCAGGCGAACCTCCGTGTCCGGTTTTCGTGTCCAGTGGCGGCGTATTCGCCGCGTCGTCAGCTGTAAATGTGGCGAAGCGGCCGTTAATTCAACGAGAATCGCCACCACCCACACCGCCGCCCGAGCCTTCGTTCATTGTCCGGACATGCTGCCGCCGCCATCCGCCGCTACCGCGGCCGTTTCGCGCCCTCGCCGACCGGCGATCTGCACGCCGGCTCGCTGCTGGCCGCGTTCGGCAGTTGGCTGCTGGCGCGCCACCACGGCGGCGACTGGCTGGTGCGTATCGAAGACCTCGATCCGCCGCGCGAAGTTCCGGGCGCGGCTGAACGGCAGCTGCGCGCGCTGGCCGCGTTCGGCCTGGACAGCGACGAAACCGTGGTCCGGCAAAGCCAGCGTCACGCGCTGTACCAGCACGCCCTCGACCGTCTGATCGACCAAGGCCGCGCCTTCGTCTGCCGTTGCAGCCGCAGCGACCTGGCCGCGGTCGGCGGCATCCATCGCCGCTGCGTGACCTCGTCGGCCGAGCACAAATCCGCCGCGCCGCAGGCCGCGATCCGGCTGCGCGTGAACGACGGCGACATCGTCGCCTTCAATGATGCGATCCAAGGCCCGCAAGCGCAGGACCTCGCCCGCGAGGTCGGCGATTTCGTGCTGCGCCGCGCCGACGGTTACTGGGCCTACCAACTCGCGGTGGTGGTCGACGACGCCGATCAGGGCATCACCGACGTGGTCCGCGGCGCCGACCTGCTCGATTCGACCGGCCGCCAGATCCTGCTGCAACGCGCGCTCGGCCTGCCGACGCCGGCCTACGCGCATTTGCCGCTGCTGCTCGACGCGCACGGCCGCAAGCTGTCCAAGTCCGATGCCGCGCGGCCGCTCGACCCGGCCGACCCGCTGCCCGCGCTGCGCGCCGCCTGGCGGGCGCTGGGCCAGTCGACGCAGGCGCTCGATGCGGTGGCGAGTGTCACCGAAGCATTGGATGCCGCACGTGTTTCGTTCAATCCGGCACAGATTCCGAACCACGTTTCCGGTCTCGCCGCGATGCACAACGATCCTGGCGCAAATGCTGTCTAGAATCGGGCCGAGACCGCCCCCCGCGGTCAAGGAGAGCTCAGCATGCAGTCACGCGTTGCACTCGTCACCGGCGGTACCGGTGGCATCGGCACCTCGATCGTCAAGCGCCTGGCCCAGATGGGGCATAAGGTCGCGACCAACTATCGGGACGAAGCCAAGGGGCGCGCCTGGCAGGCGCAGTTGAAGGAACAGGGCATCGACGTGACCATCGCCCACGGCGACGTGTCCTCGGCCGAACACGCGCAAACGCTGATCCGCGATATCGAACGCCAGCTCGGCCCGGTCGACATCCTGGTCAACAACGCCGGCATCACCCGCGACTCCACTTTCCACCGCATGACCTCCGATCAGTGGAGCGACGTCATCGGCACCAACCTCAATTCCTGCTTCAACGTCACCCGTCCGGTGATCGAGGGCATGCGCGAGCGCAAGTGGGGCCGGATCGTGCAGATCAGCTCGATCAACGGTCAGAAAGGCCAGTACGGCCAGGCCAACTACGCCGCGGCCAAGGCCGGCATGCACGGCTTCACCATTTCGCTGGCGCAGGAAAACGCCAAGTTCGGGATCACCGTCAACACCGTGTCGCCGGGCTATATCGCCACCGACATGGTCATGGCCGTGCCCGAGGACGTGCGCAACAAGATCGTCGCCCAGATCCCGACCGGACGCCTGGGCACGCCGGAGGAAATCGCCTACGCGGTGAGCTTCTTCGTACCCGACGAAGCCGGCTGGATCACCGGCGCCAACCTGTCCGCCAACGGCGGCCAGTACATGGGCTGGTAAACCCGGCACGCGTCGCGCCGGAGGCCCTGTTCAGGTCTCCGGCGTTCGCGCATCGGCGTGCGCGATCAGCCGCGCGGCCGCATCCGACACTGACCGGTTCACGCTCCGACCACGCCCTCGCCGCCGCTTCCGCGGCGCGCTCCGCTCGCGCCGCGCGCTTGGATCACCCGCGCTTTTCCGCTGATTTTTCGCGATATCGCGTGTTCGCCGGCGCTCGCGCCGGATCGCTTCGTGCACTGCCGCCGGACGCGCGCGGCACGGCGCCCGCGTCCGGCGACACGCCCCAGTTGCAAGGCCTCACGGCCTGCGCCATGCTGCAAGGCACCACGTTTTAGAGCCAAAGCTCCATGGCCTCGACCCGCATCATCAAGAAGTACCCGAACCGTCGTCTCTACGACACCGAGATCTCCAGCTACATCACCATCGAGGACGTACGCCAGCTCATCGTCGACGGCGAGGAGTTCGAAGTTCGCGATGCGCGCTCCGGCGACGACCTCACCCGTCAGGTGCTTCTGCAGATCATCGCCGAGCACGAACAGGACGGCGAACCGGTGCTCTCGACCCAGTTGCTCAGCCAGATCATCCGTTTCTACGGCGACTCGCTGCAGGGCTTCATGGGCAACTACCTGGAACGCTCGATGCAGGTCTTTCTCGACCAGCAACAGCAGTTCCGCAACCAGATGGGCGGCATGCTCGGACAGACTCCGTGGGCGATGATGAATCAGCTCACCGAGCGCAACATGACCCTGTGGAAGGAATTCCAGCAGAACCTGTCCGGCAGCGTGGGCCAGCCGACCACGCCCAAGCCCAAGAGCGACAAGCGCGAACCGGACAAGCGCGAGCCCGACAAGCGCGGTTGACCCGCGCTTTTTTCTTGCGTGCCTGAAACGGCGCGCAACGGGCGACATCCGGTCGACGAACCGTGGGGACGGTTCGCGGCGCGTGCATCGACCGCGCCGCTTCGCACGCCACGAACCCATTCCGATCCAATCAGCACGATCGCATCCGCGTGATCCAGGCAGGGGCACGATTCCATGAGCAAACGCATCGCCGTGGTCAGCGGCGGCATCGGCGGTCTCGGCACCGAGATCTGCAAATCCCTGGCCCGCGCCGGCCGCCGCGTGATCGCGCTGGACCTGAGCACGCGCGCCGAACGCATCGCCGAATTCGCGCAACTCACCAGCGATTTCGACATCCGTTTCGAAGCGGCCAACGTCGCCGACTTCGACGATTGCGGCGCGGCGATCGAACGCATCGTCGGCGCCGACGGCGCGATCGACATCCTGGTCAACGCCGCCGGCATCACCCGCGACGGCAGCCTGCGCAAGATGGAAAAGCGCGCCTGGGACGAGGTGCTCAGCGTCAACCTCGACGGCGTGTTCAACCTGTGCCGGCACGCGGTCGACGGCATGGCCGAGCGCGGCTTCGGCCGCATCGTCAACATCAGCTCGGTCAACGGCCAGACCGGCCAGTTCGGCCAGACCAACTACTCCGCGGCCAAGGCCGGCATGCACGGCTTCACCATGGCGCTGGCGCGCGAAGTCGCGCGCAAGGGCGTCACCGTCAATTCGGTGTCGCCGGGTTACTGCGAGACCGCGCTGGTGATGGCGGTGCCCGAGGAGATCCGCAGCAAGATCATCGACTCGGTGCCGGTCGGCCGGCTCGGCCAGCCCAGCGAGATCGCGCGCACGGTGGAGTTTTTGACCGCCGACGATGCGGGGTTCATCACCGGGGCGAATATTCCGGTGAATGGCGGGTTGTTCATGAGTTTTTGAGGCGGGATTCGGGATTCGGGATTCGGGATTCGGGATTCGGGAAAAGATTACGGCCCCGGCAACGAACAAACCCGCCTTTCGGCGGGTTTTTCGTATTCGCCTCGCATGTCGCGCTTCCGACTGTAGGAGCGGCGCGAGCCGCGACCGCGAATCCTCAGCTACGTCGCCAGCGTGGGTTCGCGGTCGCGGCTTGCGCCGCTCCTACAGCTTGAAACGTGGCCGCATGGGGATCGGGCGGCAGTGGCTTGCCCGCATCCACGCCAACGACGTCGTTGCGGATTCTCGGTCGCGGCTCACGCCGCTCCTACCCTTGATTGAAAACGCGGGGAAGCGACTTCGCGATCAGCGGCTCGCCAACGGCTTGTTCGCGCAATTGGCCTGATAGAACTGCATCGCCGCCGGCATCAGCGCCTGTAGGGTCTGGATGCGGTTGGCCGGATCGGGATGGGTCGAGGCGAACTCGGGCGGGCGCTGGCCGCCGCCGAGCTGCGACATGCGCTCCCACAGCGGTATCGCCTGACGCGGGTCGTAGCAGGCCGCCGCGGCCAGCATCAGACCGACCTTGTCGGCCTGGGTCTCGTGGTTGCGCCCGTACGGCAACACCAGCCCGTACTGCGCGCCAGCGCCGAGCGCGCCCATGATCATCTGCTGCTGTTGCGGGTCCATCCCGCCCATCGCCACGCCGGCGGCCATCTGGCCCATCTGCACCAGCTTCTGCTGGGCCATGCGCTGCGAACCGTGGCGCAGCAGCGCGTGGGCGATTTCGTGCCCCATCACCACCGCCAGCGCATCGTCGTTCTGGGTCACCGGCAGCAGGCCGGTGTACACCGCCATCTTGCCGCCGGGCAGGCAGAAGGCATTGGCCTCCTGCGAATTGATCACCGCCACGCTCCACTGGAAGTTCTTGTAGTCCTCCGGCGCGGCCTGCTGATTCTGTTGCGCCAGGGTCTGGGTCACCTGCGGCACCTTGTTGATCAGGCGCTGGGCGATCTCGCTGACGTCCTGGCTCTGCGGCGAATTCGACGGCAGCAGCGCGCGCTGCGCGTTGGCGTCGCTGAGCACCTGCTGGAACGCCTGCGCGCCCAGTTGCACCTCTTCGTCGGCGCTGGCGCCGTAGTGCGCCTTCTCGCCGGTGTAGGGGTCGGTCTTGGCGCCGCCGAACCACGACACCAGCGCGTAGATGCCGAACGCCAGCAGGATCAGCCAGCGAAACCCGCCGCCGATGCCGAAGCCGCGCCGCCCGCCCTGCACCTGGTTGCCGTAGACACTCATCTGCACACTCCCGAATCCTGCTCGCGGACGTCAATCGCCCTGCCATCGGGCGCCGCGTCCGCCTGCGCGAACCGCACCGCCCTCGCTTCGCCAACCTGTCCCGCCTTGCCGCCGACCCGCCGCGGGCGGCCCATCATGGACCGCCGGCCGCCGATCTCAAATATCCCGCACCACGCGAAAACCCAGACGCCCGTTGGTGGTGTCGGCGCTGGTGCCCTGACGCCACGCCGCGCGTGTCTGCGCGGGCGAGCTCGACCACGAACCGCCGCGAAACACGCGCGTGCGGCAGCCCGGATTGAACCAGGCCGCGCCATCGCGCGGCGCGCGGCGGTAGTTGTCGTGCCAGCAATCGGCTACCCATTCGCTGACATTGCCGCCCATGTCGTGAAGACCGAATGCATTAGGCAGATAGCTGCCGACCGGCATCGGCCCCCAGGCGCCGTCGCCGTAGCCCTGGAACGCGTTGCGCCAATGCCGGCCGCTGGGCGAAACGTCCAGGCTGCCGGTCAGATTGCCGATCTTGTTGGTCGGCGCGCCGTCGCCCCACGGATAGCGACCCTGCTTGCCCGCGCGCAGCGCGTATTCGTACTCGGCCTCGCTCGGCAGGCGGTAGCGCTGGCCGGTGATCGCCGACAGCCACTCCACGTAGGCCGCCGCGTCCTTGGCGCTGACGTGGACCACCGGCAGATTGTCGGCCGCCGGCTGGCCGGCGTAATCGGACTGCCAGTCGACGCCGCCGCGCCGGACCAGATTGCCGCTGCGTTCGTCGTAAGCGGTCGAATAGCCGCGGCGGGTGGCGCGCGCGCGGTGCTTGCTGGAATTCATGAAGCGGCGGAACTCGCCGACGGTGATTTCGTAACGCGACACCGCCAGACCGCGCTCGAAGCGGATATTGCGCAGCGGCCGCTCGGCATCGCTGGAGTCGGCCTCGCCGACCGGCGCGCCCATCCGGAATGCGCCGTGCGGAATCACCACCATCGCCGGGCCGCGGCCGCCGAAGTTCATCGCATCGGTGAACACCTGGCCGGGGCGGAACAGGCCGTAATGGGTCGCCAGTTCGATCCGCTCGCGCAGTTCGGCCGCGGCCGGGTCGCCGGCCGGCGCGATCCGCAGCAAGGTCGCCAGCAGGCCGCGGGCCTCGTCGATGCCGCGCAGCTTGGGCAGCGCGGCGATGCCCTGGTCGCGCAGGCTGCCGATCCGCGCCCGACGCTGCTCGGCGATCCGTCCTTGCGCATCCGACACGGTCGACAGCTTGGGCCGCACCAGCGCGGCCTTGGCCAGCCAGCGCTCGGCGCCGGCGTAATCGTCGCGGTCGGCGGCGACCTCGGCGCGGCGGATCAGCGCGCTCTCGGCCGCGGCGATGCCCTGCAGCGCGCGCACGTCGCCCGGCCGCAGTTCCAAAGCCTCGCGGAACCGCGCCAGCGCGCCGTTCTGGCCGGCCTGGGCGCCCTCGCCGATCCGTCCGGCGTTGAGGTCCTCCTCGCCCAGCCGGTCGGCTTCCTGCGCCTGATCGGCGCGATCCACGCGTTCCAGATAGGCCTCGACCTTGCGATGCTCCGGCGCGACCGCGCGCGCCACCGCCGCCACCTGATGCGCGTCGCGCAGCGACAGCGGCTCGTCGTCGATCTTCTTCAGCGCGGCGTCGCCCTCGATCAGCAGCAGCGCGATGGCCCGATCCAGGCCGGCGGCGATGCGGCGGTCGTTAGGCGCGAACCCGCGCAAGGCCACGAACAGCGGGATCGCCGAATCGGCATCGGCGTACAGCTTGCCCACGCTCAACGCGGCTTCGGCGCGCTTGCGCAGGTCTTCGGCGTTGTCCGGGCTCACCGCGATCGCCGGCGCGCGCCACGGCGGCACCGGCGACACCGCCTGATCGGCGCTGACGGTCACGATCGGTTTGCGCGCGGCCGCCTCGGTCGAGGCCGCCTTGCCGGCGCGGTCGCCGCAACCGCTCAACAGCCCCAGGGCCACGATGCTGGTCCACATCAGTGCGCGCAAACCGCAACCTCTCCCGGATGAATTGAGCGATTGATGCAGCATATCGCTTCAGGGCCGGGATTCGGGATTGGGGATTCGAGAATCGGATAAGCCAAGGCCGCGTGCCGGACGCCGCGATGCGAGGTGCTTTTACGATTCCCGACTCCCCATTCCCGATTCCCGCCCACCCCAATCCCGGCCCTTTGAGCTATTGTCGCCCGCCCGGCCCCGCTAACGGCCGCGACCCGAAAGAACCGGAACATGCCCGACTGGATCACCACGCCCGCCGCGCTGCAAGCGCATTTCGAGGTCAAGCCCGCGCGCATCGGGCTGGATACCGAATTCATCCGCGAACGCACTTACTGGCCGCAACTGGCCCTGGTGCAGATCGCGATCGAACGCGAGGGCGAGGCCGAACCGACCATTCTGCTGGTCGACCCGCTACGTCCGGGCATCGCCGCCGCGCTGGCGCCGATCCTGGCCGACACCGACATCCTCAAGATCGTGCACAGCCCGAGCGAGGACCTGGTCGCGTTCAAGCACGCCTGCGGCGTGGTGCCCAAGCCCTTGTTCGACACCCAGCAGGCCGCGGCCCTGGCCGGCATCGGCAGCGGCCTGGGCTATCAGAAACTGGTCGAACAACTGACCGGCGTGGCCCTGGCCAAGGGCGAAACCCGCTCGGACTGGATGCGCCGGCCGCTGTCGCCGTCGCAGCTGGAATACGCCGCCGACGACGTGCTGCACCTGTTCGCGATGCACGACGCGCTCGACGGCATGCTCGGCCAGCTCGGCCGCCGCGAATGGCTGGCCGAGGACGCCGCGCGCACCGTGATCAACGCCGAGAACGAAGGTCCCGAGCGCTGGCCGCACCTGTCGATGCGCAGCGCCCAGTTCCTCGATCAGGCCGCGCAGCGCCGGCTGGTGCGGCTGCTGCGCTGGCGCGACGTGTACGCGCGCGACAGCGACAAGCCGCGCAGCTGGATTCTCGACAACGAACTGGCGGTGGCGATCGCGCGGCAGGCGCCGGCCGATCTGGACGCGCTGCAGCGCCAGCTCGACGCCCATCCCAAGGCGCCGCGCAAGCTCGGCGAGACGATCTGGGCCGCGCTGGCCGCGGTCCAGCCCGACGAAGACCAGACCCCGGACGCCGGCGTCGCCGAAACCCGCGACAAACAGCGTCTGCGCCTGTTGCAGGACGCCGTCGCCACGCGCAGCGCCGCGCTCGGCCTGCCCGACGGCGTGCTCGCCTCGCGGCGCTGGCTCGAGGCTCTGCTCGATCACGGCGACTGGCCCGACGCCCTGTCCGGCTGGCGCCGCGCCGCGCTGGAACCCGATCTCGCACCGTTGCTGGCCGCGCCGGCGAACGCATCGAGCAGCCGGGGCTAGCGCGAGCGGTTTCATCCCGCTAAACTTCGTCCCCTTGAAGTATGTGGGGCGGTAGCTCAGCTGGGAGAGCGTCGCGTTCGCATCGCGAAGGTCAGGGGTTCGATCCCCCTCCGCTCCACCACTTCATGCGAACAAGCCGACGAGCGATCGTCGGCTTTTTTGTTGTCCGCGCCCGGCCTGCCGGGGCTCTCGGTGCGCAGAGCGACGCTGTTGTCGCGCAGTGCGCGCAGTGCGACGAAACCGCGCATTCGCGCCCGATCCATCCACACACCAGCCGCTTGCGCCGGCTCAGATCGCCGTCACACTATGCGCCGGGACGACGGGCGCTCGATCGAACCATCGCTCCGCGCCAACACAGCCCATCCGCAGCACGTTCGACTCCAAGGACGTTTCACTCAACGGCGATCCGCCGCCACGCAGGAAGCAAGCCATGCCCCGTCGAATCCGCACCATCCTGAGTTCCGCACTGATCCTGGCCGCGCTCGCGACGACGCCGTGCGCAGCCGCCAGCTGGGGCAAAGTCGAGACACCTTTCGATGCCGCGCAAGCCGCGCAGATGCTCGAACCCGGCAGCGCCACCCTCAAGGGCCGCGGCTTCATGCGCCTGAAGGGTCTGATCGGCGGCAAGACCTACGCCGACAACACGGCGGTGTATCTGTTTCCGATGACCGGCTACATGCAGGAGTGGTATCGGCGTTTCAAGAACGATCCCGGCATCGGCTTCGATACCACTATCGGCTATGCATCGACCGACGCCTTGCGGGTCCATCGCCAGACCCGCACCGACGGCGGCGGGCAGTTCGCGTTCGACAAGCTCAAGCCCGGCAAGTATCTGCTGTATCTGGGCATCGGCTATGTGGTCACCGCCAGTTGGCAGGATCAAGTCGGCACGCAGACGGTCTATAACGGCTACGGCCAGGAACTGTCGTCCACGCCGATCTACGGCGGCGACGTGCATACCGGCAGCGCGCCGGTCACTCACCACATCCTGAAAATCGTCGAAGTGAAGCAGGACGGGCAGGCGCTGGATCTGGGCGATATCCGCTGATTCATACGGGCCGGCGCGGACAGGCCGCGTCGGCCTGGCTCGACTTGATCGCTTACCCGCGATCAGCCGCTGTCAATCGCTCACCGCCGCCAACGCCTCGAACGCCCGCGCCACCGCTTCGGCGCCCGGATCGATCGCGCCGGCAAGCGCGTGCTCGGGCACGTAGGACGCGCGACCGGCCCCGGCGCGCGTCATCGTCGCGGTGAGGACGGCGCCTTCGCGCGCCGCGCGCGCGGCTTCGACGAAACCCCGCGGCAAGGCCTGCACCGCCGGGATCAGCGCATCGAGCATGGTGCGATCGCCCGACCCCGCGCCGCCGTAATGGCGCATGCGCGCGATGCCTTCGTTCAAGGCCGCCGGCCAATCGCGACCGGCGGCGAGCGCGGTACCGGTGGCGGTAAATAGAATCGACAACAGCACGCCGCTGGACCCGCCCATCGCATGCGCGAGCACACGTCCGAGTTCGTCGCACAGGCGCGCGGGCTCGCCGGTGCTCAGGGCGTTGCGCTGCAACCGCGCCTGCACCGCGCGCGCGCCGGCGGCGAAGGTGCTGCCCGCGTCGCCGTCGCCGATACGCGCATCGAATGCGTCCAGGATTTTTTCCGCATCGAGCAAGGTCCGCGCCACCCGCTCGATCTTCGCCGCGACCGCGGTGTCCTGGGCGCCGGGCGCGATGCGATCGGCGGCGTCGAGCGCTACTTCGAACACGCCCGGTTCGCGCGGAACATACGTCCCCGGCCACGCCAGCGGTTCGACCGGCGCGCGCAACGCATCGAGGTATTCGGTTTCGGCCGGCAACAAGGTCACCGAGAAACCGTGCATGTCGAGCGAGGTCATCAGCGAGGCCGGACGCACCATCAGGGTGACGCGCGACGGGCCGATGCGATTGAGCACTTCGTCGGCGAGCACCGCCAGTTCCTGGGTCGAGCAGCCGCCCAGATCGTTGAGCATCGCGATCACCGGCGCGCCCGGGCCGTAACGCAGATCGGCGTGTTCCAGCAGCGGCGTCAGCACCATTTCCACCGCGCTGTTCGCATCGCGCGGACGGATTGCACGCGCGCCGCGTTCGTTGTGGATGCCCAATCCGAGTTCGGCGCCGCGCGGCTCGGGCGTGTGGCCGGGCAAGGTGCAACTCGCCAGCGACAGCCCCAACGACAACAGCCGATCGGCGAACGCCTGCGTGCGCGTCGCGACCTCGTCCAAGGCCCGCCCTTGCGAGGCCAGATACCCGGCGTATTTATGCACCAGCACGGTGCCCGCGATGCCGCGCGGTCGCGCGCTATCGGGCAGCGCGATATCGTCGGCGACGATGCACATGCGCACGTCCAGGCCTTCGCTGCGCGCCTGCTCGGCGGCGAGTCCGAAGTTGAGGCGATCGCCGGTGTAATTCTTCACGATCAGCAGGCTGCCGCCGCGGCCGGTGCAATGACGGATCGCGGCGAGCACCGCGGCGACGCTTGGCGAAGCGAATATTTCGCCGGAGATCGCCGCGCTGAGCATGCCGCGACCGACGAAGCCCGCATGCGAAGGCTCATGCCCTGCCCCGCCGCCCGACAACACCGCGACCTGCGCGCGATCCAGGTCGCTGCGCGCCAGGATGCGCATGCCCGATGCGGGAGCGGCGACGTCGACCGCCGCGCCGGCCGCGGTGCTGGCGAGCACCTGCCGAACCACATCGCCGGGATGGTTATAGAAACGATCCATGAGCTGCGCCTTGAGAGGTCGGTACGCAGTCCATGGTAAGTCAGCGATCGGGTCGGACAACATGCGATTTCGTTCCGAATGTGGCGATGCGAACGGCGCGGATGCGAGCAGATTGCGCAATAGCGAATTAGTCCAGAACAGATTCCGCCTCAAGCGCGAAGCCAGGGTCATGCGATCCATCAAATGGAAAACTCGATAACGGTTTTCGTCGTGATTCCAACGGGCGGCGCCCGTGACCGTGTTGTATCGGCCGGGCCTGTCGCGGACCTGTCGAATGCGGCGTTTGCGCGCGGCAGCGGTGGATACCGCGACGGACGTCACCACGGGGTGTGGACGTGGCTACGAATCGACGTCGGGTTGCCGATGCGGCAATGTCAGGCGAAACCGACGATGACGTGATCCCTCGCCCGCTGCCGACTGGCTACTTCACAAGGGCTATGCGACCAGTCGGCCTTGCGAATCGCCGAACCCCTGACACGACAACGCCGGACGCAGAGCGCCCGGCGGTCAGGTCGATTGTCGAATCCGGTCGCGAACGACCGCGCCCTCGGCGCGGCGGTGTCGCCATAGGCCGCTGCGGCGCCGTATCGCCGCTTCAGACGCTCACTGCGCAGACATGGCGCGAATCGAGACTGTCGACCACCGCGCCCGCGAGACGGCGATAGCTCACTTCCCCGGTGGCGAAGTGCATCACGAACAGCAAGGTCGTAATAGCGAACAAGACTTCGCCGCCGGGCACCAGGCCCGGCAAATGCATCACGAACGGCAGACCGGCCATGCTGAACACCACCGGCCAGGCGCTGAGCGCGGGCACGAACGAGGCCAGCAGATAGCTACGCAACTGACGGATGTCGTCGCGCCTTACGCCGCGCCAGGAGGCCTTGACGTACCGCCAGGCCTTGAACACCAGGCCGGTTTCGAGCACCGCTTCGCGCAGCCTCAGTAACGCGGCCAGCGCCGCGGCTACCTGCGCCAGCATCAGCAGCGCCCCGATGCCGGTCTTGAGCCAATACACCGCCAGCACGAACGCCGACATCATCGTGCAGAACGCCATCGCGGCCGTCCAGCGAATCCGCTGCAGCGTACCGACCCAATCGACGCGCTCCCATCCGTGGAATCGCGAGGCCATCAGAAGGTGGCTGCCGGGTCCGACGAACCGCCGCCCTTCTTGCCCGCGCCATGGCTCGGCACCATCGGCCGGCCACCGGCCATGCAGACGTACATGAAGGTGTTGATGTACTGGTAATTGACCGAGTAATACGGGTTGATGACCGTCCACAACCCCATCTTGCCGTTGATCGCCATCCAGTTATGCGCCGGATACCCGATCGTGCAGAACTTGTCCGGATTGTTGTTGTACGGCACTTCCTCGTACACACCGCGCTTGCCCTGCGCCATCGCCGGCGCGACCGCGAACAACGCCACCAGACCGAACGCCACGATTGAACGTTTCATGCAACTCTCCTTGTGAATACCGCACCTGATTTTGAACACGGATAACGAGCAAGAATTATCTTGGAAGCGCCACCAATCCACTCGAGCCCAACATCGCTGCGACAGCCGAAAGCCGGCACATCTATCTCACCTGCCCCGCACCGGATAACTACAACCAGAGTAGTAAACCTTGCAGTTCTCCAGCCCGTCACTAACACACTGTTTTAAGCCCAGATCAGCGGCTCGCTCAGCCGTCGCAGCCCTCATCGACGTATATCCCGCATTTCCCGCAACAAGAACGCCGCATTGATTGTAATAAGCCAAAACAACCTCGCACTGTGTCCCACCTTTAGAACGACAGTCATTCATGGCAGCCTCTTTCGCTTTACGCTGACTTGCCATCTCCACGGCGACACCGATGCCAGCGCTGTCTTTCGCATTGTCTACAGCAATTGCGCCCCAACGATCTTCCCAATGAACAGTTGGCGTACTAGACGAAGTCGAAGCGCCGGAATCCGACTGATAATAAGGAGAGCTTGGATTGTCGGGCGGGATGCAAAGCGGATTGTTTCCCGCAGGAATTCCCGCCGGACAACCTTGCGCTGCCGCCAGCCCGCTCAAGCTCAACATCGCTGCTATAGCCAACAACTGGTACACCTATCTCACCGGACACGTACAGGATAGCTGCAGCTTGAGTAATAGACCTTGCAGTCTTTTAGACCGTCGTTATTGCATTTTTCCATGCCTAACTTGGTTGCCTGTTCGACGGTCCCAGCGCGCATAGTGTTATAGCCAGACTCCGCCCAGACCAGCACTCCACATTGGTTGTAGAAAGACAAAGCGACTTTGCATTGCGTGCCACCTTTTCTTCGACAGTCCTGCAAGGCCGTCGTTTTGGCCTTACGTTCGCTAGACATCATTTCCGCGACACCAATGCCCACGCTATCTCGTGCGGTATCCATTGCAATGGCCCCCCATCGATCTGCCCATTTTGGAACTGGGACACTGGGCGTGCTGGGCAAGCCAGAATCTGGCTGATAGTACGGGGAGTTTGGATTGTCGGGCGGGATGCAAAGCGGATTGTTTCCCGCGGGAATTCCCGCAGGGCACTGCGCAAATACCGGCACCCCAACCAGCATTAGGCCGACTAAAAAAAAGCCTCTCATTACCTTACAAGCTCGGCAGGGCTGCAATCCGAAAAATATACATAACAACCTTGGTCCCCAGACCTCCGACATGTATCCATACCGATCTCAGTCGCACGCGCAACTGTTGGAGCGGCTGAAGTGCTAAAGGTCTTTGCCCCAGCAACAATCACCCCACATTGGTTGAAGTAGGTAAGCTCCACTTTGCAGGATGTGCCACCCTTTCTCCGGCATTCCGACATTGCGGCGGTTTGAGCAGCACGCTTACTACGCATGCTCTTGGACGCACCCAGGCCCGCCTTTAGATCAATAGCGAATGCACCCCAACGATTCTCCCAGCGCTCGACGGGTATCGAATTGGCTGCCCCCCCTGAGTCTCGATAGTAAGGCGAGTTCGGATTGCTGGGGGGAATGCACAAAGGATTATTTCCTGCGGGAATCCCTGCCGGACAACCTTGCGCCGCGACAGGGCTGCTTAGGCTCAAGCACACAGCTATAAATAAAATTTTACCCTTCATGACCTATTTATCCTGGGCGGTTTTCTGGTCAGTTTTGATCTGATCAGAGTTGCTCTGCGCAAGGTAGCCATAGCCCGGAGCGCCTTCAGATTTCGTTCCAATTTTTACTTGATCCAGGTTTTGCGGAATAGGTTGAGCACCTGTAGGGGGCGGCAAAGTTCCAATTTTTGCTTGCTCCTTAACCTCACCCTGCTGCTGAGACTGAGGCCTATGCCCATGCCCCACTGCAGCCTGCTGCGCTTCACCACCCTGCCCACGCGCTCCCACCGAGCCAAACACCGAAGTGGCACCAAACTGACCCAACGCGCCCTGGAAGAACGAGGCCGCCATCGGCGGAATCGTGACCAGAAGTACGGTGAGCACCAATCCGAGGCCCCCTTGCTGCATGGCCAGGGAGCTCACGCTGGGCATGTCCACGGTTACGCCCATCCCGTTGAGCGCCAGGGCGGTCGTGTATTTCATCGCGGTTTGCAGCGCTACCGCACCGACGATCTTCATGGCGATCGTCACCATGAAGCTGAGCACCGCCATCGAGAACATCGTGCCTATGCCGTAGAACAGCCATCGGCTGAACAGGCTCTTGGTCTGCTCGAACAGCAGGCTGAGGATGAACAACGGCCCCAGGCCGACGAACAAGGCCAGCGCGACCTTGTACATCAGCAGCAAGGCGCCGCCGATCACCGCCGGACCGGCCACGCCGATGCCGGTCATCAGCACCGCCTTGTCGATGTCGTTCTTGATGCTCTGATTTTCCAGCGCGGGCAAAGTCTCGATGGCCGCCATGGTGATCTGCATCTTGGCGAGATTGCTGTCGATCGAATCCGCCGGCGACGAGCGCTTGCCGGTGACGAAGTAGGAAACCTCTTCCTGAAGTCCGCTGGTCAACAGACCGTAGATATTGGCGTTGCCGAGCGTCAGCGTCGACGCGGCCACGATGATCAGGGTCGAACGCAGCGTGGTGACGACCAGTCCCATCATCGAGTCGCGCGACTGGCCGGTCAGAATGCGGAAGCCGTTGAAGATGATCCAGAACGTCATCAGCGTGGCTCCGACCGAACCGATCCAGAACGCCATGCGCGTCAGCATATTGTCCTGGAGCACCGCGATTTCGTTGTCGATGAACTCGAAGATCAGCTTGAAAAACGCCCACTCGCCGATCTGTTCGAAACCGGTGGCCGCCAGCGCACCTGGGATTGCTCCCGCGACATGCGAGATATCCATGATCAGTCCCGGGACTTCCAGGGGGACTTGATACGGCTGCTTTCCATCTTGTCCAATGCGTTTTTCAGCACGCTCGCGCCGATGGCCTCGCGACCTATCGAACCCAGCGCGCTATTGTCCTTGCCTTTCCCATTGACGACTTGATTGCTGACGAAATCTCGCACCGTTTTTAGATAGGTGGTGCGCGCGGCGTAAGCCTCCATGTAGAACCGGTACTGGTTCATGTCCAATTCCATGCGCGCCATCAGCGCCAGCAGGGCATTGGTGTTGTCCTGCAACTTGCCCTGGTCGGACGCGCTCAGGTTGCCGCGATTGGATTCGATCTCGTCAAGCCGCTCCTTGCGCTTCTTGAATATCTCGTACATCGCCAGCGAATAGTTGTATTGCGCGGTCTCGGTCTTGACCAGTTCCTCGCAGATGGTGTGCAAGTCCTGAAGCGACTTGTCGGATGTAGCCGAACTCGCGGGACAGCGATCCGCCACTTCCTTTTTAACCATACTGGGCTTGTCCTTCTGCAGGACCTCGGTCGGCTCCGGAGCGGCGTCGCCACTTTTCTTGGCGCTGCCGATCTTCATCATGTTGTTCAACTTGCCGTTGACATTTTCCTTGTCGGTCGAGCCCTTGGTGCCGAGACCATCACGGATTTCCTCCAGGTACTTGCCGGCCTGGCTGTCGTTGACCTCCCAGGTGTTCTGGGCGAATGCTTGACCTGCGGTCAGGCCGCAAACGAGCACTGCGGCGTTGCCGAGCGCGAGCAAAGTCGTGCGCGCGCCATCGATACTGATCCCGCTCATTCCATCTCCTTATTGAATGCAGCGCTTGCCTGGGCGGCCGTGATGCGTTGCGAAGCCGAAATCATTGAAACTGCTTTCGTATGCATTCGAACCGCCCGGATGGGCCGCAGGCCACTCGTTCGGGCGCGACACGGATCGCGCACCGAATACCCCAATGAAAATCAGGCTAGCACCACGCCGACTCGCTTCACAATGCCAAAATCGATCACAAATAAATTCCAACACTAAACGCAGGCAAACAGAGCGTACTAAATGCACATTAATTTCCCAATAAATACATCAAAACAAAAATAGTCCTGCGGCCGATCGACCTAAAAAACATACTCAGGCGTGAAAAACATCACTGTCACGCGATAACTTCAGCGCATATATGCGTAACAAATACACAGATCGTTTCGCGCCAATGAATGGCACGCAGCCATCAAAGAGCGGGCGCTCGCTTACGGACTCATGGAATTGGATTCGACCGGCAGGACTTTGGGCTCGTGGCACTGGGAAATGGCGGACGCCCTACTCAGCCGGATACGCGCTACAAGCTCCGAGGCGAAGCGAGGCGGATGCAGATAGGAAGACGCGACCGCAGATGCGGATGCGGATGCGGCCGTCGATGCCGATGCCGATGCCGATGCAGGCACATCGTAGATTCAGATACGTCGCCTGCTTGCAGTTGATCGCGCACGCCGACTCCGGACCTTACGCAACGCTTGCAACCGACTTGCGCGATCGCGGCAACCGCGACAGCCGCAGCGTCAACGCCAGCCGCATAAGCGCCGCGCCACGCAACTCAGCAGGACACCGCCGGATGCAGCGGATAACTCGGAAGCTCGATCCGGAAACACGCGCCGCCCAGCGACGACGGCGCCACCGTGGCGCGGCCGCCGTGCTTCTCCGCCACCACCCGCACCAGCGCCAGCCCCAGGCCGAAGCCGTCGGGGTTCTTCCGCAATTGGGTGAACGGCAGGAAGACCTGCTGGCTCAGGTCCTCGTGCACGCCCTCGCCGTCGTCGTCGACGCGGAACACGGTGCTGTCGCCTTCCTGCACGACGCTGACTTCGATCGTCGAGCGCGCGTGCCGCAGCGCGTTGGCGATCAGATTGCGCAGGGCCAGTTCCAGCGCCTCGCGATTGGCCTGGACGCTGTCGATGCCGCCGCGGTCGAAACGCAGATGCAGCGATGCCGGCGGCGCGAAGATGTCGGCCAGGTCGGCGAACAGCGCGCGCAGGTCGATCTCGCCGCGCTCGATCCCGACCATGCGGCCGATCCGCGCATAGGTGACGCTGTTCGCGGCAAGATGCTCCAGGCGCCGGATGTCCGCTTCCAGCCCGTGCTGCAGATTCGCGCGCTCGCGCTCGTCGTCGGCCGACTCCAGCATTTCCAGGGCGAAGCGCATGCGCGTGAGCGGCGTGCGGATCTCGTGCGCGACCGCCTGGGCGAGGATGCGCTGGCTTTCCAACACCTGCTGCACCTGCCCGGCCATGCGGTTGAGCGCGTGACCGAGCGGATTGACTAGGCGCGTGACCACTTCGGGCGCGCGCGCGTCCAGGTCGCCGGCGCTCAGCGCTTCGGCGGTCGCGCGCAGCTTGCGCAGGTCGCGCCAGAATCGGTAGACCAGAAAGTACAAGGGCAAGGCGATCGCCAGGAAGTACATCGCCAGCATCACCAGCGAATCGACGAAATCCAGATCGCGCCACGGCACGCCGTGCACGATCACCTCGTCGAAATCGCCCAGGGCCACGACCTGGTCGGTGCCCGGCAGCCGCTGATAGGTGTAGGCCTCGTTCTCGCTCTCCATGACCAGCGCGCCGCGCTGCAGGCGTTGCCATTCGGCCGGGGTCAGGTCGGCTTGCAGCGAGTCGAGCGGGACCAGGTTCAGCGGATAGGCGAAGTGCGCGCGCAGTTCGTCGGTCAACGCCGGCCACTGCGCCGGGTCGGTGTGCAGATAGCGTTGTTCGATCAGGTAATGGGTGCCGCGCATCTGCGCTTGCGAGTAGTCGCGGCTGTTTTCGTCGGTGATGTAGATCCAGGCCGACACGCCGCCGATGATGACCGCGGCATAGATCAGCAACACGGTCAGGTAATAACGCACGAACAGGCTGAAATGGCCGTGGCGGGATTTGCCGCCCGCGCCGTCGGCGGCGAACGCGCGGCGCAGCGGCGACGCCGGGCCGAACCAGCGCCAGGCGCGATCGACCCAGATCGAGCCGCGCCCGCCGCTCATTCCCAGGCGGCCCGGTTGAACAGATAGCCCTTGCCGCGCACGGTCTTGATCCGTTCGGGCTCTTCGGCCAGATCGCCGAGCTTGCGCCGCAGCCGCGAGATGCGCGCGTCGATCGAACGGTCCAGGCCGTCGAAATTGATGCCGCGCAGCGACTGCAGCAGATCGTCGCGGCTGAGAATGTGGCCGGCGCGATCGGCCAGCAACACCAGCAGGTCGAACTCGGCGGTGGTCAGTTCGATGCGCCGCGCGTGCAGGGTCGCTTCGCGGGTGCCGCGATCGATGCGCAGCTGACCGAAGCACAGCAGGTCGCCGCCCTGGCGCGCGGCGCTGTCGCGGCGCAGATGCGCGCGCAGGCGCGCCAGCAGCACGCGCGGCTCGATCGGCTTGCCGATGTAGTCGTCGGCACCCAGTTCCAGGCCCAGCACCTGATCGATATCGTCGGTGCGCGCGGTCAGCATGCAGATGATCCCGGCGTAGCGCGCGCGCACCGCGCGGCAGATCTCGAAGCCGTCCTGTCCGGGCAGGGAAATATCCAGCAACACCAGCGCCGGCGCGCGCTCGAGGATCGCCTGCACCGCGCGCGCGCCGTCGGCCTCGACCGCGACGCGATAGCCGTGCTTGCCCAGGTAATGCGCGACCAGCGCGCCGAGGCGTTCGTCGTCTTCGATCAGCAGAATGTCGGTCATGGGCGGAGCGCGCTCGCGATACGCCGCCGACCCGTCGCACGATCGTCGGTGATCGCCGGGGCCGCTGTTGGGGCGTGGTTCGCCCGATTATTGTCCGCGGCGATGCGGCCCGCGGCGGTCGCGCGACGCGGTCTTCAGCTGAAAGTCGGGCGGGCGGCGGCCCTGGGTGGCGCGCGGTTCGCTCGGAAAACATCCGCGAGCGACCCGCGCATTTGATGCGAACGGATGAATCGCGGACAACAAAAAACCCCGCGTGAGCGGGGTTTCTCGTTGGATCATCGCCGTGGCGATGATCGATGTAGTGGTGCCCAGGAGAGGACTCGAACCTCCACGGTTTTACCCGCTAGTACCTGAAACTAGTGCGTCTACCAATTCCGCCACCTGGGCCAATCGCTGCGGTTTCGATGAACCGTCGCCGCTGCGAGGGGCGTATGTTGCGTTGCGGCGGCGCGGCTGTCAACGGTTGTGTCACAACTTTTTCACTCGATCGCCAGAACCCGCAACGACCGCCCCGCCTCGCTGCGCCGTCCGCGGCGCGGGGCCTCGGGCCCGGCGCCGCTTGGCTGCCGGGATTACAGCGAGATTCCGCCCTTGGCGACGATCGGACCGGTCGGCGCGGCATGCGGCACGCCGCTCGACGGTTCCAGGGTGATGGCCAGGGTCGCGCCGGCCACCAGCTTGGCGATCAGCTCGGACGGAACCGCGACCGAATGGGCGACCTGGGTCGAGACCACGCCCAGCGAACGCGGCGCTTCGCCGCTCGGGATGATCCACAGCTCGGCGATCCGGCCCTGCGCGTCGGCCGGACCGGGCACCGGCACCATCAGCACCTTGCCGTGGCCGCGATCGACCGTGGCGAGCCAGCCGGTGCTGCCGTCGTCGCGCGCCAGCCGGGTGACCGGTCGGGTCAGCCCGGCTTCGTCGGGCTGCTGCACCGGCGGTTGCTGCACGATCACCGGCGGCTGGACCGGCGCCGGCCCGCGGCCGACCAACAGCGCGACCACCGCCAATGCGGCGGCGAGCGCGGCGGTGGCGCGCCAGAAGCCGACGCTGTTCAACAGCCCGCGCGGCGCGGCGCCGTCGACCGGCGACCAGCCCAGGCGCGTGCGCAAGCGCGGCCACAGGTGCGCGGGCACGGCGACGGGATCGATCTCGGCCAGCAGCGCGGCGAGGCGGCGCTCCCAGTCGGCGACCAACCGCGCGAACGCAGGCTCGGTCTCGATCCGCACCTCCGCCAACCGGCGTTCGCGCAAATTCAACACCCCCAGCACGTACTCGCCGGCATGCACATCGGCGCTCGGCGGCTCGCCATCGATATCGTGTTCACGAATAGTCATGGCTGCGCCTCACCGTTCCAGACAGGCGCGAAGCTGGATCAGGCCGCGCCGGATCCAGCTCTTGATGCTGCCCAGCGGCGAGCCGCTGCGTTGCGCCAGTTCTTCGTAGGTCGCACCGTCGAAGAAGGCGGTGCGGATCAGCTGGCGCCGGCGCGCATCGAGTTCCTCCATGCACAGCCGCAGGCGTTCGTTTTCGTCGGCGCTTTCGACCTGCGCCGACGGGCTCGGCGCGGAATCGGCGATTTCGTCGATCAGTTCGATCGGCGCGCGCTTGAGCGAGGACGGCGCGGCGCGCAGGCGATCGATCGCCTTGTTGCGCGCGATCATCGCCAGCCAGGTGATCGCGCTGGCGCGGCTGGCGTCGAACTGCCCGGCCTTGCGCCACACCGTGGCGTAGACCTCCTGCAGCACGTCCTCGGCTTCGCTGCGCTCGGGCAGCAGGCGCAGACACACGCCGAACAGGCGCGAGGAGGTTTCTCGATACAGGCGCTCGAACGCGCTCGCGTCGCCGCGTCCCACCGCGGTCAACAACTCGCTGGTTGGATCGGAGCCGCCGGAAAATTCGGTGGGCCGCGCGGCCGTGTAGTCGGTCATCGGGGTCTCGGTCGTACGTGCCGAAACGGCACACTCAGGCTGGGATACTAGTCGCGCTGCGGACAGATTCGGCAAACATCCGTCGCCGGCGTCAGCGAAGCGTGCGCCAGGGCGCGGTTGCGGGCGGCCCGGGCGCATCCGCGCGGCGGTGCCGGCCCGGCACGGCGGCGGCCCGGCCGGCCTGCGCGGACGCGACGAATCCCGCGCAGCGTCCTTCGGGCTTGCGGCGCGGAACGGGGTGGCGTTGTAGACGACGGCATCCATCGCGATTCACGAAACGGCCGTTGTCCGGCCCACGCGGATTGATACGGGCGGTGCGCGGCGATGGATGCGCGCGGACCGCGCCGGCGCGACACGGGACCGGCTTGATGAAGCCGGGCCTGCGGGCTATGGTCCGCAGCTACTCTCAGTCCACGGGTGGCGTACACGGTGCGTCGCCCGTTCTTGCTTTGGAGATCCACCATGAACGACCGTCATCTGCCCCACCCGTCCGGCCTGCCTCCTCCGCTGGTGATTTCGCGCCTGGATTGCGAGCGGCTCGAAGCGCTGCTCGAACACGCCTTGCCGGCCGGCGTCGATGCCTCCGGCCTGCGCCGCGAGCTCGACCGCGCCGAAGTGGTGGAACCCGCGCAGGTTCCCGCGGATGCGATCACGATGAATTCGGTGATCCGTTTCGTCGACGAAGCCAGCGGCGAAGAGCGCGAAGCCGCGCTGGTGTATCCGCGCGATGCCGACGGCAGCGCCGAACGTATTTCGATATTGGCCCCGGTCGGCAGCGCATTGCTCGGCCTGCGGGTCGGCGCGCATATCGCCTGGCCGTTGCCGGGCGGACGCAGCGCGCGCCTGCGCGTGCTGGGTTTGCGCTATCAGCCCGAGGCAGCGGGCGATCTGCATCGCTGATGCATGTGGCACGCGGTTCTTGCCGCGGCGCATGGTCTTGCGTTGGCGATGCTTTGGGAGCCGGGGCTGAAGCTCTCTCACCGACTTCACTGCTTTCGCGAAATCGCGCAGGCCTCTAAGCCGGCGAATGCGGCTGCGGCGTCGCCAGGCTGAACCCCACCGTGGTGCGGCCTTCGCGACTATCGGCGAACACCGTACCGCCATGCAGCGACGCGATCGCCTTGACGATCGACAGGCCCAGGCCGTGATGCCGCTCGCCGCGATGTTCGCGGGCGGCGTCGACCCGATAGAAGCGGTCGAACATCCGCGCCAGATGCTGCGGCGGCACGCCCGCGCCGTGGTTACGCACGGCCACGCGCGCGCCGGTGCCGCAGTCGCTGTGCGCCGCGTCGCCGCCGCGCAGTTCCACCACGATTTCCGAACCCGGGGTCGCATGCTGGACCGCGTTATGCAGCAGATTGGTCATCGCGCGGCGGAACAGCGACGTGTCGATCCAGGCGTCGACCGCGCCGTCGATACGCAACTGCATGCCCACTTCCTCGAGCAGGTATTCGAGGAATTCGCCGGTCTTGGCGACCTCCTCAGCCAGCGGCACGCAAACCCGGTCCAGGGCGATATCGCCCTGCCCGGCGCGCGACAGGAACAGCATGTCGTTGATGATGCCGCGCATGCGTTCAAGTTCTTCCAGGTTCGATTGCAGCACGTCCTCCAGCTGCGCGACCTCGCGCGGACGCGACAGCGCGACCTGGGTCTGGCCCATCAGATTGGTCAGCGGCGTGCGCAGTTCGTGGGCGACATCGGCGTTGAACGCATCCAGCCTGGTGTAGGCCGCTTCCAGCCGATCGAGCGCGCCGTTGAAGGTCCCGGTCAGGCGTCCGAGCTCGGGCGGCAGTTCGGTCGGCTGCAGACGTTGCGAGAGATTGCTCGGGCTCAAGGTCTGCGCTTCGTTCGACAGCCGCTGCAACGGACGCAGGCCGACCCGCGCGATCCAGTGCCCGAGCAGCGCGACCAGGGCGATGCCGCACACGCCCAGCGCCAGCATGATCAGGGTGAACCAACGCAGCGCCGACACGTAGGGTTTCGAATCGATCGCGACCGACACCCGCACCGCGGGCCGATTGCCCAGCGCCGGCACCAGCTCCTGCAAGGTGCGATACGGGTATTCGGCGCCCGGCAGGAGCAGGCGTCCCATGCCCAGATCGCGGCGGCTGGTCGCGCCGCTGATGGTCGGTTCGGCGTCGCCGATGCGGTAGTCCGGATTCGAACTCCAGGCCCAGACCTTGGTGCTGCGGTCGCTGGAAATCAGGTTCTGCACCTTGTCTTCGACCTTGAGCCAGCGCTCGTGCGTTTCGCACAAGGCCACGCTGCCGACCACATAGCGCAGCTTGGTCGCCAGTTCGGCGTGCTGGTAGCGCACGATCTGGGTCTGCAGCACGTGATACAGCGCGACCCCGACCAGGGCGAACACCAGCAGCGCGGCGAGCGCGAACATCGCCGCCAGGCGCTGGGCGATGGACAGATCGCGCACGCGCTTCATGCCGAGCCGCGTCCCGCGACCGGCGCGTCGTCGTCCTCGTCGCCCTCGCGCGCTTCCAGCACATAGCCCATGCCGCGCACGGTGTGCAGCAGCTTGTTGCGGAACGGGCCGTCGATCTTGGCGCGCAGGCGCTTGATCGCCACTTCGACCACGTTGGTGTGGCTGTCGAAATTGATGTCCCACACCTGCGCGGCGATTACCGTCTTCGACAGGATCTGGCCGCGCCGCTGCGCCAGCAGGGCCAGCAACGCGAACTCCTTGCCGGTCAGGTCGAGCCGGGTGGCGTCGCGAAACGCGCGGCGCGCGATCAGGTTGATCTGCAGGTCGCCGATCTGCAGTTCGGTCGGCTCCTGCTGGCGGCCGCGCCGCACCAGCGCTTGCAAGCGCGCCAGCAGTTCGATGAAGGAGAAGGGTTTCACCAGGTAATCGTCGGCGCCCGCGCCCAGGCCGTGGACGCGATCGTCGATGCGGTCGCGCGCGGTCAGCATGATCACCGGGGTCTGCTTGCGCAGGCGCAGTTCGCGCAACACCGCGAAGCCGTCCATGCCGGGCAGCATCACGTCGAGCACGATCACGTCGTAGTCGAGCTCGCGCGCCAGATGCAGGCCGGTGGTGCCGTCGCGCGCGACATCGACCGCCCAGCCCTGCTCGGCCAGACCGTCGCGCAGGTAATCGGCGGTCTTGGCTTCGTCCTCGACGATCAGCAATTTCATTGCAGCGACTTCATTGCGGCGTGGGTGTCCTGGCGCTGGCCCGGCTCGGGCCATCGTACAACCGCGCCAGGCGGCGGATCGAATAGGGGGCGGCGCCCTTGGAGAAAAACGCCGCCGATGGCGCCTGCGGGGAGGACAGGGCGCCATCGGGCGACTCTAGCCCCGCGCGGCCTACGCCACGCTGTCGCTTGGCTGACAAATTCGTCAGTTGGCGTGGGGCGGCGGCGCCACTGATCGACCGCGCTGTTCGACAGGCGCCGCGCTCAGCCCCCGCCGGCGCGCTTCGCCGCCGGCACCCGCTGGATCTCGAACAGGTCCGGCCACAGCTTGCCGGTCACGAACAGACGATCGCGCGCGGCGTCGTAGGCGATGCCGTTGAGCACGTCGACGCCGCGGTGGGGACGGCCGTGTTCGCGCAACAGTCCGCTCAGGTCGATCCAGCCGAGCACGTGGCCGGTCTTGGGGTCGATCCGCGCGATCCGGTCGGTCTGCCAGACATTGGCGTACAGCTCGCCCTTGACCCACTCCAGCTCGTTGAGCTGGTCGATCGGGCGGCCCTCGTCGCTGACGTCGATGCGTGAGCGCTCCTTCAACGTCGCGGGGTCGAGCACGCGGATCTGCGAACTGCCGTCGCTCATGTACAGCGCATCGGCTGAACGGGTCAGGCCCCAGCCCTCGCCCGGGTAGGCGAAGCTGCCGGCCTGGTCGAAACCGGGCAGGTTCAGCACATAGCCGACCCCGGAGGTCCAGGTCAGCACCAGCAGCTGCTGGCCGCGGTCGGCCATGCCTTCGCCGAACACCGACGCCGGCAGGTCGGTCTTGTGCAGGACCCGGCCGGTGTCCAGCTCGACCTTGCGCACCGACGACTGCCCGTACAGGCCGGTGCTTTCGTAAAGAAACCCGTCCTTGTAGATCAGGCCCTGGGTGAAGGCGCCCGGGTCGTGCGGATAGCTCGCCACGACCCGGTAGGAATCGACCGGGACATGGCTGCGCGCCTGCGCCGGGCCCTGCGAACAGGCGGTGGCGAGGGCCAGGATCGCCGCCGCGACGGCCGGCGAACGCATCCACAACAGGCTCACGGGCATGGGCGACTCCTTTAGCGGCCCTCGACGGGCCATCGACAGGCCGCCGAGGATACCGCCAAAGCCTTGCGCGGCCTGCATCGTCTCCCAGTCGCACCCGGTGAAACGCGTCCGCGGGTAGAATCCCCGGTCTGCCCTACCCGCCTCAAGGTTCCATGACTGATCCCGTACGTCCGGTGTTCCACGGCTTCGAACAGATTCCCTTGCGCGAGTACGCCGAGCGCGCCTACCTCGATTATTCGATGTATGTGGTGCTGGACCGCGCCCTGCCCTTCATCGGCGACGGCCTCAAGCCGGTGCAGCGCCGCATCATCTATGCGATGAGCGAGCTGGGCCTCAACGCCGCCGCCAAGCCGAAGAAATCCGCGCGCACCGTCGGCGACGTGATCGGCAAATTCCATCCGCACGGCGACAGCGCCTGCTACGAGGCGATGGTGCTGATGGCGCAGCCGTTCTCGTACCGCTATCCGCTGGTCGAGGGCCAGGGCAACTTCGGTTCCAGCGACGATCCCAAATCGTTCGCGGCGATGCGCTATACCGAATCCAAGCTGACCCCGATCGCCGAAGTGCTGCTGGGCGAACTCGGCCACGGCACGGTCGACTGGACCCCGAACTTCGACGGCACCCTGGAAGAGCCGACCTGGATGCCGGCGCGCCTGCCGCACCTGCTGCTCAACGGCACCACCGGCATCGCGGTCGGCATGGCCACCGACGTGCCGCCACACAACCTCAACGAAATCGTCAGCGCCTGCGTGCGCCTGCTCGACGACCCGGACGCGACCACCCGCGACCTGTGCGAGCACGTGCTCGGCCCGGACTACCCGACCCCGGCCGAAATCATCACCTCGCGCGCCGATCTGCTGCAGATGTACGAAACCGGCCTGGGCAGCGTGCGCGCCCGCGCCATCTTCGAGAAGGACGGCGCCAACATCGTCGTCACCGCGCTGCCCTACCAGGCCTCGCCGGGCAAGGTGATCGAACAGATCGCCACCCAGATGCGGGCCAAGAAGCTGCCGTGGCTGGAAGACATCCGCGACGAATCCGACCACGCCAATCCGACCCGGATCGTGCTGGTGCCGCGCTCCAACCGCGTCGACGTCGAACAGCTCATGGGCCATCTGTTCGCGACCACGGACATGGAGAAGAGCTTCCGGGTCAACATCAACATCATCGGCCTGGACGGCCGCCCGCAGGTCAAGGGCCTCAAGGCGCTGCTGACCGAGTGGCTGAGCTTCCGCACCGACACCGTCACCCGCCGCCTGACCCATCGCCTGGACAAGGTCGAGCGCCGCCTGCACCTGTTGGAAGGCTTGCTGGTCGCGTTCCTCAACCTCGACGAAGTCATCCGCATCATCCGCACCGAGGACGAACCGCGCGCGGTGCTGATGGCGCGCTTCGGCCTGAGCGAGGAGCAGACCGACTACATCATGGAAACCCGGCTGCGCCAGCTCGCGCGCCTGGAGGAAATGAAGATCCGCGGCGAGCAGGACGAACTGCAGAAAGAACGCGAACAGCTGATCGCCCTGCTCGGCAGCAAGGCCAAGCTCAAGAAGCTGATCAAGGACGAACTGATCGCCGATGCGAAGAAGTTCGGCGACGCGCGCCGTTCGCCGCTGGTCTCGCGCAGCGCCGCGCAGGCGCTGTCGGAAACCGAACTGGTCGCCAGCGAGCCGATGACCGTAGTCATCAGCGAAAAGGGCTGGGTGCGCGCGGCCAAGGGCCACGAGATCGACGCGGCCACCTTGAGCTATCGCGACGGCGACAGCCTGCTCGGCGCCGCGCGCGGGCGCAGCACGCAGCAAGTCGCGTTCCTGGATTCGACCGGACGTTCGTATTCGACGCTGATTCACAGCCTGCCTTCGGCGCGCGGCAACGGCGAGCCGTTGACGGGGCGGTTCGCGCCTGCCGCGGGGGCTTCGTTCCAGGCGCTGGCGGCTGGCGACAACGACATGCGTTTCGTTCTGGCCAGTTCGCATGGCTACGGCTTCGTGACCCGCTTCGAAAACCTCACCGGCCGCAACAAGGCCGGCAAGGCGATGCTGTCGCTGACGCCCAACGCCAAGGTGTTGCAACCGGCGCAGATCGGCGATGTCGAACAAGACCGCGTGGTCGCGGTGACCAACGTCGGTCACCTGCTCGCCTTCCCGGTCAACGAACTGCCGGAACTCGACAAGGGCAAGGGCAACAAGATCATCGACATCCCCAAGGCCAAGCTCGGCACCGAGCGCGTGGTCGCGGTGGCGGTGGTCGCGCCGGGCACGACCCTGAGCATCAAGTCGGGCGCACGCACGATGAGCCTGTCGTTCAAGGAACTCGAGCCGTATCTGGGCGCGCGCGCGACGCGTGGCGGTTTGTTGCCGCGTGGTTGGCAGAAGGTCGAAGGGCTGGCGGTGGAGTGATAGCAGGTCTGCAGTGAGGCCTTGGGTCTCGCGTCACACCTCGTCGCCGTAAGCATTGAAAAGCCGCCCCGTGAAAAGGGCGGCTTTTTTCATGGGCCGCGTTTGCAAGTTGAACGACAACAGCGGCGAAGTCCGGGGCCGGAATGGTCGAAGCCCGCGGCGGCGGCGCGCCTCATCCCTCGGTAATCTTGGCGATACGCCCCTTCGTATGCTCGACCGGATACTTCTTCGCGTTCGCGATCATCTTGCGCCGCGCGGCGGCGACCAGATCGATGTCCAGGCGCATCGACAATTGCAGCAGATACAGAAAGACATCGGCCATTTCCGCGGCCACCTCGGACCGCTTGGGCTCGTCCAGCGCCCAGCTTTGCGCCTCGGTCAGCCACTGGAAATGCTCCAGCAGCTCGGCCGCCTCCACCGACAAGGCGCAGGCCAGGTTCTTGGGCGTATGGAACGCCCCCCATTCGCGCTCGTCCGCGAATCGGCGCAGGTCGGATTGCAATGATTCGATCTCGGTGCTCATGGGGCCGGGGGCTCCTCGATGGTTGGCTGATCGTAACTGCGCGGTGCGGGCGGCAGCCACGTCGGCCGTCCGGGAATGCCGGATGGGCGCATGTCCGGCGAGGTTTGAGCGCGGTCGCGGTTCGTCGCGCGCTCAGGCCGAGCATGTCCTTGCCCTGTCCTCGGCCGGTGGCACGCAACGAAGCCCGTTGCCGCTATGCTCAGCCATGAGTCGGACCGCACGGCGGGCCACGCCGATAACGACTCGGACTTCCGCCTCGCAACTCCGACCAAAGCCGCGTTTGTCATCCAGCATGGGCGACATGATGAAAATAATTATCGCAGTCTTGGCTTTCCTCTTGTGCGCACCTGTCCATGCGCAAGATATCAAGACGCTGGCGGATGAACTGGCCGGGGAAATCGGCCGAGTCGACCTCAACGCAGGCATTACTCAGAAGCAGGCCGAAACAATGGCTCAGTATTACTGCCAGCGTTTTATCGGCGGGTGCGGCTCAGCCTATCCGGCCATCGACCGGAACCTGGATTGGGTAATGACACCAAAAACGGGAGTAGCCGGCGTCGCCGATCAAGATGCGATTCTCATCGGCAAACATACCGGGACGATCTCATGGAAGAGAGGCCCCGACCTGCGCCTGGCCGACCTTATCGGCTCCACGGAAACGGCGCCAAAACCGCTAAACATTAGCGGCGCCGAGCCGAGACACCTGCCCGATGACGCGCCTGTGCCGACGGCGAAACTCCAGTTTGTGGTATCGCCGTCCGGTGCCGTTACCCATACCAGGTTCAGGCGTTCATCCGGGAATATGAAATGCGATCTGGCGGCCAGGCGAATCGTCGAGAGTTGGCGATTTCCTCCGCGTAAACAGCCGATCGCGCTCGTTGCCAATGTAAAGAACTGCGCGCATTGATTTTTCCGCGCACGTCGGACATTGGCGTGGGCTTAATGCGCCACGCGAAGCCGACGCCAAAGACAGCGCAGCGTTTCGGCATTTGTTCGCATGAGCCCTGCCGCCCGCGCTGCGTCGGAACTCGAGCGCACAGGTCTTGTCGACTGTGAGCCCGCTTAGGCCCGGTCGAGCACGTCGCCAAGCGATCAAGGCGCAGATTTCGCAGACGCGGCGCTCGCCGCCGCATTCGACACAGGCGCATCGTCCACCGCTATCGTCATCTCGATCTCGTAGCTGCCGCCGGCAGTGGACGGATACGTACCCAACGCCATGACGAGCCGATGACCTTCCTGCTCACCGCGCCAACGTAAGCCGCTCGGCGCCGGTTCGCGCGTCCAGCCGCCCGCTTTGATCACGCCGGCATCGATGAGCTTTGACAGTGCATCCGCCGAGGTGGCAGTGGTGACTCGGTAGCGGATGCGCCATTGCCGCGCGTCGCCGACCGAGATCAGGCCTTCGAACTTGATGTCTTTGGGCCAGGCGACCACGGTGGAAAACTGCTTGGGAAAATAGCGATCGGCCATCTTGCTGCGCACGAAGCCGTGCTCGCGCTGCCAGTCGTACTCCAGGTGCAGCGCGGTCGCTCGGGTGAACTGGTCGCCACGCAGCTTCTCGACCACGTGCAAGGCCGCGTCGATGCCCGACGACAGGCCGGCGGCGGTGATGAACTTGCCGTTGTCGGCCCAGCGCACGTCCGAGATCACGTCGATCTTCGGGAACTCGGCGGCCAAGCCTTCGATCGCCGGCCGGAAGGTCGTCGCCTTGAGTCCGTCGAGCAATCCGGTCGCGCCGAGGATGAAGGCGCCGGTGCAGACCGACAGCACATAGCGCGAAGGCGTGGAACGCGCGCGGATGAAGTCGAGTACGGCGGCGTTTTTCTGCGCAGCATCGACGTCACCGCCGGGCACCAGCAGCACATCGAAGGCTGGCGCGTCGGCGAAACTCGTGTCCGGCGTGACCGTCAATCCCATCGCGGTCTTGACCGGCTTGCCGTCCGCCGACACCGTCGTCACCCCGAAGCCGGCGGTGCCGAAGACCTCGTACGGCCCGGCGAAATCGATGATCTGCACGCCGTCGAACAGAACGATGCCGACCCGTACCTCGGGTTTGGAATGCGGCGCGTGCGCGGCCCAGGCCGACAGCGGCAACAGCAGGAGCAACAGCGACAGCCACCACGTCGCCACGGTCGTCGATCGAGCGCGCATTCAACTCACCTTCGAAATCGTCCGGAAGGCGGTCAGCGTGCGCAAACACGGGATGCAAAGGCGGACATCGAAGCCGCGCTTTCGGACATCGGCGATCGGCGGGCCTCAGCGCCCCGCTCAGGGCGAACCGAAACGCTCGCGGTAATCGCTGGGGCGGATGCCGAGTTGGCGCACGAACGCGCGCCGCATCGCCTCATCGGATGCGAACCCGCAATCGGACGCGATCCGCTTGAACTCCTTGCGGGTGCTTTCCAGCAAGGGTTTAGCCGCCTCGACCCGCAGTTGCTCGATGTATTTCTGCGGCGTGGTGCCGAACACCGACTGGAACCGCCGGCCGAACTGACGCGGGCTCATATGCACCTGCTGCGCCAGCCGTCCCACGTCCAGGCGCGAGCGCAGATGCTCGCGCACCCACGCGGCCAGTTGCGCGAACTGATCGGGCAGATCGAGTTCGTCCAGTTGCCGGCTGAACTGGCTCTGCCCGCCCGAGCGCTTGCTCACCATGACCATGCGCTTGGCGACCTTCAACGCCAGCGGCATGCCGTGATCCGCGGCGACCATCGCCAACGCCAGATCCATGCCGGCGGTGATGCCGGCCGAGGTCCAGACCGCGCCGTCGTGGGTGTAGATCGCATCGGCCTCCACCTGCACCCGCGGATAGCGCTGGCGCAGTTCGGCCAGATCGCGCCAATGCGTGGTCGCCTTGCGGCCATCGAGCACCCCGGCCTCGGCCAGCAACAAGGCGCCGCTGCACACCGATGCGATCCGCCGCACCCGCGGCGCGATCTCGCGCAGCCATCGGACCAGTCCGGTATTCGCGCGCATCCGGTCCAGCGCATCGCCCATGCCGCCGCTGACCAACAGCGTGTCGACGGCTTCGGGCACCTGCGAACACAGCATATCCGGCAGCAATTGCATCCCCGACGCCAGCACGATCGGGCCGGCCTGCTCGGCCACCACATGCAGCCGGTACAGCGGCTCGCAGTCCGCATCGTCCTCCTGCGCCTGCCGGCTGGCGAGCGCGAACACCTCCAGCGGCCCGCTGATGTCCAGCGACTGCGCGTCGGCATACACCAGCATGCAAATGATCTTGGGCACGGCGCGGGTCGGCGGGAAAGGCGCTCAGGATGGACCAGAATGCGGGTGGATGGAACGTCCATCGATAGCCTGTGCGATGCGGCTTCGTTCCGGCGCTCGATGCGGTCGCCGTTCGGTCGGCGATGTTTGCGTTCGCGATCGTCGTTTGTCGTTTACGTACACTGATGCGATGGCCGATATCGCCAATGCAACCGCAATGCGAATCGGGATCGACAGCGCGATGTGTCGGCGCATCGAACCTGCTCGAAACGAGCAGGCAGCGGCTTGAAAGTCCCGCGCCCCCAATGGTCACTATTTCAACGCAACGCCGTCGATCCGCTGCTCGGCTTTGCCGAATCGGGCCAAGGCGCATTGCGCAATCCGTCGTGACGATTGTGCTGGCCCAATCAGTTCCATTTTCGCGATCCGCTTCCAGCGCACGCGGGCGTAGGCTGCAATTCATGCGCTCACCGCGTGCGGCGGGCGCTACCCGTACATCTCACAGGAGATCGACATGAATCGCGAACAAGCCGAACAAGTCGCAGCGCATCTGGCTGCGGGCATGCTGGCCAGCGGGCAATACGCCATGACCGACGATACCGGCAACGATGCCGAATTCGCCGCGTCGTTGTATCAGGCCATCCTTGATAAGTTGCTGGTGTCGCGTGCCGGAAGCGGCGCGGGATGAGGCGATGGCGTGGGCGTTGCTTTCGTCTTGAGTAACGTTTCGTCTTGAGCGACGTTTCGTCTTGAGTAACGTTTCGTCTTGAGCGACGTTTCGCCTTGAGTAACGTTTCGTCTTGAGTGATGTTTCGCCGTGGATGATGTTTCGCCGTGGATGATGTTTCGCGGTCGCGGCTTGCGCCGCTCCTACAGGGGCTGTTGTGGCGTTGTTGCTGGCCATGACGTGAGGCGTGATCTCGTAACCGGTTTGATCGAAGGAAATCTCGACACGGCCTCGCTCCTCCATAAAGCAAAACGCTCCACGGGCTTAACCGGGAGCGTTCGCTGGGCAGTCCGTTTTTTACAACCAGTTTCGTGGTCGGCGGTGGTGAAACCACATCGTCGCGTCGCCGCGCGTTCGATCCGCATGACCACTGCGCCGCTTGAACCCGCCGACCGGCACCGCGCGGTGCGGTGCCGGTCGAATGACTTGCTTATCCCGACAAGCCGGTCGTTGATCCGACCGGCTCGTCGCTCGCTCAACCGCAGGCTCGTTCAACGGCCGGTCTGCGGCTCCTTCGTCGATGCGGTCGCGTCCATCTGCTCGGCCACTTCCTGCGCGGTCGGCGCGGTCAGCGACGAGGGCTGGATGCTCGGCGAGAACGACAGCAGCAGGCCGAAGCTGGTGCTCGGGTCCTGGCCGTCGCCGTGCTGGCGACGCATCAGCAACGACAGTTTCCAGCCGGCGCGGAAGTCCATGTCCATGCCCGCGCCATAGGTCAGCGCGTTGTCGCCGTAGCTGCGCAGCGACAGGCTGTAGTCATTGGCGACCGGCATGACCACGTAGTTCAAGGCCACGTCGCTGCGGTTGTCGAGCGATTCGCGGTATTCGACCATCCAGTACGGACGGAAGATGCTGCCGCGGGTGGTCACGATCGGGAAGCTGCCCTCCAGGCCCAGCGAGGCGCCGTTGTTCTCGACCGTCTGCGAGCCGTAGTTCAGGTCGTAGATGCCCAGGCCGTGTTCGCGATAACCGTCGAGCTTGGTGCGGCTGGTGTCGAAGCGGCCGTAACCGGTCAGGGTCATGCCGTCGCCGTGATGCTCGTAACCGGCGGTCAAGGAACCGAAGACTTGGTCGCCGTCGCGCTCGGCCGTGGCGGTGGCCAAGGCGGTCGCGCTGTAGCGGCGGATGTCGAAGTCCAGACGGCCCCAACCGATGATGCCGTCGACGAACCAATGCTCGCTCGGGCGCCACAGGCCGTACAGCGACAGGGCGCGCTGCTTGGCGTCGAGCTTGGAACGTCCGTCGTCCAGGTCGGTGTCGTTCCAGCCGAAGCCGCCGGCCACACCGAGCAGGAAGCGCTCGCCCATGCGCCAGTCGGCGCCGACGGTGATGCCGTCGCTCTGGAAATCGAACCCGTCGCTGCGGCTGTTGGGTTCGCGCTGGCCGTTGGTGATGCTGCCCGCGGTCCACAAGCCCCAGCCTTCCGGCAGGCGCACGTTGTCGACCGAGGCGACCTGGCCGGCGGTCAGCGACATCGCGCCGCCCGAACGGTTGCTCAGGTTGAGGCTGAGGCCGTCACTCGAGTTGTTGGCACCGGCGAAACGCTGCTGACGCAGACGGTCGTGGATGTTGGACTGCTGCGCCGAAGCGAAGCGCACGCTGGCGTCGACCTGGGCCTGCAAGCCGCCGACGACGCTCGGGTCGCGGGTCGGATCGGGGCGGTCGGCGACGGTCAGGGTCGCGCTGATCGTGGTCTGCAGGTAGCTGCCGGCCGCGGCCTGGGTCGCGACCAAGGTCGCCACGCCCGCGCCGACGATGGTCACCGTGCGCCCGCTCACCGTCGCCACCGCGGTGTTGCCGCTGGAGAAGGTGAAGGCGCCGCTGCTGTTGCTGGTCGGGTTCGGCAGATCGAACGACGGCTCGCCGATGGTCTTGGCGACATCGCCGATCCACGCCAGGGTCGGCGTGCCGCCGCCGATCAACACCTGCAACGCGACTTGCGGCGCGGCGCTGTAGTTGCCGTTGCCGGCCTGGTCGGCGGTCAACGAACACGTGCCCGAGGCGAGCATGGTCACGGTGCTGCCGCTGACGGTGCACACCGCCGGCGTGGTGCTGGCGAACACCACCGGGTTGCCCGAGGCGCCACCGCTCGCGCTCACGGCGAAGGTGCCGCCCACGCTGTACACCGGCGCCGACGGATTCGCGCTGAAGTTGCTGATGGCCTGCGCGGCCGCGCCGATGGTCACGTCCAGCGTCACTTGCGGCGCGGCGCTGTAGTTGGCGTCGGCGGCTTGATCGGCGGTGAGCGAACAGGTGCCTGCGGTCAGCATCGTCACGGTGCTGCCGCTGACGGTGCACACCGAGGCGGTGGTGCTGGCGAACACGACCGGGCTGGTCGACGCGCCCGGCGTGGCCGAGACGGCGAAGGTGCCGCCCGGCGCGTACACCGGCGAGGCCGGATTGGCGGCGAAGTCGGTGATGGCCTGGCTGGCCACGGTGATCGCTACGTCGAGCAGGACCTGCGGCGCCGCGGCGTAGTTGGGATCGGCGGCCTGATCGGCGGTCAGCGAGCAGGTGCCCGCGGCGAGCGTCGTCACCGTGCTACCGGCGACGCTACACACCGCCGGCGTGGTGGTGGCGAACACGACCGGGCTGGTCGACGCGCCCGGCGTGGCCGAGATCGCGAACGTACCGCCCGGCGCGTACACCGGCGAGGCCGGATTGGCGGCGAAGTTATTGATCGCCTGGGTGCCCACGCCGATCGCAACGGCCAGGCCAACCTGCGGCGCGGCGTTGTAGTTGGCGTTGCCGGCCTGATTGGCGGTCAGCGAGCAGGTGCCCGCGGCCACGATCGTCGCGGTGCCGCCGGCGACCGTACACACCGCCGGCGTGGTGCTGGCGAACACGACCGGATTGCCCGACGCGCCGCCCGTGGCCGACAGGGCGAAGGTGCCGCCCGGCGTGTACACCGGCGCGGCCGGGTTGGCGGCGAAGCCGGTGATGGCTTGGTTCGCCAGGCCGATGGTCACCGCGAGGTTGGCCTGCGGCGCGGCGCTGTAGTTGGCGTTGCCGGCCTGGTTGGCGGTCAGCGCGCAATTGCCCGCGGACACCATCGTCACCGTGCTGCCGGCAACGGTACACACCGCCGCCGTGGTGCTGGCGAACACGACCGGATTGCCCGACGCGCCGCCGGTGGCCGACACGGAGAAGGTGCCGCCCGGCGTATACACCGGCGAGGCCGGGTTGGACGCGAACGCGGTGATCGCCTGGCTGGCCGCGGCGATCGTCACCGCCAGGTTGGCCTGCGGCGCGGCGCTGTAGTTGGCGTTGCCGGCCTGGTTGGCGGTCAGCGCGCAATTGCCCGCGGCGACCATCGTCACCGTGCTGCCGGCGACCGTACACACCGCCGGCGTGGTGCTGGCGAACACGACTGGGTTGCCCGATCCGCCGCCGGTGGCCGAGACGGTGAACGTGCCGCCCGGCGCGTACACCGGCGACACCGGGTTGGAGGCGAAGGCAGTGATGGCCTGCGCGCTCTGGGCGATCGCCACGGTGTAGGCGCGCGTGCCGCTGAAGTTGTTGCTTGAGGTGGCGCGTACGGTGAAGTTGAACGAACCCGCCGCGGTCGGCGTACCCGACAGCACGCCGCCGCTGGACAAGGTCAGCCCGGGCGGCAACGCGCCGGCGGTGATCGCGAAGGTGTACGGCGCGGTCCCGCCGTTGGCGCTGGTGGCGGTGAGCGTCTGCGAATACGCCGTGCCGAATGCGCCGTTGGGCAAGGTGGCCGGATTGACCGTCACCGCGACCGTGACGCAACTGAGCGCGACATTGGTGACGTCGGCGTTGATCGCCAGGCCGCTGGCCGGATTGACCGTGCATTGCTGGCCCGCGGGCGCGCTGAGCACGCTGACGGTCCAGTTGGCGCCCTGCGGCAGGCGCGTTGGGAATACGAAGGTCGTCGCGGCCTGCGCCACCACGACTTGCTGCGAACTGACCGGGTTGGTGCCGGCGAGCTGCAGGGTGACCGGCCCGGTCTGGCCGGTCGCGGTGCCGCCGACCGCGAACTGGGTCGGCGCGAAACAGATCAGCGCCGCGCCGTTGCCGGCCTGCACGCCGTTGTTGATGGTGACCGCGGTCAGACCGGTCGCGCCCGAGCTGCCGCCCGCGCCGCCGCCGCCGCCGCCGTTCCAGTTCTGCTGACAGCTGACGGTGCCCACGCCGGCACCGCCGCCGCCCGCGCCGACCGTCGCGCCGCCACCACCGCCGCCGCCGTAACCGGCATTGACGAAGGAGCCGGAGAAGTTGAAGGCGTCGCCGCCATCGCCGTTGGCTGCGTTGCCCGCGGTGGCCGGAAAGCTGCCGCAGCCGCCGCCGGGCGCGCCACCGGTGCCGACCGCGCCGCCGCCGCCGCCGAACGGACCGGCGCCGCCGGGCACGGTCGCGCCCGCGCCGCCGGTACCGCCGCCGCCGACACCGCCGGCGCCGCCGGCGATCACGCTGGTCGTGCTCCAGCCGGCGTTGCCGCCACCACCGCCGCCACCGGCGATGCCGACCCGGTTGCCGATGCCGTTGCCGCCCACGCGCAAATCGGTGGCGCCGCCGCCGATGCCGTCGACGCCCTCGCCGACGCCGCCGGGATTGACCGCCTGCGAACCCTGGCCGCCGACCCAGATCGACAGCGTCGCGCCCGGCGTGACCGCCAGAGTGCCGCGAACGCGTCCGCCCAGCCCGCCCGCGCCGCCCGGAGAATTCGGGCTGCCGCCGATGGTGCCGGCGCCGCTGCGACCGGCGCCGCCCTGCGCGCCGCTGAGGTACACGGTCAGCGAATGCACGCCGGCCGGGACCGTGGTGGTCTGCTCGCCGCCGGTGAACCCGAAGGCCGCCGGGACTTCACCGACCCCGCAGCTCTGGGCCTGCGCCGCGCCGGCCAGGCCGAGGCCCGGCAGCAGCAACACCCAGCCCAGTCGCGCCGCCGGACTCGCACTTACGCGCAGCGCCGCACGGGCGCGCAGCGCCCAATTCTTCAAACCGATCATGTTTTCCCCTAGATCGACCGCTTCCCCGCGGCCGAAAAAAACCGATGCCTCTGACTGCGCCGCGAACGGCGCGCCTCGAACATGCGACCCCAATCACACATTAAATACGTACCCAATCCACAGCAATCCCGTCCGTCGGGTGGTCGCCATGGCTGCCGTTACCGTCCTGAAACATCCAGGGTTACTGGCATGTAACGTAAGCAGGCGGCCAAAACGGCCGTCACAAATGCAATTAATGCGTAATTTATGTGCATGGGTGGTACGCCTTGATGGCGCGGTTGGATGCACGCGGCACGTCGGGGACAGCACGCCGGGGCCCTCGGGCGAGGGCCGCCATGGGGTGTGGAGACATGCAAACTGCGGCGCGCCGAACCGGCGGCGCAGCCACGAGGCCCTTTGCGGGCGGGCTTCAGGCCCCGCGTTTTCGATCCGAGGCGGCGTGGTTGGCCCGCGACCTGGGCCCAGAGCGTCGGGGCCGACGTCCATAAAGACTTTGCAGCTGTCGTGAACTCGCCGGTCGCCCTCGCTGATCGCCCCAGCCTGTCGTCGGCATGGCGCAGTCGCGCCCCACACGGGCGACGGCCGCTCGCGGGCGGTGGCTCGAACCGGGCTGGCGGCCCGCTCTCACCCGCGAGCAGCGGACCGCTTCGATCAGTGTGCGTTCTACCGGGATCAGCCCCGGTCGGATCAGTACGCGCCGGCCGGCCGGGGCCGCGGTTCGAACATCGGCACGACGACGCCCTTGGCCTCGCTGCCATCGGCCTTCCACACCAAGGTTTCGGCCGGGAACTCTTCCTTGCGGGTCATCGCATCGACCTTGCCCGCGATCAGCTTGACCGCGCTCTTGCTGTCGGGATTCCAGGCGAATACGCCGGCCGCGCCGTACCACACCGCCGGCGTCGCGGCATCGAGGCGACGGTCGGGACACATCGTGTAACTGCGCTGCGCCAACACCCGCAACGCGCCGACCGGAACCGCGCGGACGCCGGGCGTGGTGCGTTCCTTGGAATGGCCGGGACAGATGCGCGCGGCTTCGGCGATGGCCGATTCGTACACCTGCGCATCGCTTTGCGCATACGCGGCGTTGGCGGCGAACGCGAGCGCGACGACAGCCGCGGTCTTGAACAGCAAGGGGGATGAAGCCCGGGGGGAAGAGGACGTACGTCCGGATCGATCGAATGACATGCACTGCTCCTTGAGTTACTTCAGGGTCCCGACGGACCGGCGGATCGAATCCCTGGCTGCCGCGCCGCGCCGCGCATCGGCGCGGCGGACGACGCGGCAGACCGATCGCGTCGGGCCGAGCATAACCAGCCCGGATCAGGCGCTTGTGAGCGAAGCGTTACGCCCGCGCGGCGGTGAAATCAGCGTTTATGCGCCCTCGCCGCGCGCCGCGGCATGGCGGCGCGCGGGCCCGGCCGAGTACAATCCGGGCCGGTCGCGCCGATCGTGCCCGCACGGCGGCGCATCGCCGCGCGGGCTCCGGGATGGTCGATCCGGATCGTGCAACCGCTTGAATTACAAACCTTCGGCCCCGTAGCTCAGCTGGATAGAGCATCCCCCTCCTAAGGGGAAGGTCACACGTTCGAATCGTGTCGGGGTCGCCACCTCCACGGCCGCGCGCCCTGTCGCGCGCCGTCTGCGTCCACCGGACGCATGCCAATCCACCGCTATATGCCGCGCCACCGGCGTGCAATCACATGGAGCTTTCGGTATGACTCACCCCGTTCTCGCCGCACTCGGACTCAACGACACCGAGTCCGGCACCTACCTCGGTCACGGGCAATGGGCGACGACCGCCGACGCCGGCGTGCTGGAACCGGTCAACCCCACCGACGGCGAAGTGCTCGCGCGCGTGCAGGCCTCCTCGCAGAGCGACTACGACACCATCGTCGAGCGCGCCCAGGCCGCGTTCGCGGTGTGGCGCACCACCCCGGCCCCGCGCCGCGGCGAAGCCATCCGCCTGTGCGCCGACGCGCTGCGCAAGCACAAGGACGCGCTGGGTTCGCTGGTCGCGCTGGAAATGGGCAAGTCCAAGCCCGAGGGCGACGGCGAAGTGCAGGAAATGATCGACATCGGCGATTTCGCCGTCGGCCTGTCGCGTCAGCTGTACGGCCTGACCATGCATTCGGAGCGTCCGGGCCACCGCATGTACGAGCAGTGGCATCCGCTCGGCATCGTCGGCGTGATTTCCGCGTTCAACTTCCCCGTCGCGGTGTGGGCGTGGAACGCGTTCATCGCGGCGATCTGCGGCGACATCACCATCTGGAAGCCCTCGCCCAAGACCCCGCTGTCGGCGATCGCCTCGATGAAGATCTGCAACGAAGCGCTGCGCGCCGGCGGCTTCCCGGACATCTTCTTCCTGTTCAACGATGCCGGCACCGAGTTGGCGTCGAACTTCGTCGACGACAAGCGCATCGGTCTGGTCAGCTTCACCGGTTCGACCAAGGTCGGCCGCATCGTCGGCGAGCGCGTCGCGCGCCGCATGGGCCGTTCGCTGCTGGAACTGGGCGGCAACAACGCGATCATCGTCGACGCCTCGGCCGATCTGAAGCTGGCGATTCCGGCGATCGCGTTCGGCGCGGTCGGCACCGCCGGCCAGCGTTGCACCACCACGCGCCGCTTGTTCGTGCACGAGTCGATCCATGACGACGTGCTGGCCAAGCTGGTCGCCGCGTTCAAGCAGGTCGAGAAGAAGATCGGCGACCCGACCGACCCGGCCAACCTGATGGGCCCGCTCAACAGCCGCGACGGCGTGCAGGCGTATCTGGACGCGATCGAAAAGGCCAAGGCCAGCGGCGGCACCGTCGCCACCGGCGGCGCGGCGATCGAGCGCAAGGGCAACTTCGTCCTGCCGACCATCATCACCGGCCTGACCAACGACGCCGAAGTGGTGCAGACCGAAACCTTCGCGCCGATCCTGTACGTGATGAAGTTCAAGACGCTCGATGAAGCCATCGCGCTGCAGAACGACGTGCCGCAGGGCCTGTCGTCGTCGATCTTCACCGCTAATCTGAAAGCGGCCGAAGCGTTCCTGTCGGCCGCCGGTTCGGATTGCGGCATCGCCAACGTCAACATCGGCACCTCCGGCGCCGAGATCGGCGGCGCGTTCGGCGGCGAGAAGGAAACCGGCGGCGGCCGCGAGTCGGGTTCGGATGCATGGCGCGCGTACATGCGCCGTCAGACCAACACGATCAACTACTCCGATGCGCTGCCGCTGGCGCAGGGCATCAAGTTCGATCTGTAAGCCGACACGCCAAGCATGGCGTTTTTCGATCCGCCGCACGATCCATTGCCGCCGGGGTTTCCCCTGGCGGCAGTGGATGCGTCGGGCCGGCCTATCGTCGAAGGCAGCCGGGTCCGCATCCCGGTCATGCCGCACTGGCTGATCCACGATCTGCCCGCCGAGGACGTCGCGCGTCTGCGCGCCGTCGAAGGCCAGGTGCTGCCGGTGCTGGAAATCGATGGCTACGGCTATCTTTGGTTCGGCGAACACGGTCCTTGGTTCAGCCTGATGCCAACCGAAGTAGTTCTCGAAAGCGAAGCCCCCCAAAGCCGATAAACCACGGGCTTTGATTGAACGTGGCTCCCACGGCCAGCGCTACGCGCACCGCCGCACAGTCGACGGATTTCGACACGGCCACCCAGGCCTTGGTGAAGGATCATGACAAGCGAACACCGCAGCGACTCTCCAGCGACGCCTCACGACGAGGATGAGCTGTTTATGATCGAAGGCGTGCTGGATCAGTTGTATGTAGAAGACGCGTTGGACAAGCTGATGGCGCGGATCGATCCGCAACGGCAGAGCAAGCCGACGTCCAAGCGTGTTGTCGTCGCCGCCGCTGCGCCGTTCGCGCAGGCAACAGGCATCATCGAGCGCACGCTGGTGCCGTCGGACCCCGGGGAAGAACGCGACTATTTCGCTTGCCGGATAGAGGGGCAAGTCGTGTTCGGAAGTTTCGCCGGGGCCAGCAAGCTCAAACAAGGCCACCGCGTGAAAGTAGCGGTATCGCGCGTCGGTGAAGCCTTGCATGCGCACGGAATTCTGGACCCGCAACAAGGCTACGTCTGGGTCCATTACCCATTAGGCAGCGCCGCGGATGCCAAGGCGGGCCGCATGTTCGCGTTGTGGACGTTTTGTTTTGCGTATCCGTGCATGGCCGCGATGTTCTGGTTGATCGGGCCGGACGGTCCGGATGCGCTCGAACTTCAGCTGCTACCCCTGATCAGCTGCGTTGTCCTGTGCGGCGCCATGGCCTTGACCGGCAACTGGGGCATGCTGGCGCCCAGCGAAACGCCGACCCGCATCTTCGGCCTGCTCGGCTTCGTCGATCCGCAGCGCGTCGATCTGCTTCAGTATCGGATCTGGTGGGTGGAGATGTGCAAGTTTCGCGAACTCATCGCCGCCAATAAGAAAGCGCTGCGCTCGGGCCGGATGAAACCCATCGCGCAGCCCGAACTGCTGCGCGAATCCAGCGACAGCACTCGCCATGTCCACGATTACCGGCAGGCGATCGCGGATGGGAAAGTGGTGGTGATTCGCTGAGCGTCTTCGCTGGAAATCAGGGATGAGCCTCGTTCGTGAAAGCGGCCCGGCGTCGTTCACCGAGACCTCGACGGAACCCGCGCCCTCAAGATTCTTCGCACACCGGCCCGCGCCTTCACCTTCGACAGATCGCGATCCACCCAGCTGAATGCGCCATCCC
Organism: Lysobacter capsici; assembly: GCF_014779555.2. Taxonomy (NCBI): domain Bacteria; kingdom Pseudomonadati; phylum Pseudomonadota; class Gammaproteobacteria; order Lysobacterales; family Lysobacteraceae; genus Lysobacter; species Lysobacter capsici. The sequence goes on from NZ_CP094357.1 coordinate 3,812,693, forward strand.
GATCGCTGCGCGCATGCGTCATGAGCGCGCGGTCGCAGACTGCGAGCGCATCGCTTGACCCCTGCCCGCACGCGTGCCTAGCGTGGCCTCGCCAGATGGACTGGCGCCACATGAAGGACGTCTTGTGAACAAAGGGAACCGTAGCATTCGCTTGACCGCGGTCGCCGTCGGAGTATTCGGCTTCGCCGCCTCGCTCACCGCCTTCGCCGCCCCGTGGGGATGCGACCACTGCCTGCCGGGCTATTACGCCTGCCGCACCAACACGCCCGACGCGCAACCCAGTTGCCTGGAGCAGTTCTGGCAATGCGAGCAGGACGGCGGCTGCCCGATCAGCCTGCCGCCGGATTTCTGAGCATTCCGCGCGCGCTGCGACGCAAGGCCTGCGAAGGTCGATTCGCCGGCCTTGCGTCATCGCCGCGATAGCCGCGTCGACGGACGCCTCCACGATCCGGATCGACGCGTCGTCAATTGTTCGGGCAAGCCATTCGCATCCGCGATCCCACGTCCGTGGCGCGCGGATCGTTTCGACGTGTCCGAGCGAAAAAAACTCGCGGCCGATGCTCGCGAAACCGCAAGCGCAGACTGCGACGGCGTTGACTTGACCGCGCCCGTTCGCCTGCCTAGCGTGGCTGCGCCAGATGGACTGGCGCCACATGAAGGATGCCTTGTGAACAAGAGGACCCGTAGTCTTCGCCTGACCGCCATCGCCGTGGGCGCGTTCGGATTCGCCGCTTCGCTCACCGCGATCGCCGGGCCGTGGGGATGCGACCACTGCGTGCCGATTTACCACGACTGCGTCAGCGCCAATCCCGACAACCGCGACGGATGCGTGGCGGACTTCTGGAACTGCCAGACCTCGAACGGCTGCATGATCAGCCTGCCGCCGGATTTCTGATCGCGGTCGCGACCGGCGATCCCGGAGGCGTTATCGACAAAGCCCGCGAATGCGCATTCGCGGGCTTTGCCGTACTTGCACGGCCGGGCGATACGCCGCTTACCGGCCGGCGCATGCACGGCCCGCTCGCGCCCGCGCAGGTATGCTTTGGCGATACTCCAACGAAGGATCGTCACGCATGCAAGCACCCGTACGCGAAACCAACACCATGGCGGTGATCAGCCTGATCGCCGGCATTCTCAGCTGGATCGTGCTGCCGATCATCGGCAGCGCCGCCGCCATCGTCTGTGGCCACATGGCGCGCGCGCAGATCCGCCGCGAGCCGGCCCGCTACGACGGCGACGGCATGGCCATCGCCGGGCTGGTGTTGGGTTGGGCGTCGGTGATCGTGGGGCTGCTGACCTTGCTGGTCGTGGTGCTGTTCTTCGGCGGCCTGGCCGCGGTGTTCGCCTTCGCCGCCAATCAATGATCCGGTCGCGCGGATAAGCCCGGCCTCGGCGCGCGCGGCGACTTGGCGAATCTGAGCGGCGCGCGCCGTAATGTGCTGCGGCGCAGCTTGTTCCGCGCGCGCGGTCGTCACAAGCTTGGACTGGCCAGATGGACTGGCGCTAAGGACAGGACACATTCAATGAAGACATGGACCCGCACAGCCCGCCTGACCGCGATCGCGGCCGGCGTTTTCGGCTTCTCCGCCTCGCTGACCGCGTTCGCCGCGGTCGACAAATGCCACCAGTGCTACACCGACGTGCTGGAGTGGTGCGAGGCCAACACCCCCGATGCGACGCCGAGCTGCTGGCTGCAGTATCGCGCCTGCCTGACCGCGAACCGCTGCCAGATCGTCATCGAACCTTGAGCCTTCGGGCCGGCCGCGACCGAGGTCGTCGGCCGGCTTCGCCCGCGTGCGCACGGCGGTCCGCAGGCCGGCGCGCGCGTCCGACGCACGATCGATCAGCACGGCGTGGCCCGTGACCACGCCGGTTTCGCGCTGCCGGTACGCGCCGTCCGCGATGCACCGCGCCGCGCGAACGCAACCGCTTTCGCCGGGGGGTTTCGCCCGCCGCACGCACGCCTTGATTGCACCGCCGCACTCATCCCAACCAGGACCGACCCGATGAAGACCCGCAACCGCTCCACCCGCCTGGCCCTGATCGCCCTGGCCGCCTTCGGTTTCGCCGCCTCGCTGTCGGCGGTGGCCTCCGACGACGCCGCCTGCCGGCAATGCCGGCTCGAATACGAAAGCTGCCTGATGTACAGCGAAATTCCCGGCGGCGGCAATTGCGACGCGCGCTACGCCCAGTGCGTGCGCACGCTCGACTGCCCGTTCGAAGAGATCTGATTCGCGCCGCGAACCGCGCCGTCGCAAGCATGGCTTGTGCATGTCGCCGTGTTCGTCAGCATCTACGGAAGCCAAATACGATGCAGACCCAAAACCGCGCCAACCGTCTGGGCCTGATCGCCCTGGCGGCCTTCGGCTTCGCCGCGTCGCTGTCGGCGATGGCGGACGACCGGAACAGCTGCGAAAGCTGCCGGATCGATTGGGAGTACTGCCTGGGGACTTCCCTGCCCCAGGACGCCCACGTATGCGACATGCGTTACGGGCAGTGCGTGGTTCCCCTCAATTGTCCGATCTCGAATTATTGATCCTGTCCCGGACCGCGCCGGCATGCGGCGCGGTCCGGATTCGAGCGAAACCCGCCGAAACCGCTGTAGGAGCGGCGCAAGCCGCGACCGCGATATAGCAACTGCTACGCACCCACACTGTCCCGGCTTACGACCCGGGCGAGGTGTCGCGGTCGCGGCTCGCTCCGCTCCTACAGGTAGATACCCCAGCCCCCGGCGGTAAGCCACTCGCGTCGCACGAACGCGCCGATGCCGTCTAGCGCGCAACCACGGCGCATGCGCGAGCCGCACTGCCACGCAGCGCTCGCCCCCGGACGCCCGCATGGGCGATAATCCGCGTTCCCCGACCCGAGTGCCCCCCGACCTCGTGTATAGCCTTGCCCGCCCCTTTCTCTTCGGACTGGACGCCGAACGCGCGCACGGTCTCGGCCTGACGGCGCTGGAGACGGCTTATCGCAGCGGCCTCAACCCGCTGATGGCCCGGCCGCCCAAGCCGCTGCCGACCAAAGTCCTCGGCCTGAGCTTCCCCAACCCGGTCGGCCTGGCCGCCGGCCTGGACAAGAACGGCGCGCATATCGACGCGCTGCTGTCGCTGGGTTTCGGCTTCATCGAAATCGGCACGGTCACGCCCAAGCCGCAGGCCGGCAATCCCAAGCCGCGCATGTTCCGCCTGCCCGAACAGCAGGCGGTGATCAATCGCCTGGGCTTCAACAACGACGGCGTCGATGCGCTGGTGCGCAACGTCGCCAAGGCCCGGCGCAAGCGCGGCCTGCTCGGCATCAATATCGGCAAGAACAAGGACACGCCCAACGAGAGCGCCGAGGACGATTACCTCTACTGCCTCGAACGCGTGTACCCGCTGGCCGACTACATCACCGTCAACATCTCCTCGCCCAACACCGCGGGCCTGCGCGAACTGCAGGAAGAGCAGTCGCTGCGGCGGCTGGTCGGCAACCTGCGCGAGGCGCAGGAAAAGCTCGCCGCGCGCGAGGGCAAGCGGGTGCCGATGCTGGTCAAGATCGCGCCGGACCTGTCCGACGACGACATCGAGGCCGCCGGCCGCGTGCTCGGCGAGTTGCAGGTCGACGGAGTGATCGCGACCAACACCACCATCGCCCGCGACGGCGTGGAAGGCTGCGCGCACGCGAACGAGATGGGCGGCCTGTCCGGCCGTCCGCTGATGACCCAGTCGACCACGGTGCTGCGCAAGATGCGCACGCGCCTGCCCGAGAGCATCCCGATGATCGGGGTCGGCGGCATTCTGTCGGGCGCCGACGCGGTGACCAAGATGGCCGCCGGCGCGAGCCTGGTGCAGTGCTATTCGGGCCTGGTGTACCGCGGCCCGGCGCTGGTGCACGAGTGCGTCGACGCCATCCGCCGCCGCAAGGAAGCGCCCAGTCGCGGTCACGTGCCGCCGACGATCTGAGCCGCCGCCATCGCTTTCCAGTCCGCCCGCTTTCCCGACCTCACCCAATCCGGCCTTCGCGCATGACCGCTGAACCGCGCATCGTGCGCGACGCTGAGCTGCAACACCGCAATACCTTCGGCGTGGCCGCGCGCGCGCCCTGGCTGGTGTCGATCGACGACGCCGCGGCGCTGCCGCGGGCCCTGCGGACCGGGCCCTTGAACGACGGCATCGCGCTGACCCTCGGCGGCGGCAGCAACCTGCTGTTCGTCGGCGACCCTACCGGCGCCGTGCTCGAACTCAGCGGCCGCCGCATCGCGACCCTGGGCGGCGACGGCGAGCACGCGATCGTGCGCGCCGACGCCGGGGTGATCTGGCACGAATTCGTCATGCACAGCCTCGCTCAGGGCCTGGCCGGCCTGGAAAACCTGGCGCTGATCCCCGGCACCGTCGGCGCCTCGCCGATCCAGAACATCGGCGCCTACGGGGTGGAAGTGCGCGACTTCGTGCACGCGGTCGAAGCCTTCGAACCGGCCAGCGGCCAGTGGCATCGCTTCGACAACGCCGCCTGCGAATTCGCTTACCGCGACAGCCGCTTCAAGCAGTCGCCCGATCGCTATCTGATCACCGCGGTCGAATTCGCGTTGCCGCGCGCGCCCGCGCTCAAGCTCGACTACGCCGGCATCGGCGAGGAACTCGCGGCGATGGGCGTGAGCGCGCCGACGTCGCGGACGGTGGCCGATGCGGTGATCGCGATCCGCCGGCGCAAACTGCCCGACCCGGCGCTGCTCGGCAACGCCGGCAGCTTCTTCAAGAACCCCATCGTCGCCGCCGCGCAGGCCGAGGCCTTGCTCGCGCAATACCCGGCGATGCCGGTGTTCCGCGGCGCCGATGCCGACACGCGCAAGCTGTCGGCGGCCTGGCTGATCGACGCCTGCGGCTGGAAAGGCCATCGCGACGGCGACGCCGGCGTGTCGGCCGCGCATGCGCTGGTGCTGGTCAACCACGGCGGCGCCAGCGGCCTGCAACTGCTCGACCTCGCCCGCCGTATCGCCGAATCGGTGCTGGCGCGATTCGCGGTCGCGATCGAACCCGAGCCGCGCATCGTCGGCGCGCGCTGGTGAGCGCAACCCCGGCGCATCCGCTGCGTGCCGCCGGCCTGATGTTGGCGAGCACCTTGTGCTTCGGGGTCATGGCGATCGCGATCCGGCTGGCCTCGGCCTCGCTGCACACCTTCGAGATCGCGTTCTTCCGCAACCTGTTCGGACTGCTGGCGGTGTTGCCGTTGTTGCTCGGCGCGCAGCGCGCCGAACTGCGCACCCGGCAACTGCCGAAGTATTTCGTGCGTTGCCTGATCGGCATGTTCTCGATGCTGGCCGGGTTCTGGGCGCTGGGCCATCTGCCGTTGGCGCAGGCGATTTCGCTGACCTACTCCACGCCGATCTTCGTCACCATCGCCGCGGTGCTGTTCCTGCGCGAACACGTGCGCGCGCGACGCTGGCTCGCGGTCGCGGCGGGCTTCATCGGCGTGTTGATCATCGTGCGGCCGGGCTCGGCGGAATTCTCGGTCGACAGCCTCGCGGCGCTGCTGGCCGCGGTGCTCGGCGGAGTGATCGCGATCCAGATCAAGCAACTGTCGAAGGTCGATTCGGCCAACACCATCGTGCTGTACACCTATGCGTTCTGGGTGCCGATGTCGCTGCTGCCGGCCTTGTTCGTCTGGCAATGGCCGCACGGCATCACCTGGGTGTGGATCGCCACCGCCGGCCTGTTCGGCACCGGCGGCCAAGTGCTGTGGACGCATGCGCTGAAGCTCGGCGAAGTCTCGGCGCTCACCCCGATCAGCTTCACCCAGTTGCCGCTGGTCGCCGCCGCCGGCTGGCTGTGGTTCGGCGAAACGCTGGACATCTACACGGTGATCGGCGCGGCGATCATCCTCGGCTCGAACGCCTACATCGCCCATCGCGAAGCGGTGCTGGCGCGTCGGCGCGCATCGGCCGCATCGACCGCGGGCGCGGTGCCGGGCGAGTAAGCCACGCAGCGACCTGGGCTTCCTGTAGGAGCGGCGCGAGCCGCGACCGCGAATCACCCGATCGCGACGAAACCATCTTTCGCCGCGAACATGACGCAACGCGGTCGCGGCTTACGCCGCTCCTACAGTGCAATACGCAACCACGAGCTGCGCTCGTTGGGGCGGTGTTGGCGACGTGCCGTACGAGCAAGCCTCACGCCGCCGGTTGGCGACCCGAGCTACCTGTAGGAGCGGCGCAAGCCGCGACCGCGAACCACCCGATCGCGGCGCAACCATCTTTCGCCGCGAACGTGACGCAGCGCGGTCGCGGCTTGCGCCGCTCCTACAGTGCAATACGCAACCACGAGCTGCGCTTGCTGAAGCGGTGTTGGCGACGTGTCTTGCCAACAAGCCCCACACCGCCGGTTGGCAACCCGAGCTACCTGTAGGAGCGGCGTAAGCCGCGACCGCGAACCACCCGATCGCGGCGCAACCATCTTTCGCCGCGAAGGTGACGCAACGCGGTCGCGGCTTGCGCCGCTCCTACAGTGCAATACGAAACCACTGCGCGCTGTTGCGAAAAAAAACGCCAGTCGTGATCGCCAACCCATCGATCGCAACGAACACGCAACGTCGAAGCCGCGGCCCGCATCACATCCGCCCTCGCATCCGCCACAACAGCCTCACCGCCGACACGCAGTCGCAGTGACGCGGCACACGTGCGCGCAATTGGCGATGCGGATCACATGCTGCAGCGCACGAACCCGCGCGCGCATCGCGCCGTTTCGTGACGGTTTCAGGGGCAATAGCGGCCACCGGTAGCCGCAATCGCGGCCAATCTGCGGCGCGGCCGGTAAACACGCGCCGTCGCGATTGACCCGTCGCGCCGGCCCCGCTATTCCGGACGCTGCAGTACGGAGGGGAACCGGCCGCGCGCACGCCCTAGCTCGCGCCGAACACGCGTTTCGCTCCTCCCTTCATGACGATCCAAAGGAGAGAGACATCATGGCAGTAAGCCGCTATCTGGCCGTCGCCCTCGTGGGCGGCGCCGTCGCCTTGTCGAGCCTGCCCTCGCAGGCCGAACAGGGCGATTACGGATTCTTCCAGACCATCCGCAACCTGGTGTCGCCGCCCAAGGCCGACAACAAGGTCCAGGCCGCGCAACGCACCGGCCAATACCCGCTGCTCAGCCGCGACGCCGCGCGCGCCGACGGTTTCGACCCGGCCGCGTACTACCAATGGCAGACCGTGCAACTGCCGGCGGAAACCGGCGCGATCTGCGGCAACGGCTCGCCGTACAAGATCTTCGTCAACCGCGTACCCAACACCACCAACACCATCATCTACATGGAAGGCGGCGGCGCGTGCTGGGACTACGCCAGTTGCACCGGCGCGACCGGCGTGCGCGGCGCGCGCAATCCCAACGGCGTGCCCGACGACTACATGAAGCTGCTGAACCCCGGCGCCAGCCTGGTCAGCCCGTTCGTGACGCGGGTGAGCCCGTTCGATGCGGTCAAGACCCAGAACTGGAACATGGTCTACGTGCCCTACTGCACCGGCGACATCTACAGCGGCGACAAGGTCGCGATCTATCCCGATCCGAGCGGACAGCAGCAGCCGCTGGTGTGGCACCACAACGGCCTGCGCAACACCCGCGCGATGACCGCCTGGCTCAAGGACAACCTGCCGCGTCCGGGCCAGATGCTCAGCACCGGCTGCAGCGCCGGCGGCGCCGGCAGCCTGATCGCCTACGATTCGGTGCGCAGCGATCTGGCGCCGAGCAGCGCGTATCTGATCGACGACTCCGGCCCGATCTTCCCGACCCCGCGCAACGGCAATCCGGCCGAATATCCCTCGCAGCCGCTGATGAACAAGATCCGCGACGTGTGGGGCCTGGACGCGCCGAACGGCCCGCTGGCCTTCCTCGCCGCCGGTCTGCCGCAGATCGACCTCAACGAACTGGGTTCGATCTATCCGGCGCTGGCCAACAAGCACCGCAACGACCGCCTGGGCCAGACTCACTTCTGGCAGGACCTGAACTATTCGTCGTACTCGTACGAGCGTTTCCACGACGACATCGCGCAGGCGCCGAACCAGGCCGCGAAGGAAGCGCTGATCCACGCCAAGTGGGGCAGCGACACCACCCGCCTGGCCGCGCGCCTGAACACGCTGGACAACTTCGGCGGTTACTTCCCGCAGTACCGCGCCTTGAACGAGAGCCACTGCACGACCATCGTCGACTTCAAGAACGGCGACGTGCAGGCGCAGAACCTGGAGTTGAAGAACTTCATCGACAGCGTGCTCGACGGCAACGGCAAGGTGCTCGACGCCAGCGAAGCCAGCGACGCGGCCGACAAGGCCAAGCCGTTCAACCTGCTGTACTGGCTGGTCGACCAGCTGCTGGCCTGATGAGACATAAGGCATGAATCGCAACATCCTCATGCTGGGTCTTGCACTGACCGTCGCGGCTTGCGCCGCGGCGGTCAGCCTGGGCTGGAACCCGCTGCGTCCGGTACGCGCACAGGCCGCGCCGGTGGATACGACCGCTGCCAGCGCCGGCAAACCCGATCCCTCATTGCACAACCTGCTGGCGACGCCGAAAGCGCGCGATTACCAGCAACGCAAGCAGTTCCAATCCGATGCCCACGACTTCTTCCGCAAGGCCGCCTCGCTGGGTCCGGCCGAACGCGAACGCCGCGCGCAGGCGCTGCGCCAGGACATCGAACGCTACGAAAACGCGAGCGAACTGTCGGCCGGCGAATCGATGCTGCTGCGGATCGGCCTGATCCAGGCCACCGTCGCCGACGAAGCGCAGCAGGCGGCGATGGTCCAGCAACTGGCCGCGCGTTATCGCGCCGACGCGAAACGCCGCGAGCAGCAATGGATCGAACAGCAGCAACACGACGCGCGCTTTCAGGCTTACAAGCAGCGCGAACGCGTGGTGGTCGCCGAAGTGTTGGCGATGCAGCAGATTCCCGGTGGCGTCACTCGCGACGAGTATCTGCGCCAGCGGTTGCAGGCGGAGCGGGAGCGGCTGTATCGGTGAGCGCCGATACGAACGGGACACCGAACAACCACGCTTAGTCGGCTTGGCAATCACTTCTTCAATTCGCCCCCTTTGAAAAAGGGGGCTGCGCGCTGCGCAGGCGCGATGTCTGCATTTTGTCTGTTCGCGCGGGGGATTTGCTCTTCGGGCGGAGCGCTGCGATCTGCGGGTAAAAGCGAATCCCCCCTAGCCCCCCTTTTCCAAAGGGGGGATGCTTCGGCAAGCTTCGTTTTGGTTTGTAACTGCGTTTTCGTTCGGAATTGCCGCGCCATCTCGTACTCGCTGCGCAACCCGTCAATCAGCCCACTTTGGAAAAGGGGGCAGCGCGCTGCGCAGGCTGGATGTGTGTACTTGGCCGGTTCGCGCGGGGGATTCGCTTTTCGTGCAGACCGCTGCGATATGTGAGTAAAAGCAAATCCCCCCTGCCCTCCTTTTTCAAAGGGGGAATGCTTCAGGAAGCTGCGTTTTGGTTTGTAACTGCGTTTTCGTTTGGAATCGCCGCGCCATCTCGTACTCGCTGCGCAACCCGTCAATCAGCCCACTTTGGAAAAGGGGGCGGCGCGCTGCGCAGGCTGGATGTGTGTACTTGGCCGGTTCGCACGGGGGATTCGCTTTTCGTGCAGACCGCTGCGATATGTGAGTAAAAGCAAATCCGCCCTGCCCCCCTTTTTCAAAGGGGGGAATGCTTCGTGAAGCTGCGTTTTGGTTTGGAACTGCGTTTCGGTTTGGAATTGCCGCGCCATCTCGTACTCGCAGCGCAACCCGTCAATCAGCCCACTTTGGAAAAGGGGGCTGCGCGCTGCGCGGGCTGGATGTGTGTACTTGGCCAGTTCGCGCGGGGGATTCGCTTTTCGTGCAGGACGCCGCGATCTGCGGGCAAAAGCTAATCCCCTAGCCCCCTTTCCAAAGGAGGAAACGCTTCGGGAAGCTGCGTCTGCGAACTGGACGTTACACGTCCTCGGCGACGATCACCCGATTGCGCCCATTACGCTTGGCCGCATACAACGCCTGATCCGCGCGCGCGAACGTCGCGGCGGTCTCCTCGCCAGCGCGGTAGCTCGCCAGGCCGATGCTGACCGTCAACGGCAAACCGACCGGCAGGTTGGCGATGGCTTCGCGCACGAATTCGCATTGCAGCTGCGCCTGCGCCGACGGCGCTTCGAACAGCATCAGGAATTCCTCGCCGCCGTAACGCGCGACGCTGTTGGGGCCGGCCGAATACAGGCGCAAGGCGTCGGCCACGGCCTGCAGGATGCGGTCGCCTTCGGGATGGCCGTGGACGTCGTTGATGAGCTTGAAATGGTCGATGTCGAGCACCGCGACCTGCAGCGGCGCATTCGCATCGCTGCGCGCCACCGCCTGTTCCAGCGCCAGCGCGAAGGCGCGGCGGTTCGGCAGGCCGGTCAGCGGATCGGTGCGGGTCAAGGCGGTCAGGTCGGCGTTGCTGGCCTCCAGCTCGGCCTGATACTGAAGCAGTTTGTGCTCGTACCAATCGCTTTCCTGCAGCTGCTGGGCCAGCGCGCGGCTGACCCGGCGCAGTTCGAGCAGGCGCGAGGTCTGTTTCGACAACGCCTGCAGGGCGTCGAACTGATGCGGCTGCAATTCGCGCGGCTCGCTGTCGATCACGCACAAGGTGCCGATCGCTTCGCCGCCGGGCGTAATCAGCGGCGATCCGGCATAGAAACGGATATGCGGATCGTCGGTGACCAGCGGGCTATCGAAGAAACGTTCGTCGTTGCGCGCATCGGGCACGACCATGGTCCGGTTCGGCTCGAGGATGGCGTGCGCGCAGAAGGCGAGATCGCGTGGGGTTTCCTGCGCATCCAGGCCGATGCGCGCCTTGAACCACTGGCGATCGGCATCGATCAGGCTCACCAGCGCGGTGGGCACGTCGCAGATCGCCGCGGCGATCGCGACCAGGTCGTCGAAGTCCTGTTCCGGAGGAGTATCCAGGACGCCGTAATGGCGCAGCGCTTCCAGGCGCGCGGTTTCGTTGGCGGGAATCTGCGGTTTCTGCACGGCACCACGTCCGGTAAGTGTCCGGATTACGGCGCGTCGGCACCGTTTTCGCGGACGGCGGGTCACGGCGGCGAGTCTAACAAAACGGCCCGAACCGGCCGGTCGCCGCCCGGCCCGCCGGCTCGGCCGCAGCATGCCGGCCCGGCGGCGTCAATGCGACCCAAGCGCGACCGCCTCAACCATCGATACCCGTCACAGCGATTGCGCGACCGCGGAACGGGGCGCTGTCGCACTGCCTGCAATGTCGAACCGATAGACTCACCGCGGCAAGGCGATGCCGCGAACGAGCGCGGCGCCGGCCACGGATCGCCACGATGGAGGACAAGGTGCAGGTGGAAACGAATAATTACGTCGAGCTCAAGAGCGAGATCCTCGACGGCATGCGCAGCTACCGCGAAGACCTGGCGCAGGACGGCGTCGATGCCGGTTACAGCGTGCAGCAGATCGACGAGTGCGAAGGCATCATCGATCGCTTCCTGGAGACCATGAGCGCGGCGGCCGAACGCGGCGACAGCGCCGCCGCGCACGGCGCGGTCAAGGACGCGGTGTTGAGCTTGAACGCGCTCAACGCGCGCTGCGGGCACAGTCTGATCGAGACCGATCAGCGCGAAGGTTTGTGCGAGTTGATCCTCGGCGCGGCGGCGTTGGCCGGTCTGGGCGCGCCGGGCGAGGACATCACCGAGGAGTGGCGGGAGTGGTGAGTCGCGGTTGATGGGTGCGGTGCGCGGGTTCGAGCTTCGTCGTCGGTGAATTTTCGCGGTCGCGGCTCGCGCCGCTCCTACAGGAAGCCCATGTAGGAGCGGCGCGAGCCGCGACCGCGTCACCACGTCTACCGCGAAACCGAACGAAGCCCACGACGGTTAAGCCGTAGCGCAAAACGACTCTCCCGCGCGCAACAAAAAAGCCGGGCCCGCGCACGGACCCGGCTTTTCAAATGCAACGACTCAGCGCGCGGTGACCGTCAACGCCACCCGCAGCGCCACCTTCGGCCGGATCGGATCGTCGCTGGCCACGCACACGTAGCCGCTGTGCGCGCCCGGCGCCAGGCCGGCGGTGTTGATGCGCACCCGGTTGGCGAGGCTGCCGTTGCCCGGCACCCGGCCGAACGCCCGCTGCGGTGCGCCGATCCACGGCGCTCCGCACTCGCTCTGCCCGTCGATGCTGTAGGCCAGACCGGCGAAGCCCTCGCCCGCGCCCCAGGTGCCGACACCGCCCGTGTTCGGCGCGATGGTGCGGAACTGGTTGTCGCCGGTGTTCGAGGCGAACCACACCCAGCGGTTGGCGAAGCTGGTGCGCGCGCTCACCACCAGCCAATAACGGCCCGGCGCGAGTTCGACGTTCTGGCCGGCGGCGGCCAGGTCCAGGGTGATGTTGGCGCCCTGTACGCTCACGCCGGTCGCGGTGGGCGCGGCGGTGTAGCTCCACACCGCGTTGCCGGCGAGCGGATTGCTGCTCGGGCTACCGGCGTTGTCGGCGTACACCGCCCAGTTCAGGCTCGCCGCCGTGCTCGCCAGCGGCTGGCCGCTGGAGACGAAGCCCGCCGAGAACAGCTTGGACAGCTTGGTGGTTTCGGCCAGGGTGAAGTCGTCGCTGGAGAACTGCGCCGGCACGCCGGCGCTGGCCGGATCGGTGTAGATCGTGCTGCGGAAGCCGCTGTTGACGCCTTCGGCGCTGGCATCGATCAAGGTGCGCGACGCGGTGCCGGTGTTGTCGACCTGGAACTCCAGCGGCGCGGCGCTGGTGTTGCCGATGCTGAAGTCGGCGAACCCGCGGCTGCCGGCCGGCAGGGTCAGAGCGACCTGCGACGGGCTCAACGCGATCGCCGGCGGCGGCACCGAGACCGCGATCGGCAGATGCAGCTGCGGCGAGTTGCGGTTCAACAGCGGCTGCAGTTCGAGCTTGCCGAAATGCCAGCTTCCGTCCTTGGCGAAGTTCTGGCTCAGCACCAACACGTTGACCGTGGTGCTGCTGCCCTGCGCGGAAACGAAGATCGGCGGGAAAGCGAGGCCGTTGAGGCCCTTGACCTGCGCCAGCCACAGCTCCGGCTTGCCCTGGGCGTGGCGGAAGGTGCGCTTGAAGGTGCACGAGCCCACGCATTCGCTCTTTTCCAGACTGGCCAGATTGAGCGCGGACACGTCGCCGCCGGTGCCCGGATCGGCCGCCAGGAAGCGCGCGGTGGTCTCGTTGAGGACCAGACCGGCCTGGGTGGCGCGATCGACCTGGATGCGGCCCGAGCCCATGTCGAACGCGTCGGCCGGGGTGACCTCGTCCTCGCGGAACACCTCCTGCTTGGCGGTCATCATCAGCGCGGATTTGATCTCGGCCGAGGTCCAGTTCGGCTGCGCCTGACGCAACAGCGCGGCGGCGCCGGCCTGATGCGGCGAGGCCATCGAGGTGCCGCTGAGCAGGCCGACCAGGTTCTCGCTGCCGGTCAGGGTGGTGCCGGAAATCACCGCGAGCACGTTGACGCCGGGCGCGGTCACGTCGGGCTTGATCAGATCCAGGCCTTCGGCCGGCCCGCGCGAACTGAACGCCGCGAGCACGTCGGGCGTGTTCGGAATCGGCGACGGCGGGAAGTTGATGCCGCCGGTGGAGGTGTTGCCGTTGCCGGCGGCGAAATCGCGCAATGCATCGCTGTCGGTCTGCGAGGCCAGGAACGCCGGGATGGTCGTGCCCGGGACGCTGGGCGTGGTCAGGGTCGGCTGGTTGTTGGCGATCACCACCGCGACCGCGCCGGCGGCCGTCGCGTTCTGGATCTTGACCGAGAAGTTGCAGGTGCCGCGGCGGATGACCGCGACCGCGTTGCTGAAGGTGCCGGCGGCGAACGGGTTGCAGCCGTCGTCGGCGGCATTGATGCCGGCGCTGACCCGCAGCGGCGTGGTCGGCGGCAAGGACGCCGCGAACGCGGTGCCGCCGCTGCCCTCGGTCAGTTCGATCGCCTGCAGCGCCGGCGGCACGGCGCCCGGGCCGGTCACCTGCAGCAGATAGGCGAAGGTGCCGCGGCCGTGCTGGGCCGCCGCGGTGGTCGAGGTCCAGGGCTGGCGATGGCCGGTGGTGTTCGGGCCGGGGCCGGAGTTGCCGGCCGCCGCGGCGATGAAGATGCCGGCGTCGGAGGCGTTGAGGAAGGCCAGCGACACCGCCTCGCCCCACGGCGACGCGCCGCCGCCGATCGAGTAGTTGATGACGTCCACGCCGTCGGCGATGGCCTGGTCGACCGCCGCCACCGCCGAGGTGTTCGGGCATTGGCCCTGGTTGGTCGCGGCGATGGTGTAGCAGATGTCGTAGGCGATGATGTTGGCGTGCGGGGCGACGCCGGAGATGCGGATGTTGCGGCCCTTGAAATTGGCGGTCCAGGCGTTGCCGGCCGCGGTCGAGGCGGTGTGGCTGCCGTGGCTGTTGGTGTCGCCGAAGCCGGGTTCCTCGCGCAGGCCGGCCACGCCGCAGGTGTTGCCGGGCGGGCCGCAGACGAAGTCCCAGCCGCCGATCAGCTTGTCGTTGCAGCGCCCTTCGTCGACGCCGCCGGGCGCGCAGGTGCCGATGAAGTTGCCGCTGCCGTTGGGATTGACGTGGTGATAACCGGTGTCGTCGATCGCCGCGAACGCCGGGCTGCCGAAGTTGATGCCGGTATCGAGAATGCCGACCACCACGCCTTCGCCGCGGAAGTTGGTCGGGTTGGCGTTCCACAGCGCCGGCGCGCCGATCAGCTGCGGGCCGACGTCGGTGGCGAGCGGGTATTCGCGGTATTCCTCGACCAGTTCGACTCCGGGCAACTTGGCGATGCGCGCGGCTTCGTTCTGGGTCATGCGGGTGACCACGCCGTTGACCGCGTGGTGCATGCGCCGCTCGATCGCCAGCGGGCGGCCGATCAATGAGGTGATGCCGCGTTCGTGATCGCGCTGCACGGTGTCGAGATGGCGCACGTAGCTGCGCGCCTGGGCGCTGTGGACGTCGATGCGGCTGGTGCCGCCGCTGGCGCTCTTGGCCGCGGCGCTGTTGGCGTTCTGCGCGCCGGCCAGGCGCTGCGGCGCGGGCAGGCCGGCGATTTCGCCGTGATACGTGCTCAGCGGCGCTTCCTTGTACAGGACGATGTAGCGGCTGGTCTGGGTTTCCAGGCCGCTGTCGGCGCGTTGCGGCGACGGCGCGCCGCCGATCGCGCCGGTGTCGGCCGGGCTGTCGCCGCTCAGGCCGCGTACCGCGGCGCCGGCGAGCGCGGCCAGCCCGATCAGGCTGATTGCGATCGTCAATCGATTGACTGCATGTGGCATCGAGAGGTCCTCCACGTTCGTTCGCGAAGAGACCGCCTCCATGCCTGCCCTGTCCAGGCACGTCGCGGTCCAGAGTCGGGAGGGAGCATCGGCCCCGGCGAACGCCGGCGGCCCCGCACCGCGAACGCGCAGGCCGGCGCAATGCATGCGTCGGCCGATTGGCTTACGTCCCCGGCAGGCAGTCCCCACCTGCCGACACACTGCGCGAGAGCGAAACGTTACGGCGTGATCATTGCCACAGTTTCGGTGCCGATGCAGATGGTTTTTCTGCATGTTTCAGCGTTGAAACTTCATAAATCGGCATGCGGTGCGTTGGGGATCGCGAATGGTTTTTTTGCGCTCGGGGTTTTGCTGGCGCCGTGCCTGTGCGTATGGAATCGGGATGCTGCGGTGCATCGTGAGGACAGGTTTCAGCGTCGATGCTTTCGTTGTGTCGATTCGATTCATCCGACTTCAATCGCACGCGATCCGGGCCGATGCGATGCGTTGTGATTTTCAACAGGCCGACAAAAAAAACGGCGCCCTCGCAGGCGCCGTCATGGATCGCATCGCAGTGGTCGGACCGGCCGGTCGATTCACCCGACCGGCCGAGCCCGCGTCGGCGTCATCGCTCCCGAACCAGCCGTCGATGCGCCGTGCCGATCACCAGCCAAAACCCGCGCCGATGCCGACCGAGCTTTCCGAATCGCTGAACGCGCCGCCGACGGTGACCGTCGCGCGGTCGCTGATCGCGCGCTGGTAACCGATCGACAGCGCCTGCTCGCCGCCCTGGAAACCGGCGCCGACCGCGACCCGGTTGGTGGTGCGCAGGCCCGCGGCGCTGGCCGACATCTGCACCATCGCCGAGGTCATCGCGCCCATCCGGTCGATGCGCTGGTCCTGCTTGTTGAAACGCCAGTTCATGTCGTCGCGCAGGCGGTTCACCGCTTCGGTCGGCGCGGCCAGCATCTGGGTCACGCGCGAATCGGTGTAGGTGTTGGCGCTGCGCAGGGTATTGACGTCGCCGGCGTCGGCGTGCGCGTTGGCGCTGCTCAAGGTCGCCGCGTCGCCGGCCTGGACCTGGGCGACATTGGCCGCGTCGGTCGGCGCGGTGCCGGCGGCGACGTTGGACACGCGCGTGCCGCCCGCGCCCTGCAGCGAAACCTGACTGCGCGAGGCATCGTCGTAGGTCACCGACGAAGCCACGCCGGCGCCGACCCGGGTGTACAGATCGGTCAGGCGGCCGTCGACCGCGGCGAAGGCCGAGCCCACGTCGTTGTAGTTGCCGCCCTGGATCACGTAAGTCGGCGGGGTGAACACGCCGCCGCCGAAGCTGGCGCCGCCGCCGAGCGCGCCGGTCACGGTGTTGAGCTGCGACAGGTTGACCGCGTCGGTGTCCTGAGTGGCCGCGGCGACGTTGACGAGCTGGCGCTCGGCGCCGGCCGAGCCGATCGAGACGGTGTTGGCGCGGTCGGCGACCGAGTTGCTGCCCAGGGCCACGCTGTCGGCGGCGGTCGCGCTGGCGCTGTTGCCGACCGCGACGGCGTTGTCGGCGCCGGCGTTGGCGTTGTTGCCCAGCGCGGCGCTGTTGTCGCCGGTGGCGTTGGCGGCCGCGCCGACCGCGGTGGCGTTGACGCCAGCGGCGGTCGAGGAGCTGCCGGTGGCGACGCTCTGGTCGCCGCTGGCGGTCGCGCCGGTGCCGCTGGCGACGCTGCCCAGGCCGCTGGCGGTGGCGCCGATGCCGCTGGCGACGCTCTGGTCGCCGCTGGCGGTGCTGCCCGAACCCAGCGCCGATGCGGCCTGGCCGGTGGCGACGCTGCCCTGGCCAAGCGCGACGCTCAGATCGCCGGTGGACTGCGCGCCCGAACCGACCGCGACGCTGCCGAAGCCCTCGGCGGTGGCGCCGGGACCGCATGCGGTCGCGTCGACGCCGTTGGCGGTGGCGCCGGCGGAATTGACGTTGCCCAGGCCGTCGTCGACCTGGCAGGTCGAACCGGCCCAGGCCGAGGCGCTGGCCAGCATCAGTGCGGCGGCGAGGACGGAAAGCTGCATGTTCTTCTTCTTCATGAAGACCCCTGAAACAGGGCGGGCCGCGGCGAAGCGCGCGACGGCCCGCGGAATGCGGGAATGGACCGGCGCGACGCCGGTCCGATCGAAAGGCACCGCCGCCGGGTGGCGGCGGTGCCGGGTCCAGCCGTTACCGCGTCAGATCACGGCCCCGGCGTGACCGTCAACGCCACGCGCAGCGCCGCCTTCGGCCGCACCGGATCGTTGCTGGCCACGCACACGTAGCCGACGTGGTTACCCGGGGTCAGTCCGGCGGCGCTGATCTGCACCTGGGTGTTGATTCCGGTGGTCGGGTTGAGGCGGCCGAACGCGCGGTCCGGTGCGCCGATCCACGACGCGCCGCAGGCGTTGGCGCCCTGCAGGTTGAACGCCTGGCCGGCGAAGCCGGTGCTCGCGTTCCACACGCCGGTCCCGGCGGTACCCGGGGTGATCGCGCGGAAGATGGTGTCGCCCGTGTTGGAGGCGAACCACACCCAGCGGTTGGCGAAGGTGCTGCGCGAGTACACGATCAGCCAGTAACGGCCTGGAGCGAGGTTCACGTTCTGCCCGGCCGTGGCCAGGTTCAACGCAATATTCGCGCCGGTAACCGTGACGCCCGGGCCGGTCGGCGGCGCCGAGTAAGTCCACACCGCGGCACCGGGGCTGGTCTGCGGATTGCCTTCGGGGTTGCCGCCGACGTCGCGGTAGATCATCCAGGTCAGGCCGGTGGAGGTCGTCGCCAGCGGCTGGCCGCTGGACACGAAGCCCTGGGTGAACAGCCGGGTGATCTGGGTCGCTTCGGTGACGGTGAAATCGTCGGCCGAGTACTGGCCCGGACTGCCGGCGGTCGCCGGATCGATGTACTGGGTGCTGCGGAAGCCACTGCTGACTGCGCCGGCCGGCGCATCGATGTAGGTGCGGGTACCCGAGCCGGTGTTGTCGATCTGGTAATCGAGCGCGGAGCCACCGACGTTGTCGATGCGGAAGCTGATCGAACCGGTGCGACCGGTCTCCAGGCTCAATGCGACCTGGCCCGGATTCAACGCGACCACCGGCGGCGGCACCGAGACCGCGATCGGCAGGCGCAAGGTCGGCTGTCCGGTGTTGCCGCCCTGCGGCGTCAGCACCAGCTTGCCGAAGTTCCAGGAACCGTCCTTGGGCAGCGAGCTGGTCAGCACGGTGACCTTGACCGGCTTGCTCTCGCCCGGGTTGAGCACCAGCGACAGCGGCGTCACCACCACGCTCAGCCCCTCCCCGCGCACGTTCCAAGTCTGGCGCGTGCTCAGGGTGTTGCGGAAGGTGCGGGTGAAGGTGCAGCTGTTGGCGCACTTGGCCTTGCCCATGCTCGGCAGGTTGAGGCTGGACGGATCGCCGCCGGTGGCCGGATTGGCCGCGCGGTAGTTGGCGGTGGTCTCGTTGAGCACGAGGCCGGCCTTGATCGCCTGATCGATCTGCACCCGGCCCGAGCCCATCGCGAACGCGTTGGCCGGGGTCACCGAGTCTTCCTTAAACACTTCCTGCTTGGCGGTCATCATCAACGCCGACTTGACCTCCGAAACGGTCCAGGTCGGCTGCACCTGACGCACCAGCAAGGCCGCGCCGGCCTGATGCGGCGACGCCATCGAGGTGCCGTCCTTCAGGCCGATCTCGTTCTCGCTGCCGCTGATGGTGGCGCCGGCGATGACCGCGAGCACCGACACGCCCGGCGCGGTGATGTCGGGCTTGACCAGATCGAACGCGCCGGCCGGGCCGCGCGAGCTGAAATCGGCCAGCACGTCGGGCGTGTTCGGCAGCGGCGTGGTCGGATAGCCGATGCCGGCGGTGGTGGTGTTGCCGTTGCCGTTGGCGAAGTTGCGGATCGCATCGCCGTCGGCGACGGTCACGCCGAACACCGGCACGGTGGTGCCCGGCACGGTCGGCGAAATCGCCGCGGCGACGTTGTTGGAAATCACTACGGCGGTGGCGCCGGCCGCGACCGCGTTATTGACCTTGATGACGAAGCTGCAGGTGCCGCGGCGGATCAGCGCGGTCTTGCCGGTGAAGGTGCCGGCCGGGTACGCCACGCAACCGTCGTCGACGGTGTTGAAGCCGGCGCTCACGCTCAGCGGCGTGGTGTTGGGCAGCGCGGCGGTGAACGCCGTGCCGCCGTTGCCTTCGGTCAACAGCACCGCCTGCAGCGGCGCCGGCACCGCGCCGGGGCCGGTGACCTGCAACAGATAGGCGAAATCGCCGCGACCGTGCGTCGCCGCGGCGGTGGTGGCGACCCACGGTTCCAGATGGCTGGTGCTGCCCGCGACCGGACCGTCGTTGCCGGCCGCGGCGGCGACGTAGATGCCGGCGTCGCTCGCGTTCAGAAACGCCAGCGAAACCGCCTCGCTCCACGGATTGCTGCCGCCGCCGATCGAGTAGTTGATCGCGTCGACGATGCCGTCGGCGATCGCCTGATCGACCGCGTCGGCCGCCGAGACGTTCGGACACAGGCCCTTTCCGTCGGAGATGCGCGTGTAGCACACGTCGTAGGCGATGATGTTGGCGCGCGGCGCGACACCGGACAGATGCACTTGGCGGCCGCGGAAGGTGGCGGTGCGCACGTTACCGGCGACGGTCGAGGCGACGTGGCTGCCGTGACCGTTGGTGTCGCCGAAACCGGGTTCCTCGCGGATGTCGGGTTGGCCGCAGCTGTTCGCGCGGCTGGTGCAAACGAAGTCGTAGCCGCCGATCAATTTATCGTTGCAGCGGCCCGCATCGACGCCGCCGGGTGCGCAGGTGCCCAGGTAGTTGCCGGTGCCGAGCGGATTGACGTGCTGGTAGCCGGTTTCGTCGATCGCGGTGAACGACGGGCTGCCGAAGTTGATGCCCGAGTCGACCACGCCGATGACCATGCCTTCACCGCGGTATGCGGTGGGCGTGGCGTTCCACAGCGCCGGCGCCCCGATCAGGGTCGGGCCGGTGTCGGTGGCCATTTCGTACTCGCGGTATTCCTCGACCAGCATCACCTCGGGCATCGAGGCGACCTTGGCCGCTTCGTTCTGCGACAGGGTGGTGATCATGCCGTTGAGGGCGTGGCGCATGCGCCGTTCGACCCGCAGCTGACGGCCGAGCACGCGGTCGATGCGCTGCTCGTAGCCGCTCTGCAACGCGTCGAGGTGATGCACGTAGTTGCGCGCGTTGGCGCTCTTCACGTCGACGCGGCCCTCGCTCGCGGCGGCCATGCCGGTCATCGCGCCGCGCGCTTCCAGGCGCGCCGGCGCCGGCAGGCCCTGCAGGCCGCCCTTATAGGTGCTCAACGGCGCGTCCTTGTACAGGACGATGTAACGGCTGGCCTTGCTCTCGGCGCCGCTGCTCGCCGGCGCGGGCGCGCCGCCGATCCCGGCGAAACCCGCGCCACCGCCACCGCTCAATCCGAACACACTGGCGCCGGCGATCGCCGCTATGGCGGCGATACCGAGCGCAATCGAAGTTTTCTTAAACACCTGCTGCATCTGAAACGTCCCCCACTCCAGTTTGCAAAACAATCCGCTCCGCCCACGCACATGGCGCAAGCGGAGTGGTCCGTGATCATGATTCGACTGCCAGGTGCCCCACGCGTGTAATAAACACCCCTGATACCCACAACGCGTGCCAGCCGACACTACCCCACCCCGCGCTTGCGACGCGAATGCCGTTTCTGATGAACGGGTCATGCAGCGGCCCGACCAGCGGTCGCTCGGCGACCGCTTCAGGCTTGACAAGACGGGGATCGGGGCGCGAAAGCGCCGGTCAGCGCTGCGGCCAGGGACGCAGCAGGCCGCCGCGATAGACCACCAGGTACACCGCGACCACCCAGGCCGTGGCGACCGCCCAGCCGGCGAGGATGTCGGAGGGGAAATGCACGCCCAGGTACAGGCGCGAGAAGCCGACCAGGAGCACGAACGGCGCCATCACGATCAGCACCGGCCAGCGCCAGCGGGTCGTCCAGCTGAGCAGAATCAAGGTGACCGCCAGGGTCATCGACCCCATCGCGTGCCCGCTGGGAAAACTGTAGTTGTGTTCCGGCGCGATCGATTCCCACAGCGACGGACGCTCGCGGGCGAAGAACTGCTTGGCCGCGATATTGAGCAGCGCCGAACCGCCGAGCGCGATCGCGGCGAAGATCGCCTCGCGAAAGCGCCGACGCGCGACCAGCACCACGACTAGGCCGATATCGAACGGCACCACGCCGTACTGGTAGCCGAGCTGCGACACGATCACGAACAATTTGTCGTAGCCCTCGCGGGCCAGGCCGTGCGCGTACTCCAGCACCGGCACGTCGAAGACGATGGCTTCCTGCTCGTGGATTTCGTCGGCCAGTTCGGCGAAGCCCCACAGCGGCAGCAGCAGGCCGGCGAACACCAGCAGCAACAGCCAGCCGTGCCGGCGCAGCACCGTCGCGCCGAAGCGCGTGACCTGCTGCAGGGCGTTGCCGTTCGCAGCGCCGCGCACCGCCCTGGCCTGATCGGTCGCGGCGACGCGTTCGGCCGCGGCGCGCGACTCAGGCGCCGGCGACACGGGCACCGTAGTTGCGTTCGACGTAGGTATCGATCAAGGCGACGAAGTCCTGGGCGATGTGCTCGCCGCGCAGGGTCACGGTCTTCTCGCCGTCCTCGAACACCGGCGCCGACGGCGTCTCGCCGGTGCCCGGCAGGGAAATGCCGATGTTGGCGTGGCGCGATTCGCCCGGGCCGTTGACGATGCAGCCCATCACCGCCAGGGTGAGGTTCTCCGCGCCCGGATGGGTGATCTTCCACTCCGGCATCTTGTTGCGCACGTGTTCCTGCACGGTCTGCGCCAGCTCCTGGAAGAAGGTGCTGGTGGTACGGCCGCAACCCGGGCAGGCGGTCACCATCGGAGTGAACGCGCGCAGGCCCATGGTCTGCAGCAGTTCCTGGGCGACGATGACTTCGTTGTTGCGCGACTGGCCCGGTTCGGGCGTCAGCGAGATGCGGATGGTGTCGCCGATGCCTTCCTGCAGCAGCACGCCGAGCGCGGCGCTGGAGGCGACGATGCCCTTGCTGCCGATGCCGGCCTCGGTCAGGCCCAGGTGCAGCGCGTAATCGCCGCGGCTGGCCAGTTCGCGGTACACCGCGATCAGTTCCTGCACGCCGCTGACCTTGGCGCTGAGCACGATGCGATCGGCCGGCAGGCCCAGCTCGACCGCGCGCGCGGCCGAATCCAGGGCCGAGCGGATCAGCGCCTCGCGCAGCACCCGGCCGGCGTCCCAGGGTTCGGCGCGGGCGGCGTTTTCGTCCATCAGCTGGGTCGCCAGCGCCTGGTCGAGGGAGCCCCAGTTGGCGCCGATGCGCACCGGCTTGCCGTACTTGATCGCGAACTCGATCAAGGTGGCGAACTGGCTGTCCTTCTTCTTGCCGAAGCCGACGTTGCCGGGGTTGATCCGGTACTTGGCCAAGACCTCGGCGCAGGCCGGCTCGGCGGTGAGCAGTTGATGGCCGTTGTAGTGGAAGTCGCCGATGATCGGCACCTCGATGCCCATCATCGACAGCTTGTCGACGATCCGTGGCACCGCCGCGGCGGCCTCGACGGTATTGACGGTGATGCGGACCAGTTCCGAGCCGGCCCGCCACAATTCGCCGATCTGCTTGGCGGTGGAGGCGACATCGGTGGTGTCGGTGTTGGTCATCGACTGCACCACCACCGGCGCGCCGCCGCCGACCTGGACCCCGCCGACCGTCACCGATCGGGTCAGGCGTCGCGGCAGGGGGCCGAAACCGGGATGGGCGCAGGGCAAGGCGGCATCTGAATTCATGGGCGGCATTGTAACGCCGGGGCACGCGGGTTACGTGTCGCTCAGGTGAAGCGCGGGGGAACGGTGCGGTGCGGCGGCGGGTCGCGGTGGCGGTTCGCGACTTCTGATCGCGGCGACGGTGCGGCACCTGCTGGCCCGAGCCAAGGTAGCGCCGGCACAAGGTGAAGCCAGCAAAAAGCCCGCCGCGCTACCATCGACGGCGACGCTGCCGCGCTGGAATGCGCATCTCCGAGCCCGTCATTCCCGCGAAGGCGGGAATCCAGTGCCTTTCGTGCGAGAACGTTTGAAGTCACTGGATTCCCGCCTTCGCGGGAATGACGAGCGATGAAGTGACGTAGCCTTGCCTCTCTGCCACTACCCCACACCAAATGCCCCCCAGCCAAGCCGACGAAGTCCTCACCCCCAGCCAGCTCAACGCCCTGGCCCGCGACCTGCTGGAAGACACCTTCCCGCTGATCTGGGTCGAAGGCGAACTGGGCAATCTGTCGCGGCCGTCGTCGGGGCATCTGTACATGACCTTGAAGGACGCGCGCGCCCAGGTCCGCTGCGCGATGTTCAAGCCCAAGAGCAGCTGGCTGAAATTCGTCCCGCGCGAAGGCCTGAGGGTGCTCGCGCGCGGCCGGCTGACCCTGTACGAAGCGCGCGGCGACTACCAGCTCGTGCTCGATCACATGGAAGAGGCCGGCGAGGGCGCGCTGCGGCGCGCGTTCGAGGAACTCAAGGCGCGGCTGAGCGCCGAAGGCCTGTTCGACAACGAGCGCAAGCGCGAACTGCCGCGCTTCCCGACCCGCATCGCGGTGATCACCTCGCCCAGCGGCGCGGCGGTGCGCGACGTGCTCAGCGTGCTGGCGCGGCGCTTCCCGCTGGTCGAGGCCGAGGTGCTGCCGGTGCCGGTCCAGGGCGACGGCGCGGCCGAGCGCATCACCGCGATGCTGCAGCGCGCGCAGGCCTCGCAACGCTACGACGTGATCGTGCTCGCGCGCGGCGGCGGTTCGCTGGAAGACCTGTGGGCGTTCAACGACGAACGGCTGGCGCGCGCGATCGCCGCGTCCGCGGTGCCGGTGGTATCGGCGATCGGTCACGAAACCGACTTCAGCCTGGCCGACTTCGCCGCCGACGTGCGCGCGCCGACCCCCTCGGTCGCGGCCGAACTGCTGGTGCCGCAGCGCGACGACCTGCTGCACCGCCTGCGCGTGCTCGACGCGCGCCTGGCCAATCTGCAAGGCCAGCGCCTGCGCCAGGCGATGCAGCGCACCGACCGCGCCGGCCTGCGCTTGAACGCGCAACGGCCGCAGGCGCGGCTGGCCGCGTTGCGCACCCGCCAGGACGACGCGCTGCGCCGGCTGCAGCAGGCCTGGAACCTCAAGCTCGAACGCGAACGCGCGCATCTGCGTCATGCCGACGCGGTGCTGCGCGCGCGCCACCCGCGACGCCGCATCGCGCAATTGCGCGAACGCCTGGGCGCGCTCGCCCTGCGTCCACAGGCGGCGATCGCGCGGCGCCTGCGCAACGACGCGCTGCGCCTGCGCGGCCTGGCCCGCTCGATGGAAGCGATCAGCCCCTTGGCCACCGTCGCCCGCGGCTACGCCATCGTCCAGCACGAAGACGGCCGGGTGGTGCGCAGCGTGCTCGACGCCGCGCCGGGCGATCGCCTGACCGCGCGGGTGCACGACGGGCAGTTGAAGGTCCGGGTCGAGGACAAGGATTCGTAGTTGGCCGGCGCCTGGAATTCAAATCCGACCCATATTGATTCGTCGCGTATTCACCGGATTGGCTGATTGCCGAATTGCTGGATCGGCGAATTGGCGCGAGATCTCGAGGTCTTTTGTGGGCGGGGCTTCAACCCCGACGCTTTTCGGCCGACTCGCCCGAATCCCGAAACCGATTTGCCGAAGCGACCGTAACGAAAAGCATCGGGTCTGAAGCCCCACGAAAGACCTCGCGGCTTTACCTGATCTGGCGACGCGGTCACGTTCGGTCCGCACCGTTCCACCACCATCGCCCACCGCTAACACCGTTTGCGCGAGGATCAGACGATTCGGGCCAAGCCCGCATCCGGAGTCCCGCATGACCAAGGCGTCCGACCTGTTCGTCGCCGCGCTCGAGGCCGAAGGCGTGGAATACGTCTTCGGCATTCCCGGCGAGGAAAACCTCGACCTGCTCGAATCGATGCGTACCTCGACGATCAAACTCGTCCTCACCCGTCACGAACAGGCCGCCGGCTTCATGGCCGCGACCTACGGCCGCCTCACCGGCAAGGCGGGCGTGTGCCTGTCCACGCTGGGACCGGGCGCGACCAACCTGGTCACCGCCGCGGCCTACGCCCAGCTCGGCGCCATGCCGATGCTGATGATCACCGGGCAGAAACCGATCAAGACCAGCAAGCAAGGCCATTTCCAGATCGTCGACGTGGTCGACACGATGCGCCCGCTGACCAAGTACACCCGCCAGATCGTCGCCGCCGACAGCATCCCGGCGCGGGTGCGCGAAGCCTTTCGTCGCGCCGAGGAAGAACGCCCGGGCGCGGTGCATCTGGAACTGCCGCAGGACATCGCCGGCGACCCGACCCAGGCGCGGCTGATCCCGGCCTCGTTCTCGCGCCGCCCGGTCGCCGAGGACAAAGCGATCGAACGCGCCGCCGAAGCGATCGCGAACGCGCGCCATCCGATCCTGATGATCGGCGCCGGCGCCAACCGCAAGACCACCTCGAAAACCCTCGATGCCTTCGTCGCCAAGCTCGGCATCCCCTACTTCACCACCCAGATGGGCAAGGGCGTGCTCGACGAAGAAGGCCCGCTGTGGCTCGGCAACGCCGCGCTGTCGGACCACGACTTCGTCCATCGCGCGATCGACGCGGCCGACTGCATCATCAACATCGGCCACGACGTGATCGAGAAACCGCCGTTCTTCATGCGCGAAGGCCGGCGCACGGTGATCCACGTCAATTACGCCAGCGCCGAGGTCGACGCGGTGTATTTCCCGCAGATCGAAGTGATCGGCGACATCGCCCATTCGGTGTGGCGATTGTCCGAAGCGATCGAGCCGCAGCCGCACTGGGACTTCGCCTTCTTCGATCGCGTGCGCACGGCGATGCTCGAACACCTGCGCGATCGCAGCGACGACGACCGTTTTCCGCTGGCGCCGCAACGCATCGTCGCCGACCTGCGCAGCGCGCTGTCGCCGCGCGACGTGGTCTGCCTCGACAACGGCCTGTACAAGCTGTGGTTCGCGCGCAACTACCGCTGCCGCGAACCCAACACCTTATTGCTCGACAACGCCCTGGCGACGATGGGCGCCGGCCTGCCCTCGGCGATCGGCGCGCGCATCGTGTGTCCGGACCGCAAGGTCGTCGCGGTCTGCGGCGACGGCGGTTTCATGATGAATTCGCAGGAGCTGGAAACCGCGGTGCGGCTGGGCCTGGACCTGGTCGTGCTGGTGTTGCGCGACGATGCCTACGGCATGATCAAGTGGAAACAGGCGCACGAACGCTATCCTAGTTACGGCATGGACCTGGGCAACCCCGACTTCGTCGCCTACGCGCGCAGTTACGGCGCGCGCGGGCATCGGCCGCAATCCAGCGATGCGTTCTTGCCTTTGTTGCGTGAGGCATTGGATACGCCGGGGGTGGATGTGATCGAAGTACCGATCGATTACCGCGACGACGACCGCATTCTCAACGAAGACATTCCGCGGCTGGCCGCGGCGGTGCAGTGAGCGCGTCAGCGCCCGCGGTCCGACCCGACCCTCGATGCGAGCAATCTCCCCGACCTTGACCTCCCAGGAGAACCCAATGGCCAAGCCGAACAAGAAAAAACCCGCCAAGCCCGCCAAGGGACTCAAGACCAGTTATCCCTACTACCTGGCCAACCGCCCGGTCGCCGCCAACACCGAACTGGAAGTGCTGGACAAGTACACCGGCAAGCGCGCGACCCGCGTCGCCATGGCCGACGCGGCCGCGGTGCGCAAGGCGATCGTCGCCGCGCACAAGGCGCGCGAGGCGATGGCCGCGTTCACCCCCGACCGCCGCCGCGACGTGCTCGAACACTGCGTGCGCCGCTTCAGCGAGCGCTTCGAAGAACTCGCGCTCGCCCTGTGCATCGAAGCGGGCAAGCCGATCAAGGACGCGCGCGGCGAAGTCACCCGCCTGATCGACACCTTCCGCATCGCCGCCGGCGAAGCCACCCGCATCGACGGCCAGATCATCGAATTGCAGATCTCCGAACGCACGCGCGGCTATCGCGGCATGGTCAAGCGCGTGCCGATCGGGCCGTGCAGCTTCATCACTCCGTTCAATTTCCCGCTCAACCTGGTCGCGCACAAGGTCGCCCCGGCGATCGCCGCCGGTTGCCCGTTCGTGCTCAAGCCGGCGATCAAGACCCCGGTCGGCGCGCTGATCATCGCCGAGGTGCTGGCCGAAACCGACCTGCCCGAAGGCGCGTTCTCGGTGCTGTGCTGTTCGAACGAGGACGCGTCCTTGCTGGTCGAGGACGAGCGCATCAAGTTGCTCAGCTTCACCGGCGGCCTGATCGGCTGGGACCTCAAGGCGCGCTCGGGCAAGAAGAAAGTCACCCTGGAACTGGGCGGCAACGCGGCCTGCATCGTCGACGCCGATCCCGGCGTGAGCCTGGATCACGTGGTCGAGCGTCTGGTGTTCGGCGCGTACTACCAAAGCGGCCAGAGCTGCATCAGCGTGCAACGCATCTACGCGCATGCCGATATCTACGACAAGCTGCGCAAGAAGCTCAAGGCCGCGATCGGCGCGTTGCGCATGGGCGACCCGCGGGTCGACACCACCTTCATCGGCCCGGTGGTCGACGAAGACGCGGCCAAGCGCATCCAGTCGTGGATCGACGCGGCGGTCAAGGGCGGCGCCAGGCGCATCAACGGCGGCGCGCGCGAAGGCAACATGATTCCGGCGACCTTGCTGGAGAAAGTTCCGCTCGACGCCGATCTTTATCGCAAGGAAGTGTTCGGGCCGGTCGCGCTGATCGAACCGTTCGACGATTTCGACAGCGCGCTGGCGCAGGTCAACCGCAGCGACTTCGGCCTGCAGGCCGGCGTGTTCACCGGCCGCCTGGATCACGCGATGAAGGCCTGGGACGTGCTCGACGTCGGCGGCGTCATCGTCGGCGACGTGCCGAGCTTCCGGGTCGACAACATGCCTTACGGCGGAGTCAAGGATTCCGGACTGGGGCGTGAAGGCGTGCGCTATGCGATCGAGGATATGAGCGAGCAGCGTTTGCTGGTGATTCGCGACGCAGTGGCCTGAAGCGGCGACATCGCCAAACAACCGCGCAACCGAAAGCCCCTCTCCCGCAAGCGGGAGAGGGGTTGGGGTGAGGGGCTTCAAGCCATCGCGCCACCCTCATCCGGCCCTTCGGGCCACCTTCTCCCGCTCGCGGGAGAAGGACATGGCAAGCCGAAAGTTCATGCCCAGCCGGTGGCATCGCAGCCCCGAAAAAATCTTTCGCCACCCTCAACCCCACTGCCCACAGCGGCGCGTTTCATTCCCCAGGTCCACACACCAGGGAAGCCGCCATGCACGCTCGCACCTCGCCCGCCGCCTCACCGCGCCTGATCCGCAACCACCTCGGCGCGGCGCTGGCCGCCGCGCTCGCCCTGTCGCTGGCGGGCTGCCAGGCGACCGGCGATGTCGCCCCGTCGCAGTCGCAGGCAACGCAGGCGCCGGCCAAGAACCAAGCCGTCGGTACCGACGCGACCGCCGACGTCCGCTCGCGCAACGATGCGCCGGCCGATGCGGCCGCCGCGGCCGAGCCCGCCGCCAAGGCCGAAGCCAGGCCCGAAGCCGAACGCGCCAACCTGGGCGCCACCACCCTGGCCAAACCCGCCGGCAGCGTCGAAGCGAAATCCGTCGCGTCCGCGCCTGCGTACTACGCGACCCCGCGCGAGCAGTCGCTCGACCGGATCGAAGTCACCGGCTCGCGCATCGCCCCGACCTACGCCAAGCGCATGGCGATGCCCGCCGCCGTCGCCGCCGCCGCGCCGGGCTTCCTCGCGCCGCCCCCGCCGCCGCCCGCGCCGCCGTATTCGCAGCCGGCCAACACCGAAAAATACGCCCAGCGCGAAGACAATCCGGTCCAGCGCACCCGCGAGCAGCCGCTGTCGACCTTCTCGATCGACGTCGACACCGGCAGCTACACCAACGTGCGGCGCATGCTCAACGACGGCCTGCGTCCGCCGGCCGACGCGGTGCGCGCCGAGGAGTTCATCAATTACTTCGACTACGGCCACGCCGCGCCGACTTCGCTGGCGACGCCGTTCAAGGTCAGCACCGAACTCGCGCCGGCGCCGTGGAATGCGCAGCGTCAGCTGCTGATGATCGGCATCAAGGGCTATGAGGTGCCGAAGAAGAATCTGCCGCCGGCCAACCTAGTGTTCCTGATCGATACCTCCGGCTCGATGAATTCGCCCGACAAGCTGCCGCTGCTCAAGAGCGCGTTCTCGATGCTCGCAAAGCAGTTGCGTCCGCAGGACCGGATTTCCATCGTGGTCTACGCGGGTTCGGCCGGTCTGGTGTTGCCGCCGACCCCGGGCGACCGTCAGGAAGAAATCCTCGCCGCGCTCGATCGCCTGCAGGCCGGCGGCAGCACCAACGGCGGCGACGGCATCCGCCTGGCCTATGCGACGGCCAGGCAGGCCTACGTCAAGAACGGCGTCAACCGGGTGATCCTGGCCACCGACGGCGACTTCAACGTCGGCACGGTCGACAACAACGCGCTGGAGACCATGGTCGCCGATCAGCGCAAGAGCGGCGTCGCGCTGACCACGCTCGGTTTCGGCAGCGGCAACTACAACGACGAACTGTCCGAGAAGCTGGCCGATGTCGGCGACGGCAACCACGCCTACATCGATACCTTGCAGGAAGCGCGCAAGGTGCTGGTCGAGGAAATGGGCTCGACCCTGATGACCATCGCCCGCGACGTCAAGATCCAGATCGAATTCAACCCGGCGCAGGTCGCCGAGTACCGCCTGATCGGCTACGAAAACCGCCTGCTCAAGCGCGAGGACTTCGCCAACGACAAGGTCGACGCCGGCGATATCGGCGCGGGCCACGAGGTCACCGCCTTGTACGAACTGACCCCGGTCGGTTCCAGCGCGACCCGCTTGCCCGCGCTGCGTTACGCCAACGAGGCCGCGAGCAGCGGCGGCGGCAACGAGATCGCCAACCTCAAGCTGCGCTACAAGCGCCCGGGCGAGGATCGCAGCGTGTTGATCGAAACCCCGGTGCAGCGTTCCAGCCTGCGCGTGGTCGCGAGCGAACCGATGCGCATGGCCGCCTCGGTCGCCGCGTTCGCCGATGCGTTGCGCGGCGCCAGTCAGTACGACGGCTGGGGCTGGGAGCAGATCGCCGCCACCGCGCGCGGTCTCAAACAGGCCGACCCCACCGGTCAGCGCGCCGAGTTCGTGCGTCTGGTCGAACGCGCCAAGGCCCAGATCGGCGAACTCAAGCCGAGCAGCGGCGTGGCGATCAGCGAGTAAGGCTGCGGGCGTCGTCCGTGGCGGGTTCGACGATGTCAGGCTCGTCGAACTGCGCGCGGACGGCGCCCTCTTTTTGCCCGCCATCGGGCGGCGCGACCTCGCCCGAGGCCTCGCCCGAGGCGTCGATCGAACCGTCCACTAGGTCTTCGCCGTCGAAAATCCGCAGTTCGCTGCGGATCGCCTCGGCCGGACGTCCGAACAGATAACCCTGCCCGTAAGTGCAGCCGAGTTCGCGCAGGACCAGGCGTTGCGCGTGGGTCTCCACCCCTTCGCCGATGGTGTGGATGCCGAGCGTGCCGGCCAGCGCCTGGATCGCGCGCACCACCGCGATGCTTTCGGGGCGCGATTCGCCGACCAACCCCGCGACGAAACTCTGATCGATCTTCAGACACTCGATCGGGAATCGATGTAAATACGACAACGCCGAAAACCCCGTACCGAAATCGTCCAGCTGCGCCAACACCCCGTGCTTGCGCAAGGTCTGCAGCATCCGCAGCGCGCGCGGCACGTCGTCGAGCAGCGCCACCTCGGTGATTTCGATGCGCAGCCGGCGCGGATCGGCGCCGGCCTCGTCGATCATGCGCAGCAGGCGGTCGGCGAAATCGTGAGCGCGGAAATGCCGCGGCGACACGTTGACCGAGATATAGCCATGGCCGCCGCGCGCGAGCTGCGCGATCACCCGCGCGTACAAGATCCAGTCGGCTTCCTCGATCAGCCCGCTGTCCTCGCCCAGGCCGATGAATTCGCGCGGCAACAACAGCCCGCGTTTTTCGTGACGCCAGCGCAGCAGCGCCTCGTGGCCGATCACGGTCTGGTCGTCGAGCCGCACGATCGGCTGGTAATGGGCGATGAAGGCATCGCCGTTGATGGCGCGGCGCAGGTCGGCTTCCAGATCGAGGATGCGCAGCGCCTGCTCGCGCATCTCCTCGTCGAACACCGCGAAGCGGCCGCGGCCGGCGCCCTTGGCGCGGTACATCGCCGCGTCCGCGTCGCGCAGCAGCTCGGTGCCGCTGCGGTAGCGCGGATGCCACATGGCGATGCCGACGCTGGCCGAGGGGAACACCTCGCGCCCGGCCACCCAGCACGGCTCGCCGAGCGCGCGCAGCACGCGTTGGGCGAGGTCTTCGGCGACGATCAGGCCGTCGATGCTCTCGATCAGGATCGCGAATTCGTCGCCGCCCAGGCGCGCGACCATGTCGCCGCTGCGCACCGTGGCGATGATGCGCCGGCTGCTTTCGATCAGCAGCTCGTCGCCGGCCGAATGGCCGACGCTGTCGTTGACCAGCTTGAACCGGTCCAGGTCCAGGAACAGCACCGCGAACGGTCGGTTGTCGCGTTCGGCGTGGGAGATCGCGTAGTCCAGCCGTTCGAGCAGCTGGCCGCGATTGGGCAGCCCGGTCAGCGCGTCGTGCAGCGCCTGATGGGTCAGCTTCTGCTCGGCGCGCACGCGCTCGCCGATCTGGGCGACCAGTTCGGCGTTGGTGTGGGCGAGTTCGCGGGTGCGGGTGGCGACGCGTTGCTCGAGTTCGCCGTGCGCGGTGACCAGCCGGTCCTGCGCCTGCTTGCGCGCCAGGCCGATGCTGATGTGGTGGGCGACGAAGGTCAGCAGTTCCTGGTCGCGCGCGTTGAAGCTGATAGCGCGCGAATAGCTCTGGATCGCGATCACCCCGACC
Source organism: Lysobacter capsici (assembly GCF_014779555.2). Classification (NCBI taxonomy): domain Bacteria; kingdom Pseudomonadati; phylum Pseudomonadota; class Gammaproteobacteria; order Lysobacterales; family Lysobacteraceae; genus Lysobacter; species Lysobacter capsici. The sequence continues at coordinate 3,844,934 of NZ_CP094357.1, forward strand.
ACGGTGTCGTCGCGGAACAGCGGCACGCCGAGCCAGCAATGCGCGGCCGAGCCGTGGCTGCGCACTTCGCCGCGGCTGTTGAGCTCGGCGATGCGGTGGCGGTCGGCCAGCAGCGGCCGGCCCTGGCGGATCACGTATTCGGTCAGGCCGTCGGCGAGCAGACGGGTTTCGCGGATCACGTCGAGTTCGTCGATCGAATACGGAAACTGCAGGCGCTCGCCGTCGTCCGACAGCAGCGCGATATAGAAATTGCGCGCGTACAGCAGTTCGCTGACCACGTCGTGGACCTGGGAATAGAAGCGTTCCAGGGTGTCGGAGGTGATGGTCAGCTCGGCGATCCGGAACAGCGCGCGCTGCAGGCGTTCGGAACGCTGGCGTTCGATGATCTCGGCCTGCAGGTCGCGGTTGCTCAGCTGCAGGGCGTAGGTGCGCTCGGTGACCCGGCGTTCGAGCTCCTCGCGGGCGCGGAAGCGGTCGAGCGCGGTCAGGATGTGCTGGGCGACGAACGACAGCAGCGCGCGGTCCTCGTCGCCGTAGCTGCCGGCGCTGTCGTAGTGCTGGACCACGATCGCGCCGCACACGCGTTCGTCGCGGCGCATCGGCACGCCGAGCCAGTCGGCGCTGTCGGGGCCGTGGTGGGCGTCGTCGGCCACGCCCAGGCGCTGGCGCAGGTCGGCCGAACTGCCCTGCAGCGCCTCGCCGTGGCGCAGCAGCGCCAGGGTCAGGCTGGTCGGCATCTCGTCGCCGCGGATCGCCTTGGTCGGGTCGGCCACGTAAGGGTCGTTGCAGTCGGCGAAGTACAGAAAGCGCATCGTGTCGAGCACGTCGTCGTACAGCACGATGTAGAAATTCTCGGCGTACATCAGCCCGCAGACCACGCCGTGGATGCGGCTGAGCAGGTCGGTCATCTCCAGCCCGGACCCGGCCAGGTCGGCGATGCCGTACAGGGCCTGCTGCAGGCGCTCGGATTTCTCCAATGCCTCGGCGCGGGCATGCGCGCGCACCGCCGACAGGTCGGCGGCGACGATCCGCCGCGCCATCGCCAGCCAGGCCGCGCGCAAGGCGGTCGGCAGGGCCTGCGGCAGGTGCGCGACGATGCTGGCGCGGCTGCGGTCCTCCAGCCACCAGGCCGCCTCGATGCGGTCGCCGTAGCGGTCGTCGGAGGCGCCGATCGCGGGCGGATCGCGTTCGAGCAGGACCCGCGCGGCGTCGCGCAGCGCGTGCTCGCCGCCGGGGGTGCACGATTCGGAAATCTGGCCGTGCGGCGCGGCGCGCCAGCACACCACCACCTGCGACCCGGCCGGCAGCGCTTCCTGCAGCGCGCAGGCCAAGGCCTCGTCGGTGGAGGTCTCGCTGACCGTTGCCCCTTGCATTACTTCGTTCCGCACCGGTTCGCCGCCTTCTACGCAGGACGCAGGATAACGCGAGCTTCACGCCAGCGCCGCAGGCCCGGCCCTGGCCGACAACCCCATCCCCGGCCCCGGGCCGTTGTTACCTGCATGCAACTGGCCCTGCAACCTTCGCTATACGACGCGCTTTGCTCGCGCAAGCGCTTCCCGTCGGCGCCGTCAGGCCGTACCCTGCCGCGGATGAATTCCGCTGCGGATGCGAGCGACGACGTACTCATGCTGGCCTGGACGGGCGGCGACGTCGCCGCGTTCGAGGTTCTGTACGCGCGCCATCGCGGCCCTTTGTACCGCTTCCTGCTGCGGCAGATCCGTGATTCGGCGCTCGCCGACGAATTCTTCCAGGACATCTGGCAGCGCGTGATCGGCGCGCGCCATGGCTGGAAGCCCGATGCGCAGTTCAGCACCTGGCTGTTCCGGATCGCCCACAACCGCCTGAACGATCACTGGCGCGGCCTCAAGCACCGCCCGCCGGCGCCCGACGACGGCGACGAGCGTGCCGCGCGCGTGCCCGACCCGACCACGCCCGAGCGCGAACTGTCCGAATTCGAACAGCGCCGCCGCCTGCAGCGCGCGATCGAGGAATTGCCCGAGGAGCAGCGCGAAGTGGTGTTGCTGCGGCTGGAACAGGAACTGAGTCTGGAGGAGATCGGCGAGATCACGGGGGCCGGCCGCGAGACAGTCAAATCCAGGCTGCGCTACGCGATGGACAAGTTGCGCGCGAGGTTGACCGAATGAACCGCCGTCCCGACGCCCCCGATCCCTTGTCGCCCGAAGAACGCGAGCTGGCCCAGCGCCTGCTGCGGCTGGGCCCGAGCGACGGCCCCTCGCCGGCGCTGGACGCGCGCATCCTCGCCGCCGCGCACGCCGCGGTGGCGACGACGCAGCAGCCGCGCCTGCGCGTGCAGCCCCGGCAACGCTGGCCGATGTGGATCGGCGTGGCCGCCTCGCTGTGCCTGGCGGTCGGCATCGCTTGGCAGCTGCGGCCGGCGGCGACGAAGATGGAAGCGGTCCAGCAGGAACAAGACGCCGCCGTGGTCGCGCGCGCCCAGGCCGAACCGGTCGCCGACAGCGGCGGTGCCCAGTCCGACGAAATCCAGGCCGACGCGGCTGCGGCGGCCCCCGCCCCGGCTGCGGCGTCGGTCGCCGCGCCGGCGAAGCCGACCGAGGCGATGCCCGGCGCCGACATGGCCGCCGACAGCGTGGCCGATGCCGTCGCGCCGGCGGCGATGACACCCGCTCCGGTAACCGCCCAATCGGCACCGCCCGCGTCGTCGGCGCCGCCCAAGGCGATCGCCGAAGAAGGCGAAGCCGCCAAGCGCAGCCGCGCCGAAACCCCGGCCAGCGCGCAGGCCGCCGCCGCGACCGAGGCACGCGTGTCCATACGCCGCGTGCAGGTCCCGCCGGCCGAACGCGAACTCAAGTCCGCCCCGGCGATGGCGCCGCCCCCGCCGCCCGCGCCGTCGGCGCCGATGGGCGTGATGTCGGCGCCCGTGCCGGTCGACGCCGCCGCCAACGCCGGATGGGCCTCGCCCGCGGACAACCTGAGCAGCAAGCGCGCGGCGAAGGCCGCGGCCGTCGCCGCGGACGCGGCGACCCTGGGCAAGGCCGAGGCCTACAGCGAGCGCGCCGATGTCCAGGCCGCGCCCGAGCCGTCGAGCAAGAGCAGCAATGCCTCGCCGACCCTCGATCGCATCGAAGTGACCGGCAGCCGCATCGGCAACGACGCCAGCGACGAAAGCCGTCTGGCCCCGGCCGAATGGCTCGACCGCATCCGCGGCTACCGCGACGACGGGCAGGCCGAGCGCGCACGCGAGAGCCTGCAACGCTTCCGCCGCGCCCATCCGCACACGCGGGTGCCCGACGACCTGCGCGCGCTGCTGAAATGAGCACGGCCGCCCTGGCGCGGCCGGCGGCGGCCCGGTGCGATGCATGCCGCGCGCGTCAGCGCCTGCGCATGAGCCCGCGCCGATGAGCGACGGCGCCCCGGGCGCGACCCTCGCCGCGCGCGCCAGTCACCAGATCGAGGTCAAGCACAGCCGCTTCCTGGCCCTAGCCGCGCCGGTGACCACCCCCGCCGACGCATTGGACTTCGTGCAGGACGTCGCCGACCCCGACGCCACCCACAACTGCTGGGCCTACCGCATCGGCGGCGAATACCGCTTCAACGACGACGGCGAGCCCTCCGGCACCGCCGGGCGCCCGATCCTGGCCGCGATCGACGGCCAGGGCCTGGACCAGGTGGTGGCCGTGGTGACGCGCTGGTACGGTGGCATCAAGCTCGGCGCCGGCGGCCTGGTGCGCGCCTACGGCGGCAGCGCGGCCGAATGCCTGCGCCGCGCCGAACGCCGCGAACTGGTTCAATACGGCGAACTCGACCTGGCCTACCCGTTCGAAGACATCGGCGCGGTCCATGCCGCGTTGAACGCCTTCGGCGCGCACAAAGACCACGAACGCTTCGATGCCGACGGGGTGCGCGTGCGGATTCGCCTGCCTACGTCGCAATTGCCCGCCTTGAAAGCGCAGCTGCGCGACGCCACTCGTAATCGCGTGCGCCTGGACGATCCCGGCGAACGGAGCCCCAGCCGATGAACGCCACCCGATGACAGACTCCAGCGCCGGCTACCGAGCCGACACCCGCCGCGACCTGCAGAAAGCCCCGATCGGCAGCCTGCGCACCTTGTGGCCGTTCGTTCGCAAGTACCGCGGCTTGTTCATCGCCTGGCTGTTCGCCCTGGCCGCGTCCAGCGCCGCGACCCTGAGCATGCCGCTGGCGTTCAAGAAAATGATCGACCAGGGGTTCGCCCAGAGCGCCGGCGGCGGCGGCAGCAGCGCGATCGACCAGGCCTTCCTGATCCTGTTCCTGGTCGCGATCGCGCTGGCCCTGGCCACCGCGCTGCGCTTCTACCTGGTCTCGCTGCTCGGCGAAAAAGTGGTCGCCGACCTGCGCGAAACCCTGTACAGCCACGTGATCGCGCTGGACGCGGGCTTCCACGACCGCACCCGCAGCGGCGAACTGGTCTCGCGCCTGACCGCCGACGCCGAACTGCTGCGCAGCGTGGTCGGCTCAAGCATGTCGGTGGCCTTGCGCAGCTCGGTCACGGTGATCGGCAGCCTGGGCATGCTGTTCTATACCAGCCCGCGCCTGGCCGCCTACGCCCTGGTCGGCATCCCGCTGGCGGTGCTGCCGATCATCGTCGGCGGGCGCAAGCTGCAGAAGATCTCGCGCTCCACCCAGGACCGCATCGCCGACGCCAACACCCTGGCCAGCGAAACCCTCGGCGCGGTGCGCACGGTCCAGGCGCACGCGCGCGAACCCTACGAACAAGGCCGTTTCAGCGAATCGCTGCGGATCGCGGTCAAGACCGCGCGCAAGCGCATCACCGCCCAGGCCCTGGTCACCGCGACCGCCATCACCCTGGTGTTCGGCGCGATCACCCTGGTGCTGTGGTCCGGCGCGCACGACGTGGTCGCCGGCCGCCTGAGCGGCGGCACCCTGGGTCAGTTCGTGCTGTACGCCCTGATCGGCGGCGGCTCGATCGGCGCGCTGGCCGAAGTCTGGAACGACCTGCAGCGCGCGGCCGGCGGCATGGGCCGGATCAGCGAACTGCTCAACGAAACCAACGCGGTGCAGGCGCCGGCGCAGCCGACCTCGCTGCCGCGGCCGCTGCGCGGCGAGATCGTGTTCGACCGCATCGCCTTCCACTACCCGCAACGCGTGGACCTGCCTGCGCTGCAGAACTTCAGCCTGCGGGTCAATCCCGGCGAGACCGTGGCCCTGGTCGGCCCGTCCGGCGCCGGCAAGAGCACCGTGTTCTCGATCCTGCTGCGCTTCCACGATCCGCAGAGCGGCGCGGTGCGCGTGGACGGCATCGACGTGCGCGACACCGATCCGGCCGACCTGCGCGAATCGATCGCGCTGGTGCCGCAGCAGCCGACCATCTTCGCCACCACCGCGCGCGACAACATCCGCTACGGCCGGCTCGGCGCCAGCGACGAGGAAGTCGACCAGGCGGTGCGCGCCGCGCATGCCGAGGACTTCATCCGCGCCCTGCCCGAGGGGTTGTCGACCGAGCTGGGCGAACGCGGCGCGCGCCTGTCCGGCGGCCAGCAGCAGCGCATCGCGATCGCCCGCGCCCTGCTCAAGGACGCGCCGATCCTGCTGCTCGACGAAGCCACCAGCGCGCTCGACGCGCAAAGCGAACGCGCGGTGCAGCAGGCGCTGGAAACGCTGATGGAAGGCCGCACCACCCTGGTCATCGCCCATCGCCTGGCGACCGTGCTCAAGGCCGACCGGATCGTGGTCATGGACCGCGGCAGCATCGTCGCCGAGGGCACCCATGCGCAGCTGCTCGCCGAAGGCGGGTTGTATGCGGACCTGGCGAAGTTGCAGTTCCTGGATTGAAGCGCCGGGCATAGCGGTTCGCGTCGACGATTGCGGATTCGCTTCGTCGATGCGGCGCGAAGCGACTGTAGGAGCGGCGCAAACCGCGACCACGCCAATACCACCGCCGGCGAAACCCGAGCGCGGCCGGCGTAACCACTTGGCCGACACATTCACCGACACCCCGGCTGACATCGCCCTCGGCATCGACGAAGATCGCCGCAACTCCATGCCGCCGTCGCCATGACCCTTACCGCCGTCGCTTCCCACCCCGCCCGCCTGCGCCGGCCCAGCTGGCTCCTGGCCGCGACTCTCGCTACGGCGACGAGCGCCCTACCGCCAACCGCCTGGGCCGCGCCGCCGCAACCCAAGGTGGAAACCCTCGGCGTCTACAGCAACGTGCGCATCACCGGCAGCGGCGACGACCCGCACGCCGAAGGCTACGACTGCGAGCTGTACCGCGAGAACGGCCAGCTGTTCGGTCTGTTCTATTCCTCGCAGGGCATGGTCGGCGACACCCCGCGCGGACGCCTGCAGGACGTTCGCTACGACCCGGTTAAGCGCACGCTGTTCTTCCGCGCCAAGCTGACCCTCGGCCAGGAGATCAATCGCGACACAGGCCCCGACGGCCGCCCCTCGCGCGACCTGTTCGAATTCGACGGCACCCTCGACGGCAAGCGCCTGAGCGGCAGCCTGACCCACCGCGATGGCTATCGCCCGAGCGAACCGGGCGAACGCGAAACCGTGACCCTCAAGCTCGATCGCGAACGCAGCGCGCAGGCGCGCGAGTCCGCACCGGCCAGCCGCAAGGCCTGGCAAGCCGAAGACCTGCCGATGGGGCCGCAGTGGTGATGGGTGACCGGCGGGTTTCGATCCTCCGCTGAGCGCTACACCGGTGCGCGATCGCGCGATCAGCCGCGACCGACAAATCCATCGTCCCGAACCACATGCGAAGCCTCCGACAAAAAACGCCCCGCGGATGCGGGGCGTTCGTGCAGTCAACTAGCGACCGAAGCGATCAGCTCGTGACCAGGGCCAGCCCGTACTGACTCAGGACCGGGTTGATGCGCTCGAAGTAGGTCTGACGCTGCGAGGTCGGCACCGAGCAATTGTCGTTCTGGCCCGCGGGCAGATTGCCGCCCGAGGTCAGGCCCTGAGCCTGGCCGGCGGCGGTAATCCACGAACCGCCCGAATCGCCGCGACCGGTGCAATTGTTGGCCCGGGTCAAGCCGCTCACGGTGCCGAGGGTGCCGTAGTTGACCGTCACGTTCTTGGCCGTGATCGTGCCGCACTTGTACTGCGTGGTGCGGCCCGAACGGCAGACCGCCGCGCCGATCGCCGCTTCGGTGCTGCCCTTCACCGCGACGCTGCCGCCGGTGTAGTTGGTGACGCTCCCGAGCAGCGTATGGGTCGCGCCGATCGTCACCCAGGCGCGATCGGTATTGGGGAAATGCGACGCGGTGAACGTGCCCACATTGACGCCGCTGATCTGCACGCTCTGACCGGCCTTGGCGCAATGCCCCGCGGTCGCGAAGCCCTTGATCGTGCCCTTGGTGACCGGGAACCCGACCGAACACAGGCCGACTCGGCCGGTGCCGTCCGACAGCGGCATGCGGTATTCGATGCCGCCCTGCACCGTCGCGGTGGTCTGCGGGGTGCCCACCGCTTCCTCGACCCGGATCGAACTGATATCGGCGCCGCTGACAGCGACGAAATCGATCGCTTCCTCATCCGCGCCCGGCGCGACGCTCACCACCACCGAGTTGGTGGTCGGATCGACGTACCACGACTGCACGCCGCTGCGCAGCTTGCTGATGCCCGGCACGCGGCGCCGCGCGTCGCGATCGAGCGCCGCCATCGAATCGTTGAGCTGCTTCAAGCTGTGCCGGACATGACGCAACTCGACGCCGGCCACCGCGACGCTCTTCTGCGCGCCCGAGGTCGCCGCGACCACGCGATAGCTGCCGTCGTCGTTGCGCTCGACCCAACTGCCGGCGTAGCCGCTGCCGAGCGTGCGACGCAGCGCGGCTTCCTGGGTGGTGGCGATGCGGTCGGCTTGCACCATCTGCGCGACTTGCGCCGACGACAGGCCCAGATCGCGTTGCATGGCGAGCTTGAGAGTCGGGTTGAGACCGTCGGTGGCCATGGCGCTGCCGGCGGACAACGCGGCGACGGCCGCGACCAGGCTGGCGCGCGAGCGCAGATTCGACTTCGATACGGACATGTAAGAACTCCTGACTTGAGTATGCGAACACGGTCGACATCCATAAGACGCGACCGCAACGACATCGCCGTGAGCGACAGTGGCCGTTGCTTCGAAGTGCGATGCTCAAACAAGCGACGCACACCAGGAAGCCGAACGACGCAACCAGATAAAGACGATGCCGTCGCGATTGGCAAGGCAAAGCGTCGCGCTGCGGCGACGAAAAAAACCGAGCCCGTCACAGGAATGCGAATGCCATGGCGAAAAAATCGCTATCGCATCGTCGGCAATCGGCCTGTCGCTCGCGGGAGTACTGATAAAGCTTCCATCCAGAGCGCCAATGCAGCATTAAAAACTGCGCAAATAGCACTTTGCGCGCACATCGTGCGGCGTATGGACGAATCAACGATCAACGCAAGCACACAACCGTGCCGACGCGATCACGCAAAGCGTCGCTTGCATGCGTTTCGACCAAAGTCGCAACCGATCGCGGACCCGCATGTCGATCTATCCGATCCGATGGTCGCTGTACTCGGCGGTGGCGCGACCGCGGGAGCGGCATGAACGACAACGCCCCGCGCGAAGCGGGGCGTTGTGGGTCGATCAAAGTGACGCTGTCGCGATCAGCTGGTGACCAGGCTCAGTCCGTACTGGCTCAGGATTGGCCCCACGCGTTCGAACAGGCTGCTGCGCTGCGAGGCGGGGATGCCGCAGTTGTTGCCGTTCGACTGCACGTTGCCGCCGGACATCACGCCCTGCGCCTGGCCGGCGCTGGTGAACCACGAGCCGCCCGAATCGCCGCGGCCCATGCAGGCATTGCCCTGGGTCAGGCCGCGCACCGCGCCTTCGGCGTAGTTGGCGGTGACGTTCTTGGCGGTGATGTTGCCGCAGCGATAACCAGTGGTGCGGCCGGAACGGCACACCGCCGCGCCGATCGCGGCCTCGGCGCTGCCGCGGATCGCGATCGTGCCGCCGCTGTAGTTGCTGACCGCGCCCTGCAAGGTGTGGGCGCTGCCCACGCTGACCCAGGCGCGGTCGTTGCCCGGGAACACGCGCGCGGCGAACGAACCGACCTGGGTGCCGCCGATGCGCACGATCGCGCCGACCCCGCCGCAGTGGCCGGCGGTGACGAAGCCCTTGGTGGCGCCGCGGGTGACCGAGAAGCCGACCGAACACAAGGTGGCGTTGTTGATCGAATACTCGATGCCGCCGAGCACGTTGACCGAGGTTTGCAAGGTGCCCGGCACTTCTTCGATCCGCACCGCGCCGGCATCGGCGCCGCTGATCGCGACGAAATCCACCGCGCGTTCGCTGGCGCCCTGATCGACCCGCACCACCACCGCGTTGCTGACCGGATCGACGTACCAGCTCTGCACGCCGTCGAGCGGCTTGCTGATGCCCTTGACCCGCGCATTCGACGCCGCGTCGAGCTGCGCCATCGAATTCTGCAACTGCTTGAGGCTATGCCGCACGGTGCGCAGCTCGACCCCGCCGATCGCGCTGGCCTTGCGGGCGCCCGCGGTCGCGGCCACGACCTTGAACGAGCCGTCGGCGTTGCGCTCGATCCAACTGCCGGCGAACTGGCTGCCCAGATCGCGTTCGATCGCCGCCGCCTGGGTGCGCGCGAGTTTTTCGGTCTGCAGGTACTGGGCGATCTGGCCCGGGAAAATGCCCAGATCGCGTTGCATCGCGAACTTCAGCTCCGGGCTGACCTCATCGGCGGCGAACGCGGCGCCGGAAGACAGCGTGGCGACGGCGGCCACGACGCAGAAAACGGAAGCGCGCGCGAAACCGCGCGCATTGGACTTCGATACGGACATGCGAAGAACTCCTGAAGGAATCTGACATGGGATCGATGGAATGAAGCCGAGCGGCTTCTCGACGCCGCGGCATGGCGGCGGCCTCTCGTCGGCGAACCCGCGCGCAATCCGGATGCACACTGTGTTCGCGAGGCCGTTCCAGCTAAAAAGATGTGCGCTTCATGCGCAAGGTCTGCGCACTAGGCGGGATCACACGCAGAGTCCGAGCCACGTCACAAGACGAGCTATTGGCATAAGGACATGAACCGTTCACGCCTTGGATGCGCCTACGTATCGTGCGTTTCGCGAACAAGATTTGCTGCGGTGCAATGCCGCGTCGCGGAATCGGCGCGAGTGCATTGATGCTGTCGTCGATGTTGCGCATTGCCGCACGAGCCGCATTACTCGAGGTAATTCGTTACCTCATCCGGCTCAGGCGTATAGATGTCCAGTTGCAGTTCGACGCCGCGTTCGCCAAGCAGACGAAGATTGGCCGGACTGATCGTCTCGCCGTTATTGCGTGCGTCCATGAACAAACCGCAGAACAGGTTCAGCTCGAAACGCGATTGCAATTGCGCCCACACCGCCGGGTCGCCGCTCAATCGGGCGAAGATCTCGTGGATCTGCGCATTCAGATCGCCGGGCAAGCGGTCCTGCGCCCGCAAGGACCACACACCGGTGCGGGCGACGCGGCGATGGCCGCTGGCCTTGCCGATCAGGATCTCGCCGCGGGTCCGCGCGCCGGTCGGCTCCGCGCCAAGCAGGCGGCTGACCTCATCGGGGATTAGATCGTCGCCGAGGATCTTCAAGCACGCCTTGGTTTTTTCGAGTGCGGGCATCATGAATCCAGTGGATGAAAAAATGCGGGCAGGCAGCGGCACGATGAATTGTTCGCGCCTTCGATGCGCCGCGCTACCGCGATCGTTTGCGCCGATGCGCCATCGCGGCGGAAATCGTTTGCATCGATCGATTCGCGGACGCGAACAATCGGCGCCCATCAACGGCGAAGTTTCCAGGCAGCGGGCGGGCAATACGGCGGAACGGATCGGAGCCGGAGGATCGCGCGCTACGACTACGACCCGCCGTGCATGCGGCCCGACTGTGCTCGCTTGAATTCGCTCAACAGCCACACTGTCAGCAGGCCCATGGCGACGACGCCGGCGCCACGGCCGAGCCAGAACAAGGCCAGGGAAAAGTCCGCGCCGTGCACCGGCGGCGGAATCGCGGCCAGCGCGATCAGCGCCAGGGCCTGGGATTTACGCGAACCACGCATGGTTGCACCTCCCGTCGCGGCCGGCATGGCCGCCTCACCGGACCTTACACCCATCCGGGCCAGGATGGACCGCCCCTGCCCCGCACAGGCGACGACCGGCAAGCGAGTCGCTGTATGCGCGGTCAACAGCCGATAAACCTCATGCGCAACGACAGCCCGATCCAGCCCTATCTCAATCTCAACGGCGACTCGGGCGTGCGCGGCTATGCCATCGGGCCGCGGGCGATCGCGGTCGAGTTCGCCGACGGCTCGGTCTATCTGTACACCGCCGACAGCGCCGGCGCCGAGGCGATCGCGCGCATGCACGAACTGGCGCGCGAGGGACGCGGACTGAACACCTACATCAACCGCTACGTCCGCGACGCCTATGCCGAACGCCTGCGCTAATCGGCGCAGGCGCGCACCGGTTTCGATCGACCGGCCTCAGCCGATCGAAGTGAACACGCTGTCGCCGCGCGCGGCCGCATCGGTATAGAACCCGATCAGCTCGGCGTAATACGACACTACGTAGTCCCTGGCCTCATCGCCGTCGCGCAGCCAGATCACGTCGGGGTAGATGTCCGCGTCCGCCAGCGCCTGCGCGTCATAGCGACGGGCGAACTCGTCCGCCGGCAACGTGGCCAGCGCGGCGGCGATCTGACGGACATGATCGGCCGGCACATGGCGCGGCGCGTCCTCATCCGGATCCTCCGAGACCGGCTCGCCGCCGAAGATCGCCCAGTTCCACGGCGGCTCGCCCTCCCATGCCGACTGGTTGAGGACGAAATGAATCGCATGCCAGGCCTTGTCCAGGTACGCCACGCGCCCGGCCGCCTTGTCCGCGTCGTAGTCCGCGTACAAGGTCTCGATGATGTGCTGTGGCGCGCGCAACAACGCGGCCGTGCGCTGCGCGTCGACCGCGGTCGCGCTCCATGTCATGCCCATTCGAACGCGCTCCGTAATGAAGGTCTGGATCAAGGTCTGATTGCAGGTTTATCGGCGGCCGTCATCGCTGCCGGGGTAGCCTCGCTCGCCGGTGGCGACATGCGCGCCGGCTCGCTTCGTCGTTGGATTCGCGCGGGTCGATGCGAAGCGGCCGGGTTGCCCCGGCCGCGCCTTGCGCTCGCGCCGACGAATCAGGGATTCGGATCCGGCGGCTGCGAGTCCAGCGGTTCGCATTGCAGCCTGGATTCGCCGGCCGAATTGGTGATCCATTTGCAGTCGAGCCAGACACCGTCCTTGTCCTGGACGATGAAGGCCGAGGCGCTGAAGCTCAGCAGCACCAAGGCCAGCGACAACAGCGCGGAAGCGAGGCGGATCTTCTTCATGGGTCTGTCTTCCTTGTCAGTGGAGTTTCACCGATGGGCACACGACAACATCGCGTCCGCGCGACCGGCCCTTACGCGGTGCGCTGCCGCACCTAGCCGTCGTCGCGGACACGCGCAGTCTGGCATGTCGCCATCGCAGCGGCTGATATGCGGCCGCGGCGAAGGCGGCGGCTCAGGGATTGATCCGGATCGGCGTTCCGGTCGGCACCAGGCTCCACACTTCCTCGATCTGCTGATTGGTCAGCGCGATGCAGCCGTCGGTCCAGTCGCGCCGATAGCCGGCCGGGGTGCCGCCGTGGATCATGATGTCGCCGCCCGGATCGACGCCGCGCGCGCGCGCCTGCTTGCGATCGGCTTCGTTCGGGTACGACACCCGCAGCGACAAATGGAAGCGGCTGTTCGGATTGCGCCCGCTGATGCGGTAATCGCCTTCCGGCGTGCGTTCGTCGCCCTGCTGGCGCTTGTGGCCGCTCGGCGCGTCGCCGAGCAGGATCGAATAGGTGCGGATCACCGTGTTCTTGTGGAACAGCTGCATGCGCCGCTGCGCCTTGTCGACCACGATGCGGTCGGCGCGTTGCGCGGCCGGCGCCATCGCCGGCGGGGTCAGCGCCCAGGCCGGCGCGCAGGCGAGCAGCGCGGCGAGAAAACTCACGGAAATCCGTTTCATACCGGCAGGCTCCTGCTCACGATCGCATCCAATTCCAGATCGTACGGCAGAGTGCCGAACCCCAGCCCATGCGCGCCGCCGACCCGGCTGCGGCAGAACCCGGCCGCGGCGGGACTGTCGGCGACGAACAGCAGCGCGGCCTGCAAGGCCAGCGCGAGCCGTTCGACGAACGCGCGCATCTGCGACTCATGCAACTGCGCCGTGCCGGTCAGCGCCGGCGCCAGTTCGTCGATGCGCGCATCCAGCGCATCGTCGCGGCCGCGCGCGCGTTCGAGTTCGACCAACAGCGCGCGTCCGGCCTCGGGTTCGCGGCCGAGCGCGCGCAGCACGTCCAGGCACTGGATGTTGCCGCTGCCCTCCCAGATCGAATTCAGCGGCGCCTGCCGGTACAGGCGCGGCAGGATCGATTCCTCGACATAGCCCGCGCCGCCCAGGCATTCCTGCGCTTCGTTGACGAAGGCCGGTGCGCGCTTGCAGATCCAGAACTTGCCGATCGCGGTGGCGATGCGCGCGAACGCGGCGTCGTGCGCGGACGAAGGCGCGCGATCGATCGCGCCGGCGACGCGGATCGCCAGCGCGGTCGCGGCCTCGGATTCGATCGCCAGGTCGGCGATCACGTTGCGCATCAGCGCATGCTCGATCAGCGGCTTGCCGAAGCTGCGCCGATGGCGCGCGTGATGCAGCGCCTGCGCCAGGGCCATGCGCATCTCGCCGGCCGAACCGAGCATGCAGTCCAGGCGGGTCAGCATCACCATCTCGATGATGGTCGCCACGCCGCGGCCTTCCTCGCCGATGCGCTGCGCCCAGGCGCCGAGGAATTCCACTTCCGACGACGCGTTGGACCAGTCGCCGAGTTTGTCCTTGAGCCGCATCAGCCGCAGCGCGTTCTTGCCGCCGTGCGGATGCCAGCGCGGCATCAGGAAACAGCTCAGCCCGCCCGGCGCCTGCGCCAGCACCAGGAAGCCGTCGGACATCGGCGCGGAGAAGAACCATTTGTGGCCGACCAGTTCGTATTCGTCGTTGCCGATCGGCGTGGCGACGGTCTGGTTGGAACGCACGTCCGAGCCGCCCTGCTTCTCGGTCATGCCCATGCCCAGGATCAGCCCGGCCTTGTCGCCGTAGCCGACATCGCGGCCGTCGTAATGCGGCGCGGCGGCCTTGCGCATCCACTCGTGCAGCGCCGGCGCGTGACGCAGCACCGGCACGCTCGCGTGGGTCATGGTCAGCGGGCAACTGGTGCCCGGTTCGACCTGATGGTGCAGATAGCTCAGCGCCGCGCGCGCGACGTGCGAGCCCGGGCGCGGATCGTGCCAGGACAGGCCGGCGACGCCGTGGCCGATCGCGTGGCCCATGATCGCGTGGTAATTCGGGTGGAACTCGACCCGGTCGATGCGATGGCCGTAGGCATCGAAGCTGCGCAGCCGCGGCTTGTCGCGATGCGCGTCGAAGCTCAGCTCGTAGAGTTCGCCGCCGGCGAGCGCGCCGTACGCGGCGAGATGTTCGGCGAAGCCCGCGCCGCCTTCGCGCTCGACCGCTTCGCGCAGCGCGTGGTCGTCGCGCCACAGATCGCGCGGCGCGAACGGCGGCGGTTGATTCTCGACCCGATGAGTGGCGAACGGGGGCAGCGTGTCCATGAGGGTGACTCTCCGTGGGGCTTTGCGCCGATTCTAGTGATTCCGCGGCGAGTTCGCTTTTTCGCTCTTCTTCGCAGCGAAGGTTTGCGGCATCCCGGGTTTCATCTCGACATGGCGCTCAAGCCACTGGATCCCCGCGTTCGCGGGGATGACGGTGTTGAGGGATGCGATTGTTCCTCGTCGCTACGTAGCTTCGGGTTGCCTCACGTCGGGGCCGCCGCGTGGTCTTGAGTTGCCGTGCGATCTCAAGCCGTGGCGTAGTCACTGATTGCTACGCAGGCTCGCTTCACAGCCCCTTCGCTTTGCTCGTCATTCCCGCGAAGGCGGGAATCCAGGGCTCCACCGCGGCATGGCCCTGAAGTCTCTGGATCCCCGCCTTCGCGGGGATGACGGTCGTGGAAGATCAGACTCGCCCACATTGCTACGCGGCCTTGGGTTACCGCGATTCAAATACCGACCGTTCGTTCGCAAACCCGCTCGCCACGCGCTGACTGCTGCACTGCGTCAAGCACATAGTGGCGAACCAACCAGCCAAAAAGAAAAAAGGCCCCGCCAGAAGCGGAGCCTTGGAAACTGTCCGATGCGATTCGGCCAGACATTGCCCCTAGGGGCAAAGGCGAATCAAACCACCGGAGCCACTTCGGACGCCTGCGCGCCCTTCGGTCCCTGGGTCAGCTGATAGCTGACACGCTGGCCTTCCTGCAAGCTGCGGAAACCCTTTGCGTTGATCGCGGAGAAATGCACGAATACATCAGCGCTGCCATCTTCGGGAGAAATAAAACCGAAGCCCTTGGCGTCGTTGAACCACTTCACGGTGCCGTACTGCATATCCTTATTGACCTCATGCTGGATGCGTTGACGTGCGTCGCCGCCGGATGTGGCGCGAGACGCACTACCGAGTATGCAAACTGTGCCGCTAGATGACAACGGTTCAGCGTGACAACATCCAGCACGTGTTTTGAAGCGATATCCGGCCACGCCGGATGCACCCGAATCGCATTTATGCGACTGGGGTCACCGAAGCGCCGAGGCGGTCGAGCAAGGCGCCGAGCAGCGCCGGCAGGCCGGCGGACGCCGCGGCCACGTTATCGAGCACGTCCTGCAGGGTGATCACTTCGTCCAGGTCCGGACCGGCGCCGGCCGCCCAGTTGGCGACGATCGCCAGACAGGCGTAATCCAGGCCGAATTCGCGCGCCAGCCCGGCTTCGGGCATGCCGGTCATGCCGACCAGATCGCAGCCGTCGCGGCGCATGCGCGCGATCTCGGCGCGGGTTTCCAGGCGCGGGCCCTGGGTGGCGCCGTAGCAGCCGCCGTCGACCAGGCTCACGCCCGCGCTCGCCGCCGCGGCGATCACGTCGGCGCGCAACGCGCGCGTGTAGGGCTCGCCGAAATCGACGTGCAGCACCTCGGTGCCCGGCTCCTCGCACAAGGTGGAGATACGGCCCCAGGTGTAGTCGATCAACTGATCCGGACAGCCCAGCACGCGCGGACCGAACCGTTCGGTGATGCCGCCGACCGTATTGAGCGCGAGCACGCGCTGCGCGCCCAGCGCCTGCAACGCGGCGAGGTTGGCGCGGTAGTTGATCTGGTGCGGCGGCAAGGAATGGCCTTCGCCGTGACGCGCCAGAAACGCCACCCGACGCCCGGCCAGGGTGCCGATCCGCACCGGACCCGACGGCGCGCCGTAACGCGTGACCGGCTGATGCGATTCCACGTCCTGCAGTTCGGCGATGCGGTACAGGCCGGTGCCGCCGATCAGGGCGAGGTCGATGGGTTGGGTCATTGCGGGAGTCCGGGGAGTGGAACAGGAATGAGTTGAGAGGAGTGAGGAAACAGTGGCGCGCGCAGGGCGTTGTGATGGCGCGGGTTTATCGGGCCTTCGCGCGCTGGGGCGGCCTCACTTCAAGGCGTAGATCGCCGGCAGGTTGCGGCCCTGCTCGTGGTAATCCATGCCGTAGCCGAATACGTAGCGGTCGGGCACTTCCACGCCGATGTAGTCGGCGCATACGCCTTCGACGCAACGGTCGTGAGCCTTGACCGCGAGCGCGGCGATGCGCACTTCGACCGCGCCCTGTTCGCGGCACCATTCGCGGATGCCGTGCAGGGTGTGGCCTTCGTCGAGGATGTCGTCGGCCAGCAGCACGCGGCGGCCGCGCAGCGGCGTGGCCGGGCGGTGCTTCCAGACCAGATCGGCGCCGGTGGTCGCGCCGCGGTAGCGGGTGGCGTGCAGGTAATCGAATTCCAGGTCCAGCCCGCGCTCGCCCAGCTCCATCGCCAGTTGCGCGGCGAACGGCATGCCGCCGTGCATGATCGTCAGATACACCGGACGGCTGCCGACGTAGTCGCTGCGGATCTTCACCGCCATGCGCGCGATCTCGCGCTCCAGGGTGCGCCGATCGAAAATCAGATCGGCGTTTTCCAGCGCCTGGGCCAGGTCGTGCCCGGACTCGTGTTTCACGTTCATCAAGCCAATCCTTCCAGACGGGTGCGGGTTTCGCCGTAATGGCTGTCGGCGATCAGGCCGTCCCAGCCCATCGCGCCGCGGCCGATCAGGCCCAGCAGCGCGGCGGTGTTGAGGCGGCGGCCTTCGACCGCGGCCAGCGACTCTTCTACCAACTGCGGATGACAGACCAGCACGACGTCGCAGCCGGCATCCAGATGCGCGTCGATGCGCGCCTTGATCCCGCCGACCGAGAACGCCGCGGCCATGCCGATGTCGTCGCTGAAGACCACGCCGCGGAAACCCATCTCATTGCGCAGGATCTCTTCGATCCAGCGCCGCGAATAGCCGGCCGGCTCCGGCGCGACCGCCGGGTAGGACACGTGCGCCATCATCACCGCGTCGGCCTTGGCTTCGATGCCGGCGACGAACGGGATCAGGTCGGTCGCGCGCAGTTCCTCCAGCGTGCGCGGGTCGACCGCGTCGTTGAAGTGGGTGTCGGCCAACACCGAGCCGTGGCCGGGGAAATGCTTGATCGTCGCGGCCATGCCGCGCGCATGCATGCCGCGCACGTAGGCGCGGGTGAACTCGGCGACGACCTGCGGATCGGGGTCGAAGGCGCGGTTGCCGATCGCCAGATTGCCGCGGCCCAGGTCGACCACCGGCGCGAAGCTCAGGTCGACGCCGCTGGCCTGCACTTCGGCGGCCATCAACTGCGCGTGCTCCTCGGCCAGCTTGAGCGCGCCGGCGGGGTCGTGCGCGTACTGCTTGCCGAACACCTCCAGCGGCGGCAAGGCGCTGTAGCCCTCGCGGAAGCGCTGCACGCGCCCGCCTTCCTGGTCGACGCAGATCAACTGCGGCCGCGGCGCGGCGGCGCGGATCGCGGCCGACAGCTCGGCGACCTGGGCCTTGGACGCGAAGTTGCGGCTGAATAGGATCACGCCGGCGCAGGCATCGTGCTGCAGCCAGTCGCGTTCCTGCGCGGTGAGTTCGGTACCGGCGACGCCGATCACGAGCATGCGGAACTCCTGAGGGAGAAACAGCGCGGTATGCGCAGGGTGCATTGTCGCGCAGATGGTGCGGCGGGGGCACCCTGCCCGTCCCGGGCGGCTGGCGTGACGGTTCCGGCGCCGCTGCGGCCCGCGGATGCCCGTGGGAACCGTGAAATCTTCGTGGCAGTGGCTTGAGCCCCGCCACGCTCGGCACGGCAACGGCGAAAGGACGCGGACCCGATCGGAAAACGCCGCGGCTCAAGCTCCGCCCACGCCGGCCTTGCGGCTACGCCAACGCCGTCAAACCGTGCCGTCGCGCTCGGCCTGGCTCCATTGCGCATACGGCCGGGTCGCCAGCGCCAGGTTGTAGTAACGAACCGCGTCGGTGACCTCGGCGCCGGCCCAATCGGGCTTGGCGAATTGGGTATCGGCGCTGGCCAGTTCGATCTCGGCCACGACCAGTCCGGCGTTGTCGCCGAGGAATTCGTCGACCTCCCACAGATGGCCCTGGTGCTCGACGTAATGCCGGCGCTTGTCGACCAGCCCGCCGACGCTCAAGGCCAGCAGGTCGCGCGCGTCCGCGACCGGAATCGGATAATCGAATTCCTGGCGCGTGTGGCCGAGCTCGCGCGATTTCAGATTGAGAAAGGCCTCGTCGCCGGCGATGCGCACGCGCACCGACGCCTTCATCGCCGCGCGGTCGCCGCTGGCGTCCATCGCCGCCAGATCGTTGAGATAACCCTGCGCCATCGGCACGACCTTGTGCGCGTGCGCGCGCCAACCGTCGCCGATGACCAGGAATTTGCGTTCGATTTCGATAGCCATGCGCCATTATGGCCCAGTCATCGGATGCAGTCGCGCCTGTAGAATGCGCGCCCCGCGCAGCTCGCGCGAATTCGCCGAATCGGCAAGGCCGTACGTGAAGCGCCAGGTTTTTTCCGAAATGTTGTTTGCCCGTGTTGTGGCCATCGCCCTGCTCGGCGCGACCGGCGGCGCGTTCGCCGCCGACGCGATGCCCGACGTCGCCCAGGCCAACGCGGCCTATCGGCGCGCGCTGGAGGCCGACATCCGCGCGAAATCCGAACCGCCGTCGCCGGTCTCGGCCTCGCTGCTCGCGGCGATGAAGATCGACGCCGTGCAAGGTTGCCAACGCGTCGATGCCGACTTCGTCGCCTGCATCGTGGCTGTCGACGCGGGCATGCGCCGCGGCTATCAGGCGTATCGGTTCGGCCGTGACGGTTCGGCCTGGACGCTGGCGAACAGCGTGGACGCCGCGATACCGGCCCCGAGCCTGGCCGATGCGCAAGGTCTGATCCGCCAGCGTCTGGGCGAAGACGGCGCGCGGCAGCAAGACCCCGCGCGCAAGGCCGAATTCGAACGCGCCGCCGCCGAGGCGACGGTGAGCGCGATGAATGCGTGCGAGCTGGATAGCGACAGTGGCGCGGTGGAATGCGAGGTGCGGCTGCGCTTGCCCGATGGCAGCGAACCTTCGGCGAAGCAGCGGTTCCAGTTGAGCGGAAGCGCGTGGTCGTTGCTGGAGCGTTGAGCCGCGAAGGATCGACGCGGCGCGGGGCGATTGCGCCGCGTCAGTGAGTCCGTGAGTTTCGACGGGTCGGGCAAGTTCGCGGTCGCAGCTTGCGCAGCTCCTACAGTCGCAATCGAAACGATCACCGCGCTGGCAACGGCAGCCCCCTGTAGGAGCTGCGCAAGCTGCGACCGCGCATCAACGACATCCGGCGAAACCAGGCAAGACGAAAGCGTCTAATTCACTGCGCCCCTAGCAAGCACCGCCGCACCACAGCCCCGCTCAGCGCTCGAACATCGCAATCGATTCCACATGCGCGGTATGCGGAAACATGTCCATCACCCCCGCCGCGCGCAATTTCCAGCCTTTCTCGCGCACCAGGTAACCGGCATCGCGCGCCAGCGACGCCGGATGGCAGCTCACGTAGACGATGCGCTTGAACTGCTTGAGCGGCAGCTGGGTCAGGACGAAATCGGCGCCCGAACGCGGCGGATCGAGCAACAGGCGATCGAAGCCCTCGCGCATCCACGGCTCGCCGCTGAGGTCCTTGGCCAGATCGGCGGCGTAGAACTTGGCGTTGCCCAGGCCGTTGTGCTCGGCGTTTTCGCGCGCGCGCTGGACCAGCCCGGCCTCGCCTTCCACGCCGACCACTTCGCGCACGCTGCGCGCCAGCGGCAAGGTGAAATTGCCCAGACCGGCGAACAGGTCGAGCACCCGGTCTTCCGGTTGCGGCTGCAGCAGGTCGATCGCGTGCTGGATCATGTGGCCGTTGAGGCCGGCGTTGACCTGGATGAAGTCGAGCGGACGGAACTTCAGTTCCAGATTCCACTGCGGCAAGGTAAACGCGAGCCGGGGATCGGCCGGCCACAGCGGATGCACGCTCTCGATCCCGCCGGGCTGCAGGAACACCGCGAACTCGTGCTGCTGGGCGAACGCCACGATCGCGTCGCGATCGGATTGCGACAGCGGCGACAGATGGCGGAAGGTCAAGGCGATGCCGCAATGCGCGTTGTCGCCGTGCATGCGGTCGCCGCCGATGAACTCGACCTGCGGAATTTCGCGGCGCGCCTGCAGGCCGTCGATCAGTCGCGCGAGCGCGCCGATCGCATCGCCGACTTCGGGGATCACGGTTTCGCAGCGCGCGATCTCGGCGACGAAGCGCGGATCGGTTTCGCGGAACCCGACCAGGGTCTTGTCCTTCTTCTCGACCCGGCGCACCGAGAACCGGCCCTTGCGGCGATAGCCCCAGGCCGAATCGGTCAGCGCCGGCAGGATCCGCTCGGGCGTGACATGGCCGATGCGTTCGAAGTTTTCCATCAGCACCTGCTGCTTGGCCACGATCTGCCGATCCTCGGCCATGTGCTGCAGCGCGCAGCCGCCGCACACGCCGAAATGCGCGCAACGCGGAGCGACGCGATCGGCCGCGGCCTCGAGCACCTCCAGCGTCACCGCTTCATCGAAGCTGCGCGAACGCGAGGTCTGCTTGGCCATGACCCGTTCGCCGGGCAGCGCGCCGGCGACGAACACCGCCTTGCCGTCCGCACGCCGGGCGACGCCACGGCCGTCGTGAGTGAGGCCGGTGATGGCGGCCTCGAAGGGAGTTTGATCGATGCGGGCCACAGCTGCTGGCAGGAATCAAAGGGGGCGCATTGTCGCAGATTCGGGATTTGAGATTCGGGATTCGGGATTCGGGGAATCGGGAATCGGGAATCGGGAATCGGGAATCGGGAATCGGGAATCGGGAATCGGGAATCGGGAATCGGGAAGAGCGTTGCGCCCAGACTGCTCCTACGCAAGCGTTGCGGCACAAAAAAGCAAAGGCCCGCCAGTGGCGGGCCTTTGGCCGTTGCTCTAACGATTCCCTATTCCCGATTCCCTATTCCCGGCCTCACTTCTG
Source organism: Lysobacter capsici (assembly GCF_014779555.2). NCBI lineage: Bacteria > Pseudomonadati > Pseudomonadota > Gammaproteobacteria > Lysobacterales > Lysobacteraceae > Lysobacter > Lysobacter capsici. The sequence goes on from NZ_CP094357.1 coordinate 3,866,461, forward strand.
CTTCCAACCGCCACCGGCATCCTGATACCACCAGCCGCCCTTGGCGCTGTCGACCCACTGGCGGGCGAACACCTGGCGGATCTGGCCTTCCCATTCGGGGTGGTTGTTGGCGACCGCGATCTCGCGGTAGACCGCGGCCGAATCGCGGCCCTGGTCGGCCACGGCCTGATTGACGCCGACCCGGTCGGACAGCGGGATCTTCGAGGCGTCGCGCACCGCGACGGTGCCGTTGCTGGCGAAGCCGAGCGCGCCGGAATCGAAATGCGCGCGCAACTGGCTGTCGAACCGCTGCGCCATGCGCGACTGGATCGCCTGGATCGCCGGGGTCTTGATCGAGATGTCCGGCGACTGCGCGTGGGCGCTGCCGATGCCGGCCAGCGACAACCAGTCGATGCGGCTGGCCAACTGGCCCCATTCCAGGCCCGGGCGCTGCACGGACGCGCTGCCGCCGGGCTTGCCGCCGTCGCTGGGCTGGGCCTGTGGCGTGGCCGCGGGGGCTTGATCGCCGATCACCTTCTCGACGAACTCCTTGGCCGCTTCCTTGGCCTCGGCGGCCGGGAAATAGACATTGATGGTCACGCACGCCGTCAACATCACGGCGGCGACCGGTATTCCCATCCAACGGCGCATGAGCGAATCCTTGTGGTTGTGCGCGTCCTGCGCGGGTTCCGCCGCGTCCGGGCGGGGGCTGAGCGAGCGGTGCTTATTGGAGCATGGCGCCTATTGAACCACGGCGCTGTTGAACGACAAGGCTATTGCACCACCGGCTTGACCTCGCCCTTGCTGACCGCCTCCATGCGCTCGAGCAAGGTCGCCCAGTCGACCCGGCGGTTGTAGCCGACCACGTCCAGGTGCGGCACGCCCGCGCCCTGCACGATGGTGAAGCCGCGGTTGCCGTCGGGCGCGGCCTTGGCCGGGCCCAGGCCGTCCATGTGGCAGACCGCGTCGGCCAGGCGGCAGGCGATGCCGATGCGGGCGTAACCGAAGTCGTCGAAAAACCCGATCAGGCGATCCTGCAGGCTGCCGACGAAGGACGAATCGCCGACGCTGGACAAGTCCTGCACGGCACGCTGGCTGATCCGCTGGCGCACGCCCGGGGTCTTGCGCGTGTGCAGTTCGGCGTTGAACGCGGTCGGCTGCCAGTCGACCAGACGCACCTGATCGATGCGCCCGTACAAGCGGCCGGTGATGCTGCCGAAACCGAACACGCCGGTCAGCGATTCCAGGTCGAGATTGTCCAGCGCCAAGTCCGAACTCAGCGTCGGCGCGACCCCGAACGGGCGCTCCATCGCCAGCGACGACACCGCCACGGTGCCGCCGAACAGCTGCATGGTCAGGCCGCCGTCGAGTTCGAGCCGATCGGCGGCGTAATGCGCCTGCGGAATGCGCCCGCTGAGTTCGCCGGTGAACGCCGGCCAGTCCAGCGCCTTGGCCAACTGGCCCACGTCGAGCCGATCGAGATTGAGGCCGAAACGCACGTCCAGGCCCTTGCCGCCGGCCGGCGGGCGCAGCCGCAAGCCATCGAAACCGGCGCGGCCGCCGAGCATCGGAAAATTCACCGCGCGCAGCAGTCGCAGTTCGCCGCCGTCGCTGGAGAACGGCAAGGTCGCCGCGCCGAATTCCAGACCGTACAGCGCGCCGCCGCGCCAGCCCAGTTCGCTGCCGACCGCCGCGTCGGCCGAGTACCGCACCTGGCCATCGAGACCGTCGAAACGGAACCGGCCCTGCGGGTCCTTCATCGACACCTGTTGCAGGCTGGCTTCGGCGAGCTGCAATTCGTCGCCGCTCATGCGCACGCGTGCCTGCGCCGCGCCGGAAAGCTCCAGCTGCCCCAGCCCGGCCAGGCCGAGAAAACCCGACAGATAGCCGTCGCGCAACGGCGCGAGGTCGGCGCTGCGCAGGTCCAGATCGAGCGCGGCCAGACTGGCGTCCGGCGTCAACGCGGCACTGCCTTCGAGCGCGAGGATGCCGTCGTCGCGCCACATCAATCGCGGCAGCCGCCAGCCCTCGCCTTCGCGCTGTTCGGCCTGTACCCGCAGATCGACCGCGCGCTTGTGCAATGAAACGTAGGCATTGCCGAACAGCAGTTCGCCGCCTTGCAACTGCCCGTCGATCGCGACCGTGTCGGTGCGGTCGAGCTGAGCTGAAAGGTTCAGCTGCGCGCCGAGGTTCTCGGCCGCGATCAGCCCGTCGGGGGTGTCGAGCGCGCCGCCTTGCAGACGCAGCGGGCCGGTGATGCTCAACGGTTTGTGTTGCGGCGCGGCGATGTCGAGCCGGCCGTCGAGCGTGCCGGCCTTGATCCGCCCGGCCGGCCACGCCTGCGCGACCAGCGCCTGGGCCCATGCCAGCGGCACCCGGGTCAGATCGATCCGGGTCAGGTCGGGGCTGGCGGCCGCGCGCTGCAAGGCCAGCGCGGCCGCGCCCTGGCTCAAGCGCAGATCGGTGCTGGCCACGCCCAGGTCCAGCGCCAGCCGCAAGGGCTTGCCGCCGGCGCCGCGCAGTTCGCCGTCGCAGCGCCAGCCGCCGCGGCCGTCGCGCCGCAGCGGGCAGCGCCAGACCACGTCGCGAAAGCGATACCCCAGATCCGGCGCCTGGATATTCCCGGCCTGCAATTCCAGTTCGCCGTGCTCGGCCTGCGCGGGCCAGGACAGGCGAACCTTGACCTGCTCCAACGTCACCACCGCGGTCGCGACGCGCTGAATCCTGGCGTTCAGTGTGTACGCTTCAGCATGGCTCGACGCCGCCCACAACGCGGGCAGCGACAACAGCATCAACAGGCGTAACATGGTCCGCGGCATGGAAGCAGGATAGCGGGCGGAAGCGAACCGGCAATGAAGAATCCACAGGTCCCACGCGTATTGCTGGTCGAGGACGACCCGACCAGCCGAGCTTTTCTCACCGCCGCGGTCGAAGCGATGCCGGCCGAAGTCGACGGCGCCGACACCCTGGCCGCGGCGATGGCGCTGGGCAATGCCCAGGATTACCAGTTATGGCTGTTCGATGCGCACCTGCCCGACGGCAGCGGCATCGACCTGCTCGAACGCCTGCGCCGGCTGCATCCGGCGACCCCGGCTCTGGCGCATACCGCGACCGGCGAGAGCGAAGTGCGCAATCGCCTGATCGCCTCGGGTTTCTCCGACGTGCTGGTGAAGCCCTTGCCCGCCGCGGCGGTGCGTTGCGCGATCCGGCGCTTGCTGAGCCTGCCCGAACACGATGCGCCCGCATCGTCGGCGGCGGCATCGTCGCAGGAAGAAGCGCCGGTGTGGGACGACGATATCGCCGCGCGCGCGCTCAACGGCAACCGGGTCCACATCGCCACCTTGCGCGGTTTGTTCACCCAGGAACTGCCCAATGCGCGGCGTTCGATCTGTGCCGCGGCCCAGCTCGGCAACCTCGAAGCCTTGCGCGGGGAGCTGCATAAGCTGCGCGCGAGTTGCGGCTTCGTCGGCGCCGCGCGCCTGGCCCAGGCGGTGCAGGCGTTGCAGGCGCAACCCGATTCGAGTGTGTTGCTGCAGCGGTTCGATCAGGTGGCGTTGGATACGGCTGAGCAGATTGGTTGAGTTTTGCCGCGGCTTGCGGGCACGCGCCTTATGCGGGCTTCTTTCGATCGCGAGTTGCTGGCATGAACCGATGGGTTCGCGGTGTCGGGTGGTTCGCGGTCGCGGCTTGCGCCGCTCCTACAGGGGGCTGGCGTAGCTTGATCGAGTCGGGCTAGCGCTTCGGCATCAAGCGCTTGCTCACGCCCATTACGCTGACCTCAGCGTTCGCCGTCGGCGCCCGAATCCGGTTCCGGATCGACGGCTTCGCGTTTGGGCGCGACGCGCGCCAGTTCGGCCAGCATTTCCCAGGATTTCAGCCCGCGCGGGCCGAGGTGATGGCTCAGCACCGAGCGCATCGCATGACGCAATCCAGGCAGGTCCGACGGGTCCGGCGCGATGTCGCCGGTCAGCGCGAGCAAGGCGCGCCCGGTCGCCGCCGCGCTGCGTTCGCCGTGGCCGCGGTCGCTGAGCAGGCGGCGCGGGCCCTGCTCGGGATCGAGGCGGTAACGCGCGGCCGGATCGATCGCCGCGCCGTCGGCGTCGACGCTCCAGTCGAAACCCGATCCCAGCGCTTCGAGCAGATCGCGCTCGAAGCAACGCAGGCTCCATGCCAGTTGCCCGCCGCGCAGTTGCGCGCGGGTGCGCGCGTAGAGGTCGTACAGCTCCGGCAAGGGATCACCGCGCGGCACCAGCCGCAGCAGCAGTTCGTTGATGTAGAAACCGGCCAGCGAGGTTTCGCCGTCCAGGCGCGGCGCCGCGTCCAGCGCTTCGGCCGAAATCAATCGCGCCAACTCGCCGCGCAGCAAGGCGTCGAAGCGGATGTGCTGGAACGGTTGCAAGGCCGCGCGCAGCACCTGCCGCTTGGGGCCTTGCACACCGCGCGCGATCAGGCCGACCCGGCCCTGCCGCTCGCTCAGCACTTCGACCAGCAAGCTGGTTTCGCGCCAAGGGCGCGTGTGCAGGACGTAGGCGGATTCGGCGGTCAGACGCATGCGCTCACACTAGCGCAGAAGCTGTTCGCGCGAGACCCGCGCCATGGCGCCGCGACGACGCAAACGCATGCGTTCAAGCGCCATCGGTGGCGGCATCGCGCAGATGCCGCATCGCGGCCATCCGCGTCAGCAGCCAGCCGATCCCGATCAGGAACAGCGACAAGCCGCAAATCGCCAAGCTGCCCAGCGCCTGCCCGTAGCCGTAGCGATACGCCTGCCCGGCCGGCAGGACATAGTCCGGCGCGTAGATCATCGCCAGCCCGGCGCACAACGTCGCCACGCCCCACGCCAGCCCCGTCGCCAGGGCATACGGCCATACACGGTAGCGCCGCCGTTTGCCGTCGCGGCGCAGCCGCCGCGCGATCGCAGCGCCGATCCAACCGCATACCACGCCGCCGCCGAACACCACCGCGATCAGGCACAACACGCTCGCCACCGTGAGCGCGCGGTAAACGATGCCCGGCGGGGCCTGGGTGGTGATCGCGATGGCATCGGCGGGCAGGCCCGGGTAACGGCCGTGGTAGCTGTCGCGGGAGGTATCGGCGTGCTGCACGTCCTCGTCGTTCAAGGGCAGCGAGGTCTTGATCCGCCATCCCTCGGGCACGCTGACCGTCAGATGCAGGTTCGCGAAACCGGCCCAACTGCGCGCCGGCGCCAGCACATAGGCGAACTGATACAACAAGGTCGGGCCATAGCCCTTGCGCTGCATCGCATCGGCGCGGTAACTCACGCGCAACACGTGGCGTCCCGGCGGCAACACGAAATCCAGGCCCAGGCTCGAAGGCGCCAGGACCTCGTACGACAACGGCTGTTCGTCGATCAACGAAGGGGTGGTTTGCGGCGGTTGCCAGCTGCGCGGCAATGTCGGCAGGTCCAGCGGTCGCGCCGCGATCGCCCGGCCGTCGAGCGTCGCCTTGAATTGGCTGACTTCGGACGCGCCGGTGGCGAACACCGGTCGCAGGCGAACCGCCGGGCCGGGGTTGTCGAGCCAGTAGTCGACGTAAACCTTCGCCTCGGCCGACTCGTCGGACAGGCCGCTCAGGTCGATGTGCAGGCTTTCGCTACCGATCCGCACGGTATCGAAGCCCTGCGGCTCGGCGCTTACCCGCGCATCGCGCCACGGCCTGCCCATGTTCGCCCAGGCGGGCATCGCGCATTGCAGTACCGATAACAGCGCGATCAACAGCGCGAGCGCGGCGGATCGAAATCGCGCCGCCGCGCCTGCCGCCGTTTCAATCATGGTAACCAAGAGAGCGCAACGCGGCCTCGTCGTCCGACCAGCCTTCGCGCACGCGCACCCAGGTTTCCAGGAACACCTTGGAGCCGAACAGATGCTCCATCTGCACGCGCGCCTTGGCGCCGACTTCGCGCAGGCGCGCGCCGCCCTTGCCGATCACGATCGCCTTCTGGCCGTCGCGCTCGACCCAGATCACCGCGCCGATGCGCAGCAACGCGCCGTCGACGACGAAACGTTCGATCTCGACCGTGGTCGCGTACGGCAGTTCTTCGCCGAGCTGGCGCATCAGCTGTTCGCGCACCATCTCGCCGGCGAGGAAGCGCTGGCTCTTGTCGGTGATCTCGTCCTCGCCGTACAGCGCCGGCTGTTCGGGCAGCAGCGCCATCACTTCCTTGACCAGCGCGTCCAGGCCCTTGTTCTTGAGCGCCGAGATCGGATGCACCGCGGCGAAATCGCGGCCTTCGCTGACCTTGGCCAGATACGGCAGCAGCGCGGTCTTGTCGGTGATGCGGTCGACCTGGTTGACCACCAGCACCACCGGCACGCCGGCGTTGCGCAGGGCTTCGAAGGCGAGCGTGTCCTCGTCGTCCCATTGACCGGCGCGCACCACCAGCAAGGCGGCGTCGACGCCGTCGATCGAACCGCGCGCGGCGCGGTTCATCATCCGGTTCATGGCCCGCTTCTGTTCGCGGTGGATACCGGGGGTGTCGACCAGCAGCAGCTGGCCGTCGGGAAAGGTGGCGATGCCGAGCAAACGGTGGCGGGTGGTCTGCGGACGTGGCGAGACGATGCTGACCTTGGCCCCGACCAGGGCATTGACCAGGGTGGATTTGCCGACATTGGGGCGGCCGATGACGGCGACGTGGCCGGCGCGATACGAGGAAGAAGTCATGGCGCGGATTGTCCGCCCCTGGGGGCGGCAGGGCAAACGATTCCGGGAATCGGGAATCGGGAATCGGGAAGAGCGTCGTGGCCCAGAGTCGTCAATGCAAGCAAGTTGGATCCAGCAAACAAAAGGCCCGCCAGTGGCGAGCCTTTAGTTGTTGCTTGAACGATTCCCGATTCCCGATTCCCGACTCCCGCCCTTTCAATCATCCGCCTTAAGCTGACGCAAGGCATCGTCGGCGGCCAGCTGTTCGGCCGCGCGGCGCGATCCGGCCTCGCCTTCGGCGCTGATCGGCGGTTGGCTGAGGGTGCAGCTGACGCGGAAGGTCTTGGCGTGGTCTTCGCCGCTTTCCGAGATCAGCGCGTACACCGGCAAGGGTTTCTGCCGGCCCTGCAGCCATTCCTGCAGGCGGGTCTTCGCGTCCTTGCCGACCTTGTGCGCGGGCGGCAGTGCGTCCATCGCCGGCACGAACCACGGCAGCACCTGCGCGCGGCAGGTTTCGAACCCGGCATCGAGGTAGATCGCCGCGACCACGGCTTCGAGCGCGTCGGCCAGGATCGAATCGCGGCGGTGACCTCCGGACTTCATTTCGCCGGGGCCGAGGGTCAGGCGCGCGCCCAACTCCAGGGTGCGCGCGATCGGCGCCAGCGCCGATTCGCGGACCAGTTCGGCGCGGGCGCGGGTCAGCGCGCCCTCATCGGCCTGCGGCCAGCGCTGGTACAGCGCTTCGGCCACGATCAGATTCACCAGCGCGTCGCCGAGAAACTCCAGCCGCTCGTTGTGCGGGGCCCCGGCGCTGCGATGGGTCAGGGCTTGATCGAGCAGTGCGGGATTGGCGAAGCGATGGGCGATCCGATCAATCACCTTCTTTGGAGCTCAGCTGCTGCACCGCGTTGAAGTGACCCACCACGTCCAGGTTGGCGATCAGCTGACGGCGCACTTCGTAGTCCACGGTGATTTCCATGCCGCGGTCGGTGCGCTTGATCTTGAAGTTTTCCTGCTTGACGCTGTCGACATAGCTCATGTCCATGCGACGGAAGAACAGATCGCGCGCCTTGGCGCTGTCCATCTGCCCGGCGCCCGGCTCCTTGGCCAGGTCGGCAAGCGAGCGCTTGACCGAGTAGTACTCCGAATACATCGGCACCAGCTTCATGCCCATGTAAACAAACACACCACCCACGCCCAACATGATGATGAACCCGATCAGGGTAATGCCGCTCTGCTTACGCTTCATACCTTCGATCCCCAGTTGATCTCACTGCAGTTGATCCCACTACCGATCCGGATTTGGCCCAGGTCCAAACCGCGTCCCCACCGCGACGGCGACCGGCCGTTACGGAATGCTGTTGCCGATGCGCGAAAAATCCACGCCCCCATCGAAATTCATCCAGATCAGGAACGCCCGGCCGCGCAGGTTCTGCTCCGGCAGGAAGCCCCAGTATCGGCTGTCTTCGCTGTTGTCGCGATTGTCGCCCATCACAAAATACTCGCCCTTGGGCACGACCCAGTCGCCCTCGCCCTGGTCCAGCAGCGGCGACTCGGTGCGCAGCAGGATCCGATGCACATGTTTGCCGATCTGTTCGCGCAATTCCTGTGAGCCGGTCATCTCGGTGCCGTTGCCGCGGCCCTGGTAGGTACCGATCGGGGCGTAGATGATCGGCTCGCCGTTCACGGTCAGGCGACCGTCGCGGTAGCTGACCTTGTCGCCCGGCAGGCCGATGATGCGCTTGATCCAGTCCTGTTCGGGATGGTGCGGCGGGCGGAACACCACCACGTCGCCGCGCTCGGGCTCACCCATCGCCAGCACCTTGTGGTTGCTGATCGGCAGGCGCAGGCCGTAGGTGAACTTGTTGACCAGGATGAAGTCGCCGGTCAGCAGGGTCGGCATCATCGAGTTCGACGGGATCCGGAACGGCTCGGCGATGAAGCTGCGCAGGATCAGCACCACGAACAGCACCGGGAAGAACGCCTTGGAGTAGTCGACGAGGACCGGCTCCTTGCCGTCGTCGAGCAGGCCCTCGCGCGCGGCGCGGCGCTTGGCCAGCACCATCTTGTCGAGCAGCCAGACCAGGCCGGTGATCAGGGTCAGCGAGACCAGGGCGATTTCGAACCAACGCATGCGTGTTCCTTGGTGGCGGGAACGGCCGGGAGCCGGGAATCGGGATCGGGAATCGGCCGAAGCCGCTGCACCCACCCCCAAACCTGCCTCGCCCGCCTCCCGCGTTAGTTGATGGAGACGAAAACTTCAGAAAACCCGGATGCCGGCCGACGCGTCGACGATTCCCGATTCTCCATTCCCTATTCCCGTCCGAATTACTTGTTGTCGGTCGACAACACCGCGAGGAAGGCTTCCTGCGGAATCTCGACCCGCCCGACCTGCTTCATCCGCTTCTTGCCCTCTTTCTGCTTCTCGAGGAGCTTCTTCTTGCGGCTGATGTCGCCACCATAACATTTGGCCAAAACGTTCTTGCGCATCGCCTTGACCGTGCTGCGGGCGATGATCTGCGAGCCGACCGCGGCCTGGATGGCGACGTCGAACATCTGCCGCGGGATCAGGTCCTTCATCTTCTCGCACAGCTCGCGGCCGCGCCGGTCGGCGTGGCTGCGATGGACGATGATCGACAGCGCATCGACCTTGTCGCCGTTGATCAGCGTGTCCACGCGCACGAACGGGCCGGCCTGGAAACGCAGGAAGTGATAGTCCAGCGAGGCATAGCCGCGCGAGACCGACTTGAGCTTGTCGAAGAAGTCCAGCACCACCTCGGCCATCGGCAGCTCGTAGCTGATCTGCACCTGGCTGGCCATGTAGGTGATGCCGATCTGCACGCCGCGCTTTTCCTCGCACAACTTGATCACGCTGCCGATGTAGTCCGGCGGGGTGAGGATGTTGGCGCGGATCACCGGCTCGCGGATTTCCTCGACCATGTTGACCGGCGGTAGCTTGGCCGGGTTGTCCATGGGGATCACGGTGCCGTCGGTCTTGAGCACTTCGTAGATCACCGTCGGCGCGGTGGAAATCAGGTTGAGATCGTATTCGCGCTCCAGGCGCTCCTGCACGATCTCCATGTGCAGCATGCCCAGGAAGCCGCAGCGAAAGCCGAAGCCCATCGCCTCGGAGCTTTCCGGCTCGAAGCGCAGCGCGGCGTCGTTGAGGCGCAGCTTGTCCAGCGCCTCGCGCAACGCCGGATAGTCCTCGGCGTCGACCGGGAACAGGCCGGCGAACACGCGCGGCTGCATTTCCTGGAAGCCCGGCAGCGGCTTGGCCGCCGGATCGCTGGCCAGGGTCAGGGTGTCGCCGACCGGCGCGCCGTGCACGTCCTTGATCGAGGCGTTGATCCAGCCTACTTCGCCCGGACCCAGCCGCGCCAGGTCCTTGCGCTTGGGCGTGAACACGCCGACCTTGTCGACCAGATGGGTGCGGCCGGTCGACATGACCAGGATCTTGCTGCCCGGCACGATCTCGCCCTGCATGACCCGCACCAGCGAGACCACGCCCAGGTAGTTGTCGAACCACGAGTCGATGATCAGCGCCTGCAGCTTGTCGGTGTCGCGCGGCTTCGGCGGCGGGATGCGCTTGACGATCGCTTCGAGCACCAGATCGACGTTGAGCCCGGTCTTGGCGCTGATCGCGACCGCGTCCTCGGCGTCGATGCCGATCACCGCTTCGATCTCGGCCTTGGCGCGCTCGATGTCGGCGGTGGGCAGGTCGATCTTGTTGAGCACCGGCACCACTTCCAGGCCCTGCTCCACCGCGGTGTAGCAGTTGGCGACCGACTGCGCTTCCACGCCCTGGGCCGCGTCGACCACCAGCAGCGCGCCTTCGCAGGCGGCGAGCGAACGGCTGACTTCGTAGCTGAAGTCGACGTGGCCCGGGGTGTCGATGAAGTTGAGCTGATAGGTGTTGCCGTCCTTCGCCTTGTACGGCAGCGACACGGACTGGGCCTTGATGGTGATGCCGCGCTCGCGCTCGATCGGATTCGAGTCGAGCACTTGCGCTTCCATCTCGCGCGCTTCGAGACCTCCGCACAGCTGGATGATGCGGTCGGCGAGCGTCGACTTGCCATGGTCGACGTGGGCGATGATGGAGAAGTTTCTGATGTATTGCATGCTCAGGACCACGACACATCCGATTCCGTAACTCGCCATTGTTGCATGTCCGGATGCTTCTTGCATCTTAAAATATTTCGGCCTTTCGAATTATCAAAAATTGGGGCCTGAGCATGAAAAAAAGGGCGGCTACTCGCCGCCCTTGATTGGCCTAAGCCTGATAGGTTCGAGTCGGATCACTCCAAGTTATCGAACCATCGCTCCAACGGTATTCCGTGACCGACCAAGAAAGCCCGCCGCCATCGACCCAATTATGAAAAGTCATCGAAACGATAGTCGGATTAGGGTCATTAGGATTATCAATTTCAGCAAATGCAGGCATGGCAACCAACATTGACAAACCCAGCATAGCTGCAGAGATAAAACGCTTCATAACAATCTCCATTTGTTAATAATAAAATGCTCTATGCACACGCAACGAGCCATAAAATATTAAATCCGTGACAGGAGATCGTCTATCCACGCAAAACCCCACAATATTTACTCAGTCAAGGCACAGTAATTGCGATAAATTGCGAGGCTTGACCCCGTTGAACCAGGAACATCGCAGTTTGACCGGGTTTAAACCCGGCAACCAACCTTTCAAGAGCCGCAGCGCTGCTGACTCCCTTGCTGCCAACTGCGAGAATCACGTCTCCCGGCCGAAGCCCCGCGGTTGCCGCAGCCCCTTGAGCCTGCTCTATGCGCACCCCCTCATTGGCTCCAATGCCTAACCTATCGCGTTCGGCATTAGTTAAATCTGTTGTTTGCAATCCGAGTCGATTAACTCCCGACACATTGCGCCCATCGTCATCGCGCGCGTTTGAGTTCTCGCCCGAGACAACGCCTGCCGGTTCATCCAAGCCGCTCAGCCTTGCCGTTATTACTTGCTCTTTCCCGTCACGCAACACCTTAACTCGCACTTTGGAGCCTGGCGGCATGCCCCCGATCAAAGGAGGCAATTCCTCACGACTGTAAACTGCATGATCATCTACAGCGACAATCACGTCTCCACGCTTCATTCCGGCAAGGTCAGCAGCTCCTCCCACCACCACCTTCGCAACTAGCGCCCCAGACACGCGATCTAAGCCCGCCGCCTTCGCAAGCTCCCCATCCATTGTCTGTAGTTCCACGCCTAAAGCCCCGCGACGCACCTTTCCTGTTGCTCGCAATTGTTCAGCGGAACTCATCGCCACATCGATCGGAATGGCGAAGCTCACGCCCATGTAGCCGCCGGAGTTGGAGAAGATCTGCGAGTTGATGCCGACCACCTCGCCGCTGGTATTGAGCAGCGGGCCGCCGGAATTGCCCTGATTGATCGCCACGTCGGTCTGGATGAACGGCACGTAGCGTTGATCGGCGTACGGATTACTGCGCCCGACCGCGCTGACGATGCCGGCGGTGACCGAGTGATCCAGGCCGAACGGCGAGCCGATCGCGACCACCCATTGCCCGGCCTTGGTCTGCCCGGCCGCGGCGGCGCGCAGGAACGGCAGGCCCTTGGCTTCGATCTTGAGCAGGGCCACGTCGGACTGCTCGTCGCTGCCGATCACCTTGGCCTTGAACTCGCGCCGGTCGGTCAGCTTGACCGTGACCGTGTCGGCGCCGTCGACCACGTGATGGTTGGTCAGCACATAGCCGTCCTGCGAAATCAGGAAGCCGCTGCCGATCGAACGGCCGCCGCCGCGCGGCTGGCGCGGCCCCTGCTGGCCCGGGCCGCCCGGCATGCCGTCGGGACCGAAGAAGCGGCGGAAGAATTCGGGGATCTGGTCCTCGTCGGGCAGGCCGCCGCGGGCGGTCGCGCGCTCACGCTTGGGCGTGACTTCGGCGCTGATATTGACCACCGCCGGCCCGACCCGCTGGACCAGGTTGGTGAAATCCGGCAGACCGGCGACCAGCGGCGCGGCCGGGGTCGCCGCCGGCGGCGGCGCGATCGGGGTGGTCGGCGCCTGCGCGGTGCAGGCCACCGGCAGCGCGGCGATGATCGCGCCGAACAGGGCCAGCGACTGCAGGGGACGCGCGCGCCGCGGACGGGCCGGCGCAGGGCGGATGGACGAGCGGTTCATCGGCGATGGGGTCATGGGAGCGGCCTCGATACGACGTGGATTTCGGGGAAAAGGCTGGAAAAGGACAACAAGAACCCGCTGCGCGGCGACGCCGCGCATTGCACTGGAGGGTTGGAGCGCAGGGCCGGTAACTTCGGCCCGAACGCATGCGGTTGCGGCGCGGGTCGGCCTGGCGCTGACGGAGCAGCCGAGGCCGACGTCGACCGGGCCAGCTTACGGCGAGGGCTGCGGCCTTTCCTGGACCGGCGGCCGGGTTCGCGCCTCTTCGGCCTGGGTGGCGGGCTCGAAGGGATAGAACGAGGGCGAGTTGCCGTAACTGGCGGTGTAGCCGCTGCCCGCGGTCTGATAGTTCGGCAATGCCGCGCGCGGCCACGGACGCGCCGCCGGCGATTCGTTCTGCGGCTGCGGACGGAACGGGTTGGCGTGGGTCGCGTCGGCCAGCACCGGCGAACTGGCGCCGCCGGCCGCGGCGACCTGCACCGGCGCTTCGGCCTGGCGCTCGGAGGCACGCAGCGCGGCGCGCTGGCTCTGTCCGCGCGAACGGCGCTCGGCCAGGCGACGCGGAATTTCCGCCACCGCGACCGCGCCGGCGGCGAGGCCGGAGGCATCGGCCGAGGTCAGCGACGGCTCGGCATCGGCCAAGCTCGCGACCGCCTGCGCCGGCTCGGCCGGAATGGGCTGCGGCGCGGGCTGCTGGGTGGGCTGGGCATTCTGCGCCGGCGTCACCGTGGTGGTCTGGGCCGCGATCTGGGCCGGGTCGGTGTTGCCGCCGGCCTCGTCGGAGAACGGCCGCGCCACGAACAAGGCCGCGACCGCGACCGAAGCCGCCAGAGCCGCGCCACCGATCCAGCCGCGGCGCGAACCGGCCGCCCGGCGCGGTTTGATGCTGGCGTCCTGGGTAGTCGCGGTATCGCGCACGTTCTGCAAGGCCGCATCGGCGGCGATCGCCGCGGCGACGCGATCGGCGAAACCCGGATCGGCGAAACCGGGCGTCACGCCCGCGCCGGCCTGGCGGCGCAGCAGGTCGCCGCACAGCTGCCAGCGACCGCAGGTGTCGCGCCATTGCACGTCGTGGCCGAGCCGCTTGAGCGCGAAACGCGCCGCGTCGGCATCGAGCTCGCCGTCGAACAACGCGCTGAGGTTCTCGCGCTCGTCGCGGTGGGCATCGCTATGGAATGGGGTCGAAGTCATCAGTGGGCGCGCTCCCGGGGGCGGTGGTTACCCTGGTCTTGATTGTCCAACAGGGGCCGAAGTTCCGTATCGATCGCCTCGCGGGCGCGGAAAATCCGCGAACGCACGGTGCCGATCGGGCAAGCCATCTTCTGCGCGATCTCCTCGTAGCTCAGGCCGTCCACCTCGCGCAGGGTGATCGCGGCCCGCAATTCCTCCGGCAGCGAATCGACCACCTTCATCACGGTGCGTTCGATTTCCTGCCGCAGCAGTTCGTGTTCCGGCGTGTCGGTGTCGCGCAGACGGATGCCGGTATCGAACTGCTCGGCGTCGCCGGCGTCGATATCGTCGGTCGGCGGCCGGCGGTTCTGCGCTACCAGGTAGTTTTTGGCGGTATTCACGGCGATCCGGTGCAACCACGTATAGAACTGGGCGTCGCCGCGGAAATTCGCCATCGCGCGATACGCGCGGATGAAGGTTTCCTGGGCCACGTCCTGGCATTCGCTCCAGTCGGGAATGTAGCGCCCGATCAACGCGGTGATCCGATGCTGGTACTTGCGCACCAATACATCGAAGGCCGTGCTGTCGCCGCGCTGGACACGCCTGACCAGCTCCTGGTCCAACAACTCATTTTCGGCCATACCGCGCCGGCACTCCTGTCAGCTCGGCCATGGCCGAACAATGGGACAACCCTGTCGGGGGAAAGTTCAATCGCTGGATTAATGGGGCCACCGGCGACCTCGCGCAACCGCCAAGTGTCACATAAGCGATGCGCTGGCGGCCGGGACGGTCCATTGTGGTCGCCAATCCCCTCGTTTGCGTCGCGTTCCTGCCGGGCGGCCCGTGTCACTTCGGCGGTGCCGATTTGACGGCGACGAAACAAGATCGGGATGATAGCGACCTATTCCATACCTGAACGGATGGTGCGGCATGACTGCAGCCCTCGACGGCCTCCCCGCGTTTGCCGGGCTCCGTGCCCGGCACTGGCACACCCAACTGCGCGAGGACGGCGTACTGGTGCTTTCTTTCGACCGTGAGGGATCGCCGGTCAACACCTTCGCCCAGGACGTGCTGATCGAACTCGACGGGCTGCTCGAGCGCCTCGCGCTGGACCCGCCCAAGGGCCTGGTGCTGCGCTCGGCCAAGAGCAGCGGCTTCATCGCCGGCGCCGACATCAAGGAATTCCAGACCTTCGACGAAAAGGGCACGGTCGGCGACGCGATCCGTCGCGGCCAGCAGGTGTTCCAGCGTCTGGCCGAACTGCCCTGCCCCACGGTCGCGGCGATCCACGGCTTCTGCATGGGCGGCGGCACCGAGATCTCGCTGGCCTGCCGCTACCGCGTCGCCAGCAGCGACCCGTCGACCCGCATCGGCCTGCCGGAAGTGAAGCTGGGCATCTACCCGGGCTGGGGCGGCAGCGTGCGCCTGCCGCGCCTGGTCGGCGCACCGGCCGCGTTCGACATGATGCTGACCGGCCGCACCCTGTCGGCCTCGGCCGCGCGCGCGATCGGCCTGGTCGACAAGATCGCCGAACCGGCGGTGCTGGTCGACACCGCCGCCGGCCTCGCCCTGCGCGGCGCGGACCGTCCGTTCAAGCAGCGCTTCATGGGCTGGGCGACCAACACCTGGCTGGCGCGCAAGATCCTCGCGCCGATGCTGGTCAAGCAGGTCGCGCGCAAAGCCAAGAAAGACCACTACCCCGCGCCGTATGCGCTGATCTCGACCTGGGAGCGCACCGGCGGCGGCATCCAGGCCAAGCTCGCGGCCGAACGCAAGTCGGTGGTGAAGCTGTCGGGCACGCCGACCGCGCGCAACCTCATTCGCGTGTTCTTCCTGCAGGAACGGCTAAAGGGCCAGGGCGGCAAGGAGCACGGGATCAAGAACGTGCACGTGGTCGGCGCCGGCGTGATGGGCGGCGACATCGCCGCGTGGTCGGCTTACAAGGGCTTCGAAGTCACGCTGTCCGATCGCGAGCAGCGCTTCATCGACGGCGCATTGGAACGCGCGCAGGAACTGTTCGCCAAGAAGGTGAAAGACGAGGCCAAGCGTCCGGCCGTGGCCGCGCGTCTGAAAGGCGATCTGGCCGGCGCGGGCGCCGACATCGCCGACCTGGTGATCGAAGCGATCATCGAAAAACCCGAAGCCAAGCGCGAGTTGTACGACCAGGTCGAGCCGCGCCTGAAAGCCGATGCGCTGTTGACCACCAACACCTCCTCGATTCCGCTCGACGAACTGCGCGAACATATCCGCCGTCCGGCCCAGTTCGGCGGCCTGCATTATTTCAATCCGGTCGCGTTGATGCCGCTGGTCGAGATCATCCGCCACGATCAGATCGCGCCGGAAACCGAGCAGCGCCTGGCGGCGTTCTGCAAGGCGATCGACAAGTTGCCGGTGCCGGTCGCCGGCACGCCGGGCTTCCTGGTCAACCGCGTGCTGTTCCCGTATCTGCTCGAAGCCGGCAATGCTTTCGCCGAAGGCATCCCGGGCCCGGCGATCGACAAGGCCGCGATCAAGTTCGGCATGCCGATGGGTCCGATCGAACTGATCGACACCGTCGGCCTCGACGTCGCCGCCGGCGTCGGCGCGGAACTCGCCCCGTTCCTCGGCCTGACCGTACCGGCCGCGTTGAGCACGGTCGAGCCGGGCAAGCGCGGCAAGAAGGACGGCCAGGGTTTGTACAAGTGGGAAAACGGCCGCGCGCAGAAGCTGGAGTTGCCGAAGGATTACAAGGCCCCGACCGACCTGGAAGATCGCCTGATCCTGCCGTTGATCAACGAAGCGGTGGCTTGCCTGCACGACGGCGTGGTCAGCGACGGCGATCTGCTCGACGCCGGCGTGATCTTCGGCACCGGTTTCGCTCCGTTCCGCGGCGGTCCGATTCAGTACGTGCGCGAGACCGGGGTGGAGAACGTGCTAGCGCGTTTGCAGCAGTTGCAGGCGCGTTATGGCGATCGGTTTGCGCCGCGGCCGGGTTGGGATTCGGCGGCGTTGCGTAAGTAAACGCTCCAGGCGAATCGCAAACGAAGAAGCCGCGCAGTGCGCGGCTTCTTCTTTTTTTGGCGCCGCGATCGTGATCAAAGCTTTCGTTGTTGCCGTGATGGCGCGGTCGCGGCTCGCGCCGCTCCTACAGGGTGGCCATGCAAGTTCGGCCTGAGCTTGAAGCCGCGCAGTCCATCCAGCGCTGCGAAGCCCGGAACTCGCGAGAACAAAAGCACACCCGAAGGGCGGCGCACATGGATGTGCGCCGTGCGCCACCGAGACAGGATGTATCGTGTGGCGCATGCCCGCGGAAGCACCGCACGCGCGGGCATTTGATTCACAAAAAAGCATTTTTCTTTGGTTACCTTTCTTTTGTTGCTTTAGACAAAAGAAAGTGACCCGTCGCTTCAGCGGCGGAAGCTTTTGATCTAGCTTCAGCTTTGAAAGCTTCAAGCTTCAAAGCTTCAAGCCAAAGGCAAGATCAACAGCTTTCGTCCGCAAGCGGCCGAGTTACTTTCTTTTGTCAAAAGCGACAAAAGAAAGGTAACCAAAGAAAAACGCTTTTCTTTGAATCAAGGGCCCGCAAGTGCGGAGCTGACGCGGGCATGCGCCACACGGGACATCCATGTCCCGGTGGCGCACGGCGTGCATCCTGCACGCCGCCCTACGGGTGTGCGTTTGCTAACGCGAGCAAGTGGCTTCGCAGCGCTGGATGAACTGCGCCGCCTCAAGCCCAAGCAAAAGCGACATGGCCACCCTGTAGGAGCGGCGCAAGCCGCGACCGCGCCATCACGGCAACGGCGAAGCGTTCGTCGTAGCTGCATTGCCGCGGTCGCGGCTCGCGCCGCTCCTACAGGAGCTTCGACGTGACTACGCCGTCAATGCATATCTTTCGAACGAGTGCGCATCGCCAGGACTCGTCCCGACTAACTAGGAGGAAGTGTCTGGCAATGCTGAAGACAAGGCGCGCAACGGAATCAAACGCAGAGACTCGACGACCAAGCTCACCCGAGGGCCTTGAACGAACGGAGAGTGACAACGAATGCGACGGAACCGAATGCGACGGAGCGCAACAGCGACTACACCTCGCCACCCGCCACCAAAGCACCACCCTCAATCGAAAAAATCGAACACCGACCAATCGATGTCGGGAAACTCCAGCCACGACAGGTCGAAATCGAAGTCGAACCACCCGCCCTCGCCCAGGCTGACCGCCTGCAGCATCTGCGTCTTCATCGCCACGTAATCGCAGGCCTCGCCGAGCGCCGCGTGCATCGCGTCGAAATCCTCATGCGTGTTGAACAACGCATGCGACCAACACTCGACATCGAACGGCACCTGATTGCGACGGTTCGCGGCCTTTACTTCCTCGACGCTGTAGTAAGGCTTCTTGCCATGGTGGCGCAGCAAATCGTCGCCCACGCGCCGGGCCTGGGCGCGCTTGTCGCGTGGGGAAATGGCACACACTGAAGACATCCCGCCTCCTTGCGAGCGGATCGACCGCTGCGTTGCTCGACCGCAGTGTTACATGGTGTGCGTCGGCCGCTCGGCCGACAAGGTGCCAGCCAGCAAGGCCTCGATCTTGCCCTTGACCGCGTCGCCCTCGGCGGTCTCGGCGAACTGCACGCCGATGCCGGCCGCGCGGTGCCCCTGCGCGCCGGTCGGGGTGACCCAGACGACCTTGCCGGCCACCGGCATGCGCTCGCTGGATTCGGGCAGGGTCAGCAGCAGGAACACTTCGTCGCCGAGGAAATAGCGCTTGGGCGTGGCGACGAAGATGCCGCCGTATTTCAGGAACGGCATGTAGGCGCTGTACAGCGCCGCCTTGTCCTTGATCGTCAACGACAAGATGCCCTGCCGCGCTGCGCCCGCTGTTGCGTTCATGCCCTGCTTCCTCCTGCGGCGCGGCGCGCTTCGTCGGCGCGCCAGGCCATCAACAATTCGACGACGGCCAGATCGGCGCGGACCGTGGTCCGCAGTAAATCGCGGGTGCGGTTGGCGCGATCGAACCAAGTCGCAAGACTGCGCGCGCGGGCCGGGTCGGTCAAGCCGGACGCGGCCTGCGCGAGCGCGATGTCCGACGCGTGTCGCAGACGCAGCGATGCGTGTTCGTCGCCGACCCAGCGTTGCGCGACTTCCGGCGCGGAAGTCTCGCCGCGCGCGAGCTTGCTCAGGTCGGCGGCGACTTCGCGGCGCAGCTTGAGCCCGTCGCCGGTCAGCCATTCGTGGGCCAGGCCCGGATGCCCGCGCGCGGCGTCGAACGCCTCGCGCGCGCTGGCCTCGCTATGGCCCTGGGCCTTGAGCCAGGCCAGCGATTCGTCCGGCTGCGGCAGGCGGAATTCCAGGCGCTGGCAGCGGCTGCGGATGGTCGCCGGCAACCGCGCCGGGTACGAGCTGACCAGCCACAGATAACGCCCCTGCACCGGCTCTTCCAGGGTCTTGAGCAAGGCGTTGCAGGCAGCGTTGTTGATCGCGTCGGCCGGGTCGATGATCGCGATCTGCGCGCCGCCGTACTGCGGCGTCAGCGCCAGGCGTTCGGACAGGCTGCGGATCTGGTCGATCACGATTTCGGTGCGCAGCTTGGTGCCTTCCTTGTTCGGCACGAAGCTCACCAACTGGTAATCCGGATGGGTGCCGGCGGCGAGCAGCAGGCAGCTGCGGCAACGGCCGCAGGGTTCGCCGGCGGCGTCGCGGTCGCGGCACAGCAGGCCGTGCGCGAGGCGCTCGGCGACCGCGCGCTTGCCCAACTGCGCCGGGCCGCAGAACAACAGGCCGTGGCCCAGACGGCCGGCGTCGATCGAGGCCTTGGCTTGGTCGTAGATGCGCCGCTGCCACGGCGCGAACACGGCGGCGCTCATCGCGCGACCTCGGCTGATGAAGTCGCGGCGATCAGCGCGTGCAGACGCGCGACCGCCTGCGCGGCGACGGTGTCGGCCGGTTGGCTGGCATCGATCAGTTCGAACCGTTCCGGCTCGGCGGCGGCGCGGTCGCGATAGCCCTGGCGCACGCGCTCGAAGAAATCGTTGCGTTCGCTTTCGATCCGGTCGGCGGCGCCGCGGCCGCGCATGCGCTGCAGGCCGATCTCGACCGGCACGTCTAGCAACAAAGTCAGCGCCGGACGGATGCCGACCACGCGCCGTTCGAGTTCGCCGATGAACTGCGCATCCAGGCCGCGACCGGCGCCTTGGTAGGCATAACTGGCATCGGTGAAACGATCGCTGACCACCCACTCGCCGCGCTCGAGCGCCGGCAGGATCGTCGCGCGCACGTGCTGGGCGCGCGCGGCGAAGGCCAGCAGCAATTCGGCTTCGGGCGAGGCCGGCTCGTGGTGGGTATCGAGCATCAGGCCGCGAATCTGTTCGGCCAGCGGCGTGCCGCCGGGTTCGCGCGTGTACACGGCCTGGATGCCGGCGCGTTCGAACGCCGCGCGCAGGGCGCTGAGCACGGTCGACTTGCCCGCGCCTTCGCCGCCCTCCAGGGTGACGAAGCGCGCGTGGGTCCGCAGCGTCATCGGGTCGCCCCGGACGATGCCGGCGCGGGCGCCTGCGCATCGGTGGCTTCGGCCGCTTCCTCCAGCACCGCCTTACCCTCTTCGGGTTGGCCGCGGGTCTGGTTCTGGCGATAGCGCTGCAGGTAGATGCGCACATTGGCCTGATGCTGGGCGTAGGTCGCGGCGAACAGGCTGCGGCCGCTGCCGTCGCCGGAGGCGACGAAGAACAGCGCGTCGCCCGGGGCCGGGTTGGCGGTGGCCTTGAGCGCGGCCAGGCCCGGCATCGCGATCGGCGTGGGCGGCAGGCCGACGCGGGTGTAGGTGTTGTAAGGCGTATCGGTCTGCAGGTCGCGCTTGCGGATGTTGCCGTCGTAGGCCGCGCCGATGCCGTAGATCACGGTCGGGTCGGTTTCCAGCTTCATGCCGAGCTTGAGCCGGCGTTCGAACAGCCCGGCGATCTGCGCGCGCTCTTCGGGGATGCCGGTTTCCTTCTCCACGATCGAAGCCATGATCAGCAGTTCGGCCGGGCTCTTGAGCACGCTGTTGGGGTCGCGCGCGGCCCAGGCCGCGGCGACCGCCTTGTCCATCGCGGCGTAGGCGCGCTTGAGCACGTCCAGGTCGCTGTCGCCGCCGGTGTATTGGTAGGTCTCCGGCAGGAAGCGGCCTTCCGGGTGCTGACCGGGATGGCCGAGCGCCTTCATCAGCGCGCTGTCGTCGAGCTGCCCGATCTGCTGCTTGAGCGGGGTGGCGCGGGCCAGGGCCGCGCGCAGGTCGCGCATGTTCCAGCCGTCGACGATGGTGAAGCGGTAGCTGATGATCTTGCCGTCGCGCATCGCGATCAGCAGCGCGCGCGGGCTGGTGCCCGGTTCCAGCGCGTATTCGCCGACCTGCAGCCGCCCGGCCGCGCCGAGTTGCTTGGCCAGCACGCGCCATTGCATCGGCTCGCCGACCTCGACCCCGGCCGCGCGCAGCTTGCGCACCACCGTCGGCAGCGAGTCGCCGCGCTCGACCAGCAGGGTTTCGCCCTTCTCCAGCCCGCTCATCGGGGTGGCGGCGAAGGCGTCGTAACGCTGCCACAGCCACGCGCCCGCGGCGGCCAGGGCCGCCAGCAGCACCACGATCACGATCAGGCAACCGCAGCCGCGCTTGCGTTTCTTTTCTGCCACGAAACCTCCGTCATTCGAGTCGACCCGCCGCGCGCCGCCGCGACCGGCCGGCCGCGAGTGCGGCGCTAGTCGTCGAGCCCAGCGAAGGCGGGATGGCTTGAGCCGAGCCGGCGCCGCAACCCGGTCAGACCCGGATGCGGCGCCCATTGCCGCTCGCCGAGCCGCGCCACCGGCAGGATACCGCGCACGGCGTTACACAGGAAAATCGCGTCGGCCCGCGCGAGGTCGGCGGCGTTCAGCGGCCGCACCTGGATATCGGCCAGATCGATCAGGGCTTGGCGGCATACGCCGGCGACGCCGCAGCGGTCCACCGGCGGGGTCAGCCAGGCCCCGGCGCGCAGCATGAACACATTGGCCGCGGTCGCGCCGACCAGTTCGCCGTCGGTGTTCAGCAACAGCCCTTCATGCACATCGGGATCGTCCCATTCGGCGCGCGCCAGCACCTGTTCCAGGCGATTGCAGTGCTTCATCCCGGCCAGCGCCGGCTGCAGCGACACGCGCAGGTCGCACCAGCGCAGGGTCAGGCCTTCGCGCGGCGCGGGCGGCGGCAGCGGATGGCGCGAAATCGTCCACGACGCAATCGCCTGCGCCGGCGGCGCGTAGCCGCGGCCGCCTTCGCCGCGGCTGAGGATCAGCTTGAGTACCGCGTCCTCGCCGGCCAGCAGGGCCTGCGCTTCGGCGCGGACCTGGTCTTCCTCGGGCAGGATCAGGCCCAGCCGCGGCGCGCTGTGGCGCAGCCGCGCCCAGTGGCGATCCCACCACGGCAGCTCGCCGCGGTGCGCGCGCATGGTTTCGAACACGCCGTCGCCGTAGGCGTAGGCGCGGTCGGCGGGCGACAGCGCGTCGATGCGGTCGGCGCCGCGGAACAGGCGGAATTCAGTCATGGCGCGGGGATGCGGTCGGCATGGCGGCATCGTACGCGTTGGGGCTGGGGTTGTCGGAGCGGCGGCCGTGGGAATTTGGTTCTGCCACAAGCCGCGATTGGGGATTCGCGGACATGGCGGTGTTTCGACGTGGGTGTGGATTCGCGGTCGCGGCTTGTGCCGCTCCTACAGGTGGGCATCGTGGCATCGCAGACATGCGAAGGCCCGCGAAGTTGGACTTCGCGGGCCTCGCAACGACGCGGATGTTCGGGCGGATTACAGCCGCTTGAACACCAGCGTGCCGTTGGTGCCGCCGAAACCGAAGCCGTTCGACATCGCCACGTCGATCTTGACCTGACGCGCGGTGTTGGGCACGTAGTCCAGATCGCACCCCTCGCCCGGCTCGTCCAGGTTGATGGTCGGCGGGATGATGTCGTGATGCAGCGCGAGCACCGAGAAGATCGCCTCGGCGCCGCCGGCCGCGCCGAGCAGGTGCCCGGTCATCGACTTGGTCGAGCTCACCATCATCTTGTAGGCGTGATCGCCGAACGCGCGCTTCATCGCCAGGGTCTCGGCCAGATCGCCGAGCGGGGTGGAGGTGCCGTGCGCGTTGAGGTAATCCACGTCTTCCGGGTTGAGGCCGGCGTCCTTGAGCGCGGACACCATGCAGCGCGCCGGGCCTTCGCCGTTCTCGCTCGGCGCGGTCATGTGGAACGCGTCGGAGCTGGCGCCGAAACCGGCCAGTTCGCAGTAGATGCGCGCGCCGCGCGCCTTGGCGCGTTCGTACTCTTCCAGCACCAGGATGCCGGCGCCGTCGCCGAGCACGAAGCCGTCGCGTTCCTTGTCCCACGGCCGCGAGGCGTGGATCGGATCGTCGTTGCGGGTGGACATGGCCTTCATCGAGCAGAAGCCGCCGACCGAGGTCGGCGAGGAGCCGCGCTCGGCGCCGCCGGCCACCATCACGTCGGCATCGCCGTACTGGATCATGCGCATCGCCATGCCGATGGAATGGTTGGAGGTGGCGCAGGCCGAGACGGCGGAGAAATTCGGGCCCTTGATGCCGGTCAGCAACGAGACCTGGCCGGGCAGCATGTTGATGATCGTGCTGGGCACGTAGAACGGCGAGATCTTGCGCGGGCCGCCCTCGTGGTACTTGATGGTCTGCTCTTCGATGCCGAGCAGGCCGCCGATGCCCGAACCGATCAGCGCGCCGATGCGCTCGGCGTTGGAATCGTCGACGGTGATGCCGGCGTCCTGCAGCGCCATCAGCGATGCGGCCACGCCGTAGTGGATGAACTCTTCCATCTTCTTGGCGTCTTTCGAGCTCACCCCGTAATTGGTGATGTCGAAATTGCGCACTTCACCGGCGATGCGGGTGGTGAACAAGGCCGGATCGAAATGGGTGATCGGACCGATGCCGGAGCGACCATTGACGATGCCGTCCCAGCTGCTGACAACGTCGTTGCCGAGCGGGGAAACGAGACCGAGGCCGGTGACGACCACGCGGCGGTTGAAGGTACGGTTGGACATGCAACGCTGCCTCTGTTGATTCCGTCTGCGGACGCTACGCCGGCGTATTGACCGGCCGGAAAAGCACGGGGCCGCAATGCGGCCCCGAGTTGTCACTTGATAATGCGTGCTGCGCGCTTGCCGCAGGCGTCGTAACGCATGCGGCCAGCGCCAGGCGCGTTACGACTTGACGTGCGCCTTGACGTAGTCGATCGCCTGCTGCACCGAGGTGATCTTCTCGGCTTCTTCATCCGGAATCTCGCACTCGAACTCTTCTTCGAGCGCCATCACCAGCTCGACGGTGTCGAGCGAATCCGCGCCGAGATCGTCGACGAACGAAGCGTTGTTGGTGACTTCATCTTCCTTGACGCCGAGCTGTTCGACCACGATTTTCTTGACGCGTTCTTCGATGCTGCTCATGGATGCTGCTCCTCCCGTGAGGGGTTTTCGATGGAATAGTCTAATGGAATCGAGCGGTTTCGCGAGACCGGCTCCCGGTTTCGACGAAACCCCTTTGGGTTCAATCGCTTACTAGCCTACGCCAAGGGCTTACGGCATGTACATGCCACCGTTGACGTGGAGGGTTTCGCCGGTGATGTAGGCCGCCCCTGGGCTGGCCAGGAACGCCACGGCGCGGGCGATGTCGGCCGGTTCGCCGAAGCGACCCAGCGCGATCTGTTCGAACATGGCCTTCTTCGCGTCCTGCGGCAGGTCGCGGGTCATGTCGGTGTCGATGAAGCCGGGCGCGACCACGTTCACGGTCACCCCGCGGCTGCCGATCTCGCGCGCCATCGATTTGCTGAAGGCGATCACGCCGGCCTTGGCCGCGGCGTAGTTGGCCTGACCGGCGTTGCCGGTCACGCCCACGACCGAGGCGATATTGATGATGCGGCCACGGCGCGCCTTCATCATCGCGCGCATCACCGCCTTGCTGGTGCGGTAGACGCTGCTCAGGTTGGTGTCGAGGATGGCCTGCCAGTCCTCGTCCTTCATCCGCATCAGCAGGTTGTCGCGGGTGATGCCGGCGTTGTTGACCAGGATCGAGATCGCGCCGATGTCCTTGCTCACGCCGTCGATCAGCGCCTCGATCGAGGCGGCGCTGGCGACATCGACCACCCGGCCGTGGCCGCCGTGAGCGGCCAGGCGCTCGCCGATCGCCTGCGCGCCGGCTTCGCTGGTCGCGGTGCCGACGACGGTCGCGCCCTGCGCGGCCAGTTCGTCGGCGATGGCGGCGCCGATGCCGCGGCTGGCGCCGGTGACCAAGGCGATTTCACCCGAAAGCGGGGCAGTGCTCATGCATTCACTCCGTTCAAAACACGTGTCCGGTGCGGGCTGGGCCGGCGCGCGTTCGCGCGCAAGGGCCAAGCCCGATCGTATCGGGTCGCGGTCGCGGCGGCATCGCCGGGACTGTCGCCGCATGGGCGCCGGACCGGAAATGTTGCGACCGCAGCAAAGCGTACAGGCTGCGGGTGGCGATGAGTAGCGCGCGAACCGGCGCCGGCGCCGCCCTGGCGGCCCGCATCACGGATTGAACCGGACCGCGCGCGCATCCGCGCCAAGCGCCTGGCGCGCGCGTCGGCCGACGTGACGCAGACCGCGTTCAGCCGCGCCATGCGGGCGCAATACTCGCCGCTCATCATGGCCGCTGCCGCGTCGTTGCCGGCACGCCCGCACACCCCACCCTTCCCCGCTTCGCCCACTCTTATCAGGCGCGATCCATGACCGCGAGCCGCAAACGTTACGAAAACAAGATCGTGCTGGTCACCGGCGGTGCCACCGGCATCGGCAAGATCACCTCGGCCGCGTTCGCACGCGAAGGCGCGAGCGTGGTGTTCACCGATCTGTCGGCCGAGCACGGCCCCGCGTTCGAAGCGCAGTTGCGCGAACAAGGCTGGCAGGCGCAGTTCGTCCAATCCGACGTGACCGATCCGGCCCAATCCGAACGCCTGATCGCCGACATCGCCCAGCGTCATGGCCGCCTCGACGTCGCGGTCAACAACGCCGGCGGCATCCTGGCGCCGGACGAGTTGGGCACCGGCGTCCACGACACCCTGGAAGAAGGCTGGAACAAGAACATCGCGCTGAACCTGAGCGGCGTATTCCTGGGCATGAAGTACCAGATCCGGCAAATGCTCAAGCAAGGCGGCGGCGCCATCGTCAACACCGGCTCGATCGCCGGGCTGATCGTCGATGTCGACTTCACCAGCCTGTCGTACAGCACCGCCAAGGCCGGCATGATCCACATGAGCAAATGGGCGGCGGTGATGTATGCGAAAAACCATATCCGGGTGAACGTGGTGGCTCCGGCGGCGGTGGCCACCGAAGCGACCAAGGCCTTCCTGAGCGATGAAATGAAATCCTTCCTGGCCGGACAGTCGCCGATGCAGCGCATGTCCGAACCCGAAGAGATCGCCAACGCCACCTTGTGGCTGTGTTCGGACGAAGCCTACGGCGTCACCGGCGTGACCCTGCCGGTGGACGGCGGCATCGCGGCGAAATGACGGTGGGCCGATCGGTCCGCGCTCACTGCCAATCGGCGAGCGCGGTCTCGAAATCGGACGGCGTGCCGAGCGGGCGGCCGTCGATGCTCTTGTCGATGCGCTTGACCAGCCCGACCAGGACCTTGCCCGGGCCGCATTCGGCGATGCGGCCGACGCCGGCCGCGGCCAGCGCCTGCACGCAACCGGTCCATTGCACCGGCAGGTACAGCTGACGCACCAGCGCGTCGCGGATCGCCTCGACGCTGGCATGCACCTGCGCATCGACGTTCTGCACCACCGGAATGCTCGGCGCCTGCCAGGCCAGAGCGTTCATGGCCTCGGCCAGACGGTTGGCCGCTTCGCGCATCAGCGGCGTATGCGAGGGCACGCTGACCGCCAGCTTGACCGCCTTGCGCACGCCGGCTTCGGCCAGGCGAGTGAGCGCCTTGTCGACCGCGCCGGCATGGCCGCCGATCACGATCTGGCCGGGCGAGTTGTAATTCGCCGGCACCACCACTTCGGTGCCCGATACGGCCTGGCAGATCTCCTCGACCAGGGCGTCTTCGGCGCCGAGCACCGCGGCCATCGCGCCGGTGCCGGCGGGCGCGGCTTCCTGCATCAGCTGACCGCGCAGACGCACCAGATGCGCCGCGTCGCGCAGCGACAAGGCGCCGGCCGCGACCAGCGCGCTGTATTCGCCGAGGCTGTGGCCGGCGAGCAAGGCCGGCTGCGCGCCGCCGCGGGCCTGCCACAGGCGCCACACCGCCACGCCCGCGGCCAACAGCGCCGGCTGGGTGTATTCGGTGCGATTGAGCATTTCCTCGGGACCGCCCTGGCTGAGCGCCCACAGATCGACCCCGGCGCCATCGCTGGCCTCGACGAAGGCGTCGCGGATCTGCGGATGCAGTTCCGACAGCTCGGCGAGCATGCCGATGGCTTGCGAGCCCTGGCCCGGGAAGACGAAAGAAAGTCGCTGATCGGTCACGCGTGCTACCAGATCGGTGAGGATCGCGAATGATACGGGCGAACCGTCGCGATCGTCTGTACCCGACGGTACGGGGTCACATCCCGGCGCGATGCCGGGTGACTCGGCAGGCGCTGCGACCATGCAAACGATGGAGGCGCGATGGGCGGCGATGCACCCGGGCGCGTCGGATTGCCGTAGCGGTACGTCGATAACGATTGCGCAGTGCAAAGCGACGCGTACATGACGATTGCGCGGTGCGGACACGCGGCTTGCGCGGCGAACTCATGCCTGCGCGGTCGCGGCTTGCGCCGCTCCTACAGTGCGATACGCGGCTCACGTCCCGCGTGCGCCATGCCTGTACGAAAGCCGCGTATCCGCCTGTAGGAGCGGCGCAAGCCGCGACCGCGAATCAACAGCCGCATCGAAACCAACGGCCAGCCCGCGCGCACCGCATCGAATCGACAAGCTGCAACATGCAAGCTGCACTATGCGAGCCGAACCCGACAAGCCCGACCCGCGCGGAAATCCAGCCATCGAACGAGGACGGCCACCGCCGTCCCCGCAACCGGCAATGCATCAGTAACGCAGCAGCGCCGAGCCCCAAGTGAAACCGCCACCGAAGGCTTCCAGCAACAGCAACTGCCCGCGCTGCACCTTGCCCGAACGCACCGCTTCGTCCAGCGCCAGCGGCACCGAACCCGAGGAGGTGTTGCCATGACGATCGACGGTCACGATGACCCGATCCATCGGCATGTCCAGGCGCTTGGCCGTGGCTTCGATGATGCGCAGATTGGCCTGATGCGGGATCAGCCAATCGATTTCATGCCGGTCCAGACCATTGGCTTCCAGGGTCTCCTCGACCACCGAATCCAGCGCCTTGACCGCATGCTTGAACACTTCGTTGCCGGTCATCAAAACCTTGACCCCGACGTTGTGCTCTTCGGGCTTGAAGCCCACCGACACGCCGACCGGATTCCACAGCAATTCCTTCTTGCCGCCGTCGGCGTGCAGGTGGGTGCTGAGGATGCCGGTTTCGCTGTCGGCCTTGAGCACGACCGCGCCGGCGCCGTCGCCGAACAGCACGCAGGTGCCGCGATCGCTCCAGTCCAGCATCCGGGTCAGGGTTTCCGAACCGACCACGAGCACGGTCTTGGCCGCGCCGGAACGGATGAACTTGTCGGCGACGGTCAGCGCATAGACGAAGCCCGAACAGGCCGCATTGACGTCGAACGCCGGACAGCCGTTGGCGCCCAGGCGGTGCTGGAGCAGGCAGGCGGTGGACGGGAAGATCAGGTCCGGCGTGGTGGTGCCGAGCACGATCAGGTCGATCTCGCTGGCGTCCACGCCGGCCGCCTCGAGGGCGCGCACGGACGCGTGGTAGGCCAGGTCGCAGGTGGTCTCGCCTTCAGCGACGACATGACGCTCGCGGATGCCGGTCCGGCTGACGATCCATTCGTCGCTGGTATCGACGAATTGGGCGAGGTCGGCGTTGGTCAACACCTTTTCCGGCAGATAGCTGCCGGTGCCCGCGATACGGGCGTAAATCCGATCTGTCATCACCACTCCGCGGCGTTGCCGTAAGGCGGTCCGCAGGGTGCTTGCGCCTCAGCGCGAGACAGGCAAACGCGGGCCACCGGAAAACAGGACCGCCAGCATAAGCTGGCGGCAGGTAGAAGTCGCGGCGGCCGCAGGTCTGCTTGCGGTCGGGCCATTCTCAGCGAAGAGCCCGGATCGGCGCCGGGACGATGCGGATCGCATCGGCGCCGGCCCAGATCAGCGGCAACGCATGCCGCGATCGCGGCATGCGGCGCGGCTTGCAGACGAAGCTTACTCTTCGTCGGCGACGCGCGAAGTGGTCTCGATGACCTTCTTGCCGCGGTAGTAGCCGTCGGCGGTCACGTGGTGGCGGATGTGGGTCTCTCCGCTGGTCGGGTCGGTGGCCAGCTGCTTGCTGGTCAGCGCGTCATGGGCGCGGCGCATGCCGCGGCGGGACGGGGAAACGCGGGACTTCTGGACAGCCATGGTCTTGCTCCGGAAAAGCGGTCGAAACCTGAGGTGGATAGCGTAGCCCGATTAGCAGGAACGGCTTGCTGATTCGCCTGCAGGTCGGAAAGAAACTTGGGGTGAAACGTTTGCTGCGAGGTGTTGCGTGTTGCGTCAATTCTTCTTCAGCGAGGACAGCTGCGCGAACGGATTGGCCGCGTCGCGTTCTTCCTGCGGCGCCGGCCAGTCGCGCTCGATCGCCTCGGTGCCCGGCGCCATCGGCACCACCGGCACGGCGAGGATCAGCTCGTCCTCGACCAGCTCGGAGGCCCGCAGCATGCCGTCTTCGGGCATCAGCAGCGGCTCGTAGCCTTCCGGCAGCGCGGCTTCGTCGGCTTCCTCGCGGATCAGACCAAGGCGCTGCACCATCCGCACCGGGAGCAGGAACCGTTCCAGCGTGCGCTGGCACAGCAACGGCAACTCGGTATCGATCTTCAACTCGACGTACGGCACCTTGAGTTCGTCGGTGTCGAAATCCAGCGAGTACTCAACGAAACCTTCGGTATCGAGCAGACTGGCCTGCAACCGGGTCAGGGCTGACAACGGCAGACGCCCTTCCACACCGCGCCGGGACGCCACCAGGCGCCAGGCATCGAGAAGATCGGGCACCCGCCCGGATGGCACATCGGCTGACATAAGCCGCGGAATGTTAAAGACCGTCCGAGGCTGTGTCAAACCGTAAGCCCCGGGCCGCGCAAGGATTTGCCGCCGCCCCGGCGCTCCGTGCAGACTGCCCGGCCCACCGCCGCCGCGCCGAGTCCGCCCTTGACCCTCGTCCTGCTCCTGACCGTGGCCGTGCTGGCGGCCCTGGCGTCGGCCCTGATCTGGCAGTTCGGCCCGGCTCGGCGCCAGCGCGCGATGCGCGAGGTGCTCGACGCGGCCGATGCGCTGGAAGCCCGGCTGCGCACCGCGCGGGCCGAAATCGAGGCGGTCGCCGGCGACGAGGGCCGCGACCCGGTCGGCGACGCGATGCGCGAAATGCTGCGCCAGCGCCTGTGGCTGCGCGACCACGGCCGCCGCGCCAGCCCGGCCCAGCTGAGCGAGGTCCGCGCCTCGATCGACGCGGCCCGGGTCAAGATCGAGCAGTTGCTGAACGAGATCGAGCGGGTCCGGACCGCGCCGCTGGGATGAGTTCGTGTCGTCTCGACACGCTGCGAGACGAAAACCGGCCCCGCCCCACTGCTTTCCTCACTCCTCTCAACTCCTTTCTCGCCCCATGCCCCTGCTCCTGGCCTCCACCTCGATCTACCGCCGCGAGCTGCTAGCCCGCCTGGGCCTGCCCTTCGACACCGCCCGGCCCGAGACCGACGAAACCCCACTGCCCGGCGAAGCGCCGGCCGCGCTGGCCGCGCGCCTGGCCGTGGCCAAGGCCGCAGCGGTCGCCGCGCTGCATCCGCAGGCCTGGGTGATCGGTTCGGACCAGGTCGCCGAGTTCGACGGCCGGCCGATCGGCAAACCCGGCGACCGCGCCGGCGCGCTGGCGCAGCTGGCTGCGATGTCGGGACGCGAGGTGCGCTTCCTGACCGGCCTGTGCGTGCTGCGCCTCGGCCAGGCGCCGCTGACCGCGCTGGACACCACGGTCGTGCGTTTCCGCGAACTGGGCGCCGAGGAAATCGCGCGCTATGTCGACGCCGAGCAGCCCTACGACTGCGCCGGCAGTTTCAAGTCCGAAGGCCTGGGGATCAGCTTGTTCGAGGCGATCGAATCGCGCGACCCGACCGCGCTGATCGGCCTGCCGCTGATCGCGACGGCGCGGTTGTTGCGCGAGGCGGGGTATCGGTTGCCCTGATGCGGCGGCGGCCGAGGTCGCGATGGTTG
The DNA here is from genome assembly GCF_014779555.2 of Lysobacter capsici. Classification (NCBI taxonomy): domain Bacteria; kingdom Pseudomonadati; phylum Pseudomonadota; class Gammaproteobacteria; order Lysobacterales; family Lysobacteraceae; genus Lysobacter; species Lysobacter capsici. The sequence continues at coordinate 3,897,752 of NZ_CP094357.1, forward strand.
CGCGCAGTTCGATTCGCGATCGATCGTGTCCAAGCCTCGTCGGCACGGCTTGAGCGCCGACGTTTTTCGATCGCGGCCCGATGCGGCATCGATGCGATCGCAACGAAACACTTCGGGATTGAAGTCGCTCCGATAAAAGTTTGCGCGGATTCATTCGCAGGCTTTGTCGATGCGCGAACACGCGTGCATGGCCTATCTGCAGGGGCCTTGTCCTACCGGATTTCCTTCGATCACAAGCCGCGGCCGCGAAACCGGCTTGCGTCGTAGCTGCGGGGTCGCGGTCGCGGCTTGCGCCGCTCGTACAGGGGGCGCTCGCGATTTCGTAGGCGCTTGAGTGGCCTGCACTGGCGACAAGCAAATCCAGTAGCCCGAGCAACGAACCTCATCGCCGCTTGACCTCGATCGGCTGCTCGGCCCAATCCTCGACGCTGCCATCGCGCCCGTGCAGGCGCAGCCCCAGCCAATGCCGGCCCGGCGGTTCGGCATCGAGCGCGATCTTCGCGCTGAAACCGATCTTCGGATGCTGCGGATCGCTCGAATACTTGCCGTCCGGCAAGGCCCAGTACTCGCGTATACCCGGCCGCTCGCCGCCGTAGTCGGCCTGCGCGACGACGCGTCCGTCGAGCATGATCTCGACCCGCGCCAAGCCGACGCCATCCTTGAAGGCCCAACCGTTGACCTCGAACTCGCGGCCGACCTTCGCGCCGGCGACGGGCGCATCGACCCAGGCCATCGCCGGCGTGGTGCATTCGCCTGCGCGCGGCGTGCCGTCGAAGGCGAACAAGGCGAAGCGCTGGCGGCCGTGATCAACGTTGAGGATCTGCGGCGGCGGCAACGGCCCGGCCATCGCGCACAAGGCGTGATAGCGCTGCAACAGGTTCTTGTATTCGACCTCGGTCACGCCGACCAACAACAGCACCGGCGTGGCGCCCCAGTCGCCGCGGCCGGCGCTGTGCAGTCCCCACAGCTGCAACTGCGGCGCGCGGCCGTGCTTGTGGTTGATCGGATGATCGAGCACCGCGATGCGCGGATCGTCCAGCGCGAATCCCAACTCGGCGCCGACCTTGAAATTGTCGGCGACGATCCGCGTCCCCGGCGGCATCGCGCGTTGACGCGCGCGCACCGTGCGCGCCAGTTCGTCCCAGCCGGCGAAATTGGACGGATACCATTTCTCGCCGGCGCTGTGCGCGCGCAGGCCCGGGATCGACACGGCGACGTAATAGCCCAGCATCGCCAGCAAGGTCGCGCCGGCCCAGGCGACGGTCAGCACTCGTGCCCAGCCCGGCCAGGCCGCGAGCACGCCCGGCAGCAACGGCAGCAAGGCCAGGAAGCCCGGCAGCGGCCAGTGAAAACTCACCCGCTCGGTGTCGGCGAAAAATCCCAGCACGAAGAAACCCAGCACGACCAGGCTGCCGAGCAAGCCGAAGTAACGCGTCACCGGCGACACCGCGCGCGCGCCGCGCGCGCCGGCCAGGGCGAGCGCGAGCAACAGCGCCGGCGTTACCAGCAGCGCCTGGATCGCGATGAACCAAAGGCCGTCGAGATGGAACGACCACGGATGCCGGTCGACCAGTTGGAAGCGCAGGCCCGCGTCGGCGTTGTCCATGTTCCAGGCCACCAGCGGCGCCCACGCCGAGGCGCCGATCGCGACCGCGATGATCAGGCGCACGTCGCGCAGCGCGCGCCGCCCTTCGGGCAACAACAGCAACACCACGAAGCCGACTGCGATCACCGCGATGAAGCGGTAATGACTCAACGCGCCCAGGGCCAGGCCGGCCGCCAGTTCGACCGCGGTGCGCGCATCGACCTCGCGCAACAAGCGCGCGCCCGCGTCCAGGCACAACAAGGTCGCCAAGGCCATCATCGCGTCGGGCAAGGCGAGCACGCCCAAGGTGCCCGACAGCGGCAGCAGGATCGCGAAGCAGCCGGCGATCCAGCCCTGGCGCTCGCCGAATTCGCGCGCGGTGATCCGCGCCAGCAGCCACGGCACCAGCGCGGCGATCAACACGAACGGCGCGCGCAGCGCCAGGGTGTGGTTGCCGCCGAGTTCCACGCCGATCCGCGCCAGCCACGCGGTCAGCCCGGGCAAGTCCGAATACGCCGCGGCCGGATGCCGGCCTTCCTGCCAGTAGAACGCTTCGTCGACGAACAGCGGCAGTTTCGCGGCGACCGCGAGCTTGAGCAGCAGCACCAGCGACCACAGACTCCAGAACACACGCTCAATGGGCAGATCGCGCAACGCGCCGGTTTCGTCCTTGTCCCGCATCGATACTCGACCTCGCTACACTTCGGATGGATGTTCGTGCCGGCGCGACCGGCGCTGCCCGCGATGGATGCCGTGGCTGTCGGCGACGTGGCGCGATCCGGGGAGCGCCATGACAGCGCGTTTGTTGACGCTCATCCCAGAAAACCTGTCGTCCAATGCAGCCGACGCAACCCGGGGGCGATCATGCCGCCCGCCTGCACCGCCGCACCGACCGCCGTGGCACGCGGTACGCTCGACCCTACAGACTCAGGACTTACGCAACGATGACCGCAGCACCGACGAGCGCAACACCGACGGCAGATTCCGCACACGCAGGCGCCACACTCGCGGCGACCCGCGCGGACAAGAGCGGCGCGGCGGGCAACGCCAGCATCCTACCCGATGCCCTGCGCGCGGCCCTCGAACAGGCCCAGGCCCAGGTCAACGGCCTGGTACTCGGCAAGGCGCAGGCGGTGCGGCTGGCGTTCGTGGCCTTGTTGTCCGACGGCCACCTGCTGATCGAAGACCTGCCCGGGCTGGGCAAGACCACCCTCGCGCATGCGCTGGCCGCGGCGCTGGGCCTGGAATTCCAGCGCGTGCAGTTCACTTCCGATCTGTTGCCGGCCGATGTGGTCGGGGTGTCGGTGTTCGATCCGCAGTCGCGCCAGTTCCAGTTCCATCCCGGCCCGGTGTTCACCCAGGTGCTGCTGGCCGACGAAATCAACCGCGCGCCGCCGCGCACCCAAAGCGCATTGCTCGAAGCGATGGCCGAACATCAGGTCACCGTCGACGGCCGCACCCATCCCCTGCCCGATCCGTTCTTCGTGATCGCCACGCAGAACCCGGTGGACCTGTCGGGTACGTATCCGCTGCCCGACTCGCAGCTCGACCGCTTCCTGCTGCGCCTGCAACTGGGCTATCCCGACGAAGCGGCCGAACGCGACCTGCTGTCGGGCGCCGATCGCCGCGATCTGATCGCGCAGACCCGGCCGGTGCTGAGCAGCGAGGACGTCAACGCGATCCGTCGCGCGGTCGACGCGGTGTACGCCAGCGAACAACTGATCGCCTACGTGCAGGCGCTGCTCGCGCGCAGCCGCAAGCATCCGGGCGTGCGGGTCGGCCTGTCGCCGCGCGCCGGCCTGGCGCTGCTGCGCGCCTCGCGCGCGTATGCGCTGCTGCTCGGCCGCGCGCATGTGGTGCCCGAGGACGTGCAGGCATTGTTCGCCGCGGTCGCCTCGCACCGATTGGTCGCCGAAGCCGATGCCGGCCCGGACATCGCCAAGTCCATCCTCTACGCGGTGGCGGTGGATTGAACCCGGCCATGGCCGCCCCTTCGCCGCAGTCGCCGCGCGCGCCGTCGCTGCGCACCCGCTACGCGCGGGCGTTGCGCAACCGGATGATGAGCTTGACCCGGCCGCGCCGGCCCGAAGCGCTGCCGGTGCGTTTCGACCGCCGCCGCATTTACGTGCTGCCGACCGGTTTCGGCGCGTTCTACGCCGCCCTGCTCGCGGCGATGCTGCTGGGCGCGCTGAACTACAACAACAACCCGGCGTTCCTGCTGGCGCTGCTGCTGGCCGGCGCCGGTCTGGCCAGCCTGATCGCGGCGCAGCTGCAACTGGCCGGTCTTAGCATCGTCGCGGTCGACGCCGAACCGGTTCCTGCCGGCACCGCGCTGCTGGTGCGCGTGCATGCGCGCGCCGCGCCCGACCGGGTGCGCCGCGGCCTGCACGTGGACGCGCCCGGCGCGATCGAATTGACCGGCGCGCGTCTCGATCTCGACCAGGGTGCGGGCGAAGCCGAACTGCGCGTGCTCACCGAACATCGCGGCTGGCTCGACCTGCCGAAACTGCGCGTGTCCACCACCCGCCCGCTTGGCCTGGCGCGGGCCTGGTCGCATGTGTGGCCGCAGGCGCCGCTGTTGGTTTATCCGACGCCCGAAGCGCACGGCCCGCCACTGCCGGTCGGCGGCGGCGATCAAGCGGTGAGCCGGCTGCACCCGGCCGGCGACGACGTGCATCACCTGCGCGCCTACCGCCCCGGCGACGCGCGCCGCGCGATCGCCTGGAAGCATTCGGCGCGGCGCGACACGCTGCTGGTGCGCGAATACGAACAACCGGTCGGCGCCGACATCGAATTGGAATGGCACCGACTGGTCGGCCTGAATCAGGAAGCGCGGATCTCGCGACTGGCGCGCTGGGTCGACGAAGCCGAACGCGACGGCTGCCGCTACCGATTGAATCTGCCGAACCAGCCCGCGCTCGGACCGGGCGCCGGCGCGGCGCATCGGCATGCCTGCCTCAAGGCGCTGGCGTTGTTGCCGCCGGGCTGAGGCCGGCGGCTACTCTCGGCCCTTACGCCTGGAAACGGTTCGCCGCCACGTCGAACCACGGCGTGCACAGCATCTGTTGTTTCCCGACCACCGCGAACGAGGCGCGCCACAACTGGCCCTGCGATGCAGTGTGCGGCTGGTCGAAGTCGGTTTCGTTGAAACGCATGACGCCCACGCACCAACGCAGGCGCTTCGGGGCAAGCGTGCCCTTGAGGGCGTATTCGAATCGCGCCGACACTTCCTTGCCCGGCTCGAGCCGCAGCGCGATCGGCGTGGGCGGAACGGTCGGTGACGGCCGACGCAGCGGCAGCACGCCGTGCATCAACTCGACGTCCTCGCCTTCGGTCTTTTCAGTCGGAATGCCGACCTCGCCGGCTTTCTGCCGTCCGGTATCGATCGCGTGGAAATTGCCCCGATCGAACACCGCCAGCGGCGCGTCGGCGGTATTGCGCAAGCGATAGCTCACCGCCACGATGCGCGCGGCGGGTTGATAGTCGAAGCGGACCTTCAACACGCTGCCTTGTTCGCCCTGCACGGTCGCCTGAGCTGCCGCTGCGTCCTGGATCGAGGTTGTGGAACTCATACTGCTCTCCGAATGCGTTTTCGACCGTTGCGTTTGCGCGCAGGCGGTGGCGATGCCCGCCGCCAGGACCGCGATCACTATCGATGCGCCGGCACGACAGGCCGGGCGGGCTGGGCGCGCGAGCTTCACCGCCGCGGCCCCATGGACAGCGGCGCTTCGCCCGGCGTGGCCATTTCCATCACCGGCCCAGCTTGCGCCTGCGCTTGCTGATCCACGGTCCTGATGGTTTCTTCGCGGAAGGACTGGCCGATTTCTCCGGATGCGACACGCTGGGTGGCCGCTCGCAGCGCCGCCGGATCGCCCGAGCCCAACGCCGCCAACAGACCGCTGACCCGGCTGTCGATCCCGGCGAAAGCCGTGCCGCCGGCAGCCGGCAAACCGGTCGGCACGTCAGCGCGCGCCATATCGCCGCTCCAGCCGCCGACGTTGTAGTTCGGACGTTGCGGCAAACCCATTTCCTCGCGCAGGCCGTTTTCGCTGAGCGCCTTGGGATTGGCGGTGGTCGCCGGGGTCGCCGGATCGCGATCGAAATCGAAGGCCGCGCCGCCGTTGTTGAGGCCGACCGCCTGCATCTCGTCGTTGTTGATGCCGTTGTCGGGACCGGCGCCGGCATAGGTGCCGCGCTGCGCGGTGCCGTTGACGCCGTTGTAGGCGTGCGACAACTCGTGGAACAGCACCACCGACGGAGCCGGAAACTGTTCGCTGTGGTTGGACGGGTTGTAGCTGACGGTGGTGTTCTCGCCGCCGCCGGCCACGGTGGTACCGCCCGGTCCGGGCCGCAGATAGGTGGGCGGCGTCACCGGACCGGCCGAGCCGTTGTATTCGTTCTGCAGCTCGGTGATGGTCGTGCTCTTGCCGGTGCCGGTGACCGGATCGGCGGCGCGGTCGAGCTCGCCCAGCATCTGCCGGCCGTTGGGCGAAGAGCGCAGCATCTCGATGTCGGCTTCGGTGCGTTGGGTAAACCCCGCCGAGCCGTTGACCGTGACGCTGGCGCCGATCGCGGCGCTCATGTCGACCTCGACCACGCGGTTGGAAGCGCCGCGCGCGACGGTGATGTTGTCGCTGCCCGATTGGCCGTAGATCACGTCGTTGCCGGAGCGGTTGTCGACCCGGTCCGCGCCCGCGCCGGTGTAGACGCGATCGTTGCCGCGCCCGCCGACGAGGTTGTCGTCGCCCAGGCCGCCGGACAGCACATCGTCGCCGCGGCCGCCGTCGATGCGGTCGTTGCCCTTGCCGCCTTCGATGTAGTCGCGGCCATCGCCGCCGAGTAACTGGTCGTTGCCGTCGCCGCCGTAGACCACATCGTTGCCGCGCCCGGCGTCGATGGTGTCGTTGCCGGTGTTGCCGAACACGTCGTCGCGGCCGTCGCCGCTGCGAATCGTGTCGTTGCCCTCGCCGCCGTCGATGCGGTCGCGGCCCGAGCCGGTGGTGATGGTGTCATTGCCGGCGCCACCGTCGACATCCATGTTCACGCTGACCCGCGGCTGGGCCGTGACGACATCGTTGCCGTCGCCCGTGCGCATGCCCAGTTCCTGCCCGGGCGCGAGGGTGATCTGGTAACGGCTGCCGTTGATGTTCACGTCGAGCACGCCGTTGCGGCGTTGATCGACATTGACCCGATCGTCGCCGGCGCCGGTGCTGATCACCACCTTGTCGCCGAATTGATCGCCGCCGATCACCTGCTCGCGGGTGATGACGACATCGCCGCGGCGGAACAATTCCTGCGATACGGTCGGCTTGCCGTCGGCGGTCGTGCCGTTGACCGCCGCGGGACCGCCGGCGGGGACGGTGCTGCCATGCACGACCGTGGGCGGCGTGCCAGCCGCGGCGCGGGTCGAAGAATCGGTCTCGGGTTCGCTGGCCATTACCACTCCCTGTGTCCGGCGCCACGTCGTCGTCTTCGACCGTGCGTGTGCGCCTGCGACTGCCTTGTTGCGGACGATGCCCTGAAGCTGGCCGTGCCATGGGAACACGTTTGCGGCGCCAGCGACAAGGCAGCGCCGGCCGCGGCCATGTCAGGACGCGGCGCGCGTCACTGTGCCGGCGCGCGCCGGGCTGCTCTACTATCGGCCGGTTTGATAGTGGTCGATTTGATATCGAACCGGTTAAGACCGGGCGGTTTCAAGACAAGCCAGTTTAAGATCGGTCCGCCGCGACGCAGCCAACGTCGATGCTTCCGTCCCCGCGTCGCCGCTGCATTGCGCGCAGCGACATCCATCGCAGTGAAACCCACCAGGAACCGATTCGGCCGTGACCGAGCGCGCACCGTCCCCGCCCGCACTGGAACCGACCTCGCGCCGCTGGGCGCTGCTGGCCGGCGCGAGCTGTCTGTTGCCGCTGCTGTTGCAATTGCCGCTGCAGATCGCCCTGACCATCGCCGGTGCCGGCATCGGCGTGGGCGTGCTGTCGTGGCGCAAACCGTTGCCGGCGCTGTTGCGATTGGTGATGGTGCTGGCGCTGGTCGGCACCGTGCTGGTGCTCACCCGCTTCGCCATCGGCCGCGACACCGGTTGCGCGTTGCTCGCGGCGATGTTCGCGCTCAAGCCGTCGGAGACCTACACCCTGCGCGACGCGCGCAGTCTGATCGGTTTCGCTCTGTTCGGCCCGTTCGCGACCTTCCTGCTCGATCAGGGGCCGTTGTCGCTGATCCTGGGCCTGGCCGCGGCCTTGTTCGCGCTGGCCACCTTGCAACGCCTGGCCGAAGTCGAAGCGCGTCCGGAACCGGGCCGCGCGGTCGAACCGGCGTTGTCGCCGTGGCAACGCCTGAGCGCGATCGGCCGCCTGGTCGGGATCGGCCTGCCGCTGGCGCTGGCGGTGTTCTGGCTGTTCCCGCGCCTGGGCTCGCCGCTGTGGGGCGTGCCCGAACGCGCGCTCGCGCGCCCGGGCCTGTCGGACAAGATGGCGCCGGGCGAGATGGTCGATCTGATGAACGACGAGACCGTCACCCTGCGCGCGCGTTTCCGCGGCGCCACCCCGCCGACCTCGCAGATGTACTGGCGCGGTCCGGTGCTGTGGAATTTCGACGGCCGCCAATGGACTCAGCCGCGCTGGTTCCGCGGCCTGCCGCCGGCGCCGGTGCGTTCGAGCCGGGTGCTGTGGGATTACGACCTGGAAGTCGAGGCCACCGACGACCGTCAGTTCGTCGCCCTCGACCTGCCGCGGGCCGCGCCGCCGAATTCGCGCCTGTCGCTCGATCACGGCATCTATGCCGAGCAGACCCTGACCTCGCTCACTCGCTGGCATCTGCAATCGTCGCCGCCGGTCAATTACGAACCCGAATTGCGCGAAACCATGCGCCGCGCCGCGCTCGCCCTGCCCGAGGGCTACAACCCGCGCACCCTGGCGCTGGCGCAGCGCTGGCGGCGCGAACTGGGCAGTAATGATGCGGCCATCGTCGAACGCGCGATGACGATGATCCACCGCGAGTTCGCCTACACCCTGACCACGCCGCTGCTCGGCCGGCATTCGGTCGACGAGTTCCTGTTCGACCAGAAAGCCGGCTTCTGTGAACACTTCAGCTCTTCGTTCGTGGTGCTGATGCGTTCGGCCGGCATCCCCGCGCGCGTGGTCACCGGGTATGCCGGCGGTTACTACAACCGGATCGGCGACTATTGGCTGGTGCGCCGCTCCGATGCGCATGCCTGGGCCGAGGTCTGGTTGCAAGGCCGCGGCTGGGTGCGGGTCGACCCGACCGCCGCGGTCGCGCCCGAACGCATCTACGACACCCTGGCCGATCGCGCGCCCGGCGCCAGCGGCCTGTTCGGTTCGATCGGCGCGGTCACGCCGCTGTTCAATCTCAGCGACTGGATGCGCCGCGGCTGGAACGACTTCGTGCTCGGCTTCGACGCCAACCGCCAGCAACGGCTGTTGCAGCCGTTCGGCGTGGATCGCCTCGACAGCACCAGGCTGATTGTGCTGTTTGTGTTGTTTGCGAGCGTCGCCGGGCTGTGGATGATTTGGCTCAGCAGCCGCGGCGAGCGCGAGCGCGACCCGGTGCTGCGCGCCTGGCATGCCCTGGGCCGGCGCTACCGCCGGCTGGGCCTGGAGCGCGAACCGCACGAGCCGGCCCTGGCCTGGGCTGAACGTGTCGGAAAGGCGCGTCCGGATTTGGCGATCGGCCTGCTCCAACTTAGCCAACATTTCAGCGATTGGCGGTACGCTGGTGGTCAAGCCGGGCGGCGCGAGGCCCGAGAACTGCGCAACGAACTGGTCCGGGCGCTACGCGTACACCGTCCGGGCCGCACTGGAGAACGTCGATGAAGCTCCGTCTTGCCTTGTTAGCCGCCAGCGTCGCGCTGCTCAGCGCGTGCGTGAGCGCACCCAAACCGCTGCAGGGCGCGTTCACCGCCCTGACCCCGGCCGACGCCGCCGCCAACGACAGCACCGGCGCGGTGGTGCGCTGGGGCGGCCGCATCGTCTCGGTCGAGCCGCAGGCCAACCGCACCTGCTTCGAAATGATCTCGACCCGCCTGACCGACACCGGCCGTCCGTACTGGGCGACCGACGACACCGGCGGCCGCTTCCTGGCCTGCCGCACCGGTTTCTACGATCCGGCCTTGTTCGAGACCAACCGCGAAGTGACCTTCACCGGCCGCATCTCGGGCTACGAAACGCGGCGCATCGGTCAGTACGACTACCGCTTCCCGCAGCTCGACGCCGAAGTGGTCTATCTGTGGCCGGTGCGGCAACAAGTCGACGTGATCGAACGTCCGGCGCCGTGGCCGTGGTGGGGGTGGTGGTGAACCTGTCGCGATGATCTATCGCGAAGCGTGAGGCGAACTGAAGGCGCGAAAGCGCCTTCGGTCGTTTTGGGGGGCCTGAAGCCAAGTGAGCATCGCCCCCTTTGAAAAAGGGGGCTGGCGCCTGCGATGCAGGAAGTCTTAGCAACGGCTCAATGCGCCGGGGGATTTGCTTTTTGTTGCGGGCGATTCGATCGTGAGGCGAACTGAAGGCGCGAAAGCGCCTTCGGTCGTTTTGGGGCTTGAAGCCAAGTGAGCATCGCCCCCTTTGGAAAATGGGGCTGGCGCCTGAGATGCATGAAGTCTTAGCAACGGCTCAATGCGCCGGGGGATTTGCTTTTTGTTGCGGGCGATTCGGGTGCTGGGGTTAAAAGCGAATCCCCCCTGCCCCCCTTTTCCAAAGGGGGGAACAGCAACGGCAACAGCTACAGCTACAGCTACAGCTACAGCAGAGGCAACGGCACGCGACGAGGTTGAGCGACATTGGGCAACGCCCATCATCGTCATCGTCAACCAACGCGATCGCCGATCAATGCGGCGTGCCGAACCGCCCCAGATGCGCGCCCGCCAGCAAATGCAGATGCAGTTGGAACACCGTCTGCCCGCCGTGCTCGTTGCAGTTCATCACCAAGCGATAGCCGTCCTGCGCGAACCCTTCGCGCTGCGCATACGCGGCGGCCGCATGCGCCAGTTTGCCGACGATCGCGGCCTGATCGGCCTGCAGATCGTTGAGCGTGGCGATCGGCGTCTTGGGCACGAACAGCACATGCACCGGCGCCTGCGGCGCGATGTCGCGGAACGCGATCAGCTCGTCGTCCTCGTACACGATGTCGGCGGGCAGTTCGCGACGGATGATCTTGCCGAAGATGGTGGAGTCGGTCATAGAGGGGCCGGGAATCGGGAATGGAGAATAGGGAATCGTAACGGTACACCGTAACCCTCAGGCTTTTCGCCCTACCGATTCCCGATTCCCCATTCCCGGCTCTCACCCCATCTCGCTGCGACTGCCAAACGCATGCGACAGCGTGCCGCGATCGACATATTCGAGTTCGCCGCCCAGCGGCACGCCATGCGCGAGCCGGCTCGGACGCACCTGATGCTGGCGCGCGAGCTGGGCCAGGTAATGCGCGGTGGCCTCGCCTTCGACGGTGGGATTGGTCGCGACGATCAGTTCCTGCACCTCGCCCTCGGCCAGACGCGCGGCCAGGCGGTCCAGGCCCAGTTCGCGCGGGCCGATGCCGTCGAGCGGGCTCAACCGGCCCTGCAGGATGAAGTACAGCCCGCGATAACCGGTGGCCTGCTCGATCGCCAGGCGGTCGGCCGGCGATTCTACCGCGCACAGCAGATGCGCGTCGCGCGAACCACTGGCGCAGGTCGCGCAGACCTCGGTTTCGCTGAAGTCCCGGCAGCGCACGCAATGGCCGATCTTCTCGATCGCCTCGGCCAGGGCGTTGGACAAGCGCTGGCCGCCCGCGCGCTCGCGTTCGAGCACGTGATAGGCCATGCGCTGGGCCGATTTCTGGCCGACGCCCGGCAATACGCGGAACGCGTCGATCAGTTGTTCGAGCAGCGCGCTGCTCATGCGCCGACCCGACGCGCGAACAGGCGCACGAGCCAACTACTATGCGCGGCGACCGGCACGGCGGCGCTCACTCCGACGGGGTGAAGTTGCTGCGCGCGACCGGCTCGCGATTCATCGCGCGCACCACGTTGAGACAGACGATCGCGCCCAGCAGCGGCAACAGCCAGACGAAGGCCGACTGCACGGCTTTCTGCGCGCCGGTCAGGTCCGGCTCGCGCCAGATCGCCCAGGTCGTGTAGACGTCCAGGCCCAGCAGGATCGCCGCGATCAGCGCAGCGGTGAGGCCGATATGAAAACCCATGTGATGCGTTCCGTGGTGGCGTGGTCAGGCGTCGTGATTGGCGGCGCGATCAGAACGGCAGCTTCATGCCCGGCGGCATCGGCATGCCGGCGGTGGCGGCCGACATCCGGGTCTGCGATTCGGCGTTGATCTTGTTCACCGCATCGTTGAACGCGGCGGCGACCAGGTCCTCGGCCATTTCCGCATCGCTGATCACCGACGGATCGATGCGCACCTTGCGGCATTCCATGCGCCCGGTCAGGGTCACGGTGACCATGCCGGCGCCGGCGCTGCCGGTGACTTCGATCTTGGCCAGTTCTTCCTGGGCGCGCTGCACGTTTTCCTGCATTTTCTGCGCTTGTTGCATGAGTTGGGCGATGTTGCCGCGCATGGTGTCCTGCCTGTCGTGAGTTGTCTGGTAGCGGGTGCGATGGCCGCGAGGATGGCGCGGCCACGCGTCATCGGTATGAATACCGATCCTGTCTTGGGCCGCAAGCGGCCCGACGCAAGGGGCGCGGCGGTCGCGCGGCCTCAGGCGTCGTCGAACGGCCGGATCGAGTCGGCCACGACCTTGGCGCCGTGATCCTCGATCAGCCGGCGCACATCGGGATCGTTCATGAACATGTCCTCGGCCGCCGCCTGACGCTGGTCGCGCGCGCGCTGGTTGCGCGCGTGCAGCGACTCGCCGGACTTGACGGTTTCGAAGCGGATCTGCGGCGCCACGCCCAGGCGCGTGGCCAGCGCATCGGCGACCCGCTGGACCAGGGCCGGCGCGCGCAGATGGTCGTCGTCGGGGCTGAGCGACAGGTTCAGCACGCCGTCGGCGTAGCCGATGAAACCGGCGTGCTCGGCCAGGATCCGGGCCGGGCCGCGCAGGCCGCTGGCATCGACGATGGCGTGCCAGGCGTCGTCGTCGGCGATGCCGGCAGACGATGAACCCGTCGCCGCAGCGCGCGCGGGCATGGTGATCGGCTCGGAGATAGATGCCGGTGCGGACGGGCTCGCGGACGGCGCGGCGAACATATCGTCGCGTGGCGGCTCGCTGGGGATCGGCGCTTGCACCGGTGCGGCTTGCGTCGGCGCCGGGGCGCGGACGGGTTCGCGCATCGGCTCGGCCCGGGTTTCGATCGGGGCCGGTTCGGCCTTCGCTTCGACCCGTGGTTCGGGCTTGGCTTCGACCGCTGCCGCGGCGACCCGCGCCGGCGGCTTGTCGTGCAAAGGTTCGTCTTCCGGCCACAGCGGCTCGTCGCGGACCGCGACGAAAGCATCCGCGGGCCTGGGCTCGCTGACCCGCACCGACGGCGCAGGCTCGCTGTCCGGGAAAGCCGGCGCAGTGCGCGGCGCAACAGGCTCGCTGCGCGACGGCGCGGGCGTTGCGGGTTCGGCGGATACCGGCGGCGCGGCGCGCGCAGGCGCCTGCTCGGGCAGCGCCCACGGCGGCCGATCGTCGGTCTGTTCGCGCGAAGGCATCGCCTCGCGCGACGGCGGCGCGGCGTCGCGAGCCGGGTTGTGTATCGGTGGCGCCTGTTTCGGTGCGGCTTGAACCGGCGCACTGTGGACCGATGCGCTCTGCGTCGACCCAGCCTCGCGGCCCGGCGTGCCCATCTCGCGAATCGCCGCGGCGGCCTGCGCGGCGGCATTGGCCGACCGCACCGGTTCGCTGCGACCGCCCGAGGACGGGCCGGGGCCGGGCGAGGCCGGTTCGCCCGCCGCGCTCGGCCGGAACGCGAGCATGCGCAGCACGCTCATCTCGAACCCCGCGCGCGGGCTCGGCGCCAGCGGCAGATCGCGGCGGCCGTTGACGCTCATCTGGTACCACAGCTGCACCAGCTCGGGCCGCAGCTGCGCGGCCAGATGATCGACATCGACCCCGTCGGCCTCGACCAGGGCCTCGGGCACCAGCTGCCGCACCTGGATCCGGTGCAAAGCGTCGCCGAGCGCCTCGAGCACGCTGCCCCAGTCCGGCGAGAATTCGGCCAGGGTCGCGACCTCATCGAGCAGACGCTGACCCTCGCCGTCGGCCAACGCCGACAGCACCGCACCGACCCGGGTGCGGTCGACCGAACCCAGCATCGCCGCGACCGCCGCGCCCTCCAGCGGCGCATCGCCGCCCGCGCCGGCGTAGGCGATCGCCTGATCGAGCAGCGACAGACCGTCGCGCAGGCTGCCGTCGGCGGCCTTGGCCAACTGGCGGATCGCCGATTCGTCCACGCCGATGCCCTCGGCGGCGAGGATGCGGGTCATCTGCCCGCTGATCTGCTGCTCGTCCAGGCGCTTGAGGTTGAACTGCAGGCAGCGCGACAGCACCGTCACCGGCAGTTTCTGCGGATCGGTGGTGGCGAGCAGGAATTTGACGTGCCCCGGCGGCTCCTCCAGCGTCTTGAGCAGCGCGTTGAACGCCGACTTCGACAGCATGTGGACTTCGTCGATCAGATAGACCTTGACCCGTCCGCGGCTGGGCATGTACTGGGCGTTGTCGATCACCTCGCGCACGTCGTCCACGCCGGTGTTGCTGGCGGCGTCGATCTCGAGCAGGTCGATGTAGCGGCCGGCGTCGATGTCCAGACAGGCGCTGCACTGCCCGCACGGGTCGGCCGAGGTGCCGTGCTCGCAGTTCAGCGACTTGGCGAAGATGCGCGCGATCGTGGTCTTGCCGACGCCGCGCGTACCGGTGAACAGGAAGGCGTGGTGGACGCGGCCGGTGCCGAGCGCATTGGTCAGCGCGCGTACCACGTGCTCCTGCCCGACCAGTTCGGCGAAACGCTTGGGGCGCCATTTGCGGGCGAGGACGAGATAGGACATCGGATCCTTGAAAACGTTGAGCAGGCGGGGCGGAAGAGCGACGGCTGGGGCGTGCGACGGACGGGCGGCGGGCGTCCGGACCGGCCGGATACCCTCACCGGCGACCGTCGCGGCCGCCGCGACAAGGGTCCCCAGGCGGACACCGCCGGCGGACCCAAACGCACCCGAGCATTGTGCCACGCCCCACCCTCGCGCCCGAGCGCCGCCCCCGCTCCCGGCGTCCCAACCGCACCGTGGCTTGTTACTGCGACCGCTCGCCGCTAGAATCCCCGGCTCTGCACGGCCCGCGCATGCGGCCGGACAGGTCCGGAGAGGTGTCCGAGTGGTTGAAGGAGCACGCCTGGAAAGTGTGTAAGCGTCTAAACCGCGCTTCGGGGGTTCGAATCCCCCTCTCTCCGCCAGATCAATGAACTAAGCCCATGATTTTCATGGGCTTTTTTCTTTTTCTCCTGTCCCGGTATGCCATCCAGTATGCCATGGCAACTTTGCTGCTGTTGGGGCCCGTTGCGTGGGGTTGTGCCACGGGCCAAGCGCGGCTACTACGCGCATGGGGGTGTCCAACTCTAAGTTCGGTCCTGGCCAGCCGAGCAACGGCCCCGGCTGCTGGAGTGACCGCGAAATCCCCTGTGCCGTCAGGCCGGGATTTCCGGAGCGATTTTCGGATCACCCCGTGAAATCCGCTCCTTATTCAATTTCCTCGCGCCTGCTCAGCATGTCCCTTGAGGACGGCCATCCCGGCTGTCCCGATCGAGGACAATCACATGCCACCCGGCACCGTTAACGAAATGGCCGCGCAGTTCACCGCGGCGTACCAAGCACTCAAGGACAAGAAAGAGGCCGAACGGCTCCTTACGCTCATCAAGCCGATGATCCTGTCAGCAAAGACCGACGGCATCAGTGACAAGGAGTTGATCGACCTGATCAATTCCCTGGGGCTCCGGGAGAAGTTCTATCCAGCCAAACTCAAGGAGCTGCGCGGGCGGCTCGCAAAGGCCGAGCCGGAGCCGCCCGCCAATGACGGGGAGGACCCGGCATCGATCGAGGGATCCCTTCACCCGCTCGCAGCCGCGCCCAGCGCCCGTCTCGATGGGGCTGCGGCATGAACATGCTTACTCAGCTCACAGCCTTCCCAGCACCCGACTACAACTTTGGCATGCTGCCACCGTTGGCCGGGGCTGCTGCAAAGGCAGTGTGCGCCAAGACCCCAGAAGCCTGCCCCGCCATGGTCCGAACGCACATGCTATCGGTGTTGTCCTCTGCGGTTGCTCCTCTCTACGTAATGTCGCCGCCCAACTGGACGCCCATTCCCATCGGCGTCAACACGCTGTGCATCGCCGATGTTGGTGGAAGTAAGAGCCCGGTACACGAGTGCATGATCCAGCCGCTCAAGGATCACGTTCGAGACAGCTTCGCTCGGTATGAGGTCGCGCGGACCGAAGCGAGCGCCGCGTCGGCCGAGCAAAAGTTCCACATCAAGCTCCTGAAGACCGAGATTGCGCGCCGCCTGCGCAAGCAGGAGCCCGCGCAGGATCTTCTTGCGACACTGGCCGAGCTGCACCGCACGGCCACGGCGGCCCCCAAACACCGTCCGCGCCTCGCGAGCAACCTTGACCTGGAAAGCCTGCTTGACCAGCTGGATGGCGAGTACGAAGCAGTCGATTTCCTTACCGACGAAGGTGACAAGCTGCTGAGCTCCAGCTTGATGCGCCACGTGTCGGATCTGGTTGATCTGATCGACGGAAAATCGCTGGAATTTCGGCGAGAGAAGAAGAGGCATCTCTATGCCAGCCAACCACGTGGCACGTTCGGCTTGCTGGCGCAGTCCGCCGCGATCGAGCCGTTCCGCCCCCGGTGCAAGCGCAATGAGTACACCGAGCACAAGGCCGTCAGGCTCGGCTTCTTCGCGCGTTTCCTCGTCTGCGTCGCCCAGCCGTCGCCTATGGGCAATCGATACGCACCCGCGGGCGACGATGACGAGGCTCTTTCGAATCTCCACGAGACGCTCAAGGAGCTTTACGACCTGCACCAGGACAACCAGGAGGCCGGTGGCATTGCGCCCATCGAACTGGCCTTCGCACCTGACGCGCTGGGCTACTGGGACGAGCTGTGCCGCATCACTCACAATCTCAAGTTCGGACAGCTCGCGCATATCGCCGACTTCGTCTCGAAGATGCTCAACTTGACCGCCCGACTGGCTGCGGTGCTGCATGTATGGGAAAGCCAGACCCACTACGTCTCGATCTCCTGCCTCCAACGTGCCTGGGCGCTTGTCTACTGGCATGCCACCCAGTACGAACTCGTGTTCGTGCCGCCGCCTCCCCTGCCCCAACAGGAGGCCGACGTGGCAGCCGTAATCGAGCACTTGAAGATCTTTCGCTTTGAAACCGACTACAAGGAAGTTCCCACGGAGCCCATTGGCCTGTTGCTTGGCATTCCCAGCAATCGTCTGCGCGCCGCCCTTCTACGCATGGAGCAGCGAGACCTGATCGAGTTGTGCGGCGGCAAGACAACGTTTATCAACTGCATGAAGATGTTCTCGCGATCGCGCAACATTACGTGGCGGTAAGCGTCACAGAGCAAACAAAATGTCCGGCAAGCGCCGGGCATTTTTTTATGCATGATCCGGCACTTCCGCATGATTGCGCTCGCTCGTCAGACCTCGATAGGTATAGTTTTCCAAACATCACGAGCCAACGTCACAAGCATCTCGTGCCGCTTTTCGATGGATGAAGCATCCCACGCAGGAAACGCCGCCAGCTTTTCATTGATTCGAGAGATAGACGTGTTCTGTCCGACGTCGGTCAGCGCCACCAAGCTTCGGGTTAGGTAGTTGCCGCTCTTGCCGTACTCGACCTGCTTGACAGTGTAGAAGTCGTTTCCCGCGACAATGTTGATCGGTTTTTCCAGCAAGGTCAGATTGCCGAGTCGATTCTTGTAGTCATCGTAGACCGCGTTCGGGCTTTCTGCCGCCCACGCGGCGCGCAGTTCCGCCTTCGGGTTGTCGGGGAGGATGTGCTCGATTTCCAGCTTGGTGAAAGGCTCCAGACTGCCCCGCGACTTCAGGCCGCTGAACGCCATCTCGACGTGCTGTGTTAGCCGTGCCAGCAGGTAGCGCGTGCGGTACTGCTGCATCGAATACAGCGTGAAACGCTTGAGGGCGTCGGCCAGCTCCTGTGCTTTGCTCGCCATGTTCGTCTCGAAGCGCTCGGCAATGAAGTCGTTGAGCTGCACCTTCTGTTTCGCCGGATCGCTGGTCTCGGCAATTGCGCGCAGCTCGTCGGCCCACTGAGAGAAGCTGCGTTCTAGATCCTTGGTCGGTGTCTTGGTGAAGATGTAGTAGAAGAGGAAGCTCTCCAGCTGCGCCACGAAATGGTCGAACAGCGGCTTGGGGAAATTCGCCGCCGCCAGCAGCAGGACAAAGTGCAAACTGAACGCACCGCCTGCCAGCCGCTTGAGGCTGTCCATCGCCAGACTAGGCTTGCCATCGTTGCCGAGGCCATTGGCGAAAGCCAGATAGTGCTCGACGTTGCGGATAACCTTGCGCACGAACTCGAAGGGCTTGCCTGCGTAATCGCACAGCGCCGCGTTGTCCTTGGCGATGAACCAATCGTAGATCTCGTCCTCACGCACTACCGCGTCGCCGCGCTCGTTCTTGATGACGTAATTGGCCATCAGGAAGTAGCGCAAGAAGCGCAGCGGCTTTTCCTTCTCCTTCTCAAGCGGCTTGGTGATCTTCTTCCACTCGTCCTTGAGCTGGGTGAACTGCCCCTGCTTGACCTGCGTGAACAGCAGGTTCTTCAGCAAGTCCATCGGGTTCAGTCCAACGCCGCGCTCGTTGATGGTCTCGAAGATCTTCAGCGCGCTGCTGACGTCGGTGGAGATCTGGATGAACACTACGTTGTTGGCCAAGTAGCCCCAATACTTCTTCAGTTTTGGCGCGTCGTCGTAGTTGTCCTTCAAGTAGCGATACAGCGTGCTGTAGGCGCTGACCAGATTTTCCAGCGAGCCAAAGCTGGCGATGCCTGCCGCCTGAATGCCCGCGCGCACCGCCTGAGGATCGGCGTCCAGCTCCACCAGCTTGGACATTACTTCACCCGCACTCTCGTAACGCGGCTCCAGCTTCAGGTTGGTGCGCACCTCGCCGTCGCTGTCCACGTAACTGGTCGAGATCAACCCGGAGATCATCTGCCGCTGCGGCTCGCCCTGGAACAGATGCTTCAGCGCGCACAGGAGCAGGAAGAAGGTGGTCAGACGCTGCTGGCCGTCGATCACCTCGTAATGGTTCTTCTGGTCGGTCGGCGACACCAGCACTGTGCCGATGAAGTATTCCCGCGTCGTGCCCGCATCGATCTGCTCCCCAATGTCCTCCAGCAACTGATGCACTTCCTTGTCCGTCCAGACGTACTCGCGCTGATAGTCCGGGACGATGTAGAAGCATTCCCGGAATGCTTCTTCGATGCTGTACTTGTGGTTTTCGATGCGTGCCATCTTTCTGTCCTTCTTTTTCTATTTGATCGGGCCGGGGCTTTGATTGGATCCAATTTGTGGCGGCTCGGATTGGGTGCTGCTTCGTTGAGTCGCCTCCAACTCAGAGATGCGGGCTGCCAGTGAATGCACATGTTGTCGCAGCGCTTCATTCTCACGCTCAACGGCTGAAAGCTGTTTGTTTCCTTGCTCGACCACAGTCAGCAGTTTTGCTTGCCACTGATCACCAGCGAGACCGTTGTTCCGATCTTGGACGTAGGCGAGGCCTGAGAGAATCAAGGCGAGCAACGCTAGTACAGCCGAAACGCCAACTGACCAAACAGCGATGGTGATCTGCTTTCGCGTGGACTTGTCTGCCTTGCGATCGCGCTCGTCGAACTGCTCCATCAGGGCACTCGCCGCCTCGGCCAAATCCTTGAGAGTCTTGGCCGATTCGGCGGTCATCTTCCCCGTGAGTCGGACCATCTCCAGCTCTTCCGCGCGCTCGCGCGCCATACGTGCGCTGTGCTCTGCGAGATGATTGCTTATCTCCAAGTGTCCACGGGAAAGCGACGGTTCGAGCGTTGGACGGGAAATGGCTTCAAACGCCTTCACTGTCGATCCAAGTTCCGTGTAGCTCTTTCGCACCTGATCGAAAAGTCCACGACTAGAGCCAAGGATCTTCTCTTGCAGCTGCTTTGCGGCTTGGTGCTGGTGTTCGACTTCGCCCTGCATCAGCCGAATCAGGTAAGCCGAGGCCGATTCACCATCCTCCCGCGCAACAGGCTTGCGATCCTCCGCACGTTCCCGGACTTTCTGCCATTCAGACGATTGAACATACGCTTCGGCAATCTGCTCGACTTCATCGTCTGAAAGCGTCTTTGTGATCTCCTGATCGAGAGGGATGCGTTCCGGCGCGTCATCTGTTTCCACGGTCAGGCTGCCGATGCTGGAGAGGAAATTCCTGACCTGACTGTATACCCCCGCAGGCTCCAGGCTCCCGAAATCAGTCATATCTCGGACCCGCAGCGGGTACAGATAGATACGGCCAATCGATGTCTCAACCTCGGTGATGGGCTTCGACCGCAGCAGTAACTTCAGCGATTTCTTCTTCGGCTCGTCGCCATGCGGTTGTGTCGGTTCCGTCATCGCCTAAGTCTCGTTCTCATATCGTGCTGCGCAATGCGACGAACTGGTTACTCGGACCTTCCGACCGAAGGATCAGGTTCGCACTGTTCGACACCACGTAGGCCAGAGGCCGCGTCAAGTTGAACGGGAACAGCACGGGCAGCGACTGCAGACTGGGTACTGAAACGGGCTTGCCGGCGTAGCGCACGGCCGTCTCGATCAACCAGGCCGTCAGTCCGTCGTTGTCGATCGCGGTTGGTGCCAGCCGGATGACCCGCTTGCCTTTCTCGACCCGCTCCACGGCGCCCCAACTCGCCTGGCTCTGGATGACCATGTTGGTCATGCGCCGAGTGCCTTCGCGCTCTCCGTAGGTCTCGCTCATCCGGCGATGCACTTCGGCGGACGCGCAGTCGCCCTGGATGGCGGAGAGGCGGCCCACCAGCTCGGCCACTTTGCCAAAAAACGGGTAGGTCGCCACCGACATACCCCAGCACAGCGCCGCGACCGGTATGTCCGGCTGCGTCTTGTGGATGGCCACGCCGCGATCCGCGTAATCGACCAGTTCGGCGCGCGGCTCCAGCCACAGCCGATTCAATACGGTGCGTGTTTTCTTCTTGGCTTCCACGCCAAGCTCGGCTGCATCGAGCAGTGCATTCAGATCATCTAGCCCAGCCGCGCCCGCACGAATATTCAGTGCCGCAGCCGCCCAATCAAGCTGAATGAACCGATCAAAGCCTATTTTTGGGGCTGATGAATTCATTCGGTACCAATCACATAACTGACTTTCACAAAGGGCACGATCAACTCTTCGATCGACACCCCGCCGTGGACCACCACCTGCTCGCCCTCCGGCACAAAGGCGGTTCGTCCGCCTGCGAATAGGGGCATGAAGTTCGCGGGTAGTCCAGCGATGTCCAACCTGACTGTGGTGGGATAGGCCGCAGCGGAATCGGCCAGCAACGGCTCACTCCGGTAGACCCGCACGCGCTCTCCACGCGTCTCGGCAATCACGCCCTGGTTGGGTCTGCCGACGCCGGTGGACTCCACATTGCCGTGGTCCGCCGTGAGATAGATGTGGTATCCCCTGTCCAGCAGCAGCGAGAACAGTCGGTCGACGAATCCGGTCGACAACCAGTTGCCGATCCACATCGCCACGTCCTTCTTAGACCGCTCCTTGTGGAGCCGATCGTCCACCTCATCGATGACCAGGCCCACCACCTTCGGACGCCGGTCGTTCAAGTCCGCCTCAAGCACATCCAGTTGATCAATCTGGCGCAGCGCGCGTCGGTACATCACCTCATTCGAGTTGACGCCTTCGTTCTGCCAGAACGTCTTCCACAAGGATTCCTCCTTGTCCGTCCTGTCGATGGAGTCGTCGAACTCACGTGGTTTCAGGCCAGAGAACAGCGCCTGGCGCGACACCGATGTCACGGTCGGCAGCCATGCGAAAGCGGTTCCTTCGTCGAACGCGAAGCACTTTGTGGTGGCGATCAGGCGCTCGCGGATCTGCACCCACTGATCGAAGGCCAGCCCGTCGAACACCAATAGAGCGACCTTGGTTTCCCCTGCGGACCGCCGATGGCGCAAGAAGCGCGGCACGTGGTGCACCATCACCGGGCCCTTGGTCACCGGCTGCAGGATCAGGTCGGCGTAGTGCTTGGCTGCGACCCAGGCTTGCAGATGCTCGTCCGATTGCGCCTGCAAGGTCTTGATCCGCTCCCGAATGACCGGCAAGTGTTCGCTGCCTTCCGTGCCTGGCAGGCCATGCGTGCGGGCCAGGATCTCACCGTAGCGCTTGGCGAACTCGCTCCAGTCCTTGTGCGAAGATGCCGCCGTTGGCGTCGCATCGATCAGGCCATCGATGCCTTTGAGCACCAACGCATGCAACGCCGCTGGGTCCTGAACGATCCCGGCCTTGATCCAACTCGGCACTCCAGCCGGGACGCTGTGCACCGCCAGCGGATGCAAGCTGCCGTCGAGGAACATGGAGTCGACCAGCACCTGCACATCGGAGTGGTCGAAGGGAATCTCGATCTTGGCGACGTAATCTGGCGGCGGAGGTTCGCCTGTACGGGTGCCATCCAGCCCCAATTTCGACAAGTAGCGATACCACGCGTCCTGCACCACACGCAGCAGCGCACTCTTGGATGCCAGCCATGTGGCGACGGGTTGGTCCGGGAACAGCCCTTTGTCTTGGATGATGCTCGCCGCGTGCTGGGCAAACAGGGGCGGCAACGAACGGTTGGCGAAGTGAAGCCGCAACAGCTCGCGCCAGAAGTCCACCTGGGTGCGGATAGACCTTGGCGCCAGTTGGTAGACGTGCTCGAGGATGAAGTCCTTCGATTCGTTCTCGCCCCGTGCATTCTGCAATTCCGTATGGTGGGCTTGAAACAGCCCGGCAAGATGCTCCGGCTCCACTTGTTGCACGGCGCTGTAAGCCAGCTTGGGGAACAGATCGGCAAGGCTGAGGCGCACCACACGACCGTGATGCACGATGTCCCACGGCAACGCATTCGCGTCGGCGCTGCGCAGATGCAAAACCAGAGAGGGCGCTGGTCCTTGCTCACCCCGATCCCATGCCGCGCGGTAGCGTTCCTCATATTCCGCGCGGAAGGCAAACGGGTCCTCGTAGAGCATCAGCTCAAAGCCGCGACCGCGTAGCTCGGTCAACAGCTTCTCGTCGAGCAACACATCATCAGGGTCGCAAGCCACCCATAGCCGGGTGAGATCGGCTGTGAAGTGGCTCAGGATGCGTTTCGTCCAAAGGCTCATGCATCACCTCCGACGCGCACCATCATCACGGCATTCAAATCCGGCACGCTGGCCTCCATGTCATCGAGAGCGGCCATGCGTGCATCGTGTTCTTGTTGCAGCCGCTTGCGCCGGTGCTCGCGCACGGCGGGCAAGCCAATTCGTCCAATCGCCTGGCTTCGTGCCTCGAACGCATACACCGCACGCTCGCGTTCTTCCTTCAGCCGGGCGCGGTGTTCGGTCAGCAGTTCAGTGAAGATTCGTTCACCATGGGTACTGGCGGCGGCATGCGATGCCTCGAACCATTTCACCGACTCCTCGGCACCGGTCACGGCAAGCACATCCACGGTTTCAGTCAGCAGCAGATCCCAGACGCGCTTGGCTGTCGGCACGAAGGGCCGGCCTTCCTCGTTGATGAACACCGGCAGGAAGCGCTTCCGACTCAAGCCTTCAGCCGCCAGACTGATCTCCCACAGCGACCAAATGCCGCGTACCGAATCCGGCAGCCCGGTCACGCGGATCACCGGCAGTGGCTGGCCGGCGACAAAGCGCGGCAGCTCGCTGATCACAGCACGGGCACGTGGATCTTCCATCGTGACCCATTCCAACTCCGGGTTCTCATCCGCAGTGCGGGCGTCAAAGCAGGCCTGCACCGATTCGCTGCCGTCTGCCCACTTCACCCGCCATGCATTGCCCGCCTTGATGGCGGAGCCACCGCGCGCAGCCAACCCGCTGGTGATGGCGCGCTCCAGCCAGAACTGCGCTGGGTGGTCGCGCCACTTGCGGGCATCGTCGGCATCCAGATCATGTTCAGTAGTGAGCAGATCGCTATTCTTCTTCGACTCTGCAAGGGTGGAGCGCAGTTGCGACACCACCGCGTCGCACTCCTGTTCGATGGCATCAGGGTTCTGCAGACCGTGCACGAACAGCTCGTCGAAGATCGGGTCGGCCTCAGCCGAATCCATCACATCAGCCGCCTTGTCGACGCCAAACTCCTGCGCGATGACCTCGAGCTTTTCCTCCAGCACCTGGCGCACGCGGTGTTCCACGGTGTCTTCAAGCACGAAATTGATGGCGCGGACCACGTGCTTCTGACCAATGCGGTCCACCCGGCCAATGCGCTGCTCGATCCGCATCGGGTTCCACGGCATGTCGAAGTTGACGATGACGTGGCAGAACTGCAGGTTCAAACCTTCACCACCGGCATCGGTGGATATCAGCACGCGCACATCCTTGGAGAACGCCTGCTGCGCACGGGTGCGGGTTTCCAGATCCATGCTGCCGTTGAGCGTTGTCACCGAAAATCCACGGCTCTCCAGGAAATCGGCCAGCATGGCTTGCGTGGGCACGAACTCGGTGAAGATCAGCACCTTCAGCGCCGGGTCGCCTTCCTCCTGCTGCAGCTTGTAGATCAGCTCCAGCAGCGCCTCGGCCTTGGCATCGGTGCCAGCGGCCTCGGTTTCCCGTGCCAGATCCAGCAGCATCTCGACTTCGGACTTCTCCAGCTCCCAGCCACTGGACTGCATGGCCAGATCCACCTGGGACTGGCCGTCGAGGTCCGCCCACTCGTCAGCGCTGGTGTTCTCGAACAGGTTGGCCTGCGGCTGCGGTGCTTCAAGCAGGGCCTGGCGCTTTTCCAGCGTGGTGCGGATGGCTGCCGTACTGGACGTCACCAGCCGCTGCATCAGGATCATCAAGAAGCCGATGTGGCGCTGCTTGGCCGCCATGGCCTGGTTGTAGCCGTGGCGCACATAGTCGGTCACCGCCTCGTACAGGCGCTGCTGCGAGCCATGTCGTGCCTGCCAGGCAACCGCCTGCAGCCGGGTGACACGCGGCTTGAACAGCGGCTGGCCTTCAGCATTGATCGATGCGCGCTTCTCGGTGCGGATCACGAAGGGGCGCACACGGTCGCGGCTGACGCTGCTCTCATCCGGGAAGGCCTCGCGGTCCAGTAACTGCATCAAGCGCATGAACTGATCGGTCTTGCCCTGGTGCGGCGTTGCTGAGAGCAACAAGAGATAGGGTGATGCTTCGGCCAGTGCGGCGCCCAGCTTGTAGCGGGCCACCTGCTCGGTGCTGCCGCCCATACGGTGGGCTTCGTCAATGATGACCAGATCCCACGATGCTGAGATCAGGTCCTCGAAGCGCTCGCGGTTGTAGGTGTTGAGTTGCTCCAGGCTCCAGCCGCGCCGGCCTTCCAGGGGCTTCACCGAGTCCAGCGAGCAGATCACCTGGTCGTGCATGCGCCACAGGTTTTCTTCCTCGCCCGCGCCGCCGCTGGGCCACTGGCGGAAGGCCGCCAGCTCGGACGGCTCGATGAACTGAAACTTCTCGCCGAAGTGCAGACGCATCTCTGCCTGCCATTGGCGCACCAGCCCCTTGGGCGCCACCACCAAGATGCGCTTCACCCGGCCACGCAACTTCAACTCGCGCAGCACCAAGCCGGCCTCGATGGTCTTGCCCAGGCCCACTTCATCGGCCAGCAGGTAGCGGATGCGATCACGGCTGATCGCGCGGTTCAGCGCATAGAGCTGATGCGGCAGCGGCACCACGCTGGACTGGATGGGCGCCAGCAGCAGGTTGTCCTCCAGCGCGTCCAGCAGCTTGGCCGCCGCCGTGGTGTGCAGGATCTGCTCCACGCTCGGGCGTACGCTTTCCAGCGAGGCAAGGTCCGCCGCCCGGGCGCGCACCACCGCGTCCTTGGCCGGCAGCCAGACGCGGTAAGCGACCTCGCCCCATACGTCCTGGCGCTCGATCACCCGGCAGGGCGATGCCTGCCGGGTGAACCAGCACCAGTCGCCGATGGTGAATCCGCCGCCGGCCACGCTCAGATCCCGTCTTCGGTACGGGTCAGCGCGAGGTCATAGAGGGTGAGCAGCTTCTCGTCCTCTTGCAGCGCCTCGTCAGGCACCTTCTTCGCGATGTCGATAATCGTCTGGTAGTCCTTATTGCCCCATGCGGCTCTGAAGCCAGCGCGCAGCGCTTCCAGGCGGAATTCCTTCAGTCGACGACCCGTGAATGCTCGATAGTGGTCGAACTCCTTGAGCAACGCCTTCTCGCGCTTCTTTTCCAAGTCCTGTGCTTTGTTCGGGTCGGGCACGTACCAACGATCCTTGGCCTTGGCCACGAGGGCTGGGCTGTTCTTCTCCAAGCCGCGCAGATCCTTGTGGTTGGTCGAGAGATAACTATGAATCTGGCTCGGGACCTCCCCCGTGCCGTCGTACTGAATGAAGTTATCTTCGAGCAAGGCGGCAAGTTCAGGCTTGGACTCATGCTTCTTCCAACCAGCCCCGAGTTGGCTGATGAAATCTGTGTGGATCTCTTGATAGGTTGAAGGGCCACGTTTCAAAAAATCGGACAACCAATCAATCGCACTGCGCTCATCAGATACGAACATCTCCATTTGAGGAGCGATGGCAACCTGCATACGCTTCTTGTCGTACTCGGTGACCTGATCCGGCAAAAAGACCATTCCATCCCGCTCAACAAACCGCTGAGTGAGACCTGATTGAAATTCGTGTGTCGACATTGGGACAGGTGTGTTGTGCAGGACAAACCAGGCCACCATGCGATCAAAGATTATTCGCGGATCGCGCTCCGCGATGAACTCAAGTTCTCCATCTTTGACTTTTACTCTCGGCAAATATCGCAGGTGGGTCCGAACGAAATCCCAAACAGATTCTTCAGTCCCTCCTGACTTGGAGAATCGGTCTTCAAGTCCGCCATTCGGTTTGTATGCAGAAATAACCAAATCTTGTTTAACTGCCGTTGTTGTCGTGATGGCTTTAAAGCTTCCTTTCTGCTTATCAAGAGCAGCAACGTTGGCGACTACGAACCCCGCTTCCTGCAACGATGTTTGAATTGCATTCCAAACACTTGCTTGCGTATTCGAAAACTCGATGGTGACCCAACGACCTGGCTTGAGTGCCTCGTAGACGTTTTTTAAACCGTCCGCCATCATTTTTCGATAGTCGTTCAACGATTTTGACTGTGCTTTGCTTTCGATCGCTTCATCTTTGGCATCGGTCAGCGCGCCAAGCCAGCCCTCCCAGAGCGCGTTAAGCTCCGAGTACATGATGTTGGCGCCAAAAGGTGGGTCTATGAAAGCATAGTCAATTGAGTTGTGCGGCAGCTTCAGTCCCTGCGTTGATTGCGTCGACAATATTGCGTTCAGCTCATTGATGTCTGTTTTTGATTCGCTCTTTGAGATTGCGTTATCGAGCATCTCAAACATATTCAGCTCTTTGACAAGAGATGGAATATAGAGGGTTCCATTAGTCGGCCCGCCCCCCGCACCCCAAGTACCTGCCTGATAAGTCAAGCCATATCTTTTTGTTATACGGAACGCGACCGTTGTCACCAGTGACTTTAGTAGCGGATGTTCGCACAAGGCATTAAATGCCGCCAATGCAATGCGATTTCTTCCCGTGTAGAAATGATGAATGTGAGTCAATCCATGGGACTCAATTGGTTGACGGGTATTAAAACCTGTCGGCAACTGGAACGTTGGACACCATTCGGTTGCCCTAAGAGACTCCGTTTTTAGAATCAGGGCAATGTCAGCTTGATCAGGAATCTTTTGAAATCTTTTCTTCCCAACCTTGTAGTTGATCATCACTGGAACCTGGACTGCCTGCTCAACTATATGCCCCAAGTATGGGTCCATCAATTTCTGCCATTTCCTTTCCATTGAGCGCTTCGTTAGTGAAGCGGCACATGAAGGACAGCTGAATTGATCGTTAACCTTCCCCCCCTCTATATCAACGGCAGTATTCCAAAACACAACATCGCCAGCGCATTCTGGGCATGTAAATACATCAGACCATACCGTGTAATTAACTCTGCCGACCGCACAAACTTTCCCTAGGTCGGGGACATCTTTTGAGTTGATCTCCTCTACGGCAAGCTGAAGCTGATCGTTAGTTGGGCTATGAGCCGTTTGAAACATCCACCCATACTTTTCCTCGGCTGCGCGAAGCACTTTTTGCGCATCGCGTTGAAATGAGATAGGGTCAGATGGGGTGTTGTAAACATATGAAATAAAACCAGCGACTGGAGATAAGTCGCTCAATATGGCTTTTCTTGCGCCGACCTTCGAAAACGGAACCCACGACTCTTTTCCGTCGACAATCTCTTCTCTCGAAACAACCCCATTCGAGTCCACTTTGTACCCAAGAGACTCAACAATGGCCTTATTTCCGCAAAGTTGGGCTGCGATTCCGGTTGCACCACTGCCCGCAAACGCATCCTGGACTATATCGCCCGGCTCGGTGTACTGAAGGATGTAGCGCATGATCGCTCTATGCGGAACTTTGGTGTGATACGGATGGAGCTTATATAGCGGGTCGTATTTGCCTTCACTCACATCTGCAAAGAATGGCTCTTTGAGATACTGGACGGATGAGTCGTATGATTTTCCGTAGTACTGAATAAAATCCTCGATGAAAGGATTCGGGCAGGCCGTGTAGTACGGCGGATCAGATAGAGCCAGGATGGCCTCGTCTGTACCCTGCGGAAAGCCTCCGATCTTCCGGAACGCCGGATCTTTCAACTTCTCGGCAAGCAGCTTCAGGTAGTGCTCGCGGCGAGCCTCATCACTCGGGAACGTTTGCCCGAGGCATTCAACCGGGCCGGATTTGGCCGCGTGGTTCTGGAAGAGATCACTCATCAGTCATTCCTCAAATTCTTGTTGTCATGGTCGAGCGTTCACCGTGTCACTCGATCACGAAGCGCAGCTTGGTGGCATCCTTGCCCTTGCAGCGCTCGTTCATGAAGGTGTCGAAGCGCTTGCGCAGGTCCTCCGGCGTGGCCGGGGAGCCGCCTTGCAGCAGCGCTTGCTTGATCTCGTCGCCCTTGACCGCGATCTTCTCCAGCCCCGACAGCGCCTCTTGCACGGCATTGGCGAACTCGGTGGTCATTGGGTCCGGCAGCTTGCGTGAGGCCAGGAAGGCATCGATCAGCTTCTTGGATGCGGGTGGCAACAAGCCCAGGCTGTCCTGCGTGAAGGGGTCATCCAGGTTCTCCAGCAGGGTTTGTTGCCAGTTGGTCACCAACTGATCCAGGTCGTCGTCCAGCTTGTGCAGGCGGTTGGCAGCCGGGATCAGCTCCAATTGCTCGGCAGACGGGCGGAACTGGCAGTGCGGGCAGACGGCGGCAGTGACCAGGGTCGGTTCGTCCAAGGAGGAACAGCTCTTGAGGCCGTTAAGCGACTCCTCGAAGGCAGTGAGTTGGCTGGTTGGCATCAGCGACACGCCGGCCAACACGCGCAGCGCCAGCAGGCGGTCGTCCTTGCGCAGGGCGTTGCGGGTCTTGTCCTCGGCCACGCCCAGACGCGCCTTGCTGTGGCTGGCGATGTAGGCGGTGATGTAGTCCTTCTTGAGCTGGTTAAGCGTCTGCCGGTATTCGGCAGCGTGCTCGGCTGTGCGGTCCTGGCTCAGCTTGTCCTGTAGCGCCTTGCGGGCGGCCTCGGCCTGTTTCACCCACGGGTGATCAGCGGGCAGCACCATTTCGGCCTGCGAGAGGTAGGATGCCGTGCTGCCCAGCTCCACCACCAGTTCGAGCAGACGCTCGACGGCTGCCAGGATCTCCAAATTCTTCTTCTGGCCGTCCAGGTCTTCCTGGGTGACGCGCAGGTTCTTGAGCTTGCCGACGGTGTTGTACGGTGCCAGCGACTCGCTGAACTTCTTCAGCGAATCCAGCCTGGCGTGCCAGTCTTTGGCTTCTTCTTCTCGCAGCAGGTTCTGGCCCCAAAAGCCCAGCTTGCCTTGCTGCAGGTCGGAGCCGGCCTTGAGCACGCGCGGCACCAGCGCACTGACTTTCTCCTGCAGTTTGATGACCGGCTCGGTGTCGCCCTGGCTGGCCTTCTGGGCCAGGCCGGACGGCAGATCGAACAACTCGAACAAGGCGCGCAGCACCGCGAGGTTGATCTCTTTGGGTGCCTCGACGTGCTTGAACTGCTTGAGTTCCTCCAGCGAGCGTTCCGCCAGCTGGGTCAATTTGCCGGAGTCTATCTTGTCGCCGGTGATCGACAGCACGATGTCGCCGGAGTAGACCAGGCCGCCCAGCACAGTGACCAGCAGATCGGGTTCCAGCCGGTACTTGATCGGCGCGAAATACTCGACATCGGACGTGCCCGACAGCAGTTCGCTGCGGTTGAGCACCTGGCCGTGCCCCTTGGCCTTGAGCCGCTTCAGCACCTCCTGCGCATAGCGGGAGTTGGCGGGGTCGACGCGATCACCATCGAGCAACTCCAGCGCATCGAGCATGGCGAGCGCATCTTTGGTGCGAGTACCGCCGGCCAGTGCGCGCAGTGCGTTGCCGATCAGTTGCTTGCGGTTGGCCTCGGTGACCAGCACCGAGAAGCTGGGGTACTCGGGCGAGATGTCAGCAAAGCGCTGGCCGAGTGCCAGGCCGGAGACGATGTTCACCACGTCGCGGAAGTTGATGCGCTCGTCCGGGCCCAGTCGCGCACGGTCGCGCAGGGACACGCCCTTGGACCAGTCCTGCAGCGTCTTGGTCTTACCCTGGTAGGTGACCTCGAACGCGGTCATCTGCTTTTCCTGCAGCCACTTGCTCATGGACCGCAGCGAGTCCTGAGCCTTGGACAGGTAGATGGCTTTCGCGCCGCCGCTGGCGGTGGACGCCAGATCCAGTGCCGCCGCGTATTGCGACAGGTAGCGCTTGTAGTCCTCGTCCGGTGACTTCAGGCGGAAGAACACTTCGTCAGCCAGGTTGTTGTCGCTGAACTTCGGCTTGTCAAAGGGCTGGATAAAGTAGATGTAGAAGTCGCGCTCGGGCTGGGCCGTGGGCCGATCGTTCGGTGCGCCAAAGAACAGGTAGCCCATGCGTTCGACGCGGCGCTCCTGCCACTCGATCTGGTACTGCCAGATCTGGAATCCGGGGTAACGCAGATCGTCGCTGCACTCCATCAGCGCCTTGATGGCGCTGTAGTAGGCGCGGTCCAGCGCGTCGTCGGACAGGGCTTCGGCGCGCTTTTCGATCTGCGCGTCGTAGTCGATGTCTTTCTTGAGATCGAGGTAGTACTGCTCGGTGTCCGGCGCCTTGGAGATGAACTGGCCGTTGACGGTCTTCAGCACTTCCCGCATGACGGTCTGGACCATCGCCAGCAGGTTCTCGGCCGGATCGCCCGGCATGTCCTCCACGCCCGGCTGGAACAGGCACAGGGCATCACGCAGCTCGGCACCCGTGGGGCCGATGGGCACATGGATGTCGCCGCCCGTGGTCAGGCGGTGGACTGCCAACGCGTTGATGACGCGCAGCGCCATTGCCTTGTAAGCCGGGCG
Organism: Lysobacter capsici; assembly: GCF_014779555.2. Lineage (NCBI taxonomy): Bacteria > Pseudomonadati > Pseudomonadota > Gammaproteobacteria > Lysobacterales > Lysobacteraceae > Lysobacter > Lysobacter capsici. The sequence continues at coordinate 3,928,958 of NZ_CP094357.1, forward strand.
CGTAAAGGCTTGCTGGACCCGCGACTCCAACACTTCGGAGACACGCATCACTTCCTTGATGTTGGGGTCAGCGCGCAAGACCGAGTTGGTCTTGATGGTGTTCCAGAAGCTCTCGTAGCTGATGAACAGAGGCTTGTCGGTGGGCACTTCCTGGTCGAGGATGGCCAGCATGGCGGCCTCGATGGTCTTGAGCGCGCCGCGCTTCTCGGTGAAGTGGATCTGCTCGAAGGTCTTCAGGTAATCCGGGTGAACCGGGAACAACCGCACGTACTCGTCCATGCGCTCGTTCATGGAGCCGTAGAACTTGGCGAACGGCGTGAGGTATTCGCGGATCTTGTTCTGCTGGTCAGCAGTCTTCTTGAGCAGGCGCGCGGAGACGACGAAGCTGACATCCTGGCGGTCGATCAGGATCTGGGTGAAGCGCTCGTTGACCCGGCGCATGCTGTCGGCCACATGCTGGAAGCGCACGCTGTCAAATATGGCTTCCTGCACACCAGCGACGAAGCGGAACTTCAGGTGTTTGGTGACCTCGCCGATCTGACGCAGGATGGCCAGATCCTGTACCAGTTCGTGATCGCGGCGGGACTGCAGGTATTCCAGGAACTCGTCGACTACGAGCAGCACACCTTGGTCCGGGAATTTCTCCGCGAACGCGGCCATCATCTCCTCGAAGGAGTCCTTGTTGTTGAGCTCCTTGTCGGCAGTCGGGAAGGTGTAGCCGACGCCGATCTTTTCGAGGAAACGCTCAAGCTGCAGTGTGATGATCTGGCGCAGCGGCATCTGCAGCCCGCCCACCTCGATGCGCAGCACCTTGAAGCGGCCAGCAATCGGGGCAACCGCCTCGGCGACCTTGGGGTGGCGGATCATCGGCGCATAGGCCGCATCCTCGGCCACCAGCGACAGCACCGACATCAAGTGCGACTTACCGGTACCGTAGTTGCCGACGATAAGAACGCCCTTGTGATCGACCGAGTCGTCGAAACTGAGCTGGGGAACCATGAGCTTGGAGATCCGCTCGGCCATGTCGTCGGAGATGACGTAGGTCGCGACGAGCTTCTTGGCCTCGTCCGGGCGCCCGGCATCGAGCAGCTGAATGACTGACTCGATCTGCTCGAACTGGATCAGATCTCCGTATTTCATGTTCTTGGCCATATGGTTCTCTCTTCCCCGTAGCGTCAAATTTCGAGTACGACCACGCCGTCGCGGCTGTAGTCACGATGTTCTGGATGGCTCATGTCGGCGTACACCAAGCGATCACCGCGCAGCTCGCCAGGCCAGACGGCCACGACGCGCTTGGAGTGAGCCAGCCGCCTGACGAGGTCAAGCGGATTGATCTGCAGGCCCGGCTCGAACAGCAACTCGAGGTTGTCGAGCAGCAGCGGATCTTCAGTTCGTTCCTTGTCCGCGATCTCCCGCAGCAGTTCGCCTGCCGAGAAGCCGCGCTTGTTGTTCGGCGTGGCAGCCAAACGGCGCCCCAACTCCAGGCCGACGTTGAGCGGCTCGATGTTGAGCTTGGCGCTGAGTTGGCGCAGCAGTTGGGTCTTGCCACTGCGGCTGGGACCGACCAGCAGGATCAACTTGCTGTTGAGGTCGCCGATTTCGCCGATGAGTCGTTCGAGTTTTGCGAGCATGCTCAACCCCTCAGTCCGACTCGGCTTCAAGCCGTTGTTGATCTGGGGATCGGTAGCCCGGCGCCAGCACGGCGTTGCGCACGCCGTAGATGGCCAGGTGGTCCTTCAGCCACAACCGATACTCGTGCCCACGCAAGCTGTGGTCGGGCGTGCAGTCCACACTCCATTGACGAAGGATGTATCCGGCCGTGGCGGCGCGCAGCTTCATCCGCAGTACCCCGTCGCGCATGCCGTAATCCATTTCGGTGATCTCCGGCCGGGGTTGATCCGGGTGCGGCACCAACTCCAGCTCGACGATCCGGGTCCACTGAATGTCTTGTTCGCTCATCTCGTGGGGTGCCACTGGCTGGCCTTTGAGCACGACGGGGCGTCTGATCCGAGTGATCACGAAATCCCGAAACTCCTGAGTGTTCCGGTCGAAGGCGCGGACGTGCCAGCGCAGGCCGTTGTCGATCAGCGCGAACGGGACGATCTCCCGCACGGTGCGGCCATTGGAGATGGAGTGGTACTCAACGCCGAGTGGACACTCCTGGTGAATCGCTCGGGTCACGCTCGCCAGAACATTCAGGTCCGGGTGCGTAAGCCGGGACGGGCTCTCGCTCGCCACCCACGCCTTGAGCCGCATCGGCTCACCATCGCCAAAACCCTGGGTCAGCCACGACAGCACCCGCTCGGGAGGGAAGTCGAATACGGGCCGGAAGTCCGGCCCCAGGACGTAGGACTTGCCTTTGGGGTCGTAGTCGATGTTGCCGGGCGCCAAGTCCTTGTACAGCGCGAGATCTCTGGATGCAGCGGCGGACTGGATCCCAAACCGCGTAACTAGGTCCTGGCGACGTATCTCCCCGATGAACAGCACGCGCAGCTCCACGAACGCGAGCCGGTCGCGTTGTGGCTGGGTCAGATCTGCAAGCTGTTCGTTCGACATCCTGGCTGGCTCGTTCGGTTAGCGAATGCTTGTAGGGGCTGTTTATGACAGCCTATGGTCTGCGATAGTAGCATGTACATGGATCTATTATGGCCCGTATATATGTCGCATTTTGATACCCATAAGCCGGGGGGGGGGGGGGGGGGGGGGGGGGGGGGGGGGGGGGGGGGGGGGGGCGGATCCGATATGCCTGAGTGGCGAAAGCAGCTGAACCGCGTCGCGCGGCCCGATTTGAGCGCGACGGAAGAATTTGAGACACCGGCACCTCCGGCCTGGTGCAGCAAGCGCCAGCAAAAACGCACGATCCAGGGGCGGTTTCTGGGCTGCTTGCTTGGTGGTGCAGTCGGCGATGCGCTGGGCGCACCGGTTGAGTTCATGAAGCGGACCGAGATTCTCCGTCGCTTCGGCCCCGAGGGCATCACTCAGTACGCACCGGCTTATGGTGGACTGGGTACGATCACCGACGACACGCAGATGACCTTGTTCACCGCCGAGGGATTGATCCGAGGCTGGGTGCGCGGCTGCTTCAAAGGCATCACGACCTACTCCGGGGTAACGGCCCACGCCTATTTGCGCTGGCTGCAAACTCAAGGCGAACGCCCTACATGCGACATCGACTTCGACACGGATGAGCCTGGTTGGTTGTTTCAGCAACGCCAACTGCACAGCCGTCGCGCACCGGGCAATACGTGCCTATCGGCGCTGCGGGCGATGAACTCCCTCGGGGAGCCGGCCCGCAACGACAGCAAGGGCTGCGGCGGTGTCATGCGGATGGCGCCGGTCGGTCTGTTCGCCTGGCGCCTGCGGCAGTACGAGTCTCCTCAAGCCGCCTTCCGGCTGGGTACAGAATTGGCTGCGCTGACCCATGGGCACCCGACCGGAGCCCTGACCGGTGGTGTGCTGGCGGTGCTGATCCTTGCGCTGACCGATGGTGCGTCGCTGCGCGAGGCACTGGACGCATCCAAACTCCTTCTGCGAACCGAGCCCGGCCACGAGGAGACGCTGCGGGCAATAGAGATGGCCGAGGAGTTAGCCGATTCCGGTTTACCAAATGAAGAAGCCATTACCCGGCTGGGCCAGGGCTGGATCGCTGAGGAGGCCCTGGCGATCTCCATCTATTGCGCGCTGGTCGCCCGCAATTTCAAACATGGCGTGATCCTGGCGGTGAACCACGATGGCGACTCTGACTCGACTGGATCGATCGTGGGCAACCTGCTCGGCGCCATGCACGGCGTGAAGGCAATCCCTGTCGAGTGGCTGGAGCCGTTGGAGTTACGCGATGTCATCACCGAATTGGCGGAAGATCTCTACGCGTTCAAGGACTGGGAGATCGGCGAATACAACGACAACGAAGATCTGAACCAGCGGATCTGGCGCAAGTACCCGGGATTCTGAGAGAGAGTGAACTGGCGTGGGCGAAATCGACGGCATCGCCCGTTGTGCCGAGCAGAGCCAAAAAAAATGCGGAACTCCCCCCAGATGGACACCGCGGCGTCCATCTGGGGTTCTCAGCACGCGCACCTTTCGACGCCTACCTAACATCGCTTGCTGGCCGCCCGGCTGTCGGGAGAAGGCAGCTACAGCCACCCTCTCTCTGCCAAGCTCACCGTCTGACGTCCACCCACGATGACGTGGTCAATAACTCGTACATCAACCAACGCCAACGCTTGCTTGAGCCTCGCCGTAACGACCCGGTCTGCGGCAGACGGTTCCGGGTCACCTGACGGATGGTTGTGAGCCAGGATGACCGCGGCTGCGTTTAGGCGCAGGGCCTGTTTCACGACTTCCCGGGGATGCACCTCGGCCCCGTCTATGGAGCCGTAGAACAGCTCCGTGTAACGGATCAGGCGATGCCGGGAATCCAGCATCACTGCAGCGAACACTTCGCGTTCTGCCCCGCCCAACTTGGCCAGGAAGAACTCAGCGGCGATCTTGGGGTCGCGGAAGCAAGTGCCCCGTTGCATCTTGGCGTCGACGATCTGCTTGGCCGCGGCCAAGACGGCCTCGGCATCCGCGGGGGCATAGTGTTTGGTGCTGCTGCGCACGTAGAGGCCCAGCACCGGTTCGTCTGTCATTTCGTGATCTCCAGTAAGCCAAAAAGGGCGCTCGCGCGCCCTTCGGTGGTGGTCAATGATTGGCGCCTGTGGTCGCATCGCCTGGTGTGGCAAGTCGTGTCAGCCGGTCCCAAGCCGGGCGACCTTCTCTTGCAGGCGCGCGCGCAGGGCTGGCGGCGGGGCCGGCTGCGCCCGACCAGGCTCGCCCTGCTCGGCATCGGGATAGAACTCCTCCACGAGGGCCGGCACGTCCTCCTCCAGCTCTTCGAACGCCCCATTGGCGAATCCACGTCGGGCCGCCTCGTCCAACGCGCCCTGGTCGACCCCGGCGGCGCGTCGCCGCGCGTCCAGCTCGCGGGCGTCAGCAATCGCCTGTTCCAGCGTCATGCCAGAGCGCACCACCAGATCCACGTAGTAGATCGGGGCGCGGTGGCTCATCGTCGTTGACTTGCCACGCAGCTTCAGCTCCAGCGGCATGCACGCCAACAGCCCACCGGAGACCGCGCTGTAGTACTGCATCCGTGCCGCCAATGTCCGGATCGTGTTGAAGGAAGTCGTCCGCAGCACGAAGCTCCCCAGCGCGTCCTCGTCGGCATCACCCACCAGGACGTTGAGACGCGCGTAGGCCTTGCAGTCGCCGGTCGCGTAAGGGCAGCTGGTCGGCCCCGGACACGGCAGCGAGGCGATCCCCTCCTGGGTGGTCCGACGACAGGTCTCGCCATTACCGACGCACAACGGGCGCCCCGTGGCGCGATCGAACAACGAGTAGTCGGCCCGGAGGTTCAGGCTCGGGTCGTTGAACATCAACCGGACGGGAATCGAGCGTAGCTTGCCCCCTGCGGCCTGGCGCAGCACCTCGTCCAGGGGGTGCAGGATCCAGCCGTCCCGGTTCTGGATCTGGCTGGTCAGGGTGAACTGATCATCCTTCTCCGGCAGGCGCTTGCCGTTGCGCTCGACCACGCGCCCGATGGAAATCCGCCCGACCACGGGCGGGGTAATCACAAGTCCCTTCAACATGGTGTCGCCCTCTAAGGTTGGTTGGGGGTGTCGGTGTGGACGGCCAGAACGAACCGGCGCGCTCCGGGACGCACGACCGAGTACTGGGCCGCGATGTCGGGGCGCTCGGCGGTCAGCCGCTTGGCGTCGAACGACGTGCCGTCCTTAGCCCGCCGGTAGGTGACCGAGCCATTGGCGAAGATCGCTTTGGATGCATCGCCCATGGCCTGCTGAATTGCCTGCTTGAGCGTTTCGGCCCGTTGTTGCTGGGCGTCGAGCTCCGAGCGCAGCCCGGCCAGCTCGTCGAAGACCTGGCAAAGCGCCACATCTCCTGTGAAGTCCAGACTGGTGTCGTTACCGGGGTACAGGTGGCGCAGGGCCCGGGCGGCCGACTCGCTACCGTCCGCGGCCGGCGGCGTGTCGGTCTCGACGCACTCCCAGAAGCGGGCCTCCAGCACCACCAGGCGGGCGATGATGTCTTCGTCCCGGACGATCCGGTGGATCTGCAGGTCCTGGCCGCAGAGCAGAACTGCCACGTCCGCGGCATGCTTGCCTGTAACTGCCAACTGGTGCTGGACCTGCAGCTGGACGTACTCGGGCACCCCGTCCTTCCACAAGCGCGACCCGAATTCCCCCGCGGTCTTGCACTCCAGTATCTGAACGTCCGGATCGCCCACGACCTCACGGTCGATGTTGGCGAGCATGAACGGCAGCGTGGGGTGCTGCAGGACAGCGTTGAGCTTGCGGACCTTGCGGCCCGTCTTCTGCTGGTAAGCCACGGCCACATACGGCTCCAGCAAAGTGCCCCAATAGCGCGGGTCCTCCATGCCGGGCTGTGCGTCGTTGGCCGGCTGCCGCCCGGTCTTCTCCAGCCATAGCTCCAACTGGCTCCTGTAAGGGTTCAGACCAACGGCCGTGGCCGCATCGGAGCTGCCGATGCCACCGCGGCGCACCTCAAGCCACTGTCCGCGGTCCAGCGTGCGCGTATCGACCAGGCGCAGCGCGTTCTGCTTCTTCATGTGCCATCTCCCAAATGGAAACGCCCGGCCAGATGGCCGGGCGTTATGACGTGCTGGACAAGGGCGGGAACCTCAGGACACCAGTTCCAAGACGCTTTCCCAGGCCTTCTGCTTGAATTTCGCACCTTGCCCGAACCACGCCGCGTCTCGACGGTGGTCGTCACTACGTGCGCGGCGGTGGTGGTCCACGAACTCCGTGACGCTATTGAGCAGGCCCCAGGCGGTGCCTCGGCTGGAGGCCAGCATTGCCCCGCGCCCACCGCCTTCGTACAAGGCCCGGGCATTCGCCATTGCCTGCTCGTTGACCACGGTCCCCTTGCCCTCTGCAACCGGGTAGGTCAGCACGCGGCGCAGCAGCCCGTCCACCGAGTCCGGATCCACCGGGCATTCGGCGAGCGCCTTCATCCGGGCGACAAAACCATCCCAAGCCGAGACGGTGATGCCGAGCTGCCGCTTCACCGTGCCCGCGTCGAAATGGCTGCGGTGCGGCACCTTGATCGCACCGCTGGCGCCACCCAGCGCAATCCGCAACGTGTTGTTGCAGACCACTCGCACCGATGTGAACTGGGCGGTGGTAGCGAGCGTCCCGTCACACGCCGTGGCCAGCAGCAGGTATCCGTCCACGCGGTCGCGCCCCTTTAGAACGGTGCTCTGCCCGGTCTTCGCCAGTGCCCAGAACTTACGGCCTTCCCGGAGCACGCCGGCCGTCTCAAGCTCGAAGCCACTATGTGCCGTCAGGTCGCGGTAGAACTCCAGGACCTCCCCCGGCTGCACCACCTTGAAGCGCTTACCGACGACGGCTAGCGGCGCTTTCGTGTCCGAGCGGTACAGCACCTTCTGCTCGGGGAAGGCGTTGATGATGCCCACATTGTTGCTGCCGGTGATGTAGCGCACATCGGACTCTTCGACCTCCCAGTCCATCCCGGCCTGCTCCCTCCAGACGTCGATCGGCTGGTGGTGTGCCAGCTTGTTGCCCAGGCCATGCCACGGCTTCTCGCCGGCGTAGGCCATCGATTGAACTAGATACATGGGAACTCCATTCGGTTGACGGCACAAAAGTAGAAGGCCCGCCGGTAAAGGCGGGCCTTCTACTGCCAGGACACTGGCTCAGGGAAGGCGAATATCTCGCTTAGTCAGCAGGCCAACCAGAATTACAGCGGCCAGCGTTACAAGCTGAACAATCGTCTCCTTGGTGTCATCGCGCATGGCTCTGACCTTGCCGTAAGCGCTTGGGACGTAGCGCTCAGACGTGAAGCGAGGACCTCCCGCTTCAATTAGGTATTAAGGGTTTGAGAAAATTTTGAATCGCGGCAACGCGAGGCGCGCAAAAGTAGCTCAGATAGGCCAAGCGCATTCGAGGCCTAGCCCCTTCGCCAGGCACCCCATCTGAAATTCTCACCCAGATCCAGCGTGCCCGGTTGAAATGCGCCCCCAGCCAAGGGCTGTCGCATGGCCTGCAGCACGGACGCCGATGTAAAAGCACTCCCGCTCGTCGGCATGGCCGTTGCCCCTCCAGCCGAAACTGCCGAAACCTGCCCGGGAACCCCGTCGCTGGCATCTCCTTTGGAGAAGTCGTTTTAGTGGAGCCATACGGACACGCCAAGGCTCAGACGACCCCGACACTGGGCTGTTCTGCTGTTCTGCTGTTCTGCTGTTCTGCTGTTCTGCTGTTCTGCCGTCCGGCCGACCAGGACCAGCGAGATCGACAGTCCGAACCTAATGCTAGCTCGACTACGACCTTCCAGCGCCGTCAGCGCGGAAACACAGTCAGTTGGGCCAGATTGGGGCGTCAAGTTGGTTCCTCCCCAGGGGGTTGGCCTCGATCGCCCGCGCGTTCGGTCACAACCGCCGGCCAGATGCCCGTGCAGCGATCAATTTCCCCACCTTTTTTCCCTCCGATCTCAGTTTTCCGCTCCTTATGCGTCGCCCCAGCAAAAGCGCATCGTGCCCGCAGACAGGCAAGGGGCCTGTCGCTGCACCGAGATCGCGTTATGAGCCTTCACTATAACTGTTCAACCCATACGACCCATTCGCAAGACACCGATACCGGGGGCGTCGCGCCCACGCTGACGCGCTCCAAGCGAGTCCTCCGCAAGAAAGACCTGGCGAAGAAGCTCTCGTGCTCCGAGAGCACCATCGATAACCGCCTGAACCCATCGAGCCGATGGCACGACGAGACCTTCCCGCGCCCGGTTCCGCTGGGCGCTGGCGGCTCGCGCAGTTCCGCCAAGGGCTGGATCGAATACGTCGTCGACGAGTGGCTGGAAAGCCGCATGGAGAGTGCCCGCAAAATGTAACGAGCTCACTAAGTCGACGCAGCAGCTCAGCACACAAAAACCCCAAGCTCCTTGGGGTTTTTAGTTTCTAGACACGGAGAAGCGGGCCCATCGATTCCGCCTGAATTCCGGTTTCTATCCTATTAGCAAATCAACCAGCACTTAACAGAGAAGCATTCACATGAACGAGATCGATAAGTCCAACTCGCACACCCAGGCAATTACCTTCGACTGTGACCTGCCTAAGGAGCAGATGGCCGACCTTCCCATTACGCTCCAGCCCAAGGCCACCCAGATGCCTCCGGCAGAGCAGGACCACCACCTCTTCGTACGTAAGACCAGTCAACGCTACGGACTCACCTGGATAGGGCACGAGCACGACTTCATCTACTGGCTACTCCGAGCGGAGAGGCTGGTCGACGCCATCGCCCGGAGCGACGACCAGCCCGTTGAAGTTACGCATGATCGAAGGGGACAGCCCCGCTATCAGCTGACCAAGATCGGCAAGGCGTTCTTTAACGTATGCAGGGGCTTCAACCAAGACAGTGCGGAGTACTACAAGCACCACCGCTTCAACCCGCCACTGACCGTTATCCTGAATGTCGTCGACCGGTGGTCGCCTGAGCTCCTGACCCACACGAACCGTAACGGCGATCCGGTGATGAGTGATCCACGAACGCGTGAGATTGTCGAGAGCGCGGCTTCCTCCATCCGCGCGTCATGTCGGAGCCAGGCATACAAGGACAAAGTCGACAATTACAAGCGCAACGAAGAGAAGAACATCGCGAGCTGCTGCGAGTATCTGGAAGCCCAGTTCCAGCGACGTTCGCAACTGCTTATCCTACGGATCGACCTCTACTTCCGGCCGGCGTTCAAGGGTTGGGGCTACACCCGTGAAGCGGACGGACACTACGCGAGGTTTCTGCGCGCCCTACGCGAGAATCGAATCGTACCGGACGTCCTCGGTTACATCAGCAAGCGCGAGGACGGGATCGATCGCGGCATCCATTTTCACGCCCTCATTGTCCTGGACGGGCACAAGCATCGCGATGCCGCCAACCTAACCCGCATGGTGGGAGAGGACTGGGTCCGCCGCTGCGGTCATGGGGACTATGAGGATGGCGTGGATGCCGGCGAGACGGGCAAGAAGGACAAGGCAAGCTATTTCAACTGCTACACCCGGATGGATCAGTACCGTTTCAACTGCCTGGGCCTGATCCATCCGACCGATGCAGACAAGCTGCGCGGCTTGCGCTTGGCGATCGAATACCTGTGCAAGGAAACAACGCAGCTCAAACCCAGTCCGCCGAAGTCCCAGGAAGGCGAGGAGGACGCCGACACCGCGAGCAAGAAGGGGATCCGCAACCTGCGCAAGGGAATCATGCCGAAGGGTCACAGCGGCCGTGGCGCGCCCAGGAGCAGCGGCCTGGACACTTCAGCCATTGATCGAGAGTTGTTGAAAAAGTGACCTCAAATCTAGCTTCCAGACGAAGGGCCGGCTTGCCGGCCCTTTCTCTTGACACGCCCCGGGGAGCACGCAGGAGCCGTGGTTACGCTGCTAGGAATCTAGCGAGCCTCAGCGGAGGCGCCCCGAAACAAGCACAACGTACCCCCAGCCACGATCACGAACACAGTCTGCCAGCGTCTCGTCGATTGAGTCCGGCCGGAACCGCAGGACCGCACTGACTTTCAGCGAAGCATTCGGTCCGCCGACTGCATGTTGCTTCGCAAGAAAGCCGACCTGTGTCAATTGTCCTGAACTCCCTCGATGCATGAAGGACTTGAACGCACCGCCCCCCCGGCCGCCAAGCACGATTGGATCACCTATCGCGACCTCAGTCTCGATATAGCGCTGACACTCACCCGGAGTTGGGTTGAATGCGTTGCGTTGCATGGCCCAACCGAGCGAGACATCCTCCATTGAACCGATCAACACCTGGCCGTCTGTGCGCAGGCCGTCATACGGCACAGGATCCTTCCTTCCCCAGCTCCGCTCGCGATCACCGCGGTAGTACGTCAGATTCCTCTTGGCCCGGGTCATTCCCACATACAGCAGCCGCGCCTCTTCCGCGGCATCGCCTTGGAGATCCGGTCCCAGTCGATCCCACCCTGCAACGCCGAACTGAATCATCGACGGCAGAATTACTACGTTGTCGAACTCAAGCCCCTTCACCTTGTGCAGTGTCGAAACTACTGCCGTTGACGCTTCATCGACCGTCCCCAGCAACCGCACGAGTTCATCGGTTCTCAATTCATCGACAAACTGAACGAGCGAGGAAAGATGGGGGAATGAACGCTCGCGGCAGCACAGCTCCCACAGATCGTCCAGCGTGACGTCGGACGTAGCCGGCCTGGAGTATTCCGGAACACCTCCAGCTTGCACCGTCCGGTTGAAGATCTCTCGCCGCAAATCCTCTGAAAGTGCGGCGTCGCCTTTGGCAGCAGCCTCCCGAAGATGGTCCAACCAGAGCGCCACGTGCCTCAGCTGGGCTACGCGCAGATTGGCGCCCCCTGCACCCTCAATTTCGGCAGCGCCTGGCTCAACAGTCTGTGCGCTTCAGCGACCTCAGCATTCGAACGACAGAGCACGGCGGTCGACTCGCCTTCGCGGCCGGTCAGGTCCTTTAGCAAAGCTGCAGTGCCTTCTACCGCCTCGCCCCACGTTCGACCGCTCCACTCGATCGCCTGGCACGCCCCTTCCCTGGCTCCCGCACGTGATCTCAACCGGGAGGACTTCAGACGCCGGGAGCGGCTCGTGCGCTCGAAGAACCCTGAGATCATCAACTGGCTGCGTTCGACAATGCTCTCGCCAGATCGGAAATTCACGCCCAGCAGGAACTCCTGGAAACTTCCTCCCCCGAAATCGTGCGTAAACTGATCAAAGTACTTCTCGGAGAACTGGTGAGCACTACCATCATTCTTCCGCTGCCAGCGCAGGATGTCCTGGTCGTCGTCACCAATCACCATGACCCCTGCCCTAGACCCGCTGCCGGAGTGGAGATACTTGATGACCTGATACACGTCATCCGTCACGTCCTGGAATTCGTCCACAAGGACACAACGTGCGCCGCCGGCTACCCTCTGGGCGAACGAAGGATCTTTCGACAGCCGACTGGAAAAATCAGAAAGCAGGGTTTGCACACTGTCTCTAGTAATCTCAACCCCCTCCCGCGCCAGGCTCCGCATAGCCAGCGAGTGGAAGGTCGAGACCCGCAGACGCCCCGCGTAGGCTGCATAGCCCAGCGACTTGAACAGCTCGCGAATCCGTCGCCTGATCTCAAAGACGACTGCGCGATTGAACGCAAGCACGATGATTTGCGAGGGATCGATGTTCTGCTCCCGGATCAGGTGCGCGATTCTTCCTACAAGGACAAAGGTCTTGCCAGCCCCGGGACCCGCGTTGACCATGATGTGCTGATCAAACGGCGCCTTGGCCACCTCCCATTGCGCTGATTCTTCCGAGCCCCTGAATCTCTCGAAGAACTCAACCGCTTTCGTGGCGCGGAGCTTCTCCTGCATCTCCAAGAGCAAGGTGGAGGGGCCGTCCCGATCCTCGCTGACTATTTCACCCAGTTGCGAATCAAGGAACTGCTTGATCGCAGGGCCATCAGCGGCATCGAAATACCCTTCGATGAAGACCGGGTGGGCATCCGTGTTCACGTTTGCGAACACCTCCATTGCCAGATTTCGTGCCTCTGCAAGTTCATTGACCTGCCTGAGCTCGTCCCAGATATCCGCCTGATCCTCAAGCCTGCCATCGACATTGGATACTGCTACGACATGTGACAGCGGAACCAACTCCGGCGAAATGCTGACAAGGCTCATTGCCGACAAGAGCGCGGCCACTTTGTTCAAGTCGGATTCGCGGAAACGGCCGTCATGGCTTCCGGCACGTAGCTGATCCACAAGTTTCGAAATCGGGATCGATCTCTGGTTTGCGACGGCCGCGAACAGGGACTTCGCCCCCTGCAGGAAACGTTGCCGTCTGGAATCTGCTTTGGACCATGACGACCGCGGAAGCACTGCCTCCCAGATGACTTTATCGTCGGCCCGAACCAGCTGGCGAAGCTTGACTCCGGATGCACGCGCAAGGCTTCTGAAGCCGTTAATGAACAATCTTTCATACATCCGGCGCTTGTCATCGCCGACCCGCGGCCCCTCTACGTCCTCGACCATCTCAAACGGATTGAACTCGATTCGCCCGTTCTTCGCGAGCCGGCGTATGAGTTCGGCTACTCCGCCATCGACGTACTGGAAGAGCTCGCTGATCTTGGTGGATGGCTCAGATGCAAGCTTGCGCGGAACAACGTCAATCTCGCGATTCAGCGATACAGCCCCACGCTTTTCGAGGTCGCCTAGGACTGCCAGCACATCTCCCATCGACTTGATCGCACTGCTGCGCAGCTTGATCTGGGAGAGATTGAGAATCACCGTCTTTGCCGTGGCGGCCTCACCGCTCGACAACCCGGCGTGTGCGGGACGTGGGCTTGGAAGCGACCGCGCCGGAGTTCTTGCCGAGCCATCGAACAGCATGCCCACCGTGTCGGACAAGCTGGAAAACAGCCGTCCGAGCACGTCGATCGTGCCGCCGAGAAGTCCTGCCGGGGTTGGAGAAGCGCCAAAAACGGAGCCGCCTCCAAGGGATGCACCTGCAAGCGAAGTGTCCACCGAACCAATTTTAAGAATCAAACCGGCTACTTCAGCAGCCAAACCATCCTCCTGGGATATCCGCTCAAGCGAGGACGGGTAGGCAGTCACCTCAATCAGATCCGGGACGGAACCGCACAGGCGGACGCGTTCGGCCCGTTCGAGCCAGTACAGCCCCATTCTGACTCGCGTCGCGGCCGCGCGTCTGGCGGCCGGACTTTGCCCCACGGGGTTCTGTGGCGTGCCGTAGCCCTCGGCAGGAACGATCGCGAGCTGCTGGCCATCCACCTGGTATGCGTGCTCGCACACCTTTTCGTGGAGATCCCTGATGATTGGAAGGGATAGGGCGCTGCGCGCCCGCAAACCCCGGATCGACTCGAAGTCCTGATCCGAGAATAGCAGCGTGGCGGAAAGCTTTTCGAGCTGCGCATTCTTACGCTCCCGCTCCCCGCGCCCGATCCGGCCAACCTCCTGCAGGTAGTCCTCGAGGTATCCCGGCGGTGCAAGGTGCACGACCCAATGGATGTCCGGAATATCCACGCCCATGCCGAAGGCCTTCGTCGCCACGAGGACATCAAGGTCACCGTCAAGAAAGCGCGTGTAGATCTCTTCCCGCGAGCCTGCATCCAAGCCCGCATGGTAGTAGTCGACCTGACCGCTGGTGGCCCGGGCAAGCCGCTGCGCCACGACCTCCGCGTGGTATCGGCTGGATACAAAAACTATGACGGCACTACGTTGACCCGTCGACGCCCGGTTGCGCCGTGCCGCCGATACGGCTTCTTCGATGTGAGGCAGACGCTCCGCCAGTGCCTTGTCAAAGTTCCGCCGGTCGTTGAGCATGCCACGCACACGACGCGGCTCAACGGCAATATGCGTTCGCAATGGATTGGAGAACGAGTCCGGCCTTGCCAAGAGCGGCAGTGGAGATCCCGTCTCTCCGGAATCTCCGGACATGACGGCCTGCAAACGGACCCTGTCGGACGCGGTGATCGTTGCCGACAGCAACAGGAAAGGCGTCGGCTCACTCAAATCCATTGCACGACACATGCGCAGCAACAGATTCAGCGCATGAAAGTAGTCCGGCCTGAACTCGTATCCCCACTGATTCACGCAATGGGTTTCATCCACTACTACATGCTCCAAGCCTTTGTCAGCTTGCATGCGTTTGTGAAGCACATCGAGGAAAACACTGCTGCGTGTCCGCTCTGGCGCGACATACAGCAGCACGATGCGATGATCGAGTACGCCCTGGATCACTTCGGCGATCTCGCTGGGCGGTCGATCACCGCTCAGATAGTCGACTGACTCGGAGAAACCCTGCTCCCGCAGGCGCTCCACCTGATCCCGCATCAAGGCCTTCAACGGCGAGATGACCAATGTCAGCCGTCTATTGCGTAGGCCACGGCAGAGCGCGGGAACTTGAAACAGCACCGACTTGCCCTCGCCCGTCGGCAACGAGACGAGAACATTAGCGGAGCGTTCGCAGATGGCTTCCATCGCAATCTTCTGCGACGGCTTGAAGCCGGTGACGCGATTCCCACCGCCCCCGCTTCGAGGCTGCCAGTTCGCCACCAGGAAGCGTTCCATAGCCTCGATGCCGGAAGGAGCCACCTCTCGCACCAGCTTGAACGGCGACAACACAAGCTCCAACCGTTGCGCCTGCTCAGCCAGGAATGGCGTCTCCACAAGCTGGAACGAGTCCGCCAAGTTCGACAGCCCCTTGGCCATGTCGCCCACGCGCGGATCAATAAGGATGGTGGGGAGCTGCGACGCTGACAGCCCCACATCGGCCATCCATCCATGCAACCGGGCCCGCAACAAGGCAGGCGCAGACTCAAGTACAGCAGCACCACTAACGACGGTGGCGCCGCCCGCCTTCTCGGTCTTTTGCCCAGAATCACAACCTGCCTGCGCGGCAGTGCGCGTCTCCGCACAGGCATGCCACTCCTCGATCGGCAGTGCCTCGACCACAGGTTGCAGCACCACGCCTGCCGACTGGGCAAGCGATTGCCAGACGGGCCACTGGTCGACCACGTCGACCAGCGCGAGGCCACCACTCGAGGCGCGAAGCATGTGTTCACGTTGGCTGCGGTGTTCCGGTTTCACCTCGCCAAGCCCGATCTCCGCCAGCCCAACTGTCAACAGATCACGCAGCGCCTCGCTTTGGGTACTCGCAATCAGGAGAATCGGAACGGTTCCCGCTCCAAACGTCGCCACTTCTTTGAACGTACGAAGCACCTCGGCCCAGTAGCTGCCCTGGTCCTCGGCCCGCGGATGCAACACGTGATGGCGCCGCGTTGCAACCTTCGGACGGCATGACGGAACCGGCGCGCCCTCGGCACGAACGATCGCCGCATCGCTGACGGGGAACGTCGTGAATGCAGCCAGACCTCCTCGGGAGTCGAGCACGTGTGCGGCACGGTCGACGAGCAACCATCGCAACGCAGATCCGGTTTCACCGATACGCATGAATGGCGCTGCGGGCATTTCACCCAGCGTCTGCGCAACATCGCTTTGCGCAACCTTCCGTCGATCGAGCACGAGAACATCATCGCTGAGCCCGGTCACCACGCATGACGATGGATCCCTGCTGGCCCACCAGTCAACGCTGGCGGGCAACGACGCGATACGCCAGCCCGAACCGGCCTTCGGCACTACGCACACCATGTCGACCGCCGACCGCAGGCTGGCGTCACGTTCAAGCAGCCAGACCGGAATCATGTTCCGCCGCAGCGCGATGCCCTGCGCGGCAGCCAGCTCCCCAACAGCCACCAGGACCCGAGCAGCCGGGTCGGACGCGGCGTCTGCCGGCAGGGCCTTCTTAAGCAAGGCAACGTCAACTTCCCGCCACTCGGCCGCCAGCCCTTCGCTGGGGTCCGCCGAGACCACCGACGCGCCCGGAACCCAGTCGATCTCCCCGAGCCTGCTCTCGGGCACGACGACCAGCTTTGCAGGCGAGGTTCCCTCCGCGGTCATGAAGCCCGGGAACTCGCGGGCAAAATCGCGGACGCCCCGCTGGGCCTCAATGACCGCATCCAGCAGTCGGGCAGAATCGGTGAACTCGCCGATCAACACCCTGCGTGCAATATCTTCAGGCAGGCCCTCTAGCTGTCGCTTGAACAGCTGCAAAGTGTCAAGTGCATCCCGGTCCGCATGATGCCGCCCACCGAGCGCGTGCGACGCCGCCTGCGGCTCCAGAAGGTACCCGATGAGCAACGTGTCCCAGATCAATGGCACCGAAGTCGGCGCGATGTGGCGGGCAACAATCGGCCAGTCCCATGCCAGGGCATTGTGACCTACCACCAATGGCGCAGCGTGGACTCGCTGCCCCAGGTCGGCCATGGCCACATCCAGGTCGGTCCCGCTACGCTCATCGTGAAGAAGGCTGGCCTGTCCGTTGCGTGCGCAGCCGATTTCCCAGATGCGCTTACCGTCGGTTTCCAGGTCAAACGCCAGTGACGCAGCGGTAAGCAGCGTCCTTGCACGTGATGGTTCCTGTTGGAGTTGCTTGTCCAGCCCTGCCGGATTCTTCCGCCACCCTGACACCAGAGAAACCTGGCGCGCGGCTGGAAGTCGATGAAACAGCGAAACCGATAGATCGAGATTACGGTCCGCCCACGCTTCAGCCTGTACTTCGGACAGCAATCCGTTACGCACGATCCTGTCCAGCCAAGCATCGATGAACGCATCCCGCGGGATGTCGTAGGCCAGGAAACGCGTTGCCAGCTCGACCTCGGATGCCTCGGCTCCTGGGAAACAGGACTCCCAGTTGCCACGCGGTTCCGACGAGGCCCGGCTGAGCAGGTGCCATTCAAGGAGGCGGGAGCGGGCGTCCGGAGAAAGCCTCTGGCGTTGAATCCACGAGGGGTTTGGTGTCCCCAGCACGGCCAGCTGTGCTGGCTCGAACACTTCCAGCATCCGCGTGAACGCGCAAGCCGGGCTGCCTGGCGACAGGCAGGCAGCAAACTGGTAGTGCGACTTCGCCAGCCGGCTACTGACCTGATGTGCTTCCAGATCAGCCGGCGACATCTCGGCCAGACGTTCGCAGACGACCTGTCCCAGTACCTCGTCTTCCAGGTCGGTGGGCGCCGGCGCATTTCCACCCCACGGCTTCGCGTACCACGCTGTTTCAAACAGGCCCCACAGCGCATCCCGCGGCAACTCACCTAGGCGCTTGCGCCGCAAAGCGTCCACAGATGTCTGATCCGTGGGCGCATTCCCTAGCGAAGCTGAAGAGATTTCGACGGGCGCCCACAAGACTGCACCCTTCTTGGGCTCGTGTGGACGCCGTGGGTCGCTGCCCGTAATGAAAAGCACCTGCGATCCCACAGGGGGAAGCTTTTTTCCGTCAGGTAGCCGGCCCGGATATCCCCTGAAGTGGAAGAACACGTCCTCGCGCGCGCCACCAGAGATGAAGCCGAAGCCCCGTTCTTCGTCGAGCCTGGCCACAGTTCCGAAGCGTGGCAGCTTCAAGAAGAGCATTCCCTCATCAGATTGTGGCTTCTTACCAGATCCCAGCGGCCGACCACCGGTCTTGGAATTGGTCTTCCTAGTGTCCACAACCTCTCGCTCGGTCGGCTGTAAGCCCAATGTCTTCAGCTGGTCGGCCAGCGTGCTCATGATTGTTCATCCCCTTGCTGGCACACACGCGTCTCCCAAAGTCTTGGCGAAATGGAAAATGACCGGGTGTGCGCGTTACCCATCCCCGGCTTGGCGTCACCCTCGATCGCTGCGGATGTGCCTAAAGTCGCTCTTGTGCTTGTTGCGCCGGTACTTTTCACCGGTGATGAAGTAAACCAACGACTGCACCTGATCACTGTCTTCCCGGTCAAAGAAGCCAAGACCAACCAAGAGATCCACCAATTTTTCCCGATCGCCGCCGAGTCCTGGTTCCTTAGCACCACTCCAACGGCAGGCGGCATATAGGAGTTTTCTGAGCTTGTGATTGATGAAATCCTGATCGAGGAATGTATCCGCCGGAACCTCTACGGCCTCTTCGGGAAGATCAATCTCCCCAAGGCCCTCGGACGAATAGTTGTAGCCGGGGTTGGCGAGCGTCGCCGCGAACTCATGCCGACCGTCGTTGAAAGGCTTGGGATTCTTCATGTAGCCGGCATTCAACTCTCGAAATTCTGCCGCAAGCGATGGCGCATCGATCTCACTGCGCGCCCTCCCTCGATTTCGATAGGCTTTGCGGAGGATCTCGTATACCAATGACGACGAATCTTTCAGCCCATAGGGGTCATCCGGCGCATCTCCACAGGCTGGCACAAGCACATCCTTAGCAGTCGGCGTGCTTTCCAAGGCGTCACTAAGTGCGGGCGCCTCAACGAAAACATCCTTGAAACTGACCCCGTGAAGAATGTACGAATACTGGCTTCTGATGCGATTCAACGTCTTCACGACCACAGGAGCACCCGAGCTGGCATCAAACTCGGTTGGCACCTTGTCGGCGATGGCCCGCTCGGTGGGCAAAAGGAAACCCAGCAAACCCTTTCGATACTTGAAATCGATTGAAGGAATGCCATCGTGCGTCAACGCGGATTCCAGACCTCCCGCACTGAATTGGTGCAATGCGATGGGGGGATATTCGAGAACGTCACGCAACTGCGATGTATCGAGCTGCAAATACCGTATCTGGGCCTGATTGCCATCAGCCCGCACGGGACCTTGGGTTGACTTCTGGGGCCACAGAAGCTGGTACCCAGGAGGAAAGGGGTCAATGGAGAGAAGGCTGACCCGAAATCCCTTCGGGACCTTGACGTAGAACCTGTCGTATCCAGCCTCAAGGAGCCTGTGAACGAACTCAACAGGGTCGTTCCCGTCAAGCATGCTGGCTAAGGGCCGAACTCGAATGGCTGGCGATTCAGGCGTCATGCGGCGAGGCATCCTTCTTGGGCTTCTTTGCAGGTGGGTGAACAAAGTCGGCCCAGGCCTGCATCATCGGACGACGTTGCTCCAAGAGATCTGTGCGGTGGTAGGCGGCCTCGACCTTGTCCTTGACCGTATGCGCCAACGCCCGCTCTGCCAGGTCACGGGCATAGCCTTGCTCGCTGCACCAGTCGCGGAAGCTCGAGCGGAACCCGTGGGCGGTCGCAATACGCCCAGGCGTGTCGCTCGGTGCGTTCGCTCTCCGCAACAAGGCTGTGAGCGTCATGTCCGACATGACCGAACGAGCCTGCACAGAGGGAAAGACAAGTTCGTCGTGATGGCCTTCCTGGCGCCTGAGCAGCTTGACGGACTGTTCCGACAATGGCACTCGATGAGGCTGTTTGGCCTTCATGCGAGCAGCAGGAATCGTCCACAGCTTCGCGCGAAGGTTCACTTCCGCCCACGTCATCCCGCGCACCTCGCCGGAACGACTGGCATTCAGGATCAGGAACAGCAAAGCATTTCGCGTGACTTCGTACTCGCCAGCTCCTGCAAGTTCTGCTTTCACGAACGATGGAAGCTTCGCCCAGGGCATTGCTGGCTGATGCTCCTGCCGGACAGACTTTCCCGGCTGCAGCGGAAGCAGATGTGTTACGACATCGACCGGGTTGGCTTGGTTAAATCCGTGCGCCCAACCCCACGCCATTACCGCGTGTAGCCGTTGCTTCACGCGACTTGCCGTCTCTGCCTTGTCGAGCCAGATGGGGCGGAGGACATCCGCAACGTGCCGCGGTTGCAACTGGTCGATGGGAAGGGAGCCAATCCGTGGAAACGCGTACTCAGTCAGCGTATTAAGCCACTGCTGTGCGTGCTTGGGATTCTTCCACCCGGGCTTTAGTTCCGCGTGGAGTAGCTCCGCTGCTTCCTGAAAGGTCGGTGTCTTCGGCTTAGCGTGGTCAGCCGCCTTAACCTCCAACGGATCCTGCCCACTCGCGATCTGCTCGCGCATTTCTCGCGCCAGTTTACCCACCAGAGCAATCCCAACTTCGGGGTAGGCACCCAAGCCGGCGTTGCGTCGCTTGCCCGTGGCAGGACTGACGTAGCGCAGCACCCACTTACCCTGCCCCTTCTGTGAGGGCGACGGATGCAGCGTCAGGCCAGTTATGCCTCCGTGCGGGACAGCCTGACCGCCAGGGCTCAGGCTGCGAGCCTTTGCATCCGTGATCAATCCCATGTCCTTCCTCGGCCCCCCTGTTTCCGGTATGCCATCGAGTATGCCATTTGATGTTTGCTTCCTTTAGGTGTCGTTGGGGTCGATTGGTACGCAGCTGTAGCTAAGTTGCTGAACCGCGTGCTAAAATTTTCAAAGGTTGAGATCGGCTGGGCCCCGTTGGGCATCGCCCGAGCAGTCCCTCTCTCCGCCAGACAAATGAAAAAGCCCCTGTTTTTCAGGGGCTTTTTTCTTTTCTAGACTTCCATACCCATCACCTTACCCAGCATCTCGGGCGCGCTTTCGGGCCGCAATGTAGGCCCGAATTTCCGATTCCAGCCAACGCACATTCGTGCCGTCTTCGTCTGGCACCGGCACCGGAAAGGCTCCTTTTGCGATGCGCTGGTAAATCGCCGACTTTTTGAGCCCGACGCGGGCCTCAACCTCCTGGCGCCGCAACAGGCGTTCGTATGCCGGCACTCGGCTCTGTGCTAACGCCATCACGCCCCTCGCCAGCAAGCCGACAGCGCACGACGGCGTCGGGGATCGGTCCGAACGGCGTTGTAGCGCCGCAGCCAGACGAGGAAGGCGCGGAGCCGGCACCAACGAGTCACGTCCCCGCCTGCGCTGTAGCAGATACGGCCGTTGATCGCGGCCACCACCCGCCGCGACGGGGTGCGGGTGCGCCGCTTACGGGCCACCCACACTTGCCCGGCGTCGATATCCGGGGTTCGGCTCATCGGCTGCACTCCGCGCAGGTAAAGACGTTGACCCGGCATCCGCGTTGCTGAACGATCCGCACCCGCCCGCCGCCGACCGCCCGCCGGGTATTGCAGCGGTGGCAGCGCCGAGCCACCACCGTCAACGGCGACCGGGCGCCGTCGTCTCGTTGGGCGGATACCGGCCCGGCGTCCCGTGGAGCATGTCGGCCGCCAAAGCGGTTCATGATCCTTCGCATGCTCAACCCCCACGGACGAGTGCGAGGGGGAATTGCAGAACACCCGCGAGCGCTACGGGCGTCGGCTGTGCGGCGGGCAATGCGGGGTCGCTGCGCCGCGTCAAGGTCCGCCGCTTGGCGTTCAAGATGCGCCACTCACTGAGTGCGACGCCGACCCCGGCGCATTTCGGTGTTTGCCGGCACTCGCACTCGATGAAATGCCCACCGCCTGCCTCGGGTCGTCGCAGGTCGTGAACGTGGCGGGCGGCATCCGCGATAGTGGCGTTGGTGGCTTCTAGCGCTCGTTGCAGCGCAGACGCGTTCGGTGGCAAAAGACTATTCATCAATGCCGCCCACGCGCACATCAACCACGACGCAGTGCGAAGCCTGCGTGCGATCGATCACGATATCGGCGGTCGGCGAATGCAGTTCAACACGCTGCACGCCTTCGGAATGCAGGACCGAATACAGGCCCGACTTCGGTACGTCGCGGCCGAGTCGGTGCGACTCTTCCACATAGCGATGCAGGCGCTTGATGGACTCGTCAATAACCAACGACGCGTCGGGTCCGGCGAAAGTGTAGACCGTCGCGCGCACCTCAAACGGCACGATGTGCGCCGACTGCACTTTGACGTAATCGGTTAAGGGCCGAATTCGGTCATCAGTCAACACCCGTTCTACCGCGCTCACCAGGGCCGGCGATGCAATGCCATCTCCTTCGCGGGCGAGCACGGTCACCAGCACTTCGCCGGGTGCGGGGCTGGTCGCGCTGGCGTCGAGAACGTTGGGATCAGCGCTCAACGCGTGGAGGATGTAAGCGCCCTCCGGCCCAGCTACGGAGAATCCTTCGGGCACCAACTGCACGCGGCGGCGGAAGTCAGCATCACTCTCGTAGGTGGGCGGAATGCCGCGCGGCGGGTCGCCCGGGTCCAGCACGTAACGCAACAAGTTGTCGCGGGCGGCGATGTGATCCAGATCGCTACCGATGGCGTACGCCAACATGCGGGCCTTCGCGGCATCGTTGACGCGTTGACGCCATATCAGTTCCTGATAGGCATTCTCCTGTAGGTGAATGATCGTCGGATCAGATTCGGCGAGTGTTTCGTGCGCCGGATAGAGCGAGCGAAATTTTGCGATCTGGCGCGCGAGGATGGTTTCATAGTCCAGCGGTTCAACCACCGCAGGCGGTGGCAGCCGGGACAGATCGACGGCGGTAAAGGTAGACATGGCCGGTCCGGTTTGAACTTCGGACAGACTCGCGCACGCACGTAGATTCCCCGAGCAAGGTCGAGCGTGTATGCGGCTTTTACATTCTCGCCGCGTGAGACGGCCGGGCGTAGACTCCGGGCGTAACGACCTAGTCGCGACGGCGATACGGAACGAACTGCGCGATCCCTACCTTGAGTCGGATTTATTGGAGTTGGCCGATTTAGCGCACTGTTATCCGAAACGGACCAGAGACGAGGAATTTATGTCGTTACCCACGGTTACAGATCGGCGAGGCAACGAGAGGAAAGAGATTTGGCTGAAAGAATCGGAGCTAGTTCCCATCTTGCACACGCGTCTTTTGCATGGGGATCGGCTGACGTGCTGTTGCGGCGACCTTCTTACCACGAACTATTACAGGTTTGATGTGCGCAGTCGAAGCACGGGAAACAGCACGAATATCGCTTATGCAGGCGACGGATGTTCAGCAAAGCTAATCGAGCTGTCGGGGCAGATCGGACGTCCGATTTCGAAGCTTCGCCTGTTCGATCCATTGGCTGCCGCTCCCCGTGCGGAATCGGGACGCGGAACGGGCGAGCAAGGAAACGGTGGTCGGGTTATCTGGTCGCCGGTCAATCGAGAACTCATTGATGCCATCAGCTTATTTTGCATCGCCTGGCGTAGGACATCGCTGCCTGATGTGCTGCTGACGATTAGAGACGAAGTAGAAAGCCGTCCCACCGTCCCCCACCTGCGCGGCGCGGCGGCGTTGAATACGATCCTTCGAAAGTTCGGTGGCGATCAAAGAACCTTGAGCCAGCGATTGAACGCGCTTAGGGTGGACAACCCGACACTTCGACACTTCCCCTTCGTGGAACTTCGGCGGATCCTTGAAGCAAGGCGCAACGACGACGACACGCCACCTACCGTCTACTTGTAGTGGAACCAGTTGTTTCACTACTCGGGAGATGCCTTGTTCGCTTCATACTGCTGTTTTATCCGAAAACCGTCGAACAGCAAGCGCCCGCCCGAACGTTTAATCATAGTCAACGCATCACATGGCTTGGCGGTAGACTCGCTAAATTTGAGCGGCTTGAACCTTGAAGCAACTAAGTTCAGCAAAATTAGAGTTGCGTATGCGGGAATCGCCCACGAAAAGAAAGGCGCACTCAATAAAAGCGTAGGAATTACGTCGAGCAATAGCAGAGTGATACAGATGTCAATCGCGAACTTCCAGCGAAAGTAAGAGTGATCTCGTGCCGTTGCTATTCGCAACCCCTTGACGAAGACAACTCTCCATCCGTACGGAATTCCAACCATTTTCCTACATCGCTTCACAACATTTAAGCGCTCCGCTTCACTCATTTCCCACTGCCCGACCAGAACGCGAGAAGATGAACCGAAAAGCGATTCAATAGGCTCTACTAATACTCCGGCATCCGTGGCGTGCACGATCTCTGAACTGCCGACATACATGGCAACATGACTTATCTCAGAGTTTGTGAGATACATGATTAGCCAAGATATGGGCGAATCCAATGTTTGGACTAGCAGTACATCCCCGGGGCGGAGCACCTTCAATAGGCTTTCGGAAATTTCGCCGTGGAATGCAGCCCCCATGTCGCTTTTTCTATAGTCATCGGAGAATCGCCCCGCTCGCCGTCTGTAGCCACAGAAATCGATCAACGCCCAAATCATGGAATTTGTCCGAATCTGAGAGACACTGTGATAGTGCCGATATTGAATCCATTCACGGACGGAAGCTTACGAATCCTGAATAAGCCATGTTCGAACCACAGAGAAACGCCACCAAAGCGCCTGTGGCGACCATTGCCGCCACTACGTGAAGCCCAAAACCAATTCGGTGCTGCCACTTCTTCTGCCCATCGTAAGCAAGCTGACTCAGATAAGTGATTGCGTATGCGGCAGCTGCCAGAAAAACACCGATTACAAACGCTTGCATAGCGTCTGCAAATGGCAGCAGTGAGACAGACTTTGATTTGTTGTTGATTAGGTTCCCAAGAAATGCAAGTAGTGCTACTGCAGCACCGCCGTTGATTAGCATAATGCTTTGAAGCGTCGACTGTCCTAGCGCGATCACTTGGCGGAAGCCTTCAAGGTTCCAGGAGTGGACATGGTTCTGGTAGGCCAAGCTACCCTCCAAATCGGATCGCAATTTTTCCAATTCAATCGGACTCGGCTGAGAAGGCCCTAGGTGCTCTTCAATATTGTTGAAGATCTCATGCAGGGTCGAAGCACCGATGGATTTTAGCCCTTGAGCTTCTGCTTCGCTCAAGGCTTTACGGTTAATGTCTATCAGCTGTTTTGCATCCATGTCCCTTTCCCCTCTTCTCGTCCAGACAAACCACCCATTCGCCACGCGGTGGCATTCTATCTGTCTCTTTATGGAATAAGCCGCGACAGCAGTGCCCGCCTAACTTTATCTCGATCCATCTCATTGAGGCCAAGCAGTTTCCGCCGAGCATATCGCACGACGGCACCGCTGGGTCGCGACTGTTCTGCACCACCCTCTTGATGAACACGTGCGATCCGCGCCACACGGCCTTGATAACCGACTTGCACTCCGTTCGGCATAATCTTTGCTTTCAGATAACGAGCCTGCCGGATGCGGTGAAACATCGCGCGCCGTGCATGGCCGGCGCGTTGCGGCCGACGCGCCACGTAGGCGCTGCCATCGGGGTTTTGTTGCCGTGCGATGCGCTCTTGCTGCGAGCGCCGCAGATCGACGGCCAGGGCACGCAGCAGTGTGCGCCGCGCCGCCGGACTTAGGGCGGCGATCAGCGGCGCGGCCCAGCCTTCCAGCGCGTCCAGATCGCTCATGGGGTCTCGTTGACGTGCGCCCAGGCCATCGGATCAAACATGGGTTCCGCCCACGGCACGACCTGCTCGCTGCCGTCCGGGGTTGTTACGACGCCAATGCGCTCGGTCAGCGACAAGCGAATTTCCACATCGGCGCGGTCGTGGTCGATCACGTCCACTTCAAACGCCAAATCACTGCGTCGGTCCGGGTTGCCGATCAAGTCGACTTGATGCACCGCGACCCAGCGAAGCACCGCCAGAAACAACCGCGCGGCATCACCGACGAAATCGACCAACACCAGCGACAAGCGATAGCGAAGTTCAAACGACGCGCTCGGCTGGACAACGAACCATTAGAGGGCGTCACCGCCCGCAACCGCTCTATCGTGGAGATGTTTTGAATGACCGAAGTACAACCGACCGAAGCCATCGCCCCGATGCCTGCGAAGGCGCAGGCGTTCACGTTTGGCGATCCGGTGCCCGTTCTGGACAGTCGTGGATTCTTGGAGCACACCGAATGCGCGAAGGTTGGTCGCTGGTACGAACCGCCAGTGTCACTGGACGGACTCGCGCGCGCATTCCGGTCGAGCCCGCATCACGCTTCGGCGATTCACACCAAATGCAACATCCTCGTTTCGACGTTCGTACCGCATCGGCTGCTCAGCAGTGAGCAATTCGAGAAATTGGCCCTCGATACGATCGCGCTTGGCAACGGCTACTTGGAACGCCGAAACGCACGCAGCGGTAAGCCGCTTTCGCTGCGCCACGCGCTCGCCCGGTATACCCGACGCGGCGTCGAGGACGGCCACTACTTCTTCAATCGGGGCTGGGAAGACGAACACGAGTTCGTTCCGGGCACCATCTTCCACTTGATGGAGCCGGATTTGAACCAGGAACTGTACGGAGTGCCGCAGTACGTGGCCGCGTTGCAGTCCGCGCTGTTGAATGAATCGGCAACGCTGTTCCGGCGAAAGTATTACCTCAACGGTAGCCACGCAGGCTTCATCATGTACGTCAACGATGCGGCCCAAGATCAGGCCGACATCGACGCCATGCGCCAAGCGCTCAAGGACGCCAAAGGTGTGGGCAATTTCCGCAATCTCTTCTTGTACTCGCCGAACGGCAAGAAAGACGGCGTGCAAGTCATCCCGATCAGCGAGGTCGCTGCCCGCGATGAGTTCTTGGGAATCAAGGGCGCAACGCGGGACGATATCTTGGCCGCGCACCGCGTGCCGCCGCAGTTGCTGGGCATGCCGCCCAACAATACGGGCGGGTTCGGCGACGTGGAGAAGGCCGCGCGAGTGTTCGCCCGCAACGAGTTGATTCCGTTGCAAACGCGCTTTTGCCGCATCAATGAATGGCTCGGCGAAGAAGTGGTGCGCTTCGTTCCGTATGATCTGGGCGGCCCAATCTAGTGTTTGTGTTGGGCGGCCACCACGGCGTGAGCGACAAACACCCCGCAACTACTGGACCTGCCCGGTCGATTTCGCCGCGCTTAGTTCAGCCGCTTGGTTCCCTGTATCGATTGACTTCTGCAATGTATCTACTGTCTTTCGGATTCCTGTTTTGTATGCTGCTTCTTGCGGAGTGTCATTCTCGGCCGCGGCAGCATGTACCGTCCCGAGCGTATTGAGAACCGAAAGCAACTTTTCTCGGTGGGGATGAGCCGCGAACAGCATTCCGCAAGCGAGCGTGATCGTTTCCAGAGTTCCATTGACCTGCGCAAAGAATTCATCTGCTGTCTGCGTCATCTCGATACCTTGTTCATTAGGGTTGGATTGTTGTTACGTGATTTCGCAATGACTGCCTTAGCCCACATCACTCGCAGGAAACATGTGAGATTTCTATAGAAAAGTCATTGGCCGCTCCCTGTTGATTAGTTCAGCAACTTCGATGACAACTTCAGCACAGTAGTCAAGAAACGCCCCATCGGCCAAAACTAACGTATTAACTTCGGAGACATCGCCTTCGTCAAACGCCACACCCGGCACCCCGACGCGAAAAGGAAGTTCGGATTGTCGGAGTAGGAGCGCATCATGGCTGCGACCGACGCCGTGTTTCAGCACGTTTATCGCGAGCCTCAAGTTGTCGAACTTTCGTGCCAGGTCCATATCGCCTGCGCCTTCTATAATCTTCATCCCCGCCACGAAACCATCGGGGCATTGCAATGCGTCTTGGATCGCAGCGTCGAACATGGCAACCATCCCAACGGCGACCATCGCCTGTTGAAGTTCTATCGCTTGTAGTGCCTTAACTAGCATGGTGGCCCCTGAGGTTTGCAGCTCCCTTAAAATGTGTTCCCGCGCCTCTTGGAGATTGCCTTGCGTAAGGGCGGCACATCGCATGGCAAGTTCTGAGTACCGATGCATACATTGTCCTGTTGGCGGGATTTTCGGGTGCCAGTTATTTATCTGCAATCATCGTTCAACCTCCCTCGCACCCGTTACCCGTCTGCGGTTGCGGCGAGGTAAAGATCACCGTTGGTGATCGCTACTTTCAGCACATCGCTCAGGCCGTTAACTTGCTCGCTCACGCGCTGCGCCGCAACTCCGTCGCCAGCCAGTGCGGCCTGCCAATCGTCTGTTGCTTCGATCTTGGCGAGTTGGGCCATCAAACCATCTGTGTAGCTTGACAGTGGCGTTTCGGCGTAAGGCGAAACACCCAACTTAATTGCCAACTCACGGGAAATCGGCAGATACATCGTATTGCGTGGGCCATCGACATCGAACATGCCGGCCTTGGTTAGCAGTCGCAGCAGTAGGCTTTGTTGAACTAGCTCCGGACCGATCAAGCGTTGCAGCTCAAAGACGGGTTCTTCGCTCACGGGTGTCATCCTTGAAAGAGTAATGGTCACGCATGCCGTGCGGATGCTTCATCCTGGACGTAACCGATAGGGCTACAGATAAATTACAGTTGCGGCCGCATCGCTGCGGTCTGCTTTTCGTTCTGTTGCTGCTGCTCCAACTCCCTTGCCTGCGCTTGTTGCTGCGCCTGCTGTTCGTTGAAAGTTTGGGTTTCGCGCAACGTATTTTCCAGTGACGGCGCTTGCTGCGAAAGCGTTGCGGCGGGCGTGTGGAATCCTGGGGTGTTTTTTTCTATCCATAGGGTGTCCCCCACCACGGCGACTAGCTTGATGCTCCCTGCATCGGGTATTTCGTTGCGTTTTGCAGCCAACATCGCCGCCGCGAGATGCTCATCGGACATGCCGTTGGGAGAGCCCTCGCGGATCTTCGCCATCATCGCTTGGTCCTCGCGCGAGAAGCGGGAGAGATCAACGGTCGGATCGGCTGTGGCGCGTTGAATGCCAGCTTGTGATTCGGCGTGACTGGGCGAGCCGCTGGCGTGCTTGGGTGGCGCGGCGCGCCTGTCGGGTTCGGATTCGTGATCGCCAAGCGGCGGTGCGAGCGTTCCAACCGGTTCGGACTGCCGCGACGTGTGGTCCGGCTCGGTCGGGCCTACATCGGATGCCGGCAGGCGCTCGGGGGCGGGATTGGCGGCCCCATGCTCCCGTGTAGAGAGCGCCGCAGCGTGGTTCGATTCCAATGGCTGAGACGGCGCAGGCTCTAACGCTTCGTGCGCTTCTATGCGGCGATCCGGCATAGATAGGGGCGGCGGCGCGACTGCCGTAGGCGCGGCGTCCTGAGCCTGCACGGTAGGCGCCCGCTCGCGAGCGGGCGCGGCGGGCTCTTCCCGCTGCTCTGTAGGCGCCGGGCGAACCGCGCGGCTCTGCTGCGCGACCGCCAGGGCTTGTACCGTGTCCGGGTCCACCATGCCCGTGGCGGGCAGGCGATTGGCTTCTTGAAATTGCCGCACGCCGTGCTCGGTAGCGGCGTCAAACCGGCCATGCTGCGGCAGGGGTGTTTCTCCCGGCCCGCGATAGCTCATGCGATCCAGGCGGTATTGCAGCAATGCCACATCCTGCCCCTCGCTGCCGCGTTGCAACGCGTCATCCGACGCGACAGGAGCGGCGGGCGTGCCGGGTGCGGGCTGCGTCGCTGCCTGAGCCGTGGGCGGTGCTAACGGGGGCTGAGCTTCGCTTACGGCGGCATGCGCTGGCTCGGTGGCCTTGCGCGCGTCTTCGGTAGGTGCCTGCGCTTCGCGTTGCTCCGCCAGGGGCTCGGGTGCGGCAATCGGCGGCGGTGACTTGCTGATTTCGGGTGATGGCGACTTAGGCTCGCGCCGGGGCTCAGGCGTCGGAGCACGCACGCGGATGTCATCACGCAGAATCACGATTTCCGGTTCGCGATCCGCTGCAATCGCCGCTGCCGCTGCATGCTGGGCGGCAAACTGGACATCATCGCGTGATAGTCCCATGCGTTTCGCTTCGCGAAGTGCTTGTTCCTGGGCGTCATGCTGCTGCGGCGATAGCGCTTCGATTCGTAGTTCGGGCGTGTCTGGGATCGGCGCCGCGCGGCCTTGCACCTCGGCCCGTGCCTGATCGATTTCCGCTGCGGTCGTGACTGCTGCGATGCGTGGCACGCCGTCTGAGTAGTTGTAGACGTGCGCGATCGAACTGGTGACGTCGTATCCTTTTTTGGCGTTGGGCTGAAGCTGATACGTCGTCATGCCGGGCGCAATATCGTTAGCCTCGCGCGTGCGTGCAATGGCGAGCATGGCCGCGTCCATATGCTGTTGCGTCGGCTCCACGCCGCGCTGCAAGTACGTGTCCAACAAAATCGCGCGGTCCCGGTCTCCGACGTCGGTGGACGGCGGTTGCAATGGCGCCAGCGATGCGACGTACTCTCGGTGTTGGGCCAGCTGCGGTTGCAAGGCCGTGTTCGTCCGCTCCAGTTCCAAGGGCAGATTGCCAGCGGCGGGAGTTCCGTCCAGGCTCAACCATTGACCGCTCTCGTCACGCCGGTACAGATCGCCGTTGCTCGCCCTCAGATTGCCTTCGGTTAGCACATTGGTCGCGGCCGGTAATTTCTCGCCCACCAAATCAAACCCGCTGGCCCGGTAGGCTATTTCGTAGCGGGCCGCAATGGGCGCCTGACCGCTGGCAATGTTTTCCCGGATGACTTGGTCGGCGGCCCGATCCAATTCGGCCGCCCGCTCTGGCGATGCGATTTCGCGCCGAGTGGCGTTGGCGGCGTGATCGAGCCGGCCCACGACCACATTGCGTTCCCATTGGTCGGTGCCGCTGTTGCGCGTCCAAGACGCAGGATCGAGGCTCGGGGTATCCCCCAGCGCTTGCGGTTGAGTGAACGGAGTGCGCGGCGGCGGTACATTCTTAAGTTCCAACGCAGTCGCCGCGTTGAGCGCATCCAAATACAGTTCCCGAGCCTTCTCCGGTGGCGCGGCGAACGTTGTTACTTCCGCATTGCTTCTATCATCACGTGAAATGTC
Source organism: Lysobacter capsici (assembly GCF_014779555.2). Classification (NCBI taxonomy): domain Bacteria; kingdom Pseudomonadati; phylum Pseudomonadota; class Gammaproteobacteria; order Lysobacterales; family Lysobacteraceae; genus Lysobacter; species Lysobacter capsici. Next base: position 3,959,896 of record NZ_CP094357.1, read on the forward strand.
CGCCGTTCGCTCGCGCACCCACTGTCGGCCGGTGAATTCCCACGACACGTTGTCGCGGGCTTGGTGATAGACCTGACGGTTATCCCACATCTTTGCGAGTTTCTCGCCGGCCTCACTGCCGGTATACGCACCAGCAGCGACCGTTAGAAGCACGCCAGGACCGGTCCAAGAGCCCGCAATCAGACCGGCGGCAGCGCCACCAATAGCGCCGCCAGCACCGCGCCCGGCAAAATGAACTGCATGGGATTTGGCAGCGAGCGGATTGTCTTGGTCCAGCGACGAAGAAATGCGCTCGCTTGCGTCTGCTGCATCGGCGAGGCTCATCGCCACTCCACCGACGACCAGCGACCTGAGTGCAGCGCCACGTGCTGCTGCTCGACCTGCCGTTGCCGCTTCTCGCGCATCAGCCTGTGCAACATGAGGGCTGAAAGCTTGTCGAAGTTCAGAAGTGGCCTGGACCGACACATCTAGCCGACCACCCGCATGCGCCTGATTTATCGCCTTACGCAAAGACGCGTGCCCATCGAATTCCTCGCCACCCGCGGGCTTGTATCCCGGGCGGTTCACAATCTCTGTCGCGCGCAATGTTTGTTGCTCAGATTGCAGCACGCTAACCCATTGCGCTTCAGGCGACTCTAGTCTTCCTATCTGCGCGATCTGTTCAGCGTGACTCACTCCGTAACCGTCGATGGAACGCTGAAAGTTCTGATTGGCCTTAAGTGTCTGGGCGTTGGGAATGCCGTGTGTATTGTTCGTATATAGGTCGCCATTAACCAATGCGGTTTTCAATGTGTCTTCGAGGACATGCACCCGTTGCGCAACGCGTCGCATGGCGTCGCTGTCACCTCGCTCCATGTATGACTGCCAATCGGCCCCGCGCTCGATCTTCTCCAATTCATCCACTACAATCTTGGTATAGGAATGAAGATGTCCGCCGGGATGCGGCGAAATACCAAGTTGCGCACCAAGGGCCTTCTCGCTCGGCAAATACACGGTATTTCGCGAGCTGTCTACGTCATATAACCCATTGCGCTTCAACTCTTGCAGCAGTTCGCTTCTTTCAAAAACATTATTCTGCTCAATGCAATGATGTAGTTCGAATGCGTGATCCAGCGACTCAGTCATAGCGGCATATCCTTTGCGCAATAGCAGGCGATTAGCTGCCCTAACGAACTGTTAGTAATCGCTTGCGTCCTCAGTCTCAACGCCGCTAAAGCCACCACTAACTAACGCGGCGCGCATTGATTCGTCGCAGAAGACGAAGCCTGAGTACGGAGTGCGGAACGTATGCGCCGATCCAATGACCTCGCGCCTAAAGATGAGGCTTGAACCCGTTGTGACGTGGTAAAACTTTCCATTGACGAAATCATCGCCAACATCAATCCTTGTTTCAGATCGCTCCTCGTCCAATGCATCTATGACGCGGAGAACATCACATAGATAGCGCTCGCCCGCGTCAGAACCGTCGGCCATCTTTACATCGCATCGAGCGAATGCGAAACCCTGAGGGTCATTATCCTCAAAAGCGTTTTTCAAACGGTCAGACACAAGCCAGTAGCCACTAAACGACGCTTCAAGATCGTCTAGAGTCGCTTTGCCTGATTGCTCCTGAATCAGGAGAGGCGTTTCCCTCAAAGGCGGAAAACCCCCTGCGGTTGGGCGAAGGATTCTGCGCGGCGGCGCAAGCAGGCTTTCTAGATTGGCGAATACCAAGCCGTGACCTGGTCCGCGGCCTGAGAATGAGGGACGCAATACGTAAATCGTTTCTACCGTTGCTTGACTGTCCATACCGTTATCCATTTCGGCACCGCCAAATAGACGGGGAACTGAGGGGCACGCTTAGCTGCCTGAGTATCGCTCAGTGGCCGCTCAGACGCGTCAGATTTTTCCTAGTCGGCTATCGGACAACACCATCACTTGAGTGGATCGGGACGGTACGCGCAACGAGTGCTACCGCCCAGGTCCGGGCGCTCTTGTGGGCGAGGCTCGCCGAGCGCCCTGCGGGCGGACCCGTTCAACGAGCTGGCGCGCGGTCGAGACCCCGCCACGCCTTCCTACTACATGTGCAGCTTTCGACTCAAATGCGAACCAGCACGAAAGACAGGCAAAGACACTCTCGGACGCGGATCGGACCGCTCGGCGCTCGCGACGCAGAGTGACGCACCCAACGGGCGGTTTCGGCGGCAGGACCGGGCCGGACCACGGCTTCCATGCGTGGCGTGCTCTGCAAGTCGCTGGCAGACGTCCATACCGGTCGCGTGGGTGGCCTCCGGGAATCGGTAACCTCGGTAACCTCGCCAGAAAACCATGGATAACTATCTGATCAATAAAGAAATTGGTGGTTACCGCATAGCGGTAACCATCGGTAACCCTTCGGCAACCGAAACGCAAGCTACTGATTTTAAAGGATTTAAAAAAGTACAAGTTACCTCCAAGAACGATAACCAGTTACCTCATAGTTACCGGAAAGGTTACCGCCCCCCTCTGTCAACTTGTTGATTTTACTAAAAAAAGAAGTGGAATATTACGCCGGTTACCGAAGTTACCGATTCCCGGGGCACCCCCAACTCCCTGGCGCTATAAGAGATGCAGCCAAAGTTGGCATATTCTCGACATAGGCAAGCGACGCGCCGCTACCTGCTTGGCCTGCCGTCCTGACGGGCATCGGCCGTTCTGAACACCGTACGACGTTGTCTATTTCGTGGGCTCTAGCCCCGCCCCCACTCAACCATTGCCAAGGAAGTCATGGCCTACGTCACGCCGCAGTCTCAGAATCTAAAAGTCGCGTTCTCCAGTCGTTATTCCCTTCCGCATTTTCAGCGAGAGTACAAGTGGGAGCCACGTCATTACGAAGAACTGATTAACGATATTCAAGACGCCTTTTTACAATCCTTCGATCCCGGGCACGGCCGGTCTCAAGTAGCAGACTATTCGCCGTACTTTTTAGGATCGGTGATCACATCGAGTGAGTCCGCGGGTAAGAAGCCACTGATCGATGGCCAACAGCGTCTGACATCTGCTTTTGTCCTATTGGCATATCTGGACAGGTACTCGCGAGAGAAGGGTATTACGGCAGCAGCGGATCTCCAAAATTACCTGGGCAGTGTCAGCTTTGGTGTCCGCGACTATGTGATAGGTTTTTCAGACGCCCGACGGCAGATCTTTGATTACTATCTTGATGTCACCAAAACGGCAGTAGAAGCGCTTGACGCGGCGGAAGAAATTAATGATCTCGATCACGGAGATCGACGGATCATTGAAGCACTGAGGGCTACTGAACCCTTGCTCGATCAGCGATCTTTCGATTACATCGCTTACTTTATCGATTTTGTCATCGAGCGCGTGTATTTGATCGATATTTCGGTAGCGAAAGAGTCGGAAGCGCATCGCGTCTTCGTCACGATGAATGATCGTGGTTTGCGACTAGGACCGATTGACCTGCTTAAGGGCGAAATACTTTCGCGAGTACATACGGCGGCTGAAGTTGAGGTCGCGCATAAGGCGTGGGTCGAAACAGTCAACAAACTTAGAGCTATCGATCCTGAGGAGGACTCGCTCTTCTTTCGCAACTTCTTTCGGGCCCAGTGGGGTGAGACCATCAGAGGCAAGTCGAAGGGCGATGCTGCCGGAGATTACGACATTATCGGTGACGCATACCATCGCTGGTTCACCGAAAATACAGCGCGCATTGGCTTAAAAACGGCGGATGACTACTTATCTTTCGCTAGAGATCAAATAACAAAATTCGCAGAGGTCTACATTTTTATCCGAGAGGCAGAGGAGACTTTGTCCGCCGGCTTTGACCACGTGTATTACAACTCAGCTCGCCGATATAGTTTCCAGTCGATGGTGCTTCTCGCCGCAGTCGCGGAAAGTGATAAGGGCAGCGAGTGGCGTCGGAAAATCGCCCTCGTCTCCAGATTGATTGATTTAATTCTTACCACTCGCACAATCGAAGGCAAGGAAAACAATTACGACAACCTCAAGGAGCTATCTTTTGGCCTTGCAAAGGAAGTGCGCGGTAAAGACGTAGCTGGAATAGAAGCTCTGGTACGCGATCATTGGGGCCGATACGCGCCGATAATTCCTCGCTTAGCAGAGCTAAGTTATAACTATCGCAATGACAATCGATCCCACTTGCTCTATGTGTTGTCACGTATTGCATGCTACTTGGAGACCAGTTGTGATTTAGTTGGCGCCGTTGGATTTGAAACGTACTGGCGCCGTGACAAGAGCTCGCGCACTTTCGATATCGAGCACCTTCTCAAATTTCAATTCGACCCAGCAACGTTGCCCGCGGCGCACGGATTTGCAGATCAAAGAGATTATTCGGATCAGAGGAATCGAATTGGCGCCCTAGCTTTGCTTCCAAGATCACGCAATCGCTCGCTGCAAGCGAAACCCTACAGGGAAAAGCTAGCCGTATATGCCAATGAAAACCTGCTTGTGCAAACACTCGATTCCGGCGTCTATACCAACAACCCAAAGTTTGCCGAGTTTTTGACAGATAATCCGCTCGTCACTTTTGGACCGATCGCAAAATTTAGTAAGGCCGACATAAGCACTCGGGCAGCCGCATACGCGGAAGTCGGGCGGTTGATTTGGCAGAGTCCTTGACCCCGTTGGGCCGCTCAGGGCAGCGCAAATTATTCTAATCTAGCCCCAGGCTTGGGCGGGCATTCAAGAAGCCGTCCCAGCCTTCTACTCAGTGATGCATTTGGTCGTGGTCGGTGCAGTCTACGAAAAGCAATCCGTCGTGAAAAAACAACAACGACCGACCTACTTTCGATTCCGCCGCAGTGCTTCGCTAGCTAGTTCGTCAGCGTAAGGAGTACTGCGCTCCTCTTCTACCAGCAAGCCAAGCCCCTTCAAGCGAATCTTTATTACGCTACGCGACACACCGAATACATCGGTAAGTGGCAACGCGATCCTATTAAAATCTGAAATGTTGCAAGGTTGATGATCCAGGTATAGGTGGCTACGTCCGCGAGGGCTAACACCGACCTTCCAAGCAATCCTATTCATCGACTCGATAAGTTGCTTTTGAGGCAGAAGCAAGGCTGCTGCGAAATAGTTCGCCTGCCACTCCATACGAACAATATCCTTGATCTCTATCCTCGCAAACCCATCTAAATCGATATCAGCGACGTGACAGACATCTCTCCTCATGTATCTGGAGTGACCCAATTCCAGATGCCCAAGCTCATGAGCGAGCGTAAAGCGTGCTCGATTCTCTCCCTCGGCTTGCGCCCTATCAATCTCGATCACCGTGGTGTCGAATGAAATAGTGCCAAGCACCCTGAAGCCAAGCTGGCCTCACGCACTTCCAGACCGCAAGTTTCTTGGAAGTAATTGCAAATAGCCTCAAGCGATACTCTACCGCGTTTGTAGCCGACAGCATCCCGAAGCATCTGGCAACGAGATTCGATCTCTTTCGCGTGAAGGAAAGGAACCAGGAAAAGTCCCGACGAGATTCGCTCTCGCGCCCCTCCGATTATCCCGATAATCTCGACAGCCTCTTCGGGCCTAAGCAGCTTGAGAAAAAGAGCATTCAATGAATGGCTGTAAATATCCCCTGAGTAGCAGCACAAGTCGTAATAGCGACTCAGATAGTCCTCTTGACGCAGGCCGTCATACGCCATTTTCGAATCAAGACTCGCATCGGACCGAACCGCCAAGCTCGATGGCGACCTGGTAAGAATCCAATGCAAAGATTCCGCAATGAAGTACCGAGCAAGACCGATTCCTTTAGAACGCGCAAAGTTGAACGCCCCCTCTTGGAATGAGTTTGTCGAGATGACCACCGCGTAGGTCTTTCCGGGCTTTATTTGCTCAGTCTTAGCGAAAAACTCCTCCACATCATCCACGGGCACCCTATGCCCGTAGTTCTTGCACTCTATTAGCCAAAGCGATGAATATGTAGCCTGCCCAGGGAGACTTATTTCGATCGCGATATCGAAGACAATGTCCTTCTCCCTGTCCTTGGAGTAGCAGGCTTTCTTTCTGAATATTCTGCACCGATCGCTCGGAGCTATGAATCTTCCTTCTGAAATGTCGCGCGAGAGCAGCGCGAAAACATCACTTTCAAACTGATCGCCTCGCAAAGTTGTACTCATGATTCTCCGTGCCTACGGAACATTCACTAAAGCAGCTCCTAATCTCAAAAGAGATCAACGAACGCCCCCAGGGGCTGACGCGCTCCATCCAGACTACCCTTTCCCCTCACACCGATGCACGAGCCACACCCAAAAGTTGCGCGATAAATAAATTGAAAATCGTTTTTCATCGAAGCCACTCAAGGAGCTACCAACGCCCCACGGCCAGCGACACCCCATCTATCAACCGGATCGCGGATCGACTAAAAAGTGACTTGTAGAGGCAAACTCATGCAGTCTGCATACTCTGCAGACCACACACAGACGCCACCGCCATACTTTTCTCTAGCCACCAATATCCCTAGATGTGACCCAACCCCACTTCACATCACCGAACCATCCCGTTTTAGCCAATTTTCTAGGGAATCCCCTAGTTGAATTAGATCGAAACAAATTCAACGCTCCAGTCATGCATGACAGAGCGTGGCGCCCGTCGCGCGAATGTCGTCTTCCTTCCCCCGTGAACACAGGTGACGATCATGGAAGCACTGGATGCCATCCGAGGCATAGTCGACGCGGTCAAGCTCGGCGTCGAGAAACAGGCCGACAACTATCATTCGCCCAGCCGTTCCGAGCTGGAGGATCTGGCGAAGGAGCTGCATTCGGTCGGCGACATCAAGCACAAGAAGGACGATTACGACAAACGTCTGGATGCGCTGGCGAGCGACTTTCTGCCCAAGCTCAGCGACGAGGACCGCGGCCGGTTCATGGGCGCGATCTTCGATGGCGATAAGGGCGCGACCGGTTCGTGGTTGCAGGGCGATCGGCTCGACAAGCTCGTCGCCGACGGCCGCATCAGCGCCGACGATCGCAGGACGGTGCTGTCCAGTCTGGCCTCGGGTTACAACAACGGGCACGTCGAGAAGGACGTGACCTGGGATTTCCTGAAGATGGGCGGCGTCGACGGCGAGATCGTCGACAAGAATCCGGCCGGCAGCCGCGCCGGCGCCGATTACCAGAACGAGAACAACACCGGCGAGGTGTTCGACCGCTTGCTGGCCGGTCTGGACGACGGCAAGGGCGGCGTGAATCAGGAGTTCTCGAAGTTCATCGAGAAGTTCTCGATCGACCAGATCAACGACGGCGCGCCCGGCAACGACAAGGACGCCAATTCGCGCGGCGATTACCTGGGCCTGCTGATCAACGCGGCCGATCGCGCCGGGCCGGACCAGTCGGTGATCAACAACATCCTGCACGGCGTGGACAAGGAGAAGCGCGAGCAGGTGATCGACGACATCAGCAAGGGCTTCAGCAAGGTGACCACGGAGAACGCGTGGCTCAACCGCGACGACAGCAAGCTGTCGGACGCCTATAACCGCGACCCGATGAACCTGATCATCAAGGCGGTCGCCAACGACAAGGAAAGCCGTTACTCCGACGACAAGCGCAGTTATGCCGGCGATCTGGCCGAATACGTCTACACCCAGTCGGCCAACAATCCTTACGGCGACAACGGGTTCTACACCGACAAGAACATGCCCAAGGAAGGTCGTCAGGAAGCCTTGAACGAACTGATGTTGAAGAAGGGCGCGGAGATCTTCGACACCAAGCGCCTGGGCGAATCGGGCATCGGCGAGGACGGCGAGACCAATTCCACCCGCAACGTGCGGATCATGGCCAATCTGGAACGCCTGACCGGCCTGTCGCCGACCAACGAGCAAGGCACCGAGGTGTTGAACAAGCTGGCGGGCAATGCGGACATGTGGTCGAAGGACTACATCAATGCGCTGAAGTCGGACAACGAAAACGAAAAGCTGCAGGCGACGCAGAAGCTGACCCATCTCATGGCCTCGACCGAGCAGGCGGTGCTGGACGGTTTCAGCGACAAGGCCGAGGACGACGCGGCGCGCAAGGCCGATCTGGAGTCGATGATGAATCTGTTCGTCGGCCTGTTGCCGGGCGGCGACAGCCTGGGCACCGGGCTGCGCTCGTCGTTCAAGTCGGTGTTCGGCGAGGACAGCGGCGCGGTGCGCGCGCTGGACAAGGTTCTGGAAACCGGCGCCGGCGAGGCGGCCGATGGCGCGGCCACGGACCTGCTCAAGGGCAAGGTGGTCGACGCGCTGTCCAAGTCCGGCAACGAGGACAAATACCTCAAGGCGTTTACCGAGAACGCCAATGTGTTTATCGAGGATCAGCTGCTGCGGGAGCTTTCCGGCGATCAGTACGCCGGTATCCGCCAGGAAATTTCCAAGGAAGCTTCTCAGCTGCTGGTGACTTCGTAGCGCATGGCCCGCGCCGGGCGCATTGAACTGTTCGCACGGTGCAATGCGCTCGGCTATCGGCGGGCGAAGTTTTTAATTCAATGATGATTTGAAGCGGCGTGGCGCGGATCGCCGCGCCGCTTGCCCTGCCCTCCGAAAACATTGGCTACGACAGGCATAGCGCGATAAATCGGCCGCGACACCGTCACTTCGGCTTGTTGCCGTAGGCGATGGGCAAGCGCAGCACCGAACGCACCGGCTTGCCGTCGACCACGGCGGGCACGTAGGTCCATTGACTTGCCGCCCACCTGGCGGCTTGGTCGATAGCCATATCGCCGCTGGACTTCGCGATCCGGACCGAATGCGCGCTGCCATCGCTTTCGAGCAGCAGCATCACCACCACTTCGCCGCTGAGCTGGTTCGCCTCGACCGTGCCGGGCCACTGCGGCGGATAGCGCTCCAGCGAGGACGCCTCGGGATAGGCCGGCGCATCGGGGACGGTTTTCGTCCAGCAGCTTTCATGTTCTTCGAAATCCAGCGGGATGCGGATTCTGTCCGCCTCGGTTTCGCCCTTCTCGTTGCGGGGCGGGATGTAGACCCAGTGGCGCGCGGCCTCCAGCGCCGCGTTGTCCAGGTGCCGGTCGCGGCTGGATTTCTCCACGACCGCGCGGACGAATCGCCCCTCGCCGTCCACGTCGACGATGATCACGGTCGTTCCACTCACGCACTTGTCGATCGCTTCTTGCGGGTAGACCACGGGCTGCCGCAGCCTGGATGCCGGATCCAGGCGCCCGTCGGTACTCGCGTATTGCGCGGCGGCCTGGCTTGCCGGGAATATCAACGCGCCGAGCAGGACCAGTCGGCATGCGTGCTTCATGTCGTTCATTCCCTTGATTCGTTCCTTGATTTTGAGGTTCGACGAAAGCCGCGGCGTTCGTCCCGACTGTTTGCTTGCCGATACCACCGCGCGGCTCAAACCCGTCCGGTCGCCAGCGCCCGCGCCCAATCCGGGCGGCCGTTGCGCAATGCGAGTTCGGCCGCGGCGTTCCAGTCGTAATCGACCGCGATCAGCTGCGCGTTCCATTCGCCGTCGCCGTTGCGTTCGACGATCGCATAGCGCGCCTGCGGCGTGCCGACTTCGACCCGGTGCGGATACGGATGTTCGCCGGTGTAGGCCTGCAGCCCCACGCTGCCGGGATTGACGATCAGGCGGCCGTCGGCCAGACGTAGGCTGCGTGGTACGTGGGTGTGGCCGCACAGGATCACGCGGGCGTCGCTGTCGCCGGCGCGCTCGGCCGCTTCGTCCGGGGTGGCCGCGCGCATGCCACCGGCGTCGACGGTTTCGATGAAGCATTCCAGGTCGCTGCGCGCGGTGCCGTGGACCAGCAGCACCTCGTCGTTCAAACGCAGGGTCGTCGGCAGGCCGCGCATCCACTCGCGCTGATCGGGACGGATCTGCGCGGCCGCAAACCGGTCGGATTCGCTCATGCGCTCGGGCGGATCGGTCAGCACCTGCCGCTCGTGATTGCCGGCGATGGTCGGCCAGCCCAGCGCGATCAGGCGGTCGGCGGTTTCGCGCGGCTGCAGCGGGCCCGACAGCAGGTCGCCGAGGTCGACCACCTTGTCGGCACCGCGGCGCTCGATGTCGAGCAGCACCGCGTCGAGGGCGGCGAGGTTGCCATGGATGTCGGATACGACGGCGATGCGCATGGCGGGATTCTATCCTTTGCGACAGCGCGGTCGCCCCGATGATCGGACTGCGCGACGCGGGGACGAGCGGGCCCGCAAAGGCCTCGCGCCGCCACGCGGACGGCGCAATCGCGCGGCCTCAACGCCTTGCCGCGCGGGCCGATCGCCAGCCCGGGCGCGGGCGCATTGCGCCGCGGCGATGGTTTCAGGCAGAATGCCGCCCCTCTGGAAGGAAACGGCGACGCCCCCGGCGCCACCGCCTCCGATCCGGACACCGCATGGCGCTCCGGCGCGTATGCGATCTCTATGGTGGCCCCGTTGGCGCCTCCGCGACGATAAGTTGAAAATCCCGCCAGGGCCGGAAGGCAGCAACGGTATCGACCGATTCGGGCGCCGGAGTCACGCTTGCGGGGCCGCCACCTTTTTGGGGATTCGGGATTGGGGATTAGGGATTCGGGGCGCGGCTGGCGGTGACGGTCGCCAGTTGGGGCTTGCGCAGTGTTTTTAGTGGCGAATCGGGCTGAGGTCCGACTGGGTCATCGCAAACTTCAGTGCCGATCTCGATCACGACGCCCATCAGGCGCCGCCATCAATCCGACCCCAAGGACAGCGCCAGCGCGTCGGGCTCGCGCCCGGTCTTCCATTGGTCGATCACCTTCCAGCGCTTGCGATCGATCACCGCGACCTCGTCGCCGCCGCTGATCGCCACATACACCCACGGCCGCTTCGGATCGGCGATCACCCCGATCGGCAATGCCGCGCGACCGAGCATGGTGTCGCGATACTCCGCGCCGTCGCGCCGCAGCGCGATCGTCGTCACCGGCTTCTTGCGCTTGGCATCGAACACCGACAGCGTCCCGGCGCGCGCATTGCTGACCAGCGCGTGGCGGCCGTCGGCGGTGAACACCACCCGGATCGGGAAGCCGGGGCTCGGCAAGGTTGCGCGGATCGCCAGCGTTTTCGCGTCGTGCACGCTCACGCTGCCGGCGTCGCGATTGCTGACCCAGACCTCGTCGCTGCCGGGCCGCACCGCGATGCCTTCGGCGCCCTTGCCGGCATCGACCTCGTCGGTCTTGCTGTTGTTGGTCAGGTCGATGCGGCTGACGGTGCCGCGATCGACCTTGCTCACATACGCGGTCTTGCCGTCGGCGGCGATCGCGACCATGTGGCCCTTGCCCTCGCCCAATGCGATCGCCGCGACGATCTTGCCGCTGGCGATATCGACGCGGAGCAAATGTTTCGACGCCTCGGTGGTGACCAGCGCCTCGCGATCGCCGGGCAGAAAGCGCAGCCCGTGCGGCCGGCCGTGTTCGCCCAGGTCGATCGATCGCGGCGGCGCGGCGCCGCGCAGATCGAGCACGCTGAGCGTATGCCCGGCCTGCTTGCCGCCGTAGTTGGCAACCAGCGCGATCGCGCCGTCGTGACTGACCGCGATCTCGTGCGGCGCCTGGCCGGTGGCGAACTCGCCGAGTTTGCGGCCGTCGTCCAGCGACAGACGCCAGACGGTGTCGGCGGCTTTGTTGCCGACCAAAATCTCGCCCGAAACCGCGGGCACCGAAGCGCAGAGCAACAAGCACAAGCACAGTGGGCGGAACATGCGCGCGACCGGTCTGACGATACGGAAGACCGACGCTACAACAAAGCCGCTGGCGCTTCATGTGCCGCGGTCTCGGCAACGAAAGTCGCTGGATTCCCGCGTTCGCGGGAATGACGGCTGGGGAGAACGAATCGGCGTGGGCAGGTACCGAAGCCGACAATCGAAAAGATTGCCGACATCTCACCCGACGTCATTCCCGCGAACGCGGGAATCCAGCGACTTCAAGCCTTAACCACAAGCAATCGCGTCCTTTGCACCTTTGAAACGCTTGCGTCCGTCAACTTACCTCTGGCGGCGTTGGATGCAACCAACCCGCCTCCCCATCCGCATAGCGCTCATGCTTCCAGATCGGCACCCGCCCCTTGGTTTCGTCGATGATGAAACGGCAGGCGGCGAACGCCGCATCGCGATGCGCCGCGCTGACGCCGACCCAGACCGCGAGTTCGCCTATCGCCAGATCGCCGACGCGATGCACGCAGCGCGCGTCGACGATGGCGAAGCGTTCGATCGCTTCGCTCAGGATGCGTTCGCCCTCGCTGTCGGCCAGGGCGGCATAGCTTTCGTAGCGCAGGCCGGCCACCGCGCGGCCGCCGTGGTGATCGCGCACCCAGCCTTCGAAACTGGCGTAGGCGCCGGCGTGGGCGCTGAGCAGTTGTTCGCGCAGCGGCGCGATCTCGAACGGCTGCGGCGACAGGGCGAATCGTTTCATCGCTCAGCCTCCCGACACCGGTGGAATGAAGGCGACTTCGCTGCCGGCGCGCGGCGCGTCGTCCCAGCGCGCGAACGCGCCGTCGACCGCGACCCGCAGGCGCTGCGCCGGCAGGGCGAAGCCGTGACGTTCGCGCAAGGTCTCGTACAGGCCGCGCAAGTCGGCGTTGTCGGCCTCGATCGATTCGCTGGCGACACCGGCGGCGTCGCGCAGGCTGGCGAAATACAGCACGGTCAGGCGGTTCATGCGCCGGCTCCTCGCGCGCCGCGCGTCGTGCCCGCGCGTTTGCGCGATGCGGGCTTGGCGGTTACGTGCTTGGCGGACGCGGATTTCTTGGCGACGCGCTTGGGCGCCGCGACCGCGGACGCCGCAGCCGACGGCTGGACCCGCTTGACCGCACCGCGTTTCGATTCGGCCTCACCCGCGTGCACGCCCGCAACCACCGCATCGCTACGGCCAAAATCGCGCTTGCCTCCGCGCTTGCCGAGCAATTGCGCCGGGCCGATCACGATCGCGTGCGACAGCGCCTTGCACATGTCGTACACGGTCAGCGCGGCGACGGTGGCGCCGGTCAGCGCTTCCATTTCCACGCCGGTGCGATGGGTGGTCTTGACCGCGCATTCGATCGACAGGCTGTTCGCGCCGTCCCAGTCGATGGCGAAGCGGCAACCGTCGATCGGCAGCGGATGACAGAACGGAATCAGTTCGTGGGTGCGCTTGACCGCCATGGTGCCGGCGATGATCGCGGTATCGATCACCGCGCCTTTCTTGCTGCGCAGCCCATCGGCGCGCAGTTGCGCGGCGACCGCGGCGGGAAAACGCACGCGGCAGCGCGCGATGGCTTCGCGCGTGCTGATCGCCTTGTTCGACACGTCGACCATGGCCGGGCGGCCGGCGCGGTCGACGTGGGTCAGGGAAGCTTTGGGTTTCAAATCGCCAGACTCCAACGCAGTGAGAACCCGGGGTCGCGCGGGCCGAACAGGAAATGCAGAACCCGCCGCCGCCCGCTGGGTCGGACGGCCTTGGATGAGGCATGCAGCAGCAACGGTCGCATGATAAGCAGATCGCCGGGCCGCGCGGTGCATTCGACCTCGCCGTGCGCGGCGCGCAGGCCGCGCGCCGTCTCCGGGCTAAGCCGGCCGTGACAATGCGAACCGGGCACCACGCGCAAGGGGCCGTCGCCGGCGCCGCAGGCGTCCAGATGCACGCGCACGGCGAGCATGCGTTCCAGCAGCGTCGTCGGCGGTTGCACGAAATGCCGGTCCTGCTTGAGCGACCAGCCGCTCAACGCCGGATGCGCGATGCGTCGCGCGACCGGAATCGACAGGTCCTGATGCAGGGCGACTTTCCAGTTACGTGCTTCGCTCTTGCGGAACAGGGTGCATTGCACGGCGACCGCGTCGTCGTCCAGCACCCGCGCGGCGCGCAAACCCTCGCGCAGGCGCGCGACCAGATCGCGGCACCAGGCGTGTTGCAACAGTTCGCGGGTGCCGGCATCGGCGTCGCCGCTGTCGGCGACTTCGGGTTGCGCCGCGGTCCGCGCCAAAACCCGCGAGCCGATCGCGTTACCGATCCGCTGAAAGCCTTCGGACGCGAGCGGATTGTCGGTCATGCGCTTGCGAAGACAGCGACACACGAGGCGATCGATTCCACCCTCAGCCACCGATCAGGAACATTTCCACATGCCGCTTCGAACGCGGCGCGTCCATCGCGCGCAGCTCGCTGTAGCGGTCGTTGCGGCGCGTCCACAACGCGGCCAGATGCTGCGAGAACGCCAGCTCGCCCTCGGCCAGCGCCGGGCGCAGATCGGCGCCCTCGGCGGCGAACAGGCAGGTGTACAGGCGGCCGTCGGCGGACACCCGCGAGCGGTGGCAGTCGCCGCAGAACGGCGCGCTGATCGAGGACACGAAGCCGATCTCGCCGCCGCCATCGGCGAAGCCGTAGCGCGAGGCGACTTCGCCGCGGTAATTGGCGTCGAGCGGGCGCAGCGGCCAGCGCGCGTGGATGCGGTCGCGCAGTTCCTGCGAGGTCACCACGCCCTGCTCGCTCCAACCGTTGCAGTTGCCCACGTCCATGTATTCGATGAAGCGCAGCACGTGGCCGCTGCCGCGGAAATGTTCGACCAAGGGCAGCACCTGGTCTTCGTTGACGCCGCGCTGGATCACGCAGTTGATCTTCAGCGAAGCGAACCCGGCCTCGCGCGCGGCCTCGATCCCGGCCAGCACGTCGGCGATTTCGCCGCGGCCGCCGGACAGGCGCCGGAACAAGTCGGGGTCGAGCGCGTCCAGGCTGACGGTCAGGCGGCGCAGGCCGGCCTCGCGCAGCGCGCGCGCATGCCGCGCGAGCAGCGAGCCGTTGGTGGTCAGGGCCAGGTCGTCCAGGCCGTCGATCCGCGCCAGCCGCGCGATCAGCTCGGGCAGGCGCTTGCGCAGCAGCGGTTCGCCGCCGGTCAGGCGCAGCTTGCTGACGCCGATACGCACGAAGCCGCGCACCAGGGTCTCGATCTGGTCGAAACTCAGGCGCGAGGCCGCGTCCAGGCCGTAGTCGTCGGGCACGCGCTCGGCCGGCATGCAGTAGGGGCAGCGGAAATTGCAGGCCTCGATCACCGACAGCCGCAGATCGCGCAGCGGCCGGCCCTGGCGATCCAGCGGGACCGACGGCAGCGACAGACCTGGGACGGCGTTCACACGAAGGCTCTCAATCGGTGGCTCTCAATCGAATGGCGCTCAATCGATGGCGTTCAAGCCAGGCGCGTCAATCGAACGGCGCCTGCGCGGCGGTGGGATCGGCGAGGTCGACGACCTCGCCGGGCCTGCCCACACGATACCCCCGCGCGGCCAGCGCGTCGCCCTCTTCGCGGCTGCCGTAGTGGTACAGCAGACAGCGTTCGAGCAGGGCGCGCGGGTATTCGCGCTCCAGGTCCTCGATGCCGCTGTGCGAGGGATTGCCCTCCAGCGCGCAGTCGTGGGCGATCAATTCGCCCGCATCGGCATATTTGGCCAGCATTTCCGGGATCGGCCGGGTGTCGCCGGTCCAGATCGCGCTGCCGCGCAGGCGCAGGCCGAAGCTGCTGTCGGGCCAGTGGTGGCGGGTCGCGAACACTTCCATGCGCAGGCCGCGGTGCCAGAAGTGACCGCTGACCGGGATCAGTTGGAACGCGTCCCAGAAATTCACCCCGCCCTCGGCCAGCACGTTGGGGTAGTCGGCCACGCGCTGGTGCAGCAGCGGCACGATCGGCGCCGGCACGTACAGGCGGACCTTGCCGCGCCGGGTTTCGTCGAAGTAATGGTCCACGAACAGGCGCTCGAAGCCGCCGATGTGGTCCAGATGGTTATGGGTGACGAACAGGGCCTCGGGCATGCGGCCGTAATGGGCGAGAAAGGCGGTCAGCCCCTCGCCGCCGCAGTCGACGGTCAGCCACGGCTCGCCGTCGCGTTCCAGCGTCGCCATCGCCGAACCCAGTTCCACCGCCGACGCATTGCCGACACCGTGCAGACGCAGCCGCCAAGTCATTCCAGCCCTCTTATTTCGCCCAAGTACTTAGTAACCACGTTCCCAGGCGCGTTCATAGGCCGTGCGCAATCGGCCGAAGTCGGCCTCGACCTGCTCGGGACTGCGCGAACCGCGCAATTTCAGCAGCGAACGCTTGAGCCGGGCGAGGTTGCGCTCGCGCCAGGCGGTGGCCGGAATGCGGATCGCGCCGCGGTCCAGGTCGATCACCCAGCCCTGGCCGGCGGTGTCGAACAGCAGGTTGGTGGCGTTGAGGTCGGCGTGGTCCAGCCCGGCGCGGTGGCAGCGCGCGATCAGCCGGCCGGCCTCCTCCCACGGCGCACCGTCGCCGGCGACCGCGGCGCGGTCGGCCAGCGAGCGCACGCCGTCGAGCCGCTCGATCATGATCGCCGCGTAGTAATGCAGGCCGTCGCGGCGGTACCAGGCCGCGACCGGCACCGGCACCGGCAGGCCCTTGCGCGCGAGTTCGCGGGTCAGGCGGAACTCGGCGAAGCTGCGGGTCTTGTTGGCGCCCTGCCACCAGTAGCGATCGCGGTTGAAGCGCGCGACCAGGCCGCCGCGCAGATAACGCCGCAGCACCACCTGGCCGAACGGCGCATCCACGAACCAGGCGCCGCCGCGGCCGCCGCTGTCGACCGGCCGCGCCTTTTCGCCCCAGTGCGCGGGCGAGAACCAGTCCGGCGCGGCTTGCTGCACCCGCGCGCGGTCGAACAGAATCGCGCCGTACCCGCTATCGTCGCGGTACGGCGTCAGTCCTTCTGCGGCGTCATAACCCGTCATCCGCCCGAGTCTAACAAGTCACGTGACCCATTCGTCTCTCAGTCCCGCTCCCACCATCTGCCTGCTGCGCCTGTCGGCGCTCGGCGATGTCACTCACGTCGTGCCGCTGGTGCGGACCTTGCGCGAAGCGCGGCCGCAGGCGGCGATCACCTGGGTGATCGGCAAGGGCGAACGGCGCCTGCTCGAAGGCCTCGAAGGCGTGCGCTTCGTCGAATACGACAAGAAGAGCGGGCTGGCCGGCATGCGCGCGCTCGGTCGCGAGCTGCGCGCGCTGGGCCTGGCCGACGGCCGTTTCGAAGCGCTGCTGCAGATGCAGGTCGCCGCGCGCGCCAATCTGCTGTCGGCGTTCGTCCCGGCGCGGCGCCGGATCGGCTACGACCGCGCGCGTTCCAAGGACCTGCACGGTCTGTTCGTCAACGAACGCATTCCCGATCGCCCCGGCATCCACGTGCTCGACGCGATCGGCAGCTTCTGCGAGCCGCTGGGCCTGCGCCAGACCCAGGTGGTCTGGGACCTGCCGGTGCCGGCGGAGGCGCGCGAATGGGCGCGTGCGCAGTGGCCGCAGGACGACGTGCCGACCTTGCTGATTTCGCCGTGCTCCAGCCACACCGTGCGCAACTGGCGCGCCGAGCGCTACGCCGCGGTCGCCGATCACGCCGCGCAGCGCGGCTGGCGGGTGGTGATGTGCGGCGGCCGCAGCCAGCTCGAACGCGACACCACCGACGCGATCATGGCGGCGATGAGCCATCCGGCGCTGGACCTGGTCGGCAAGGACACGCTCAAGCAATTGCCGGCGCTGCTCGAACGCGGCCAGCTGCTGATGACCCCGGACTCCGGCCCGATGCACATCGCCAACGCCATGGGCACCAAGGTGCTCGGCCTGCACGCGGCCAGCAACCCGGCGCGCAGCGGCCCGTACAGCGACCTGCGCTACTGCACCGACCGCTACGACGACGCCGCGCGCAAGTACCTGGGCAAACCCGCGAGCGAGATCGCCTGGGGCACCAAGATCGAACACGACGGCGTCATGGACCTGATCGGCGTCGACGACGGCATCGCCGCGTTCGAACGCTACCGCGCCGATCACCCGGGCACCTGAGCCCAGCACCGACAAGGATCTGTTGCATGACCCCACGTTCCCTCGCCGACCTGCGGGCCGCGCTGAGCGCCGGCGCGCGCTTCGACTATCTGTGTTTCTGGGGCCATCGGGTCGTGCCCGGCCAGGTCGGCAAGAGCTGCTTCAGCCAGTGGTATCCGGCGTCGTTCGAGCTCGACGGCCAGCGCTACGCCACCGCCGAGCACTGGATGATGGCCGGCAAGGCGCGGCTGTTCGGCGACGAGGCGATCCACGCGCGGATTGTCGCCAGCGACGACCCGGCCAAGGTCAAGGCGCTCGGCCGCAAGATCGCCGGCTTCGACGAAGCGCGCTGGGTCGCGCATCGCTACGAGCTGGTGGTGGCCGGCAATCAGGCCAAGTTCGAACAGAACCCGCGGCTGCGCGGTTTCCTGCTGAACACCGGCGAACAGGTGCTGGTCGAGGCCAGCCCGGTCGATCCGATCTGGGGCATCGGCCTGGCCGCCGATCATCCCGATGCGACCCGCCCGGAGGCCTGGCAAGGGCTCAACCTGCTGGGTTTCGCCTTGATGGACGTGCGCGAACGCCTGCGTGCAACGTCCGCATAACACGCTAGTCAACCACTACCAGCCCGCGAGACCGCCATGCCCCTGGGAACGATCGACGACGACTACGGCCCGCCTTCGCCCGAGTTGAGCCTGCTGCTGCGCCTGCGCGACAGCGGCGACGAGGATTTCAACGACGCGTTGTCGGACCTGGGCTATCGCCTGCTCGCCGCCGACGACGCGCCGACCCTGCTCCATCCCGACAGCTACCTCAGTGAAGCCGAGCGCGCCGATCCCTCGATCGCGGCCAACATCGTCGCGATCGACGAAGTCTGCGCGCGGATCAGCTTCTTCGCCGAAGACGACCAGAGCAATCTGTTCGGCTATTGGCACGGCCCCGAACGCACCGCGCTGGCCGCCGCGCCGATCGTCAAGTTCGACAACGAAGGCCAGTTCGCGTTGCTGCAAGGCCGCGGCCTGATCGAAGCGCTGATCGGCGACCGCGTGTTCGACGACGACGAAGCCTTCGCCGAGCACGCGCAATGTTTCCAGCACCTGGGCTTCGCCGTCGCCGCGCGCAACTGGCACGAACTGGCCGACCCGGACGCCGCCAGCGATCCGGCGCAATGCCACGAAGCCGGCTACGAACGCGCCCTGCCCGGTTTCCAATCGCCGCGGTGATCGACGACAGCCGTCAGGTCACCCGGCCCGGCCGGCGCGATCAGAACGCGCCGGTGCCGTAGTCCTGGTAGGACTTCTCTTCGACATAGGTCGAGCCCAGCGCCAGGTTGATCTCTTTCTTGACCCGCGCGCGCACGTCGTTCTCGACGTAGACCGAACGCGCCAGGGCGATGAATTCGGCGTCGAAGGCCTGGGCCTTCTCCTTGATCCGGATATCGTCCTCGATCACCCACAGGCGCTCGTTGACCGCCTTGAGCTCGGCGCGCAGGCGTCCGATGTCGCCGCCGGCGGCCGGATGGGCCATCCAGGTCTGTTCCAGCGCGCTCAGTTCCGCGCGGACATTGGCCAGCTTGGCCTCGTCGCTCATGCGCTCGGACTTGATCTGCAGGATCGAGATCTTGTCCAGCAGTTCGCCAAAGGACACCGGGACCAGGATTTCGGACATGGGACGCCGCCGTTTGCTAATCAGGGGGCCGCTTAGTGTAGCCCCGCCGGGCGCCCGAGCCGACGCCCCCGGGCCGGGCGGCACGGGGCCGGATGCGTGCCCCACGGGCCCGGATCGATCCGATGCGCGAGAAACCTTGTCGGCGGTCGCGACTATCCGTATCATTCGCGGCTCACTGCACCCGGAGAGGTGGCAGAGTGGTTGAATGTACCTGACTCGAAATCAGGCGTACGTTTATAGCGTACCGGGGGTTCGAATCCCCCCCTCTCCGCCAGATACGCACGACATGGGCCCTTCGGGGCCCTTGTTGTTTTGGGGCCTTCGCGCTTGGGCCCGGCATGGTTCGGGCCTGGGCGATCGCGCTGTTTCGGCGCCGACGGCGGCAGCCACTTTGCGCGCCGTGGCGGTTGGCTGCGCCGCGACGCGGGCCGCGGCGACCCGATCGGCATCGCGCTGTTGCGCCGAGCACTCACGTCGGCTGCATTCGTTGCGCATATCGGCTGCACTTTTCGGCGGACTTCGCGCAGATCCACCGTTCGGCGTCCACCGCTTTCGCTCACGCTTCACGCCTGGTTTGGTCGCGCTGAGCCAGGCTCGAGATCCGACTTGCGCCACCATGCAGGGCAAATGCCGCGGCCGGCCTCGCGCCGACGCCTTGCCAGGCGGGGTTCCACCGATCCGGTACACACGCGGTCTTCATCGAATCTCGGGCATGAAGCCGTGCAGGGATCACGCTTTCTTGTCACCAGGCCGTTGTGCCGCGATGATTCCGTTACTGCAATGGCAACCCCGACGAAGCGAATGGCATTGACCGGCAGATGATCGAATTCGGACACCTCACGCACGTCGGCTTGCGCCGCGAACTCAACGAAGACACCTATTACGGTGACAGCGAACTCGGCCTGTGGCTGGTCGCCGACGGCATGGGCGGACACGAATACGGCGAGGTCGCCAGCGCATTGGCGCGCGAGTCGATCGTGCGCGAGGTCCGCAACGGCACCGGTCTGGCCCAGGCCATCCGCATCGCCGACGAAGAGATCATCCGCACCTCGCGCCGGCGCAACGACGCCCTGCCGATGGGCACCACCGTGGTCGCCGCGCGCATCAACGGCAACCGCTTCGAGGTGGCCTGGGTCGGCGACAGCCGGGTGTATCTGTGGCGCGACGGGCATCTGGCCCAGTTGTCGCAGGACCACAGCTATGTGCAGGAGCTGATCGCCAACGGCGCGATCACCCACGAACAGGCGCGCAGCCATCCGCATCGCAACGTGGTCACCCAGGCGCTGGGCGTGACCGATCCGCGCAACCTCAATGTCGAGACCATGACCGGCGAACTGCGTCCGGGCATGCAGTTGCTGTTGTGCAGCGACGGGCTGACCGAGGAAGTCGACGACCGCAGCATCGCCCGGGTGTTGGCGCACAACGACTGCAGCGCGCAGGAATGCGTGGATTCGCTGGTCGCCGCGGCGCTGGATGGCGGCGGCTCGGACAATGTCACGGTGGTGTTGGTGCGCAGCCATTGAGGCTGGGTGGCGGCGGAGAAATTTAGACGGGTTTATCTTCGTCTAAATTTTTCCAGCGAAATTGTTTCCACGGATATCCGAGCTTTTGCGCCTCGCCGGCACGTGGCGTTGTTTGCGCGTTAGTTGCGGATTCGCGGTCGCGGCTTGCGCCGCTCCTACAGGTAGCCAACGAAGCTTCGACCGCCCCCTGTAGGAGCGGCGCAAGCCGCGACCGCGCCAACACGACGGCCGGCGCAACCCACCCATCGAACCGCCGAACGCCCGCCGCGATCGCGCGACTTACGCCTCGGCCACCACCGCCGGAGGATCGAACGCATCCCACACGCACTTGCCGGCCTTCTTGCGCAGCTTTTCCAACCGCGCCTGATGCGCGGCGAATTCGTCGGCGAGCACGATCACCCGCGGGCGCACCGCGGTCGGGTCGATCTGGAAACTCGCCGGGCTCTGCTGCGCGGCGATCGCGGCCGGATCGCCGAAGCCGATCTCTTCCTGGCCCGAGGTCAGGCCGATGTAGACCTCGCCCAGCAACTGGGCGTCGAGCAGCGCGCCGTGCAGCTGTCGGTGCGAATTGTCCACGCCCAGGCGTTTGCACAACGCGTCCAGCGAATTGCGCTGACCGGGATAGCGCTGGCGTGCGAGCAGCAGCGAGTCTTCGATGTTGGGAACGTGGTCGGCCAACTTGCCGTACTGCGGGCCGCAGATCGACAGCTCGTTGTTGAGGAAGCCCACGTCGAAGGCCGCGTTGTGGATGATCAGCTCGGCGCCCTTGATGAATTCGAGGAATTCATCGACCACCTGCTCCATCGTCGGCTCGTTGGCCAGACGCTCCAGCGACAGGCCGGTGACTTCCTGCGCGCCGGCCTCGAAATCGCAATCGGGCTTGATGTACTGGTGGTAGGTGCGACCGCTCGGGCGGCGCTCGACGAATTCGACGCAGCCGATTTCGACCACGCGGTTGCCGCGTTCCCAGCTCAGGCCGGTGGTTTCGGTATCTAGGATGATTTGACGCATTTTCCGATTGTCTCAAAAAGCTAGGAACGAGTTCAGAGGAGTGAGGAGTGAGTAGAGCCGCGGGGGCTGACACTCACTCTTCTGCACTCACTTGTGGTCCGGCTCGAGGCCGAAGAGCAGTGAGAAGTGAGTGGAGCCGCGGGGACTGGTACTCACTCTTCACTCCTCTCCACTCACTTCTGGCTTAGGGCCGATAGGCCCTGAGCCGCTCCGCCTGGACGCGCGCCAGCACGTCGACGCGTTCGTTCTCGGGTTGGCCGGAGTGGCCCTTGACCCACTTCCAGTCGATCGAATGGCGCAGGCTCGCGGCGTGCAGGCGTTCCCACAGGTCGCGGTTCTTGACCGGGTCGCCGCCGGCGGTTTTCCAGCCGCGCCGGACCCAGTTGCTCATCCACTCGGTGATGCCCTTGCGCACGTACTGCGAATCGGTGGTCAGCACGATCTTGCACGGCTCGCTGAGCGCTTCCAGGCCCATGATCGCGCCCATCAGCTCCATGCGGTTGTTGGTGGTGTCGGGCTCGCCGCCGGACAACTCGCGCTCGTGGCCCTTGTAGCGCAGCAGCGCGGCCCAGCCGCCGGGGCCGGGATTGCCGAGGCAGGCGCCGTCGGTGTGGATGCTTACGGTTTTATCGAGCTCGGAGGTGGTTTGGCTCACGCAACAGCTACTCGCTTTCGACGGCCGAGCATTATCGCTGTTGCGCACCGCCACGGGTCGCATCGGATCGGTCCGGAGCGATCCGCGCGATTCGGGCCACGGCCGCAGCGTCGTTGCGATCGGTCGCGGATGGGACGGATGCGCCCCGACGGGCGTCGCCGCGCCCGCTGTCGACCCGGCCGCTCTGGGCGGCCTGCGGCAGACCGGCGTTCGCCAGCCCGGCCTGGCCCAGCCCGGTCTGCCAGCGCAGTTGCTGCAGCCGGCCCGGCGGAATCGCGGCGTGCACGCGCTTGGTCAGGGTCAGGGCGACCCCGGCGCGCAGCACATCGGCCGCGCCGACCCCGGCCTCGCCGTGCGCGACCCGCCAGCGCGGCCCGAGCCACTGCAGGCTGACCGGGTCGGCGGCGAAGCCCGAGGCGCGCAGCATGGTCTGCCAGTGGCCGGCGTCGCGCGCGTGCAGGCCGCTGCCGGCCCAACGCAGGCGGTACGGGCTCCACGGGTTGAGGGTGGCCAGCCACAGCCGCCCGCCCGGGGCGAGGATGCGCGCGCATTCGCTGAGCAGCGGCGCGCAGTCGACGCCGTCGTCGAACACGTGCTGCAGCAGCACCGCGCCGAAGGCCTCGCTGGCCAGCGGCAGCGGCAACCGGCAGCGCACCGCGCCGTCGAAGCCGTCGGCGCTGCGCCGCAATGCCACCCCGCGGCCCAGCGGCGGCGAGGCCGCGGCGACCCCGAACCAGGCCCACGGCAGGCTCGGGCTGGCCGCGAGCACCCGCGCCATCGATGCCGACTCGACGTCGAGCAGACCGTGGCCGGGCACCTCGCCGAACCAGGCCAGGGCCGGGTCGGGTTCGCGATCGGGTTGACGGCCGTGGGACAGGGCGGGCATGGTCGCGTCTCGGTGGGGCCGGGATTTGGGATTGGGGATTCGGGATTCGGCGCAGCCACGGCGGCGCCCGCGGTCCCGATCTCGGTTCCGATTGCGCGGCCCCGAAGGTTTACCAAGGAAGCTCGGTACGGCCCAGGATGGCATGGGTCCGCGACGCCCCGACTGTGCGCCCGTGGCGCCGGTCAGGCAAGCCGAGCGCCCCCGCCCACCGCGACGGCTCCGGCCGCGCGCCGCCAGGAGTCCGACGATGCGGTTGCTCGCCCTGCCCGCCCTCAGCGACAACTACATCTGGGCCCTGTCGGGCGACGACGAATCGGCCCTGATCGTCGACCCCGGCGACGCCGCGCCGGTGCTGGCCGCGGCCGCGCACGGGCTGCGCCCGGTCGGGATCCTGCTGACCCACCACCACGACGACCACATCGGCGGCACCCCGGCGCTGCGCGAGCGCTGGCCCGACATCCCGGTGTTCGCCCCGGACGACGAACGCATCGCCAGCGCCACCGCGCGGGTCGGCGACGGCACCCGCCTGCACGTGGACGGCTGGAGCCTGACCGCCCTGGCCGTGCCCGGCCACACCCGCAGCCACGTCGCCTACTACATGGAACAAGACCATCTCGAGCGCGGCGGCCGCGCCACCGACCGGATCGTGTTCAGCGGCGACACCTTGTTCAGCCTGGGCTGTGGCCGCCTGTTCGAAGGTACGCCCGCCCAGATGCTGGTCTCGCTGACCCGGCTGGCCGCGCTGCCGGACGACACCCGGGTCTGCTGCGGCCACGAATACACCTTGTCCAACGCGGCCTTCGCCAGCGTGGTCGAACCCGCCAATCCCGCGCTGCGGCGCCGAATCGAACAGGCCCAGGCCATGCGCAACGCCGGACGTCCCTCCCTTCCCAGCTCGATCGGCGACGAACGCGCGACCAACCCGTTCCTGCGCACCCGCGAACCGGCGGTGATCGCCGCGATCGCCGCCCGGCTGGGCCGCGCGCCGGCCGACGAGACCGAAACCTTCGCCGAATTGCGGCGCTGGAAGGACGGGTTCCGCGCGTGAGACGCGGCGACGCCCGCGTTCGCATCCCTGCGCGCCGGCCGCTGCGCCTGGCGCTGGCGGCCTGCCTGGGCCTGAGCGCGGCGCTGTCGGCGCCGGCGATCGCCGCCGACGCGGCGCAACTGGCGGTCGCCGCGCCCGACCCGGGCACCGGCCCGAGTCGCAACGGCCGCGAGATCTACCAGCGCTTCCGCGACGGCCTGGCCGACAAGACCTGCGAACCCGGGGTCAGCAGCCGCTGGCGTCAGCACTTCTCGACCGCGCCCAAGCGCCTGGCCTCGCGCGAGGACGACCTGCTGCCGCTGTTCGGCTACGTCGTCGACGCGCTGCGCGAAGCGCACCTGCCGACCGAGTACGCGCTGATCCCGTTCGTCGAGAGCGGCTACAAGCCCGGCGCGCGCAGCCCCTCCGGCCCGGCCGGCTTGTGGCAGATGATCGCGATGACCGCGCGCAACCACCGCGTGCCGATGCGCGAGGGCTACGACGGGCGCCTGTCGCCGGTCGAATCGACCCAGGCCGCGGTGCGTTATCTGAAAACCCTGCACGGCATGTTCGGCGGCGACTGGCGGTTGACCGTGATGGCCTACAACGCCGGCGAGTACCGCGTGCTTAACGCGGTCAAGCGCAGCGGCCTGAGCATCGCCGACGTGCGCCACGATCAATTGACCGGCCTGTCCGACATCACCACGGCCTATGTGCGCAAACTGCACGCGCTGTCGTGCCTGATGGAGCAGGCCGACGACCGCGAGGAATGGCTCAGCGCGCTCGATCGCCCGGTGCCGCGGCTGGCCGCGGTGACGGTGCCGGCCGAGATCGACAGCATCGGCGAATGGGCCGCGCGCACCGACCAGGACCTGTCGCAGATCAAGCGCCTCAACCCGGTATTCGGCGACGGCCGCATCGCCCGCAGCGCCGGCAAGCGCGCGCCGCTGCTGGCGGTGGCGGCCAGTGCGATCGGCGCGCCGGGCGTGAGCGCGGCGGATATCGATCTGGCGGCTGTCGACCCGGCCAGCGTCGACAACGCAGGCGGCGACCGGCCGAGCGCGCCCGTCGCCAGCGGTTCGAGCAGTGCTTCGACCGCGATCACGAGCACGCGTGGATCGGTCGAGGCGTCGGAGCGTCCGGTGACGGGCGATCGGGTTGAACCTGCGGCCAAGGGTCGCGACCGGGTTACGCGCGGCGACGATGGCAAGCGCGCTGGCGAAAAATCCGTCGCCGATACAGGCTCGGCGAAAGCGCAGGCGCGTCGCCACACCGTCGGCCGCGGCGACAACGCCTGGACCATCGCCAAGCGCTATCGCATCCGCGTCGCCGATCTGCTCGAACGCAACGGCTTGGCCGCCAATGCCGTGCTCAAGCCGGGGCAGGCGCTGTTGATCGATGCGGGCAAGCCGGCGGGTAAATAGTCGCTCGCATGGATCGGTGATCTGCGATGCCTTCGGCATCCCTCACCCCTGCCATCAACGCCTCGCCGTACTAAAGCCCCTCTCCCGTTTACGGGAGAGGGGTTGGGGTGAGGGCCCGCTTCCGCGACGGCCACAGCATCGCCCCGATCGTCACCGCGCCCAGCAGCCAGCTGTAATGCACGTTGCCGATCAACTGCAGCGGCGAGACCTTGCTCAACGACGCCGCCAACAGAATCTGCGCCCCGTACGGCAACACGCCCTGAGTTACGCAGGCGAAGATGTCGAGCACGCTGGCCGCGCGCGCCGGCGGCACCCCATGCTGCTGCGCCACATCGCGCGCGAGGCCGCCGCTGATCAAAATCGCGACGGTGTTGTTGGCGGTGAACACATCGGTGGTCGCCGACAACGCGGCGATGCTGATCTCGCCCGCGCGGCGGCTGCGATGGCCGCGCGCGAACTTACCGATGGTCTGCGCCACCCAGGCCAGGCCGCCGGCGGCTTTCATCAACGCGCCCAGCCCGCCGACCAGCAGCGACAGCAAGGTGATTTCGACCATGCTCTCGAAGCCGTCCCAGATATGCGTGGTGTAGGCGGCGAAACCGAAATCCTCGGCGAAGAACACGCCGAACAAGCCGGCGATGACCAGGCCGATGCTCAACACGATGATCACGTCGATGCCGGCGATCGCCAGCCCGAGCACGACCAGGTACGGCAGGATCAGCCACGGCGACACCGGATCGGGCGTCTGCACCGGCGCGGTTTCGCCGAGGAAGCCCAGCAGCACCAAGGTGGCGATCGCCGCCGGCAGCGCCAGCTTGAGGTTCTCGCGGAATTTCTCCCGCATCGTGCAGCCCTGGGTGCGGCTGGCGACGATCGCGGTGTCGGAGATCACCGACAGGTTGTCGCCGAAGGTCGCGCCGCCGATCACCGCGCCGAGCACCAGCGCGCGATCCAGGCCCGACGCGTCCGACACGCCCAGCGCGATCGGCGCGACCGCGGCGATCGTGCCCATCGAGGTGCCCAGCGACATCGAAATGAAACCGGCGACCACGAACAACGCCGGCAACAACAACGCCGGATGCACGTTGCCGACACCGAGCGACACGATCGCATCGACCGCGCCGATCGCCTTGGACACTTCGACGAAGCCGCCGGCCAGCAGGAAGATCAGGCACATCAGCACGACGTTGTGGTCGCCCATGCCGCCCAGCAGGGTTTCCAGCGGCTTGATCCCGCGCCGCCAGGCGATGAACGCTGCCAGCGCCAGCGCCGGCAGGATCGCGACCGGCGCATGCAGCTGGTAGAAGCCCATCGCGTCGCCGTTGGCGGTGAAATACAGCCCGGCGCCGAAAAACAGCGCCAGGAACAGCAGCAGCGGCGTCAGCGCCAGGGCACTGGGGGTGATCGGGGTGCCGGGGCGGAGCGGCTCATTCATCGCTTCATCCGAATGGATTTTAAGACGGCGCGATTTTGCAGTGCAGCATGGCGTGTGTCGAGTGCCGAGGGTGGAACGCTTTGGGGGAGTTCATGGGGACGGGAGCGGTTCCTGCCCGCGTGCCCTCATCCGCCCTGCGGGCACCTTCTCCCGCAAGCGGGAGAAGGGACGGCGGGGCCGCGGCGTCAAAGCCCCTCTCCCGCTTGCGGCGACCGAAGGAAGTGCAGAGCTGAGAGGGGCTGGGGTGAGGGCCGACCAGACCGCCCCCCCCAAATGCAACGAGGCGCCCGAAGGCGCCTCGTCGTATCTCAGCGATAACCCGCCGATCAAGCCGTCGCGCGGCTCGCGATCGCCTTGGCGAACGACAGCGTATTGCCCTCGCCGCCCAGGTCCGGGGTCAGCGAATCCTTGGCTTCGAGCGTGGCGATGATCGCCTCGCGCAGCTTGGTCGCCTTCTCCGGCTGGCCGATATGGTCGAGCATCTGCGCCGCGCCCAGCAGCAAGGCGCAGGGATTGGCGATGCCCTTGCCGGCGATGTCCGGCGCCGAGCCGTGCACGGCCTCGAAGATCGCAGCGTCCGTGCCGATGTTCGCGCCCGGCGCCAGGCCCAGGCCGCCGACGAGGCCGGCGCACAGGTCGGAAATGATGTCGCCGAACAGGTTGGTGGTGACGATGATGTCGAACTGCTCCGGACGCATCACCAGCTGCATGCAGGTGTTGTCCACGATCATCTCGTTGCACTGGATGTCGGGGTACTGCTGCGCCACTTCGCGCGCGGTCTTCAGGAACAGGCCCGAGGTCGACTTCAGGATGTTGGCCTTGTGCACCACCGTGACCTTCTTGCGGCCGGTCTTGCGCGCCAGGTCGAAAGCGTAGCGCACGATGCGCTCGGAGCCGCGGCGGGTGATCTTCTGGGTCAGCAGCGCGGTCTCGCCGTCTTCCGACAAGGACTGGCCTTCACCGATGTACGCGCCTTCGGTGTTCTCGCGCACGGTGATCAGGTCCACGCCGCTCGGGAAGCGCGACTTGGTGTTCGGGAACGACTTGGCCGGACGCACGTTGGCGTACAGGTCGAAGCGCTTGCGCAGTTCGACGTTGATCGAGCTGAAGCCTTCGCCGACCGGCGTGGTCAACGGGCTCTTGAGCGCGATGCGGGTCTTGCGGATCGAATCCATGGTCGCGGCCGGCAGCAGCTCGCCGTGCTTTTCCAGCGCGACCAGGCCGGCGTCGGCGAATTCGTAGGACAGGCCCAGGTTCATCGCGTCGAGCACGTGCAGGGTCGCGTCCATGATCTCGGGGCCGATGCCGTCGCCACGGATGACCGTAATGGTTTGCGTCATGAGGGAGTTCTTCCAGCTGAAGGGCGCGGCGCAGGCGGCGCGGCGCACGAGGTGTTAGCCCCGTAATTATGCCGGAAGCGGCTTAACCCTGCATTCGGGGCAGTACTGGACGATGGTCGGGGGTGGTCAAGCGGCCCGATTCGGCATGGCGGCCGGGCGGTGGAAGTGGGTCTGGCCCCTGTAGGAGCGGCGTGAGCTGGGACCAACCGAAGAGGCCGAATACCACTCGACCCGCCGAAGCCGCGGTGACTGGCCAGCTCTCGCTCCAGTTGCTCGCAGCGAGCGGGCTTCGGACTAGCCCCTGTAGGAGCGGCGCAAGCCGCGACCGCGACATCGCAGCTACGACGCAAGCGCGATGTCGCGGTCGCGGCTCGCGCCGCTCCTACAGGGGCTAAACCGGGCTCAGCCGTGATCGTGGCCGGCCGGCGCGGCGGCCTCGCCCTGCTCCAGCTTGTCGAGAAAATCCACCGCGCGGCGCATATGCGGAATCACGATCGAGCCGCCGACCACCAGGCCGACCGAGAACGCCTCGAACATTTCCTCGCGATTGACCCCGGCCTCCTTGCACTGGGCGACGTGATAGCTGATGCAGTCGTCGCAGCGCAGCACCATCGAGGCGACCAGGCCCAGCAGCTCCTTGGTCTTCACGTCGAGCGCGCCGGCCTGATAAGTCTGGGTGTCGAGCGCGAAGAAGCGCCGCACGACCTGATTCGGCTCGGCCAGGATGCGTTCGTTCATGCGCTTGCGGAAGGCGGTGAATTCGGCGACGCGGTCGCTTTCGTTCTGGGTCGCGCTGTCGTCGGTACGGTCGTTGCTCACACAAGCTCCTCGAATAAGGGAAATACGCCCGCCGGGTGCGACCGCGGCGATCGGCGCGAACCGTCCGGCGCGCTCTTCGGCGAACCGTCACGCCCGGGCGGACATGGATCAACAGGCATCAGCGCAGGCAAGCGGGCGGCGACGAACGCCGCCCGACGGCGTCGCTCAGGCCGCGAACAGCGGTTCCAGCCCGCCGGCGCGGTGCAGCGCCATCATGTCGTCGTAGCCGCCGACATGGGTGTCGCCGATGAAGATCTGCGGCACGCTGGTGCGCTTGGTCAGCGCGACCATCTTTTCGCGCTCGGCCGGGTCCAGATCAATGCGCACCTCGCTCCAGGTCTGGCCCTTGCTCTTGAGGAAATTCTTGGCGGCGACGCAATACGGGCAGATCGCGGTGCTATAGATGACGATCTGCGGCTTGGGGGCGGTGTCGCTCAAAACGGTTCTCCTGCCTGAACTCTTGAAAGGGGTTGCGGTCGAAATATGGGCGTGCGGTCGGGCAGTTTAAAGCGCGCCGATGGAACGCAGTCCGGCCGGACTCAGTACGCTGGCGTGGGGTCGGCCGGTTTTTCCGCTTCGGGTTCGTTCTCGCGGTGGGCTGCGATTGAAATTAACGGCGCATTCACGCCATCGATCGCGGCGGACTGCATCCTGCCACCGAACCGCAGCGCGATGACCGCCACGATGCTGTACCCGCACCGCCCGTCGTCGTCCGCACCACCGCCGTCCCGAGGACTCATCGCTTGCGCCGCATCGCCCTGCTCACCGCCGCTGTAACCCTCGCCCTCGGCAGCGTCTGCGCGAGCGCGCAGGAAAACAAGCTGCCCGATATCGGCTCCTCGGCCGCGGAACTGCTGACCCCGGCCAAGCAGCGCGAGTACGGCTCGATGATGCTGGCGCAGCTGCGCCACTACGACTACCTGCTCGAAGACCCGCTGATCGACAGCTGGCTCGACACCCTGGGCACGCGCCTGGCCGCCAACAGCGACAAGCCGCGCCAGCCCTTTACCTTCTTCATGCTGCGCGAGCGCCAGATCAACGCCTTCGCCACTCTGGGCGGCTACATCGGAGTCAACTCGGGCCTGGTGTTGACCGCCGAGAAGGAGGACGAAGTCGCCGCGGTGATCTCGCACGAAATCGCCCACGTCACCCAGCAGCACGTGCTGCGCGGGGTCGAGCGCGCCCAGCGCGACCAGTTGCCGATCCTGCTGGCGATGCTCGGCGCGATCGTCGCCGCGCAGGGCGCCGGCAGCAATTCCACCGACGACGCGACCATGGCCGCGATCACCTCCGGCCTGGGCCTGATGCAGCAGCGCCAGATCAACTACACCCGCTCCAACGAGTCCGAGGCCGACCGGATCGGCATCCAGACCCTGTACCGCAGCAATTACGACACCAGCGCGATGGCCGGCTTCTTCGGCCGCATGCAGGTGGTCTCGCGCAGCAATGCGGCCAACTGGTACGGCGAAACACCCGACTACCTGATGACCCACCCGGTCACCACCACCCGCATCAGTGAGGCCAAGGAACGCGCCGAGCAGATCGCCAACAAGAACAGCGTCACCGCGGTCACCGCCACGCCCACCGAAACCCGGGTCGAGCGCATTCCCAAGGTGCCCTTCAGCCTGCCCGACACCGCCACCGGCACCGACAACCCCTTGCTGCCCAGCGGCCTGAAGATCTCCGACCAGGCGCTGACCGCCGGCGGCACCGGGCTGTTCGATTACGCCCGCGAGCGGATCCGGGTGTTCAGCGCCAATTCGCCGCGCGAGGCGGTGCGCGAATACGAAAAACTCGGCGCCAACACCGAGGCCCAGCGCTACGGCCTGGCCCTGGCGCGGATGCGCAACAACCAGTCCGGCGCGGCGATCCCGGCGCTGACCGAACTGCTGACCAAGCACCCAGGCCAGCTGTGGCTGAGCCTGGCACTGGGCGAGGCCGAGGCCCAGTCGGGCAAGAACGCCGCCGCCGACGCGCGTTTCGAGGCGCTGCTGCGGCAGACCCCGAACAACCGCGCGATCGCCCTGAGCTACGCCAAGGTGCTGACCGACCGCAGCACCGCCGCCGCCGGCCAGCGCGCCCAGGCCGTGCTGCGGCCGCTGTTCGGCAACCACAGCGACGACCCGCTGCTGCAGCAGACCTTCGCCCGCGCCTGCGAAATCGCCGGCGACTCGATCCGCGCCGGCGAGGCCTATGCCGAAGCCGCCTACCTGCGCGGCCGTCCCGAGCAGGCGCTGGTCCAGCTGAACACGCTCAAGCGCAAGCCCGACCTGGACTATTACGCCCGCGCCCGGATCGAGGCGCGGATCGCCGCGATCACCCCGACCGTGCTGGAACTCAAGCGCCAGGGCGTGCGCGACGAAGACCTGCGCCGGCAGTAAGCCCGGCCACCTCCCGACGCCCCACGCTTCCCGCCCGAACAGTTCCCCCCCTTTGAAAAAGGGGGGCCAGGGGGGATTTGCTCTGGCTCTTCGCATCGCCCAAGCAAGCGAAAAGCCAGAGCAAATCCCCCGCGCCGCCACCCTAGACAGAAACCAATCTGTCGCAAGGCGCCGCCCCCTTTTTCAAAGTGGGCAAACTTTCGTGGGATCGCTATCAATGTGAGTCAGTTCACAGGCGCCCCAAACCCGCGTTCTGCCATCGCGATGTAACCTGCGCGCCAAACTCCAGTTACCGCGATAACGACGGCAACGACGGCGAAAGCGCGCCCAACCCCGGCAGAACCGCGCCACGCCTGGATGCGTACGGACGACCCGTGCACAGCGGCACGACATCACAAAGCCGACAATGCCGCCTGTCCCGTGTCATGGAGTCGTCACAAAACGGTAGTGTACTGGCGCGGTTTCAAGGACGAACCCTTTCCGCCTCCCCCTCGGTGACCGTGTGCAGAAGCGCATCCTGATAGTTGAAGACGAGCCCGCCATCCGCGACATGGTGTCCTTCGCCCTGCGCAAGGGCGAATACGACCCGGTCCACGCCGGCGACGCCCGCGAGGCCCAGGCCGCCATCGCCGACCGCGTGCCCGACCTGATCCTGCTCGACTGGATGCTCCCGGGCACCAGCGGCCTGGAGCTGGCCCGGCGCTGGCGCAAGGAATCGCTGACCCGCGAGATCCCGATCATCATGCTGACCGCGCGCGGCGAAGAGAACGACCGCGTCGGCGGCCTGGAAGCCGGGGTTGACGATTACGTGGTCAAGCCGTTCTCGGCGCGCGAACTGCTGGCACGCATCCGCGCCGTGCTGCGCCGATCGCGCGAGGACGACGAAGACGGCAGCGTCGGCGTCGGCCCGTTGCGCATCGACGGCGCCGCCCACCGCGTATTCGCCCAGGCCGAAGGCGGCGAGCAGCAGCCGGTCCAGATCGGCCCGACCGAATACCGCCTGCTGCACTTCTTCATGACCCATCCCGAACGCGTCTACTCGCGCACCCAGTTGCTCGACCATGTCTGGGGCGGCAGCGTCTACGTCGAGGAACGCACGGTCGACGTCCACATCCGCCGCCTGCGCAAGACCCTGGAACCGCACCGTCTCGACGGCATGGTCCAGACCGTGCGCGGCGCGGGTTACCGCTTCTCCGCCTCGCTCGCCGCGTAAGCTGGAGGTATGCCGCCGCGCGCACGCTCCGCCTGGTTCCGCACCCTCGGTCAGCTGGCGCTGATCCTGGTCGGCGCGGCCGTGCTCGGGATCCTGGTCGGTTACCCCTGGCCCATCGTCACCGCCGCCGCGCTCGGCGTGGTCGCGTGGCATTACTGGCGGCTGCGGCGGGTGCTGATCCGGCTGACCGCGCGCCAGCGCCTGACCCCGCCGCTCGGCGAAGGCATCTGGAACGAACTCGACCGCCTGCTGCACCGCAGCCAGGCGGAAATGCGCGGACGCAAGCGCCGCCTGATCGAAATGCTGCGCGCCTACCGCGCCGCCGCCGCGGCGATGCCCGACGCGATCGTGGTGGTCGAACGCAACAGCCAGCGCATCCAGTGGTTCAACGAAGCCGCGACCGGGCTGATGGGCCTGCGTTATCCGCGCGATATCGGCGCGCCGGTGGTCAATCGCCTGCAACCCTTGCAGTTGTCGCACTGGCTGGCCTCGGGCCGCAACGCCGAACCGCTGGAAGCCGCCTCGCCGTGGAACCCGGCGATCACCCTAAGCCTGCGCCTGATCCCGTATTCGGAAAACCTGTGGCTGCTGGTCGCGCGCGACGTCAGCCGCCTACTGCAACTCGAACAGATGCGCCGCGACTTCGTCGCCAACGTCTCGCACGAACTGCGCACGCCGCTGACCGTGGTCCACGGTTACCTGGACATGCTCGATCCGGAGGAACATCCGGACTGGGCGCCGATGCTGGCCGAGATGCAGCGCCAGTCGCAGCGCATGACCCAATTGGTCGAAGACCTGCTGACCCTGTCGCGGCTGGAATCGCAGGACAACCTGCCGGCCGAGGACACCGTGTCGATGGCCTCGATGCTGTCCACGCTCAAGCGCGAGGCGAACGCATTGAGTCAGGGTCGCCATGAAATAGCGATGGACGACTTGGCCGGCGTGGATCTGTTCGGATCGAACAAGGAACTGCACAGCGCGTTCTCCAACCTCGTCGGCAATGCGATCCGCTACACCCCGGCCGGCGGCAGCATCCGCATCCGCTTCCGTCCCGAAAGCTCGGGCATCGCCCGCGGCGTGGTGCTGGAAGTGGTCGACAGCGGCTACGGCATCCCGGCCGCGCATCTGCCGCGCATCACCGAGCGTTTCTATCGCGTCTCGACCAGCCGTTCGCGCGAAAGCGGCGGCACCGGATTGGGCCTGTCGATCGTCAAGCATGTGCTGCATCTGCATCAGGCGCGCCTGGAAATCGCCAGCGAAGTCGGCCGCGGCAGCACCTTCGCCTGCCATTTCGGGGTCGACCGCATCCGCCGCCGCGACGCCTACGGCGAGGCGTATGCCGATAACCTTGCCTATCCCGCCCACCCTTCCGATATTTAAGCCTCAGGGAACCAGCGACAGCGCCATGAACGCGATGACGGACACCTCGCTCGACACCGATCCGCTGCGCGACAGCGCCCTGTACTTCAATCGCGAGCTGTCGCAACTGGACTTCAACTTCCGCGTGCTGGCCCAGGCCCAGGACCCGCAGGTGCCGTTGCTGGAACGGCTGAAGTACCTGTGCATTTCCTGCACCAACCTCGACGAATTCTTCGAGATCCGCGCCGGCACCTTGCGCCACGCCCAGGACCTCGGCCTCGCGCCGGGCCCGGACGGACTGGCGCCGCAAACCGTGCTATCGCGCATCCACGACCGCGCCGCCGAACTGGTCAAAGCGCAGTACGAATGCTGGAACGACGTGCTGCGCCCGGCGCTGCAGGAATCGGGCGTGCGCGTGCTCGGCCGCAATTCCTGGAACGCGCGCCAGACCCGCTGGCTGCGCGCGTACTTCCGCGACGAAATCATGCCGGTGCTGTCGCCGCTCGGCCTCGACCCGGCGCATCCGTTCCCGAAGATCCTCAACAAATCGCTCAACATCGTCGTCGTGCTCAAGGGCAAGGACGCGTTCGGCCGCGCCGGCAATCTGGCGATCGTGCGCGCGCCGCGCTCGCTGCCGCGGATCATCCAGATGCCGGAGAATGTCTCCGGCGGCAAGCACGACTTCGTATTCCTGTCCTCGGTGCTGTCGGCGTTCGTCGACGAATTGTTTCCGGGCATGGAGGTCAAGGGCGCGTATCAGTTCCGCGTCACCCGCAATTCGGAGCTGCTGGTCGACGAGGAAGAGGTCGACAACATCGCCCTGGCCTTGCGCGATGAGTTGATCGGCCGCGGTTATCTGCGCGCGGTGCGGCTGGAAATCGCCGAGCAGTGCCCCAAGCCGATCGTGCGCACGTTGCTTGAGAATTTCGATCTGCCCGAGAACGCGGTCTACCGCATCAACGGGCCGGTCAATCTCAATCGCGTGATCCAGGTCTACGATCTGGTGCAGCGCCCGGAACTGAAGTTCCCGCCGTACCAGCAGCGCGTGCTGCCGGGTGTCGACACCTTGTTCGACACCGTCGCCGAGGGCGACGTGCTGCTGCACCACCCCTTCGATTCGTTCGCGCCGGTGCTGGAGCTGATCCGTCAGTCCGCCGAAGACCCGAACGTGCTGGCGATCAAGCAGACCCTGTACCGCGCCGGCAAGGATTCGCCGATCGTCGAGCAACTGGTCCAGGCCGCGCGCAACGGCAAGGACGTGACCGTGGTGGTCGAGCTGCGCGCGCGCTTCGACGAGGAAGCCAATCTGGGCCTGGCCGACCGATTGCAGGAAGCCGGCGTGCAGGTCGTATACGGCGTGGTCGGCTACAAGACCCACGCCAAGATGCTGCTGATCGTCCGCCGCGAAGGCCGCAAGCTCAAGCGCTACGTCCACCTGGGCACCGGCAACTATCACAGCGGCACCGCGCGCGCCTACACCGACTTCGGCCTGATCACCGCCGATCCGGACATCGGCAACGACGTGCACATGATCTTCCAGCAGCTGTCCGGGCTGGCGCCGTCGCTCAAGCTCAAGTGCCTGCTGCAATCGCCGTTCACCCTGCACGCCGGGGTGCTCAAGCGCATCGACCGCGAAACCAAGCACGCGCGCGCCGGCAAACCCGCGCGCATCGTCGCCAAGATGAACGCACTCAACGAGCCGCAGGTGATCCGCGCGCTGTACCAGGCCTCGCAGGCCGGCGTGCAGATCGACCTGATCGTGCGCGGCGCCTGCACCCTGCGTCCGGGCGTGGAAGGCATCTCGGACAATATCCGGGTGCGTTCGATCGTCGGGCGGTTCCTCGAGCATCACCGCGTCTATTGGTTCGCCAACGACGGCGCGCCGGACCTGTTCTGCTCCAGCGCCGACTGGCTGGAACGCAACCTGCTGCGCCGGGTCGAGACCGGTTTCCCGATCCTCGACACCGATCTGCGCGCCCGGGTCTACGACGAAGCCCTGGCCAATTACCTCGCCGACAACCTCAACGCCTGGGAATTGCAGGCCGACGGCCACTACTCGCGGGTGCTGCCGCGCGACGGCGAAATGCCGCATTCGGCGCAATCGACCCTGCTAGCCAAGATCTGCGGATAAAATTCCGCGCATGAACAACCTTTTCCCGACCACCCGCCTGCCGCTCCAGGACGGCGACCTGCTCGCCGCGATCGACCTGGGATCGAACAGTTTCCATATGGTGGTCGCGCGGTACGTGCTCGGGCAGCTGCGCACGGTCGACCGCTTGCGCGAGACCGTGCGCCTGGCCGAGGGCCTGGACCGCAAGGGCGGGCTGGCGCCGGACGTGCGTCAGCGCGCGCTCGATTGCCTGTCGCGCTTCGGCCAGCGCATCCGCGACGTGCCGCCGCAGCGGGTGCGCGCGATCGCGACCAACACCGTGCGCCGACTGGCCGCGCCGCAGGCGTTCCTGATGCCAGCCGAATCGGCGCTGGGTCACGCCATCGAAGTCGTGTCCGGCCGCGAAGAGGCGCGCCTGATCTACCTGGGCATCGCCCACGCCCAGCCGTCCAAGCCCGGCGAACGCCGGCTGGTGATCGACATCGGCGGCGGCTCCACCGAATGCATCGTCGGCAGCGGGTTCGAGGCGATCGAGCGCGAAAGCCTGCAGGTCGGCTGCATCGCCACCACGCGGCGGTTCTTCGAGAACGGCAAGCTGTCGAAAAAGAAATGGCGCGACGCGCTGACCGAAGTGTCGGCCGAGTTCCAGCAATTCGCCGGAACTTACCGTGCGCTCGGCTGGCACGAGGCGCTGGGCTCGTCGGGTACCAACAAGGCCATCGGCGAAATCTGCGCGGCGATGAAACTGACCAAGGGCGCTGTCACCGCCGAGGCCCTGCCGCAGTTGCGCGACCGCCTGCTGCAGGCCGACCGGATCGAAGCCATCGACCTGCCCGGCCTGTCCGCCGACCGCCGTCCGGTGATCGCCGGCGGCATCCTGATCCTGGAGGCCGCGTTCAACGTGCTCGGCCTGCAGCGCATGGCGATCAGCAAGGCGGCGATGCGCGAGGGCGTGCTGTACGACATGCTCGGCCGCGGCGGCGCCGACGATCCGCGCGATGCCGCGGTGGTCGCGCTGGTCAAGCGCTACGGCATCGACGAACAGCAGTCCGCGCGGGTCGAGGCGACCATGCTGCGCTTGTTCGATCAGGTCGCCAAAGCCTGGAACCTCGACGCCGACGACCGCCTGATGCTGCAACGCGCGACACGCCTGCACGAACTGGGCCTGGTGATCGCGCACAGCCAGTACCACGTGCACAGCTCGTACGTGCTGGAGAACTCCGATATTTCCGGCTTCTCGCGCCAGCAGCAGCAATTCCTCGCCGCGCTGGTCCGCACCCATCGCCGCGGCATTCCCAAGAACGCCTTCGACGCCCTGCCCGACCGACTGCTCGCGGCGGTGCGGCGCAGTTCGGCCCTGCTGCGTCTGGCGGTGCTGCTGCATCGCGCCCACGAATCCGACCCGATCCCGCAACTCGACGCCCACGCCGACAGCAATACGCTGACCTTGACCGTGTCCAAGCGCTGGCTGGAATCGCGGCCGCTGATTCGCGCCGATCTGGAAGGCGAACCGCAGGATATGGCGGGGCTGGGGATTGCGTTGAAGTTGCTGGCGGCTTGAGTCGCTTCGCCTCGCGACGATCTGCGCATACCACCTGAGACTGGTCCGGAAGCGCAACTCGCGCTAGGCATCCTCTGTTCGCACTTGTCCGGCATAAGCAAGTGAAATAAATTGAAGCCACGAACGCAGCAGGAACGCTGCGTTCTTCGGCCGCATCCGGCCGATGTCGCGCGATCGGTTTTATCGCCGGCAATGCAGATTTATCCAGCCAAGGAAAGGCCATCCGCCATGCGCATCGCACGGTTAGCACCGCATCTATTCTCCACAACGTCCGGTCCGCCCGCGAGTGATCGTTCGCGTGCGCTCGCAAGCGAAAATTGCAAGCTCAGCGACTCGCGAACGCTTCAATAAGCGCTCTCCGTGACGGCATCGACCTGGCCTCGCACGCCGAGTCGCGGCAAACCGTTGCACGGCATCCACGATTCATGCACAGGAGGTGCAAGCGAAACTCTGACTATTGGTTCAAAGGCGACATCTCAGGAAGAGGAAGCGCCACCCGGTCCTCACGTGCTTCGCTCGCGCAAGCACCTGAGCGGCGCTCCCAAGCCACATCTCAAACGCAGAGGATCGCGCATGTTTAGATATCTCATTTTCGCGCTCGCCGTGCTTCATTCCGGCGGCGCGTTGGCCGTGGGTTGCAAAGAGGCGCCTCGCTTCGGCAACTCGCCCACAGTGACCGTGCTGAACGCGTCTCCCGAAAATCCACGCCCAGGTGACGAAATCACTCTGACCGCATTGGTCGAGGCGGCCGATGTATTCTCCGTCTCCTGCCAGAACCCGGACCATTCAGTACAGAGGATCGGCGGCATCATAGATGTGTTCGCCGGCGCAACGCGCATCGGCAGCGTCCAAATCGCGCCAGAAAACACACACCAAGTGTATCTTGGCACTTATTACGACCCGGCCTGCCCTCAAGGATTCACCTGCCCGTTCTTCTACTACGGCTTCAATACCACCAGCTACTCTGTGAAGTTCCGGATGCCGATGGATTCGACCCAGCAGACCTTCACCGCCAGCTTCAGCGGCGACAAGCATTTTTCGCGCGGCTCCAATTCACAGCCGTTGAACATGTCCGCAGCATAC
The DNA here is from genome assembly GCF_014779555.2 of Lysobacter capsici. Classification (NCBI taxonomy): domain Bacteria; kingdom Pseudomonadati; phylum Pseudomonadota; class Gammaproteobacteria; order Lysobacterales; family Lysobacteraceae; genus Lysobacter; species Lysobacter capsici. The sequence continues at coordinate 3,999,110 of NZ_CP094357.1, forward strand.
GCCGACAACAGCCCGATCATCAGTTACCTGCTGAACTGACATCTCAAACTCAGTCAACACATATCATTCAATTACTCAAAGGATTGATCGCATGAAGACCATTCTCACCACCCTCGCCGCCGCCCTACTCGCCGTCAGCGGCAGCGCTTCTGCCGAATTCATCGAAACCACCGAGATTAGCCAGATCGGCGCGTACCAGGCTGCCACCACGCACTACGTTTGGCTGTCCACCGGCATCTCCGCCGAATGCGCAGCCCAGGGCACCAATTCCGTCCTGGCGTTTGATGAAGCTCAGCCCGGCGGCAAGGGCTTGCTGGCGATCCTGACCAGCGCGCTTCTCAATAAGCGCAAGGTCTCGGTGCGCACCAGCGGCTGCAACATCGTCGAGGTTTACCTCAAGTAAGCGCATCGCGCGGCGATGTGTCTATCGCTGCGGAGAAGCCCGCCTTTAGGCGGGCTTCTCGTTTTTAAAGCGCTCGCGATGCACTGGGAAGAAAACAGGTAGCGCATCGCTTACCGTCGCGCGGCATCAGCCGCCACTGCTGTTTGCGGACATCGACAGCCGCTCGATCATCTTCTCGCGCATCACGAACTTCTGCGGCTTGCCGCTGATCGTCATCGGCAGGCTGTCGACGAATTCGATATAGCGCGGAATCTTGTACTGGGCGATGCGACCCTGGCAGAACGCGCGCACCGCATCGGCATCCAATGCCGCGCCGTCGGCGATGCGGATCCAGGCGCAGACTTCCTCGCCGAATTTCGCATCGGGCACGCCGAACACCTGCACGTCGGCGATCGCCGGATGCGCGTACAAAAATTCCTCGATCTCGCGCGGATACACGTTCTCGCCGCCGCGGATCAGCATGTCCTTCAAGCGTCCGACGATGTGGGCATAGCCGTCCGTGTCGATGATGGCCTGATCGCCGGTATGCATCCAGCCTTCGCCGTCGATCGCTTCGGCGGTGCGCTTGGGATCACCCCAATAGCCCTGCATCACCGAATACCCGCGCGTCAGCAGTTCACCGATCTCGCCGCGCGGCACGGTGTTGCCGTCTTCGTCGACGATGCGCACTTCCACGTGCGGATGCACGCGTCCGACCGAGTCCACGCGCCGCGCCAGCGGATCGTCCGGCACGGTCTGGAAACTGACCGGACTGGTCTCGGTCATGCCGTAGGCGATGGTGACCTGCTGCATGTGCATGCGCTCGACCACCTGCTTCATCACCTCGATCGGGCAATTCGAACCGGCCATGATCCCGGTGCGCAGGCTCGACAGATCGAACTCGCCGAAACGCGGATGCTCCAGTTCGCCGATGAACATCGTCGGCACGCCATGCAGGCCGGTGCAGCGCTCGTCGGCGACGGTCTGCAGCGTGACCAGCGGATCGAAGCCTTCGCCCGGAATCACCATGCACGCGCCGTGGGTGACGCAGGCCATATTGCCCAGGACCATGCCGAAGCAATGGTAGAAAGGCACCGGGATGCACAGCCGGTCGCGCTCGCTCAGGCGCATTGCCTCGCCGACGAAGAAACCGTTGTTGACGATGTTGCGATGGGTCAGGGTCGCGCCCTTCGGCGCGCCGGTGGTGCCGGAGGTGAACTGGATATTGACCGCATCGTCCGGCGACAGCCGCGTGGCGATTTGTTTGAGTTGCGCATGTGCGTCGGCATCGTCGCAGGCGGCGATCGCATCGAAGGCGTGCGCGCCCGCGGGCGGCTCGCCCGGCCCCATCGACAATACGTGGCGCAGGTCGGGCAAACGCCGCGCGCGCAACATGCCGGGCGGATGCCGGTCCAGTTCCGGCGCCAGTTCGCGCAGCATCTGCAGATAGTGCGAGGTCTTGAACGAAGGCACGATCGCCAGAGCCCGGCAGGCGACCAGATTCAAGGCATATTCCAGTTCGTGGGTGCGATACGCCGGATTGATGTTGACCAGGATCAGGCCGACACGCGCGCTCGCGAATTGCAGCAACACCCATTCGGCGCGATTGAGCGACCACACGCCGATGCGGTCGCCCGGGGCGAGGCCGAGTTCGAGCAGGCCCGCGGCGAGCCGATCGACCGCCGCATCGAACTCGCGCCAGTTCATGCGCACGCCTTGCGGCGGCACCACCAGCGCATCGCGCTCGGGCCAGGTCGCGGCGATGCGCGACAGCATCGCGCCGATGGTTTCGTCCAGCAACGGCGGCGTGGCGGCGCCGACGACGTGGCTCAATGCGGGGTCCGGGGCGGCATGGGCGGCGTTCATGGCCTTAGCATATCCGCAGGCCGCGCCTGCGTTTGGCCACGGCCGCGGCGCCGCGAGCTCAATCCGTGATTGCCCTCCACAACCGGCGCAACGCCTGGATCGGCGACGACATCGCCCGCATCGGCCACGACGCTACGATGGCCGGGTGCGGATACGCGAAAAACGCCGATCCGGCGATGATCCAAGGCGCGGCTTGCGTTCGACAACGCCGCGCAATTGCTTTCCGCGCGCAATTGCTCTTTGATTGCACGGGCATGACGGCCTCGGCGGCTGCGTTCGAGACCGCCGCGATGGATCGCCGCATGCCGTCCGCACTCATTCCAAGGCAGGAACCCCGCATGTCGATCGTCCATCCGCTGTCGCGCCTCGCGCTGTCCCTTCTCGTCCCGATCGCGCTGTCGATGCCGGCGCAGGCCAAGCAGCCCGCGACCAGCGCGCCCGCTACCGCGCAAAGCCGATCGGCCGCGAGCCTGAACTTCAACGGCGCGCGCTACCTGCATCGCTGGTCCGACAGCACCCAGGCCGAATTCACCCCCGCCGGCCAGGAAGACCTGAGCAAGTGGCAGGACATGATCACCGTGGTGACCAACGCCGGCGCGCGCGACGGCGAGCAACTGGCCGGATTGGCCGAAGCCGTGCTCGCCCGCTACAAGCAGGCCGGCAAGATCATCAAGACCGATTCCAAGCCGCGCACGCCGCAAAGCCCCGCCGAGCACCTGATCGTGGCCGTGCTGCCGGGCAAGGGATTCGTCGAGACGGTGTTCGCGCGGATCAAGCTGATCGACGACACCGGCACCATCGCCATCTATGCCCATCGCGTCTACGGCGAGAACGCCGCCAACGATTTCGGCGCGTGGCTGACCGCGAACGGCGAGGCGACCGAGCGGGCCGTGATGGCCTGGGACGGCATCCCGACGCCGGCCCAGTTGAGCGCGTTGCCGCGCAGCAAGTGATGCGCCGATCCTTGATGCGCCTCCCCTGAGCATGCAAAAGCCCGCCGAAAGGCGGGCTTTTGTTTTCACACCGCGGCGCCGCTGCGATCGCGCCGCGGCTCACCCCACACCGATCACGACGCCCCGCGCTGCGCCGCCTCGGCGCGCAGTTGCTTGGCCCGCACCAGCACCGGCGGCGGGGTGATCTCTTCGGGAATGCGGAAGATGCCGATCTTGCGCAGCCACAGCCCGGTGCTGCGCGCGGAGGTGAAGGCGACCACCGGGATCGACAGCACCAGGCCGATGATCACCGGCGACATCCACGCCGCCAGCGGCGGCGACACCACATAGGCCATGCCGCCGATCAGCACGCCGAGCAGGCTCAGGCCGCCGTAGCTGCGGATCAAGCCCGACAGCGGCAGGCTGCCGTCGTCGCGGCGCTGCGATTCCCAACCCGAGTCCTTGCCGGCCAGTACCTCGGCCACGCCGCGCGACTGCACGTACATGGTCACCGGCGCCATCAACGCGGCCAGCAGGGTTTCGAAGATCATGCTGAGGAAGGCGCGGATCGCGCCACCGCAACCGCGGCGGGTCTCGCGGTCGGTCAGCATCGCCAGGAAGCCCATGAACTTCGGCGCCAGCAGCACCGCCATGGTCGCGACGAACACCCACAGCACCCGGTCGGGGTCCTGATCGCGCCAGTACGCGCTCGGCGAAAACCCCGGCAGGCGGATGCTGACCCAGTTGAAGAAGCCTTCCTTGTCCAGCGGAATCGCCAGGCCGATCAGCATCAGCATCGCCCACATCGGCGCGGTGAAGTAATGGCCGATGCCCATCGCCATGTGCATGCGGCTGATCCAGTGCAGGCCCTTCGCCGACACCACCGCGCCGTGCTGCAGATTGCCCTGGCACCAGCGGCGATCGCGCACCAGCATGTCGGTCAGCGACGGCGGGCCTTCCTCGTAACTGCCGACCAGCCCCGGCACCATGTGCAGCGCCCAGCCGCCGCGACGCATGAACGCGGCCTCGACGAAATCGTGGCTCAGCACGGTGCCGCCGAACGGCTTGTAGCCACGCAGTTCCGGCAGGCCGGCGTGATCGGCGAAGGCCTGGGTGCGGATGATCGCGTTATGGCCCCAGTAGTTGCTTTCGGCGCCGTGCCACCAGGCGATGCCGTAGGCGATCACCGGCCCGTACACGCGCCCGGCGAACTGCTGCATGCGCGCGAACAAGGTCTGGCCGTTGACGATCATCGGCAAGGTCTGGATCAAGCCGACATCGGCGTTACGTTCCATCGCGCCGGACAGCTTCACGATCACCTCGCCGGTCATCAGGCTGTCGGCGTCGAGGATCAGCATCTGCGGATAGGCCGCGCCGAAGCGCCGCACCCATTCGGCGATGTTGCCGGCCTTGCGTTCGTCGTTGTTCTTGCGCCGGCGGTAGAAGATCCGCTCGTGCCCGCCGGTGCGTTCGCGCAAGGCGAGAAACGCGCGGATCTCGGCCTGGCGGATCGGCTCCTTGGTGGTGTCGCTGAGGATGAAGAAGTCGAAGCGATCGACCTGTCCCGTGGCGACCACCGATTCGTAGATCGCCTGCAGACCCGCCATCAGCCGCTCGGGGTCTTCGTTGTAGGTCGGCATCAGCAAGGCGGTGCGCTGGCCCAGCACCGGCAACTCGCCGCCCTGCTTGAGGCCGAACCGCCAGCGCCGCCGCGACAGGATCAGGCAGAACCCGGCCAGCGAACTGGTGAACGCCAGCGCGATCCAGGCGAACAGCGGCACGAACAGCACCAGCAGCATGCCTTCGAGCAGGCTCAGCCCGCCGACATACAGCACCCGCAGGATGTGATAACCGGCGGTCAGGGTCAGCAGCGCGGCGCCGCCGATCACGTACAGCCGGCGCCAGCCCATCGCGTTGGGCGCGCTCGGCAGCGGCCGGTCCGGGCGTTCGCCCACGCGCAGCGATTGCACCGGCATCGCCATCGGCGCTTCGGCCGGCAGCGCTTCGTAGGCCACGGCGGGCGTTGTTTTCGGGGGAGCGACAGTTGCGTTCATGCAGTCCAACGATACAGCCAAGTTTCGGAAAGGGGACCGCGCGCGTCTTCCAGCACGGCGCGCAGTTCGACCACGCGCGCGTCCCCGGGTTGCAGTTCGAACGACATCCGCCAGCCGCCGGTGCCGGCGTTGGCATGCGCCAGCGCGTTGACGACCCGGCCCGAGGAGGCCCACACCACCGCGCGCGGCCGCGCATCGGCGGCCAGCGCGCGCAAGCGTCCGCCGTCGAGATCGATCACCACCAGGCGCGCGCCATCGCCGCCGGCGCCGATGCGGGTACGGCGCACCGTCGCCAGCGTCGGCGCCCAGGCGTGCTCGGCGCACCAGTGCAGGCGATAGTCGAAACGGTGCTCGCGTCCGGCCGCGAGCGGCGCGCGCGGGCGCCAGAACGCGACCATGTTGTCGTGGTACTCGTCCTTGGTCGGGATCTCGATCAGATGCACCGCGCCCTCGCCCCAGTCGCCGACCGGTTCCACCCACAGGCTCGGACGGCGCTCGTAATGTGCCTCGCTGTCGGCGTAATCGGCGAACGCGCGCTTGCGCTGCATCAGTCCGAACGCGCGCGGGCTGCGGTCCTGGAACGCGCTTTCCTGCAGCGATGCGGGATTGTGCAGCGGCCGCCAGATCTGCTCACCGGCGCCGTTGTGCATTGCCAGGCCGTCGGAGTCGTGGACCGCGGGACGGAAGTCGTCGATGCCGACCCGATCGGTGGCATCGAAGTGGTACATGCTGGTCAGCGGCGCGATGCCGACGCGATCAAGCGCCACCCGCGGGTACAGGCGCAGCTGCGTATCGAACACCGTCTGCGTACCGGGCGTGATCGCGAAGCGCAGCGCGCCGGCCACGCTGGGGCTGTCCATCAGCGCATGCACGACGATCTGCTTCGCGCCGGCCGCCGGCTGTTCGATCCAGAACCCGGTGAACACCGGGAATTCCTCGTCGCCGCCGGCGCCGGTGTTCAGCGCCAGTCCGCGCGCCGACAATCCGTACAGCAGGTCCTTCGCCACCGCGCGGAAATAACTCGCGCCCAGGAACGCGCAGACCTCGTCGAAGTAATCCTTGCGATTGATCGGCGCATGCAGGCGGAAGCCGGCGAAGCCCAGGTCGTCCTGCGCCGGCTTGGGCGCCTTGCCGAAGTCGAACATCTGCGGCCGGTACACCACCGGCGTGGCCTCGCCGCCGTGCACCAGATGCATGTCGACGCGATGCTTGAACAAAAACGCGCGATGGAAGAACTGCACCTGGAACGGCAGGCCGTCTTTCTTCCACAGCGCCTGCGCTGGATCGAAGCGGATATCGCGCCAGGTGTCGTACTTGATCCGCGCCAGCGCCTCGGGCAGGTCCGCATCGGCGGGTCGGTAGGCCTTGGCGGCCAGCGCGCGCGCCAAGGCCGGCACCGTGCCGGCGTCGAAGCGCTGGGCGGGGCCCGCGGCGGCCAGGGCCGGCAGCCAGCAGCCGCCGGCCAGCGCGGCCAACGGCAGGGTCAGCCCGGCCTGGAGCAATTCGCGTCGCTGCAAGAACCACCTCGGATCGAATAAACCCGGCGATTGTAGGGATGCGCTTGTTAACAACCTGGAATACGCCGAACGCGCGGCGGGCTTGACGGATCGCGCGCGAACCCGCCGCGGGCGGGCGAATCGCCGAATCGATCACAAGAAAACGATTACCCGGCGACGTCATCGCCCGGTCATGCCAACGCCACAAGCGCGACACGGCCCACGCCCAGGATTGCCCAAACCGGGAGCCGCGGCATGCGCTACGCGATCGTCACCGAGACCTATCCGCCGGAAATCAACGGCGTGGCCCTGACCGTGCAAGGTCTGGAGCAGGGTCTGCGCGCGCGTGGCCACGAGGTCGGTCTGGTCCGCCCGCGCCAGCTCGGCGACGGCGCCCAGGCGCAGCCGCACGAACTGCTGGTCAACAGCCTGCCGCTGCCGCGTTATCCAGGGCTGCGCTTCGGCCTGCCCTGCGCCGGCCGCCTGGGCGCGGCGTGGACGCGCGATCGTCCCGACGCGATCTATGTCGCCACCGAGGGGCCGCTGGGCTGGTCGGCGCTGCGCGCGGCCAAGCGCCTGGGCATTCCGGCGGCGACCGGCTTCCATACCCGCTTCGACGAATACATGCGCGACTACGGCGCGCCGTTCCTTGCCGGCACCGCACTGGCCTGGATGCGCCGCTTCCACAACGGCGCCGACGCGACCTTGGTGCCGACCCGCGAGCTCGCCGAGTTCCTGCGTTCGCGCGGCTTCGAAGACGTGGTGCGGCTGCCGCGCGCGGTCGACACCCAGCTGTTCGACCCGCGACGGCGCAGCGCGTCGTTGCGCCGGCAATGGGGCCTGGACGACGACGGCTTCGCCGCGATCTACGTCGGCCGCATCGCCGCGGAGAAGAATCTCGAGCTCGCCGTGCGCGCGTTCCGCGCCTTGCAGCAGCAACGGCCGCAGGCGCGCTTCGTCTGGGTCGGCGACGGCCCGGCACGGGAAAAACTGCAGCGCGAACATCCCGATTTCATCTTCTGCGGCGTGCAGCGCGGCGAAGTGCTCGCCGAGCACTTCGCCAGCGGCGATCTGTTCGTGTTTCCCAGCCACAGCGAAACCTTCGGCAACGTCACCCTGGAAGCGATGGCCAGCGGCGTGCCGACCGTGGCGTTCGATTACGGCGCCGCCCGCGAACACCTGCGCGACGGTCTGCACGGTGCGGCGATCGCCGACGGCGACGATGCCGGTTTCATCGAGGCCGCGGTCCGCATCGGCAGCCAGGACGCACTGCGCGCGGGAATGTCCCGCGCAGGCCGCGACGCGATCAGCGGCCTGCGCCCGGCCCAGGTCGCGGCCGATTTCGACGCGCTGCTGCACGCGCTGGCGCAACGCAACCCGCGCAGTCGCAACACTCCGGCATCGCAACGCGACAAACCCAAACCCAAGCAGGAGGTCGTATGAACCGGTTGCCCTTGCGCAAGCGTCTGATCGCCGGCGAATCGGGTTGGTGCCTGCGCGCCAATCGCCTCGGCGAACGCAACAGTTCGCGCGCCTACTTCGCCGCGGTCAGCCGCCTGGGCGACGGGGTGTTCTGGTACGCGCTGATGGCCGCGCTGATCGTGGCCGACGGCTACGACGGCCTGCGCGCCTCGCTGCATCTGGCCGCGACCGGGGTGATCGCGCTGACGCTGTACAAACTGCTCAAGCGCTGGACACGCCGTCCGCGCCCGTTCGCCTCCGACCAGCGCATCCACGCCTGGGTCGCGCCGCTGGACGAATTCAGCTTCCCCTCCGGCCACACCTTGCACGCGGTGGCCTTCAGTCTGGTGGCGATGGCGCATTACCCGGTGCTCGCCTGGCTGTTGATTCCGTTCACCGCGAGCGTGGCGGCGTCGCGGGTGGTGTTGGGCTTGCATTACCCCAGCGATGTGGTGGCGGCCACGGTGATCGGGTCGAGTCTGGCGGGGGTTTCGTTGTGGCTGGTGCCTGGGGTGACGTTATTCGGTTGAGGCGATGCGCTGCGCGCGTGGCGTGCATTGGCCTGGCCGCGTGCCACGTGTGCAATTGCATCGCCGCCCGTGCAGGAGCGGCGCGAGCCGCGACTGCGGGAATGCGATCACGCCGTAACCTTCGTCGTAGGCGCATTGGCGCGGTCGCGGCTTGCGCCGCTCCTACAGGTAGGCCATGCGGCTTCGGCTTGGGCCTGAAGCCGCGCAGTTCATCCAGCGCTGCGAAGCCCGGAACTCGCGTTAGCAAAAGCACACCCGTAGGGCGGCGCACATGGATGTGCGCCGTGCGCCACCGGGACAGGATGTCCCGTGTGGCGCATGCCCGCGTCTGCTCCGCACTTGCGGGCACTTGATTCACAAAAAAGCGTTTTTCTTTGGTTACCTTTCTTTTGTCGCTTTTGACAAAAGAAAGTAACTCGGCCGCTTGCGGACGAAAGCTGTTGATCTTGCCCTTGGCTTCAAAAGCTCTAGAGCTTCAAAGCTTTGAAGCCTTTAAAGCTGCAAGCAGGATCAAAAGCGTTCCGCCGCTGAAGCGGCGGGTCACTTTCTTTTGTCTAAAGCAACAAAAGAAAGGTAACCAAAGAAAAATGCTTTGTTGTGAATCAAGTGCCCGCAAGATCGATGCAGACGCGGGCACGCGCCACACGGGACATCCTGTCCCGGTGGCGCACGGCGCACATCCATGTGCGCCGCCCTTCGGGTGTGCAGTTGCTAATGCGAGTTCGATGCTTCGCAGCGCTGGATGAACTGCGCGGCTTCAAGCCCAAGCCACATGGCCTACCTGTAGGAGCGGCGCAAGCCGCGACCGCGAATCCGCATCGACGTCGCATCCACTCGAAACCAAAAACACTCCACCCATCACCCAAACCGATCCACCTGCGCCCTTAACACCCCAGGCCGCAACTGCCCCACCCAATCGCGATCATTCGCCACCTGCGCCCGCGCCCGACTCGCCTCCAGCGCGACGAAATCCAGATCCGCATACGCCCACCGCTGCCCACCGCGCGTCTGCGCCAACACCCCGTCCGCCGGCAGGCCCACGTCCATCGGCGCATACACCGCCGCCTCGCCGGTGTTGGTGTCCAGGGCCGGACTCCACAAGGCCTCGCCCGCGGTCACCGCCTGCGCCACGAAACAGCGGTTTTCCAGCGCCCGCGCCAAGCACCCCACCCGCACCCGGGTCGCGCCGGCCGCGGTGTCGGTGCAACTGGGCGCGATCAGCAGACGCGCGCCGGCTTCGCATTGCGCGCGCACCGGCAAAGGGAACTCGATGTCGTAACAAATCGCGATGCCGGCGCGCTGTTCGCCCAACGCGAAGGTCTTGAGCGCATCGCCGGCCTCGATCACCCCGGCCTGTTTTTCGAAACCGGTGAGTTGCAGCTTGTCCTGCCACAGGCAACCGCCCTCGGGCGCGAACGCGTAACTGCGATTGCGGTACCGACCGTGTCCTGGATCGAACAGGAAACTGCCGGCGACGATATGCAGCCCCAGTTCGCGCGCCAGCAGGCCGAAAAAATCCAGCCAGGCGCCGTGATAGGCCTGGGTCGCGACCAGCGAAGCATGCAGGTCGCCCTGGGTCGCCGCGCCGAAGGTCGCGCCCAGTTCCAGCGACAGGTATTCGGGCAACACCGCCAGTTGCGCGCCGCTGCGCCGCGCCTCGCTGAGCCACTGGGTTTGTTTATCGGCGAATTCGGCGAACGTGCGCGGCGCGCCGATCGCGTACTTGGCCACGGCCACCCGCATCATGCGCGCCCCAGCGGCCGCAGCCAGAAACTCAGGGTGTGCTCGCGCTCGCCGCGTCCGACTTCGTTCCACGGCAGGCTCGCGCGCAGCTCCGGGCGATGGGTGTAGCCGCGTTTTTTCCAGAACACCTCGTTGCCGCGATGAAACGGAGGCTGGCGCGGATCGTCGGGTTCGCGTTCGACCGCGCAGAACGTGGTCCAGTTGAAACCGCCGAGCGCGCGCGCATGCGCCTCGCGCATGTCGAAGAACCGATGGCCGACGCCGCGGCCGCGATACTCGGGCAACAGCACCGATTCGCCGCAATAGAACACGTGATCGACATCGAGCAGGTGATCGTCGAACGCGGCGCGGAACTCGGGGATTTCATCGCTCATCGGCACGCCGGTGGACGCGCCGACCACGCGCGGGCCGTCGAAGGCCAGCACCGCGATGCTGCGCCACGAATCGCGATAGGTCTGCAGGTACTTGGCCTCGTAGGCCGCATCGCCGTCGTACAGATACGGCCAGTCGCGGAACACCGCGATGCGCAGCGCGGCGATCGCCTCCAGATAGGGCGTGATCTCGGCGCCGGCGTAGCTGCGGATCTCGGGCATCGGTTTCTTCATGTCGGCATCTTGGGTGAGCGCGGGCGGGTCGGGCGCGGCGGATGACGGGCCGGCCGCGCCGATGGTTGCGGGGCCTCATCTTCCGCCGTCGCCCAGGCCCGCGCCAATCGGGGCTGGCCCCAGGCGTCGCGCCGTGGCCGGGAAACGACAGCGGCGGCAGGCATCGTGCCTGCCGCCGCCGGGGGAACGGTCGCTTGCAAAAGCCGGCCGTTTACAGCGCCGGCGGGACGCTCGGATCGCGCGGCGGAGTCGGGCCGGCCGGCGCTGCCGCGACGCTGCGCTTGACCGCCGGGCCGGCATTGCCGCCGATCTGGTACCAGTCGACCTTGCGGGTCAGCGCCATGATCGCGGCCAGGATCACGAACAGCAGGCCGGCGCCGAGCACCAGTGCGTTGTCTTCCGAGATCAGCAGCCCGTACAGCGCGCCGTACAAGGTCACCAGCATCGCGCCGAAGCCCAGCGCGCGCACCACGCTGCGCAACACCGCGCTGAGGTAGAACACGATCAGGCCGATGCAGGCGACGGTCGCGGCCAGGTAGGACAGGCCGAAATCGATGTGCTCGCTCAGGCTGACCAGCAACAGGAAGAAGATCGCCAGCGCCAGTCCGACCAGGCCGTACTGGATCGGGTGGATGCGCAGTTGCTTGATCAGTTCGAACATGAAGAAGCCGACGAAGGTCAGCAGCACGAACAGCAGGCCGTACTTGGTCGCGCGATCGGCCTGCGAGTAGACGTTGACCGGGTCCTTCATGGTGACCTGGACGGCGTTGATGTCGCCGCCGGACGCGCTGTCGACCGAGTCGTCGCCGATCACCATCACCGACGGCATGATCGTGCCGGCCTGGTACTGGCGCTGGGCGTTGGTCGCGACCGACGACACCCGCCATTCGGCCTTGAAGCCCTTGTCGGTGATGCCGTCGGAGCTCGGCGGGAAGCTGCCGCCGAAGTTCGGATGCGGCCACGAGGAGTTCAGCGCGAAGCGGTTGTCCTTGCCCAGCGGCACCAGCGCCAGCGACTCGGTGCCGCCCAGCGCGAATTCCAACTGCGTCTGCAGGCGCAGTTGCGTGCCCGGCGCCGGCGCGACGAGTCGCGCATGGATGCCGCCGCCGTCGCGCGCGCCCAGGCCGTCTTCGATCGCCGCCTGCGCGCCGTCGAGTTTCAGCTTGGGATCGCGCAGGCCGCGCACGTCGGCGAAGGCGTAGCTCAGCCACGGCTTGCCGATCACGCGGGTGATGCCCGACACCGTGGTGCCGGCGGGGGCGACCGGATTGGCCGGGATATTGGCGGCGAAATCGGCCTCGGCCTTGCCTTGCCAGGTGTAGACCAGGACCTTGTGCAGGCCGAGCCGGCGGGTATCGGGATTGAGATCGCCGGTGACCGCGAGCTTGTTGGGGAAATAGGTCCAGCGGCCCTGTTCGCGATGCACGGTGTGCTTGACCGCGCCCTTGTCGTCGGTTTCCGCCTCGACCCAGGTGTCCTCGTACGGCACCACCAGCGCCGGCCCCGAGAACGCCTGCGCGCCGGCATAGCTGCGCGCCACCGTGGCGACCGCCTGGGCGCGGTATTGCTGCCGTTCGCTGATGATGCCGCCGATCATCAGCAAGGGAATGAGTATCGCCAGGGTCATGCCCAGCACCATCAGCATCTTCAACCACACCCGCATGTCGTACTCCTTCCGTGACGTTGGCGCGCAGCTTGGGGGCCGTGTGCGGGGAGGCGATGACGTTGCGGTGTTGCATCGGTGAAGTGGTGGTGAAGCGGGGGCAATGACGAATGCAGCCGCGACGATCAATGGCCCGCGGGCTTGGTGGAACGCGGCTCATCGTTGTTGCGATTGCTGTTGCTGTTGCCTTTTCTGTTGCTGTTGCTGTTCCCCCCTTTGGAAAAGGGGGGCTGGGGGGATTCGCTTTTGCTTTTGTTGTTCCACCAAGAAAAGCAAAAGCAAAAACAAAAGCGAATCCCCCGCGCCAGTCAGTCATGTACACACTTCATGCAACGCAGGGCGCCGCCCCCTTTTACAAAGTGGGCTGATTCTCCATGAAGCGAATCTTTCAGGGACGATTTCGCGATAGCGAGCGGACGCAACACAACCCAACCAACCGCCCTACCCCGGCACCACCAGACTCGCCACCGCCCCACCCTCATCGCGATTGACCAACGCCGCTCCACCGCCATGCAGCGACGCCACCTCGGCGACGAAGCACAACCCCAATCCGCTGCTGCGGCTGCCGCCGGCCGGACGCGGCAACGAATAGAAGCGCTCGAACACCCGCGCCAGCGCGTAATCCGGCACGCCCGGCCCGCGGTCGCTGACCTCGACCCGTTGCGCTTCGCCGTCGCGGCGCAGGCGCAACACGATCTCGCCCTGGGCCGGAGAAAAATCGGCCGCGTTCTCGATCAGATTGATCAGCGCCTGACGCAGCAGGAAACCATCGCCTAGCACCGGCGGCAGATTCGGCTCCAGATCCAGCAGCAGCTTCGCGCCGGTCTTGTGCAGCCGCTGCGCGCATTGCTCGGCCGCTTCCTGGGCGATCGCGGCCAGCGCCACCGGTTCGGGTTTCTCCAGCCGCTGACGATGTTCGACCGCGGCCAGCGCAAGCAGCTTGTCGATCATCTGCGCCAGGCGCTCGGCCTGGCCGCGGATGCTGCCGGCGAAGCGCGCGCGGTCGGCGTCGGCCATGGTGCCGTCGCCGGGCGGCGATTCGAGCAGCTCCGCGCTGCCGCGGATCGCCGCCAGCGGGCTCTTCATTTCGTGCGTCAGCGTATGCACGTACTGCTCGACGTACTGCTTGCCCTCCAGGCGCGTGCGCATGGTTTCCAGGGCGCGGCCGAGTTCGCCGAATTCGCCGGCCGCGTCCGGCGGCGGCGCGCGCGCGCCGGCGGTGACCGCATGCGCGTAGCGCCGCAGCAGGTCGATCTGGCGCGACAGCCACCACGACACCAATACGCCGATCAGCAAGGCCACGCCCATCAACACGAAGCCCCAGCGCATCACCACCGACTGGCTGCGGGCGATGAACGGCGCGATCGCGCTGTTGGGCTTGGCCACGGTCAAGGAACCCACGACCCGGCGCGCGTCGTCGCGGATCGGCGCGGCCACGTACATGATCGTCTCGTCCGCATTGCCCGGGGTGGCCGGGCTGGAACGCGCGCCGTAGCGGCCGCGCAAGGTCAGGTAGACGTCGTTCCAGCGCGAGTAATCCTGGCCGACATCGCGCCCGTCGCTGTCGAACACGACGATGCCGCGCGCGTCGGTGATGTAGACGCGATACGTGGTCGCGCGCTTGCGAAAGCCCCAGATCGCCGCGCCGACGTCGCGTTCTCCGAGCGCGCGCACGCGCTTGGCGAAGTCGCCGTGGTCGATGCGGCCGGCGAGGAAGTCGTCGGCCGCGAGCTCGGCCAGGATGTTGGCGGTGTCGACGAGGGTGTCTTCCATCGCCTGACGCACGCCGGGCTTGACCTCGGCGACGAACACCCGCGCCAGCAGCAGCGCGGCGACCGCGACGATCAGGAAATACCCCAGGAAGATCCGCAGGCCGATGCGCATGCCGGCGATCTCAGCCCAGCTCCAGCGAATAGCCCAGACCGCGATGGGTGCGGATCGGGTCGCTGTCGGGGCCGATTTCGCGCAGCTTGGCGCGCAGGGTCTTGATGTGGGTGTCGACGGTGCGGTCGCCGCTGTCGAGCGCATCGCCCCAGACCCGGTCCATCAGCTGCGCGCGCGACAGCACCGCGCCGGGACGCTGCAGCAGCGCGGCCAGCAGGCCGTATTCGTAGCGGGTCAGGTCCAGCGCCTGGCCGCGGTAGCGGATGCGCTTGCCCTCGCCGTCGTGGACGAAACCGGCCTCGGACTCGGCCGGAATGTTCGCCCCGCCCTTGCGCCGCAGCACCACCCGCACCCGGGTGGCCAGTTCGCGCGGCGAGAACGGCTTGGTCACGTAATCGTCGGCGCCGATCTCCAGCCCGAGGATGCGATCGGCCTCGGCGTTCTGCGCGGTCAGGAAGATCACCGGCAGGTCGCGATTGCGGCGCAGCTCGCGGCACAGGGCGAAGCCGCCGATGTCGGGCAGGCCGATATCGAGCACGGCCAGGTCATAGGCCACCCGCTGCGCCTCGCGCAGCGCCTCGCCGCCGGTCAGGCAGTGGGTGGCCTCGAACCCCTCGGCGCGCAGCGCATAGAGCACGGTGTCGGCGATGGCGGATTCGTCTTCTACTAGCAGGATGCGCATGGGGGGCCGGGAATCGGGAATCGGGAATCGGGAATCGAGGGAAAGCCTACTTGCCGTCATAATGATGCCCTGCCCGACCCAACGCCGGGGTTTTTGCTGTTGCCGATTCCCCATTCCCGATTCCCTATTCCCGGCCGCCCCTCATGAACTATCGCCACGCCTTCCACGCCGGCAACCACGCCGATGTGCTCAAACACATCGCCGTGCTGGCCCTGTGCGACGCGCTGACCGCCAAGCCGGCGCCGCTGTTCGCGCTCGATACCCATGCCGGACGCGGGCTGTACCCGCTCGACGGCAATTCGGCGCAGCGCACCGGCGAGGCCGAGGGCGGCATCGGCCGGCTGCTCGCCGAGGCGCCCAAGCAGCCGGCGATCGGCCGCTACCTCGCCGCGGTGCGCGCCTGCCGCGCCGAGCACGGGCCGGCTGCGTACCCGGGCTCGCCGTGGCTGCTCGCGCACGCCCTGCGCGAGGACGACCGCATCGCCGCCTGCGAACTGCAGCCGGAGGAAGCGGCCCAGCTCAAGCATCACTTCGACAACGACACCCGGGTCGCGGTCCACGCCCGCGACGGCTACACCGGGATGAAGGCGCTGCTGCCGCCCAAGCTCGGCGCGACCCGTTTCAATCGCGGCTTGGTCCTGATCGACCCGCCGTACGAAGCGCAGCTGGAAGAATTCGACACCGCCCTGGGCGCGCTACGCGATGCGCTGGCGCGCTGGCCGCAAGGCATTTACCTGCTGTGGTATCCGATCAAGCGTCGCCGCTCGCTGCAATCGTTCTACCGCCGCGCCGCGACCCTGCCGGCCAAGTCGGTGATGACCGCCGAACTGCTGGTGCGCGCCGACGATTCGCCGCTGCGCATGAACGGCAGCGGCCTGTTGCTGCTCAACGCGCCGTGGCAATTCGATCGCACCCTCGACGCGGTGCTGCCGGTGCTCGCGCGCACCTTGGGCGAAACCGCGGATGCGTCCGCCGCGATCACCTGGCTCAAGCAGGGCGATTGAACGGTCGGCCGGCGCGAGGCTGCGTGCCGGCCTTCTCCCACCGCCCGAGCCTCACGACTCAGGCGAGCGGATTCGGCGCGGACGGCAGCGACCCGACCTCCTCGCGCGATGCAAGCCAAGCCGTCTCCGCGCGCAGCGCCTTGTCGATCGATCACAAACGCAACTGCGTACCCGATCACAGCCTGCACTGCGGCGTCGCAAGAATCATCGCCGCAATACCGCGTTGCAGCGCAGCGAGACACCCTGCCGTGATGGCCGCCTAACGCCATCGCCGATTGCATTTCGCCGTCGCCCATCGCCATCGCGCGGCCGCGGCGCGCCGACCAGACCAGCGAAAACCGCTGAAAAACCGGCATTTTTACCTATCGCTTCATACCGGCCCAGGCTGCGCACCTGTCAGAAAACCGCCTTGCGGCGACGCCGAGGTTCGGCGTATGACGGCCCGTGCCCAATGACGGGCTCAGACAGGACGTTCCCATGATCAGGAAGAAATCCACCCTTCTCGCCCTGTGCGCATTCGCCTTCGGCATCGGCATGGCGACCACCGCGATCGCCGCGTGCAACAACACCTGCCGCCTGGGTTGCGAACGCGCCTACAGCCTGTGCGATCCGGCCACCACCGATTGCGAACTGAACTACAACCGCTGCTATCGCGGTTGCGGCTGCGTCATCCCCTGATCGCGGGATTCGATCGCGGCGATTCATCCGCGGCCGCGGAGCCACCTCCGCGGCCGCGAGCCACCCGGCGCGACGCCGGTTTCACCGTCGCGCCCGATTGCCGCGCGACCACCCGCCACCGCGCACACCACTCGATCCACTCGGCTGGACTGCATCAGCCACTGCCGCCGCGCAACGCCGCGGTCTTTCACGACACGCGGCAACGATGCCCGTCATCCGCATCGTTGCCGTGAATCCGCTCACATCGACAAAGGAATGCCCATGACCCGTTCGACGAAACGATCCAGGACCGCGCTGCTGTTCGCCTGCGCCTTCGTGTTCAGCGCCGGCCTGTCGACCACCGCGTTCGCCGCGCTGTGCACGCCGCAGGCGATCGTCAACTGCGAACGCATACAACGTAATTGCGAACTGGCCGGCGGCCCGCCCGGGGCATGCGAGCGCGCCTATCTGGGCTGCATGGGACGGGCCGGCTGCGAAGTGCCCTGACCTCGAACGGCTGCCGCCGTATCGCCAGGCAGCAGGCGGTACCGCGATGGCAGCGCGCGACGAATACCGCCCGGCCCGTGCGCGCGCATCGCCGCACGCGCGCCGGGCGAACTCGCGCGCCGTTGCGTCGGCGTTCGGGCTAAACGCCGCGCGCGCCTGGCGAGCGCGGCCACGGCACCGTCCGGCGCATTTCCACCAGGTCGTACCCCGGCGCGAAGCCGTCGGCCTGTTCGCGGGTCACCACGAAGCCGTAGCGTGCGTAGAAGTCGCAGCTGAAACGCGTGGTCTCGATCACCACCGCGTTGAAATCCTCGTCGGCATCGATCCGGCGCAGACGTTCGCGGACCAGAAAATCGCCGAGGCCGCGCCGGTGCAGATCGCGCCGCACCATGCCCCAGCACAGCGCCGCGACACCCGGCTCGTCGTCCACGCCGTCGTAACCTCCGCAGGCGACGATGCCCTCGCCGGCCAGTTCGATCACCCAATACCGATCCACCTGCTGCAAGGTCTGCAGGAAATCATCGATCTCGACCGCGGCGAAATACTCGGGCACGTTGGATTGGAACAGCGCCACGCAGGCGGCGTGGTCGCCCTCGCGGTACGCGCGCGCGACCGGCGCGCTCAATAGCAATCCCAGTGGTAGGACACGCGGCTGAAATCCGCGCGCGCCAAGTCGGCGGGGTCGATGAAGAAATTGGCGATGCCCGAATCGCCCCACATCAGCCCGTCGTCGCTGTCGAGCTGGAACAGCAGCACGCGCTTGTCGTCGGCGCCGCGCGGATCGTCCTGGGTGAAATCGGGATAACCGCCGAGCTTATGGCCGCTGCGATCGAGGTAGTCGGACACTTCGTCGCTGAGGTCCTCGGCGGCGACGCGATCGTCGACATTGGCGCTGATATAGCGCTCGGCCAAGGCGTCGATATCGGTGCCGAGCACCTTGGCCAGGCCGACATCGTGGATGCCCATGGTCTCGTGGTCGGCGCTGAAACGGATGCGGCGTGGCTTGGCCGGATCGAACGGCAGCGCGTCGAGGCCGACGGTCGCGGCCGGCGGCACGATCGCCGGCGCGCTCGCATCGGCCCAGTACACCACCCGGAACCCCTTCGGCTCGGCCAGTGCGTCCATCCGCTTGGGGCCGTGCGCCGCGTCGATGGCGGCGCCGTAGAAATCGTCGCCGGAGATGAAGAACTGCAGCATGCCGCGCTCGGGATAACCGGGCATCTTCGGCAATTCGCCGAGCTGGATCTGCGCCAGCAGGAACAGCGGCTGGCCCTTCGAATCGCGCGGATAGTCGCGCCCGGCCGCCCAGTACGCGCGGCCGCCGACCTTGCTGACCGCGACGTCGTCGGCCTTCATCGTTTCCAGTTCGATGCGCGCGACCGGCCGCTGGGTGTTCTGCAAGGCCGGTTCGATCGGCGCCAATACCGCCTTGGCGCGTTCGTCGTCGTCGTGGCTGCCGCATTGCGGCGCGCTGCGGTCGGCGTCGTCGCGCTCGGCTTCGGCCTTCATCTGCGCGGCCGCCTGCTTGCTGCGGCTTTCGACTTTGTTGTAGACGAAATAGCCCACGCCGCCGGCGACGGCGAGCACCGCCGCGATGATCCCCACCGACACCAATACCGCCTTGCCCGTCTTCATCGTCCGCCGTCCATTCGCTTGCCGGTTCTCCAGGCGGGATTATGGCCAGGAAAAGCCGCGAGCGTGAGCGTTGCTCGCCCAGAAAAAAGCCGGGGGAGCATTCGCTCCCCCGGCCGGCTTGTTGCGCGACGGCGCGAACGCTCAGTCGCCGAGCTTGAGGTCGGGCTCGAAGAAGCTCCAGCGCACTTCCGGGAAGGCCTGCTTCATCGCCCGCTCGACCGTGTTGATCTGCTCGGTCAGGCCGGCGACGCTGTGCTCTTCGCGCATCTGCGCCTGCACCGACACCATCACTTCGTTGCCGAGCTGCAGGGTGATCACGCTGATGACCCGGGCGATCTCCGGGCGCGAATCGAGGAACTCGCGGATCTGCTGCTGGCGCAGCGGATCCACACTCTGTCCGATCAGCATCGCCTTGACTTCGATCGCGACGAACACCGCGACGATGATCAGCAGCGCGCCGATGCAGATGGTGCCGATCGCGTCCCAGATCGGGTTGCCGGTGAACACCGCCAGCAGCACCGCGCCCAGCGCCAGCACCAGGCCCAGCAGCGCGGCCAGGTCTTCGCCGAAGATCACCACCAGTTCGGCCTGGCGGCTTTCGCGGAACCACTGCCACAGCGAGCGCTGACCGCGCGCCTTGGCCACTTCCTGCAGGCAGGCGCGCATCGAGACCCATTCGGCGGCGATGCCGAACGCCAGCACGCCGGCCGCCCACCACCACTGCTTCAGCGGCTCGGGGTGCTGCAATTTATGGATGCCCTCGTACAGCGAGAACATGCCGCCGACGGTGAACAGCATCACCGCGACCAGGAACGACCAGAAGTAGATCGCCTTGCCGTAGCCCAGCGGATAGTCCGGCGTCGGCGGCCGCTTGGACTGCTTGAGCCCCAGCAGCAACAGCCCCTGATTGCCGCAGTCGGCCAGCGAATGCACGGTTTCGGCCAGCATCGCGCTGGAACCGGTGAAGAACGCGGCCACGCCCTTGGCCACCGCGATCGCGAAATTGGCGCCAAGTGCGAACAAAATCGCGCGGGTTGAATCGCCACCACCTGCCATGACTGAACTGCTCCTTCGGGTCGAGCGGCGGAGTCTAGCATTGCCGATGCTGGCCTTTGGATAGGCCGGGGCGGGTGCCAGCGCGGACGTTGCGGGGTGTAAGGCGCGACGACGGCATCCACGCGGGCAGGCGAGTCCACGGCGTCGATGAAGTCACGCGGTGGCGGCTCGCGCCGCCCCTACACCAAGCCCATGCGGCTTGCGCGACCACCCGATCGCCGGCAAGCAACGCCTGCCCCCTGTAGGAGCGGCGCAAGCCGCGACCGCGCCAATCCACCCGCCGCGAGCCCCGCTGCAAGCAGCGCGCGATCAATATCCGGAATCAAAACCGGGACATCGCCGTCGCGTTTGCATCGCGCCCATCGCCGGCAACCTGATCGCCGAACGCACGGCGTAGACATTAGTTCGGCAAGGCAGGCATCACCCCAGCACCGCGTCCTTCGCGCCGACCTCGCCGGCCTGCATCGAGGCGAGCCTTGCACTCGATCGCGCAGGTTCTTCGCAATGCCGGCCTGCCGATTCTTCTTGCGTCTGTGGCACAGCGCCAGGCTCCGCACACACGGCCACCCATTCGCTGACTCGGCTTTCGTCCGCCAGCGCCGCCGGCAAGCTGAGCCAGGCCGGCCCAGGCGGATTGCCGCCTCGCCATCGGCACCGCAGGGCGCCCCGCCCATCGCCGGACCCAGCCGGCCGCGCCCAGGACGCAAAGGTCCGATCAAGGGCCCGGCGCCGGGCGCGGTCGAAAGAGGGCGGCTGGCTGAAGGCCGGCGCGCCAGGCACTGGCGTCCTGGCTGGCCGTGGGGGCATTGTCAGGCCGTCATCACCCAGCCATCATGCGAGCCATTCTCATTTCCACCGTGCATCGCGTCAACAAAACCGCTGTACTGGAGCCTGCGCCGGCCCACCCTTCACCGGCGCAGGTCCGATGAGCCGACCGCCAACGCGCTCAGCGCCGCCGATCGCACCGGCGAGCGCCCCTCACGAAGATGAAGGGCCAAATTCGTCACAATGTGCCACTATCCCAACCATGGCCACGCGTGAACGTTTGCCTCCCTGGCACGAACGCCAGCGTCTTCCCAACGGACGCGAAGTTCTGATCCGCCCGGTCCGGCCGGAGGATGCCGAGCCCCTGCGGGCCGGCTTCGCCCTGCTCCAGCCCGACGAAGTCCGACAGCGCTTCCTGTATGCGCTCAAGGAACTCACCCCGGACATGGCCGAGCGCTTCACCCGGATCGATCCGCGCACCGAATTCGCCCTGGTCGCGGCCGAGCCGCTGCCGCCGGGCGAGGCCCTGGTCGGCGCGGTCGCGCGGGTCGCGATCGACGAACGCACCCAGGACGCCGAGTTCGCGATCCTGGTCAGCCGCTACATCGCCAATATGGGCCTGGGCCGTTATCTGATGACCCGGCTGGTGAAATGGGCGCGCGGCAAGAAGGTGCATCGCCTCTACGGCGACGTGTTCGAGCACAACACGCCGATGCTGTCGCTGGCCCAGTCGCTGGGGTTCGAACGCGAATTCCAGCAGGACGCGCCGGGCCTGATCCGGGTGTCGCTGGACCTGCGCAGCAAACCCGCCGTCGACAGCCGCGCCGGCGGCGAGACCACGCCAGGCACTTGAGATAGTCCGGCTCGCGCTATGGCGCGGGCCCGATCGCCGTCTTCGTCACCGCCGCGGCTTGCCGCGCGCACGCGGCTTAGCAGCCAAACACCGCGAAAAAGCAAATACGTCGCGCCCGCGCGCAGCGGCCAAGTCCGGCTGCTAGGCTGCGTTCGTGTCGCCATGGCCGGATGCCGCCGCGATTGCTCCTGCGGCGCAATGCCGGTCGGCCGCACCTTCGACAACCGCGTACGACAAGGAGTCTCTTATGCAAACGACGACGCAGCGCTCGGGTTTCAAACGCATCGCCATGCTGGCCACGATCGTGGTCGGCGGATTGTTCTCGGTGGCGAGTTCGGCCTTGCCGGTCCCGCCGTCCGGCAGCGGCTGGCTGGTCTATACCTATTACGGCCCGGCGGGTCGCGACGACATCGAAAGGGTCGTCGGCATGCGCTACCAGGGCGCCGGCTGCCCCGGCCCGAGGCCGCTGGACTGGGGCCAGCAGACCGCGAAGTTCAGTTGGCACTACGCCACCTGCAACAACCAGAACTGATTCACCACCCGGCCGATGTGGCCCTGCCGTCTCCGACGGTCATCGGCCATGCAAGAACGACAAGGCGCCCGTTCCCGGGCGCCTTGTCACGGGCCGACTACGACCCCATTGAAACTAGCGCGGCACCGGTCAGAACGGCAGCGGCACGCTGTCCACGTCGTCGCACATGACCGTGGTGGTGTCCGAATACGGCGTCGAAGCGCCGATCAGGCTGCCGGAACTGATCGCCGGGCAATCCCCGTAGAAGACCACTCCGGCCACGTACGCATGCGAGGCATCGGTGTAGTAGCTGGTCACCGAGACCGCGGTCGGCGGACGCGGGGGTTGAGCCCACACCGACGCAGACGCCACGACCACACTCATCACACCCAACGCCAGCAACGGCCGGCGGAACCGCGAAACCAACGAATCGAGCTTCATGACTGCACTTTCCTCCATGATCTTCATGAGCGTAAGACCGATGCCGCGCGATGGCGGCTTCGGCCCGCGTGAGCCGGCCATCACAAGCGCCGGCCCCTGCGCCGGACGAACTGTTCCGGTCCGTCCTTCGGCGCCGCGCCATCATGCAGGCGAAAGCCCGCGCGCGCGACGTGACCTTATGTCCCCCGGCGGCTAACCTAGCCGCCCTCTGTGAGTTCCCCCAATCACGTGTCTGCCCTTTTGCCTAAAACCGGCCAGCAGCGCGCCTGGTGGCGCGCGCCGGCTTCGCCGTCCGCCCTGGCCTGGGCGATCGCCCGCGCCGGCGCCGACTACGACGGCCCGCTGCTGGCGGTCGCGCGCGACAACCACGGCGCGCATCAACTCGAATCCGACCTGCGCACCCTGCTGGGCGCCGACGCCGGCCACGACGGCGCGTTGCCGGTCCTGAGCTTCCCGGATTGGGAAACCCTGCCCTACGACTTGTTCAGTCCGCACCCGGACATCGTCTCGCAGCGTCTGTCGGCTCTGCATCGCCTGCCCTCGCTCAAGCGCGGCATCGTGGTGGTGCCGGTGCAGACGCTGTTGCAGCGGCTGGCGCCGTTGCGGCATGTGGTCGGCGGCAGTTTCGATGTGCGCGTCGGCCAGCGCCTGGACCTCGACAACGAAAAACGCCGGCTCGAATCCGCCGGTTACCGGCATGTGCCGCAGGTGCTCGATCCGGGCGATTTCGCGGTCCGCGGCGGCTTGCTCGACGTCTACCCGATGGGCGCCGACACGCCGTTCCGGGTCGAGATGCTCGACGACGAGATCGACACCATCCGCGCGTTCGATCCCGAATCGCAGCGCTCGCTCGACAAGATCGACCGCGTGCACCTGTTGCCGGGCCGCGAAGTGCCGCTCGACGACGTCTCGCTCAAGCGCGCGCTCGATGCGCTGCGCGAACGCTTCGATCTCGATACCCGGCGCAGCGCGCTGTATCAGGATCTGAAGGCCGGCATCGCGCCCTCGGGCATCGAGTACTACCTGCCGCTGTTCTTCGAACAGACCGCGACCTTGTTCGATTACCTCGGCGACAAGGTCCTGCCGGTGATCGCCGACGGCGCGCTGGAAGCGGCCGATCAATTCTGGAGCCACACCGGCGAACGCTACGAACAACGCCGCCACGATCTCGAACGCCCGCTGCTGCCGCCCGATTCGCTGTACCTGACCCCGGTCGGCCTGCGCGAACGCCTCAATCAGGCCGCGCGCATCGAACTGTGCGGCGAACAGCATCCGCAACGCGCCAAGGCCGTCGCGCTGGGCGATCAACCCGCGCCGACCCTGCCGGTGGCCGCGCGCGACGCCGCGCCGGCCGAAGCGTTGAAGTCGTTCCTGGGCAGCTATCCCGGCCGCGTGCTGATCGCCGCCGACACCGCCGGCCGCCGCGAAGCGCTGCTCGAAGTGCTGCAGGCCGCGGCGCTGAAACCCGATGTGGTCGCCGACTGGAAATCGTTCCGCGACGGCGCCAGCCGCTTCGCGATCGCGGTGGCGCCGCTCGACGACGGCTTCGCGCTCAGCGTACCGGCGCTGGCGATATTGACCGAACGCCAGCTGTTTCCCGAACGCGCCTCACAGCCGCGTCGGCGCAAGCGGGTCGGCCGCGAACCCGAAGCGATCATCCGCGACCTGGGCGAGCTGTCCGAAGGCGCGCCGATCGTGCACGAGGATCACGGCGTCGGTCGCTACCGCGGCCTGATCGTGCTCGAAGCCGGCGGCCAACCCGGCGAATACCTGGAAATCGAATACGCCAAGGGCGACCGGCTGTACGTGCCGGTCGCGCAGTTGCACCTGATCAGCCGCTACTCCGGCGCTTCGGTCGAAACCGCGCCGCTGCACTCGCTCGGCGGCGAGCAATGGACCAAGGCCAAGCGCAAGGCCGCGGAAAAAGTCCGCGACGTGGCCGCCGAACTGCTGGAAATTCAGGCCAAGCGCCAGGCCCGCGCTGGCCTTGCATTGGACGTCGACCGTTCGATGTACGAACCGTTCGCGGCCGGTTTCCCGTTCGAGGAAACGCCCGATCAGCATTCCTCGATCGAAGCGGTGATCCGCGACCTCGGCAGCAGCCAGCCGATGGACCGCGTGGTCTGCGGCGACGTGGGTTTCGGCAAGACCGAAGTCGCGGTGCGCGCGGCCTTCGTCGCCGCCACCGCCGGCAAGCAGGTCGCGGTGCTGGTGCCGACCACGTTGTTGGCCGAGCAGCATTACCGCAATTTCCGCGATCGGTTCGCCGATTGGCCGCTCAAGGTCGAGGTGCTGTCGCGGTTCAAGAGCACCAAGGAAATCAAGGCCGAACTGGAGAAGCTGACCGAGGGCAAGATCGATGTCGTGGTCGGCACCCATCGCCTGTTGCAGGGCGACGTGCGCTTCAAGGACCTCGGCCTGGTCATCGTCGACGAAGAACAGCGCTTCGGTGTGCGCCAGAAGGAAGCGCTCAAGGCGCTGCGCGCCAACGTGCATCTGTTGACTCTGACCGCGACGCCGATCCCGCGCACGCTCAACATGGCCATGGCCGGCCTGCGCGACCTGAGCATCATCGCCACCCCGCCCGCGCATCGCCTCGCCGTGCAGACCTTCGTCGTGCCCTGGGACGACATGCAATTGCGCGAAGCCTTCCAGCGCGAGCTGTCGCGCGGCGGCCAGGTGTATTTCCTGCATAACGATGTCGAGAGCATCGGCCGGATGAAGCGTCAGCTCGAGGAATTGGTGCCCGAGGCGCGCATCGGCGTCGCTCACGGCCAGATGGCCGAGCGCGAACTCGAAAGCGTCATGCTCGACTTCCACAAGCAGCGCTTCAACGTCCTGCTGTGCACGACCATCATCGAGTCGGGCATCGACATCCCGAACGCCAACACCATCATCATGAACCGCGCCGACAAGTTCGGCCTGGCGCAGTTGCATCAGCTGCGCGGCCGGGTCGGCCGTTCGCATCACCGCGCCTATGCGTATCTGGTGGTGCCCGACAAGCGCTCGATCACCTCCGACGCGCAAAAGCGCCTGGAAGCGATCGCTTCGATGGACGAGCTCGGCGCCGGTTTCACCCTGGCCACGCACGACCTGGAAATCCGCGGCGCCGGCGAGTTGCTCGGCGAGGATCAGAGCGGGCAGATGGCCGAGGTGGGTTTCAGCCTCTACACCGAATTGCTGGAACGCGCGGTGCGCTCGATCCGTCAGGGCAAGCTGCCCGATCTGGATTCGACCGAATCGCGCGGCGCCGAAGTCGAACTGCATATTCCGGCGCTGATTCCCGACGATTACCTGCCCGACGTGCACACCCGCCTGACCTTGTACAAGCGCATCAGCGGCGCGCGCGACAGCGAGGAACTGCGCGAGTTGCAGGTCGAGATGATCGACCGCTTCGGCCTGTTGCCCGACGCGGCCAAGCATCTGTTCGCGGTGGCCGAACTGAAGTTGATCGCGACCAACCTGGGCATCCGCAAACTCGACCTGGGCGACAAGGGCGGCCGCCTGCAGTTCGTCGAACGGCCGAACGTGGATCCGATGTCGGTGATCAAGCTGATCCAAGGCCAGCCGAAGCTGTATCAGATGGACGGGCCGGACAAGTTGCGGATCAAGCTGGACTTGCCCGATGCGCTGGCGCGATTGGCGGCGGCCAAGGGGTTGTTGACCTTGCTCGATACCAAGCACTGAGGTCGAGCACCGGACATAACGCGCCGCGCGTTACGTCATGCCCCCTTTGCAAAAGGGGGCGAGCGCCCGGCGTCGGCACGATGTGCGACTGATCGGTAGCGCGGGGGATTCGCTTTTGCTTCGTCGCGATGATCGTGAGCGAAAAGCAAATCCCCCCTAGCCCCCCTTTTTCAAAGGGGGGAACTGTTCGCCGCGAATTTCGCGGGCGCAGGCGTCGGAAATATCCGTGAGCCCCGCTTATGCGCCCCCGCGCCTATGTCATCTGCCCGCTTCGCTTTTACTCATTCCTCACTCCTCTCCACTCACTCCTCGCCCCACATAAGCCCTCATCCCCTGACATTCCACACTGCCCACCACCCCGCATCCGCCCTACCATCCGCGCTTCCCTACCTCGCCGCGCGCCTCATGCCGTCTCGCCACGCACGCTTCCTCGCCCTCGCGCTGCTGATGCCGGCGCTGTCCACGCTCGCGCTCACCGCAGCCGCCGCCATGAAGATCGAACTCAGCCAACGCACCACGCTCAATCTCGCCGCGGTCAAGCAGATCGCCCAGGCCGCCGAAGACAAGGCGCGCGCCCAGGGCTTGAGCGTGTCGATCGCGATCGTCGACGACGCCGGTCGGCTCGTGCACTTCCAGCGCATGGACGGCACGCCGAACTCCAGCGTCGAGGTCGCCATCGGCAAGGCCATGCATGCGGTCAATTACCGCCGCGATACCGCGTTCCACGAAAAGCTGCTCAGCGAGGGCAACAACGTCGTGCTCGGACTGCCGTCGATCACCCCGATCGAAGGCGGCGTGCGCCTGCTGCACGGCGATCAGGTGATCGGCGGCATCGGCGTGTCCGGCGCGCGCGCCGCGCAGGACGGCGAGATCGCCCAGGCCGGCGCCGATGTGTTGAAGTAGGCCGGTCGCAGCATCCGCACTTCGAAGCGTTTCAGGGATATCAGCATGGCTCCGATCACTCGTCTTTCCGCCCTGAGCTTGAGCGTCTTGCTCGCCGCCTGCGCGAGCGCGCCGCCGATACCGACGCAGAACTCGAGTTTCGTGATCGTGCGCCACGCCGAAAAAGCCAACGACGATCCGCGCGATCCCAACCTGAGCGAAGCCGGCCGCGCGCGCGCCGAGCGCCTCGCCGCCGCGCTGAAAAACCAGCCGGTGCGCGCGGTCTATGCCACCGCGTATCGCCGCACCCAGCAGACCGGCGAACCGACCGCGCGATCGCACGGCCTGCAGGTCGTCACCTACGACGCCAAACAGCCGGCAACCGATTTCGCCGCGAGCCTGCGACGCGAGCACACCGCCGGCACGGTGCTGGTGGTCGCTCACAGCAATACCGCGCCCGACATCGCCGCGGCACTGTGCCAATGCACGGTGGCGCCGATGGCGGAAACCGAATTCGACCGGCGCATGCGCATCGACTTCGATCGCGACGGCCATCCGCGCTACACCGAATCGCGCGATCAGTGACGCGGCGCGCGGCTGGACGCGCCATCGAAGATCGCCGAGCATGCTCCTGCCCGTTCGTTTGTCCGCCCGCAGGGAGTTCCGCCATGAAATTCGCGTTGATCGCCTTGATGCTGTCGTGCGTGTTCGCCCTGACCGCCTGCGCGCACGCCGCGCCGTCGGATCCCGCCGATGCCAAGCCCAACGGTGGCGACGCCGCCCGGCCGGGTCAGCCGCTGTCGATGCAACCCGGCGATGAAGTGACCCTGCCCGACCACTCGCGGCTGCGTTTCGTCGCCGTCACCGCCGATTCGCGCTGCAAGCCGGGCCTGCAGTGCATCTGGGCCGGCGATGCGACGCTCGAGTTCCAGTGGACCGCCAGCGATGGTAAGAAGACTAGCGTGTCGCTCAACACGCCGGCGGAACCGAGCAAGAGCGCGGGTGCGTGGACGTTCGAATTGCAGGCGCTGGATTTCGCCGAGCCGCCGCATGCGACGGTGCAATTCCAGGCGAAGTGATGGGCCGATCGTGGGCTCGGCGTCCACCGGATCGATAGCGGCCCAAGGCCGGCGACCACTGTCGCGATGGGCGCCATCTCGCTCGCTGCCGCACCGCATCGCGCACGCGGCGCAAGCACCCGGTCCCGTGCCTCGACCAAGCGCGGCAACTGCAACACCGAGTTGCAGCATCGACACCGCGAATGCATAAAAGTCATGCCAATCTGCGGGTATCAGTCCCGCAGGAGTCCGCCATGACCACGATCATCGCCCCGCGCATCCACGACCTGGGCGGGTTCCAGGTGCGCCGCGCCGTGCCGAGCGTGCAGGCGCGTTCGGTCGGTCCGTTCGTGTTCGTCGACCACATGGGCCCGGCCGCGTTCGAACCCGGCCACGGCATCGACGTGCGCCCGCATCCGCATATCGGCCTGGCCACGGTGACCTTCCTGTGGGCCGGTGCGATCGGCCATCGCGACACCCTGGGCAGCGTGCAGGACATCCATCCCGGCGACGTCAACTGGATGACCGCCGGCCGCGGCATCGCCCACTCCGAACGCACCCCGGACAAACCGCGCGCCGACGGCCATCCGCTGCACGGCATGCAGACCTGGGTCGCGCTACCGCGCTCGTTCGAGGAAACCGCGCCGGCCTTCCACCATCATCCCGCCGCGACCTTGCCGCAATTGCACCGCGACGGTGCCTGGTTGCGCGTGGTCGCCGGCCGCGGCTTCGGTCAGGAATCGCCGGTGCGCGTATTCGCCGACACGCTGTACGTGGCCATCGATCTGGACCCGGGCAAGGAGCTCGAGATCGAGGACAGCCACGCCGAGCGCGCGTTGTATCTGCTCGAAGGTCAGGCCCAGCTCGATGGCGCCGACCTGCCGGAAAAACACCTGATCGTGCTCGATCCCGGCAGCCGGCCGCGGCTGCGCGCGAAGACCCCGGTCAAGGCCATGTTGCTCGGCGGCGAACCGCTGGATGGGCCGCGCCATCTGTGGTGGAACTTCGTCTCAAGCTCGCGTGAGCGGATCGAACAGGCCAAGCAGGACTGGGCCGAGGGACGATTCGGTCACATCCCGGGTGAGCACGAATTCATTCCATTACCTGAACGGTGACTTTTCCGAATCTGGCGTTTGTCAATCCCCGCAAAGTGGACTAAGGTCACAACCTATAGGACTCGCAACACCGCTTAACCATACATCCGGTTGCAGGGGGAAGTGTCGTGAAGTCATGGGGAAAGAACCAGCACGCTGTGCCGTGGCTGGTGTTGTTGTTCGCATTGTGTGCCAACGCCAAAGCCCAGGACGCCGCTGCGGATGACCCGGGCAATTGCCCGGCGTTGCCCGCCAGCACCGGCTTGCGTTGGGAGTACCGCGCCAGCGCGGATTCGGATTTCTGCCGCGCTCTGCGCGCCGACGGCTCGGAAGCCTTCGGCCTGTACATCGCCAGCAAATCGCCGTTCTCGCCCAAACGCAGCGACCGTGCCGAAGCCAGCACGATCGACGGCAAGGCGATGTACTGGTATCGCGGCGAGCTCGCCGGCAAGCCCGATATCCAGGTCCGCGAGACGCTGATCGAAATCGGCTCGGGCAAGATCGCGCACATCTGGCTGCAGGCCTCCTCGCCCGATCAGCTCAAGGAGGTCATCGGCCAGACCGAGGGCCTGCGATTTCCGTCGGCCCAACTGAGCGCGAACAAGTAATTCAGGCAGTACGTCCCAACAAAGCGACCGCGCTGGCTCAGCGCGGTCGCTTTACTGTGTCCGCGCTCCACATTTGTGACGTGTTGCTCATTTTTGAGGAATCGGCCAGCATAAGAATGGCCTGGCTGAACAGGGTCGAACTGCCCCGTTCCAAGACTGAACAGGGTTGATCGTCGATCCGCAGGGCCTGCATGCCCCACTACCTCAAAGGATGACGATCATGATCAAGCGACTCGGTGCGGAGTTCATCGGTACCTTCTGGCTGGTGCTCGGCGGCTGCGGCAGCGCCGTGCTGGCGGCCAATTTCGGTGGCGCGGGCAATCCGCTCGGCATCGGGCTGCTCGGCGTGGCGCTGGCGTTCGGCTTGACCGTGTTGACCGGCGCGTATGCGTTCGGCCACATCTCCGGCGGCCATTTCAATCCGGCGGTGAGTTTCGGCCTGTGGGCCGGCGGCCGGTTCCCGGCCAAGGACCTGTTTCCGTACATCGTCGCCCAGGTGCTCGGCGGCATCCTCGCCGGTTTCATCCTGCTGCAGATCGCCAGCGGCAACGGCAGTTTCGCGATCGACCCCAACGCGGCCGGCACCTTCGCCAGCAACGGCTACGACCTGATGTCGCCCGGCGGTTATTCGCTGACCGCGGCGCTGCTGACCGAAGTGGTGATGACCGCGATGTTCCTGATCATCATCCTCGGCGCCACCCACAAGAACGCGCCGGCCGGCTTCGCGCCGATCGCGATCGGCCTGGGCCTGACCTTGATCCATCTGATCAGCATTCCGGTGACCAACACCTCGGTCAATCCCGCGCGTTCGACCGGCGTGGCCTTGTTCGCGGGCGCCGCGGCCATGAGCCAGTTGTGGCTGTTCTGGGTCGCGCCGATCGTCGGCGGCCTGCTCGGCGGCGCGGTGTATCGCTGGCTCGGCAAGGATTGAAACCTCGCTCGATTGGAAACGAAAAGCCGCGCATCTGCGCGGCTTTTCGTTTAGGTGAGGCGCTGGGCGCGCGGCTTCTCTGCGAGCAACGCGCGTCGATCGCTTGAGCGCGATGCGACCCGACCTGCACCGCAACGATCTGTGCGAAACGACGACGAACGCGCAAGATCGATGTTGCAACGATCCGCGCGCCCATGCGAGGTCGACTAATGCACCGCCTCGTTCGCGACCTCGATCGCGGTCTGCTGCAGCTGCGCGGCCAGTCGCGCGTTGCCGACCGCGTCGGCGGCGTTGAGCATCTGCGATACCGCCTGCAATTGCTTGATGCCGCGCGGCGGGATCTTCTTGAGTTTGCCGCCGACGATCATCCAGCCGCTGGCGCCGTTGGCGACGCCGGCCGATACGAAGGTGGCGACGAGGGTGATCTGTTTGGGGTCGAGCTGGGTGGCCATGCGATGTTGCTCCTTGTGACGCCCACCGCCGCCTGCGCGGCCGCGCGCGTGTCTGCGCCCATCGCCGCGGGCCTGCGTCGATGTTGCGTCCGATAGAAAACAACGCGCGCGCCAGCGGGCGGCTGACGTATCGCGGCTGAAACATCCGCGTTCAAGTACGCACGAAACTAGCCGCGCATGCGAATACCGGCGCGCAAAAACCAAAGGCCACGCTCGCGCGTGGCCTTTTTCGTCGCGGCTTCCTGCATCGATCGCGATCAGAACTTGCCTTCCTGGAAATCGACGAAGGCCTGCATCACTTCCTGCTTGGTGTTCATCACGAACGGACCGTAACGCGCGACCGGCTCGCGCAGCGGCCGTCCGGCGATCACGATCAGGCGGCTGTCCTGCTTCGCATCACCCAGCTTGAGCACGTTGCCGCCCGACAGCACGGCCAGTTCCTGCGCATCGACCGCGCGCGCGTCCTCGCCGTCGCCGATTTGCACGCCGCCTTCGTAGACGTACGCGAAGGCGTTGTGGCCTTCGGGCAATTCGTACTCCCAGCTCGCGCCGGCCTCGAGCGCGATGTCGAGGTAGACCGGGTCGGTCGCCGGCTGCGCGATCGGGCCACGCACATCACCGATGCGTCCGGCGATCAGCTTGATCCGCACGCCGTCGGCCGGCTGCAACTGGACGATGCGGTCGGGCGCGAACTCCTGGTATTTCGGTTCGGTCATCTTCTCGCGCGCCGGCAGGTTGACCCACAGCTGGAAGCCGCGCATGCGGCCGGCTTCCTGCTCGGGCATTTCCGAGTGCACCAGGCCGCGACCGGCGGTCATCCACTGCACGCTGCCGGGGACCAGCACGCCTTCGTTGCCGTGGTTGTCCTTGTGGCGCATTCGGCCGTCGAGCATGTAGGTGACGGTCTCGAAGCCGCGGTGCGGGTGCTCCGGGAAGCCGGCGAGGTAATCCTCGGGCTGGTCGGTGCCGAATTCGTCGAGCAGCAGGAACGGGTCGAGGTCGGGCAGCTGCGGGCCGCCGATGACCCGGGTCAGGCGAACCCCGGCGCCATCGGAGGTCGGCTGGCCGCGCAGCTTGCGGCCGACGCGGGCGTAAGCGGTGGGGGTGGCGGTGGCCATGGGTGGTTCCTATCGGGACGCCGGATTGGCGATGGGCATAGGATGCCACCGCATTTTCGGAACGACAGAGCACAAAATGCAATCATAAGTCACATAAACAGAACGATAAGCCGCCGTCGTCCGCTTACGTCTTACGTCTCACCCACGCAGCTTGTCCCCCTCTCCCGCTTGCGGGAGAGGGCCGGGGTGAGGGAAACGGGATTGCGCAGAACTTCGGCGGCTGGAGTGCCCTCACCCTCCCCTCTCCCGCAAGCGGGAGAGGGAAAGCGTTTGTCGGCGCTGGACACGGAGTCGCTCGCCTAGCTGTCGGCACTACACCCGGGTGTACACATACACCGTCGCCGGCGGCACATTGCGCAACACGAAATCGCCGCGCCGCACCTGCAGCCCCAGCGAGCGCGCGACCGGATCGGCCACCGGCGCGGCCGGGCCGTAGGTGAACTGCACGAACACGCCGTCCTCGCGCAGGCATTCGAACGCCGCGCCGAGGATATCGCGCTGCAGCGGGTGCGGCATCGTCAGCAAGCCAAGACCCGAGACGATCGCGTCGGCCGGACCGGTCCGCAGATAGCCGGCGTCGCGCGCCAACTGCGGCAACTCGCGCGCGTCGCCGAGCACCACCGGCACCTGCGGAAAACGCAGGTGCAGATGCGCGTGCAGTTCTTCGTTGAGTTCGAGCACCAGCAGGTCTTCGTCGCGGATGCCGGCATCGAGCAAGGCGCGGGTGATCGCGCCGGTGCCGCCGCCGAGTTCGATCACCCGGTTCACGTCGTCGGGCAATTCGGAAATCATCGCCGCGGCCAGCTCGGCGCTGGACGGCGCCACCGCCGCCACCCGCAACGGGTTCTTGAGCCACTGACGGAAGAAGGTCCAGGTACCGGGCTTGCGATGCGACTTCATGCGCGATGCTCCGAGCAACGCGCACGCGCGAGGCTGCTACGACGAAAAGGGGACGGCATCAACGCGGCTCCAACCGCCAGCAGCGGTGGATCCGGGCGTCGCGTTCGAAATCCGGCGGAATCGTCTGCGCGCTGATGTCCACGCAGCGGGCGAACTGGGCGATCGCCTCTTCGTCCAGACGGAACCGGCGGAAGTTGTTGGAAAAATACAGCACGCCGTTGTCGGCCAGGCGCGCGACCGCGGCGCGCAGCAGCCGCACGTGTTCGCGCTGGATGTCGAAATCGTCGGCGCGCGCGGAATTGGAGAAGGTCGGCGGATCGCAGAAGATCAGGTCGTAACGGCCGCGATCGGCCTCCAGCCATTGCACCGCGTCGGCCTGGGCCAGACGGTGCTGCGAACCGGTCACGCCGTTCTCGCGCAGATTGTCCGAACACCACTGCAGATACGTGGCCGACAGATCGACGGTGGTGGTCTCGTGGGCGCCGCCGACCGCCGCATGCACGGTGGCCGCGCCGGTGTAGCCGAACAGATTGAGGAAACGGCGGCCGCGCGCTTCCTCGGCGATGCGCAGGCGCATCGGCCGGTGATCGAGGAACAGACCGGTATCGAGGTAGTCGAACGGATTCACCCGCAGCCGCGCGGCGCCTTCGCGCACGACGATGAATTCGCCGCGCTGATCGAACTGGCCGTACTTGCTGCCGCCCTTGCCGCGCGCGCGGGTCTTGATCGCCAGCCGCTCGCGCGGCACCGCGAACACTTCGCGCGCAGCCGCGAGCAACTCGTTGAGACGACGGCGCTGGTCGGCTTCGGGAATGTCGGACGGCGCGGCGTATTCCTGCACATGCAGGTAGGTGCGCGGCTGCGCTTCGTCGGTGGTGTAGACGTCGATCGCGGCCGAGTACTCGGGCAGATCGGCGTCGTAGGCGCGGAAGCAGTCGACCGCTTCGCGCTGACGCCAGTTCTTGAGCTTGCGCAGGTTCTTGCGCAGGCGATTGGCGACCATCTGCGCGCCTTCGCTCAGCGGCTGCGGCGCGGCGTCTTCGGCCTGGGCCTTGCGCTCGGCGTGGCCGACGCGCGCGATCGGCTCGCACACGATCAAGGCGCATTCGATCGCGCCGTTGAAGATCTGATACTTCTTGCTGGCGCGCAGGGTCGTGGCCTGAGCCAGCGCCGGATCGCCGCACAGCAGGCTGGCGCGCCAGCTCGGCACGGTGCGCTTGAGCGCTTCGCCCAGGGCGCGGTACAGCGCGGGATCGGCGGCGAGGCGGGCGTCGTAGGGCGGGTTGCAGACGGCCAGGCCCGGAGTCTGGGTATCGCTATGCTCGTTTTTACCCGAGCCTGCGCCGGTCTCGGACGAGATCGCTTCTTCAAGACCGTCATTCCCGCGAAGGCGGGAATCCAGTGCCTTATCGCCATCCGCCAGCAAAGCCGCTGGATTCCCGCGTTCGCGGGAATGACGATCCGATACGGACGCAGGCGAAACCAATGACGCTTGCAGTGATGCGGGCAACGCCTGCAACGACTCCACCGCCGCCACATTCCACTCGATCACCCCCGCCAACCCGGCCTCGATCTCGTTATCGCGCGCCGCGCGGATCGCATGCGGATCGATATCGCTGCCGGCGAACACCGGACGCAGCGCGGCCAGTCCCGTGGCTTCGCGCTCGCGCGCCTGTTCGCACAACACCCGCCAGCGGGCGAAATCGAAACCGCGCCAACGCGTCGGCGGCAAGGCGCCGTGGCGCAGCAGACCCGGCGCGACGTCGGCGGCCATCAGCGCGCCTTCGATCAGCAAGGTGCCGCTGCCGCACATCGGGTCGAACAAGCCGCCGCCGTTGGCATACACCTTCGGCCAACCGCCGCGCAGCAACACCGCCGCGGCGAGGTTTTCCTTCAGCGGCGCCTCGCCCTGTTTCTGCCGCCAGCCGCGGCGATGCAGCGAACCGCCGCCCAGGTCGATCGAGACGATCGCCTTGCCCTTGCGGATCACCAGATTCAAACGCAGATCGGGCTGGTCGGTATCGACATCGGGCCGCGAACCGGTGCGCGCGCGCATCACGTCGACCACGCCGTCCTTGACCCGCTGCGCGGCGTAGCGCGCGTGGGTGATCGCCTCGCCCGACACGTGCGCGTCGACCGCGAGCGTATGCACGCTCTCCATGTGCGCGGGCCAGTCCAGCGCGGCGACGCCGGCGTACAGCGCGTGTTCGTCGGGACAATCGAATTCGGCGATCGGCCACAACACCCGGCTGGCCAGACGCGACCACAGCACCGCGCGCTGCGCGTCGGAGAGTTCGCCTTCGACGTTGACGCCGGCGGTGGCGGCGGTCGCGCGCTGGCAACCCAGCGCGATTAGTTCGTCGGCCAACAGGTATTCCAGACCCTTGCCGCAGCTTGCGTAGAACTTGCTCATGCTTGCGCGGTACTCACAATGTTTCGAGCAGGCGCGCAAACGCGTCGGCGCTGCCCTGCACGTGCGCCGTAAGGCGGTGGCTGTCGTCGACCAGGAGCAACCGCGCGCGGCGCGGATGGGCCCAGGCGACGACGTCGGCGGCCGGGATCAGTTCGTCGTCCCAGCCGTGAATGATGCTGATCGGCACATCGGCGGCCTGCAGCACCGGCGCCGGGCCCATCGCGATCGGCGGCGCCATCAGGAACAGCGCGGCGGGCCGGACCTGCATCGACACCGCGCCGGAAATATAGGCGCCCAGGCTGGACCCGGCGAGCACCACCGGCCCGCGCTCGGCAGCCTTGCGCGCCAGGCCGAGCAGGCGCTCGATGCGCGCGTAGACATCGCCCAGCTCGCTGACCTCGCGTTTGGCGTCCAGGTCGGTGTAATCGGGACGCTCATGGGTCCAGCCAAGACGCTGCGCCGCCTCGGCCAAGGCGGTGACCTTGGTCGCGTCGGGGCCGCTTTCGAAGCCATGAGAGAGGATGCAGTGACCTGGAGTGATCATCTATGAGCCGAGGTGGAGTATTTGCAGATCACTGCGAAAGTCCGGGAATGCAGTGACCTGGAGTGATCATCTATGAGCCGAGGTGAAGTAGTTGCAGATCACTGCGAAAGTCCGGGAATGCAGTGACCTGGAGTGATCATCTTTGAGCCGAGGTGAAGTAGGTACAGATCACGACGAAAGTCCGGGAACGCAGTGACTTTGAATGATCATCTTTAAGTCGAGATGAAGCAGGTACGGATCACCGAAAAAGTCCAGACACGCATGTCCTGACGCAATCATCCGAGAACCGATGTGAAACGATCGCGGATCGCATCGCGCCAACGAACAACAAGGCATGGCGACGATCGCGCATGAAATCCATCCCAACGGCCTCGATCGGTCATGCGCGCCGAAACGGGCATGTTCGGCCCGCGGTCACGAGGCGGCAACCGATCGCGAAAAAAACCAGCCAACCCGATCATCCGCAGCGATCGCGCAATCAAACCGCGACCGCATCGATCACCGGCACCAGCGCATCGCCGCGCCGGATCGTGCCGCCCTCGAGGATCCGCGCGCACAGGCCGCCGTGGCCGCGCATCGCGTTGAAACCGCCCGGGCCGAGCGCGGCTTCCATCATCGAACACGGGTCGCAGGACTCGGTCCATTCCAGCAGCGCGTCGCCGAGACGGAAGCGACGGTCCTTCAAGGCCAGCAACGGCAGCCCGGAGATCACGATATTGCGGCGCAGGAGCGCCGGTTCCAGCGACGCATGACCCGACAGGGCCGCGATCACCGGCAGGTGCTCGGCCTGGATCAGGGTCACGCCGCGCTTGCCGCTGCCGCCCTTGTAGCGGTCGCCGGCCAGGCCCGCGCCGGCCTGCGCGACGACCTCGTCCAGGGCCTGCATCCGCACCGCCCGCGCCGGACGCACGCCGATCCATTCGACCCGGCCGGGCCGCGGCAACGTGGCCATCAGTTTTCCTAGCGCGGAGTCGGCGGGCGGCAGGGTCATGGCGGGCTCCGTGGGAGGGCGAATGGTAGCATCCGCAGGCATGCCGCCCCTGAATCTCACGTCCGCGCCCCTGCCCTACGAAGCCCGGCTGACGCCGCGCGATCCGGCCTCGATCGACCTGGTGGTGATCCATTGCACCGAGTTGCCCGACCTGGCCACGGCGCGCGAATACGGCGAGCGGGTGCTGTACGACGAATCGGGCACCGGCAACAGCGGCCACTACTACATCGACCGCGACGGCTCGGTGCTGCGCTATGTGAGCGAGGACCGCGTCGCCCATCACGTGCGCGGCTACAACCCGCGCTCGATCGGGATCGAACTGGTCAATATCGGCCGTTATCCGCACTGGCTGGATTCGCGCCGCCAGGCCATGCCCGAGGACTACACCCCGGCGCAGATCGAGGCACTGATCGCCTTGTTGAACGATCTGAGCCAACGCCTGCCCTCGCTGCGCCTCATCGCCGGGCACGAGGACCTGGACACCGCCCAGGTCGAGTCCAGCGACGATCCTTCGGTGCTGGTCCAGCGCAAGCTCGATCCGGGGCCGTGGTTTCCGTGGCCGCGGGTGTTGGCGGCGTGCGGCCTGGAGCGGTTGCCGCGCTGAGGTATCGGCGCACCGCGCGGCGCCCGTGCGCAACACCACCGGCCCGCCGCGTGGCCCCGGACCGTGCCGGGCGTCCCGCTATACTCCACCCGACCTCCCAAACCGCGCGCCGATGACCTCCTCCCCCGTCTCCGAACTGATCGAACTGCTGTCGCTGGAACGATTGGAGGACAACCTGTTTCGCGGCCAGAGCCGCGATATCGGCACCAAGTACGTGTTCGGCGGGCAGGTGCTCGGCCAGGCGCTGTCGGCCGCGCAGGCCACCCTCGACACCGCGCGCGCGGCGCATTCGCTGCATGCCTATTTCCTCAAGGCCGGCGATATCGAAGCGCCGATCGTCTACCAGGCCGACCGCACCCGCGACGGCGGCAGTTTCTCGGTGCGCCGGGTCACCGCGATCCAGCACGGCCAGCCGATCTTCTTCCTGGCCGCCTCGTTCCACGAAGACCAGGACGGCGGCGAGCATCAGCTGTCGATGCCGGAAGTGCCCAAGCCCGAGGACATCGACCCGGCGCCCGCGGTGCCGGCGCAGGTCATGGCGACGCTGCCGACCAAGGTCCAGCGCTGGCTGTCGCGGCAGGGGCCGTTCGAGTTCCGCCACGTGTATCCGCGCGACGAGCTCAACCCGCCCAAGCGGCCGCCGTTCCAGCAGGTCTGGTTCCGCCTGAGCGAACCGGTCGGCGACGCGCCGGAACTGCACCGCGCCCTGCTGGCCTATGCCTCCGACTTCCATCTGCTCGGCACCGCGACGTTTCCGCACGGCATCAGCTACTACCAGCCGAACGTGCAGATGGCTTCGCTCGATCACGCCTTGTGGTTCCACCGTCCGTTCCGCGCCGACGACTGGCTGCTGTATTCGATCGACAGCCCCAGCGCGCAAGGCGCGCGCGGCTTGGCGCGCGGTCAGATCTTCGACCGTCACGGCCATCTGGTGGCCAGCAGCGCGCAGGAAGGCCTGATCCGCGTGATGGCCGCGCAAGCGCCGGCGAAGGGCTGACATGAGGCAGGTCTTCAGCAGTCCGCGACTGGAAAACGTCGAAGGCGTGGCGCAGTTGTTGCGCGATGCCGGGATCGAGGTGCGGGTCACCAACGATCGCTCCTACAAGGGCAACCGTCGTTCGAGTTTCAGTTATTCCGAACAACCCAAGGAGCGCCCGGCGGTGTGGGTGGTGCAGTCGAGCGATCAGCTGCGCGCGCGCGACCTGCTGCGCGAGGCCGGGCTGATCGACAGCACCCGCGCCGAGGAAGCGCATCACGCGCCGTTCCGTTTCCAGTCGAGCATCGACCAGACCCGCACGCCGGGGCAGAAACGCGCGTTCCGGATCAAGATCGGCCTGCTGCTGTGCATCGCGGTGGTGCTGGGCCTGGCGATGTTCCATAACCTGCGCAATCGTCCGGTGGCCGCGCCGGCGGTCGACCCGGCGATGGTCGCGCTGCAGACCCACAAGTTCGACGGCAGCGTCGCGGCGATACCGGCCGGGCTGGCCGCGGCGGTGTTCAAGCAGCAACTGGCCGAGGCCGACCAGCCGACCCAATGCCTGCGCGTGGACCGCAGCGACGCCTCGCGCAAACTGCTCACCGCGCTCGCGCGCTCGAACCTGCGCCTGTTGCCGGCCAGCCAATGCGTGGAAGTGCCCGACGAGGAAAAAGGCAGCCACGCGCTCGACGGCGCGCCGGCCGAACTGATCCAGGTGCATGCGTTCCGGCCGACCTCGGCGAGCACCGGCACGGTCGAGTATTCGGCGTACTTCAGCCGCTCGCAGGCGGTCTACAAGACGCTCGAGGTCAAGCTGGTCGACGGCAACTGGACGGTGGTCAAGACGGTCAAGACCGTACGCGCGATGGGGTGAGCGCGACACGCGCCGCGACTGCCGGCGTCGCGCATGCGAACGGACCGGCGCACCCGAGCGCGCGACGACGGTTCGGCTGGCGCACCACTGAAACAACGGCATGGCGAGCAGGCCGCCATGCCGTCGCGGGCGCATCCTGCGCCGCTTACATCCTGCCCGGGCGCGATGTTCCGCGCTGGCGCGATCGGCGCTTATCGCCGGTCACCGCTTATTTCCCGAACGGGTTAAGCACGAAGCGTTGACCGATGATCCTGCCGTCGACGATCAACGTGCCCTTGGTCTGAGTGACCCGGATTCTCGTCCCGAAAGGCGTCTTGTCCTCCGGCTGGGCGTCGTACTGCCAGTTCGGCGACATCTGATTGTGGAACATGAAATCTATGTTGCCGGCGCTGTGGATGCTCACCACCCGGCCCTTCGCCGTCGGCGTGGTCTGTCCCGGCTCGGGCTTGCGGGCGATATCGCTGATCCACAGGCCGGGCATGGTGCCGGCCGGAAGGTCGAAGGGAGGCAATTCGTTGATGGCACCGCGCGAGGACGCGCACCTGTCCGTTGGCGGCTGTATTTCCGCCGGATACCCCCACCCGTCCGTGATCAGTTCGAGCACCGCGGCGGTGCAGTCCAGTTCGTTGTTGGCGACCACCAGGTGGGTGTCGACGATCTGCTGCGAATCGACGATGTCGGGCCGCTCCAGCAACTGGGTGTAAAGCGGGCCCTCGTGGTTGGTGGAGTAAGAGGTCTTGGCCGTGCTGACAATCGGATCGTCGTTGGCGCGGGCCACCGACAGCGGCGCCATCGCCAACGCCGACAGCACCGCCAGGGGGAGGAGCGATCTTGCAATCATGAAAATTCTCCATGGCTACTTCTGTAATGAGACGCGGGCCTGTGTGCCCGCGCCGTCCGCGCCGATCGGCGCGGACGATTCATTAGAAATACGGGCGCGGGCCGGCATGCAGCGCCGGCGCCCCGATCACCGCGCGGTTTCCACCAACCGCATCGCATTGCATCGACTTTCTGACTCGTCCTATCCACGCATCGGCGCGCGCGAGACGACCCGCCCGGCCGGCGCTCGACGCCGCGCGCGCAAGCCCGCTTCGAACGCCCCGCTTCGAACGGCCGCTTGCCGCGGCCGCGCCGGTCGGTCACATTTCCCGGCGAGCCACGTCCAGGACTGCAGGCATCGCCGGATGCCGCATCCCGAGACCGCCCGCATGACACCCGCCCACCCGCCGCGTCGCCTCTCCACCTCTCCCGCACCCGCCCTCCGGAGCGCCCGGCGATGAATGCCGAAGCCCTGCACTCCCTGATCGACCACGATCTGCCGGCGGCCTCGCGCGGCGACACCGCCGCGTATTCGCGCATCGTCGGCGCCTGCCAGAACTCGATCACCGCCATCGCCCTGGCCATGGTGCGCGACGTCCACGCCAGCGAGGACATCGCCCAGGAGGCCTTCCTCAACGCCTGGCAGAACATCCGCAAGCTGCAGAACCCGTCCAGCTTCCTGCCGTGGCTGCGCCAGATCACCCGCAACCTCGCCACCGACCACCTGCGCACGCGCCAGCGCTTGCCGCGCGGCAGCGACGACTTCGACGCGGCCATCGCCGCCGCGGCCGATCCCGAACCCAGCGCGGTCGAACGCCTGATCGAAGCCGAGCGCGCCCAGGTCGCCGCCGAACTGATCTCGGCATTGCCCGACGAAAGCCGCGAGGTGTTGCTGCTGTATTACCGCGAAGGCCAGAGCTCGCAGCAGGTCGCCGCCCTGCTCGGCCTGAGCGACGCGGCCGTGCGCAAGCGCCTGTCGCGCGCGCGCAGCTCGGTGCGCGGCGAGTTGCTGGATCGTTTCGCGGTGTTCGCCCAGGCCAGCGCGCCCACGGTCGGTTTCACCACCCTGGTCGCCAGCGCGCTGGGCGTGATCGCGCCGGCCGGCACCACCACCGCGGCGATCGCGGCCGGTTCGATCGGCTCGGGCCTGGCCGGCAAGTTCGGCGTGGGCGGGCTCGGCACCGCCGGCACCTCCGGCGGCGTGGTCGGCAGCGTGGTGGTGTTCGTGGTCGAACGGGTGTTGTCGCCGGTGTCCGAAGCGGTGACCGGCGCGCCGCTGGATACCGCCTCGATCGCCACCCGCATGGCGACGATCGGCTCGCCGACGCTGGGCGGGGTGATCGGCGGCTTCGTCGGCGGCTTGATCGCGACGGTGCTGATCGCGCGCTACATGCTCGGCTTCGCCGCCACGCCGCAGGAGCGGCGCGAGATCGGCCGGTTGATCACGGTCATGAGCGTGACCAGCGCGCTGCTGGCGGTGGCCACCCTGGTCACGCTGGAGCTCAGCCACGGCTGGGTCGTACCGCTCAGCGTGACCTTGGCGGTGATCGTCGTGAGCCTGTGGCAATGGCTGGTCGTGGTGCCGCGCGCGCTGGCGTCGTCGATGGCGCGGATCCAGCGCGAAACCGGCCGCGATCCCAAGCACAGCCTGGTCTATCGCTGGGTGCTGGGGCCGCAGGCGATGGTTTGGAGCTCGCTGGTGATGCTCGCCTCGGTGGTGTACGTGCTGTACCGCGACGGCCGCTTCGGCTGATCGCGACCGGCCGCGATCGCCGCGACGGCGCCCTCCCTGCGCCGCCGCGGCACCGCTGCGCCCCCGCGCCGATATCGTCCCGCCGCATCGCGCGTTATCCGCGCGAGCATCGCTGTTTCGCATCGCGCGTTATCCGCTCGAACATCGCCCTTCCGCATCGCGCGCGAACCGCGCTCATGGCACATACGCCTCCGGCGCGGCGGCGAAGTTCACCGGCACGGTGATCGTCGCGGTCGCGCCGCTGTCCAGATCCACGCTCAGATTGACCGCGCCGCCGCCGGCCGCGCCGCCGCTGGCGGGATTGCACGCGCCGCTGCCGGCGCCGATCGCGCAGCTCCAGGCGGCGGCGAGCGTCGCGCCGTTGGGCAGCACGTCCTCGACCAGCGCGCCGGCCACCGCGTCGGGGCCGTCGTTGCGCACGGTGATGGTGTACACGGCGCTGCCGCCCGGCGTGTAGGTCGCGCTCGCGTCGCTCTTGACGATCGACAGCGCCGCCTGGCTGCGGGTGTTGGTGAAGGTGCAGGTCAACACCTCGTCGGCGACCACGCTGGCGCCGGGAATCGTGTAAACCGTGCCCGCGAGCGCGCCGACCACGGTGTTGCCGGCGTTGCGGCATACCGCCGAGGTCAGCGCATAGCCGGCCGGCACGCCGGTCTCGGCGATGGTCACGTCGGTGCCGGCCGCGACCACCGTATAGGCCTGCAAGCCGGCGGTATTGACGTCGCCGTCGACTTGGGCCGGCGTGCCCGCGGTCGCCGTAGTGACGTTGCCGGCGGCCTGCGCGGTATTGGTCAGCGCGAAGCTGAAACTGTCGACGCCGCGCAGGCTGGTCTTGTTGAGCACGATCCGCGGCAAGGCCGCGACCACGTTGCGGGTCGGTTGATCGCCGGGCGTGGCGGCGTCGGCGTCGCTGACGTCGAGCAGGTTCTCGCCCAGGGTCGCGGAACGATGCGCCACGCTCGCGCTGTTGTTGATCACCGTGCCGGCCGCCACGCCGGCGTTGACCCGCGCGCGGAAACGCAAGGAGAAACTCTCCCCGGGCGCGACCGTGCCGCCGCTGGCGGCGGTCGCGCCGGTGCCCAGGCGGAACACCACGCGATTGTTGCCGGCATCGAATTCGGCTTGATCGTCTCCGGCCGCGTCGCTGTGCGCGCCGGCGTTGGCGCCGCTGACGATGACCAGGCTGCCCGGCTCGTAAGTGGTGTTGGCCGGGATCACGTCGGTCAGCACGGTCTGCACTGAGGCATCGCTGCCGACGTTGGTGCTGCCGATGGTGAATTCGAGCAATTCGCCCGGCAACAGGCTGCCGCCGTTGAGGTCGGCCGAACTCTTGAGCAGCCGGTCCTTGAGATTGGGCCGCGACACGTCGGTGGCGCGGCTGATCATGCCGAAGATCAACACTTCGTCGATGCTGCCGCGGGCGCGGATCAAGGCCGAGTTCGCGCTGTTGGGCAA
Organism: Lysobacter capsici; assembly: GCF_014779555.2. Classification (NCBI taxonomy): domain Bacteria; kingdom Pseudomonadati; phylum Pseudomonadota; class Gammaproteobacteria; order Lysobacterales; family Lysobacteraceae; genus Lysobacter; species Lysobacter capsici. The sequence continues at coordinate 4,042,996 of NZ_CP094357.1, forward strand.
GGGCACGTTGGGTGGAGTGAAATCCAGGTCCATGCCCAGGGTGTCGAAATAGTTCGGCGCGCGCGCGCCGACGTTGGCGCCGTTGCGGGAGATCGAACTGTTCCAGAAGTTGTTGACCGGATTGGCCGCGTTGGACACGTTGTTGAGCGTGGCCGCGTTGCGGCCGTATTGCAGCCCGACCGCGCCGTCGACGGTATCGTCGCCGTCCCAGCCCAGCAGGCCGAGGGTGGTATTGACCGGCCCGGTGGCCGGGGTGATGAAGCCGCTGAAGGCGATGTCCACCGGCAAGGACGCATCGCTCGCGCTGAGCAGGCCGTCGTAGACATTGAGGTTGCGCGTCGCGGTCTGGGCCGGATCGCGGTAGGCGACCACCAGGGCCCAGCCGGCCCAGGTGCTGCCCGCCGAACCGATCCCGCGCTGGGTGGTCTGCACATTGGCGACGGTGTAGGTGCCGTTGCCCGCGGCCTGGACCAGCGCGGTGACGTCGTCGAAGCCCTGATACGCGGCATCGCCGAACGCGCCGGCCGAGTTCGTCAACAGTTCGTCGGCGCTGAGCGAGGCGTACACCGCCGAGCCGGGCGTGCGCAGGCGCACGCTGTTGCGCGCGAGCGAAAGGCTGATGCCGCTCCAGTACAGGCCGGCGAACAGCACGGTCGACCCCGCGGGCAAGGCGAGATTGGCGCTGCTGGAATTGAACGTGGTCGCATCGCTGTCGACATCGACATAGACCATGGCGATGGCCGGGTCCTGATTGACGACGGTGACACTGCCGCTTTGCGCCTGCGCGCACAGGGCGACGTTGCCGCCGCAATGCAGGTTGATGTTGCCGATGCCGGTGATGTCGCCATTGACGGCCGGGTTCTGGTAGCGCGGCGCGAACGCGCGATCGGCCTGCGCGGCCGGCGCCAGAATCGTCGCGACGATCGCGAGCGTCGCGACCGCGAGGCGGCGGCGCCATCCCGGCAAACCGCGAAATCCGATCGGCTGTGCATTGAACAGGTGCCGTAGCGCCATAGCATCGCTCCCCTATGCGACGTATCGGCATCTCTATTTGCGGATGCCGCGGCACTACTTCTAATCCTAAAGATTCGAAAACAGAAGGCTGCGCGCGGCCTCAGCGAAAATAAAATTGTTTCGCGCAATTTACGCTTTAAAAAGGCACTTTAGATCCACAAAGAAAACATGCTTTCGTAAAAAAAGACTGACTTTATGCGGGCAATTCATCCGGACCGAAACGACAGCTGCGCAAAACGCTTGCAACCGACTCGACGATCAGCCACACAAATCAAGCCAAAATAATCACGAATTTCATTCAACTTCGCCGGCGCGTTCATGCCCGCGCATGCGGCCTTGCACGAACCGCGCCGCGCGCCGCAGCGAGCCGGCGGCAATCGATCCGCGCCGCGATCGATGCACATCGTTCGATTGCGCTGAAACCACGCCGCGGCTCCGGGCCGCGAAGCGCCGCATCGGAATCGCAGCGGATTGCGATGCGGCGGAACCCAGTTCGCCTCAACGATGCGGCGTGGGCTTGAGATCGGCCTTGGTCAGGAAACCGTCGCGATCCTCATCGAGGAACGCGAAGCTCTTGGCCAGGCGCGGCATCTTTTCGTCGACTTCGATCTTGCTGAGCTTGCCGTCGTGATTGAGGTCGGCGGCGGCGAACTTCTCGTCGAAGCGCTTGGCGCGTTCGGCTTCGCGCTTGGGCCGTTCGCTTTCGAAATAACTACGCAACTCGCTGCGCACGATGTAGCCGTCGTGGTTGCGATCGATCTGCGCGAACTTCTCGCCCAGGCGCGGCGACTTCGCCGCTTCGGCCTGGCTGACTCGGCCATCGCCGTCGGTGTCGAGCGCGGCCGGGCCGCCATGGCCGCCGTGTCCGCCACGACCGCCGTGTTCGCGGCCACCGCGACGCTGCGGGCGTTCGCTCGCGTCGAGCTTGCCGTCGTGGTTCTTGTCGAGCTTGTCGAAGTTCTCGGCCAGGCGCGGCAGCTTGGACGCCTCCTCGCGGGTGATCACCCCGTCGTTGTTGGCGTCGAGCTTGATCCGCTGGCGCTGCGGCGCGGCGGCGTCGGTCTGGGGCGCGGCGATGGCCGCGCCGGCGAGCAGGGCCGCGGCGAACGCGGCGACATAGAGGGGGGAACGGGTCATGCGTTGACTCCTGCGGCAGGCGCCACCGTGGCGCCGATGAGCGGATCAACGTCCCCGCCGTAAGGCGGTTGACACGCCGGCGCGGACATTCATCGGCGCGACAGCCGGCCGATCTCGACCAAGCCGCCGCCGAGCACGCAAAACTCCGACGCCGGCCTGCGCATCGGGCGAACGCGGCGCTATGCTGCGCCCATGGGCACGCAACCTCAGCCTGACAGCGACGATCTCCGCCTGTTCCACACCGGCGAGCACGCCTGCGGCTACTGGCCCGAGCGCACCGCCCGCGACCTGGTCCTGGACCCGCGCGATCCGCGCCTGCGCGAGTGGTACCCGCACGCGCTGGGCTGGGGCTTCCGCCGCTCCGGCGACATCGTCTACCGCCCGCATTGCAGCGGCTGCCGCGCCTGCGTCGCGGTGCGCATCCCGGTCGACCGCTTCGTGCCCGATCGCAGCCAGCGCCGCTGTCTGGCGCGCAATGCCGCGGTGGAAATGCGGGTGCGCCCGGCCGAACGCGACGAGGAGCAACTCGCGCTGTACAAGCGCTACCTCGCCTCGCGCCATGCCGGCGGCGGCATGGACGGCCACGGCGCGCTCGAGTTCGACCAGTTCCTGATCGGCAGCTGGAGCGAGAACCGCTTCCTCGAACTACGCGAACCGGCGCCGCGCGGCCACGGCAAGCTGCTCGCGGTCGCGGTCACCGATGTGGTCGACAACGCGCTGTCGGCGGTCTACACCTTCTACGACCCCGACCTGGCCGATCGCAGCCTGGGCACGCTGGCGATCCTGCGCCAGATCGAATGGGCCAAGCGCGAACGGCGCGGCCATCTGTATCTGGGTTACTGGATCGCCGGCCATCCGAAGATGGATTACAAACGCCGATTTCGACCGTTGGAGGCATTCGATGGTCGCGATTGGCGGGTTTTTACACATTCGTAACACTCTATGCGTGCGGGTCGTGTATTTCGTAGCCGCGTCGTAGTCACGACATGCGGGAAGGCGCCGCTCAGGCCTGGCATGGAGCCGCCACCCTCATCACTCAACGCCACATGGAGTTTCCGCAATGAAATTGAACACCCTGTTCCTGGCTGCCGCGATCACCCTGAGCCTGGCCGCCTGTAACAAGCCCGCCGACAAGCCCGCCGACGCCCCGGCCGCCGACGCCGCTGCCGCGCCGGCCGCCGACCCGGCCGCCACCCCGGCTCCGGACGCCGCTCCGGCTGCTCCGATGGACCCGGCCATGCCGGCCGCCGCTCCGGCCGCCGCCAGCGTCGGCGTCGCCGAGTGCGACGACTACCTGGCCAAGGTCAGCGCCTGCCTCACCGACAAGGTGCCCGAAGCCCAGCGCGCCGCGTTCCAGACCGGTCTGGACCAGAGCCGCAATGCCTGGGCCCAGGCCGCCGCCACGCCGCAGGGCAAGGAAGCGCTGGCCAACGCCTGCAAGATGGCGCTGGACCAGAGCAAGGCTCAGTACGCCTCGTTCGGCTGCACCCTGTAATTCGAACCTTCGGGTTTGACGCGACGCCCCGGCTTGCCGGGGCGTTGTTGTTTGTGGGGTTGCAGGGGGCAGCGGGAATCGTGAGTCGGGAATCGGGAATCGGTTCTGGCGTGAGGCTTGCGATCCCGGATCGGGGCATCGACTGCGCGAACGACTGCGCGGTCCACGAGGTTTTGCGGGAAGCAATTCATCCCGGCGCTGTTGTTCCAGATCGCCCAGAACCGCCGACAACTCGCCCGGCTAACCGCCCGAAACTGTCACTAAGCCCGAATCGCGCCGTGCCATCATGCGCTCATGTCCCGACCACTTCCCTACGCCGCCGCGCTCCTCGCGGCCCTGCTCGCGGCCTGCACGCAAGTGAACGTCCACGGCGATCCCAAGGCCTGGGTCAAGGCTCAGAACGAGACCGCGCAGTTGCGCGTGGCGACCTACAACACCTCGCTCTACGACGACGCCGACGGCGGCCTGATCGCGCGCCTGCAAGGCGACGACGGCAACGCGCGCAAGATCGCCGCGGTGCTGCAGCGCGTGCGCCCCGACCTGGTGCTGCTCAACGAATTCGACTACGACCCGCAACACCGCGCGGCCGACCTGTTCCAACGCAATTACCTGGAAGTCGCCCAGCCCGGCGGCGGCGAAGCTTTGCGCTATCCCTACCGCTATCTCGCCCCGGTCAACACCGGCGTGCCGAGCGGGCTGGACCTGGACGGCGACGGCCAATCCGGCGATGCGAAGCGCGCCGACCGCGCGCGCGGCAACGACGCCTGGGGCTACGGCCTGCACCCGGGCCAGTACGGCATGCTGGTGCTGTCGCGTTATCCCATCGACACCGCCGCGGTGCGCAGCTTTCAGACCTTCAAGTGGAGCGCCCTGCCCGGCGCGCGCCAGCCACGCGATCCGGCCACCGGCAAGGCCTGGTACTCCGACAGCGTGTGGCCGCAGATGCGGCTGTCGTCGAAATCGCATTGGGACGTGCCGGTGAAAACGCCGCTGGGCGTGCTGCATTTTCTCGCCGCGCATCCGACCCCGCCGGTGTTCGACGGCCCGGAGGACCGCAACGGCGCGCGCAATCACGATGAAATCGCGCTGTGGGCGCGTTACCTCGACGGCGGCGCGCCGGCGTGGCTGTGCGACGACCAGGGCCGCTGCGGCGGACTGGCGAACGATGCGCGCTTCGTCATCGTCGGCGATATGAATGCGGACCCGATCGACGGCGACGGCGTACCGGGCTCGATCAAGCAATTGCTCGATCACCCGCGCGTGGATGCGAGCCACATACCGCACAGCGAAGGCGCCGCCGAACGCGCACGCTTCTACGGCTTCGCGCGCAAAGGCGACACCGCCCAGCACACCGGCGATTTCGGCCCGAAGGCCGGCACCCTGCGCCTGGACTATGTGCTGCCTTCGCGCGGCTGGCAGGTGAAGGACACCGGCGTGTTCTGGCCGAAGGCCGGCAGCGAGGACGCGAAGATTTCCGAAGCCAGCGACCATCACCTGGTGTGGGTCGATCTGAGTAATTGAGCACAGCGCAAGCGAGCAGCGACACCGCTTCGACCAAAGCGCGGTGCTGAAGATCACATTAACCGGACGCACACGCCTCAGAATTTCCGCCGCCACACCGGCATGCTGTGCAAGCCGGATCGATGTCCTGATCCGGACGCGCCGATCGAGTGATAGAACGCAGCTGTTGAACCCCACGCCGACGCCGCGCTTCGCGTCCGCCGCCCGATTCGATGAAGCGCCCGGCCCGATGCCCGCCATCGCGACCGGACAAGCAACGATTCCACCGCCATGACCGATGTCGACCTTGAATACTTCACGTCTTGAAACACTGCGCGAACGCATCCGTTCGCTGCCAACGACCCCACCGCCCGCGCCCTGGAAAGCGATCGCGAATGTCGCCGTCGGCGGATTGAGCTGCGTGGGCTTCGACCGCGATTGCGACCTGCTGCTGGTCGTGTCCAGCCAGGGGCGCGGCGTGTTCGATTGCCTCAGCGGCGAACGCGTGGCGCGCGATCGCGGCGATTACGAAGAAGACCATGCCCACCTGGAGGCGCAAGGCATCGGCCCCCTGCAAGGGCGCGCGATCCGCGTCGCCGGCGCGGCCGGCGGCGGACTGCCGAACTCCACCGCGGACGGCTGGGCCCTGCATCGGCTCGAACTGGATTGGCCCGGACAGGAACTGGTGCTGACCGAACCGGGCTCGCACCTGTTCGGCGATCTGTACGACGCGCCCGCGCCGCTGCACAAGATCCATCAGGACTCGACCGTGCGCGCCTGCGGCTTCTCCGCCACCGGATTGAGCCTGGTGATCGCCACCAGCAGCGACCTGCTGATCTTCGCGCGCGGCTAGAACGCGCCGGCCGCGCCTTTCGCGTTGTCGCGATCCGCGCCGCCGCCGGCATCGCCGTTCGCCATCGGCGCGCATGCGATCGGGACGATAGAATCGGCGCTCCCGTCATCGCACGCGCCCCGAGCGGCGAACCATCGCATGAGCACCACCGTCACCTGGGCCATCCAGACCAACTTCATCGCCGACGAGCAGATCCGCCGGGTGTGGAACGCCGCCGAGGATGCCGGCGCGCGCGTGCAGGACGTCCAGGTGATTCCCTTCTCCGATGAGCTGGGCAACCACGTGCCGCGGATCGACGGCGTGGTGATTCCCTACGGCGCGACCAAACTGACCCGGCTGGCGATGCAGCGCGGCTGGAGCGGGCTGTGCTTCGATCCGGAGACCTTCCGCGTCGACTGCTGGAACCGCAACCGCGACGACATGCTCAACCAGCACGTGCGGCAGATGAGCGTGCGCGAGTGCATGGCGGCGATGGAGCACGAGCCCGACGACAGCGTCTGGTTCGTGCGCCCGCTGCACGACCTCAAGCATTTCGACGGCACGGTCACGGTCGCCAAGGAAATCCGCCGCTGGATGAGCAGCGTGGACTCGGGCAACTTCAGCTTCGACGGCGACACCGAGGTGATCGTCGCGCCGCCGCAGAAGATCCACGCCGAGTGGCGCTATTTCATCGTCGACGGCACGGTCGTGGACGGTTCGTCCTACCGCATCGCCGGCCAGCGCATGGCCAACGCGGTCGCGCGCCCGGAACTGTACGAGCAGGCGCAGGCGCTGGCCGACGGCTGGCTGCCGCACCGCACCTGCGTGATGGACGTGGCCCAGACCGACGACGGGTTCAAGGTGATCGAATTCAACACCTTCAATTCATCGGGGTTCTATGCGCACGACATCGAGAAAATCGTCGCCGCGGTGACCGCGCATTTCGCCGCATCGCCCCGCGCAGCCGCGGCGGTCGAAGCCGATGCGCCCGGATGAATCGTGGTCGGCGGTCGAACGCTGGCTCGGCGCGCCGATCGCGACGCCGTTGCGCGAAGCGATCGCCCGCCACGGCGGCGGCGAGATCGGCGCGGTCCGGCTGTACGCCATCGACGAACTGATCGAACGCAACCAATGCTACGAAACCCAGGTCTATTGCCCCGGCTATCTGACCGTGGGCGACGACGGCGGCGGCCGCGCGATCCTCGTGCATGCGGCGCTGACGCCACCGGCCGTGTTCGTGGTCGGTCACGGCAGCATGAGCGAGGACGACTTCGTCGCGGTCGGCGACGATCTTGCGAGTTGGCTCCGTGCCGGCTGCCCGCTGGACTGAAGCCTGCGCGTCTGGCGCGTCGTGGCGCGGACGCGCATCGTCGCCAATGCAGCGGCGCTGCATCAGCAAGCATCCACGACTCGCTCGTCGCAATCCGGGCATCGCGCCGATGATCCTGGTTCGGCGGACGACGGATAAAAAACCAACCGTCGGCGCGAACCTGACGGGCCGCTCAAGCCGGCGATATCCGCGAACCGATACACCACGCTGACGAGCGCCGAGCCGCCGGCGCCGCGCGCGGCTCAGCCCTCAGGCCGGCCCATGGAATTCGCGGATGACCTCGATGGTGCCGACGATTTCGTCGTTGAGCGCTTCGAGTTCCTCCGCCGGCACCCACCACTCGGTGTGATGCGCGCCGCCGACTTTCTGGATCGGATAGCGGGCCATGAACGCGGCGCGCACCTGGAAGCGGGTGACCGCGCCGTAGCCGCTGTCCTTGATGTTCCAGCGCTCGGCGATCTCGGCCGCGTACTGTTCGTTGGTCACCGGATAGAAGATCGGCTGCTCGGGCAGACGCGGCGGCCAGCGCTTGAATGCGTTGTCGCGCAGCTTCGCCAGCTCCTCCGGGCCGACCGGCCGGTACAGCGTCACGGTGTCTTCTTGATGGCCGAAAGTATTCATGGGACTCCTTGTCCGCGCCGGATCCGCCTGCGAATCGCGGGACCGAACGCCATCGCCCGATCCGGGGTTGCGAAAGCTACCGCGTTCGCATCGACAGCGCTCGTCTTCGTCGCTGCAAGCGAGCGGCCGCGACGATGCTCAGTCGGGCTTGCTCGCCGCGATCACCGTCGCCGGCGCATCCGGCACCGCCGGTGCGGGCGTCGGCGCGGGACTCGGCGCCGCGGTTGCCGGCACGGCTTTCGCCGCGGCCTTCGGCGCGGGCTTGGGCAGGCTGGCGCCGAAACCGAACGAGCCTTCGCCATGCGCCGAGACGATCATGCGCACCATGCTGCCGGGCACCATCAACTCCAGCGACAGGAATTGTCCGTCGGCGGTGCGGCCTTCCAGGGTCATTTCAGTGAACGCGCCGCCGGTGTCGATTTCCTTGCACAGCACATGCGCGCCGGCCGGCCCGTCGAGCAGATACGGCCGGATCGCATCGCCCAGCACCTCCAACGCCTGCGGGAAGAAAAATACCGCGTAGCCCTGCGTGTCGTTCATCGTCGCTTCCCTGGAAGGTTCGGTACTGGGTGGTCCGGCGCGCGCGGCGGCGGACGGTGTCGCGCCGCGAATCGAGGATCGCGGCGCGTGCTCGCGCTCAGCGCAGTTCGATCCGCAACTGCGCCGCCGCTTCGCGCGCCTTGGCGCGCGCTTGATCGATGTCCGCGCCCAGCGCCAGGGTCACCGCGACCCGGCGTTGGCCTTCCACCCGCGGCTTGCCGAACAGGCGCAGCTGCGTGTCGACCTGCCCCAGCGCCGCATCGACGCCGGAGAACACCGGCACGCCGACGCCCTGGGCGAGCACCGCGCACGACGCGGACGCGCCGTGTTCGCGGATGGTCGGAATCGGCAGGCCGAGGATCGCGCGCGCATGCAGGGCGAATTCGCTCAGGTCCTGCGAGATCAAGGTGACCAGACCGGTGTCGTGCGGTCGCGGCGACACCTCGCTGAACCACACCTCGTCTCCCTTGACGAACAACTCCACACCGAACACGCCGTAGCCGCCGAGATCGTCGGTGATGGTGCGGGCGATCTGCTGCGCGCGCGCCAGCGCGACCGGATTCATCGGCTGCGGCTGCCAGCTTTCGCGGTAATCGCCGTCGCGCTGCAGGTGGCCGATCGGCGCGCAGTAAGTCACACCACCGGCATGGCGCACGGTCAGCAGGGTGATTTCGTATTCGAAATCGATGAAGCCTTCGACAATGACCCGGCCGGCGCCGGCGCGGCCACCGGTCTGGGCGTAGTTCCAGGCCTTGTCGATCTCACCCGGATCGCGCACCAGGCTCTGGCCCTTGCCCGAGGACGACATCACCGGCTTGATCACGCACGGCAGGCCGAGTTCGGCGACCGCGGCGCGGTATTGCTCGACCGTGTCGACGAAGCGGTACGGCGAGGTCGGCAGTTGCAGGGTTTCGGCGGCGAGGCGGCGGATGCCTTCGCGGTCCATGGTCAGGCGCGCGGCGCGCGCGGTCGGGATCACCCGGGTTTCGGTGCCGCGCTCGGCGAATTCGCGTTCCAGTTCGACCAGGGTTTCGGTGTGGATCGCCTCGATCTCCGGCACGATCAGATGCGGCCGCTCGGCCGCGATCAAGGCGCGGACGGCCTGGCCGTCGAGCATGTCCAGCACGTGGCTGCGGTGGGCGACCTGCATCGCCGGCGCGTCGGCGTAGCGATCGGCGGCGATCACCTCCACCCCGAAGCGCTGCAGCTCGATCGCCACCTCCTTGCCCAGCTCGCCCGAACCGAGCAGAAGCACGCGAAAGGCGTGCGGGGACAGCGGCGTACCGAGCGTGGTCATGGACGAAACCTCAAGTGGGGTGGGATGAGCCTAGTCTAACTTTCCGCGCCGGGGCGGCGTTCGCGGACTATGGCGGCACACAACGCCCGTGCGATGCTGTGGCCATGCCCTTTGCCCGACCTCGGCCCGCAGCGCGCGCCGTCGCCCCCGCATCGCCGGATGCCCCGCCGACCGCCCGCGCCGCCACCGCGCCGGGCGGCGTTCGGCGCCGGCTGGCATGGCTCACGGGCCTGCTCGGCGCGGCCGTGCTCGGCGCCGCGGCGCTGGGCGCGTGCTCGGGTTCGCACACGCCGCCCGAACCGGGCAGCAGCGAACTGGCCGGGATGATGCTGGACCCGCAGCTGTCGGAGATCAGCGGCCTGGCCGCCTCGCGCCGGCATCCGGATGTGCTGTGGATGCACGACGACGGCGGCAACCCCGAGCGCCTGTTCGCGGTCGCGACCAACGGCGACCGCCTGGCCACGTTGCGGATCGAGGGCGTGACCAAGACCGATTGGGAGGACATGGCCGCGTTCGAACTCGACGGCCGCTCCTACCTGCTGATCGCCGACACCGGCGACAACGGCGGCCTGCGCCGCAGCCTGCAGCTGCACGTGATCGAAGAGCCGTCCAAGATCGAGAACGCACGGCTCAAGCCGGCCTGGTCGATCGCGTTCCGCTGGCCCGACGGCGCGCGCGACTGCGAAGCGGTGGCGGTCGACGTGGCGCGCAAGCAGGTGCTGTTGATCTCGAAGAAGCGCCAGCCGCCGGAGCTGTTCGCGCTGCCGCTGATGCCGGCCGGCAACGCGCTGCAGACCGCGACCCGGCTCGGCGAATTGGCCGGCATTCCGCAGGCCGACGCGGCGCTGCGCAAATCCAATCCGGGCCGCGCCAAGCTGCAGGGCCAGGTCACCGCGGCCGATATCTCGCCCGACGGCACGACCCTGGCGGTGATGACCTACCGCTATCTGTTGCAGTACCCGCGCCAGCCGAAGCAGAGCTGGGCCGAGGCGGTCGCCGGCGCCCCGCGGGTCAGCGACCTGCCGTGGCTGCCGCAGGCCGAGGCGCTGGGCTGGTCGGCCGACGGCCGCAGCCTGTATGCGACCGGGGAGTTCATTCCGGCGCCGCTTTATCGGGTTACGCCGTAAGCCGAGAATCGGGAATCGGGAATCGGGAATCGGGAATCGGATGGAGCATGGCTGACGGCGGTTTGCGTCGGCAGGCGAATCGGCGCGGTCGCGGCTCGCGCCGCTCCTACATGGCCACCCAGTAGGAGCGGCGCGAGCCGCGACCGCGAAATCGCGAGCCACCGCGTAAGCCAGACCGGGCGTGCCACCTCGCCCGACGCACCCGTTCCGACGAACGGCCGTCCAAATCTGATATCAATCTGATATCAATATCTCAGTCACCGACCGAGCCGCCGCCATGAAAGAAAATCCGACCCATTCCCTGTCCGGCATCCCGGTCCTGATCGGCCTGTTGCTGGTGCTGCTGGTCTGCGCCTACGGCTTCGCGGGCGGGATCGTCGATCCCGGCCGCTTCGCGATCATGGTGGCTTCGGCGCTGATCGGCGCGCTCGCCGCGTTCTGCCTGCTGGGCCTGTACATGGTCGAACCCAACCAGGCCGCGGTGCTGAGCCTGTTCGGCAAGTACATCGGCACGGTCAAGGAAAACGGCCTGCGCTGGAACAACCCGCTGTTCGCCAAGCGCAAGGTCAGCCAGCGCGTGCGCAATTTCGAAAGCGGCCGGCTCAAGGTCAACGAACTCGACGGCAGCCCGATCGAGATCGCCTCGGTGATCGTCTGGCAGGTGGTCGATTCGGCCGAGGCGGTCTACAACGTCGACGACTACGAAACCTTCGTCCACATCCAGACCGAATCGGCGCTGCGCGCGATGGCCACCAGCTATCCCTACGACCAGCACGAGGACGGCCAATTGTCGCTGCGCAGCCACGCCGCCGAGATTTCCGTGCACCTGCGCGACGAGTTGCAGGAACGCCTGGCCGACGCCGGCATCCACGTGGTCGACGCGCGCATCAGCCATCTGGCCTACGCGCCGGAAATCGCCCACGCCATGCTGCAGCGCCAGCAGGCCAACGCGGTGATCGCCGCGCGCACCCGCATCGTCTCCGGCGCGGTCGGCATGGTCGAGATGGCCCTGGCCGAATTGCAGAAGAACGGCGTCGTGCAACTCGACGAGGAGCGCAAGGCGCAGATGGTCAGCAATCTGCTGGTGGTGCTGTGCGGCGACCGCAGCACCCAGCCGATCGTCAACGCCGGCACCTTGTACTGAGGCCCGCCCATGAGCACGACCACCCACGCCTTGATGTTGCCGGCGATCATGCTGATCAGCGCGGTGCCGACCCTGGTCGCCGCGGTCCTGGTCGCGCGCGGCAACCTGCACCTGGTCAACGGGCTCGATGCCTCGCGCCTGCGCGACCCGGCCGCGACCGCGGCGCGGCTGTCGCGGCTGCTCGCGCTGATCGCCATCGCGATCCTGCTGGCCGCGCCCGGGTATTACTGGGCGGCCGGCAACGACAGCCGCACCACCGGCGTCACCGTGGCCCTGCTGATCGCCGTCAACGGCCTGGTGGTGGCGTTGATGCTGGCGGTGGCCAAGGCGCGTCGCGATTACCGCGACCGCGACGCACGGCGCAACGACACGGCGAACGGATCGCGCGACGAGCGGACCGGCCGCCGGTGAGCGAGAAAAAAGCCTACCCGCTGCGCATCAACGCCGAGGTGCTCGCCGCCGCGCAGCGCTGGGCCGACGACGAGTTGCGCTCGCTCAACGCGCAGATCGAATATGTCCTGCGCGACGCGCTGCGCAAGAGCGGCCGGCTGCCGCGCCAGGACACCCCGACGCCCGAGGACGACGCATGAGCCGATGGAAGCACCACGTAACCGAACTCACCTATCAATTGTTCGAGGCGCCGATGCGCGAGCGCATCCAGCGCGAACTCGATGAGCGCGGCGAACAGGGCTGGGAACTGGTCGCGGTCGAGCACGACCCGGGCATCCTCGGCACCCGCCTGTATTTCAAGCAGCCGGCATGAACCGCCTTCGCCCCGCCCGCCCCGCGCCGGCCCTGACCGCGCCCGCCACCGTGGCATACCGCGGCCGCAGCCGTTAACCTGAGCCCATGCGCGGCCCCGGCACTGTCCTGATCAACACGCCCGAGATCGAACTGTGGCCGGGCGGCCTGCTGCGCGCGCGCAGCAACCACGACGCCCGCGCCCTGGCGCGCGCGCGGCACGTGCTGCGGCGCAAGCGCGACGGCCGTTTCCTCGCCGCCGACCTGCCCGAAGGGCTGCTGCCGCTGGTCCACCGGCTGATGCGCGAAGACGGCATCGACGCCGCGCTCGACGCCCTGGACCGCATCGTCGAATACCGCCGCGAAGGCCTGGTCCGCGTGCACGAGCTGCCGCTGGACCGGATCGAACACCGGCTCGACGCGCTCGGCCTGGACGGCGTCGCCTACGAACAACGCAGCGGCCTGGCCCTGGTCGCCGAACCCGACCGATTGGCGCTGGCCGGCGTCGACCGCTTCCGCCGCCCGCTGTGGCTGCACCCGGCCGCCGCGCGCGCCTGGACTCACCTGCGCGAAGCCGCGCAACGCGACGGCATCGTGCTCGACGCGATCTCCGGCTATCGCAGCCACGATTACCAACTGGGCATCTTCGAACGCAAACTCGCGCGCGGCCTGAGCGTCGAGGAGATCCTCACCGTCAACGCCGCGCCGGGCTACAGCGAACACCACAGCGGCCTCGCCCTGGACATCGGCGCGCCGGGCGAGCCGCCGGCCGAGGAATCGTTCGAACACACCGCGGCCTTCGCCTGGCTGCGCGAGCGCGCCGGCGGCTACGGCTATGCGATGAGTTATCCGCGCGGCAATCCGCACGGGATCGTCTACGAACCCTGGCATTGGCGCTACACGCCGGCCTGAGCGCGATGTCCGCCGCACCGGCCCAAGCGCATCGGCGCGACCGAGCAGGCGGCGATTTCGATGACCCAGCGCAACGACCTGGCGCCGAGTGTGCCGAAACATTCCACTCAGCCAGCGTTGTGGCACCACTAGCTACAAAACGGTACGCATCGCATGCGTACCGCCGCGGGACCAGGCGGGGTCGTCGAACCCAATCGAAATCCGATCCGCTCAAGGAGCGTCGCATGAGCACCCGCCGGTTCTGGCCGCTCGCCGCCATTCTGTTCGCGCTGCCGTTCCTGTATTTCTTCGCCCAGTCGTGGATCGCCGACGGCCACGGGCTGTCGCAGTCGCTGTACACCGGGGCGATGAATTTCTTCTACATCGGCCTGCCGCAGGCCCTGATCGCCCTGACCTGCCTGCTCGCCAGCGTGCGCCGCACCACCACCTTGGCGTTCCTGATCCTGGCCGACGGCCTGTTCGCGGCGTTCACGATCTGGACCTACGGCAAGGTCGACACCGCGATCGCCTGGTTCGTGCTGTACCTGCCCGGCTCCATCGCGGCGCTGGCCCTGGCCGGCCTGCTGTGGCTGGCGTACTCGACCTCGCGCCGCCGCGAAACCACCGCCGCGGAGGCTTGAGCCATGACCCGCACCCCACCGCGCCACAGCGACGCGCGCGTGCTCGAGGCCTGGCGCGAGAACGCCGCGCCGTGGACCCAGGCCGTGCGCGCGCAGGCGATCGAAAGCCGGCGCCTGGTCACCGACCGCGCCGTCGTCGAGGCCGCGCTGCGGCTGGCGCCGCGCAGCGTGCTCGACCTGGGTTGCGGCGAAGGCTGGCTGAGCCGCGCGCTGTGCCTGCACGGCATCGAGGTGCATGGCGTGGATGCGATAGCGGACTTGATCGATGCCGCGCGCCGCATGCGAACCGGCGCCGCCGCGCCCGAGCCGCGCTACGACTGCCTGAGTTACGAGGACATCGCCGCCGGCGCCCTGCAGGCGCGTTACGACCTGGCGATCTGCAATTTCTCCCTGCTCGGCGACGACAGCGTGGCCGGGTTGCTGGGCGCGATGCCGGGCGTGTTGAACCCGCGCGGCCGGCTGCTGATCCAGACCCTGCATCCGCCGCAAGCCTGCGGCGAGGCGTCCTACCTCGACGGTTGGCGCGACGGCAGTTGGGCCGGTTGCGACGCGGCGTTCGGCGAACCGGCGCCGTGGTATTTCCGCACCATCGGCGGTTGGGTCGCGCTGCTCGAACGCAGCGGCCTGCGATTGCGCGAACTGGCCGAACCGGTGCATCCGGTGAGCGGGCGGCCGGTTTCGTTGCTGCTGGTTGCCGATGCGGGCTAGGTGCTTGCGTCCTCTTCGGATGGGCGCAATGTCTCGCGCTCCAGCTCAAGTATCCAGATTGCGCGGCTATTTGAGACAAAAGCGTCGGGGCTCAAGCCCCTCCCACGAAAGACCTCGGGGCTTCGACGTATCGTCCCGAATCAGTTCCTGGCAAAGGCGCCGCTCTGCGCAGGAACCTTCGTGCACAAGAATTTTTCCCGCACGAGACCTTGTAGCCGCGAAGTCTTTTGCGGGCGGGGCTCGAACCCCGACGCTCTTGTCTCGGATCGCACGCACTCGCCCAGCAAAAACCCATCCACCGCGTGCATCGACCCAGCGTCGCTCAATCCTGCGAACGATTCGTCTTGGCCTTGCCGATCTTCGGTCCGTCGGCGATATCGGCGATCCGCCACAGATACAAGCTGGCATAGCTGCGATACGGCCCCCAGCGCTCGCCGAGTTCGGCCAGCGCCTTCGGCGCGGGCATCGCCTCGAGTTTGTCGACGCGTTGTGCGCCCTTGCGAATACCCAAGTCGTCGACCGGCAGGATGTCGGGTCGGCCCAGCCGGAACATCAGCATCATCTCCACGGTCCAGCGGCCGATGCCGCGGATCGGCACCAGCGCGGCGATGATCGCGTCGTTGTCCATGCTCGCCATGCGCCGCAGATCGGGAATCTCGCCGCGCGCTTCGCGCGCCGCCAGATCGCGCAGCGCCAGCAGCTTGTTGCCCGACACGCCGCAGCCGCGCAAGGTCGCGTCGTCGCAGCGGCCCAGGGTGTCGTAATGCAGGCGGCTCGCGCCGATCGCGGCTTCGACCCGGCCGACGATGGTCGAGGCGGCCTTGCCGCTGAGCTGCTGGAACAAGATCGCGCGCGCCAGCGCATCGACCGGATCGAAGCTCTTGCGCCAACGCGGATCGCTCGGGATCGGGCCGCCTTCGAGCGCGTCGACTTTCTTCATCCACGCACCGAGCTTGCGGTCGCGCTTGCTCAAGTGCGCGTAAGCCGCCTGTGCGTCGTAACCGCGAACCTGGCGCGGCATGCTCAGCGCCTCAGGGCATCGATGGCGTAGACCAGCCACGCCAGGATCATCAGGCTGCCGCCGTACGGCAGCAGAGCGGTCGATGTACGAAAGAAGTACGCACAGGCCAGGCCGCCGGCGAACACCAGCGTGCCGATCAACAACGCGATCAAGGCGTAACGGCTCAGGGCGCGGCGCGCCAACGGCGCCAGCGCGGCGAGCGCGATGCCGTGGCCGAAGGCGTACATCGCCGCGGTCTGCAGGCGCGATTGCCCGGCCGGATCGGCCACGTGCGCGGCGTAGGCCGACAAGGCGACCGCGAGCGCGGCCAGCAAGGCCCCGGCGGCGGCCAAACATCGCGACGAAAACGGCGGCGGGAACAACGCGGCTCGCCCATCGCGGGCGTCGTGCGCGGGAAGGTTCATGCGGGTGGAAACCATGGGATTCGCGGAACGCTACGATAGCAGCCGGGCCGCGGGCCGCGGCGCGCCGGGTCTGCGATCGGCGGTCGCATGCGCTCGCCTGGAATACGACGATCATCGCATCGCGCAAGCACCCGAGCCGAGCGGTTGCGGTGTTGCGCAGCAGCCGCAATCCGCCATCCACAATCGATCGCGTGATCGGCGCACGATCGGCGCGCGACAACGATGCGCAAAAAAAAACGCGCCGCGGAAAACCGCGGCGCGTTTTCGTGCGCGACACCGCCGTGGCGGCATCGCGATGTGGCGCGGCTTACTTGACCGGCCAGTACACGTCGAACTTGCCCAGCGCCGGATCGAAGCTTTCGTCGATGCCGGCCTTCCACGCTTCGTACGGACGATCCGTGGTGGTGTAGCCGCGGGTCAGCGCCCAGGCGCGGACCGCGTCGCGCACCGGCGGCAGCGCCGCGAAGTTGTGGCCGCTGCTGGAAGAGACGACGACCTTGGTCGGCGGCAGCAACTCGGCCTTGACCGGGTTGCCCGGGCCGTCGATCTTGACGTCGAGCTTGGTCGCTTCGGTGCTGGTGTCGCCGATCTTGCGCACCTGCTGGACCACGTCGAACGAATAGGTCTCGGCGCCGAACTCGTTGGTCACGATGCGGACCGGACCGACCGCTTCCAGACCGTTGGCGGCGATGACCTTCTTGATCCATTCCATGTTGGAGTGGATCTGGCCCTTGATCTTGTCGTTGTTGCGCTCGACCGCGGCGGTCACGCTGAGCACGTTCTCGGCCGGACGGTCGACGATCTTCGGCGCGCCGGCCGGATCGGTTTCGGACAGCTTGGAATAGTCGTAGTTCGGCACGGTCGCGAGCAGGTTGCTCAGGCGCGCCAGACCCATCTTGAC
This sequence comes from Lysobacter capsici, assembly GCF_014779555.2. Taxonomy (NCBI): domain Bacteria; kingdom Pseudomonadati; phylum Pseudomonadota; class Gammaproteobacteria; order Lysobacterales; family Lysobacteraceae; genus Lysobacter; species Lysobacter capsici. The sequence goes on from NZ_CP094357.1 coordinate 4,060,340, forward strand.
GTCTTCGCCGACGTTGCTGCTCACGTACAGGCCGGAGTAGCGGCCCAGCAGGTCCCAACCGTAGTCGACGTCGTAGGTCTGGGTGATCTCGACGTTGCGGTTGTTCTTGCCGGTGGGCTTGAGGGTGAACTCCGAGCGCTTGTTGTCGCCGCGCTCGACGCTGCTGATCTTGTAGCCGACCAGCTTGCCCGGCTCGCTCTTGACGATTTCCCAGCTGCCGTTGCCCAGGCCGCGTTCCTTGGACGAATACTCCAGACGGGCGCCGACGCCCTCTTCCTTGCCGACCAGCTTGATCTCCATGTTCGGATCGCGCAGGGCCAGCGGGTTCCAATCCTTGAAGCGGCGCATGCTGTTCAACGTGTCGAACACGATGGTCAGCTTGCGGTTGGTCTCAACCGAGTGCGACAGATGGCGGCTCGACGGCAGCACGATGCCGACAACCAGGAACAGCACGGCGACGATCGCCAGTGAAATCAGAATCTCGATCAGACGGGTCATTCAGGTTCTCCAGGGCCGGGCCCGGATCGGGCCGGGGGCGCAGACCCACAATCGTAGCAAGATAAATCCCGGCTAGGACAGCCGTCACAGCGAAGAAAATTCGCCGAATCGCCCACTTGGACCATCGCGTCGCGAAAAGCCGGGAAATCACCGGCTTTTCGCCGCCCGCCGCGCGCATTCGCCCGGGTATGCGGATGCGGATGCGCAAATTCGGACAAGTCCACGAGGGCCGGGAGTGCGCGACAAGGACGCGCTCGGCGCCTGCGATGCGCCCGATGCGCGGCCGATCCGGGTGAACGGCGCGCGCGGACGCGCCGGGCCGGCGCGCCTGGATCAGACCAGTTGCAGCTCGAACGCCTTGAGCACCGCGCGGGTGCGGTCGCGCACGCCGAGCTTCGACAGGATGTTGGAGACGTGATTCTTGATCGTCCCCTCCGCCACGCCCAGCGAATTGGCGATTTCCTTGTTGGAAAAGCCGCCGGCCATCAGCCGCAGGATTTCGGTCTCGCGCTCGGTCAGCGGATCGGGCCGGTCCAGGCTGACGAAGTCGTTGCGCATGTGCTCCAGCCCCGACAGCAGGCGCTGGGTCACCGCCGGCTGGACCAGCGAACCGCCGTCGGCCACCGCCTGGATCGCGCCGACCAGTTGCGCCAGCGATACGTCCTTGAGCAGATAGCCCTTGGCGCCGGCCTTGAGCCCGGCCAGCACCAGTTGGTCGTCGTCGAAGGTGGTCAGGATGATGGTCGGCGGCAGGTAGCCCGCGCGCGACAGCGCCTGCAGGGCCTCCAGGCCGGACATCACCGGCATGCGCATGTCCATCAGGACCACGTCCGGGCGGATCTGCGGAATGATCTCGACCGCCTGGCGGCCGTCGCCGGCCTCGGCCACGACCTCGATGCCCTCGGCCAGGGCGAGCAGCGAGCGCACCCCCTGCCGGACCAGGGTCTGGTCGTCGACCAGCAATACGCGGATGGGGTTGGGGATCATGCAAGCGCTCCTTCGCGGGCCATGGCGGCCGCGGTGGCGGGGAGAGTCAGCTGCAGGCAAAAGCCCGCCTCGGCCCGGGTTTCGATGAGAAGTTGGCCGCCGTACTGCTGCAACCGCTCGCGCATGCCGCGCAAGCCGTTGCCGGCGATCAGGTGATCGGCGCCGCGGCCGTCGTCGCGCGCGCTCATGACGATCTGTTCGCCGCTGCGGCGCACGTCGATCCACAAGTGCTGCGCGCCGGCATGGCGCACGGTGTTGGTGATGATCTCCTGGGTGCAGCGCAGCAGCACGTGGGCGCGCTCGGGGTCGTCCAGGGTCAGGGGCGTTTCTATGTCCATGCGGATGTCCAGCGCCGGTACGTTTTCGGCCAGCGGACGCAGCGCCAGGGCCAGATCGATCGCGCCGTTCTCGCGCAATTGGCTGACCGCCTCGCGCACGTCGGTGAGCAGCAGCCTGGCCAGAGTATGCGCCTGCTGCACGTGTTCCTTGACCCGACCTTCGGACAGGTGGCCGGCGACTTCCAGGTTCAGGCTCAGCGCGGTCAGGTGGTGGCCGAGCAGGTCGTGCAGTTCGCGCGAGATCCGGGTGCGCTCGTTGATCCGCGCGCTTTCGGCCAGCAGCGCGCGGGTCGCGCGCAGCTCGGCGTTGAGCCGGCGCTGGTCCTCGCGGGCCTGGGCCTGCTGCATCGCCACCAGGGAGCTGACGAACACCAGGCTGGAGAAGCCGGCATAGGCCAGCGACTGCACGATCGCGACCAGCAGCGGCTGGCCGATGGCGATCACGAACACCGGGATGATCGACAGATTGCCCAGCACCAGCCAGGCCGCGCCGACCCGCAGCGGCAGCAGCCACGGCAGCAGCCCGGCCACGACCATCAGCAAAATGCTGCCGATGCCGCTGTTGGAGTAGTAGCCGACCCCGATCGCGCAGGCGGTCAGGACCAGGACCATGGCGTAGTCGGTCGGCCCCGGCCGGCGCTGGCCCAGGCCGCGGCTGGCCCACCAGTACACCGCGCCGAAGGCCAGGTGGATCGCGACCCAGCGCAGGATCAGCAGGAAGAAGGTGTGCTCGCTGCCGCCCGGCAGGGTGGCCGCCGCTTCCGGCTCCAGCCACATGATCACCAGCCAGCACCCCGCCATGCCCCAGGTGAACAGCCCGGCGAACCGCATGAGTTGAGTAGGAGTGAGGCGAGCCAGCATGAATGCATGCTAACGGCATGGGCGGTCCCGCCGAGCCGTCCAGAAGTCATGCACTTGCCGTTCGCCCCGGGCGGACGGCCATGCGATAATCGGGACGCCGGCACGGAACGCGTGCCGGTTTTTGAATACTTGGAGCGTGGAATGTCGATCGTCGTCCGCGACGTGCGTGAGCACGAGCTGGATTCCGTCCTTGCCCTCAACAACGCCGCCGGCCCCGCGATCCTGCCGCTGGATGCGGCCCGTCTGCGTCATTTCTTCGACAGCGCCGAATATTTCCGCGTCGCCGAGCGCGACGGGACCCTGGCCGGTTTCCTGATTGGGATGGGCTCGAATACCGATCACGACAGCAGCAATTTCCGCTGGTTTCGCGATCGTCACCCGGATTTCTTCTATATCGACCGCATCGTCGTCGCCAGCCGGCGCCGCGGCGGCGGTGTCGGCCGCGCGTTCTATGCCGACGCCCAGAGCTATGCCGAGCTGCGCTATCCGCAGCTGGCCTGCGAGGTGTTCCTGGAAGGCGGCAACGACCCGGCCCTGCTGTTCCATGGCAGCTTCGGTTTCCGCGAGGTCGGTCAGCACGTGATGGAAGAAGCCGGCGTGCGCGCGGCGATGCTGATGAAACCGCTGTGCAGCTACGCCTGGGTGCGCGAAACCTACGGCGACGCCCTGCCCGAGGCCAGCTGGCTGACCCGTCCGCGGGTGCCGGTGCGGCGCGTGCACGACCAGGCCGCGCAGCGGCCGACCGGGACGTGCCCGTGAGCGTAGCCGTGGATTACGAACAAGCCGGCGAACTCAAGATCGGCCAAGTCGGCATCGCCAACCTGCGCATCCGCACCCTCGATGTCGAACGCCTGACCGAAGAAATGCGCAGCCGCGTGCAGCGCGCGCCGAACATGTTCGGCCGCGCCGCGGTGGTGATCGACTTCGGCGGCCTGAGCCAGACCCCGGACGCGGTCACCGCGCAGGCGCTGCTCGATGGTTTGCGCGCCGCCGGCGTGCTGCCGGTGGCGCTGGCCTACGGCACCAGCGAGACCGATCGCCTGGCGCAGGCCCTGGGCTTGCCGTTGCTGGCCAAGTTCCGGGCGTCGTATGAAAAAGCCGAGGGCGGGGTCGAGCCGGTGGCGGCGGCCGCGCCCAAGCGCGAACCGGCGCCGGCACCCGCCGAACCGGCCAGAACCTCGCGCCCCGGGATTTCCGCCGCGGGCGCAGCGACGTCCACTTCGGTCGGACTGATCCAGTCCGCCCCGGTGCGTTCGGGCCAACAGATTTACGCCGACAACCGCGACCTGACCGTGCTGACCACGGTCGGCGCCGGCGCCGAAGTCATCGCCGACGGCTCGGTGCACATCTACGGCCCCTTGCGCGGACGCGCGCTGGCCGGCGCGCAAGGCAATACCAAGGCCCGCATCTTCTGCCGCGAGTTTCATGCCGAGCTGGTCGCGATCGCGGGCCATTACAAGGTGCTCGAAGACATCCCGAAGGAACTGCGCGGCAAGGCCGTGCAGATCTGGCTGGAAGACGAACAAATCAAAATTGCGGCGCTGGATTGACGCCGCACCATTGGAGGAACGTGTTTTGACCGAAATAATTGTTGTCACTTCGGGCAAGGGTGGCGTCGGCAAGACCACCACCAGCGCCAGCCTGTCTTGCGGCCTCGCCCGTCGCGGCCACAAGGTCGCCGTGATCGACTTCGACGTCGGCCTGCGCAATCTCGACCTGATCATGGGTTGCGAACGCCGCGTGGTGTACGACTTCGTCAACGTGGTCAACGGCGAAGCCAACCTCAAGCAGGCGCTGATCAAGGACAAACGGTTCGAGAACCTGTTCATCCTGGCCGCCTCGCAGACGCGCGACAAGGACGCGCTGACCAAGGAAGGCGTGCAGAAGGTGCTCGAGGACATCGCCGCCGAAGGCTTCGACTACATCGTCTGCGATTCGCCGGCCGGTATCGAAAAGGGCGCGTTCCTGGCCATGTACTTCGCCGATCAGGCGGTGGTCGTGGTCAACCCGGAAGTGTCGTCGGTGCGCGACTCCGACCGCATCCTGGGCCTGCTCGCGTCCAAGACCCGCCGCGCCGAGAACGGCGAGAAGGTCAAGGAGCACCTGCTGCTGACCCGCTACAGCCCCAAGCGCGTGGAAGACCAGGAGATGCTCAGCATCGGCGACGTCGAGGAAATCCTCGGCCTGAAGACCATCGGCGTGATTCCCGAATCCGGCGACGTGCTCAACGCGTCCAACAAGGGCGAGCCGGTGATCCTGGAAACCGAATCCGACGCCGCCCAGGCCTACGACGACGCCGTCGCCCGCCTGCTCGGCGACACCCGACCGATGCGCTTCACGCAAGTGGAAAAGAAGGGCTTCTTCACCAAGCTGTTCGGAGGCTGAGCTCATGGGTCTGTTCGACTTTCTGCTGGCCAAGAAACCCACCGCCAACGTCGCCAAGGAGCGTTTGCGGATCATCGTCGCGCACGAGCGCGCCGGCCGCGGCGGCGGTCCCGACTACCTGCCGATGCTGCAGCGCGAGCTGCTCGAGGTGATCCGCAAGTACGTCAACGTCGACGCCGAATCGGTCAAGGTCGATCTGATCGGCGAAGGCGACAACAAGGTGCTGGATATTTCCGTCGCCCTGCCGGAAACCCCGCACCAGGCGCAAGCCTGACGGCAAGCGGTCGGCCTCCCGACCGCTGTCCCATATCCTTCTGCAGGAGCGGCGCAAGCCGCGACCGCGACACTACGACGGCTGCGCAAACGCGCCCTGCGTCGCATCGCCCAGGCTTTGCGGTTTTGTTCGGGCGACTATCGCAATCCGCGCACCCGCGCAGAACTCGCCTGCGCAATCGCGCCTACCCCGCCCCCACCTAAAAACGCCCCGCGCCATGCTCACCCTGTCCGACATCGCCTTCGACGACGCCGCCGCCCTGCTCGCGCGCTACGACCTGCGCCTGGAGCGGGTCGCCGACGGCGAGGCGATCCCGGGCAGCTACTGGGGCGACAACGAAGCCGGCCTGATCGGCAGCACCGTGTACGCGCGCGGCGACACGCCGGTGCATTCGCTGCTGCACGAAGCCGCGCACCTGATCGTGCTGCCGCCCGAACGCCGCGCGCAGGTGCATACCGACGCGACCGATTCGGTCGAGGAAGAAGACGCAGTGTGCGTGCTGCAGACCCTGCTCGGCGACGCCCTGCCCGGCGCCGGCCGCGACCGCATCCTGGCCGACATGGACGAATGGGGCTACAGCTTCCGCATGGGCTCGGCGCGCGCCTACGTCGAGCAGGACGCGGAAACCTCCTGGCAATGGCTGGCCGAACACGGGCTGGTGCGGCTGCCTGAACGAGTCCTGGCGCTGTAAAACGCAGGCGGCGCCGGTCGAATCAGCGGCCATCCGGCGCATCCCGCGGCCGTCCGCGGGCGGTCGCAGGCGACCACTGTAGAATCGCCCCCTCGGAACCAGCCCTTCTAAATCGCGCACCCTCGCCGTGCGCCGCGGACCTTATCTTTTGAATACTCCCACCCACACCGCCCCGGACGGCGCCGACGCCGCCGCGCAGACCGACAGCCCGCCGCTGCTCGATCGCGTCCGCGCCGCGCTCGCCGTGCTCGAACAGCTCAACGCCGACCGCGCGATGCTCGACGCGCTGCCCGCCGACGAGCGCGCGCGCCTGCATCAGGCGATCGCCCAGGCCTTCCATCCCGAACCCAAGGCGCGGCGCAAGCAACTCAAGCAGCAGGCGCGCGAGCGGCATCAGGAAAAGCTGCGCAAGGCCGACGAACTGCTCAACCAGACCGGCATCCGCGCGCTGCGCCGCAAGCCGGTGTTCACCACGCCGAATTATTTCCCGCCGCAGCCCGCCGGCCAGCACGATCCCAGCAACAACACGCCCGAGCCGATCGCCTACAGCGAATCGCCCGAGCTGCTGCATTGCTACGTGTGCAAGAAGAAATACACCCAGGTTCATCACTTCTATGACCAGATGTGCCCGCCCTGCGCGGAACTGAATTTCTTCAAGCGCACCGAAACCGCCGACCTCAGCGGCCGGGTCGCGTTGCTGACCGGCGGCCGGGTCAAGATCGGTTATCAGGCCGGATTGAAGCTGCTGCGCGCGGGTTGCGCGTTGATCGTCACCACCCGCTTCCCGCGCGACTCCGCGCTGCGCTACGCGCAGGAGCCCGACTTCGCCCAATGGGGCCATCGCCTGGAAGTGTTCGGCCTGGACCTGCGCCACACCCCGAGCGTGGAAGCGTTCTGCAGCGAACTGCTGGCGACTCGCGAGCGTCTGGACTTCATCATCAACAACGCCTGCCAGACCGTGCGTCGCCCGCCGGCGTTCTATGCGCACATGATGGCCGGCGAAACCTCCGCGCTGCACGAGATGCCCGACGACGTGCGCCGCTTGGTCGGCCGCTACGAAGGCCTGCGCGCGTTCGACCTGCTGTCCGATGCCGGAGATAGCGCGAACGGCGCCGTGCAAGCGCAGGGCAACGTGCGCTCGCTGATCGACGCGACCGGCCTGACCCGCGCCGCCGAACTGTCGCAGGTGCCGCTGCTCGCCGACGAACTGCTCGGCCAGGCGCATCTGTTTCCCGAAGGCCGCCTGGATCAGGACCTGCAGCAGGTCGACCTGCGCGGGCGCAATTCCTGGCGCCTGCAGATGGACGAAGTACCGTCGGTGGAATTGCTGGAAACCCAACTGGTCAACGCGATCGCGCCGTTCATCATCAACGCGCGGCTGAAGCCGCTGATGCTGCGCGTGCCCGAGGGCGACAGCCCGCGCCGCGACAAGCACATCGTCAACGTGTCGGCGGTCGAGGGCCAGTTCTACCGCAACTTCAAGACCACCAAGCACCCGCACACCAACATGGCCAAGGCCGCGCTCAACATGATGACGCGCACCTCGGCCGCGGATTACCACGGCGACGGCATCCACATGAACTCGGTCGATACCGGCTGGGTGACCGACGAAGATCCGGTCGAGATCGCCGCGCGCAAGGTGATCGAGGAACGCTTCCACCCGCCGCTGGACATCGTCGACGGCGCCGCGCGCATCGTCGATCCGATCATCCACGGCTTCAACACCGGCACCCACGTGTGGGGCCAGTTCCTCAAGGATTACGCGCCGACGGACTGGTGATGCCGGCGCCTCGCGCGCGGCCGTTTCATCGATAGGCCGCGGTCGCGCGCGCGGCGGGAAACACAGCGGTCACCGACGCCTTCCGTGGCGCCGACGCCATTCAAACTGTGCGGAACGGATTATCCCCATAACCGGACTCCGACTTGCGCTGCTGAAGCGTACTGCTTGCTTCCCTTCCCCTGATTGCGCCATCCAGGCGCTTACTCCCACCGAGTTCCGTATCGGGTGTGCACCGGTTCGCGCTTCAGCGCGCCGCCGTGCGTTCGACCGGCGCCTTCAGGCGCGCGGCCGGGTGACCCGTGTTCGCGACCACCGACTCGACCTCGGCCTCGCTGACCGGATCGGGCAGCGCCTTGGAGAGCGAACGGTTCGGGCCGGCGTCGGCCGGCCCATTCATCATGACCACCCCGACCACCGCCAGCGCGAGCAGCGCGAACAGGGCGATACGGGTGTATTGGATTCGTGCGAACAGGCCGCGCGAGGTCGCCGGCGCTTGTTCGCGGGCCCAGCTCAGGTCGGCCGAGAACAGGCAGACCCCGCCTTCGCGCCCGCGCATCGGCAGGGCCGAGGCCAATGTGGCGGTGTGCAGCGTGCCGTTCGCAGTGCCCGTCGTATGTTTCATGCCTTACCTTTTAAAGCCAGGACCGTGCCGCCCGGAGCATGCCGTGTGGAGCCTGCCCCGCCCCACGCGGCGCAGCCGATGAGCGGCTGCCGTTCAACGTCACTTTTTCCGTTTTCGCGTCACAAATCAATTCCGTTTTTGTGACATGGACCGGTTCGGACCGACCTGCGCACGTTTCGAAAACTGAACAAACGCTAAGAAAAGCCGTCCGGCGTTGCGTGCAGCGCATGTGAATAACAGAAAAATAACGATCTAAACGTTTCCACGTAACGAATTATTTACGAAATTCCGCGACCGGGTTCGCGGGTCAAAATGCGCAATTCGCCTGAATCGGCCAAATTCGGCTTCCCCCTACCCGGGCCGTAACCGTTTTCAGTCCGGCAGCTGTGCCGAGTTTGCGCAAAAGTTCCTCACCGCCGCTCCGGCGTTCATCGGCCGGACGGACGATCCCGCCGGCTCGGCCAAGCCCGGCTTGCGCCGGACCGACCCGGCCTCTAGCCTTCTGGCTCGCGCGCGAAGCGCCGCACTTCTTCTGGAGAGAGCACACATGAAACATGTCCGCGCCTTGTTGGCGCTCGGCGTCGCTGCGGCCGTGATCGGCCTGAGCGGCTGCAAGAAGGAACCCGTCCCCTCCTCGAGCACCACCACCGCTCCGGCCGCCGCGCCCGAGGGCGAGACCGCGGACCAGTTCATCGCGCGCGTCAACGACGAGTACAAGAAGATGTATCCGGAGATGACCGCCGCGCAGTGGCTGTCGTCGACCTACATCAACGACGACAGCCAGTTGCTGTCGGCCAAGGCCAACGAGCGCTACCTCACCCAGCTCAACAGCTGGATCGAGCAGTCGAAGAAGTTCGAAGGCAAGCAGATGTCGCCGGCCACCGCGCGCGCGATCCAGCTGCTCAAGATCGGCACCGCGATGCCGGCGCCGAAGGACCCGGCCAAGCTCGCCGAGCTGACCCAGATCGCCACCCGCATGGAAGGCATGTACGGCTCGGGCAGCTATTGCAGCGGCCCTGGCGACACCGACTGCCGCCAGCTCGGCGATCTGGAGGACGTGCTGCGCAACAGCCGCGACTACGACGCCCAGCTCGACGCCTGGAAGGGCTGGCACACGATTTCCAAGCCGATGCGCAAGGACTACACGCGCTTCGTCGAACTGGTCAACGAAGGCGCGCAGAACCTCGGCTACGCCGACACCGGCGAGCTGTGGCGCTCGGGCTACGACATGAGCCCGGCCGAACTCGCGGCCGAGACCGATCGCCTGTGGGGCCAGGTCAAGCCGCTGTACGAACAGCTGCATTGCTACACCCGCTCGCGCCTGGAATCCAAGTACGGCGTCGACAAGGGCCAGACCGGCGGCGGCATGCTGCCGGCGCATCTGCTCGGCAACATGTGGCAGCAGGACTGGGGCAATCTGTGGGACGTGCTCGCGCCCTACACCGAGCAGCAGGCCGGCAGCCTGGACATCAACGGCGCGCTCGCGCGTCAGTACCAGCAGGCGCTCGACGCGCAGGAAGCCAAGTCCGGCGGCGAGCGCAGCCCGCTGGAACAGGCGCAGCTCGAGGTCGACGCCAACCTGGCCAACGCCAAGCAGATGACCGAACGCGCGCAGGACTTCTACGTCTCGCTCGGCATGCCCAAGCTGCCCGACAGCTATTGGGCGAAAACCCAGTTCATCAAGCCGCGCGACCGCGACGTGGTCTGCCACGCCAGCGCCTGGGACATGAACATGGGCGGCGACGTGCGCACCAAGATGTGCATCAAGCCGAACGAAGAAGACTTCACCACGATCTATCACGAGCTCGGCCATGTGTATTACTACCTGGCCTACAACAAGCAGCCGCCGCTGTTCCAGACCGGCGCGCACGACGGTTTCCACGAAGCCATCGGCGACACCATCGTGCTGGCGATGACGCCCAAGTACCTGCAGTCGATCGGCATGGTCGGCAATCAGCAGCAGAGCAACGAAGCGCTGATCAACGCGCAGATGCGCATGGCGCTGGCCAAGGTCTCGTTCCTGCCGTTCGGCCTGATGATCGACCGCTGGCGCTGGGGCGTGTTCGACGGCTCGATCAAGCCCGATGCGTACAACAAGGCATGGTGGGAACTGAAGGCCAAGTACCAGGGCGTGGCGCCGGTGCAGGCGCGCGGCGAGGAGTTCTTCGACGCCGGCGCGAAGTACCACGTGCCGGGCAATACGCCTTACACGCGCTACTTCCTCTCGCACATCCTGCAATTCCAGTTCTACAAGTCGCTGTGCGACGCGGCCGGCTACAAGGGCCCGCTGTACGAATGCAGCTTCTACGGCAACAAGGCCGCGGGCGCGAAGTTCGAAGCGATGCTGAGCAAGGGCGCGAGCCAGCCGTGGCAGCAGACGATGAAGGAACTGACCGGCGGCGAGAAGATGGACGCCACGGCGGTGCTGGAATACTTCGCGCCGCTGCAGACCTGGCTCAAGCAGCAGAACGAAGGCAAGAGCTGCGGCTGGCAGGCCTCGGCCGCGGGCGCTGCGGCGCCGGTGTCGCCGGCCAAGCCGGCGGCGAAGGCCGATGCCAAGGCGAAACCCGCCCAGGGTTAATCCGCGCGCAGCGGCGATCGATCGGGCCTGCGGGCTGGTCGATCGTTGCTCGCGACATTGAGGCGTTGCAGACAGGCCGGCTTATGCCGGCTTGTTTGTTTTTGGGGATCGGGCCTTGGCGCCCGGCTTGAGCAGTCACCGGATCGCTGATACCGGGATCGCGCAGACATCGACTGCTGGCCGATCCGCGCGGGCATATTCGTTGAAACACATCGATAGCCGCAAAAACGCCAGCGGGAAAAAGCACCGTTCATGCGTTCGGGCAGTTCACGCGGGCCCACGGCCTGACGTTTCTCGGGAAACAACGATGACTGACCAGACGCTCGATGCGTCGGGACGGCCTTGGCTGGATGGATGAATCCCGGTTGCCATCGGGAGCCACGACCTGCCGAACGCATGAAGCGACGCATCGAAATCCGGATGCGCCCCATCCGGATCGACGAACGCGCGTTCCTAGCGAAATGCGCGGGCGCTCGTCGGCGTCACCAAAGCCATCGTCGACCTGACCCGCAAGCCAAACCCGAACAGGCGCGCATTCGACCATGCCGAAGAACATTCTGATATTCGCGGACGGAACCGGCCAGATCGGCGGCGTGCGACCGGATCAGCAGTTGAGCAACATCTACAAGCTGTTCCGCGCGAGCCGGGTCGGGCCCGACAGCCCGATCGATCCGCGCGAGCAGGTCGCCTATTACGAGCCCGGTCTTGGAACCTCCAATGCGGCCGGCAGCGTCCGCCTGGGCCTGTGGGAACGATTGAAATCCTGGGCCGGGCTGGCGGTCGGCTTGGGCTTCAGCACCAACGTCATCGACTGCTACGAAGCCATCCTCAAACGCTACGAGCCGGGCGACCGGATATATCTGTTCGGATTCAGCCGCGGCGGCTACACCGTGCGCGCCTTGGCCAATGTGTTGAACCTGTGCGGGGTGCCGACCACCGACGGCAAGGGCGGAGCGCTGCCCAGAGCGGGCCGGGCGCTGCGCGTGATCGCCACCGAAGCGGTCGTGAAGGTCTATGAGCACGGCTCCGGCCATCCCCGCAAACGATTCGAAGCGCAACGCGAGGCGATCGCGCGGCGCTTTCGGTCCAAGTACCGATCCGGAAACGATCCCGCCCGTGGCGACGTCTATCCCGAATTCATCGGCGTGTTCGATTCGGTGGCGGCCTTGGGTCTGCCCGTGCCGGCGCGCTTGGCACTGTTGGCTGTCGCCGCCTTGGCGCTGGGCGCGGTCAGCATCGCGATCGCAGCGCTGACCAGTCATTGGTTCGATTGGACGCAATGGGCGGTGGCGACGTTCGTATTCCTGGCCGGCGTATCGGTGGCGGCGCTTTCCTATGCGCGCGTCACCTTTCGATGGGCATCGAAGGACGTGCGATGCGGCACCCGGCCGTGGCACTTCGCCGTGTGGAATTCGAAAAACTACGATCGCTATCTGGACCCGCGCATCCCCGTCGCGCGCCACGCGCTGGCCATCGACGAAACACGCCTTGCCTTCGGACGCGTGACCTGGGGCGGCAGCAGGAATGCCGATCAGCCCGGCGATACGCGCGGGCGCTTCCGCCAGCGCTGGTTCGCCGGCAACCACTCCGACATCGGCGGCAGCTATCCGGAAGAGGAATCGCGCCTGTCGGACATCGCCTTGCGCTGGATGATCGAAGAAGCCATGGCCGGGCCCCATCCGATCGTGCTGGACCGGAGCAAACTGCACCTGCATCCCGATCCGCTGGGGCCTCAGCATTCCGAGGTCTTCGCGCGGCAACAAGGCGCGTGGTGGATGCGCCTTTTCAAGTGGTCCAGCGCGCCTCGACCGATCCAGGAACAGGCCGAGCTCGATCCCACCGTGCTTGAGCGTTTCGCCGCCGCGCGCGTCGTTGCCTGCGATCGCACCGCGGCTTACCGGCCCGAGGCGTTGCGCGGGCACCATCGGGTCACTCACTTCTACTAGTTCGCGCCTCAAGGACTGCGGCGGAGAAGCCATTCGCGGCTGAAACGGACGCTTCGGCGTGGGCGATCGCGGTCGCGAAAGCCCCGATCCGATCCATCTCCCCCGCCCGATCGGGACTGGCGCGGGCGGCCGCGCCGCCGGATCATCGCTGCGGACCACGAACCGGAATCGCCGCATGATCGCCCCGCACCGCCGCCACGCCCTCGCGCTGAGCCTGCTCGCCCTCGCCTGCGCCGCCACGACCGCCCAGGCCGCTGAAACCGCCGACCTGCTGATCCGCCATGCCGCAGTGATCGACGTGAGCAACGGCAAGACCCGCGCGAACCAGACCATCGCGGTCAAGGGCGCGCGCATCCTGGCCATCGTCGACGACGCCAAGGCGAAGCGCTTCGAGGCCGCGCGCAGCATCAATGCGCAAGGCAAGTACGCGATCCCGGCGCTGTGGGACATGCACGTGCATTTCGGCGGCGGCGACAAGCTGATCGAGGAAAACAAGAACCTGCTGCCGCTGTATGTCGCCCACGGCATCGCCGCGGTGCGCGACGCGGCCGGCGATCTGAGCCCGAGCGTGTTCGCATGGCGCGAGGCGATCAACAACGGCTCGCTCGACGGCCCGACCATCTTCACCTCCGGCCCGAAGCTGGAGGGCTACAAGTCGATCTGGCCGGGCGATATCGAAGTCGGCAGCCACGCAGAGATCAGCAAGGCGCTGGACCAGCTGCAGGGCTGGAGGGTCGACTTCGTCAAGATCACCGACAACACCTTGTCGCCCGAGTTGTTCATGGACGCGCTCAAGCAGGCGCATGCGCGCGGCCTGCGGGTGTCGGCGCACGTGCCGTTCGCGCTCACCATCGATGAGGTCAGCGCCGCTGGGCTGAGTTCGATCGAACACATCGAGTACGCGTACAAGGCCGGCTCGCCGCAGGAAGCGCAGATCGGCGCGATGGTCCGGCGCGGCGAGATCGACAGCAAGGAAGGCTGGAACCGCATTCAATCCAGCTTCGACGAAACCACCGCGCGCGCCGCCTACAAGCGCCTGGCGCGACGCGGCACCGCGGTCACGCCGACCCTCAACGGCAGCTTCGTGACCACGTATCTGGATCGCAACGATCATCGCGGCGACGACTATCTGAAATACATCGGTCCCGGCCTGCAGGCGACGTATGCCTGGCGGGTGGAGCGCGCGGCCAAGGACGACGCGGCCGCGATCGAACGCCGCCATCAGCGTTACGAGCGCAACGCCGCGATCCTGCCCTTGCTGCAGCAGTCGGGCGTGACCGTGCTGGCCGGCACCGACGCGGGCTTTCTCAACTCATTCAATTATCCCGGCGTGGGCCTGCACGATGAGATGCAGCGCTTCGTCGAAAGCGGCCTGACCCCGCTGCAGACCTTGCAGGCGGCGACGATCAACGGCGCGCGCTTCCTGGGCCAGGAAAAACTGCACGGCACCCTCGCCGCCGGCAAGGCGGCCGACATCCTGCTGCTCGACGCCGACCCGTTGCGCGACATCAGCGCGACCCGCCGCATCGATACCTTCGTGCTGCGCGGCGAGGTGCATGACCGCGAGGCGCTGGATGGGATGCTGGAAGAGGTGCGCAAGCGTGTGGCGGCGCAAAAGGCGGAGTAAGTGGCGCTTTCAGGCGACTGACGAGTCGGTGCGGCCAGGTTCGCGCGGCTAAGGCTGTATGTCGGCCGGTTTTGTACCGGCTCTATCTTCATCCCGCTGCTCTACCCGTGTGCCCCGACCACTTCGAAACTGCTGTTGCTGTTCCCCCCTTTGGAAAAGGGGGGGAGGGGGGATTCGCTTTTAGCCCGGACGCTGAAGTCCTCTGCAGCAATCTCTGCAGCAAAAACGGAAGCAAAAGCAAAAGCAAATCCCCCCTGCCCCCCTTTTGCAAAGGGGGGAAAAGCACGGGGAGCGCGGATGGAAGTGGCGACCTTGTTACAACCGCCTGTCTACTTCACTTCCGAAACTTCTGCGGCGTCGTCCCGCTGAACTGCTGGAACATCGCGATGAACGCAGACACGCTGGCATAACCCATCTGCGCCGCCACCTGCTGCACGCTGCGGCCCTGCTCCAGCAGCGGGATCGATTGCTGGAAGCGCAAGCGCTGCCGCCACTGGCTGAAAGACATGCCCAGTTCGTCGCGGCAACGACGGCTCAAGGTGCGCTCGGTGGTGTGCACGCGCTGCGCCCATTGCTCCAGCGTGGTGTTGTCGCCGGGCGCGTGCTGCAAGGCGTCGAGGATCGGCGCCAGCAGGCGGTCTTCGCTCTGCGGCACGAACCGTTGCAGCATCGGCGTGGCCAGCAGTTTGTCGATCAGCACCCGCGCCAGACGCCGGTCGCCCGGCGTTTGCGGGATCTCGATGCCGCGATCGAACAAGTCCTCGACCCCGGCAATGAACAAGGCATGCAACCGCACGATGCCCGGCGCCTTGGGCAGCTGCGGCGTGTAGCGCTCGGCGATATTGATCAGCCGGCATTTCACTTCGCGCCGGTTGTGCGAGGTGTGGTCCATCCGCGGCGGAATCCACACCGCATACCCCGGCGGCGCGAAGAACGGCTGGCCTTCGACCACGAACGCCATGCTGCCGGATTCGACGAACGCCAGCTGGCCCCAGGGATGCTGGTGCAAGGCGCTCTCGGTATCGACCGCCAGCGCTTCGTAGCGCAGCAGCAGCGGGCCCGGCAAGGAGCGATAGGGATAGTGGAACTGGCGACTGCGGCGCATCTTGTCCGGGGCCCGTCATGGCCTGTCTGGTTATCGGCATCTGTCGATTACCCGACATTCTAGAATGAGCAGCCCCACGTTGTAACGGCTGCTCCAGCCAGGACGTCCCCCATGCACCTGCTCCTGCCGATCCTGGCCACGCTGATCTGGGCCGGCAATACGATCGTCAGCAAACTCTCGGCCGGCGCGATCGACCCGGCGGCGATTTCGTTCTACCGCTGGCTGGTCGCGCTGCTCGCGTTGACCCCGTTCCTGCTGCCGCGGGTCTGGAAACTGCGCGCCCAGGTGCGTCCGTACTGGCGCAAGCTGGTGGTGCTGTCGGCGCTGGGCATGGTGATGTACCAGTCGCTGGCCTATTTCGCCGCGCACAGCGTCAGCGCGATGTCGATGGGCTTGATCGTCGCGGCGATTCCGCCGATGACGATGCTGATCGGCATGGTCGTGCTCAAGACCCGGCCCTCGCCGGGCATGCTGATCGGCGCGCTGATCTCGTTCGCCGGCCTGAGCTGGCTGCTCAGCGGCGGCCATCCGGCGCGACTGCTGCAACAAGGCCTGGGCCGCGGCGAGTTGATGATGCTGCTGGCGGCGTTCTCGTATGCCTTGTACGGCGTGCTGGTCAAGCGCTGGGCGTTGCCGATTCCCAACGGCGAATCGCTGTACCTGCAGATCGCCTGCGGCACCGCGCTGTTGCTGCCGGGTTTCCTGCTGGCGCCGTCGGTGGCGCTGACCGCGCACAACCTGCCGCTGGTGCTGTACGCCGGCCTGCTCGCCTCGACCCTGGCGCCGTGGTTCTGGATGCACGGGCTGCTGCGCCTGGGCGCGGACAAGACCGCGGTGCTGATGAACCTCACGCCGGTGTTCACCGCGGTGTTGGCGGTGCTGTTGCTCGGCGAACCCTTGCAGGCTTATCACTGGATCGGCGGCGTGCTGACGCTGCTGGGTGTGACGGTGGCGCAGGTGTTGCGGCAAAAGCCGGCGGTGGCGTTGCGTTCGCGGGAATGCGCCGGCTGAGCGGATTGGAGCGGTCAGTGGGATGAGCCCTTGGTCTGGTGGTGGCCCGTCGCGGTTGGCGTGATGGCGCGGTGGCGACGAAAGGCTCGCCGTGGCCGCGGTGTCGCGGTCGCGGCTTGCGCCGCTCCTACAGGGAGGGTGGCGTTGTAGCGCTGCTGCTCGGGGATTGGGTCGGGAGCCGCGAATCGTCGCGGCCGCGAATCCCGGGTTACGACGAAAGTGGCAAGACGGCGGCACGATCGATGACGATTGTCAGGCGGCGACGGCACCGCCCTCGCCAATGTGAGCCGCGTCAAGTTCGGCGTCTGCGCGCGCTGCTAGGGTCGTGGCATGTCGACGCCACCCGACTGCAATCGTCCATCACCGCGACACCCGCAGCGTCTGCCGCGAACCGCGGTCGGCGTCGCGTCGGCGTGGGTCGACGCCGGCCGGGATGGCGCTGATGAGCATCGCCCGGCCCCGGCACGGCGACACCTATTTCCGGATCGCGCGCCGCGTCCGCTGGACGCGACTCTTGCGTGCGCTTCGACGAAATCTTCCTCGGCCCGGATGCCCCGGACCGTCCCTAGTTTCGCTATTGCTGCGGCCGATCCCCCTCTGCCGCCAGCGTCTGCCGGCCGCGGGGGGTGGCCCCCGGCCGGCTTTTTTTATTCCGCGCCGCTCGCAACGGCCTGATCGGACCGACTTGCTCGCACCGACTTGATCGGACCGATGCGATCGCGCTGGCCCGACTGGACCGACCCGATGTCCATGACGGCATCGCGATCCGCCACTCCCGCGACCGGCCCACCCTCGCCGCCGCGACCCACGCAAAACGGCACCGGCACCGGCCATCGCCGCGATCCAGTCCACGCACCGAACCGCCTCGCACAAAATTTCATCGATAGAACCACACGAATGGCGACAGGTTTGTTAGTTTGCGTGAGGCAAAACCCGCCTGCCTGACGCCGTGATGGGGTACGACGTTGCCGGCGGCCTGCCGCCTGTCACGCCGACTCGCTGCATCGGTCGACGCGGATGACGGGGGATGCATGACGGCTCATGCTCGCCGGCCCCGAACGCGAACGACCTTTCTCTAACGCGAGTGTGCATTGCGATGCCCCAACGCATCGACCGGATCAAGAACCTGGCGGCGGTATCGCAGTTCCGCATCGGCGCGCTGCTGGTGCAGCCCGACCGCCTGGCGATCGTGCGCGACGGCGTCACCACCGCGCTGGAACCGCGGATGATGGAAGTGCTGATCGCGCTGGCCGAACGCGCCGGCGAAGTCGTCAGCGCCGAGCAGTTGCTGATCGAAATCTGGCGCGGCACCTTCTACGGCGACAACCCGGTCCACAAGACCATCGCTCAGCTGCGCCGGCGCCTGGGCGACAGCAGCCGCGAACCGGACTACATCGAAACCATCCGCAAGCGCGGCTACCGGCTGGTCGCGCGGGTGACCTTTCCCGACGACTACCGCAGCGGCCTGCCGCGCGCGGCGGCGTGGACTCAGGGCAGCCCGTATGTCGGCCTGCGTTCGTTCGACCAGGCCCATGCCGGCGTGTTCTTCGGCCGCAGCCGCGCCACCGCCGAACTGCTGGCGACTCTGCGCGAACAACTCGACAGCCAGCGCCGCTTCGTCCTGGTGTCGGGCGCCAGCGGCTGCGGCAAGACTTCGCTGCTGCGCGCGGCGGTGATGCCGCTGCTGCAGCAGGACGGCGGCTTCGACGGACTGCACGCGCTGACCAGCGCCTACTTCGACCTGGGCGCCTGCCGCGGCGGCGACCTGCTCGCGCGGCTCGCCCAGACCTTGTGCGACTGGTCGCTGGACGGCCGCCCGCTGTACCTGCCCGGCGAGGCCGAGGTTCTTGCCAGGCAACTGCGCGATACCCCGAGCGCGGTGCATGCGCGCATCGACGACGCGTTCGCGCGCCGCACCGCGCATCTGGCCGAACGCGCGCATCTGCTGCTGGTGGTCGATCACGCCGAGGCCGCGGTCGCCGCGCCCGGCATCGACGCGCGCGACCGCGCCGAGTTCGGCGCCGCGCTGACCGCGCTGTGCGCATCGCCGCGGGTGGCGGTGATCGCGATCACCCGCAGCGACTTCTACCCGCGCCTGATCGAAAGCGTGCCGGGTCTGGCCGAACTCAAGGCCGGCGACGGTCACATCGACTTGCTCACTCCGCGCGAAGGCGAGATCGGCCAGATCATCCGCGCGCCCGCCGCGCTGGCCGGGCTGAGTTTCGGCGAAGACCCGGAAAGCTCGCTGCGCCTGGACGACCTGCTGCGCGACGCCGCCGCCCAGCATCCCGATTCGTTGCCGCTGCTGCAGCACACCCTGCAGGCGCTGTACGAACGCCAGGACGAAGGCGGCGTGCTCAGCGTCAGCACCTATCGCGAACTCGGCGGCCTGGAAGGCGCGCTCGCGCATCGCGCCGAACAGGTCTTTGCGGCGCTGCCGGCGAACGCGCAGGCCAGCCTGGAACGGGTGCTCGCGGCGCTGATCGTGCTGCGTCCCGACAGCGACGCGGTCACCGGCCGGCGCGTGCTGTGGTCGACCCTGGACGATGCGGCCGCGCGCGAACTGGCCGAGAGTTTCGTGCGCGCACGCTTGTTCGTCGGCGAACTCAGCGGCGGCGAACCGGGCTTCGGCGTCGCCCACGAAGCGCTGCTGCGGCAATGGCCGCGCGCGCGCGAATGGGCCAACGAAAACCGGCAACTGCTGCAGGCGCGCGAACGTCTGCAACGCGCGACCCGGCGCTGGGCATTGGAAGGCCGCCGCGCCGATCATCTGCTCAACCCCGGCCGTCCGCTGGCCGAAGCGCGCGAGGCCGCGCGCCGCCTGCCCGACGATCTGGGCGAAGACGACCGCCAATTCCTGCAAGCCTCCGAACGCCAGCAACGGCGCAAGCAATGGTTGCGCGTCAGCGCGATCGCCAGCTTGTGCGTGCTGACCCTCGCCGCGACCGGCCTGGGCCTGCAGGCCTGGCAGGCGCGGCGCGAGGCCGAGCAACGCCGCGATCAGGCCCAGCAACTGGTCGGCTTCATGCTCGGCGATCTGGCCGAGCAACTGCGTCCGATCGGCAATCTGAAACTGCTCGACAGCGTCGGCAGCCAGGCCCTGACCTATCTGGAGCGCATGCCCGAAACGCAGATGCAGCCGCGCGAACTGGTCAGCCACGCGCGCGCGTTGCGCACGGTCGGCGAAGTGCTGATGAACCAGGCCCGCTTCGACGAAGCGCACGCCGCGTTCGAACGCGCCGACGACGCGGCGCGGCGCGCGCTGGCCGGCGCGCCCGATTCGCTCGATGCCCTGGCCGAGACCGGGACCACCGCGTACTGGCTGGGTTACTACGCGTATCAACAGAATCAGTACGACCCGGCGGAAAAATACTGGCAGGCGTATCTGCACGCCAGCGAAGGCCTGGTCGCGCGCGCGCCGAAGGATCCGCGCTGGCAGCTGGAGCTGTCGTACGCGCTCAATAATCTGGGCACCCTGGCCTTCGTGCGCCTGCGCAGCGACGAAGCGGCCGAACTGTTCGCGCGCTCGGTCGCGATCAAGCGCGCCCTGCTCGCGGCCAAACCGGCCGACAAACCGCTGCGCTACGAACTGGTCGACAGCCTGTCGTGGCTGAGCAGCGCGCAGGACGCGCGCGGCCAGTTGGCCGACGCCGCCAAGGGCTACGCCGCGCAAACCGCGATGCTGCGCGAACTGGTCGACAGCGAACCCGAGGCCGACGCCTGGCGGCGCAAGCTCGCGACCTCGCTGCTGCGCAGTTCGGTGCTCGCGCTCGACCGCGGCCTGGCCGACGACGCCGAAAACGAAATCGCCGAAGCGATCCGCCTGCTCGGCGCGCTGGTCGAACAGCAGCCCGACAATCGCGACTGGCGCCGCAACCTCGGCCATGCCTACGCGCATGCCGGCTGGGTCGCGCACCTGCGCGGCGTGCCCGCGCTGGCCGACGAGCGCCTACGCCGCGCGCAGCAGGTGCTGGCGCCGCTGTTGCAGCAGACCGAACCGTTGCCGGACTGGCGCGTGCTCGACCTGCTGGTGCGGCTGCGCATGGATCAGATCGCCGCATCGCCGCCGCAGGCCGCGATCGACCGCCTGGTCGCCGACCTCGACGCGCTGCACCGGCAAACCCCGGACGACCCGCCGATCCTGTCGATGCTCGCGCGCAGCCTGGTCTGGCGCGGCGAGCGCTACCAGCGCGCCGGCAACGACGCGCGCGCGCGCGACGACTGGAACCGGGTGCGCGACCTGCTCGCCAAGCGCGTGGCCGACAGCCGCGACCGCAACCTGCTCGAAGCCTGGGTGCGCACCCAGGTGCACCTCGGCGCGCGCGCGCAAGCCTCCACCCAGATCGCCTGGCTGCAACGCGCCGGCTACCGCCATCCCGGCTTCGTCGCGTTTTACGAATGATTCCACGACGCGTTCGACGAAGCCGCTCCGCAGCAACCATACGCACTAGGAAACCGCTCATGGCCAGCAAGAAAGACAGCAAGAAATCCGCCGCCGCGCCGGAAAAGCAGAAGAAGTCGAGCAAGAAGGGCGATCCGGCGCCGATCGACATCGAACTGACCGTCGCCTACGTCGGCTTCGGCGGCAACGCCGGACTCGGCCAGTACTTCTACAGCTTCGCGCCGGACGTGGTCACGGTGCAGGGCGCCGGCCCGGTGGTGATCACCTACAAGTTCGAGGCGCAGGTACCGCAGCGCTTCCAGATCATCAGCGTGCTCAACTCCGACGCCTTCAAGCAGATCCACAAGGTCCGCGTGGCCGAGGACGGCCGCAGCGTGAGCATGCACAACCGCAACACCGTGCAGACCCTGATCTTCTTCACCGTGCTGGTGCGCGATGAGGAGAGCAACGATCTGCGGGTGATCTCCTGCGATCCGCAGGTCGGCAACGATCCGCGCACGGTGCCGCCGGGCATCATCAAGAAGCGCGGCTGATCCCAGGCGAATGCCGATGGCGCAGACGGCCCGTGACCGTCTGCGCCCTTGTCTCGTGCGGAGAGGGTTTTGAACTAGCGCCGCGGCGGTCGACCGAGCTGCACAAGCTCGCGCAACGATACGCAGCGCGGCAACACGGCAACCGCCGGCACTATCTCGCCGGCATACCGACCCGGCCGCGACAAGACAACGACGAAGACCGGGCGCATCCGCATCGACGCCGGCACGGGCCTCGACACGGATACGCACCCGGGGCCACCCGTGGCCCCGAACACGGACGCGCAACGCGTCCGCTCGGGCGAGCCAACGCTTACTTCTTGATCGTGCAGAACGCGCCGAAGCTGTCGCCGGTGTAATAGCGCTGGGTGATCGGCCGGCCCTTGGCGCTCTCCTGGACCAGATAGACCAGCCCCTGCGGCGAACCCAGCAGGGCCGGCGCGGCGCGCCAGTACTTCGGGCCGATCGGGCCGAGCGGCGGCAGCAGGCCCTTGTCGTTCTCGTAGACCCGCGCGTTCAATTTCAGCTTCTCGCAGGCGACGGTCGGGTTTTCGGTCCGCGCGCAGCTGTCGAACGACTGGATCATCTTGGCCACGTCCTTGGGCAGCGACTTGCAGGCCGGCGGCGCGGCCGCCAGGGCCGGCGAGGCGGCGAGGACCAGCACGGCGGACAGCGACCACTTCACGAGCTTGACGTTCATGACGTTCTCCTGGGTTGTGCATTCGACGCGACCGCACCGGGCGTCCCGATGCACCTGCCTCGCGCTGCGGCGATCGCCGCAGGCCGACCCTGCGCGCCCCGCCGCCCGCCCCGCCTTACCGCAACCTGACGGTCGCCGCCCGCCGCGACCGGGCCCGATCGCGCCCGCCGCCGGCGGTGATCGCGGGTAGTGAATCGGTGAGCCGCGCGCGCAATCGGCGCCCCGCGCAGGCCCGAACCGGCCCTCGCGAACCTGACGAGGCCGATACCAACTCATTGACTGCAAAAGGAAAACCGCTCCGTAAGGTTGCCGTAAGGCAGGCCCGCGGGACGACGGCCAACCTGCGCGGCATCCGGACCGCGGGTGCCACGGCCGGACACCGACACGCCGGCCGGCGCGCGGGGCCCGGGCACCACGCGCCGATCCGGCGATGCAGTCAGGAGTGCCGTCATGTCCGATTCCGAGTATCCCTACCCCTGCGCCAGCGACACCGACGATTCGCAGGACGACGTGGGTCCGCTCTCGCAATTCCGCCATGGCGCGCAGGACCGGCGCCTGCTCGAAGTCGCCCGCCTCGACGCCGGCATCGCCGCCAACAGCGACTTCGACGACAAGCCCTGGGGCCTGCTGTACCGCGCCCTGATCGATTCGATCGGCCTGTCGCCCGACGACTTCCAGCTGATGTACCCGTCGGTGCCGTGGGACTGGCCGCGCACCCAGGCCGGCTTCATCGCCGCGGCCCAGTACGACTTCTGCTCGACCGCGCCGCAATGGAGCGCGATCGGCGCCTACGTGTCCAGCGGCGACGCCGTGCACCAGGCCTACCAGCAATTCCTCAACGTGATCCCGGCCCAGACCGAGTACCGCAGCCTGCGCCAGCACCTGCACGACGCCGACGACGCGCTGGTGGTGGCGACCAATCACTACACCCTGGCCACGACCTCGGCCGCCTCGGCCTACGCCAATCAGGTCGACGATAACCGTCCCAGCTTCACCGAATGGCTCGGCAGCCGCGGCGGCGCCGGCTATCAGACCCGCATCGTCGCCGCCGAAGTGGCGATGAATCAGGCCCAGAGCCATTACGCCGCGCTGGTCGCGCAATGCGAATCGGCCGAACTCGGCCAGGCCCAGCTGCGCTGCAGCAGCGAACAACATCAGGTCCGCTTCGCCGACCTCAACCTGATCAAGCTGCCGAAGGTCCACGACTGGCAGGTCGAACAGCAAGCGGCGGACTGGGTCGCGAAGGTCCAGGCCGGCAACGGCCCCAGCGGCGTCACCCTGGGTTTCAGCAATCGCGAAGCGCCCTACGACTTCGGCCAGACCTGGGCCGGCCGCCGCAGCCGCATCCGCCAGTTGTTCTGGCAGGTGCGCATCAACGGCCGCTGGGAGCGCATCGACGAATTCGAATTCGACAACAAGCTCGAACTGTCGCTGGACTTCCAGGCGGTCGACCGCATCGGCATCCGCCCGGGCGGCTGGTACGACGGGCAATTCGCCCGCGGCATGATCGACGGCCCCTTCATCCACGGCTACAGCCCGTTCGGCGGCGACACCGTGGAAACGCGCGGCCAGCCGGTGTTCGGCGAAAAGGGCTTCTTCGGCCTGATCAAGAACGGCATGTGCGTGGGCTACAAGCCCTCGTTCGCGATCCGCACCACCACCTCGACCTTCCGCCGTTTCGCCGACCCGTTCCGCGCCGCCACCGGGCTGCGGATCGGGCCGTTCACCTTCGAAGCCGAAGGCGGCAGCCTCGCCGCCGGCTGGAAGGCCGACCCGGCGACCCAGACCTTCACCGGCACCACCAGCAGCGAGCGCGCTTTGATCATCGGCGCGACCGTGTCGGAATTGCCGAACGGGCCGGTGTAAACCGAAGCCCGGGTGGTGCGTTCGGAAAGGAGTCGAAGTTCCGTACCTCGTTCCAGCGGTCCGGCCGATGCGCGTCAGTGGGGACCTCCACGCGCATCGGCCGGAGTTCGCTCGACAGCGCAAGTCGGGCCGGGCGCGGCTGACGCCAGCTTCGTCTCAAGCGGAGTTGGCGCAGGCGGACGTGGCTCGGGGCTGCTCCGCTTGGGCGGCTAACGTCCGATCAGCAGCGCGCTCAGCTCAAGCGCGCTCGACAAAGCGCGAGCAGTGAAAGCAGGCCCGGCCAAAGTCGGCTCGACCGACGCACTCTCAATTCAAGCGCATCACGCCGTCGCAATAGCGGCCCAGGCAATCGCCGCGCGCGATGTCGAGCACCAGCGAATTGCCGGGGTCGCCGCTGGGCCGCGCGACCCGGTCGGGCACCACGAACACCGCCGGGCTCGCCTCGGCCATGCCCTTGGGCCACTTGAAACTGCTGACCACACGGTAACGCGGCAAGCCCGCCAGCCTCAGCTCGGCATCGGGCGCGAAACTCGCCGCCTGCGCGCGCGCCGAATCGGTCCACGCCTGCAGGTCGGCCGCGCCGGCGACTTTCAACAGGCCGATGCGCCACGCCGATTCGATCCGGTCGACCGCGCTGGCGCGCGAAGCGACGCGCTTCGCATCGGCCTTCTTCGCCGCCGCCGCGGCCGTGCGGATGGTCCGCCCGACGGCCGCCGGCACCGGCAACCGCGCGACCTGCTGGATATCGCCCGGCACCGACAGATTGCGCAGGTCCATCGCCGCCGCGCGAGCGCGCGCTTGCAACACTTCGAAGCGGGACCGCCCCGCCGCGCCGGCCGCATCGCCGACCGCGTCGATGGTCGCGGGCACGGCCCTGGCACCGCCCGCGCCGAATTGCTGGTCGGCCTCGATGGTCAACGCGCCCAGGGCCAGATCCGGATCGTCGTACAGCCAGCTCCAGGCCAGTCCGCGCCAGGCACCGTCGAACGACGGATTCATGCGCAAGGCATCGACGAACATCGCCCGTGCCGCGGTACTGGCCTCGCGCAGACGGTCGACCTGCGCCGGATCGCCGTCGGCATCGCCCTGGACCTGGCGCATGTAGGCGCGCAGGCGCCATGCGCCGAGCTCGCGCGCGGCCATCGCCGAATTCGGATCGGCGCTGCGCGCGGCCTGCAGATAATTTTCGGCCGGAACCTTTTCGCCCACCGGCCGCATCGCGACGGCCGCTTCGGCGCTGCGCCGGTAACGCTGCATCGCGGTTTCGTAGCGCGCGCCGTCGGCGTCGGCCGGCGCGCGCTCCTTGCGCAGCTCGCCGAGCATCGCCAGTTGCTGGCGAAAGAACGGATCGCCGCCGGCCGCGCTGCGCGCCGCGCCGTACACCAGGCGCTCGGCCAGCGCGTCGTAGTCGGCCGGCCGCAGCGGCGGTGGCGGCGGGCCCCACTTCGCCGGCGCGGTCTTCGGCGCGTCCGGCGCGCGGCTCGCGCGCGATGGCGACGGCGCGGCTTGCGCGCGGCCGGGCGCGGCGCGTTCGGCGCGCGGCGACGGCGAGCCGCGCGACGCCGGATAGGTCGCCGCCAGATACACCGCCAGAATGGTCGCGGCGATCACCGCGCGCTTGGTCAGATCGTCGTCGCCGTCCTCGCGCGCGCGCCACAGCACCGCGATCGTGCAGACCGCGCCGCCGACGGCCAGCGCGCCGCGGAACCAGCGTTCGCTCGGGCTGTGCCGCGAGGACGAGACCAGATAGCCGATGAAATCCATCAGCCACATCGGCATCGACATCAGCCAACCGGTCAGCGGCGCCAGGAAGATCACCACGAAGAACAGCAGCACCACCACCTTGACCAAGGCGAAGCGGGTCGGCGGCGAACGCAGCGGATGCCAGCGCGGAGGGCGGCCCTGCCAGCTCATCGGTTCTTGATCATCCGCGGCAGCACCACCAGGAACAGGTAGCAGAACACCACGAAGCCGATGCCCATCAGGGTCAGCAGGATCTGGTTCATCCAGCTGTCCAGCGGCGAGGTCGCCGCGCCGCGCAGGCTGGCGTAATAGCCCTGCAGCAGATACGACAGCGCGGCGAAGACCAGCGGCACCACCAGGATCATCGCCGCGCGCGCGGTCGCGACCAACCGGGAGGTTTGAAGTCGGTAGCCCCGCGTGGTCGAAGCCGACGACGGCATTTGCTGCTGCAGCAACGAAGGCGGCATCGATGAAGGCAGCGGCGGCCGCGCGCCGAAACGACGCGGCGCGGGTTGCGGGCGCGGCCGCGGTTGCGGCGTCGCCACCGGCGTGCGCATCACCGCGGCCCAGCCGCGCGGCAGATCCTGCGGTTGAGTGGCCGGACGCGGCTTGGCCTTGCGCGCGGTCTTGCTGAGCAGGTCCAGGCGGATGCACGAGGCGCAGGGCTGACCGGCGTAATGCTGATGCTCGCGATTGCGCCCGCACACCACGAGCCGCCCGCTCGACGGCTGCGCATACGCGCGCAAGGCATCGCGCCATTCCGACGACGGCGGCCGCGCAGACGGCGTGTCGCCGAACGCGCGATCGAACAGGCCGCGCAGTTCCCGCGGCATGCTCGCGTGCGCGCTGACCGGACTGGGCGCCATGATCCGGTTCGCTCGCAGCCCGTAGGCGTAGCAGCGTTCGCGGATGCGTCCGGGGATATCGGTCGGCACCCGATCCGACGACGGCTTGCCGCTGTAGGGATGGATGCCGAAGTTCAGCAACTGGAAGATCACCACCGCCAGAGCGAAGCGGTCCTGGGTTTCCTCGCCGGCTTCGTCGAGCTTGTGCGCCTGATACTCCGGCGCCAGGTAATCGGGCGTGTACTGCGGCGCCGAATAGCGCCGGCCGCGGCCCTGGATGCTGAAACCGTCGCAGTCGAGCAGCGCGATGTACAACGACGCGCGATAAAAACGCAGGTTGACCGGCTTGAGATCGACCACGCAGTGATGCTGCTGATGCAGCGCCGCGAGCACCGCGGCGAGATTGGCCGCGAGGGTGATCTTGTGGCCCAGCCCGACCGGCAAGCCGGCCGCGCGCGCCTGGCGTTCCTGCAGCACCTGTTCGAGTTCGGAGGTGGAATCCACGTCCAGCGCCGGCATGGTGAAGCCGGCGAACTTGCCGCGCTCGTCGCGCACCACCGCATCGGGCCAGGCGATCTGTACGTAGCGCTTGCCGCCTTCGATCTGGTCGGGCAAATGCGGACGCAGGTCGAGCATGGCTTCGATGCGATCGGTGTAGCTCGGCGGATCGACCCGCGCGTGGTAGATCTTCGCCACCGCGTTGGCATCGTCCGGCAGCAGGTAGACGCTGCCGGCGCCGCCGCTCTTGATCAGCTTGCCCAGGCGCGAACGGCGCGAGCCAATCAGGATGGTCTGGCCGCTGACCAAGCTCATGAGCGCGGGCCCGTGTGTTGCGGGTGGGTTCGCTGCGCATGCGACTGCCACGCGGCCATCGCGATATCGACCGCGACGGCATCGACCCCAGCCGCGCCGCTGACGACCTGGGAACGCATGGCGTCGGGGCTCATGGCAACGTGCTCATGACGTCGGACTCAGCCCCGCAACGCGATCAGCAGGGTCTTGTCGTCGGAGGTGATGCCGTGCGTGCGCGGGTCGTCGAGCGTGCCCAGCAGCGCGCGGCTGCCGTCGTCTTCGCCGACCGAGGCCAGATAGCGCGCGACCGGTTCGATGAAGGGCTTGAACAGGCCGGTATTGCCCTTGTCCATCGCGAACGGCATCGCGCCGTCGGACATCAGCGCCAGCCGCGCGGTCGGCGCGGTCACCGCGAGCACGCGCAGGTGCTGGCGCCAGGCGTCGCCGGTGACGAAATAGGTTTCGTTGGAGTACTCGCCGTTTTCCGGCGCCGACACCACGCCCGGCGCGTCCGCCGACTCCGCTTCGGCCACGCCGATGCCGTCGCCGATATGGAAGAACCAGCCGCGCTGCGCGTCGCCGGCGAAACCGACCAGGGTCGCGGCATAACTCGACAGCGAAGCCTTGTCCGCGTCGGCGAGCTCGATCAGGGCCGCGCGCGCGGTCTGAATCGCTTCGCTCGCGCTCGCCTCGAACGCGTCTTCATCGTCCAGCACGGCGCAATCGCCGCGCAGCCGTTCGCCGAGCACGCGCGTGACCGTATCGGCGACCACGCGCGAGCCTTGATCGCTGCGCGACGCCGAGCCGGCGCCGTCGCACACCACCGCGACCAGACGCTCGCCGTCCGCCTCGAACGCGAACGCGTCCTGGCAGGGAATGCCTTTACCGACGTGCGAGGTTCCGGTCGCCGATGCGGCGTAAATGCGCCAAGCCATGGCCTGCGCCCCGCCGCTCAGGTCGGCACCGAGGACCAGGTGTCGGTCGACGGCAGTTGCGCCTGTCCGCCCGGACGCGACTGCGACACCACCTGCATGCTCGCGCTGAGCCACAGGAACAATTCGCGGAACTGCAGCCCTTGCAGGCGCTTGACCCCGCCCTCGCCCTTGCCGCTGAACTGGCCCATGACGCCGACCTGCGAACCATCGCCGACCGCGATCGGAAAGATCGCGACCTTGTTGGCCTGCTCGGCTTCGCGCGCGCGCTTGGCCGAGGCTTCCCAGGTATCGGTCGGCACGCCGTCGGACATCAGGAACAGCCACGGCCGGGTGTAGGCGATGCCGGCGGCCTTGAAGCGCTGCTTTTCGTTCTCGACCTCGGTCAGGGCCAGGTCGATCGCGCGGCCGGTCGGCGTGGTGCCGTCGGCCTCCAGCACGGGCGCTGTGAAATCCATCGCGTCGCACCAGTCGCCGACCACTTCGGCGTGATCGAAACCGCCGTAACGCACCACCAGCACGCGCACCCGCTTGGCCGCGATCACGTCGCTCTTGAGTTCGGTCTCCAGCAGCTTGAGCCCTTCGTTCAACTGCTGCACCGGCGGGCCCATCATGCTGCCCGAGCAGTCCAGCACCAGCACCAGCGGCGTGCGCTGTTCGGTGTTGTCGACCAGGGCGACGTCGGGGATCACGGGCTGATTCATGGCATTCCTTTGCGAAGGGATCGATTCGGCAGTATAGCCACAGCGGCCACGGCGGGCACAGCGCGGCGGTTGCCGCTGTCGGCCGGCCCGCGGACGGATGCGATGCGGCGGGTTTCGACGACGTTGCGCGCGGGTTCGCGGCCGCTCGCGCCCACGCGGTCGCAGTTGCCGTCACGCCGGTGGGCCGCCGCGCGCACGGCATGGCGGACGCCCGGATACGCACGGACCAGCGAACGCCGATTCATCTCGCCGCCGCAGGTCGCGTCCCGCCGCCGGCCGCGTACCGCCGCGCAGCCGCGACCGCCATCGCAGCGCACTGCGCAGGCGCGCACAAGTCCGCGCACCGGTCCGCATGCGGTAACCGCACTGCCATCTGCGCCCAGCACCCTGCGATGGCGGTCGCCCGCCGCTCCCCCAGCCTCCCGCTTTCGAGCGGATTTATGCCCGGATTGTCATGACCGACTCGCACGATTCCCATCGCCGCAGCTTCCTGCGCGGCGCCGCCGGCGCCACCGCCGCCGGCCTGGCCCTCAACCTGTTCCCGCCCGCGATCCAGAAAGCGCTCGCGATCCCCGCCGCGCGCGTCAGCGGCACCATCCACGACGTCAAGCACGTGGTCATCCTGATGCAGGAGAACCGCTCGTTCGACCATTACTTCGGCGCGATGCGCGGCGTGCGCGGATTCGGCGACCGCTTCCCGATTCCGCTGCCCAGCGGCAAGCCGGTGTGGCGGCAGACCACCGCGCAAGGTCGCGAAATCCAGCCGTACCACATCGACACCAAGACCACGAGCGCGCAGCGCATCGGCGGCACCCCGCACACCTGGCCCGACGCGCAGGCGGCGTGGAATCAGGGCTTGATGGACAAGTGGCTGCCGGCCAAGACCGAGCGCTCGCTCGGCCACTACCGCGAAGCCGACATCCCGTTCCAGTACGCGCTCGCCAATGCCTTCACCCTGTGCGATGCGTATCACTGCTCGCAGCTCACCGGCACCAATCCCAATCGCCTGTTCCTGTGGACCGGCACCAACAACCCGGCCGCCGACCGCGGCGGCCCGGCGATCGTCAACACCTTCGACGATTCCGGCCCGGCCAGCGAAGGCTATTTCTGGACCACCTACCCCGAACGCCTGGAACAGGCCGGGGTGAGCTGGAAGCTGTACCAGGACATGGACGACAACTTCTCCGACAACCCGCTGGAAGGGTTCCGCCAGTTCCGCGCCGCCGCGCCGGGCTCGGCGCTGGCCGAAAAAGCGCTGAAAACCTGGACCCTGGACGATCTCGCCAGCGACGTGCGCAGCGGCCAGTTGCCGCAGGTGTCGTGGCTGGTCGCGCCGGCCAAGTACTCCGAACATCCCGGCCCGTCGGCGCCGATCTGGGGCGCGGACTACACCGCGCGCGTGCTCGAAGCGCTCACCGCCGATCCCGAGGTGTGGGCGCGCACGGTGCTGATCGTCAACTTCGACGAGAACGACGGTTTCTTCGATCACATGCCGCCGCCGGCGCCGCCGTCGTTCGACGCCGAGCACCGGCTGATCGGCGGTTCGACCGTGGACCTGCGCGGCGAACACCACATCGCGCGCAGCGGCCCCTCGCACGGCACCTCCAGCGACCCGGCGATCTATTACGACCGCCCCTACGGCCTGGGCCCGCGCGTGCCGATGTACGTGATCTCGCCGTGGAGCCGCGGCGGCTGGATCAATTCGCAGGTGTTCGACCACACCTCGGTGATCCGTTTCCTGGAAAAACGTTTCGGCGTGGCCGAGCCCAACATCAGCGCGTGGCGACGCGCGGTGTGCGGCGACCTGACCACCGCGTTCAACTTCCACGATCCCAATCACGAACCGATCCCGTCGCTGCCGGAAATCGGCGACGCCGACCGCATCGTCGCCGAACAAAGCCGCCTGCCCGCGCCGAAACCGCCCGCGGTCGCGAGCGCGCCGCGGCAGCAACCCGGCATCAAACCGTCGCGGGCCCTGCCCTACGACCTGCAGGTCGGCGAACGCTTCGATCGCGAAACGCGGCGGCTGCGCCTGAGCTTGAGCAACACCGGCCGCGTCGCCGCGGTGTTCCATGTCTACGACCTGCTCGCGCCCACCGCGATCCCGCGCCGCTACACGGTCGAACCGGGCAAGACGCTGCACGGCGACTGGACCTTGCAGCGCGACGGCGCCCGCGCCTACGCATTGCAGGTGTTCGCGCCGAACGGCTTCTTCCGCGAATTCCGCGGCTCGTTCGGCGGCGCCAACCCGACCGTGACCACCGTGCCCGACCTGCGCCTGCGTCGGCGCAAGCTGATCCTGGCCTTGCGCAACCCCGCGCTCAAACCGCTGCGCCTGAACCTCGCCGACCAATACGGCCTGTACGAACCGCGCCTGGAGCGCCTGGGCCCGGCCGCGGTGCATTACCGCCCGATCAAGCTCGACGAAAGCCAGCAGTGGTACGACTTCGTGCTGACCGACGCGAACGACCCGGAGTACTACCGTCGCCTGGCCGGGCGCATGGAAACCGGCGAGCATGGCATTACCGATCCGGGGTTGATCTAGGCGTCCGTGGCGCAGGAATGGCGTTGGTCGCGGCGACGGCCGCGACCTCTTGCATGCGTCGTCATTGACGTTGCGCGGTCGCGGCTCGCGCCGCTCCTACACAAAGCAGTCAGTTATCTGCCGATACGCATGCATCGGCCACCCCCTGTAGGAGCGGCGCAA
Organism: Lysobacter capsici; assembly: GCF_014779555.2. NCBI lineage: Bacteria > Pseudomonadati > Pseudomonadota > Gammaproteobacteria > Lysobacterales > Lysobacteraceae > Lysobacter > Lysobacter capsici. The sequence continues at coordinate 4,092,267 of NZ_CP094357.1, forward strand.
GCCGCGACCGCGAAAACACAACTACGCCGCTACCTCGAATTCGCGCAAACGGCCCAAGCCGCCACGCCGCCAATCACATCGAATCCTGCGGCTCCACGATCACCGCGTCTTCCGGCATCCGCGCGCACGCGGCCTTCGAAACAAAGGCCTCCCAACGCCAGAACCCCCACGCCACCGCGGTCAACACCGACGCGGCGATCGCCAGATGCACGGCGCTGTCGCTGAGCCAGGGCGAGATCACCCCGGCCAGCAGCGCATTGACCACCAACCCCGAGAACGCCTGCAGCGACGAAGCCGAGCCGCGCTGATGCGGGTACATGTCGAGGATCGACAAGGTCACGATCGGGAACACCAGGGCGATGCCGAACGCGCCGATGCACATCGGGATAATCGCCCACGGCACCTGCGGCTGCGAGGTCCACAGGTTGTAGCCCAGGTTGATCGCCAGCGCGAGCGCGCAGAAACCGAAGCCGATATTGACCAGACGATCGCCGCCGATCTTGCCGGCGGCGCGACCGGACACGAACGAGCCCAGCACCATGCCGCCGATGGTCGGCACGAAGAACCAGGCGAACTGGCGCTCATTGAGCTTGAGGATGTCGAGCACGAACGCCGGCGCCGAGGCGATATACAGAAACAGCGCGCCGAAGTTGAACGCACCGGCCGCGGTCAACCGCTGGAAGCGCGGGTTGAGGAAGATCGCGACGTAGTCGCGCAGCAGCCGCTTGGGCTTGAGCGCCAGCCGCGCCTGCGGCGGATGGGTTTCCGGCAACAGCACGATCACCGCCGCCAGCAGCAGCACCGAGAACCCGACCAGGAACCAGAAGATCGCCGGCCAATGCGCCCAGCCGAGAATCCAGCCGCCGATGATCGGCGCGATCGCCGGGGCGATGCCGAAGATCATCATCACCTGGCTCATCAGCCGCTGCGCGTCGTCGCCGTGCAGCACGTCGCGGATCACCGCGCGGCCGACGATCAGGCCAACCCCCGCCGAAAGCCCTTGTACCGCGCGAAAGAAAAGCAAAGTAGGCAGATCCGTGGACAACGCACAAGCCACCGAAGCCAAGGTAAACACCGCCAACCCGCCAATGATCACCCGCCGCCGCCCGATCGCATCCGACAGCGGCCCATGCACGATGCTCATCAACGCATACGCGACCAGATACACGCTGATGGTCTGCTGCATCTGCAGCTTGTCCGCGCCCAGTTCGGCGCCCATCGCCGGAAACGCCGGGAAGATGGTGTCGATCGAGAACGGCCCGAACATCGCCAGGCCGCCCAGCAGCAAGGCCAGGCGACGGATCGACAACGGCACCTTGACGGAAGCGTTCATCAGGTGGCCGCGCCCGAGGCCTGTGTATCGATCGGCACTTCGTCCGGCGGGCCCTTGAGTTCGACCAGATTGCCTTCCGGGTCGAACAGATATTGCGAGGGGCCTTCGCCCTCGGCGCCGTAGCGCGAACCGAAATCGCCGATGCGCACGCCGTGCGCGTCCAGATGGGCCACGATCGCCGCGCGGTCGAAGGGCTCGGCGCGCAGGCACAGGTGATCCATGTTGCGGCCCTCCTCGCCCGGCGCGGCGCCGCCCATGCGGCCGATCTTGCCGTCCACGTCGACCAGATCGATCAGCGAAGCGCCGGCGCGCAACTGCACCAGCCCGATCGGGTCCTGGCGGCGCTCGATCGTGCAGCCGAGCACGTCGCAATAGAAGGCGATCATCGCCGCGGTGTCGCGCACGCGCAGCACCACGTGATCGAGTTGCATCAGCTGAAACGGTGGCGCGCTCATGTCGGCGTCGGGGGCTTGGGGGAGACTTCACAGCATACAACCGCGCGGGCGCGCGATCGGGTGGGAAGTTGTTTTGATTTGTCGATTGAGGGTGGTGGGTGCGGTGGCGGTGCGAGGGGCTTGAGCTTCTTTGGCTCTGACACCTTGTTGATCGCTCCTGCCGCTGCTCCGTCGCGCCGTCTTGCCCGTCGCTCATCGGGATTTTTTCGGCATCGTCGCCTTGCTGTCGTTACTCATACCGCGGCCATCTCTCCTATCGTCATTCCCGCGAAGGCGGGCTCTGCTTTACTTCGGCGCAGCCGAACATCCAGTGCCTTTCGTGCGAGAACACCTGAAGTCACTGGATTCCCGCGTTCGCGGGAATGACGATCGTGAAAGATGACGCTGAAGTCTCTGGATGTTCGGCTGCGCCGAAGTAAAGCGCAGCCCGCCTTCGCGGGAATGACGAACTGAAAGATTCGCACCTGTCGAAGGACTCGTGCCACGGCTTCCGTGTCCCGCGCCCGTCATGGCGGCATTCCCGGCCCGAACCCACCCCAACCTCACCCGACCGGCCCAACCCTGAACCCGCCCCAGCCCCTGCCCCCAGACCCCATCCCCGGCTATAATCCCCGGCTTGAAACACCCGGTGGGAGAAGCGGCCCGGCCCTCAAGCCTGGACCGCTGCCGAAGGCGCAACGCCCGTAATCGCTCAGGCCCCATACCGCCGTGTGTACAAACTCTGGAGAGACCGACCACCCGCGATCCAGCGGGCGGAACCGGCGCCGAAGGGGCACGAAGCCAGCGCGGAACGGAGCGGCCCCCAACGGCCATCCCTCCCCAGCCGTCACACCGCAGCCTGACCGCGGCGGCGCTTCCAAACTCTCAGGCAAAAGGACAGAGGGGCGCCTCGCGTGCGGCACCGCACGCTGCCTACGGACGCCCCCTGCCCATGACGAACGTATCCCTGCGCGACCTCGAGCACCACGACGCCTTCATCGAGCGCCATATCGGCCCCAACGACGCCGAAATCGGCCACATGCTGGGCAAGGTCGGCTACGACTCGCTCGAAGCGCTGACCGATGCGATCGTGCCCGGCTCGATCAAGTCGACCCAGCCGTTGGCCCTGCCGAGCGCGATCAGCGAAGTCGAGGCGCTGGCCAAGATCCGCGCCATCGCCACCCAAAACAAGGTCTTCCGCAGCTTCATCGGCCGCGGCTACTACGGCACCCACACCCCCAACGTCATCCTGCGCAACATCCTGGAGAACCCGGCGTGGTACACGGCGTACACGCCGTACCAGGCGGAAATCTCGCAGGGCCGCATGGAAGCGCTGATCAACTTCCAGACCATGGTCGCCGACCTGACCGGAATGGAGATCGCCAACGCGTCCCTGCTCGACGAAGGCACCGCCGCCGCCGAGGCGATGACCCTGGCCAAGCGTTCGGCCAAGTCCAAGTCCGATACTTTCTTCGTTTCGAATAACATCCACCCGCAGACGCTCGAAGTGCTGCGCACCCGCGCCGAGCCGCTCGAGATCAAGCTGCACATCGCCGACGACTCCGAAGCGCTGACCGTCGACGCGTTCGGCGCGCTGCTGCAATACCCCGACACCTTCGGCGGCGTCCACGATTACCAGGCCGTGTCCGACGCGGTGCACGCGCGCGGCGGCATCGTCGCGATCGCCAGCGACCTGCTCGCGCTGACCCTGCTCAAGGCGCCGGGAGAATTCGGCGCCGACATCGTCGTCGGCAACACCCAGCGCTTCGGCGTGCCGTTCGGCTTCGGCGGCCCGCACGCCGGCTTCATGGCCTGCCGCGATGCGTTCAAGCGTTCGATGCCGGGCCGTCTGATCGGCGTGTCGGTCGACACCGACGGCAAGCCCGCCTACCGCCTGACCCTGCAGACCCGCGAGCAGCACATCCGCCGCGAGAAGGCGACGTCGAACATCTGCACCGCGCAGGTGCTGCTCGCGGTCATGGCCAGCATGTACGCGGTCTATCACGGCCCCGACGGCCTGACCCGCATCGCCCGCCGCGTGCATCGCCAGGCCGCGATCCTCGCCGCCGCGCTGCGCAAGGCCGGCGTCACCGTCGCCGACGGCTTCTTCGACACCCTGCACATCAGCGGCGTCGATGCCAATGCGATCCACGCCAAGGCGCGCGCCGCCGGCATCAACCTGCGTCCGATCGACGCCGCCAGCCTGGGCCTGAGCCTGGACGAAACCGTCGCCCGCGACGATCTGAGCGCGCTGGCCGGCCTGTTCGGCGCCAGCCTCGACATCGATGCGCTCGACGCGTCCACCGCCGACGCGATCCCGGCTTCGCTGGTGCGCAAGTCCGCGTTCCTGCAACACCCGGTGTTCAACACTCATCACAGCGAACACGAGCTGCTGCGCTACATGCGCTCGCTGGCCGACAAGGATCTGGCGATGGATCGCACCATGATCCCGCTGGGCAGCTGCACGATGAAGCTCAACGCCACCGCCGAGATGATCCCGGTGACCTGGCCCGAGTTCGGCAACATCCATCCGCTCGCCCCGGCCGAACAGACCACCGGCTACAAGCAGCTGATCGAAGAACTCGAAGCGATGCTGGTCGAATGCACCGGCTACGACGCGGTCAGCCTGCAGCCGAACTCCGGCGCGCAGGGCGAGTACGCCGGCCTGCTCGCGATCCGCGCCTATCACCGCTCGCGCGGCGAAGGCCATCGCGACATCTGCCTGATTCCCGACTCGGCCCACGGCACCAACCCGGCCTCGGCGCAGATGTGCGGCATGACCGTGGTCGTTACCAAGACCGACAGCAACGGCAACGTCGATGTCGACGACATCCGCCGCAACGCCGAGAAGTACAGCAGCCGCCTGGCCGCGATCATGATGACCTACCCGTCCACGCACGGCGTGTTCGAGGAGGAAGTGGTCGAGATCTGCGAGATCATCCACCAGCACGGCGGCCAGGTGTACACCGACGGCGCCAACATGAACGCCCTGGTCGGCGTGGCCAAGCCCGGCAAGTGGGGCTCGGACGTGTCGCACCTCAACCTGCACAAGACCTTCTGCATTCCGCACGGCGGCGGCGGCCCGGGTGTCGGCCCGTGCGCGGTCAAGTCGCACCTCGCGCCGTTCCTGCCGAAGACCGTCGACGGCGAAGGCGTGGTCGGCATGGTCAGCGCGGCGAGCTTCGGCTCGGCGAGCATCCTGCCGATCTCGTGGATGTACATCACCCTGATGGGCACCCAGGGCCTGCGCAAGGCCACGCAAGTGGCGCTGCTCAACGCCAACTACATCGCCAAGCGCCTGGAACCGCATTACGAAACGCTGTACACCGGCCGCAACGGCCTGGTCGCGCACGAGTGCATTCTCGACCTGCGCCCGCTCAAGGACGCCACCGGCATCAGCGCCGAGGACGTGGCCAAGCGCCTGATCGACTTCGGCTTCCACGCCCCGACCCTGAGCTTCCCGGTCGCCGGCACCTTGATGGTCGAACCGACCGAGAGCGAATCGCAGCACGAACTGGATCGCTTCATCGACGCGATGATCCAGATCCGCGACGAAATCCGCGCGGTCGAGGACGGCCGTCTGGACCGCGAGGACAACCCGCTCAAGCACGCCCCGCATACGGCGACGCAAGTCACCGCGAGCGAATGGACCCACGCCTACCCACGCGAACTGGCCGCGTTCCCGCTGCCGTCGCTGAAGCTGCAGAAGTACTGGCCGCCGGTGTCGCGCGTGGACAACGTCTACGGCGACAAGAACGTCATGTGCGCGTGCATTCCGATCGATGCGTACAGGGAAGAGGAAGCCGAGGCGTAAGCGGCTTCGTTCCCACCTCGATGTAAGAAAAAGGGCTTCGCGGATGCGAAGCCCTTTTTCTTTGCGTTGCGTCGGGTCTGCCGCGCACAACGACCTCGGCGCCGTCACGACAGCGGCACCACGGCAAGGCGCCGATGCTCCGGCGGGTCGCACATCGCCATTCGCCACGAGCGAAAACGCATCCCGATCTTCGACCGCGCTCGCGATGCGTTCGCCGTCACCCTCGCGACCAACCAACTGCGCGCCCGGCGCCCTGCCCGGTTGTCCAACGGGTCCCGATTGTGCAGCGATTGATCCGCGCTGATCGACGCAGACACAAGGTTATCCAGCGCAGCCAAAGGTCGCGCTCGGACTGCATTGCGCACGCAACGCCACCCAATCCGCCCCGTGCGGTTTTTCCCAAGCGTTCGGATCATCAATAACGATCGCATCTTCCAAGCGAGCGATGCGTTAGTACCAAGCCCATTAAAAACAACCAACGAAGTAATTCGCTCGAATCGGCCACGCGATAAAAGCTCGAATCAACTTCACGACGGCTACATATCCGAACGCGTCGAACGTGCAAACAAAACATCTCACAGCCCGAAGCATCGCGCGACCCAATCCTCAGTTCACATGAGTCTGCGGTTGCATTAACCACACGCGCGCTATCGCGCCCTCGCTTTGCCGCCGCTTGTCACGTTATTGGCGAGTGCGAAGCGATAAAAGTGGTGCCACGAACTCACCGAAAGTCACACGAAAACCATTCCGTCCGACTTCGCGAAATTATTTTCAGAACCGTAAAAAACAGGGGGAAACTCATGGCCGCAACCGCGCGCCTTCCCAAGGCATTGCTTTGCGTTACCGCCGTTATCCTGATCGCGCTGGCGTGGAAACCCTGGCATAAAGATCCGCCCGCATACTCGCGCGACGCGTCGACGCCGGCCACGGTCTCCACACCAGCCGACTCGCCCAAACCCGCCGCGACAACGGCCGAAACCGCACCGGTCATGACCACCACGATGCGCGCAGCGGCCGTGGCGGCCGAACACACGCGCAGCGCGAGCGCGCAGGCGCAACCGCCTCGCAACTACATCGGACCGGACGGCAAGCAACACGAGATCGTCTACAACCAGGGCCTGAACCTGTCGCCGGGCGCGCGCGAACAACTCAAGCGCGAATTGCTGGCGCAGATGCGCAAACAACCCGAGGCGGTGTCGCGCATCTATCAGATCAGCCCGGCCGATATCGCCGCCGTCGTCGCCGGCACCAAGGCCTTCCCCGAGAAGTTGCTCGATCAGTAATCGGACTTGAGATTCGGCGGCGGACAGCCATCGAAGACCAGCCGTGCGTCAGCCCGGATGCGACCCCACACTAGCGTCCGGTTCGGAACGACCACCCATGGGCAATCGCCCGTGACCTTTATGGACGAGAGGGTTCCAATCATGAAAGCCTATAAATACTGCTTGTTGGCGGCGGCCTTGTGCTGCTCGAACGCGTTGGCGCAGACCAGCGACGGTTACGGCACCTCGCTGCGGATTCCGCTCGTGGTCAACAGCTCGTCGTATTCCTCCACCGTGTTCGTACGCAACGGCGGCGACAGCGACGCCAGCGTCAAGGTCACCTATTACGGCGCGCCGGGCACGCCGTTCGCCGGTACCCGTCCGTGCTCGACGCTGACCGTCGCCGCAGGCGCCGTGGCGAGCAGCGATCTGGCCACGCTGTGCTCGGTTCCGGTCAGCGCGACCAGCAATTACGGTCAGCTGGCGCTTGAGGAACAAAGCGCGGCCAACGTGGCGATCTCGGGCTATTCCCGTGTTCAATCGGTGGCCGGACAGGGCTTCTCGGTGGAAGCGTTCAAGGTCGGCTCGCTGAGCGGCGGCGCGACCACCTCCGCGGTCGCCGGCCTGCGCCGCCAGGCCGCCGCGCCGGGCTACCAGAGCAACTGCTTCATCAGCGCGCTAGGCGAGCCGGTGTCGGTGAGCTGGTCGCTGCGCACCGGAGCCGGCGCGCCGCTCGGCAGCCCGCAGGTCAGCAACCTCAGCGCCAACGAAACCATCCGCTACCTCGACGTGTTCAACGTGGTCGGCGCGGCCGCGGGCGATTACTCCAACGTCCAGGCGGTGTTCACCGAATCCACCGCCAGCACCAACCCGGGCTATGTGGCGTTCTGCACCACGCAGGACAACACCTATTTCGGCGGCGATTTCCGCATCGCCAAGGAAATCGATCCGTCCGATCAGCGTTCCAAGAAAGTCGGCGTGTCGCTGGACAGCTCGCTCGGCGTCCTGCTCGGCCTGGCCAGCGGCCAGGATCAATTCGGCCTGTACCTGCAGCATCCCGACTGGGTGCAGTGCCGGATCAACGGCACCGCCGCCAACCAGCTGGAAATGCGCCTGGAAGACCCGCAGGGCAACGTCGTCGCCGGCGGCAACAACGTCAGCTCGTTCCAGAAGGTCTATCTGGGCGAACGCAGCACCCGCAACGACGGCGCGCACGGCCTGTGGAAGCTCAAGGTCGAAACCCGCAACCTGCTGAGCCTGCCGGTGAATTACGGCCTGACCTGCGAGTCGGGCAACGGCTCCAACCCGCCGCTGTTCGTCAATCACTCGGTCATCGAAGAGTTCTGAGCAACGCCTGACCATCGCCTGTAAAACGGTTCCGCCCACGGGCGGAACCGTTTCGGCGTCAGCGACGGCGCATGCCCACGACGAAACTGAGCAAGGCGAACAGCGCCTCGGCGAACGTGATCGCCACGCGCCAGGCCAGCGCCAGCATCGCGGCATTGGCCGCGCCGAGCAGCGGACTCAGGCACCAGAACAGGCCGGCCTCGCGCACGCCCAGGCCCGCCGGCACGAACAGCGCGGCCACCCCGGCCAGACCGGCGAAGCACAACGCGGCCGACAGCCGTAGCGCATCCAACCGCAGCCCGAACGATGCGGCCAGCAGCGCGAATGCCGCGCACATCGCCACATACCCCGCCAACTGCAAGACCCACACCCGCCGCATCGTCGCCGCGTCCGGACACTCCGCGATGCCGTCGCGGACGATGCCCGGCAAACGAGCCATGACCGGCTCGGGCAGGCGCTTGAGCATCGCGATCCAGGTCAATGCCGCGGCAGCGGCGAGAAAGGCGCACTGAAACCCCACGCCCAGTCGCGGCGACAACGCGGCGGGAGCGGCGGCGGCGGCGATCAAGGCGCTGATGCCTAGCGACAACAGCTGCTCGCGCACGAACAACACGAACGCGGCGCCCGAACCGCGGTCGCGCGCGTACAGCGCACCTCTCGCCACGCCCTGCCAGATCTTGCCGGGCAGGTACTTGGCCAACAGGCTCTGCCCCCAGCGCAACTGATCGCCGAGCAATCGATCGCGCACCACCCGTCCATGCACGAACACGTGCCAGGCCAGACCCAGCAACAGCTGCATGATCAAGCACAGGCCCACCACCGCGGCGACATCGCGCGCCTGCAATTGCCGCCAAAACGGCAGCCATTGTTCCTGCCGCGACCACGCTTGCGCCGCGACCAGGGCAAGCGCCAGCAGGCCCAGCACCCATCCCAGGCTGCGCGCCAACGACCGGGCGAACTTAGGCCAGCGCATCCAGGCATTCGGCATAACGCCGCCCCATCTGTCGCCAGGAACAATGCGCGGCGGCATACGCGCGCGCCGCTTCTCCTTTTGCGCGCAGGCCTTGGCGATCGGCCAGCAACTCGACGATCGCCAGGGCCCAGACGTCGGCATCTTCCGTCGGCAGCAGACGGCCCAGTTCGGGATGCGCGACGGCATCGCGCAATCCTTCCAGATCGGCGGCCACCACATAACGCCGGCTCATGGCCGCTTCCAGCGCGACCAGCCCAAAGCCTTCCGGATCGCCTTCGACCCGGACGTTGGGCATCAGCAGCAGATCGCATCGCGCAAGCCGTTGCGCCTTGCTCGCCTCGTCGACATCGCCCCACAGCCGCACCGCGTCGTCCAGGTTTGCGTCCCGTATCGCTTGCGCGATCGCCGCGCGTTCGGGGCCGTCGCCGACGATGTCCAGGCGCGCCGATCCCAGCGATGCGCGCAGGCGCGGCATCACCTCGCGCACGAACCACAACGCGCCCTTGCGCCGGACCAATCGCCCGAGGATCAGCAAGGCGGGCGGCGAATCGTTCCCGCCACCGGTTTCCGCCATCGGCGATTCGCTCGCGCCGGGATGGATCAATACACATCGCGACTCGTCCACGCCGCGAGCGATCAATGCATCGAGCACGAACCGGCTGATGCAGATACAGCTGTCCATGCGACCGCGAAAGAATCGCCGCAGATACCATTGATAGCAGCGGTTCGGATAGGTCAGGTCGAGACCGTGAACCACCACCGCCACCGGTACTCCGGCCCAGCGCGCGGGAACCGCCAGCAGCGACAGCACCGGATCGCCCAGCAGCAGCACCCGGACCCGGCCGCGCAGCAGGCCCCAACTCAGGCTCAACAGCGCGCCGAGCACGAATATCGGCAATCCCCACTGCCCGGCGCGCCAGCGCAGCAAGGTCAGCGGCCGCAGGGCGCTCAGTTCGGTCGCGATGCGATGACTCAGTTGCTGCATGCCGCCGCGCGACGGCGGAAACTTGCGGGTGATGTACCAGATCGACTTCAAGGCATCTGTCGCCATTCCGCGCGGCGGCGACTGAGCTGTTGTTCTTCCAGCAGCCGGCGGTTGACCACCAGCTGATTCGCCAGCAGCCCCACCGCGCCGCCGATCGCACCGGCCAGCACCGCGGTCGCGGCCAGAATCAGCGACTGAATGTGGCCGTCGCCATGACCCTGAAGGTATTCGAACAGGAACTTCGCTCCGATCCCGAGGCCCAGCAATGCCGCCAGACCCGACGGCACCAGGAAGAACTCCAGCGGCCGATAGATCAGAAACGAGCGCAGGATCGTCAGAATCGAGCGGGCGATGTACTCGGGCACGCTGCGGATCAGCCGCGAAGGCCGGGTGGGCGGATTGACCTCGACCGGAACGCCCTTGATCCGCATTCCGGTCTGGCCGGCCTGGATCAGGGTTTCCAAGGTATAGGTGTAACGCGAATAGACGTTGATGCGCATCGCCGCGTCGCGGCTGTAGGCACGAAATCCGCTGGTGGCGTCCTCGATGGCGACATTGGATACCGCCCGCACCACCCGGCTGCCCAGGCGCTGCAGGCGTTTCTTCCACCACGGAAAGTGGCCGATGCGCTCGATCGGCCGGCAGCCGACCACGATGTCGGCGCGACCGGCCACGATCTCGGCGACCATGCGCGGAATCGCCGACGCATCGTACTGATTGTCGCCGTCGACATTGACGACGACATCGGCGCCGCGACGGCAGGCCGCTTCCAGCCCGGCCGAAAACGCATGCGCCAGCCCGCGATTGCCCGGAAAACGCAACACCGCATGCGCGCCGTGTTCCAGCGCGACCTGAGTGGTCTCATCGGTCGAACCATCGTCGATGACCAGCCACTCCACCGACTGCACGCCACCGATGAACGAAGGCAGCGCGGCGAGCGTTTCGGGCAACTGTTCGGCTTCGTCGCGGCAGGGAATCTGGATGACCACCTTGATCGGCCGGCGCGCGATCTTCTCGCAGCCGATCGCCAGCGGCTCGGACAGCACCGCGTTGCCGGCATAACGAACCGTGATGTCTTCCGTGAGAAACGATCTGCGAGCGTTCATCGTTCGACCTCCTATCCGATTCCATGGCGATGACTTCGCCTTGCTTGCGCCGGTGCGCGAGCGCGTGGGTCAACGTCCGCTTGCGAGGACGCAGCCCGCGCGGCCGCCTATGGGCCGATCTGGACCACCTTCCAATCGCTGATTTCTTCGTGGGCGCCGTGCGCCAACGGGGTCATCGAGGTGATCCGGCGCAGACGCCGGATCCGCAACGTCGCCACCTCGACCGCATCGGCGCGACCAAGGTCCATACCGGCGAAATGCACCAATCGGCAGCCGCGCGCCGTCGCACCGCACACCGCATCCGCTTGCGGACCCGACGCTGATGCGACCGGCACCACCCGCGCGCCGAATCCGGTGATCAACGCACTGGCCAACGGGCCGGCCGCGACCACATAGCTCACCTGATCGCGCGGCAGTTGCCCGGCGATCGCCGCGATCTGCGCGACCATTCCGGCGTCCTCGCGCAGCAACAACGTGTCGCGCTGCAGCCATAGCAGATTCGCGCCGAGCGCCAGACTGACCACGGCCACCGCGGCGTACGCATACGACGCACGCCACCGCCGCGACAAGGCCGCGCAGCCGAGCGCGGCAAACACGACGCAGGCCGGGAATACCGCCGGCGCCCAACGCCGCGCGGCCCAGATGTGGTCGGGCGACACCATCGGCTTCCACAGATAGACCAAGGTGGGCACCAGCAGAAACACCAGCACCCAGGTCCTGATCGAACCCGGCGTTCCGCGCAATGCCCATGACGATGCGAACGCCGCGCCAATGCCCGCGGCGATCGCCACCGGCAGCGACAGGTATGCGGCGACATTGACCAGACTCGCTTCGCGATAGTCGCGCAGTCCGTTCAACTGCGGCACCAGCTTCGACTCGATCAAGGCATACGGCTGCAGATGCGGGCGTATCCACATCGCGTAAACGAACAGCGCCACCATCGCCAGCGCGACCGGCCCCGCGCCGCGCTCGGCGAAACGTCGCGGAATACGCAACGCGGCGCTGGTCTGCGCGGCGCGCGCTAGGCAGGCGCACAACGCGGTCGCGATGATCGCGCCCAGCACCATGTCCGCCAGACCGACCAGATAAGGCTGCACGAAAGCGAGAAAATAGCCGAGCGCCAGCGCGGTGACCGCCGCGCATCCGAACGCGATTTCCTGCAACGCCGGATTGAACCGTTCGCTTCGCCGGCCGCGATCGACCGCCACCGCCGCCAGCCAGGCCGCGACGATCGCCAGCGGAAAAATGACCGCGTCGATGCGCACGAAACCGGCCATTCCGATCAACGCGCCGGCGCTCGCCGCGAGCACGCGCGAGCGCCTGGCCAGGGCGATCATCGCCAGCGTCGCGCCGTTGAGCACGAACCAACTGCAGAACGGCTCGCTCAAGCTGTTCCTGGAAATCCACACCTGCGCCGGCTGCAAGGCATACACCACCAACGCGGCGATCGCCCACACGCGCTGCGATGGCTTCAATATGCGCCGGACGAGAACGAAGAACGCCAGGCAGTTGAGCACGCCGACGATCGCATTGAAGCGGAATATTCCCTGCGGCCCGAGCACCGATCCGAGCATCGCCATCCACACCGGCGTCGCCGCCGAAAACTGGAAGGTCCATCGCCCCGGAGTCGGATAAATACCCGGCAATTCGGGCGCGCGGCCGCGCTCGATCGCAACGATGGCGGGATCACCGGCAACGCCGAGCGCCTGCAGATCGATAGCCGACCCGCCGGTGCGCAGCAGATGCAGCGCATGCTGCGCATAGATGCCTTCGTCGCGCTCGCCGAGCAGGCTTTCCTTGGGAAAGAAGGCATACAAGACACCGGCGGTCATCACGATCGCGGCGACAACGAGGATGCCGAGCGCTTTGGCGCGCGGCTTCGCGTGCATTCGAATCCGGCCTGCGAGCCCGATCCACGGCCGCGCCCGCCAACACCACAGGCCGGCCAGCAACCAAGCGGCGATCCCGATCCACAATGGCGAAAACAATCCGGCCAGGGCCAGCGCCATCATCGACAGCGTCGCCACCGCGCTGCCCGCGCACAGCACGATGAGCGCATGCGAACGAAGACCCCGGGTTTCATGTCCGATCGAGGCGAGCGTCCATGCTCCCAGCGGATACACCGCAAACCACACGCCCAGCTTGGCCAGCGCTCCCAGATAATCCATTGAAAGCCCTCAATAGAGGTCCGAGTCTACGTGGCGTTCAGCTGACTAACTGCACAACTCGTCAAGCTTCAAGGTGGCTTTCTTGTGCATCGCGAGCAAGTATTGAATCCATGAAATCGCGCACACAATCACTGCTGATGCCGTCGTGAATACAGGTGAAAACGGCTCGATTTCGTACTGTTGCCGCAGAACGGATTAGCGCTCGAAAACCGGACACGCGCGGACACCGCGCAATCGCGATGGCGTATCGCGGCGACTCGCTCTTCAGATTGCGCGGTCGGTCAGCGCCGATGTTGGGTGCCGACGACGATCCCGTTGTCGAAACTCGTCCAGCCGACGATCAGCGCTTGGCGCGCGTGGATATTTTTTTCTTGGGCGTCATGGCAACGCGTTGCCCCACCCGCCCCGACAGCAACAACTCGATAGCAAGCCCCGCATCGGCCGGGTCGACGCGCTGGTCGCTGATCACGTCGGCGTAGATGAACGACTCGGCCAGGCGAACCACCAGATAGGCCAGGGTGTCGATGTTCAACGGCAACTCGAGCGCGCCGCGTTCGCTTTCGAACTGCAGCAGGCCGCGCACCTTGTCGATCACCCGCGCCTGCAGCGGGCCGTGTTTGGAGGTCATCAGGCGCAGGGCGAATTCGGCGTCGAGTTCGATGAAGCGGCGCAGCGGGCGATAACGCAACATCGCGCGGATCGCGTACTCGCAGGTCGCCGCGACGCGCTGGGCGCCGTGTCCGTGCGAGGCCGCCGCGGCCTGATCGAGCAAGGGTTCGCACAGCGACCAGATCACTTCGCCGAGCAGTTGCTCGCGGCTGCCGACCCAGCGGAACGCGGTGGCGCGGCCGATGCCCAGTTGCGCGGCCAATGCGCCGATGTCGAGCCGTTCGCCATCGACCCAGCCCCGCCGCGCCAGTCGGAACAGGTCCAGCGGGCTGACCCGCGCCGCGCCGGGCTCGCGCAGGGCCTGGCCCAGGCGGGTCAAGGCGGCCGGTTTCGAGGCGGCCTGCTTTGATGCGACCTGCCTTGATCCGGCCTGTTTTGACGGAGCCTGCTTAGACAGCGCCGGCTTCGACGCGACCGATTTCGATGCGGATCTGGGCATTGCGGCAGCTTAGTCGAATCATGAACTTGACGCTAGATGAGTCGTATCGCATAAATGACTCACTCTCCGCCGGACCGCCGCCATGAGCTCCAGCCCCCTGATCGACCGCCGCCACCTCGATTTCATGCTGTACGAATTGCTGCGCGTGGACACCCTGACCGGTTACGCGCGCTACGCCGAGCACAGCCGCGAAACCTTCGACGCGGCGATCGAGCTGGCGCACCAGCTCGCGGTCAGCAAGTTCCTGCCGCACAACCGCAAAAGCGATCTGCACGAGCCGCATATGGTCGACGGCAAGGTCGAACTGATCCCGGAAATCGGCGAAGGCCTGCGCGCATTCAACGAAGCCGGTTTCATGGCGGTGCTGGCCGATTACGACGACGGCGGTATGCAGTTGCCGTTCGTGATCGGCGCGGTCTGCGACTGCATGTTCTCCGCGGCCAATCCGTCGACCGTGGCGTATCCGGCGCTGGCGCGCGGCGCGGCCAACCTGCTCGAAGCCTATGGCGACGAACAGCAGAAGCGCCTGTACATGAAGCCGATCGTCGACGGCCGCTACTACGGCACCATGTGCCTGTCCGAACCGCAGGCCGGTTCCTCGCTGGCCGACATCAAGACCGTCGCCGAACCGCAGGCCGACGGCAGCTATCGCCTCAGCGGCGCGAAGATGTGGATCTCGGCCGGCGATCATGAGCTGGGCGAGAACATCGTGCACTTGGTTCTCGCGAAAATTCCCGGCGGCCCGGCCGGCGTGCGCGGCATCAGCTTGTTCATCGTGCCGCGTTGGCGGGTCGACGACGATGGCGTCCGCACGCAACGCAACGACGTACGCCTGGCCGGGCTCAATCACAAGATGGGCCAACGCGGCAGCGTCAACACCTTCCTCAAGTTCGGCGAAGCCGGCGATTGCCACGGCTATCTGGTCGGCGAGCCGCATCAGGGCCTGAGTTACATGTTCCACATGATGAACGAGGAACGTATCGGCGTCGGCTTGGGCGCGGTGCAGCAAGGCAGCATGGCCTATCTGTACTCATTGCAGTACGCGCGCGAGCGGCATCAGGGCCGGCATCCCGATCAGAAGGATCCGAGCTCGGCGCCGGTGGCCTTGATCGAGCACGCCGATGTGCGGCGCATGCTGTTGCAGCAGAAGTGCTGGGTCGAAGGCGCGCAGGCGCTGGGCTTCTACACCGCGTTGCTGGTCGACCAGGGTCGCGATCCGGACGAGACCGTTCGCAACGAAAGCCATCTGTTGTTGGACCTGCTCACGCCGATCATCAAGGCCTGGGGCTCGGACTATTCGCTCAAGGCCAACGAACTGGCGATCCAGATTCTCGGCGGTTATGGCTATACCCGCGAGTATCCGGTCGAGCAGTGCTATCGCGACAACCGCATCAACCCGATCCACGAAGGCACCAATGGCATCCAGGCGCTGGACCTGCTCGGGCGCAAGGCGATGATGCACAACGGCGCGGCGTTGAAGTTGTTGCTGCGCGAGATCGGTTTGACATGTGCTGATGCTGGCTCGCTGTCGGAGCTTTCTGCGTTGGCAGCGCAGTTACAGGCTGGGGCGAAGCTGGCTGGGGAAACGACGCTGGCGGTGGGTCGGCGCATGGCCGCGGGCGAGGTTCGCCTGGCCTTGGCCAATGCGGGGCATTACATGACCTTGCTCGGGCATCTGACGATTGCGTGGTTGTGGTTGCGTCAGGCGGCGATCGCGCAGCGAGCGTTGGCGGGGGCGAATGCTGCCGATACGGCGTTTTATCTGGGCAAGTTGCAGGCTTGCCGGTTTTTCTTTGCTACCGAGTTGCCGCAGATTGAGTTGGCGGCTCGGTTGGTGGGGGAGGCTGAGCCTAGTGCTTATGAGATGCGTGCGGAGTGGTTTTGATCACCGCCGGTAGCTGTCGATGACGCTGCGCGGGTTGCTGCGTCGGTGCGCTTGCTTTCTTGAAAGCTAGATCAAAAGCTTCCGCCCGCAAGCGGGCGGGTTACTTTCTTTTGTCTAAAGCAACAAAAGAAAGGTAACCAAAGAAAAATGCTTTTTTGTGAATCAAGGGCCCGCAAGATCGATGCATTCGCGGGCACGCGCCACACGGGACATCCTGTCCCGGTGGCGCGCGGCGCACATCCATGTGCGCCGCCCTACGGGTGTCCTCTTGTTCTCGCGAGCTCCGAGCTTCGCAGCGCTGGATTAACTGCGCGGCTTCGAACTCAAGCAGAGCCACATGGTCTACCTGTAGGAGCGGCGCAAGCCGCGACCGCGAGACTACGGGCCACTTCGTGGCTTGCGGCGTAGTCGCAATCCCGCGGTCGCGGCTTGCGCCGCTCCTACAGGTAGGCCATACAGCTTTTGGCTTTGGCTTTGGCTTTGGCTTGAGGCGCTAGTTCACCACCAGCGCTGCGAGGCTTGTAACTCGCGTTAGCAAACGCACACCCGAAGGGCGGCGTGCAGGATGCACGCCGTGCGCCACCGGGACATGGATGTCCCGTGTGGCGCATGCCCGCGTCAGCACCGCACTTGCGGGCCCTTGATTCAAAGAAAAGCGTTTTTCTTTGGTTACCTTTCTTTTGTCGCTTTTGACAAAAGAAAGTAACCCGCCCGCTTGCAGGCGGAAGCTGTTGCCTTTGCTCCGAGAAGCCGTTGCTTCTTCTCCAAAAAAAAGCAAACACCCAAAAAAACGTGACCTGATCACGACTTGACCGCGAACATGGCCGCCCGAAAGCCCAATCCGCGTCATTGCCTATGTCGAACCCGACGTCCCAACTCCGCCGCCGCCGCGCGACCCGCGCCGCAGCCACGCGACATCACCCGACCGAAGGGGTCCCATGGCCAGCTCGCCCAGCCCATCCGCCACGCCCGACGCATCCACCGAACCCGACACCGTCGCAAAACCCAACATCCTGATCATCCTCGTCGACCAACTGCGCTTCCCGCGCTACGCCTACGGCGCCCAAGGCGGCTTCGTCGACGACCTCAAGGACATCGTCGGCTTCCAGGGCGAACCCGACGCCGACAACGATTACCGCCAGTACTTCCCCGGCCTGTGGTCGCTGCGCAAACATTCGGTGGTGCTGCGCAAACACACGATCGCCTCCTCCGCGTGCATTCCCAGCCGCACCGCCCTGATGACCGGCCAGTACGGTGCGCGCACCGGCGTGACCCAGACCGACGGACTGTTCAAGAACGGCGACGCCGCGGCATTTCCGTGGCTGGCCGCCGACGGCATCCCCACGCTCGGCCACTGGTTCCGCGGCGCGGGCTACAAGACCCATTACTTCGGCAAGTGGCACGTCAGCAATCCGCCCGAGCATTCGCTGCAGCGCTACGGCTTCGACGATTGGGAACTGTCGTGGCCCGAACCGCACGGTTCGAGCATCAACAACCTCGGCGCGTACCGCGATGTCGGTTTCCGCGATCTGGTCTGCGGTTTTCTGCGCGGCCAGGGCCTCGGGCTGCCGTACAACCGCCAACTCGCCCAGCACGATCAAAGCAAACCGTTGACGCCCGACCCGAGCACGCAGCCCAAGCCCTGGCTAGCGGTCGCCTCGTTCGCCAATCCACACGACATCGCGACCTATCCGGGCCTGCCGCGCGGACTCGATCCCGAGGCCAAGCCGATCGGCCCGCTGATGGTTCCGGCCCAGGGCACCTGGAGCAACACACCGACCGCCGGCACCCTGAGCCTGAACCTCAATCCGCTCGCGTTTCCGCAGGACAACGCCAACGTGCCGCCGAGCCTGGGCGATCCGCTGACCAACAAGCCGGCCTGCCAGTTCGATTACGCCTACAAGATGGGCCTGGCGCTCGCGTCCAAGACCGGCTTGTCGGCGCAACAACAGGCGGGGCTGGATGCGGTCAACGCGGCCTTGCTGTCGGGCATTCCGTTCCAGCTGACCGCCGATCCGCACAACGCCGCGCTGCGGTTCGTGCAGTACTACGCGTGGTTGCAGCATCTGGTCGACGGCCATATCCGAAGCGTGCTCGACGCACTCGACGAATCGGGCCAGCGCGACAACACCATCGTGGTGTTCATGGCCGACCACGGCGAATACGGCGGCGCGCACAACTACATGATCGAGAAGTGGCATACCGCGTATCAGGAAGCGCTGCACGTGCCGGTAGTGATCCAGTCGGCGAAGCTCAACATCGAACCCGACATGCGTCAGATCGATGCGTTGACCAGCCATGTCGACATCGTGCCGACCCTGCTCGGCCTGGCCGGCCTGAGCGAACAGGACGTCGCGCGCATCGGCGAAGAGCTGCGCCAGACCCGGCCGGTGCCGCCGTTCCCCGGCGTCGATCTGACGCCGGTGATCCGCGGCACCCAGAGCGAGCCGACGCGGCCCGACGGCCAGGTGCGCGAAGGCGTCCTGTTCGTCACCGACGACGAAATCACCGAACGTCTGCACGGCGATGCCGATCCGCATCAAGTGCATTCGGACCGCGAATTCAAGATCTTCCTGGAGATGGTCGACGTGGTTCGCGACGGCGGCAGCAAACTGCCGTTCAACGGCCCGGTGCCGCAGCTCGCGCCCGGCCCGGTGCGGCAACCCAACCACGTGCGCTGCGTGCGTTCGGGCGAATGGAAACTGGTCCGCTACTGGGATCCGAACCAGATCGAGGCCGACGAATGGGAACTGTACGACCTGCAGCACGACGGCTGCGAGATGACCAATCTGCTGGTCACCAACGCCAGCTTCCCGACCCCGATCGCGCAGCTGCCGTCGTATTACACCGATGCCGGCATCGTCGACACCGCCAATCGCCTGAACCGATTATTGCAGCGTTACGAGGCCGAAATGCTGTCGATGCCGGAAACGGTTTGAGCGGTGGATGCAGCGCCGGTTCGGGCCGGCGCGCTTAACAGGCAGGGATCTCGATCGGGAGGTCCCTTCTCGTCGCGGCGCGACGATGTGGCGATATGGAACGGCTTTCGGCGGCCGAAGCCTCAACCGTTCGCGGCCTCGATCAACCATCGCGCCAGTTGCGCCGCCGGCACCCGCAACAAGGTCGGATTGACCTGCATCGGCATATCGCCGCTGCCCGGATGAGCGCGCGGCAGGATCACCCCGCGCTTCGCCGCGCGTTCGGCCAGCGCGGTCGGCTGCACGCCCGCGACCTTCAACACGAACCGGCAGGTCCCGTCGGCGATGCGTTGCGCGGTGAAACGCGGATCGGCCTGCAACAGCGCGATCAATTGCTCGGCCACGCGCCAGGCGTTCGCGTAGTCCGCTTCGAAGCCCGGCGCGTAACGCGGCACCAGCGCCACTTCCGGCCACGCCTGCGGCAGCGATCCGCCGAACATGCGGCGCGTGTGGTACAGGCCGTCGATGAATGCCGCATCGCCGGCGAGAATCGCGCCGGACGCGGCGTTGAAGTGCTTCCACAGCGAGACATACACGGTATCGAACAACGCGGCGTGTTCGCGCACGCTCTTGCCCGAATGCAGCGGCAGGTTGAACAAGCGCGCGCCGTCGAGGTGCAGGCGGATGCCCTGCTCGCGCGCATAGGCGCTGATGCGTTCAAGTTCGGCGAATTCGAACATGCGGTGATCCATCCGTCGCACCGGGTTTTCGATCGAGATCGCGCCGACCTTCATCGCGACCCGGCCGCCGGCCGAGCGCTCGACCCAGTCGCGCACCTGCGACAGCTCGAAGCTGGCCCGGCCCGGCGCCAGCGGAATCAGATTCAGACCGCTGAGCACTTCGGCGCAATCGCCGCTGTCGTTGTACAGATGGCTTTCGGCCTGGACCAGCACGCGGCGGTCGTTGCCGGCGAGTTTGCGGATCGCGATCTGGTTCGCCAGCGTGCCGGTCGGCAGGAAGATCGCGGCCTGTTTGCCGAGCATCTGCGCGAAGCTGCGCTCCAGCTCGGCGACGATGCCGCCGTTGGAGTAATAGTCCGCGCCGACCGCGCCGGCGGCGACGGTGTCGTGCAACACGCTGGCGTATTCGACCGGGTCCAGGCCCAGGCCGTCGCTGGTGAAATCCACGCGTTTGGATCCCGCGCGCGGCGCATCGGCCCTGGCCTGCGCCGGCCCCAGATGCGCCAGCATCGGCATCGCGGCCGCCCACCCGCCCAGGGCGAAGAATCGGCGTCGGTCCATACCTGTCTCCTGACTGTTCCTGTCGTTGGCTTGCCGCATCCATGCATCGGAGCATGTCGCACAGCCGCGTGTCGTCGTCGAGCTTAGTCGGCGCGCGCGGCCAGCGACAAGCAAGCGCGATCCGCGGCGGGCATGGTATCGAAGCGGCCTTGCGATCATTTCGTGCAGCGCCGAGCCGCGCCTGTCCGTATCGCAGCGGTATTCGTCGTAGCGGCGCGAACGCGGGCGTTCCCGGGTTCGCGGCGACCCGGGTCGAAAGCGTCGGGCGGCTGAAGCTCGTTCCCACGAAATATCCCGCGGCCGCCTGATCGATTGCGAGACGGCTTTCAGCCCCCGATGCTGCCGTCTCCTATCACGGCAACCGGAATTCACCCGCCCCCACGCGCAGCCGCGCCGGCTTCACACTGCGCAACACCGGCTCCATCGCCGTATCGTCGTTCCGGTCGCAAGCCGCTTCCCCCGCGCGCGCGGCCCACTATGCTCTGTTCCACGCCTCCACCCGGACTCCACCGTGATCAAGAGTTTCTTCTTCGTCGCCCGCCTCGCCGCCGCCTGGTTCGGCCTGTTCGTGCTGCTGGCGATGTTCGCCTCGGCGGTGCCGGCATTGCAGCACGAGGACACCGGGCCGCTGTTCCTGCTGGCGCTGATCGTCGTCGCCATCGTCATCACCCACGCGTTCTCGCACCTGCGCCGGGTGCGCCTGATCGCCGGCGAGGTCAACGCCAGCGCCTTGTCCAACCGCCAGCGCCGCCAGATCGAGATGCCGTTCGATGCCGACGAGGCCTTCGACCTGCTCGACGCCGCCGTGCGCGAACTGCCGCGCACCTTCGAACTGGAAAGCGCGCGCGACAGTCTGCAGGTGCGCGCCAAGGTGCATCGTCCCGGCCAGCAAGGGCGCCACGCGCTCAGCCCGGTCACCCTGTACCACTGGTGGCTCGGCACCACCCGCAATCAGATCCTCGCCACCGTGACGCCGGGCGAAGGCACCAGCCGCATCACCCTGATCTGCGAACCCGATACCGGCGCGTGGAGCGACTGGTTCCGGGTCGACGAAGGCACCAACCTGGAAAACGCCGAAGCCCTGGTGCGCGCGATCACCCGCCGCGTCGCCGAGCGCCGCCGCCACGAACGCGCCGCGGTCACCCGCACCGTGGTCGAGAAGGAACTCGCGGTCGCCAAGCTGAGCCTGTTGCACGCCCAGGTCGAACCGCATTTTCTCTACAACACCCTGGCCAGCGCGCAGTACCTCGCGCGCAACGACCCGCCGCGCGCCGACGAAATGCTCGGCCACCTGATCGATTTCCTGCGCCGTTCGCTGCCGCGCACCGAGGACTCGCTGTCCACCCTGGGCGACGAACTCGATCGTTCGCGCGCTTATCTGGAAATCCTCAAGCTGCGCATGGGCGATCGCCTGAGCCTGCAACTGGACGTGCCCGAAGAACTGCGCGCCCTGCCGCTGCCGCCGATGATGCTGCAGACCCTGGTCGAGAACGCGATCAAGCACGGCCTGGAACCTAAGCCCGGCGGCGGCACCGTGTGGATCCTCGCGCGCCGCGGCGAGCATTCGATCGCGATCACCGTCGCCGACGACGGTCTGGGTTTCAATGCGCAGACCGCAGGCACCGGCATCGGCCTGCGCAACCTGCGCGAACGCCTGCACCTGGTTTATGGCGGCGGCGCCGTGTTGTCGATCGTCGCCAACTTCCCCAACGGCGTCGCCGCCACCCTGACCATCCCGTCCCTGCAACAAGAAGAAGCCGAACATGCCTAAGCCCCTCACCGCGGTGATCGCCGAAGACGAAGCGCTGCTGCGCCAGGCCCTGGTCGATGCCTTGCGCAGCGCATGGCCGGACCTGCGCATCGTCGCCGAATGCGAAGACGGCGCGGTCGCGCTCGAAGCGCTGGCCGAACATCGCCCCGACATCGCCTTCCTCGACATCCGCATGCCCGGCCTGAGCGGCCTGGACGTCGCGGTCGCCGCCACCGACGTCAGCCCCCAGACCCAGGTCGTGTTCGTCACCGCCTACGATCAATACGCGATCGACGCGTTCGAACACGGCGCGATCGACTACCTGCTCAAGCCGGTCACGCCCGAACGGCTCGCGGTCACCGTGCAGCGTCTGCAGGCGCGCGGCGGCGCGGGTTTCGGCGGAAGCGAAGGCGAGGCCGATGCGCTCGCCGTGCTTTCGCAACGCCTCGCCGCGCAGCGCGCCAAGGCCAGCGACAAGCCGGCGCTGACTTGGCTCACCGCCAGCGCCGGCCGCGAAACCCGGCTGATCCTGATCGACGACGTGGCCTACTTCCGCGCCGACAACAAGTACACCACCGTGGTCACCGCCGAAGGCGAGGCGCTGCTGCGCAAGCCGATCCGCGAACTGCTGGAAGTGCTCGACAGCAACACCTTCAAGCAGATCCATCGTTCGACCATCGTCAATCTCAAGGCCATCGCCGGCATCGTCCGCGACGAAAGCGGCAAAGGCACGGTGCGGTTGCGCAACCGGCCCGAGACCCTGACCGTCAGCCAGCCGTTCATGGCCCTGTTCCGCACGATGTGACGGTTCCGCCCCGCCTCGCCCGGCTCATCCAACCGAGATCGATCATGCGCAAGCTCATCGCCGTCCTGTGTTACTCGTTGCTGTTGGCCGGCTGCGACGTCGGCGGCAAAACCATCGTGCATCGCGAAAAGGACGACGGCGGCGACATCATCCACAGCAAGGTCAAGATCGACGAGCGCAGCGCCCGTTTCGCATGCATCGCCAGCCGCAGCGGGCAGTGCCACTACAGCTTGTTCCGCAAGGTGTGTCCGCAGGCGCCCGGCGCGGTCGCGTCCGTCAATGCGCTGGCGAGCGCGGCGACCAGCCCGGGCGGCCGCAAACCGGAGTGCGCCGATCGCATCGTCGAACGCTTCGCCGTCAAGGCCGGCACCATCCGCGCGGCCCTCGACATGAAGCCGGGCTTCACGGTCTGCGTGAAGCCCGACGACACCCCGGTGGCGGCCGATTGTAAGCCGCCGGCGTCGTGAGGACACGGCGGTCCGTACGCGGGCCGCCGTGGAGCGCTCAGTCATCCGCGGATGTGCTTGAACGCGGTTAGCGCATCGAACCGATTCGACTCAGCGCCTGCATCGGCCGCGACGATCATTCGCTGCGATCGCGCATCGCCAGCAAGGCCTGCTGTTCAAGACTGCATGAGTTAACGCTGATACCCAACTGTCCATTTCCCTGGACATCGACCGGCCAAAGCATGCCGTGATCCAAAATCCACCAGGGACTGAATACGGGAATAAAATCCCGCAGTGGTTCTATTTCGTGCGCCACCAAATGCTCGTACAGATCCTGCGATTCCCAACACCGCTCCTCGCGTGCGCGTTCGCGTAGATGATCGGTCAGAAACCCGGCCACCCGCCGGGCCGTCTTGGCCAGCGGATCCTCGCGCTCATCGCGATGCCAGCTGTTGGACAAATCGCGCTTGCTGGCGTCCGACAACTGCGACCACCAGCGGCGTACCGCCGGGTCGTTCGACTGCGCATAGGGCATGTTGATCGAGGCCATGGTTCCTCCTGTGGGTTTGGGAAGGCAAACATCTGCGCTACCGGTTCGAATCGATTGGATCCGGTCCGAGTCGGCGTCGTGCTTCGGGCAAATGAAGCGGCGGATTTACCGGCGCACGGGCATTGGAAAACACGAAGGCGGACACGAAGGCGAGTCGGCCATCGTGGTCGCGAAATGCGCTCAGTCGCTGGCGGCGGACTCCCCAGTCCACCGCATCGAGGCGCCCCAGGCGGGGCATGCGAAAACGAGCCGGCATGGTACCGCCGCCAACGCGAATTCGGCGCGGCCCGGCGCGCGGCACTTCAGCGCCGGTCGGGGCGAGTTGCGCTATGATTCTGCTGTCGGTGAACGCGGTCTCGCGCCCAGCCGAGGCCTCCAGAGCAAGCGTCCACTGCGTGAATACGCCGCAGTCGGCCCCCTACCCGCCCCTGTCCGACCTGCCACTAAGCGCGGCTCAAGCCTCGCGAACGCTACTCCATACCACGATCCGATCGCCGCGCAGACCGTCGTCGCTGCGCAACCACGGCTCGGCGGCGATCAGCGCCGTGCACGGCCCCAGGCTGCAGACCCGGATCGGACGCGCACGCGCGATCCCGCGCAAGCTATCGAGCACGCTGCGCAATACCGAGCCGGTGAACGGGGTGTACAGATAGAACACCGTGCCCGCGGAAAGATCGGCCGCGCGCGCATCGGCCTGGACGAAATCGGCCCGGTCCAGATTCAGGCCACGCGCGCTGCGCCGTGCGATCTCGACATAGGCCGGCTCCAGCTCGACGCCGAGGCTGCGCGCCGGCGTACACGCGGCGACCATCAGCGGCACGTGGCCCAGCCCCGCGCCCAGATCGACCAGCAGATCGTGCGCATCCAGATCCAATCGCGCGATCAGATCGAAGATATGCCGCGCGGGCGTGGGTTGGTAGAACACCATTTCCGCGGCCGGCTCGATGCCGTCGGCCTGCGGCGGTTCGAACTGCAACACACCGCTCAGCAGCGCATCGAGGTGATCGTAAGCGTCGCCGTCGGCATCGTACGCCGCATCGAAGCCGGCGCCATCGGACGCGTACTGCAACAGCCGTCGCGCGCCGGCACCGCTACGCAGGTCTTCGCGCAGGTCGCGGTACACCTCCTGATCGATCGCTTCCAATCGGGCCTGCAAGGCCTGGGCGCGATCGAGCAAGGCCTGATCGGGATCGACGCTTCCGGCCGCGACCGTCGGCAGATACAACATCGCGCGCTCGATCCGGTCCAGCGCCTCGGCGCGCTCGCGCAATCGCCCGGGCGCCTGCCACGACGGATCGCGTTCCAGTTCGGCGAGCAGGCTCTGCAATGGAGCGATCATCGTGGGGCTCGGATTCGACGGGTGCGCAACGGCCGGTCGCGCAACCAACCCATCATCCCGTCGCCACGCCGATCGCGCAATGCGCGCAGCCGTTCGCCGCCGTCGACAGCCTCAACGACCGGCCGCCGACACCGAATCCTCCAGCGCCCGCGCCTCGGCCGGATCGAGCGCATCGCGATGCGCCCGCAAGAACGTCCGCACCGCATCGCGATACTCGGCGGCGAAGCGCGGATTGCGCGGACTCACGGCCAGTTGCGCCGCCGCGCGCCGCACCGGCTCGCGATCCTGGTTCAAGCGATGGCGACGCCCGTACCCGGACTCATCGACCATGATCGCGATATTGCGCTCGAAACCAGGCACATAGCGAACCGCGAACGGGTCGCCCGGCGGCGGCAACAGATTGTTTGCGCGCGGCGGATACAAAGCGACATTCAAGGTATCGAAGTCGACGTTTACATCGGCGCCGTCGGCGGTCCTGAGCACCGCGCGATAAGCGAACACGGCCTGCTCGCTGTAGCTGATGGGAACCTCGTCGATGCCGACGACGGTCGCGCTGCCGGCGGTTCCACGGGCATGCAGGAACCATGCATTGAGATGGCGACCACCCGGTAGATTGGCGATGCCGGCCACCGCGCCGATCGCGCATAGCCACAGCCAGCGCTTGCTGCCGGTCCATTGGCTCAACAGCAGGGCCACGCCGTTGCAGCCGGCGATGAGCAGCAGCAAGGACCAGAACGGGTGGCGGCTGAGGAAGTAAGCGGCGGCGGACAAGGTGGCCATGGTGTCGAAGTTTCCCGCGGGCGCGGCGTGGCCGCGTCAGCTTGACGCGAGCCGATGACAGCGTCGCGTCAGCGGCGCGATCGCGCCAAGATCGATGCGCGGCCGGCATGCTTGCCTGCGCGCCATTCGACGGCGTCGCGAACGCGCGATCCGCGCCGTCAATGCCTCTGCGTCTTCACCTGCAGTTCGTCGAGGCGTTGTTGCAGCGACTGCACCTGCGCCGGATCGAGCTGGTCGCGATGCTTGTCGAGAAACGCCTCGACTGCTTGCCGGTACTCGGCGATGAATTCCGGATTGTCCGGACTGACCGCCAGTTGCGCCCGCGCGCGCTCTACCGGCTCGCGGTCCTGCGCGATCAAGCGCGCCTTGCCGTAGTCGGACTCGTCGACCAGGATCGCGACGTTGCGCTCGAAACCAGGCACGTACTTGACCACGAAGGTCTCGCCCTTCGGCGGAATCAGGATCGCATTGCGGATCGGATAGGTGCTGGCCGACATGGTGTCGAAGTCGAACTTCACGTCGCGTCCGTCGGCGGTCCTGAGCACCGCCGCGTACTCCCAGACCGGATTGTCGTTGAGGGTGGAACTGGTCGGGCTCGACTGCACGATCACCGCGGTGCCGCGGGTGCCGTAGGCGTTGAGGAAGGCCGCGTTGAGAAACGAACCGGTGAAGATGTTGGCCTGCGCCAACAACAGGCCGCCCAGGCTTAGCCAGGCCCATCCGCTGCCGGCGCGCCACACCGATACCAGAACGCCCAGGCCCATTCCGCCGAACAGGATCAGCAGGAACGACCAGAGCGGATGGTGCGACAGGAAATACAGGACCGACGACAAAACGACCACGCGTGCGACTCCGGCAGGGCTTGCGCGCATGGTCGCATGGCGTCGATGGCGGTCGCGACCGCGCTTCGACCCGGCGGCGGCGAATCGGCGCGCAACGCCGTGGTGGCGACAGCCCGACGCCAACACCGGTCGCGATGCTGATCCAGGCCTCGTTCGGCGGGCCATCGGGCGCCGCCTGCCAGCCGCCGCGTCGCCGCTCCAGACCGCCTGGGCCGCGGCCGCCGGCATTCCGTCCCTCACGCAGCGGCCTGCCGCGAATGCTGCGCCGCACAAGCCAATGCAGGGGTTTTTGCCCCGGTGATCGCCCCACGGCAGGCCTTGCCCCGTCAAACTTGACCATATTGAAAATTAATTTTCATATTCTGAAAACTGTCGACAGGCCGCTCGACCCGGTCTGAGGCCCAGTCCGACCACGCTTTCCGGCCCGCCGCGACGACACCACGGGTGCCGCCGAGATCCGTTCCGACCCCATTCGTGGAGTGCGCAATGCCGAAGCTCGCCGCCTCGTCCCGTCTGCAGCTCGCGCTGGCGATCGAACCGTTGCCGTTGAAAACGCCGTTCCGCATCGCCGGCCATCGCTTCGATGCGATGCCGGCGCTGACCGCGATCCTCAGCGACGCGCGTTGTTACGGCCGCGGCGAAGCCTGCGGCGTCTACTACCTCGACGATCGCCCCGAGACGATGCACGCCACTTTGCAGGCGCATCGCGACGCGATCGAGGACGGCATCGACCGCCAGCAACTGCGCGCGTTGCTGCCCGCGGGCGGCGCGCGCAACGCGATCGACTGCGCGCTGTGGGAACTGCAGGCGCAGCGCGAAGGCCGGCCGGTGTGGGCGCTGGCGCGGATGCCGCAACCGCGCCCGCGCGTCACCACCTTCACCCTCGGCGCCGACGATCCGGCGACCGTGGCCGCCAATGCACTGGCGTATGCGCAGGCGCGCGCGCTCAAGCTCAAACTCGACGGCGACCTCGACAGCGATATCGAACGCGTCCGCGCCGCGCGCCGCGCGCGTCCCGACACCACGCTGAGCGTCGACGCGAATCAGGCTTATCGCCTGGACACCATCGCGCCGCTGATCGCGGCCCTGGTCGATCACGGCGTCAGCCTGCTCGAGCAGCCGTTCGCGCGCGGTCGCGAGGCCGATCTGGACGCGCTCGATTGCCCGATCGACATCGCCGCCGACGAAAGCGTCCAGGGCCTCGACGAGGTCGACGCGCTGCGAGGCCGGGTCGATGTCATCAACATCAAGCTGGACAAATGCGGCGGCCTGACCGAGGCGCTGCTGATGGTCGAACGCGCGCGCGCGCTCGGCATGAAGACCATGGTCGGCAACATGCTCGGCACCAGCTGGGCCGCCGCGCCGGCGTTCGTGCTCGCGCAGGTGTGCGATGTGGTCGATCTCGACGGCCCGATCTTTCTCGCCGGCGATCGCGCGCAGGCGGTCGTCTATCGCGACGGCCATATCGATTGCCCCGCGCAGGTGTGGGGCAGCGGTGTCGCCGATGGCGGCGTCGCGCTCGAACGCGATGCCGTCATCGCGACCCACGCGCCTTCGTCTTGAACCGATTCGCTTCGAACCCAACCGCCGACTCCCCACTCCAGCACCGATCAGGCCCGCGACCATGACCCCCGACACCGCACGACTCAGCCGCCGCCGTCTGCTTCAGGCCACCGCCGCCGCGGCAACCCTGGCCCTGCCCTTGCACACGCTGGCCGCCGCCAAACCGGCCTCAAACCCCGGTACGAACACGCGCTCGACCACGACGAAGTATTCGCCGCGCGCCCGCGCCATCGTCGAACGCGCGCTGGTGATCGACATGCTCGCGCCGCTGCGCCTGGACCTGCGCGCCGATGCGTATGCGCTGCCGCTGAGCGACCAACACCTCGCCGACTTTCGCGCCAGCGGCATCGACGTGTTTCACAACTCCTGGGGCCTGGGCGGGCCGGATGCGCGCGAACGCGTCGCCGAACATCTGGCTGGCTGGAACGGCTGGATCGCCCGCCACAGCGACCTGTTCTGCCTGGTCGACAAGGCCGCCGACCTGGACCGCGCCAAGGCCGCGGGCAAGATCGCGGTGATCGCCGGGGTGCAGAACGCCGAACACTTTCGTAGCAAGGACGACGTCGCCTTCTTCCACGGCCTGGGCCTGCGCTGCGCGCAGTTGACCTACAACAGCCAGACCGTGATCGGCTCGGGCAGCACCGAGCGCGAGGACGGCGGCTTGAGCGACTACGGCGTGAGCGTCGTGGGCGAAATGGAAAAGGTCGGCATGCTGATCGACGTCTCGCATTGCGGCGACCGCACCACCCTGGACGCGATCGAACTGGCCAAGGGACCGATCGCGATCACCCACTCCAACTGCCGCGCGCTCAACGACCATCCGCGCCTGAAGACCGACGAGGCGATCCGCAAACTCGCCGCCAAGGGCGGGGTGATGGGCATCACCGGCGTGCGCATGTTCGTCAGCGCCAAGGAACCCACCACCCTCGACAGCATGGTCGATCACATCGATCACGTCGCCAAGCTGGTAGGCATCGAGCATGTCGGCATCGGCTCGGACGCGGACCTGTACGGCTACGACGCACTGCCGCCCGATCAACTCAAGGCATTGCGCGATTCCTACAAGGCCAGCTACGGCTTTCGCGAGCGCATCGACATCGAAGGCTTCGATCGCCCGACCAAGACTTATGAACTCACCGATGCGCTGATCCGCCGCGGCTACAGCGACGGCGATATCGAAGCGGTGCTCGGCGGCAACTTCCGCCGCCTGCTCGGTCAGGTCTGGCGTTGATCGCAAGGTCCGATCGACCGCGATAGGCCGATATCCAAACCACGCGACACGACGTTTCAGGCATCGCCACGACATCCGCTCTCCGGGGAGAGAATCATGCCGCAGCTCGATACGCGCCACACCGCACGCCATGGCCTGGGCCTGGCGATCGCCTTCGCCCTGACTACGTGGTCGTGCGCCGGCCTGGCCCAGACCACAGCGGACGCATCCGAAGAAAAGACGCCCGAGCGCACGAGCGCGCAACCCTCGGCGACCCTGGAAGCGGTCACCGTCACCGCGCAGAAACGTACCGAGAACGCGCGCAAGGTGCCCGCGTCGATCAGCGTGGTCAGTGAGCAGCAACTGGAAAACCAGCACGTCACCCAGTTGGCGGATTTGAACGGCTATCTGCCGGCGATGACCATCACCGATCGCGGCACGCCCGGCCAGACCGCGGTGTCGTTGCGCGGCATTCCGACCCTCGGTCCGGGCGCGGTGGTCGGCACTTATCTCAACGACACGCCACTGGGATCGAGCAGCAACTTCGCCCGCTCCAGCGGATTCGTGCTCGACCTGCTGCCCTACGATATCCAGCGCGTGGAAGTGCTGCGCGGCCCGCAAGGCACGCTGTACGGCGCCGGCGCGATGGGCGGCTTGCTCAAGTACGTGCTCAAGGATCCCGATCTCGACAGTTTCGAAGGCCGCGTCGGCGGCGGAGTGTCCAGCATCGACGGTGCCGGCGGCAACGGCTGGAACGTGCGCGCCGGCGTCAACGCGCCGCTGGTCGAAGGCAGACTCGCGCTGCGCGCCTCGTTCGCCAACGAGTTAACTCCCGGCTGGGTCGACAATGCCTACACCGGCCGCAAGGACATCAACGACACGCTTCAGCGCAGCGGTCACGTCTCGCTGCTGTGGCAGGCCAGCGACGATGTGAGCGTCAAGTTCACCGGACTGCATCAGACCGTCGATGCCGACGACAACAGCCTGTCCATTCTCGATGCGAACCGCCGCCCGCGCTTCGGCCTGGACGGCACCGACAAACCAGCCAGCGAATGCTTCGAGAAGAAGGTCGACTTCTTCGCCGCCACCGTCGACTGGAACCTGCAATGGGCCGACTTCGTCTCGGCCACCAGTTATTCCAGGACCAAGACCTACCAGCTCAACGATCAGAGCAAGACCTACGGCCCACTGTTTCCGCTGTTCGGCGCGCCCGAGGGCGTGTCGACGTTTCCGCTCAGTCTGGACCTGAAGAAATGGACCCAGGAATTCCGCCTGGCATCCAAGTCCGACGAGCACATCGAATGGATGCTCGGCGCGTTCTACACCCATGAAACCTCGGCCAATCATCAGGAACTCAGCGCGCGCTCCTTTGCCGGCGTGCCGGTCGCCGGGCTCGACCCGCTGGCGATCGTCGACTTGCCGTCGACGTACAAGGAACGCGCGCTGTTCGGCAACCTCACCTACAAATTCAGCGAACGCTTCGATATCACCGCCGGCCTGCGTTACGCCAGCAACGATCAGGATTTCAAGCAGATCGCCACCGCCGGCAGCCTGCTCGAACTGGGCACCACCACCGGTCAGTCGTCCGAGGACGTCGCCACCTACCTGCTCGGCGCGCGCTGGCATCTGGACAACGACAGCCTGCTGTATGCGCGCATCGCCAGCGGCTATCGTCCCGGCGGCCCCAACGTCGCCCTGCCGGGCGTGCCGCCTTCGGTCGATTCCGACAGCCTGGTCAACTACGAATTCGGCTGGAAATCGTTGTTTCTCGACCAGCGCGCATCGATCGACCTGGCCGCGTTCCTGATCGACTGGAAGGACATCCAGCTGTCCGCGTCCACTCAAGACGGACTGACCTACTCGGCCAACGGCGGCAGGGCGCGCAGCCGCGGCGTGGAGCTGACTTCGGCATTCAAGCTCACGCCGAACCTGCGCGTGGGTTTCAACGGCTCGTTCACCGATGCCTCGCTGAGGGAGGACGCGCCTTCGCTGAAAGGCCTGTCCGGCGACACCTTGCCGGGCATTCCGCGCTGGACCGCCGCGCTGAGCGCCGATTACGACTTCCAGTGGAGCGCCGGTTTCAACGGTCATGTCGGCGCCGGTTACCAGTGGATCGGCAAGCGCAAGACCAACGTCGATCACAACCCGAACGCCGCGCCATTGCCGGCGAGCGGCCAGCTCAACCTCAACGCCGACGTGTCGCGCGACAACTGGACGCTGCGCCTGTACCTGCGCAACCTCGCCAACGAACGCGATATCACTTCGCTCGGCCCGGTCACCAGCGCCACCACTGGCGCGATCGTGGAGTGGCAGGCCAACCGCATCCAGCCGCGCACGGTCGGGCTGGAATTCGACGTTTGGTTCTGAACGCAACGCGCGCCGCGAACCGCGCATCCCTTGATCGCGGCGCATCAGTCATCGAACCGGAGCGGCGAGCGCTCGGGTTCGCAGCCTCATCGACGACCGTGTCCCGCCACGGCCCGACCTCACAACGGAATGTCCGCATGCCGATTTACGCAACAACCGATGCCGCCACCTTCGAACCGCTCGACCTGCCCCAGCCTTATCTGTTGTTTCTGGGCGATGTCACCCACCCGGCCTACGCCAAGACCGCATTGGGCCTGCGCGACTGGGCGCCCGAGCGCTGCGTCGGCGAACACCGCCTCGATGACGCCGGCGTCAGCGTGGGCCTGCCGGCGATGACGCCATCGCAAGCGCGCGCGGCCGGCGCGCGCGCGCTGGTGATCGGCGTGGCGAATGTCGGCGGGGTTATTCCCGATCACTGGATGCCGGCGCTGCTCGATGCCTTGGCGAACGGACTCGACCTGATCAGCGGCATGCATATGCGCCTGGCCGACATCGCGGCCTTGCGCGAACAGGCGCGGCATCACGGCCGGCGCCTGATCGACGTGCGCGAACCGCCGTCGTCGCTGCCGGCCGCGAGCGGGCGCAAGCGCAGCGGCAAGCGCGTGCTGACCGTCGGCACCGACTGCGCGCTGGGCAAGAAATACACCGCGCTGAGCCTGGCCCGCGCGCTGCGCGAACTCGGTGTCGACGCCGACTTCCGCGCCAGCGGACAGACCGGCATCCTGATCGCCGGACGCGGCCTGCCGATGGACGCGGTGGTGTCGGACTTCGCCGCCGGAGCCGCCGAATGGCTCAGCCCCGATGCCGATCCCGCGCATTGGGACGTGATCGAAGGCCAGGGCTCGTTGTCGCATCCGGCCTACGCCGGCGTGTCGCTGGCCCTGCTGCACGGCAGTCAGCCCGATGCGATCGTGGTCTGCCACGAACCCGGCCGCCGCGACATGCTCGGTTATCCGGGTTATCGGCTGCCGAGCATCGAGGAAACGATCGAACTGAATCTGCTGCTGGGCCGTCGTACCAATCCGGCGATCCGCTGCGCCGGGATCAGCCTGAACACCTCGCAATTGAGCCCGAACGAAGCGCAGGCCCTGATCGCCAGCGAAAGCGCGCGCCTGGGCTTGCCGGTCGCCGATCCGATCCGCGGCGGCGCGGCCCTGCATGCGTTGGCGCGCGCCTGTCTGGACACGGCGTCGTGAACGCCGCGCGCGAGGGCCGCGCATCATGAGCGATCCGACCCGGCCGGCTACGTGGTTCCAGCGCTATCTGCTGCCCGGTTTCGCGTTCAAGGCGGTGGTGATCGGCGGCGGTTACGCGACCGGCCGCGAACTGGCCGAGTTCTTCCTGCCCAGCGGGCCCTGGGGCGGCGTCGCCGGCATGCTGCTGGCGATGGCGCTGTGGAGCGTGGTGTGCATGGCGACCTTCGTGTTCGCCCACAGCGCCCACGCCTACGACTACCGCAGTTTCTTCAAGCAGTTGCTCGGGCCGTTGTGGGGCTTGTTCGAGTTCGCCTATCTGGCCTTGTTGATCGTGCTGCTGGCGGTTTTCGGCGCGGCCTCGGGCGCGATCGGCGCGGCCATGTTCGGCTGGCCCGCGCTGGTCGGCAGCTTGTGCCTGATGGTCGGCATCGCCGCGTTCGTCAGCTTCGGCAACGAAGCGGTCGAACGTCTGTTCAAATGGGTCTCGTTCTTTCTGTACGGCATCTACGCCTTGTTCGTGCTGCTGGCGCTGTCGCGCTTCGGCGATCGCATCGCGGCCAACTTCGCCCTGCCGCACAACGGCGAGGGCTGGGCGCTCAACGGCCTGACCTACGCCGGTTACAACATCATCGGCGCGGTGGTGATCCTGCCGATCGCGCGCCACTTCCGCGGCCGTCGCGATGCGCTCGCCGCCGGCCTGATCGCCGGGCCATTGGCGATGCTGCCGGCCCTGTTGTTCTTCGTGTGCATGATCGCCTACTACCCGCAGATCGCCGGTGAGGCCCTGCCCTCGGACTTCCTGCTGCAACGCCTGCAGATGCCGTTGCTGCACGGCGTGTTCCAACTGATGATCTTCTCGGCCTTGCTTGAAAGCGGAACCGGCGCGGTGCACGCGATCAACGAACGCGTGGCCACGGTCTGGCGCGCGCGGCGCGGCGACGCGCTGCCCAAGCGCGCGCGCCTGGCGATCGCCGCGGCCTTGCTGATCGGTTCGATCTTCCTCGCCGACCGTTTCGGCCTGGTAGCCCTGATCGCCCAGGGTTACCGCGGCCTGTCCTATCTGTTGCTCGCCGTCTACGTAGTGCCGTTACTCACCTGGGGTCTGTGGCTGTTGGGGAACGGACGTCTGCGTCCGCCGCCCGCGACGCCGCCCCTCGCTCATTCCACTGGAGGACGTCCATGAAGTTGTCGCGTCTGAAATCCTTCGCCGGCGCGCTGTTGCTGGTCGCCGCCATCGGCGCCCCGCATGCGCAACCGGCGCCGTTGTCGCCGGCGCCGCCCGCGGCCGCCATGCCCGCGGTCGCGCCCGCTGCTGCCGCGTCCCAGCGACTCAACACCCAGGAGCTGGCGGCCTATGTCGACGGCGTGGTCGAGTCCTATCAGCGCCGCTTCGGCATCGCTGGCGTCACCGTGGCGGTGGTCGATGCGCAAGGGCCGCTGCTGCTGCGCGGTTATGGCATCGCCTCGCAGGACCCGCCGCACCCGGTGAGCGCCGATCGCACTCTGTTCCGGATCGGCTCGGTGTCCAAGACCTTCACCTATCTGGAAACGCTGAAACTGATCGACGCCGGCAAGCTCAAGCTCGACGCGCCGGTCAACGATTACCTGCCGGCCGATCTGAAACTGCCCGACGACGGCTACAAGCCGGTGCTGCTGCGCCATCTGCTCACCCACACCGCCGGTTACGAAGACTCGGCCTTCGGCCATCTGTTCGCCAAGGACCCGAAGCAGGCGCCGAGCCTGCACGACTATCTGCAAAAGCATCGTCCCGCGCGCGTGCGCGAGGCCGGCACCCGCGCGGTCTATTCCAACTACAGCGTCGCCCTGCTCGGCGAAGTGCTGTCGCAGGTCAGCGGCGTGCCGTTCGAAGCGCTGATCGAACGCGACCTGTTCGCGCCGATGGGCATGAGCCGCACCACCTTCCGCGAACCGCTCGGCGCGGGCGATCCGCGCGATTCGGGCGCCGCGTTCAAGGGCCTGTGGTCGACCGGGCATCAGCGCAGCGCGGGCGGGTTCGAGCCCAACGGCTTCGAGTACATCGCCCAGGTCGGACCGGCCGGCGCGGTGTCGAGCAATGCCGCCGACATGAGCCGTTATCTGCGCATGCTGCTCAATCGCGGCGAACTCGACGGGCGCCGCATCGTGTCGGCCGAGGCCTTCGCCAAGCTGGAAGGCGCGCCGCTGTTTCGCAACGCGCCCGACGCGACCGGTCTGGCCTACGGTTTCTTCCGTCGTCAGTACGGCCAGGTGCATGGCCTGGAACATGGCGGCGCGACCTTGTACTTCCATTCCAATCTGCTCGCCGTGCCCGAACTGGGCTTCGGCGTGTTCGTGTCGACCAACACCGACACCGGCGCGCGTCTGGCCGCGGAATTGCCGGCGCTGTTGCTGCAGCACTATTTCGAACGCGCCCGCCCGACCGCGCTGCCCAAGCCGGCGAAAGACGCGGCGACGGCGCTCGCGCCCTATGTGGGCAAGTACCTGAGCGAGCGCCGCAACCATCGCCAGTTCGAGAAACTGCTGACCGCGTCCAACGGCGACGTCGGCGCAACCAAGGACGGCTATCTGACCTTGAGCGCCGGTGGCGAGACTTCGCGCTGGGTGCAGGAAAAGGCCGACGTGTTCCGCGCGGTCGAAGGCCCGGGGCGGCTGGTGTTCCTGCGCGACAAGGGCGCGATCGTCGGCTTCGTGTCGCCGTACGGCCACGATGTGCTGGCGCGCGCCGGGGTGTTCGATACGGCGAATGCGCTGTACGGCTTGCTGGCGCTGAGCGTGCTGGCCTCGCTCGGCGTGCTGACCGGCGCCTGGCTGCGGCGGCGCGCATCGCCCAAGCATCCGTCTTCGCCGGCGCATCGCGGCGCGCGTTGGCTGACGATCACCGCGATCGCGTGGTTGTTGTTCGTTATCGCATTCGGCGTGTCGGTCGCGCAGATCGTCTCGGCCGGCAACGAGGCGATCTATAGCTATCCGACCGGCCTGCTGCGTCTGGCCGTGTGGCTGGGTTTGCTGCCGCTGCTGCTGAGCCTGCTCGATGCCGCGCTGCTGTGGCCGGTGTGGCGGTCGAAGGATTTCGGCGTGTGGCGCAAGCTGCGCCATACCCTGGTGGTGGCGATCTTCCTGCTGACCGCGTATGCGATGTGGAGGTGGAATGTGATCGGCTGGAAGTTGTAAGCCATCCAGGCGCGCGATATCGAAACCGATTCGCGGGCTGAAACCACGGCGTCGGGTCTGAAGGCCCTGTCACGACGGACCGCGCGAGCGCGGAATCGTTGGTGACAGGGCGCTTCGGCCCGGCGCTTTCGTTTGGATCGTCGTCAATCGCGAAGACGCCGTCGGCGCCCTGGCGCAACACCGACCACTCGCCCCGGCCCCGCTGTCTTCGATTTGTCACGAAACGGCCATAAATTGATGGAATCCCGCTGCGAATGGTCCGCGATCCGACCTGTCGAGCGCACTCAATCAAGGCCCTGCCCGCAATGCGTTATTTCAAGTTGGTTCTGCTGCTGACCCTGCTGCTGTCCGCGCCGCTTCAGGCCAAACCGCCGTACGTCGAACTGGAACAGCGGCTGACGCCGGAGCAGTTGCGCGAAGTCGGCCTGTCGGCCGAACAGCTCGCCACGCTCAACCGGATGCTGCGCGAAGCCGACGCCAAGTCCACGACCACCATCGCCGAGTCGGCACCGCAAGCCAGCGACGGCCCGCAAGT
Organism: Lysobacter capsici; assembly: GCF_014779555.2. Classification (NCBI taxonomy): domain Bacteria; kingdom Pseudomonadati; phylum Pseudomonadota; class Gammaproteobacteria; order Lysobacterales; family Lysobacteraceae; genus Lysobacter; species Lysobacter capsici. The sequence goes on from NZ_CP094357.1 coordinate 4,129,455, forward strand.
CGGCGCCGGCGCGCCGCCGGTGCGCGCGCCCGGCACGGGTCAGTTCATCGGTCTCAACGATGAGCCGATCAAGAGCCGGCTCAAGCACGACGTCAGCGGCTGGGAGCCGGGCACCGTGTTCGAGCTGGAAAACGGCCAGCAGTGGAAGGTGCTCAAGGGCAGCATGAAACTGAAGAAGCCGATGGTCACGCCGGAGATCGTCGTGGTCCCGGGCGTCGCCGGGCGTTGGTTCATGCAGGTCGACGAGGACATGCCCAAGGCGCGGGTGTACCGGATCGATTGATTCCGAATCGATCGATGCGGGATCGACGAAGCCGCATCGGTCACCTCGCATCGATTGATTCCGCGGCACGGACGCATCGCTGACACAGGCCGATGCTGGACTGTGCGGGCCGGCCGCGTTTCGGCCGGTCCACTCACGCCAGGAACCCGCCCATGCCGACACCCCGCATCGCCTTGCTCGCCCTCACCCTGGCCGCCTGCGCCGTCGCCGGCAACGCCGACGCGGCCAGCGCGCGCGACAGCTGGGTGGTCGCGCAGATCCGCGACTACAACCATCCGTATGCGGCCAGCGCGAGCGGCGAACTCGATACCAAGCTGGCGACGATGGCGCGCAGCGCCTACGACTTCTACCGCGGCAGCGATCCCATCTTCTTCCAGGACATGGCGACGCGTCCGGCCTCGGCCTATGCCACCGCGCAGACCGGCGCCACCTGGATCGGCGGCGACACCCACCTGGGCAACTTCGACGCCGCGCGAGACAGCAGCGGCAAGGCCGTGTTCAAGGTCGCCGATTTCGACGAAGGCTACCTCGGCCAGTACGTGTGGGATCTGCGCCGGCTCGCCGCCAGCATGGTCCTCGCCGGCCGCGACAACGGCCTGAGCGACGCCGACATCGGCGCCGCCATCGACAGCATGGTCGGCGCCTATCTCGACCAGATGGCGCAGTTCAAGGGCAGCAACGGCGAAGCCAGTTTCCGCCTGGACAAGGACACCACCACCGGCGTAGTCGACGACACCATCGACAAGGCCGACGGCAAGACCCGCGCGAATATGTTGGCGAAATACACCGCGCTCAGCGGCGGCGCGCGGCGCTTCCAGAACCTGTCGGACCTGATCGCGGTGCCGGCGGCGACCTACAGCGACGTGACCGCGGCGATGCCCGCCTACGTCGGTTCGATTGCCGCGTCCAAGCGCTACCCGAGCGGCTATTACACGGTGAAGGACGTGCATCGCAAACTCGGTTCGGGCGTCGGCAGCCTCGGCAAGCTGCGTTACTACGTGCTGATCGAGGGCGCGACCTCGTCGAGCTCGGACGATGTGATCCTCGAACTCAAGCAGCAGGCCGTCAGCGCGGTGGCGACCGCCGCGCCCGGGCGCCTGCCGTCGTCGGCGTACGAAAGCCATCAAGGCATGCGGGTGGCGCGCACGGCCAAGGCCCAGGTCATCAATGCCGAGGTATTGATCGGCCATGCCAGCATCGCCGGCCTGCCGTTCTACGTGCACGAGAAGTCGCCGTTCCAGGAAGACTTCGATGTCGCCAAACTCGACAGCGCGGGCAAGTTCGACACCGCCGCGCAGTATGTCGGCCAAGCTCTGGCGAGCGCGCATGCCTTGGCCGATCAGGACTACGATGCCACCGTGGTCGGCTACAGCATCGACAAGCAGGTCACCGAGGCGGTGACGAGCCGCAGCGGACTCAAGTCGGAACTGCGCGCGTTCGCCTTCGATTACGCCGCGCAGACGCAACTGGACTGGCAGGCGTTCGTGGATGCCTACGAGGCCGGCACGCCGCTGTACTGAACGCGGCCGCGCCGCTCAATCCAGGCCGCTGCGTCCCGGCGCCCAGTACGGCTTGCTGCGCAGTTGCGTGGCGTCGAAGCCGTGAGCCTTGAGCGCGCGGCCGACCCGCTGGATCGCCGGCGCGCGCCCGGTCAGCACGAAGCTGGTGCGGATCTCGGCGCTGCGCCGCACCGCATCGATGGCTTCGTCCATATGGCTGTCGTCGTCGCGGCGCTCGATCAGGCGCGCGTTGCCCAGGCCCAGCGCGTGCAGCACCGCGCGCGACTGGGTCGGCGATACCACTTCGAACACGCAATGCAGACCCGGTTCGTCGCGGCGCAAGGCCGCGGCCAGTCCGAACGAGGTTTCATCGCCGAACAGCACCGTGCACGAGGCGAGGTTCTGCAGATTCAATGAACCGCGCGGACCGAACAGCGCCCTCGCCTCGCCAGCGCGCGCGCCGCGCACCCAGTCGGCGCCCGGGCCGGGCCCGTGGCAATAGCCGACGATGCGCATGCGGCCGCTGTGCGGATCGAATTCGAACGGGGTGTAGGTGCGGGTCTGCAGACCGCCGTCGAGCTTGATCTGGACCTTGTCGCCGGGCATCCAGTCGTAGTGCCTGAGCGATTCGCCCTGCAGGGTGATGAAACGGAAATCCGGCTGCGGCGCTTCGACATCGGTGACCTGCACCATGCGCATCAGCAAGCGGGTGAAGGCGCGTTCGATCAGGCCGGCGCCTTGCGGCAATGACAGGGGAACCGCGGTTTGTCGCATACGCAATGAACTCCTGGCTCGGTGATGGCCGTGACGATCGGCGCGCCTACGCGCCGATCGTGCATGGGCGGCGCGCGGATACGCGTCGCTCAAAGGCCCGCGTTCGGCCGCGCGAAACAAACGCCGCCGGAAGAAACGGCTGAAGAAACCTCGTGCCCGCCGTGGTGCCCGGATCAGAAACTGCGCGACACGCCGAAGAACGCCTGGCCCACGCCGTCGGTGTCCTCGGCGATCAACGGGCTGTCGCTGATTTCATCGGGCAGCACCTGATAGGTCAGGTTGGCGATGAAGCGCCACTTCTGCGCGAACGGCTTGGCCAGGCTGACGCCGACATACGGAATGGTCACGCTGCCGGGGCGATAGCTGACCACGCCGCGCGCGACCTCTTCGTCCAGGGTGCCGTAGTAGTAATTGGCCAGGTCCTTGGACAGCATGCTGACGCCGACCGTGGGCGTGATCAGCAGGCCGGCGGCCTTCATCGGATAGCGGTAGCTCAGGTCGGCCTCGTAACCGCCGCTGACATCGGCGATGTCGCCCTTGAGTTCGAGCTGCACTTCGCCGGCCGAGCCGCGCCAGCTCGCCGACACGCCGGCATCGACGCTGTCGTCGCGGTCTTCGAGCAAGTCGCGATTGATGCCGCGGCGGGCCAGGTCGCGCCGGCCGAAGTCGTTGGCGTCCATCGCGTCCAGACGGCCGGACAGGAAGCCGTCGAGCACGAAGCTCTCGTTCTGGATCAGGTGATAGCCGGCGGTGATGCCGCGGAAATAGAAACGCTCGCCTTCGTAACCGAAGAACGGAATCGCGCGGGTGTGGTTGCCCTCGCCCGCGTACAGCTCGGTGCGGATTCCGCCGGCGATGCCGATGCTCCAGTTGGACGGCGCGACATCCGCGCGCTCCTCGCCCTCCTGCCGCACTTGGGCCGATACCGCAAACGGAAGCAGAAGCACGAACGGCGTTACGACGCGAACGAGGCGCATGGGAGAAGTCCTGAAGTGGGGGGAGGAATGAATCAGTGCGACGGCGGCGGCTTCGCACTCCCGCGAAACTAGCGAGCGGGCTTTAAGAGTTCTTTAAAAAACCGCCGTCTTGCTCGGCCATAAGTCCGGCAACCAGGCGCGGGTTTAGCGGCCGTTGTGGAAACTCCGGCGCGGATGCGCGACCACACCTTGGCGTATCCATCGGCGCGATGACGCATTGCGATGCGGCACGGCGGAGCAATCGCGTCGTGGTGCCCGGTCTGGATCTGTGACGCCGCGTGCAATCGCGGCGATCGCGCTACCGCGATGCGATGCGACCCGTCTAAGCCTCGCCGGTCAGCATATCGATCAAGGCCCGCGACGCCGCCGACAGGCGCCGGTGCGGCGCGTAGATCAGCGAGAACGGCCGCGAGCGTCCGCGCAATTGCGGCAGCAATTCGACCAGCACGCCGCGGTGCAGGCGGTCTTCGACGATGAAGTCGTAGCTCTGGCAGATGCCGGCGCCGTGCTCGGCCAGCGAGACCACGCCGAGCACGTCTTCGGACACGCGCAGCGTCGACGGCGGCGCCCAGTCGATATCGCGTTCGCCGTCGCGAAACAACCAGTTGGCGATGCGGCCGGTGCTCGGCATCTCGAACGGCAGGCAGGCGTGCTTCGACAGATCGTCCAGATCGCGCGGCAGGCCGGCGCGTTCGAGATAGGCCGGCGAGGCGACCACGCACAGCGAAGCATCCTCGAGCTTGCGCGCGACCAGCCCGCTGTCGGGCAAGGCGCCGAGCCGGATCGCCAGATCGAAGCCTTCGGCGACCAGGTCGACATTGCGGTTGGCGATGTTGAGTTCGACCTGCACGCCCGGATAGCGCTGCAGGTAGCGTTGCAGCACCGCCGGCAGGCGGTAATGGCCGTAGGTGGTCGGCACGCTCAGGCGCACGCGTCCGCTGAGTTCGCCATCCTGGCCCTGGATCGCGCGCTCGGCATCGTCGATCAGCGCGAACGCGGCGCGGGCGTGTTCCTGATACAGGCGCCCGGCCTCGGTCAGGCCCTGGCGCCGGGTCGTGCGCCGCAGCAGCTGCGTCCCCAGTCGGGTTTCCAGCCGCACGATCGCCCGGCTGATCACCGACGGCGTGGTCGCCAGGGCCACCGCCGCGGCGGTCAGCGAGCCGTGCTCGATCACCGCGATGAAGGCCTCCACGTCGCCCAGGTGGTCGAATCGACGGCTCATCTTTGCCTCCAAAGAACAAATTATTTGCTCATTCCTGAGTTTATCGCCGCCAATCGGCGCAATACAGTGCCCGCTCACTCTTCCACGCAGGTCAAGACCATGAACCCGACTTCCGCCGCCTCGCTCAAACCCGTGCTGTTCGTGCTGACCAGCCACGCGCTCAAGGGCGCCACCGGCCAGCCGACCGGCTACTACCTCGGCGAAGTCACCCACCCGATGGCCGAACTGGAGGCCGCCGACATCGCGGTCGAGTTCGCCTCGATCCAGGGCGGCGAGCCGCCGGTCGACGGCCTGGACGTGGACGATGCGATCAACGCGCGCTACTGGAACGACGAAGGCTTCCGTCAGGCCGTGCGCACGACCTTGAAGCTGGACGACGCCGATGCCTCGCGCTACTCGGCGATCTTCTTCGCCGGCGGCCACGGCGCGATGTGGGATTTTCCGGGCAGCGCCGCGGCGCAACGCGTTGCTCGTGAGATCTATGAGGCGGGCGGTGTGGTCGCCGCGGTGTGTCATGGGCCCGCGGCCTTGGTCAACGTGATGTTGTCCAACGGCGAGTACTTGGTCGCCGGCAAGCGCGTGAGCGCGTTCACCGACGACGAAGAACGCGCGGTCGGATTGGCCGACGAGGTGCCGTTCCTGCTCGCGAGCACGCTCGGCCAGCGCGGCGCGTTGCATCAGCCGGCGCCGGACTGGACCGCGAAGGTCGTGGTCGACGGTCGTCTGATCACCGGACAGAACCCGCAATCGGCCGCTGGCGTCGGCGCGGCCCTGCGCGACAGCCTGCTCGCGCGCGCGTCGGCTTGAATCCCGAATAGCACGCAGGAACCTTCGATGAAAACCTTTCACGCCCTCGCCGCTTCGCTGGCGCTGATCCTCGCCGCCGGCAGCGCCCACGCCGGCCACGTGTTGGTGGTGCTGTCCGATGCCGGCCAGCTCGAACTCAAGCACGGCAAGACCTTCGCCACCGGCTTCTATCTCAACGAACTGATGCAGCCGGTCAAGCTGTTGCTCGACGCCGGCCATCAAGTCAGCTTCGCCACTCCGCTCGGCCGCGCGCCGACGCTGGACCGCGGTTCGGTCGATCCGATGTACTTCGGCGGCGACGCGGCCGCGTTGCGGACGCATCAGGCCTTGCTGGAAAAACTCGCGCTGACCTCGCCGGAAACCTCGCCGGTGATGAGCCTGGCGCGGGTCGAGCAACTGGGCTACGACCGATTCGACGCGGTCTATGTCCCCGGCGGCCACGCGCCGATGCAGGATCTGCTGGACAGTCCCGCGCTCGGCCGCTTGCTGAGCGACTTCCATTCCAAGAACAAGACCACCGCGCTGGTCTGCCACGGCCCGATCGCGTTGCTGTCGACCTTGCCGCAGGCGCATCAGTTCAGCACGCGACTGGCGCAGACCGGCAAGGCGAGCGCGCCGCCCGATTGGATCTACGCCGGCTACCAGTTCACCGTTATCAGCAATCAGGAAGAAACCATCGCCAAGCCGCAACTCAAGGGCGGCGAGATGAAGTTCTATCCGCAGACCGCGCTGGAACAGGCCGGCGCGCGTTATCGCAGCAACACCCAGCCGTGGACCTCGAACGTGGTGACCGATCGCGAACTGATCACCGGGCAGAATCCGGCCTCGGCGGTGGATGTGGCGAAGGAGCTGTTGCAGCGGCTCAAGTAAGCCGTCGTGGGGGCACGCCATCGCGCCACGCCATCGCCCGATGGCGCGGCCGGCGGCGTCAGCGCCGAGGCGATCGTTTGCCGATGTCACACACGCGCCAGGTCGTTCGTCGAACCGATAACGACCCGCGTTGCAAACGCCCACCACCCCGGAGCCATCGCCATGAACCACCCGCCTCGCATGAACAACCCCGCCGTGATCCTGCCCGACACCATGAAGGCGCTGTGGGCGCTCAAGGCCTCGGTCGAGAACAAGGGCGTGGCCGACGCCACCTTGATCCTGATCGAATTGCGCGCCAGCCAGATCAACGGCTGCGGCGTGTGCGTGGACATGCACGCGAAGATCGGCAAGCAGCACGGCGAAACCGACGAACGCCTGTTCGCGGTCGCGGCCTGGCGCGAAGCGCCCTACTTCAGCGATGCCGAGCGCGCGGCGTTGGCGCTGACCGAAGCGCTGACCCGGATCAGCGACCGGCCCGAACCGGTGTCCGACGCGATCTGGGCCGAAGCCGCGCGTCATTACAGCGACACCGCGTTGTCGGCGCTGATCGTCGCGATCGCCAACATCAATGTGTGGAACCGGTTGAACGTCGCGGTGCGGCAGCCGGTGGGGTCTTGGAAGGTCTGAGGGTTGCGCGGAGACAGCGAAAGCGAGAGCAAGAGCAAATCCCCCGCGCCGCTCGGCTCACCTGCATCGCACTAACGACGGGCGCCCGCCCCCTTTTTCAAAGTGGGCGATCATTTACGCGAGGATCCATCGACATGGATCGCCGCCCCTCGAAATGGATCGCCGCTCCCCGAAGAATTCCCCTCTTTGAAAAAGGGGGACCAGGGGGGGATTTGCTTTTCCCGCCAGTTCGCCGCGCCATACGAGCGAAAGCAAATCCCCCGCGCCGCTCGGCTCACCTGCATCGCACTAACGACAGGCGCCCGCCCCCTTTTTCAAAGTGGGCGATCATTTACGCGAGGATCCATCGACATGGATCGCCGCTCCCCGAAATGGATCGCCGCTCCCCGAAGTATTCCCCCCTTTGAAAAAGGGGGGCCAGGGGGGATTTGCTTTTCCCGCCAGTTCGCCGCGCCACACGAGTGAGAGCAAATCCCCCGCGCCGCCAGGCTCACTTGTATCGCAATAACGACGGACGCCCGCCCCCCTTTTTCAAAGTGGGCGATCATTTACGCGAGGATCAATGCAATGCAGATCATTCCTGCCGCATAGCCCGGCAAGCCTGCTCACGCCGTCGAACTGGACCGCATCCCCGCCGCCGCGGACGTCACTCCTCGTGCAACACGCACCGATGCCGTCTCAACCGGCGCAGCAGATGACCCAGCACCCGCGCCCACACCCGCACCCGCATCGAGATACACCTGCACCGCCTCCACATCGTTGCTCTCGATCGCATTGCGCAACAACGTCTGCCCATCCTTCAAACTCGCATCCGGGTCCAGCCCGGCCGCGAACAGCGCCTGCAGGCACGCGGCCGAACACGGCAGCTTGAACTGACTCAAGCGCCAGGCGTTGAACAACAGGTTCGGCCGGCCGACCACCAGCGCGGCCAGCAGACGCCCAAGAATCAACGCCGGCATCTGCTTGTCCGCCACGGTGGCGTGGTTGCGATACGACTCCACGCAATCGAATTCGATCGCCGCGCGCGCAGGCCGCACCTCGCCCGCCTCGCGTTCGCGGCGGATGCGTCGCAGCGCCCAATGCTGGAACTCGGGCAACAGCACCAGCGGGTCGAACGCCCAGCGCAGGTCGCGCGCTTCCAGGTAATCGGGCAGGAACGCGAAATCCTCATCGGCTTCGCGCGGCGATTTCAGCACCGCCTGCCATGCGCGCAGACGGCCGCGCGCGGCGCGGTAGTGGCTGTCGGGAAACCAGTCGGCTTGCTCGTGATCGCTTACAGGCTGATCGCTCAGCGCGCGATACGCATCCAGACGCCGGCCGGCCTGCTCCAGGCTCGCCGCATCGGGCCGGTCTTCCAGCGCCAGCAGCGCGGCGGCGACATTGCTCACCCGCAGCAGCGCCGGTCGGATCGCGCCGATCGCGGCGGGCGGCTGGGCGAGCAGATCGAAGGCACTGGCCAAAGCGCGGCCCAACGTCCACGGATAACGGCTCCGGTCGCCGTCGGGCGCGCTCCATTGGATGGCGTCGCGGATATGGCTGGCAATATAGGCGTAGAGCACGACCGGATCGCGCGCAAAACGCTTGAGCCCGTCGTCGGCGACGCGGCGGCGGTTGCGGTTGCTGGAATCGGGAATCAGCAGTTCGGCCCGCAATGCGGGCAGATCGCCGGAGGCACGGTCCGTCATGCGAACGAGTCCTTTCGGGGGATGGACGTCCTTAGTTCAGACGAACCGGCGGCGCGTATCCCGCACCCCTCGCCTCAGGCGCGGTTTCAAAACCTGAATGAGATAAATGCAAAACGGCGACCACGAGGGCCGCCGTTCGCTTTGTTCCAGCGCGACGGCAACCCGAAGGCCGCCGTCCGTTCGCATCAATGCATGCCGATCAACTCATCACCGCGCGCCGCGTTTCCTGCTGCTGTTGCGTTTCCGCCGGCGCGGGCGGGTTGTGCGCGGCGACCTGCGGCGGCGGCGACAACGCGCGCGCTTCATCGACGAAGGCGCGGCGGCTGCCCGGGTCGGCCAGGCCGCCCTGGACGATGAAGAATCCACCGCCGTCGCGACCGGGCACCACGTGATCGATCCGATCCATGCCGTTGGCGCGCGCATCCAATGCCGCATGCGTGGCGGCGTTGCGATAGCCCTGCTCGCCGCGGAAATCCATCGCCTTGGCATCCATGCCGTGCAGGCCGCGCAGCGCCTGGTCGTACAGGCCATGGTTCGGATGCGAGGGATGCGACAACTGCGCCGTTGCCTGCGCTTCGCCGCGCGATCCCGCCGACGCGGCGATGCCGACCTCGGCGTTGGCATTGCCGCGCACGCTGCGATCGCCGTCGGCGCGCGCCGGATCGCTCGCGCTGATGCCGGTCGCGGTGCGCGCGGTTTCAGGCGAAGCCATCTCCTGCGCCTTGATGACCGCGTCGATGTAGTGGATGTCGATGCCGTGCTTGATGCCGTTGCCCGGGATCATCCGCTTCCAGAACGACTGCGGGTCCGGATCGGGCAACTCGATCTTGTGGCCGACCGCGTCGGGCATCGCCCACTTCAGCGGGATGCTGTGCTCCTGCAGCTCGGTCAGGATTTCGTTCTTGACCGAGTAGCGGCGGATCTGTCCATTGTCCTTGACCTCGTCCTTGGCCGCGTCGGCATCGATGCCGAGCCGCTCCAGGGTCTTGTCGTGGACGCCGGAGGAATTGAAGGTCACCGCCGGAATGCCGCTGGCGATCGAGGCCGCGCCGCCCAGGCCGCCGCCGAGCGAATGGCCGGTGATCACCACCTCATCGCCGAACGCGACCTTGGCCTCGCGCGCCAGCGCGATGGCCTGGTTGTACTGCGCGTCCTCGAAGCCCAGGCCCTGGCGGAAATTGGTCAGCCAGTCCTTGCCTTCGTCGGTGCCCGAATAGGCCAGCACGTAATGGCCCTTGTCGTCGCCGTAGACGCGGGCGAGGAAACCCGAATCCTTGTTTTCCAGCGTCGACGGATCGATGCCCGCGCCGCGCAACTGTTCGGCGCTGAGCGGCTTGAAGCCGTCGATGCCGGGGCCTTGATCGTAGAGGTCGTCCATGATGCGGGCGAGCGTCTTGTCGATCGGTTTGGCGTCCAGGCCGCGGACCTGGTCCGCGAACGAAGGCTCGCCACTGGCGGGTGGGATGGACTGCTGGCTCATGCTTCGATCTCCCTGAATCCTTGGAATTCCTGCTCGCTTCGAAAATATCGTTCGCGCCGGTCGCGCCCGCGCGGTTTCAACCTTCCACCGCGATACCGTGTTCGCCCAGCCAGGCGATCAGCGCATCGCGATCCTGCCGCGTCGTCGCGTTCAACACACTGACCGGGGTCATGAACAGATAACGCTGGAAGGTGACGTTCTGGGCGTTGCGCGCGCGCGCGTCGGCGCCGGCCTGCAACAGCGTCAGCGCGTGATTGGGTTGATTGATCTTGCCGGCCACGTGCAACGCGGTGTTGCCCATGCGGTCGGCGTGATTGACCTGCGCGCCCGCGGCCAGCAAGCGCTTGAACTGCGCCGGCCGCTCGCCCATCAGCGCCGCGCTCAACGGCGTCGCGCCGGTATGCGCATGCACGGTGTCCGGATCGGCGCCGTGCGCGAGCAATGCGTCCAGATACGCCGGATCGTTGGCCATCGCCGCCAGATGCACGACGGTGCTGCCGTCGATGCCCGGCTGCGCCGGATCGGCGCCCAGATCGAGCAAGGCGTTCAAGCCGTCGAGACTTTTGTTGAGCACCGCCCATTCGAGCAAGGTGACGTTCTTGTCGCCGTGGCTGCGCAAATCCACGCCTTCGGCCAGACGCCGGATATCGGCCACTTCGCCGTCGGCGACGGCTTCGGCCAGATCGGCCACCGCCGGATCGGCGAATACTTCATGAATATCTACCGCTGCCATTCTGGACTCCTCCTGAGCACCTGCTGGACTACCCCTACGCCCACCGACAGGCGGGACGTGTAGCGACTTCCCCGCCAATGGGCGGGAGATCGAGCGACGCGCACGGTGACTTTCCCCTGCCGTAGTGACGAGCACATACGGTTACGTACCGTGGCTTTGGGAGCCTAACAAGAACCCGCCGGCACATGCCGTGCTGACAAGCTGACGCCGGTCACAGTTCAGCTGCGCCACCGGTCAAATTGGACGGACGGCAAGATGAATGCGCGACCGCTTCGCGGGTTTCGCCGCGCCGAGACGCGACCGTCGCCCTCGCATCAGCATCGCCGTCGAACATGGCAGGCGTGCGGCGATGCGGCGCGCGATCGCATGCGCCGCGATCGGATTTCGCCGCGCGCCATGTCTCCATGGTTGCCAGTTGCCAGTCGCCAGCGACACCGGCAGCGCATGCGCTTCGCAGCTCGCGAAGATGACTGACGTCATGCGTAAACCGTCACGGTGACGTTCTGTGATGCCGCGCGCGGATGCATGGTGTCAACGTGATAAAAACGCGCGGTCGATCGTTTTGCGCATACGGACGGATGCGCGAAACGCTGCAAGCCTCACCGTCCAGCACATCGCATCACCACGCCACGCGAACCCGCCCGCGTCGTCGCGAACGGTTCGTACCACGCACTGCTAGGAGAGTTTCATGCCCATGAATGCGGAAATCTCACAGGACGTCCTCAACCGTCTGCTGTCCGAAAGCATCGGCTCGCCCGATCTGAGCGACGACAAGCTGGTGGACCTGTCCAGCAACCTGCTCAGCCTGTCCTGCGTCTACACCAGCTGCCACAACTGCCGCGAGTGAACCCGGCCTTCCTGTGATCGATGCGGGCTGCACCGCGAGGCGCAGCCCGCTTGGCATCCGGCCTACGGCGATACCCCGATCCTTCCGCACGAACACGACTCCATCGACCCGGCCCTGCGGCCGCTGCTGCGCTGGGCCGAACCGATCGTCGCGCCGGCGCGCGAGCGCTGCCTGGCGCAGTGGCGCGGCCATGCGCTGCGCGATCGGCATGCCTTCGACTTCGACCGTCTGCGCGCGAGCATCGAGCATGCGTTCGCGGCGCCTGCGTTGGCCTGGAGCCAACGCAGCCTGCTGCTGGAACTGGCGATCGCGCGCCATCGCGGCAGCTTGCTCGGCGATACGCCGCAACAACGTCACGAGTATTTTCTCGACTGGATCGACAGCGCCGCGGGCCGGCGCGAACTGGACGACCGCTATCGCCTGCTGAGCGCCGATATCGCCGCGCAGGCCTTGCGCACCGAAACCTTCCTGAGCCGATTCGCGCAGCGACTGACTGCGGATCGCGCGCAACTCGCGCCGCTGTTCGCGCACAACGACGCGCCCGGCCGCCTGCTCGACTTCGACTGCGGCCTGGGCGATCGTCACGATCACGGCGGCAGCGTGATCGATCTGCGTTTCGAACACGGGCGCGCCCTGTACAAGCCGCGTTCGCTGGCGATGGACGGCGCCTATGCGGCATTCCTCGCGCATTTGGCCGAACACGGCATCGAACCCGTGCAAGCCGCGGCCACGACCCTGGATCGCGGCGACCATGGCTACGCCGCCTGGATCGAACACCGGCCGCTCGCCGACGAGCAGGCCGCGCAACGCTACTACCAACGCTACGGCGGCCTGACCGCGATCGCATATGCATTGGCTTGCACCGACCTGCATCTGGAAAACCTGATCGCCTGCGGCGAATACCCGATCGTGATCGATCTGGAAACGGTGCTGCAGCCGTGGATGACGCGCGCCGCCGCATCGCAGCCGGCCACCCGATCCATCGGCCCTTACGCACCGTCGGTGGTGTTTTCCGGCCTGCTGCCGGGCGGCCGCAACGAAGCCGGCGCGCAGGACCTCAGCGGCCTGGCCTGGGCCGAATACCGCTTCGACACGCGATGCGCGGTCGATGCCGGCAGCGATCAACTGCGTCTGGCGCCGACCGAGTCGGTCGCGCCGCCGGGACGCAATCTGCCGCACTACGCCGACGGCCGCCGGATCGCGCCGCATCTGCACAGCGAGGCCATCGTCGACGGCTTCGACCGAACCTATCGCGGGCTGCTGCGGCTCAAACCCAAGCTCGATTTCGACGACGGACTGCTGGCGCCGTTCGCCAGCCTGCGAACGCGTGCCTTGCTGCGCTCGACCCACATCTATGCGCGCCTGCTCGATGCCTTGTCGCATCCGCAGCATCTGCAATCGCAGCAGCAACGCGACGCGGTGCTGGCGCGGCTCGAGGTCGGACAGCGCGAATGGCCGTTCCTCGCCCGCACCCAGGCCGCCGAGCGCGACGCGCTGCTGCGCGGCGACGTGCCGCGCTTCACCATCGCCGTCGGCGGCACCGATGTTGAGGACGGCGACGGCCGTCGCATCGATGCGGTGTTCGCGCGCAGCGGTCGCGACGAAGCGCGGCGTCGGCTGCGGATCCTGTCGGAGCGCGATCGCCAACGGCAGACCTATGCCTTGGCGCAATCGCTGGAAAGCCTGCGCCCGTGGTCGGCGATCGAACCCGAGCGCGACTGCGCACAGACCCGCGCGGCAAGCGATTCCGACGACGACGCACACCGCGGGCTTGCGCTCGATACCGCCATCGCCCTCGGCGACGAACTATTGCGCTTGTCGTTCAACGGCCGCGGCGAACGCGCCTGGTTCCAACCCGAATACCGCAACCGTCCCGAGCCCTCGCTTGCGCCGATGGGCCTGACCTTGTACGAAGGCCTGCCCGGCGTGATGCTGATGTTCGCCGAACTGGGCGCGCAAAGCGGCCTGCCCCGCTTCACCCGCGCCGCCGAAACCACGCTGGCCGCGTGCCGGCGTCAGTTGCGCGAAGACCCGCGCGCGCTTGCGTCCGTCGGCCCGTGGTCGGGATGCAGCGGCTGGATGTATGCGCTGCTGGTATTGGCGCGACGCTGGCAGCGCGCAGACCTGCTGGACGAAGCCGCGGCGGTCGTGCCATGGATCGCCGAACGCATCGCCACGGACCGCGATCTGGACCTGATCAGCGGCGCCGCCGGCGCGCTGCTGGTGTTGCTGGAACTGCAACGTCTGCGCCTGGACGCGCGGACACTCGCCGTTATCGAGGCCTGCGCGGCGCACTTGATCGAACACGCGCAGCACGGCGACGACGGCGCCTGGTGGACCTGCCCCGCCTCGCCGGATCGCGGCCTGAGCGGTTTCGCCCACGGCAATGCCGGCATCGGCGCCGCATTGGCGGGCCACGCGGCGCTCAGCGGCGATAAGACCGCGCTGCAGCTCGCACGCGACGCGCTGCGTTACGAACGCAATGCTTACCGACAGCGCGGGCAGCGTTGGTACGACCTGTTCGAACCTGCGGCCGAATCGGACGACAAGCCCGACAGCGCGCGCGACATCCATTCGTGGTGTCACGGCGCGCCCGGCGTCGGTTTCGCGAGACTGTTGCTGCCCGAATCGCTGCGCGATGCGGCCTGGCACGAGGACGTTCGCCAATGCATCGCCAGTACGCGCCAGTCGGGACTCAGCGGCGGTCACTGCCTGTGTCACGGCCAATGGGGCAATCTCGATCTGCTGATCCAGCACGCCGCGCTGCGCCGCGATCGCGACGCCCTCGCCGAGTGCCGCGCAATCGGCGCTTCCTTGATCGAACAGATTCACCCGCACTGGCATTGCGGCGGCCGCTCGCCACGCGAACGGCCGCTGGGATTGATGGTCGGCCTGGCCGGCGTCGCCTACGGTTGCCTGCGGCTCGCCGATCCGGCGAATGCGGCCTGCGTGCTGATGCTTTCGACCGGGCCGCAGCTCATCGCGACGCAGTGACTGCGATACGCCGCAGCTGCGTCGGCATCCGCCGATCGCAGCCATGGCCATGCCTCAATAATCGGCGGGATTGGCGCTGAAGCGCACCGGCACGTCGACCTCGATGCAGGCGCCGACCGGCAGCACCGCGCCGCTGATCTGCACGCTGTTGCCGCCGGCCGCGCCGCCGCTGGCCGGACAACTGCCGCCGCCGCCCGCGCTCGCGCAGGTCCACGGGCCGCTGAGGGTCGCGCCTGCCGGCAGGTTGTCGCTCACGGTCGCGCCGTTGGCCGCATCCGGGCCATCGGTGTTGCAGGCGCGCAATCGGTACGTGGCCAGACCGCCGGGTGTGTAGCTCACGTTGCTGTCGTTCTTGCTCAGCGACAACGACACGCACACCGCATCGACCGAAGCGCTCGCGCGGTTGTCGGCGTTGCCGCCGGGCGCGGGCGTGACGAAGCCGCTCTGCGCCGAACCGCCTTCGGCCAAGGGCGCGTTCGCCGCGATGGTCGACACGTTGGCGATCGCCGCGCATTGCCCGGCGCCGAGCGTGGCGTTGATCGTGTAGCTCAGGCTGCCACCGGCCGCGCCGTTGCCGGCCGGCAGATTCGCGTTGCCGCCGATCGCGCCGGTGCCGCTCGCAGCCGGACAGGTCGCGCCGCCGCTCGCAGTGCAGGTCCACGAGGTGAACGTGAGACCGGCCGGCACCGCATCGGACAGACTCGCGATCACATCGTGCGCGGTGGTGTCGCCCACGGTCGGACGCGCGGTGTTGTTGCGATACGTCACGGTGAACTGGGTGCCGCCGCCCGGCGCGGGCGCGGCGTCGGCGACCGACTTGGTGGTCGTCAGATCGACGTCGTTGTCGCTGATCGTCAACGTCGCCACCGTCTGGCCCGCGGCCGCCGAACACGTCGTTGTCGAGGTCAGGGTGTAGTTCGTTGGATCGGGCTGCACGGTGAAGACGACGGTTTCGTTGTTCTCGATTACCGCATCGTCGACGATCGCGACCGGCAAGGCGAAGCTGGCGTTGTCGTAGGTGCCGGCCGCGATCGCCACGTTGACCGTATTGCCGCTGCCGGAGGTGACGGTGAAATCGCTGCCGAGCGTCGCGGTGCCGCCGGTGATCCGCACCGGTACGACGATGCCGCCGGCCGGCACGGTGCCGATGATGCGCAGCTGCGGCAGGACCGCGGCCTGGCCTTCGCGGGTGGCGACGTTGGTGGCGACGAATTCGATGTACGGCCGCAGGGTGATCTGGATTTCGTCGAGAAAATTGCCCAGCGAAATGCCGCCGCTGCTGCTGTCGGCGGCGAAGCCGACCTGCTGCACGCCGCTGCCGCCGGCATAGGTGAAGCTGCCGCTGTAATCGCGCCAACCATTGCTGGTGGCGCCGATGGTCAACGTGCCCTGCGTGGCCGAGGACGCGGTGCCCGCGGTATCGACCCGATCGCTGCCGTTGTTGGTGGTGCCGATGCGCGCGATCTGACTGTCGACCGCGACCGCGGTGCTGGCGATGGCATTGATGCCGAAGCTCATCACGTCCGGCGTGGTCGCCGAATTGCGGCCGCGATGGCTCAGCCGCCAGCTGATCACCTCGCCGTTGGTCAGGCAGATGTTCTGGAAGATGCGCGAGGCCTGGCTGGCATTGAGTTCGGCGTGCTGCTTGCCGGCGCGCGCCGGCACCGAACCGAAGCTGTTGCCCCACAATTCGATCAGCGGACCGCTGGCCGGATTGCCGACGACACCGCAACCGCCGGTAACGCCGGACGGATGGGTCGTGTTCCAACCGGTGACCTGTTGCGGCCCGGCGAAGAATCCCACGCAGGCATTGGTGCCCAGATCGGGCTGTTCGAAACCCAGATTGACGAAGGTGCGCTGGACCTGCGCCTGCGCCGGCATCGCGGCCAGCGCCATCAACGCGAGCAGACCGAACCGGCGCCGCCCATGCGGCGTGCGCCGGGTGGAAGACTGGATCATCAACGACGTACTCCCCTGTAGGCAGCGATCGCCCGCTCCGCTCCCGTACGACGGCGGCTGCCCTGGCTGCGACCGCAGGCCTCGGGTGAACCCCCTACCGTCGAACGGCTGGCGCCGAACGCTGATGTGGTGATTTACGACACAAAATGTGTCGTACGTCGCATTTTATAAGCCAAGATGTGAGTGTTCTGTTGCAAGGAAGCAACATGAATGGGGCTTCGGGGACGTGGAGGCCGCATTCATCTTGGGAAATTTGGTCTTCGACCGGGGGAGTCCCCTGTTCAGCCGAGGCCTGGGCCGAAGGCTCCCGCTGCTCGACTCAGCCCGCCGCGGATCCACCTATCGCGCGTCATTTGAAGCACGCGGGCGAGCGGCCACATGGCCTACCTGTAGGAGCGGCGCAAGCCGCGACCGCGACATCTCGGCGACGTCGAGGTTTGCACCGTGGTTGCGTTCTCGCGGTCGCGGCTCGCGCCGCTCCTACAGGTAGGCCATGGGGCTTCGGCTTGAGCTTGAAGTCTCAGTGCACCACTGTGGCGCGTGCCCGCGTCTGCATCGACCTTGCGGGCAGCTGATCA
The DNA here is from genome assembly GCF_014779555.2 of Lysobacter capsici. Taxonomy (NCBI): domain Bacteria; kingdom Pseudomonadati; phylum Pseudomonadota; class Gammaproteobacteria; order Lysobacterales; family Lysobacteraceae; genus Lysobacter; species Lysobacter capsici. The sequence goes on from NZ_CP094357.1 coordinate 4,146,790, forward strand.
ACAACGAGGTATTTTTCTTCGGCCACCTTGCCTGCGTAGTAATTGCATTTTCGCGGTCGCGGCTCACGCCGCTCCTACAGGTAGGCCATGCACCTTCTGCTTGAGCCTGAAGTCCCAGTGCACCACTAGCGCTGCGAGGCTTGTAACTTGCGTTAGCAAAAGCACACCCGAAGGGCGACGCGCATGGATGCGCGTCGCGCGCCACCGGGACATGGATGTCCCGTGTGGCGCGTGCCCGCGTCTGCATCGATCGCGCGGGCTCTTGATTCACAAAAAAGCATTTTTCTTTGGTTACCTTTCTTTTGTTGCTTTAGACAAAAGAAAGTGACCCGCCGCTTTAGCGGCGGAACGCTTTTGATCCTGCTTGCAGATTTTAAAGGCTTCAAAGCTTTGAAGCTCTAGAGCTTTTGGAGCCAAAGGCAAGATCAACAGCTTTCGTCCGCAAGCGGCCGAGTTACTTTCTTTTGTCAAAAGCGACAAAAGAAAGGTAACCAAAGAAAAACGCTTTTCTTTGAATCAAAGGCCCGCGCGTGCGGAGCATTCGCGGGCATGCGCCACACGGGACATCCTGTCCCGGTGGCGCACGGCGCACATCCATGTGCGCCGCCCTTCGGGTGTGCTGTTGTTCTCGCGAGTTCCAAGCGTCGCAGCGCTGGATGAACTGCGCGGCTTCAGGCTCAAGCAACAGCCTAAATCTCAAATCCCGAATCTCGAATCCCGAATTGAAACCTCATCAACGCTCGTAATCGGCCACGCACGCCGACAACCGCTCCACCCCACCCCACGCCTCAAACCGCCGCATCGCCGCCGGATCGATCCGCTCAGGCGTCATGAACGGCGCAGCGCGATCGCCGCTGCCGGGAAAGATCAATACCACCGCCTTCGGCACGGTCCAGCCGCGCCCCACGAACGGCCGCTTGCCGCGTACTTCCAGATAATTCTGCGGCGGCGCCTCGCGCCCCAGCAGACGACCGTTCAAGGCGATCGACGCCTCGCCGAGTTGCCCCGACGGACCCGAATCGCCGATCACCGCGAATACCGGCCGCGCGCTGCCCGGCACCATCGCCACCGCGAGATCGCCGACCTTGGCGCGGCCGGCGAATGCCGACGGACGCTTGGGAATCACCAGCGCCGGCGTGACCAGCGCATCGACGTAATTGGCGATGTCGCAGACATCATTGACGGCCGGCGCGTGCAAGGCCGTGGCCGATACCAGGAAACCGTCCACCGGCGGACACGGTTTGCCGTTGCGGAACGGAATGATCGACGGCGAAATCCTGGTGGCGCGCAGCTGATCGGCCGGCCAACCCGCGGCGGCGGCCTGCTGGGTGGCGATGCGGCGCGCGCGCAGTTGCGCGCTGGACAAGCCGGCGCAGCCGTCGCTCATCGCATTGCACAAGTTATTGAGCGCATGCCGCTCGCCCCAGAAATCGTCGACGCTGTACGAACGCCGGGTGCCGTCGGTGTTGACGTTCAAGCCTTCGACGAACAACAGCGACGACGCGTTCGCATCGGCCCACACCTCAGTGCGTCCGCCGCGCGCGTTGCCGTCGGCCTGCTGAAACGACAAGCGCATGTCGCATTGCGCGCCGCGCGCGGGCGCGATCGCCGACAGGTAGATCCCGATCAACGCCGCCAACGGCAGCCAGCGTTTCACGGCGAATGATGAATGCGCAGCCATGGCGCGCTCCTTGTGCCCAGACCTTGAGGAGAACGCCGGCGCGGGCTCGGGCCGGCCAAGCCTCGTTGACAGGCCATACCGGCCGGGGTTCACTTCAAGGCGCCGCACCTTCGAGCGGCGCGGCCAAGGACGCATGCCCATGCTCGGATCGATTCCAGCAAGATCGATACTTCTGCTGTCGCTGCTGGCGCTCAGCGCCTGCGCCGCGGTCGACGCCCGATCGTCGAGCGCCGATCCGAGCGAAGACACCGCGGCAACCACGACCCGCTACGAATTCGAATTCGATTGCCCGCCTTCGGGCAAGTTCCGCATCGCCGGCACGACCCAGTGGGTGGACGATCACGGCTATCGCTCGCAAGTCAGCGAGCTGCGCATCGGCGCCAAACCGCTCGCCAAGCGCTGGATCGATGAGATCAACCGCCGCATTCCCGCCGAGGCGTATCAGGAGCGTCCCTGGCTGACCTGCAGCGGCGGCGGCGCGTCGATCGAGCTGCGTTTCGTCGATCGCAACGACGGCAGTATCGCGCGCTCGCCGCGCCTGAAATTCATCGTGCATCGCGAAGGAACCCTAGAGTTTTTGGATTGATTCCAGCCATCGAACGCAAGGAGCCCGCCATGGCGAAGATAGGACAGAACAACACCAACCCGGACCTGGCCCAGACCGAGGAGCTCGCCAAGGATCTGGCCAGGCAGATCGAGGCCAAGAAGGATCACGAAAAGGTCGAATACGTCGCCGTGGTGTACAAGGACGGCGACGAATTGAAGACCACGCAATTGTTCTCGAAGGGCAGCTACAACTCGGCGCCGCTGAGCGACGCCATCGCGGCGGCCGGCGGCAAGGACAAGGTGCTCGCCGTGGTGCACAACCATACGCAGAAAAATGTCGACATGCAGTTCGACAAATCCACCGCGCAGGCGATGGAACGGCTGCCGTCGTCGCGGCCCCACGACAAGGACAACCCCGCCGACTGGGATGTGGCGCGCAAGCAGTTCGGCGATCGCACGGACGTGGCCTATTACCTGCTCGATCCCAAGGACAAACTGCGCCGCTACGACTACGCCGACCGCGAGCATTGGATCGACGAAGTGAAACCGGCGACCGGACGTGAGGCGGCAAGCGGCAGCAAGACATTCCATCCTGCTCCGGAGATGGATATGCAGCCCTCGCTGAAGCCGGCGCAGCCGTCGACGACGCCCGCATCGACGCCGGCCCTGGGCGACGCCACGGTTTCGCTGTCCGACCCTCGCGCCACGCGCTTGCAGTCCCAGGCGCACGAAGCGGTCGCTCAAATGGAGACCGGCCTGGGCGTGGCCTGGACCGGCAACAGCGAACGCGTGGCCGCCTGCGTCGGGCGCCTGGCCTATCAACAAGGCTTCGACGGCATCGTCGCGGTCGCGCCCAATCGCGCCACCGCCGATCACGCCGCCGGCGAGCTGATCTGCGTGCAGGGGCGATCGTCGAGTCCGGACCCTTACGCCAATCGCGCCATCGTCGCGACCGCCGAAGCCATGGCGACGCCGGTCGAGGAATCGCAACGCCAGACTCTGGCGCTGCAGAACGAAAACGCGCGCCAGAGCCCGGCCGAGCCATCGCAGCAGGCTTCGATGTCGCGCTGAAGCCGCATCGCGGGCGACGATCCGTTCGGCAACAAAAAACCCCGCTTTCGCGGGGTTTTTCGTAACAACTATCGCGGCGAACTCACGCCCACGGATCGCGCAGCACCATGGTGTGGTCGCGGTCCGGGCCGGTGGAGACGATCGCCAGCTGGCAGCCGGCCAGTTCTTCCAGCGCGCGCAGGTAGGCGCGCGCGGCCGGCGGCAGCTTGTCCCACTCGGTGATGCCGTGGGTGTTTTCGTCCCAGCCCGGGAATTCCAGGTACACCGGCGTGCACTCGTCCCAGCCGGCCGCGTCCAGCGGCGCGTATTCGGTGCGCTTGCCGCGGTATTCGTAGGCGATGCAGATCTTCAAGGTCTTCATGCCGTCGAGCACGTCGAGCTTGGTGATGCACAGGCCGGTGATGCCGTTGATCGCGACCGCGCGCTTGAGCGCGACGATGTCGATCCAGCCGCAGCGGCGCGGACGGCCGGTGGTGGCGCCGTATTCCTGGCCGCGATCGCGGATGCCCTGGCCGACTTCGTCGTCGAGTTCGGTCGGGAACGGACCGCCGCCGACGCGGGTGGCGTAAGCCTTGGCGATGCCGAGCACGTAATCGATCGAATCCGCGCCCACACCGGTGCCGGCGAGCGCGCCGCCGACGGTGGTGTTGCTCGATGTCACGTACGGGTAGGTGCCGTGATCGATATCGAGCAGCGAACCCTGCGCGCCTTCGAACAGCACGCGCTTGCCCTGCTTGCGCAGGTCGTGAAGGATGCCGGCGACGTCGGACTTCATCGGCTCGACGTATTCGCCGAACGCCAGCGCTTCGTCGAGCGTCTGCTGATAGTCGACGGCGTCGACGCCGAGGTACTTGGTCAACACGAAGTTGTGGTAATCCAGCGCGCTGCGCAGCAGTTCGGCCAGCTGGGCCGGGTAATGCAGGTCGGCGACGCGGATGCCGCGACGCGCCACTTTGTCTTCGTACGCCGGGCCGATGCCGCGGCCGGTGGTGCCGATGGCCTTGCCGCCGGCGGCCTTCTCGCGGGCCTGATCCAGGGCGATGTGGTACGGCATGATCAGCGGCGTGGCCGGGCTGATCTTCAGGCGCGAACGCACTTCCACGCCGGTTTCCTCGAGCTCGCCGATTTCCTTCTTGAGCGCGGCCGGGCTGAGCACCACGCCGTTGCCGATCAGGCACAGCGCGCCTTCGCGCAGGATGCCCGAGGGGATCAGGTGCAGCACGGTCTTCTTGCCGCCGATCACCAGGGTATGGCCGGCGTTGTGGCCGCCCTGGAAACGCACCACCGCACCGATCCGCTCGGTCAGCAGGTCGACGATCTTGCCCTTGCCTTCATCGCCCCACTGGGCACCGAGAACGACGACTGACTGACCCATGAGTCCAAACTCCTGCGCTTGCTGTTGAAGCGGCGGTTGCCGCGAGGTCCGTCCGGTCCAGTCGCAGCCGATGCCGCGCCACAGGGCCATGAACGGAAAAAAGCCGGCGGGGATGGCCCCGTCCGGCTTTTGTGCATTATCCGGACTTCGGGGGGCCAAGGCCACCCCAAATCGGTCCGATCTTGGCCGGATCGGCGGCATCTGCGTGGCTTTGTTCATGCACAGGCCACGCAGAACCCTGGTCGGCCCGGTAATCCAGGGCCGACGACCCGTCCGGCCACGGAGCAAAACGCGGGCCCGGCCTTGCGCCGGGCCCGCCGTCGCCGGGCGGTCCGACGCGCCCGGCGACCTCAAGCGGTGTCGCGGTTTACTTCTCCTGGGTCTGCGGCGCCGGCTGCGGTTGCGCCCGCGCGTCGACGTAGTCGTCCACGCCGTTCTTGTTCTGGTCCAGGCGACGGCCGCTGAGCTGGTAGTAGGTGCGCGAGGTCAGCGGGCCATTGACGTAGGCGCGCTTCGCCGGATCCCAGTAGGTCGCGTTCGGCTCGACCGTATTGGCGGTGAAGTAGACCGTGGTCGACGGGAACAGGTCGATGCTGGTGCCCGGACGGCAGTCGGCGGTGTCGGGACCGTTGAGGAAGCTGTCGGACTGCGCGCGCTTGCAGTCGTCGGCGGTGATCACCTCGTACACGTGGCGCGCCTGGGTGAGTTTGGCGATCGGCACGCTGATGCCCTTGCCCGGCGACAGGGTGCTCTCGCGCACCAGGGTGCGGGTGGTGTTGGGCCACGGTTCGAACGGCTCGCCGGTGAAATCGGCGATGCGGCCGTTGGCGACCATCTGGTCCAGCGCCAGCACGCGCGGCAGTTCGCGCACTTCCAGGTTCTGCAGTTGCAGCGGCACCGCGGCGGGACCGGCGACGTTGAACACGCCCAGGTTGAGGTTGCCGTTGATCGTGTCCAGGGTGCCGGCATCGAAGGCGTGCAGGCGCGGGTTCAAGGCCAGCGGATTGCTCGCGCTGTCGCGCAGGGTGATGTCCTTGATCACGATCGGATTCAAGGTCGACAGGTTGAAGTTCACCCCGGCGAACGAAGCGCCGATGTGGAACAGCACGCCGCCGGGCGCCTGGCCCGGAGGACCCGGCAGGCCGACGCAGCTGCCGGTGGCCCAGTTCGGGTTGGGCGTGCTCCATTTGACGATGTAGGGATAGTAGGTGCCGCCCTGGAAGGTCTCCGACGGGCCGACCGGGCCGGTCACGGTCGGGGTGATCCACGGGCTGTTGCAGCCGCCGTAGAACCAGTCGATGGTCGGCGCGGTGGCGAGCGGATACAGCACGCGCAGTTCCAGGCTGTGGGCCGGATTCGCGTTCGGGTTGACCAGGTCCCAGTTCCACATGGTCTGCAGCGACAGGCCCAGGTTGGCGGCCAGGATCGAGAATTCGTTGTCGCTGAAATGGCGCCGATAGCCGGCGCGGTCCTCGGCGGTGAGGCTGCCGCCGGCGGGCATCACGTGGTGCTTGTAGGTGTCCTCGCCCGGTCCGACGATGGTGTTGTGGGCCAGGCCGTAGTTATGCCCGGCCTCGTGCGCGGCGGTGCCGCCGATCGCGTTGGCCCAGCGGTCCAGGGTCGAGTTGGCGCCGTTGAGCGCGCCGCCGGGGCCGCCGGTCCAGTCCTGGTAGGTCTTGCCCCAGACATAGGAATAGTCGACCGCGGTGGTGTCGTTGGTGTTGACCGCCTGGGCCAGGCCGAACAGGCCGTCGGCGATGTCGGACTTGGTCGTCACCGCGACGATATTGCGCCGCGGGAAGGTCGCCGGCGGCAGGGTCGTGGTGTCGAGCACCTGGACGTTGAATTCGCAGTAGTCCAGTTCGACCACGTGCTTGACCGCGCCGCGCAGGGCCGCGGTGGTGCCGGTGTAGCTCGGCAGGTCGGCGGCGCTGAAGGCCGCGGCCGGGTTGGTCACCGAGCCGGCCGAGAAGCCGAACGACGGGTACGCGATCGGCGCGGTCGGAAACACCAGATACAGCTTGTTGGCTTTGTTGGACGGGTTGTAGGCCGGGCAGGTCGCCGCGAGCGCCGATCCGCTCAGCGACAGCAGGGCGAGCGCGAGCGCGGTGCGCCGCAGTGGTACGCATTCCTTCATGACGCGACTCCATGGTCGTGTAGGTGCTGCATGGGTATGCGTCGCGACGCGGCGACGGGACGCGCCGCGCGAACGCGGCGAGTCGCGTGGCCTGACGTCACCGCCCGCGACGGAAGCGGCGCGATGCGCGCGTCGCGAACGGCCGTTGCCGTCGCCGCACGCATCCCTGCCGCGACCGTTTCTAGGCGCATGCGGGCGATGGCGACAGGGCGAAACCGGGATCGAGCCGGGACAGGCCGGGAAGGTTTCGCGTTCGCCGCGGCGTTAGGGTGATGGCGGTCGCGGCGGCGGCATGACCGGCGTCGAGAGTCGGTTAGTCAGGGTGAGCGAGTCGGGCTGGAGGTGGAGCGTGCGCGCACCGAGCGGCAGGTCGATCGAAGGCGGCCGCCATCAGACCAATGGCCGCAATGTTCACGGGATAAGCGCTGCCGCGATGCTCCCTGTAGGAGCGGCGCGAGCCGCGACCGCGACACTGCGCTTGGGTCGTGACCTTTGGATCGCAGCGCTTGGCGCAAGCGCTTGCTTCGCGGTACTCGCGTCATACCTGTGATGTCGCGGTCGCGGCTTGCGCCGCTCCTACAGGGGGCTGTCCGAACAATGGGGGCAGCTGCCGCATCGATCCAAGCGACGGACGCCAGGCTGTTGGCCAGAATGTTCACGGGATAAGCGCTGTCGCGATGCTCCCTGTAGGAGCGGCGCGAGCCGCGACCGCGACACTGCGCTTGGGTCGTGACCACTGGATCGCCGCGTCTGGCGCAAGCGCTTGCTTCGCGGTACTCGCGTCATACCTGTGATGTCTCGGTCGCGGCTTGCGCCGCTCCTACAGGGGGCTGTCCGAACAATGGGGGCAGCTGCCGCATCGATCCAAGCGACGGACGCCAGGCTGTTGACCGAGATATTCAAGCGAGAAGCGCTGCCGCGATGCTCCCTGTAGGAGCGGCGCGAGCCGCGACCGCGGCACTGCGCTTAGGTCGTAACCTCTGGATCGCCGCGTCTGGCGCAAGCGCTTGCTTCGCGGTACTCGCGTCATACCTGTGATGTCGCGGTCGCGGCTTGCGCCGCTCCTACAGGGGGCTGTCCGGACAATGAGGTGGGCATTCGCGGCGCTTGGTGTGAGCGCTGGCTTCGCGTTATTTACGCCGTTGCCGTGGTGCCGCGGTCGCGGCTCACGCCGCTCCTACAAGGGGCTATCGAAACCGCGCGGCGGGCGTCAGCTGCTGCGCAAGACCCACAGCGCGATCACCCCGACCGCGACGACGATGCCGCCGACGATACGCAGTTGCTTGTCGGGTAGCGCCTGCAATTGTTCGGCCGCGCGCTTCCAGCCGTTGGGCGCGACGAACAGGAACAGGCCTTCGAGCACTGCGACCAGGCACAGCGCTCGTATCAGTTCACCGGCCATGTCCGATCAGCGATCGGACTTGAGGTATTGCAGGAACGGATCGTCGCGGTCCAGCACGATCACGCTCTGGCCGTCGGCGAAGGACTTGCGGTAGCTCTCCAGGCTGCGCTGGAAGGCGAAGAACGCCGGGTCCTTGTTGGCGGCAATGCCGTAGATGCGGGTGGCCTCGGCATCGCCCTCGCCGCGCGAACGCTGGGCGTCGCGCTCGGCTTCGGCCAGGATCACGGTCTTGTCGCGGTCGGCGGTGGCGCGGATCGCCTGCGCCAGTTCGAAACCTTCGGCGCGCAGCTGGCTGGCGACCTGCAGGCGCTGCGACTTCATCTGGTTGTACACCGACGCCAGCACGTTGCTGTCCTGCGGCAGGTCGATGCGCTTGATCCGGATGTCCTTGATCTGGACACCCAGGGTCGCCGCGCCCTTGTTGATCGCGACCAGTTGTTTGCCGATCACCGCTTCGCGATCGCCCTTGACCACGTCGAGCAGCTTGAGCGAGTTGATCTCGTTGCGCAGCGAATCGCGGATGATCGGCGCCAGACGCTCGGCCGCGACGCTTTCGTCGCCGCCGGTGGCCTGGAAGAAACGGCGCATATCCTTGATCTGGCCCACGGCGAAGAAATCGACGCTGACGTCGAGCTTGTCGGCGGTCAGGTAACGCTCGGGCTCGGCCGGCAGGATCTTCAGGCGCAGGTCGAACACGCGCTGGCTTTCGATCAGCGGCCACTTGAAGTGCAGGCCGGGGCCAAGGTCGCTGCGCACCACGGTGCCCAGGCGGAAGATCATCGCGCTGTGACCGGCGTTGACCACGAACATCGACCCCATCAGGGCCAACAGCAGGGCGACGCCCGCGGCAATCAGGGCGGGAACTCTCATCGCATCACCTCGTCACGGGTCTTCGGGCGCGTCGGTCGGCCGACATAGGGCACGGTGCTTTCGGTCGCGGTCACCGGGTTGAGCAACTCGGGTTGAGTCAGCGGCACGCTGACCGGACCGGGGGTGACCGCCACGCCGTTGCGATCGGCCATCGGCACGTACAGCACCTGGCGCGAATCGCCGCCGACGATCTTGCGGTTCTGGCTCAGCACGTCCTGCACGGTGTCCAGCCACATCCGCTTGCGGGTCACGTCGGGCGCGTTCTTGTACTGGTCGACCAGCAGCGAGAAGTGGGTCGCCTCGCCTTCGGCGCGGGCCACGGTCGAGGTCTTGTAGCCCTCGGCGGTGGTGCGGATGCGCTGGGCGTTACCGCGCGCTTCGGGCACGATCTTCTTGGCGTAGGCCTGGGCCTCGTTGATCGAGGTGGTCTTGTCGGCGTTGGCCCGCTGAGCTTCGTCGAACGCGTCCTTGACCTCGTCGGGCGGGCGCGCGTTGGGCAGGTTGAGCTCGGTGACGGTCAGGCCGGTCTCGTAATCCTTGAGCGAACCCTGCAAACGCTGGCGCACCTGGGTGGTCAGCACGCTGCGCGCGCCGAGCACGGTGTCCAGGTCGGAGCGGCCGATCTGCTCGCGCACCGCGCTCTGCGCGGCCTGCTTGAGCACTTCCTCGGGTTCGCGCGAACCGAACAGGTACTGGTACGGCGACTCGATCCGGTACTGGACGTTGATCTCGACGTTGACCATGTTGCCGTCGCGGGTCAGCACCGGCACGGTCTCGCTATAGGCCTTGCTCTGGGTCGCATTGACCTTGCGCACGCTCTCGATCGGCCACGGCGCCTTGAAGTGCGGGCCGGGCTGGAGCACGCGCGAGAACACGCCGAAGCGCAGGACCACGCCGCGTTCCTGCTCGGTCACCAGCACGAAGCAGTTGAACACCATCCACAGGCCGACCAGCAACGCGACCCAGCGCAAGATGCCGCCGCCTCCGCCGCCGAACAGCCCGCGCAGCGGATCGATCAGCGCGTCGAGGCCGCGGCCTTGGGGTTTGCGTTGCCGCGACGGTCGGTTGTCGCCGGAATTGTCACTGCCGGGGGTGTTCCAGGCCATGCCTGCTCCTAAAGAAGTGGACGCCAGGCGGAACATCCGATGTTCCGCCTGCTGCACCGGCCCGCGGCGGGGCCGGCACCGGACCGTGGCGTGGGGCGCCACGGAGATACGCGCGCGGGTTACCGCGCGCGAACCTGTCGATTCTAGGTGGGGGCCTGAACGGTCTCAAGCAAGGGGCGCAATGCCTCGCCATTGGCCTGGGCGAACAGGCGCTCGGCGTCGGTCACCGCGAGGTCGACTTCGACCACCCAGCCGTGCTCGTCGGCCTGTTCGGAGCGCACCGCGCCGAGCTCGTGCAGGCGCGCGCGCAAACGCGCGTCCTGCGAGGCGATCCGCACGCTGCCGGTAACGTGGCGCAGTTGCAGGGCCTCGCCCAGCGCCTCGCGCAGCAGGTCCAGGCCCTTGCCGTCGCGGGCCGATACCCAGACCCGGTTCTTGCCCTCGCCCGGGCGGTCGATGCGCGGGGCCACGTCGTCGAGCCGGTCGATCTTGTTGAATACCAGCAATTGCGGCAAATCGCCGGCGCCGATATCGGCCAGCACCTCGTCGACCTGGGCGATGCGCTCGTCGCGCAGCGGGTCGGCGGCGTCGATCACGTGCAGCAGCAGATCGGCCTCGCGCGCCTCCGACAGGGTCGAGCGGAACGCGGCGACCAGGTCATGCGGCAAATCCCGCACGAACCCGACCGTATCGGCCAATACCGCGCCGCCACCGGGCAGATCGATCCGGCGCACGGTCGGGTCGAGCGTTGCGAACAACTGGTCGGCGGCATACGCGTCGGCGCCGGTCATCGCATTGAACAAGGTCGACTTGCCGGCGTTGGTGTAGCCGACCAGCGCCACCCGCGGCAGCTCGCTGCGCATGCGCGCGCGGCGCATCTGGGTGCGCTGCACTTCGACCTTGTCCAGGCGCTTTTGCAGTTGCTCCAGGCGTTTTTGCAGCAGCCGGCGATCGGTTTCGAGCTGGGTTTCACCCGGGCCGCGCAGGCCGATCGAACCGCCGCGCTGGCGCTCCAGGTGGGTCCAGCCGCGGATCAGCCGGGTCGACATGTGCTTGAGCTGGGCCAGTTCGACCTGCAGCTTGCCCTCGGCGCTGTGCGCGCGCTGGGAGAAAATGTCGAGGATCAGGCCGGTGCGGTCGACCACCCGCCGCTCCAGCAGCTTCTCCAGGTTGCGCTCCTGGCCCGGCGACAGCCGGTGGTTGACCAGGATCAGGTCGGCGCCGCTGGCGTCGGCCGCGGCCTTGACCTCGTCGAGCTTCCCGCTGCCGATGAGGATCGCCGCATTGGGCTTGTCGATGCGCGCGGTGATGACCGCGGCCACCGTGGCGCCCGCCGACCGCGCCAGATCGGCGAATTCTTCCAGAAGGTCCTCATCCGGCGCACCGCCGGCATGAGGCTGGATCAGCAGGGCGTGTTCGCCCTTCTTGGAACGCTCAAACATCGGGTATGGGCAACGAGTGGAGAGTGAGAACTAATGCAGATGGAGGCGACGCACCGGTTTCTCAATTCTCCCCGCCCGCGGCTCGCATCATTCCGCTTCGTCGCCGCCGTCGCTGCCGTCGGCCGACTGGACATAGCCGCCGCCCGGGCCGACGCGGACGTTGCGCGCGGGGACGACGGTGGAAATGGCGTGTTTGTAGACCATCTGACTGACGGTGTTGCGCAACAGCACCACGAACTGGTCGAACGATTCGATCGTGCCCTGCAGCTTGATGCCGTTGACCAGGTAGACCGACACCGGTACGCGTTCGCGACGCAGCGCATTCAGGAAAGGATCCTGCAGGGATTGCCCCTTAGACATCTTCTAGTTCCCCAGCATGTTCTAGTTATTAGGAACGGCGCGCCCTGCCCTGCGGTGCCCCGAAGGCAGGTGCTTCCGTATCGCCGGCTGTTGTCCCCACAGGGGCGACCGCCCGATGTTAACGCAAGTCCAAGCAAACATTGCGACCCGGTTCCGGGTTTGCGCGCTCCATTCTAAGCGGCGTGCCCCGCCCCGCGCAGCCGGGCGCCGGCGAACAGCCTCAAGGCATGCTCCAGTTCGGCCGCGTCGCGCAAAGGATCGAACCAGCGCGCGTCAAGTTCGCCGCGCAGCCAGGTCAGCTGGCGCTTGGCCAGCTGGCGGGTGGCGTAGATGCCGCGATCGCGGAACTCGGCCGCCGGGTAAGCGCCGTCCAGATGCTCCCAGGCCTGGCGATAGCCGACCGCGCGGATCGCCGGCAGGTCCAGCGGCTGCGGATGTGCCTGCAACTGCGGCAACGCGCGCAGGCCGCGGACTTCATCGAGGAAACCCTGCGCCAGCATCGCGTCGAAACGCTGCTCGATGCGGCCGTGCAGCACCGCGCGCTCGGCCGGCGCCAGCACCAGCTTGAGCACCCGATACGGCAATCGCGGCGGCGGCGCCTGCTCGCGCCAGTGGCTGATGCTGCGGCCGGACAGGCGATAGACCTCGAGCGCGCGCTGGATGCGCTGGGCATCGGTGGCGTGGATACGCGCGGCGGCCCGCGGGTCGATCCGGGCCAGCTCGGCGTGCAGCGCGGCCCAGCCGCGTTGTTCGGCCTCGATGCCGAGCTGCGCGCGCATCGCCGGATCGGCCTGCGGCATCTCCGACAGCCCCTGCAACAAAGCGTGGAAGTACAGCCCGGTGCCTCCGGCCAGGATCGGCAGCCGCCCGCGCGCGGCGATCGCGTCCATGGCGCGGCGCGCGTCGAGCGCGAACTCGGCAGCCGAATACGGCTGCCACGGCTCGCGCACGTCGATCAGGTGATGCGGCACCGCCGCCTGTTCCTGCGCCGACGGCTTGGCCGCGCCGATGTCGAGGCCGCGGTAGACCAGGGCCGAGTCGACGCTGACGATCTCCGCATCCAGCCGCCGCGCCCACTCCAGCGCGAGCGCGGTCTTGCCCGAGGCGGTCGGCCCCATCAGGGCGATGGCGAGCGGGCGTGGATCGGCGGAAACGTTCATTCGCGATGCGGGGTCATGCGCGGTGCGGGCCGCGGCGGTGGAATCAGCCGGCAGACTCGCACAGCCGGGTTGATGACGAAAGCGCCGCAGCGTCCGGCGCGAGCAGTGGACAACCACGGCGGGCGATCACCTCGCTTGCGCACAAAAGCTGTGGAGAACCGCTGGGGCAAGCCTGTTGATAAGCCCATCCGGCCCTTACGGCGCAACGCTTCGCGACTGTTTGTCGGTTTTTTGACCAAGCCGTTACGGTTGTCCACACAGCCTGTGGACAAGCCTGCGGACAGTTTCCAGATCACCCCCTTCGAAGCGTTGCGGTACAAGCATTGCAAGAGGTTTGGCGAAAATTTCGCCAGCGATTTTCGCTTGACGTGCGAGCGCTGATCGGCATCGCCGCGGTGGCCGGCGGCGATGCAGAAGCGCTTGGCGAATGCAAGCGTTTCGAACATTCCGCAGCCGGCGATCCGCCGAGGCCCGCGGCCGCTCGCGCCTGTCCACAATGCCTGTGGACAAAGCTGCGGACACACGCATTGCAATCGGGTTTCACGCCTTGCGTGGCAAGGGCTGGGCAAGTTTGGCTAATTTTTGATCACCCGCCGATACCTCGCTGATATTCCGCCGCGGCTCAAATTCCGCACGGGCAGTCAAGCGTTTTGGCTTCCTGTAGGAGCGGCGTGAGCCGCGACCGCGAATCATGGCTGCGACGTAGCTGCGAAGTGGTGGTCGCGGCTCGCGCCGCCTCTACAGGGGGCTCTCGGGTTTTCGCGTAAGCGTGCGGGCAAGCGCTGGTCGAATCTCGTCTGGCAACTCCCGTCGCCAGGCCATCGCGATGTCCACATTGCCTGTGGGCAAAGCTGCGGATACACACCTTGCAATCGGGTTTCACGCCTTGTGCGGCAAGGGCTAGATAAGTTTGGCTAATTTTTGATCACTCGCCGATATCGGCCGGCGACTCAAATGTCATCCGCACAGTCAAGTGTTTCGTATCCCACTGCAGGAGCGGCGCAAGCCGCGACCGCGAACCATGCCGACGACGCAGGTGCGAGGTCGCGGTCGCGGCTCGCGCCGCTCCTACAGGAAGCGCTCGGATTTTCGCGGAGGTATTCGGGGCAAGCGCTGGTCGAATCTCGTCTGGCAACTCCCGTCGTCAGACCATAGCGATGTCCACATTGCCTGTGGGCAAAGCTGCGGATACACGCGTTGTAATCGGGTTTCACGCCTTGTGCGGCAAGGGCTGGATAAGTTTGGCTAAATTTTGACCACGGCTGATATCGGGCCGCGGTTCAAATTTCGCGCGGGCAGTCAAGCGTTTTTTCTCCTGTAGGAGCGGCGTGAGCCGCGACCGCGAACCAAGCCCGCGACGCAGGTGCGAGGTCGCGGTCGCGGCTCACGCCGCTCCTACAGGGGCGCTCGAGTTTTCGCGGAGGTATCCGGGGCAAGCGCCGGTCGAATCTCGTCTGGCAACTCCCGCCGTCAGACCATCGCGATGTCCACATTGCCTGTGGGCAAAGCTGCGGATACACAACTTGCAATCGGGTTTCACGCCTTACGCGATAAGGGCTAGGCAAGTTTGGCTAATTTTTGATCACCCGCCGATATCTCGCTGATATTCCGCCGCGGCTCAAATTCCGCACGGGCATTCAAGCGTTTTTTCTTCCTGTAGGAGCGGTGTGAGCCGCGACCGCGAACCAAGCCCGCGACGTAGGTGCGAGGTCGCGGTCGCGGCTTACGCCGCTCCTACAGGGGCACTCGGTTTTCACGGAGGTATGCGGGGCGAGCGCTAATCAAATCCCGCCTGGCAACTATCATCGTCAAGCCATCGCGATGTCCACATTGCCTGTGGGCAAAGCTGCGGATACACACCTTGCAATCGGGTTTCACGCCTTGTGCGACAAGGGCTGGATAAGTTTGGCTAATTTTTGATCACGCGCTGATATCGGGCCGTAACTCAAATGCCATCCACATAGTCAAGTGTTTCGTATCTCCCTGTAGGAGCGGCGCAAGCCACGACCGCGAACCATGCCGACGACGTAGGTGCGAAGTCGCGGTCGCGGCTCACGCCGCTCCTACAGGCCCCGTGTTTTCGCGTAGGTGTGCGGCCAAGCGCCGGTCGAATCTCGTCTGCAATTACCGTCGTCAGGCCATAGCGATGTCCACATTGCCTGTGGGCAAAGCTGCGGATACACGCCTTGCAATCGGGTTTCACGCCTTGTGCGGCAAGGGCTGGGCAAGTTTGGCTAATTTTTGATCACTCGCCGATAGCGGCCGGGGACTCAAATGTCATCCGCACAGTCAAGCGTTTCGTATCCCTCTGTAGGAGCGGCGCAAGCCGCGACCGCGAACCATGCCCACGACGCAGGTGCGAGGTCTGGGTCGCGGCTAGCGCCGCTCCTACAAGGGCACTCGGAGGTTCGTGAATGCAGGCAAGGCACGCGATGGCCGAACGCCAATCTGGCAATGATCGTCAGGCCGTCACTATGTCCACAACGCCTGTGGACAAGCCTGCGGACACACGCCTTGTATCGGGTTCCACGCGTTGCGCCGCAAGGCATGCGCAAGATTGGCTAATTTTTAGCCACTCACATCGACGCATGCTCGCGCTCGCGGATCGACCGCCTCAGGGCGGCCTCATCGGCGACACGCCTGGAGCGTCCTCAACGCCAGCTTATTCGTCGTCCGGCCACTTCGGCATCGAAGGCGTCGACGCGCGCTTGGGCGCTTGTTGCGCGGCCACGGCCGCCCAGACCTTGAGGGCGTCGATGGTGGCGGCGACATCGTGCACGCGCAGCAGCTTGGCGCCGCGCTGGGCCGCGATCAGGTGCGCGGCCACCGAGCCCGCCACGCGATCGCGCGGATCGTCGCGGCCGGTGATCTGGCCGATGCTGCGTTTGCGCGAAAGTCCGGCCAATACCGGCACGCCGAGTTCGGCATAGCGTTCGAGCTGCGCGAGCAAGGTCAGGTTGTGCTGCAAGGTCTTGCCGAAACCGAAGCCGGGATCGACCACGATGCGCTTCTTGTCGATCCCGGCCATCTCGGCGGCGAAGATGCGCTCGGCCAGGAAACGATGCACCTCGGACACCACGTCGTCGTAGCTCGGCTCTTGCTGCATCGAACGCGGCTCGCCCTGCATGTGCATGAGCACCACCGGGACGCCGAGCGATGCGGCCATGTCGAGCGCGCCGTCGCGGCGCAGGGCGTAGACGTCGTTGATCAGGCCGGCGCCGGCTTCGATCGCGGCGCGCATGACCTCGGGCTTGGAGGTGTCGATGCTGATCGGCAGCGCGGTTTCGCGCGCCAGGCGCTCGATCACCGGGATGGTGCGGCGCAGTTCTTCTTCGAGCGGCACCTCGTCGGCGCCGGGACGGGTGGATTCGCCGCCGATGTCGAGCGCGTCGGCGCCCTCTTCGGCCAGCCTGAGGCCGTGCGCGACCGCCGCCTCGGTCGTGTCGTGCGCGCCGCCGTCGGAGAACGAATCGGGCGTGACGTTGACGATGCCGAGCACGCGCGGGCGATCGAGCAACAGGCGGCGGCCGTTGCAGTCCAGGGTCGGGGCTAGGTCGAACATGGGCGGTTCCCAGGGGGCGTCGAGAACCCGAATGCTACCCGCTTGGCGTGGGCCGGGCCGGTCGCTAATGGCGGCGGCGCGGGTTGCGGGCGTGGCATCTCGCCTATGTGCGACGGGGGCTCTCGTTTTGCGGCCTGACTTGCTGCTTGCGTCGTTACGCCTGTTTCGCGGTCGCGGCTTGCGCCGCTCCTACAGGGGATGTGGGGAATCGTCGGGACGTGAAAAACAAAAACGCCGGGGAGTGCCCGGCGTTTTGTTGGAGCGCGTTGAACGCAACTTCGGTCAGGTCTGCGCCGCGGGCCCGCCGATCGCGCCCGGACGGTTGTCGTCCTTGGACACGCGGCCCGACTTGGCCCAGTCGGCCGGCGGACCGGGCTCGCGGCCGGCCATGATCGCGTCGATCTGGGTCGCGTCGATGGTCTCGTACTGCAGCAGCGCCTCGGCCATCACGTGCAGCTTGTCCAGGTTGTCCTTGAGGATTTCCGAGGTGCGGCCATAGGCCTTGTCGAGAATGCCGCGCACCACTTCGTCGATCTTGCGCGCGGTCTCGTTGGACACGTTCTTGTGCTGGGTGACCGAACGGCCGAGGAAGACTTCGTCTTCTTCTTCGCCGTAGGCGATCGGGCCCATCTCGTCGCTCAGGCCCCACTTGGTGACCATGTTGCGGGCCATCTTGGTCGCGCGCTCGATGTCGTTGGACGCGCCGGTGGTGACCTTGTCGACGCCGAAGATCAGCTCCTCGGCGACGCGGCCGCCGTACAGCGAGCACAGCTGCGATTCGATCGCCACGCGGTTCATCGAGTACTTGTCGCCTTCCGGCAGATACATCGTCACGCCCAGGGCGCGGCCGCGCGGAATGATGGTGACCTTGTAGACCGGATCGTGCTCGGGCACGACGCGACCGACGATGGCGTGGCCGGCTTCGTGATACGCGGTGAGCTTCTTCTCGTCCTCGCTCATCGCCATCGAACGGCGCTCGGCGCCCATCAGGATCTTGTCGCGGGCCTTGTCGAAGTGCTCCATGCGCACTTCCTTGCCGTTCTCGCGCGCGGCGAACAAGGCCGCCTCGTTGCACAGATTGGCGAGGTCGGCGCCGGAGAAACCCGGGGTGCCGCGGGCGATGGTCATCGGCTCGACATCGTCGGCCAGCGGCAGCTTGCGCATGTGCACGCGCAGGATCTGCTCGCGGCCCTTGACGTCGGGCAGGCCGACCACGACCTGACGGTCGAAACGGCCCGGACGCAGCAGCGCCGGGTCGAGCACGTCGGGACGGTTGGTCGCGGCGATCACGATCACGCCTTCGCCGCCTTCGAAACCGTCCATCTCGACCAGCAACTGGTTGAGGGTCTGCTCGCGCTCGTCATGACCGCCGCCCAGGCCGGCGCCGCGATGACGGCCGACCGCGTCGATTTCGTCGATGAAGATGATGCACGGCGCGTGCTTCTTGGCCTGCTCGAACATGTCGCGCACGCGGCTGGCGCCGACGCCGACGAACATTTCGACGAAGTCCGAACCGGAGATCGAGAAGAACGGCACCTTGGCCTCGCCGGCGATGGCGCGGGCCAGCAGGGTCTTGCCGGTGCCGGGCGGGCCGACCATCAGCACGCCGCGCGGAATCTTGCCGCCGAGCTTCTGGAACTTGGACGGATCGCGCAGGAATTCGACGAGTTCGCCGACTTCCTCCTTCGCCTCGTCGCAGCCGGCGACGTCGGCCAGGGTCACCTTGACCTGGTCCTCGCCCTGCAGCTTGGCCCGCGAGCGGCCGAAGCTCATCGCGCCCTTGCTGCCGCCCTGCTGCATCTGGCGCATGAAATAGACCCAGATGCCGATGAACAGCAGCCACGGCAGCACGTTGATCAGGATCATGATCAGCGAGGGGCTGCTCGACGGCGGGGTCTGCTCGGTGACGACCTTATGGTTGATCAGGTCGTTGATCAGGTACGGGTCGCGCGTGCTGTAGGTCGTGAACGTGCTGTCGTCCTTGCGCTTGCCGGTGATCGTCGTGCCGTCATCGGAGATCTTGACCTCCTTGATGCGGTCGGTCTGGACCTGGTTGATGAACTGGTCGTAGGCGAGCACTTCCGAGCCCGCGGTGCGCGGACCGAACGCCTGGAACACCACCATCAGCACGACGGCGACGATCACCCAGAGCAGCAGATTCTTGGCCAAATCGTTCATGTATTTCCTACCCTGCGACCCCACCCGAAGTGGGAAGTCTCGTGTCCTCCGGCGCCTTGTGCGCCGGCGGTAACGCCCAGATTGCCATACAGCCACGCCGCGCACCTGCCGAGATTCGGCCGGTGGCAGCCTCGGCGCAATCACCCGATCGTCATGGATCAGGTCATCGCCGCCTTCTTGCCCTGCGCCAGCGCGTACACCTCCGGCGACCGCTTGCGCGACGCCGCCGGCTTGCGGATCGAGACCTTGGCGTAGCGACGGCGCAGTTCGCGCACGTAATCGTCGAAGCCCACGCCCTGGAACAGCTTGATCAGGAACGTGCCGTCGACCTTCAGATGCCGGTCGGCGAAATCCATCGCCAGCTCCGAAAGGTGCATCGCTCGCGGCAGGTCCACCGCGTCCACACCGCTCATATTGGGGGCCATGTCGGACAGAACAAGGTCCACCGGCTGCCCGCCCACGCTGGTCTCCAGCTGGGCCAGGACCTCGTCTTCACGGAAATCGCCGAGGATGAACTCGACCCCGGCCAAGCCGGGCATGTCCAGGATGTCCAGGGCGATGACCCGGCCGGGCTGGCGCGGGTTCAGCCGGTCCAGCTCGCTGCGCAGCCATTGCGACCAGCCGCCCGGGGCGGCGCCCAGGTCGACCACGATCATCCCGGGCTTGAGCAGACGGTCGCGTTCGACCAGTTCCTCGAGTTTGTAGGCCGCGCGCGAGCGCAAGCCTTCGGCCTTGGCCTTCTTTACGAAGGGGTCGGAGAAGTGTTCCTTGAGCCAGCGCTGGCTGGATTTGCTTCGGGTCGCCATGAGCGGGCGGCCGTCCCGGTAGGGGTTAGGGACGCCATGATACCCTGAGCGCCCTTTACGCTTAGTACGTGTGACCCGATGCCCACCCTGTTGACCTCCGCCCAGACCCGTTTCCTGCGCGGACAGGCCCACGACCTCAAGGCCATGCTGCAGGTCGGCGGCAAGGGCATTACCGATGCGCTGCTGGCCGAAATCGACCATGCGCTCGAGCACCACGAGCTGATCAAGGTCAAGGTCGGCGCCGACGACCGCGAGGTCCGCGACGCCATGATCGCCGACATAGCTGAACGGACCGGCTCGGCCCTGGTCCAGCGGATCGGCCACACCGCCGTGCTGTACCGCCCGAGCAAGGAAAAGCGCCAGATCGTGTTGCCGAGGTCTTGATGAAGCCGGGAATGGGGAATCGGGAATAGGGAATCGGAAAGCCTCCCGCCCTGCTCCGCTCCGGTTTTGCCGATTCCCGATTCCCCATTCCCGATTCCCGCCCCAATGCAACTGACCCTGGAACGCCCCGACCACGAATTCTTCCTGCGCGGGGCCGACGGCCAGGTCGCGCTGGTCAACGACCGGCGGCTGCAGCGCAGTTTCGTCCTCGCCCCGAACCGGCTGATCGAGGACTGGGCGGTCAGCGACGTGCGCGCCCTGACCATCGACGACCTGGAACCGCTGTTCGCGCTGGAGCCGGAGCTGATCGTGCTCGGCGGCGGCGCCGCCCAGGTCTTTCCGCCCGCCGCGACCCTGGCCGCCTGCCTGCGCCGCGGGGTCGGGCTGGAAACCATGACCAATTCGGCCGCCGCGCGCACCTTCAACGTGCTGGCCGGCGAAGGCCGCAAAGTGGTCGCGGGGTTCGTGCTGGGCGCGTGAGCCGGCGCGGTGCCCGTTCGAGGCGAACCACCCATGCCGCGCCCGATACCTATCCCACGGTTCCGACTGCAGGAGCGACGCGAGTCGCGACCGCGACCTCGGGGCTGCGTCGAAACTGTGAGGCCGCGGTCGCGACTTGCGTCGCTCCTACAGGGGGCTGCCGGGAGAACGTCGAGGGCTTGAGCGCTCGCTTTGCCGCGGCGCGGCTTTTGCCGTTGCTCGTGGCGATTGCGATCGCCGGCTGTCGCGCGCCCTCGCCCAGCGAACGCTACGAACGGTGGCTCGCGGACGGCCAACGCGAGAAAGTCGCCGAATACCGCGGTTACTTGCGCGCTCAAGGCCTTGCCGAACTCCCGCCGATGCAGCAGTTGCTGCGTTCCGGACGACGTTGGCGCCGATGCGGCGCGGCCGAGTTCGCGCTGCCACCGAAACCGATGTGGCCCGAGACCGCGCGCACGCTGCGCTTGATCGCCGACTTGCGCGCCGCGGGCTTGCTCGAAGGCGTCGAAATCACGTCCGGGTATCGCAATGCGGCCTTGAACCGCTGCGAAGGCGGCAGTTCGCGCAGCCGCCACATGAGCGGCGGCGCCTACGACTTCGACCTCGCCCGCGATGCGGATACGCAAGCGCTGTGCGACTTCTGGCGTCGTCGCGGTCCGGCGAGCGGCTTCGGGCTCGGGTTTTACGACGCGCGCCATCTGCACATCGACACCGCCGGGTTCCGCACCTGGGGCGAGGACTACACGTACCGGACATCGCAGTGCGTGCCCGGCGCGCGCCTGAAACACGATGCGAACCAACCCGACGCCCCATGACGCGCGGCATCGCCCAGCGGGCCGGCATCCAGCCGCGGCGCGTTCCGCCACCGCCGTAAAGACGCGCGGGTAGTCAGAACCTCATCTCCCCGGTCAGGCCAACTTCGATAGTCGATGGCGAGTAGCCAGTCGACTCCCGCAGCCGTTCTTGCGAATCAGCGAGCGCCGCCGATCGCGGTCAATCCGATTTCCGGCGCAGCGAGTAGCTATAAGAGTCGGTCCGCAAATGCAGGATGGTCTTGCTGATCGGCGCGTAGACGATGCGCACCGCGTCTTCTGGCAGCAGCGCATGGAACAAGCGGTGTTCAACCACGAACACGATCGTCCGCGGCGGCGACTCATCGACCGTCACCGTGATGAAGCACAAGGGGCTGCCGCTTTCGGAGCTCTCGGCACGCATGTGGCTGATGCGGCCGCGGATGCTGAGCTTGATCCCCCTATCGAGATCGGCCTGCAATTTGTCGTCTTCGTTCGACACGACGAAAACCATCAGCGCCGCCGCCAGCACAGCGGCAACGACAATGACCGCGATCGCTCCTGCGCCCATGTCCTTCACGTCGGCCAACATCAGTACCGCCACGAAAATCAGGCCTACGCCCAGCAAAGCGACCATTCCGCAGCCGCCCGTCCGCCTCGGGGCCAAGGTATCGCGCTCGTGTTTGTTGAGCGTTCCGGTTTGGCGCGGCGGCGTGTCTTCGATGCTCGCGGCGACTTCGGAGAGAGGCGCTGCGGACGCCTGCTGGAGATCGGGATCCGATGACGCGGACAAGGTTTTCCGCCGCAACGCCCGCGCCGCATCGCGCTGCGCCCTGCGCTGTTGCAAACGCGAATCGGCTGAACTGTTGGGCTCCAGCGCGGCCTGCAGAGCCAAGTCCGGCGCGGCGAAATCGTACTCGCATCCCACCGCGACGACGCTGATGACGGTCTTGCTGGCCGGCGCGTAGGCGACACGGACTTGCTCGCCGTATTCAACCTCGAAGAACACGAGGTCTTGCGGGGTGAATTCGAGCGAGCACGGCGGCGTTTCCTCGGTCCGCAGCTCGATGCGGCAGCGCGATTGCTCGCCGTCATGAGCTACCTTCGTTACCGTCGCCACGGCGAGCCGCTTGATGCCGCCGTCCATGTCTGCCTGAAGGTTCGCGTTGGTGGCCCAGCTGACCAGCGCCGTCAATGCCGCCAGTGCGAGGCCAGCGACTACGGCCACCGCGATCAAGAAAGCGCCGTAACGCTCCCACGTCGTCCACACCATTAACAGCGTGATCACGACGATCGCTATCGCACCCAACACGCCGTTGGACTTGAGCGCATCCAGGCGAGCGATCTCGTCCTGGCTCAGCGGCTGCGTCTTGTTTTCCTCCGACGATGCCGTCATGGCGAGGTGCCCGCCCCGACCTTGTCTGGATCCGGACGCCGGCCATAGCGGCAATGCTCGGTCCTCAACTGAAGGATCGTCTTGCTGAGCGGAACATAGGCGATGCGCACTAGGTCGTCCTGCTTGACCTGCAGGTACAAGCGCTTTTCCACGAAGAATTTGATCTGTCGCGAAGGCGTTTCATCGATGGCCACGGTGAGGATGCCTGGACCGGTGGTCTCTTCGGAATCCATGCGGATGATGCGGCCCGAGGCGATCAACTTGATGCCCGCATCCAGGTCGGACTGCAGCTTGCCGTCCTCTTTCCGGATCATGAAACCCACCGCGGCCAGAAGGCAGACGACGCCCGCCGCGATGCCCGCGACAGCACCCATGTCGAGGGTGAAAATTCCGCCCAGACCCAGGCAGATCGCAATGATCAGAGCCATCGCGCCCAGAAAGCCGATGATTCCGCTGCAGCCCTCGCGCATGGAGGCCAACACCACCGTGTCGTGCATGCTGAGCGGCCGGGTCAGGATTTGCCCCGACCTGCCATCGCTGTCGTCCGCGACGTCCCATTGAAGATCGTCGCCCTCTTCGAACGAGTCCGGCGGCGGCTCGATCTGGGCTTCATCCGGCGGTGTCGACATGCTGATCCTTCAGGCGGTTTCGCCGGCTTATTCTGCACCGATCCGGCCCACCGCATGCTGGCGGCGAGAAATGATCGTTCGATGCCGCCGAGCGGCTCGCGGGCGGATGCGTCCGCGTTCGAACATCGAGCCGCGGCGTACCGTCAAACAGCAGAGGCGGCAACGATGCGCGTCGACACCTAAAGCGGCGCCAGCCCCAACTGCGACAGTTTTCGCGCCATGCCTTCGGGCGTATTGAGCGTATGCAAGCAACCGCCGTCGGCCCGCCGATACGAGATCAAACCGCCATCGGTCAGCCACGCGACCAGAATCGCGTCGCGCGCCAAGGCGCTGCGGTGTTCGGACACGGGAATATCGGAACCAAGCAGGTCTGCGGGCATCAGCGCGGGATCGGCCTGCTTGAGCACGAACCGGCCCGGACAGTCGACGATGTCGGTCCATGGCCAGGCCGCTTTCACAGTCGCGAAATCCATGGGCTCGCCCGGCGCCCCGCGACGGCGGGTGCGCGATCGGTTATTTCGCCGGCAGGTACAACAACGGATCGACCGGCTTGGCGTTGTAGCGCACTTCGAAATGCAGCATGTCGCGCGCGGCGCCGCTGCGGCCCATCTCGGCGATCTGTTCGCCGGCCTTCACCAACTGGCCTTCGTTGACCAGACGCTTGCGGTTGTGGCCATAGGCCGACAGCCACTGCTCGTTGTGCTTGACGATGATCAGTTCGCCGTATCCGACCAGACCGGTGCCCGAATACACCACCACGCCATCGGCCGCGGCGCGCACCGGGGTGCCGCTGGCGCCGCCGATGTCGACGCCCTGCTTGGTCGGTTCGTTGGCGACGTAGCGGCCCAGCAGCGGACCGTCGGCCGGCCAGCGCCAGCGGATGCCGCTGTTGATCGGCGCGGCCGGGGTCGGCGCGGGCGTGCTGGTGCGCGGCGGCGTGGTGCCGGCCGACGACGAACCCGAGGACGCCGGCGGGCGGCTGCCGTTGGACGGGTACAGGCGCAGGCGCTGGCCCGGATACAGGTTGTACGGCGGCGACAAGTTGTTCCAGGCGGCCAGGTCGGCCAGCTGGATGCCGTTGTTGGCGGCGATGCGGTACAGGCCTTCGCCGCGCTGCACGGTGTAGGTGGCGCCGTACTTGGGCTTGGACGCCGGCTGCGACGGGGTGGACGGGCGCGAGCCGCCGGGACGCGCCGACGTGCCCGGACGGCTGTGGCCGCCGCGCGAGGGCTCGCGCACGACCGTGCTCGAACAACCGATCAGGGCGAGCGCGGCCAGCACGCAAGCGGCCATCGCCAGGGTCGGGGTTCGGGTCGTGTGGGTCATGCCTGTCCTCGTGCCGCGGCGATCGTCGCGCCGATCGCCTCGGGTTAATTCCTGAATTGGGTGCAGCCGTCGCGAACAGTCTGGCGGCAGGCGCGGCTTATTGCTGTGAACGCCACACCAGCCAGGCGATCGCGCCGGCCACGATCAACGTGGCGATCCAGCCGATCGGCTCGATATAGCGCCGCAGCGCCTGCTCGGCGCGTTCGCCGCCGATGCGGATCGCTAGCGCCAGCAGGTACACACGCTTGCCGCGGCCGATCAACATGCTCGGGATGTATTGCAGCATAGGCACGCCGACGATGCCCGACGCCCAGGTGAACACCTTCATCGGAATCGGCATGAAACCGCCGAGCACCAGGAAGGTGAACACCGCCCAGGGCGACTCGACCATCTTGGCCTGGACCGTGGCGATGCCCGCCTCGATGCTGGTCAGCATGCCCAGCGAGGCGAACACCGGCTTGAGCGCTTCGAACGCGTAGTGGCCCAGCGCATAACCGACCAGCGCGCCGGCCATCGAGCCGATCAGGCTCAAGGTCGCGAACCAGAACGCGCGCCGCGGCTGGGCGACGCACATCGGCGCGAGCATCACCTCCGGCATCACCGGAAAGATGATCGCCTCGATGAAGCTCAGGCCGGTGAGGTAGGCCGGGGCGTGCTTGTGCCGGGCCCAGGTGATGGTGCGCTCGTAGAGCGGTCCGAAGATCTTCAAATCGTGCCTCTGTCGCGAATCGTGTTCAGTCGATCATGCCCGACAGCAGCGGCACGAAGACCACCGGCGCGAGCGTGTGTTGGCTGATGGTGCCGTCGGCATCCTTGCGCAGCTTGAGCAGCGACTGCGACGAAGCCGCGCCGACCGGCGCGATCAAGGTGCCGTTGGGCGCGAGCTGATCGGTGAGCGCGTCGACCAGCGCGGGCGCGGCGGCGGTGACGATGATCGCGTCGAACGGGCCGTTCTCGGGCCAGCCGATGCGGCCGTCGTCGTGCTTGCTGCGCACGTTGAGACCGAGCTGGCGAAAGCGCTTGCGCGCGGTGCGCAGCAGTTCGCCGATGCGTTCGACGGTGTGCACTTCCAGGCCCAGCGCGGCCAGGATCGCGGCCTGATAGCCCGAACCGGTGCCGATTTCGAGCACCTTGCCGGGAATGCCGTCCTCCAGCAACGCCTCGGTCATCTTGGCCACCACCCACGGCTGGGAAATGGTCTGGCCGTGGCCGATCGGCAAGGCGGTGTCTTCGTAGGCGCGCATCGCCAGCGCTTCGTCGACGAACAGATGGCGCGGCACGGTGCGGATCGCGTTGAGCACGCGCTCGTCGCGCAGGCCCGATTCGC
Organism: Lysobacter capsici; assembly: GCF_014779555.2. Taxonomy (NCBI): domain Bacteria; kingdom Pseudomonadati; phylum Pseudomonadota; class Gammaproteobacteria; order Lysobacterales; family Lysobacteraceae; genus Lysobacter; species Lysobacter capsici. The sequence continues at coordinate 4,172,819 of NZ_CP094357.1, forward strand.
GCAGGCGCTCGACCAGGCGGTCGCGCACCCGCTGCGAGGTCAGGCCGCTGCCGATCGCTTCGGGCTGCAGACGCATGCGCTGGATCATCGCGGCCGCTCCGCGCCCGACGCCGCGCCATCGAGCGCGCCGGCCAGGCCGCCGACCCAGCTGGCGACCTGCTCCAGGGCCTGATAACGGGTCAGATCGACGTGGATCGGGGTGATCGAGATATTGCCGGTGCGCACCGCGTTGAAATCGGTGCCCGGGCCGGCATCGGCCTCGGCGCCGGCCGCGCCGATCCACCACCACTGGCGGCCGCGCGGGTCTTGTTGCTGCACGCAGGCTTCGGCGCGATGGCGATTGCCCAGGCGGCTGACTTCGAACCCGGCGATCTCGCTCCACGGCAGATCGGGCACGTTGACGTTGAGAATGGTGTCGGCCGGCAGCGGGTCGGTGCGCAGACGGGCGATGATCTCGACCGCGGCGCGCGCGGCGCTTTCGTAGTGACGGCCGACGTGGTCGGCGGTCGCCAGCGAGACCGCGACCGCGGGCAGGCCGAGGAAGCGGCCTTCCATCGCCGCGGCGACGGTGCCCGAATAGATCACGTCGTCGCCCATGTTGGCGGTGTTGTTGATGCCCGACACGACGATGTCGGGCTCGACCTCGAGCATGCCGGTGATCGCCACGTGCACGCAGTCGGTCGGCGTGCCGTAGACGCGCCAGGTGCTGTCGTCGAGCTTGCTCACGCGCACCGGCATGTCCAGGGTCAGCGAATTGCTCGCGCCGGAGCGGTCGCGGTCGGGCGCGACCACCAGCACTTCGTGACCGGCCTCGCGCAGGCCCTGGGCGAGGATGCGAATGCCGGGGGCGTCGACACCGTCGTCGTTGGAGACCAATACGCGCATGAGACTCCGCAAGTAAAAAGCTGGCAAACCAGCCCCGGATGATACCCGATATGGCCGGCGCCCCCGCGCCGCACGCGGCGGCCGAGCGGCGTTATGATGAGCCCACGACCGCCGGGACGCAGGTACACAGCACGGCATGGAGTATTGGGATCATATCGATCGGGTGATGCGCGCCAACACGATGGACGAGGTGAAATCGTTCACCGCGGCGTACACCAAGGCCATCGGCTTCGAGCATCACGGCTACGCGACGAAACTGCGCGAACCGCTGAGCGGCGGCGCCGATTCCCTGTTCTTCGAGGATTTCGACAGCGACTGGTCCAAGACCTATCCGCGCCTGTTCACGCCGCAGGCCGAGCAGACCGATCCGCGCATCGTGATGTCGCGCGAAGGTTTTCCGGCGGCGGCGTGGAATTCGCGCGGCCGCACCAACTACGAGCCGCCCGGCGCCTCGTTGGCCCAACGCACGCGCAAGACCCTGATCCAGGCCGGCGAATTCGGCCTGCACGGCGGCATCACCGTGCCGAGTTGGTCGCCGTCGACCCATTGGGCCTTCACCACCTTCACCCACAAGGCCGTGCTCGATCCGCGCGAGCTGATCCCGCTGATCGGCGAGTCGGTGTATTTCGTCAGCTGCATGCATGCCGCGATCGATCGCCTGCTGCGGCGGCCGCGCAGCGCGCCGCGCCTGAGCGAACGCGAGTGCGAAGTGCTGCGCTGGTCGGCGGTCGGCAAGACCTCGTGGGAGATCTCGATGATCCTGCGCATCAGCGAGCGCACGGTGAATTTCCATCTGCAGCAGGTCTCGCGCAAGTTGGGCGTCAAGGGCCGGCGCGCGGCCTGCGCGCGCGCGGTGGCGCTGGGGCTGATCCTGCTGTGAGTCATCGAGGGCGCGCGCGATGCGCGGTTGCTCAAGCCGTTCACGAGGCGTTTCGCTCGAATCGCCGCGATCTGGAACAGGAGCGTCGGGCTTGAAAGCCCGCCCACACCAAGCCTCGCGGCTTCGACGTCTTTTGTGGGCGGGCGCTTCAGCCCCGACGCTTTTCGCTCAGGTCGCCGCGATCCGGAACAAGAGCGCCCGGCCCACGGCTTCCAACATCAACCGCACCGATCGAACTTTGCCGAATCGGTCGTTTCGCCGCCGGTTCGCGCTGGAATGCAGCGCACTCGAGCGGATCGGCCGGCCGATACGACGAAGGCAAACGTAACGCGTTTCGCCGTACGCCCACGCATTCGCCACCCATCGTTCTGTCCCTTATCGCCCCGTCGCCACCGCGCAGGCATCGAGTATCCGCCTGTCAGTTCTTACAGGCGCCACGTCGGTGCCGCGCCCGCCCATGCTCAACTTCGCGCCGCGGGATACGTCGAGGCATGCGCGCTTGCGCGAGGGGACTTGCCGACCGATACCGCGGCAGCAAGTTTTCCCCGGTGCCGGCCCGATACCGACGGTCCGCAAGTCCCAAGGAAGGGCCGGGGCTTTTAATCGCGCGAGGTTTCAATCGCGCTGCTTTCGACGGCCCCGGTTTGGACGGTGCCGCTTCGACGATGCGGCTTCGACACCACGACCATTGCCTGCACCGTGGCCCGGCGCCGATTATCCTGTGGCCATGACGCCCCCGCCCGACCGACCCGACGACGACAGCGACGACGCGGCCCTGTTCCGCGCCGCGATCGGCGAGGTCCGCCGCCTGCCCGATGCCGCCCTGCCGCCGACCGCGCCCAAGCCGCGGCCACGCGCGCGCATGGCCGAACGCGATGAGGCGCTGGCGCGCGAGGAATTCCGTCACGCCCTCGACGAGAGCCTGCTCGAAGCCGGCGACGCCCTGAGTTATCGCCGCGACGAACTGCCGCCGCGGGTGTTCGCGCGCCTGCGCCGCGGCGAGATCTCGGCGCAGGAGGAACTCGACCTGCACGGCAGCCCGGCGCGCGAGGCCGAAGCGTTGCTGCGCGCTTTCCTCAACGACGCGCGCGAACACGGCCTGGGTTGCGTGCGGGTGATCCACGGCAAGGGCCGCAACGGCGGCAGCGACTATGTCGACAGCCGCGGTTCGCCGGTGCTCAAGAATCTGGTCGACCGGATGCTGCGCCAGCGCGCGGACATCCTCGCCTTCCACTCCGCGCCGCCCGCGCAGGGCGGCACCGGCGCGGTGCTGGTGTTGCTCGCGCCGCCGCAGCGGCGGCGCTGAGCGGCGCGACGATTTGCGCGATCGCGCTTATTCGACCTGCTGCGCCACGGCGCGTTCGCGATTGGGCGGATTGATCCACACCACGCCGATGCCGCGGCGACGGGCGATGCGCTCGACCGTGGCGATGTAGCGATCGTCGCGGCTCATTTCCGAGGATGCCTGCGGCGCGACGCTGGCGGGTTCGACATAGCTGCTGCGGGCCTGGGTGCCGGCGCAAGCGGCCAACCCCAGAACGGACAACGACAGGACGGCAATACGCGATAGAGCGTTCATGACCTGGGCTCCCTGACGTGCATGGAACCCGGTCCCGAAACCGGAGCCGGGCGGCAGCCGGCCCCTGCCGACTGTTACTTGGCTTATACGCCCGCTGAAATCGTGATCCAGTGCCGGCCGATACCACCCGACGAGCGGTCGTTTGGCTGCCGGGATTGGGGATTCGGGATTAGAGATTCGGTCATGCGTAGGCGTCGGATTCGATGTCGGCCCGTTCGGTCAGGACGAGAGTCGCGTAGGCGTTAACAGGCAAGGCGACGCCGACTTCCAGCACGTCATCCTCGAGCCAGCGCCACGCCGGCGCGTCCGGACGCAGCCGCAGCGCGCGGCGTTACTGACCCGGGCCGGCCATTGAGGGGCTGGGCTTCGGGATTTGCGATTTGGCTAGGCGTGGGCACCGGATTCGATCTCGCCCAGCTCGGCCAGCACCACGGTCGCGTAGGCGCCGGCCGGCAGCGCGAAGCCGACTTCCAGCACATCGTCCTGAAGCCAGCGCCACGCCGGCGCGTCCGGGCGCAGCCGCAACGCGCGGCGTTCCTGATCCAGGCCGGCCATTTCCAGGCCCGCGCGCAGCGCCGCGGCCTGTTCGCCCTGCAGGGCCGACAGCTCCAGTTCGCGCACTTCGTCCTGGCTGCGCAGCTCGCCGCGGCCCCACAACGGGCCGCTGGGATGCAGGTCGAATTCGGCCAGGCGCTGGACCAGGGTGTCGTTCCACGGCTCCGGCCCGAACACGCTGCGGCTGCCGGCCAGCGCCCAGACCTCGCCCGCCAGCGGCGCTCCCTCGCGCAGACCGCTCCAGCTGCGGTCGTTGACGCGCGCGGCGAGCACCCGATTGAACAATTCCGAACGCGCCGCCGACAGCAGCATGCTGCGCTGCTCGCGGCCCATGCGGCGGCCGGCGAACATCGCCAGCGCATTGGCGACGTTGTCGCCGCCGCGGCCGAAGCGTTGTTCGCCGAAATAGTTGGGCACGCCGTGCGCGGCGATCCGCGCCAGCCGCGCTTCGATCGCCGCGCGCTCGCCTTCGACGTTGCGCAGGGTCAACACGAAGCGATTGCCGGCCAACGCGCCACGCGGCAGTTTCTTGGCGTGCCACTGGTGTTCGAGCACGCGCAGGTCGTCGCTTTCCAGCAAGGCCAGATCGGGCGCGACGCGCTTGGGCAGATGCACGCTGAAACGCTGCACGGTGACCGCGTGGCGATCCTTCATCCCGGCATAGCCGATGCCGACCTCGCCGATGCCGGCCCAGGCCGCCAGCCGCTTGGCCGCGAACGCGGTGTTCATGCCGCGCTTCTCGATGGTCAGCAGCAGATGCTCGCCGCTGCCGCTGGCGGCGAAACCGGGCAGTTCCTCGACCCGGAAATCCTCGGGCGCATTGCGGATGCGCGCGCGCAGCGCGGGCGCGCCGTGGGCGCGCGGCAGACTGTGATCGGGCGCGGACGCCACTGCCGTGTCGGTGGTCGAAGGGTCGTGCGAGGTCTGGTCAGGGGAATTCAATTCGTGCCGATCCGTGAAGAGGTGTTGCGGTGAAGTGGCGTGATCGGGCGGGACGCGGCGCGCTCAGGCGCGCAGCAGCAGGCACACCGCCATCGCGGCGATGCCTTCGCGGCGGCCGGTGAATCCCAGTTGTTCCGAGGTGGTGGCCTTGACGCTGATGGCATCGACCTCGACGCCCAGATCGGCCGCGATCGCCTCGCGCATCGCCAGCGCATGCGGGCCGACCTTCGGCCGCTCGCAGACCACGGTGATGTCGGCGTTGCCGAGGCGGTAGCCGCGTTCGCCGATCAGGCTGTTGCAGTGGCGCAGGAAGGTGCGGCTGTCGGCGCCGCGCCAGCGTTCGTCGCTGGGCGGAAAGTGCTGGCCGATGTCGCCGAGCGCCAGCGCGCCGAGCATCGCGTCGCACAGTGCGTGCAGGACGACGTCGCCGTCGGAATGCGCGAGCACGCCGCGGTCGTGCGGCACCCGCACGCCGCCGAGCATGACGTGGTCGCCGTCGCCGAATGCGTGGACGTCGTAGCCTTGGCCTATGCGCATGGGGTGGGGTCTCTGGGGGTGGGAACGGGGAACGGGGAACGGGGAACGGGGAATCGGGAATCGGGAATCGGGAATCGGGAATCGGGAACAGCGTACTTACCTATCGTCATTCCCGCGAAGGCGGGAATCCAGTGACTTTCGTGCGAGAACGTTTGAAGTCACTGGATTCCCGCCTTCGCGGGAATGACGAACTGGAAAGATCATGCTGAAGTCTCTGGATGTTCAGCTCCGCCGAAGAAAAGCGAAGCCCGCTTCCGCGGGAATGACGAACTGGTTGGAACACTGAAGTCTTCGTCTACGAAAAAGGCAACGGCGCAGCACTCGACACTGATCGATCCGCAACCAACTGATCGATCGGCAACCAAAGTACCGCCAATCAATCCCGCCCCGCCCTCAACAAAAACTCCGCCAGCACCAGATCCGCCGGCGTCGTCACCTTCAAATTATCCTCGCGTCCCTCGACCAACAGCGGCTTCGCGCCGACGCGCTCCATCGCCGAGGCTTCGTCGGTCACGATCACGCCCTGCGCCGCCGCGTCGCTCAGCGCCGCGGTCAGCGCGCCGCGCGCGAACGCCTGCGGGGTGAACGCGCGCCATAGGCCGTCGCGCGGTTCGGTCCTCGCGATGCGGCCGGCCTCGGCGCGCTTGAGGGTGTCGCGCACCGGCGCGCCGAGGATCGCGCCGTCGGCGCCGGACTCGGCCGCGGCGATCAGCCGATCGATGTCGTCGCCGCGCAGGTTGGGCCGCGCCGCGTCGTGCACCAGCACCAGCGCGTGCTCGCCGACCTGCGCCGGCAAGGCGTGCAAGGCGGCCAGCACCGAGTCGGCGCGTTCGCCGCCGCCGACGCAGCGCAGCACCGGTTTGCCGCACAGTTCGGTCCAGCCCGGCCAGCGCTCGTCCTCGGCCGACAACGCGACCATCGCCCCGGCGATGCGCGGATGCGACAGCAACGCGCTCAGCGCGTGTTCGATCAGCGGCTTGCCGGCCGCCTGCAGGTATTGCTTCGGGGTTGGCCCGCCGAAGCGCCGGCCGCTGCCGGCGGCGGGAATCACGGCCCAGATCATGCGGCGCTCCAGAAGATCATGCGCGGTGCGCCTCGACCGGACCGGCTCGCCTGCGCGCGGGCGATGCCGATCGGATCAATGCGCGGGAGCCGGCGCGGGGTGAGGTTCGGGCGCGGCCGGCGGCAGTTCGGTCGGCGGCTCATCGACCTGCTCTTCCAGGCCCGGCTCGGCGTCGGCATCCGGCGACTCCTGCACCGCGCCGTTCTGCACCGCGCTGACCGCCGCCGCCGCGTTGGGACCGGGCGCCGATGGCCGCGCTTCGACCACGCGATAGAAGGTCTCGCCCGGTTTGATCATGCCCAGCTCGCTGCGCGCGCGTTCCTCGACCGCGGCTTCGCCGGACTTGAGGTCCTCGACTTCGGCCGCGAGCGCATCGTTGCGCTGCTGCAATCCCTGGTTTTCGCGGACTTGGCCGTCGACCTGGGCCTGCAACGCCGACACGCCGCCGCCGTTGCCGCTGGCCCACCACAGCCGGTACTGCAGAAAGGCGAGCAGGGCCAGCAGCGCCAGTACCAGCACGCCCAGCCAGCCCCTGCCCGTCTTCTCCGTCATCGTGGCGGACCCGGCCGCGCTCAGCGACGCAGCGACACGAACGCGTCGCGGCCGGCATAACGCGCCGACGAACCCAGTGCTTCCTCGATGCGCAGCAACTGGTTGTACTTGGCCACGCGGTCGCTGCGGCACAGCGAGCCGGTCTTGATCTGGGTCGCGGTGGTCGCGACCGAGATGTCGGCGATGGTGGTGTCCTCGGTTTCGCCCGAGCGGTGCGAGACCACCGCCGCGTACTTGGCGCGGTCGGCCATGGCGATGGCTTCCAGGGTTTCGGTCAGGGTGCCGATCTGGTTGACCTTGATCAGGATCGCGTTGGCCACGTGCTTGTCGATGCCTTCGGCGAAGATCTTCGGATTGGTCACGAACAGATCGTCGCCGACCAGCTGCACCTTGTTGCCGATCTTGTCGGTGAGCAGCTTCCAGCCGTTCCAGTCGTCCTCGGCCATGCCGTCTTCGATGGTGATGATCGGGTACTGCGCGGCCCAGCCGGCGAGGAAATCGACGAACTGCTCGCTGGTCAGGCGCTTGCCTTCGCCGACCAGGTGGTACTTGCCGTTGTCGTAGAACTCGGTGGAGGCCACGTCCAGGCCCAGCAGGATGTCTTCGCCGGCCTTGTAACCGGCCTTGCCGATCGCCTCGAGAATGGTTTCCAGCGCTTCTTCGTTGCTGCGCAGGTCCGGCGCGAAGCCGCCTTCGTCGCCGACCGCGGTGCTCAGGCCGCGGCCCTTGAGCACCGACTTGAGCGCATGGAACACCTCGGCGCCGGCGCGCAGCGCCTCGGCGAAGGTCGGCACGCCGACCGGCAGGATCATGAATTCCTGCAGGTCGACGTTGTTATCGGCATGCGCGCCGCCGTTGATGATGTTCATCATCGGCACCGGCAGCATGGCCTGGCGATCGCCGGCCAGGTACTTCCACAGCGGCAGCTTCTTCGACGCGGCCACCGCGTGGGCGTTGGCCAGCGAAACCCCCAGCAGCGCATTGGCGCCCAGGCGGCCTTTGTTCTCGGTGCCGTCCAGATCGATCATGCGACGGTCCAGGCCGGCCTGATCGGTCGCGTCCAGGCCCTTGAGCGCCTGGGCGATGGTGGTGTTGACGTTCTCGACCGCCTTGCGCACGCCCTTGCCGAGGTAGCGGGTCTTGTCGCCGTCGCGCAGTTCCACGGCTTCCTTGCTGCCGGTGGAGGCGCCGGACGGGACCAGGGCCCGGCCGAAGCTGCCGTCGGCCAGGGTGACCTCGGCTTCCAGGGTCGGGTTGCCTCGGCTGTCGAGGATTTCGCGGGCGTGGATCTGGGTGATCGAGGTCATGGGGTCGAGGAGGTCTGAGTGGAAAGGTGGTTTTGCAGGTCGGCGAGCTTGGCTCGGCTGGCCGCAGTGTCGTCGAGTTTGAACGAACCGGCCAAGGGACGTATGCCGTCGTTCGCATTTTTCGGCGGGTTGGCCAGGATCAGGTAGTCGGCGCCGGCGCTGAGCGGGAAGTCGCAGTTGCTGACGCCGCTGTGCAACACCACAGGCGCGGAGGCCGCTGTCTCGCCGTGTCCCGCGCCCTTGAGGGTGCGCTTCAACGAGGCATCGGCCAGTTGCGTCGGCAAGGCGAAGCTCACGTTCATGGGCACATTGCCGGTCATGATCCGCACCGCCAACTCGTCCTGTTCCGGAGTCAGCGGGCGAACCGTCTCGACATGGGCGATGAAGATCCATGCGGCGGTATCGGCCACCTCGATCGCAGCCGGCTGCTGATGCGCGGGAGCCGTGCGGCAGGCCATGGCCGGGGCGCAGGCCAGGCTCAGGCCGGTAAACAGCCCGAGTATCCGCAACACCCCGACTCCCCAGCCGCGCGTCATCAGAAATCCTGCTCCAGGAAACCGTTCTTCTTGGTGATCCGGTCCAGTTCGACCAGGGTCTCCAGCAGGCCGCGCATCTTCGGCAGCGGCACCGCGTTGGGGCCGTCGGACAGGGCTTCCTCGGGGCGCGGGTGGGTTTCCATGAACACGCCCGACACGCCGACCGCGATCGCCGCGCGCGCCAGCACCGGCACGAACTCGCGCTGGCCGCCGGACTTGCCGTCCATGCCGCCGGGCAGCTGCACCGAATGGGTCGCGTCGAACACCACCGGGCAACCGGTGTCGCGCATCACCGACAGCGAACGCATGTCGCTGACCAGATTGTTGTAGCCGAAGCTGGCGCCGCGTTCGCAGGCCATGATCTGCTCGTTGCCGACCGCCTTAGCCTTGGCGGTGACGTGCTTCATCTCCCACGGCGACAGGAACTGGCCCTTCTTGATGTTGACCGGCTTGCCGGCGCGCGCCACGTTCTGGATGAAGTCGGTCTGCCGGCACAGGAACGCCGGAGTCTGCAGCACGTCCACCACCGAGGCGACCTCGGCCAGCGGCGTGTATTCATGCACGTCGGTCAGCACCGGCACGCCGATCTGGCGCTTGACCTCGGCCAGCACCTTGAGCCCTTCCTCCACGCCAGGACCGCGAAAACTCGTCGCCGAGGTGCGGTTGGCCTTGTCGAAACTGGACTTGAAGATGAAGGGGATGCCGAGCGCGGAGGTGATCTCCTTGAGCTGGCCGGCGACATCGAGCTGCAACTGCATCGATTCGATCACGCACGGGCCGGCGATCAGGAAGAACGGTTGATCCAGGCCGACGTCAAAACCGCAGAGTTTCATGGTGTGTTTCCAATTGGACAGGACCCGGTCAACAGGCCGGTCAGGGTGCCGATCCGGGCGCCGATCCGGCGCCTCGGCGACTGCGTAGATGCCTCGCCGTGCCGATCACCAGCACGACCACGGTGATCAGCAACAACGGTACTTCGATCATCAGCGTGCCGATCAGGAACCACATCGCCATCATCGCGTAGGCGTCGCCCGCGCCGGTGGTTTGCTGCCACTGGTGATACAGCGCCGCGCTCAACAGCGGCACGGCCAGGCAGGCCGCCGCCAGCCAGGCGCCGAGTTTCAGCGCCGTGGAACTGGCGGGCGCGGCCTGCGCGGCCGGGGTCATCCCCGCACTTCCTTCAACAGCTTGCCGCCGGCCTTCGCCTCGCGCGCGGCGCGCACGAAACCGATGAACAGCGGGTGGCCGTCGCGCGGGGTCGACAGGAATTCCGGGTGCGCCTGGCAGGCCAGGTACCACGGATGCGCGGCGCGCGGCAGTTCGACCATTTCCACCAGCAGGTCGTCCATCGACTTGGCCGAGATGATCAGGCCGGCGTCTTCCAACTGGGTGCGGTAGCGGTTGTTGAATTCGTAGCGGTGGCGGTGACGTTCGCCGACCACGTCCTTGCCGTACAGCTCGCGCGCCAGGGTGCCGGGCTTGATCCGCTGGTCCTGCAGGCCCAGGCGCATGGTGCCGCCGAGGTCGCTGGTTTCGCTGCGGCGCTCGACTTCGCCGGTGGCGGTGCGCCATTCGGTGATCAGGCCGATCACCGGGTGCGGGCTGTGCTTGTCGTTCTCGGAGCTGTTGGCGTTGTCCAGGCCGACCACATGGCGCGCGTAATCGACCACCGCCGCCTGCATGCCGTAGCAGATGCCGAAGTACGGGATCTTGTTTTCGCGCGCGTACTTCGCCGTGCTGACCTTGCCTTCGAAGCCGCGATCGCCGAAGCCGCCCGGCACCAGGATGCCGTCGACGCCCTTGAGCGATTCCACGCCGTCGCGCTCGATCTCGCTGGATTCGAGCCACTTCAGCTTGACCTTGGTGCGCTGGCGCAGGCCGCCGTGCTTGAGCGCCTCCGACAGCGACTTGTACGCGTCCTGATGATCGATGTACTTGCCGACCACGGCGATGGTGACCTCGTCGACCGGATGTTCGCTGGCGTCGACGACTTCGTTCCATTCGGCCAGATTGGCCGGGCCGGGCTGCAGGCGCAGGCGGTCGAGCACGATGGCGTCGAGGCCCTGCTCGTGGAACCACTGCGGCAGCTTGTAGATGTTGTCCAGATCGACCGCGGAAATGACGGCCTTTTCCGGCACATTGGTGAACAAGGCGATCTTGCGGCGGTCGCTGTCGGGCAGCGGCTGTTCGCTGCGGCACAGCAGCACGTCGGGTTGGATACCGATCGAGCGCAGTTCCTTGACCGAGTGCTGGGTCGGCTTGGTCTTGAGCTCGCCGGCCGCGGCGATGAACGGCACCAGGGTGAGGTGCATGAACAAGGCGTGCTCGGGGCCGCGCTCGGTGCGCAGCTGGCGGATCGCTTCGAGAAACGGCAGCGACTCGATGTCGCCGACCGTGCCGCCGACCTCGACCAGGGCCACGTCGAAGCCTTCGGTGGCCTCGACGATGCAGCGCTTGATCTCGTCGGTGATGTGCGGGATCACCTGCACGGTGCCGCCGAGGTAATCGCCGCGGCGTTCCTTGCGGATCACGTTCTCGTAGATCCGGCCGGTGGTGATCGAGTTCTTGCGGCTCAGGCGCGTGCGCAGGTAGCGCTCGTAATGGCCCAGGTCCAGGTCGGTCTCGGCGCCGTCGTCGGTGACGTAGACCTCGCCGTGCTGGAACGGGCTCATGGTGCCCGGATCGACGTTGATGTAGGGGTCGAGCTTCATCATCGTCACGCGCAGGCCGCGCGCTTCGAGGATGGCCGCCAACGAGGCCGCTGCGATGCCCTTGCCCAAGGAGGACACCACGCCGCCGGTGACGAAAATCAGGGGAGTCATGGATTTTGCTGCCGCTGGAAAGCCGTAGTTTACAGGGCCGAAGGTGAAGCCGCGACTGCTTGACGGACGCCACGCCGCATGAATGAGCCGGCGGCGGCGCCGAACTCATGGATTCGACCGTATTTTTCTCGCCAGGCCCCGACCCGGTGGCCCAGCTGTCGCGCCCCTCCATTCGTCCCATCCAAGCGGCGGAAGCGGCCCGATCAGGCCAGGGCCGGTGGCGTCAACGAGCCGGGACTTGGATCTGGACCCAGCGCACCGGCAGTTCGGGATGCGCCGCGACCAGCCGCTCGATCGCGGCGGAGGCATCGCCGCACTGCGCGCAATCGGGTGTCAGGAACTGCAAAAACAGCAGACCTCCGGGCGGCCCGCGCATGGGCTCGGCGTGCGGAAGCAGTCGGCCTATTTCGCATTGTCCCAGCCATGGAACTCGGTAAAACTGCCGATCGACCACCTCGCCCCAATACGCCTCATCGCGCAGGCGCTCGAAGGTGGGATCGGCCGACCACCACGTATTTCCCGCATCCGGCCCGGTAATGTGCTCGCCACGGGCTCCGAAAATATACACAGGCGGTACCGGCAGATCCTCTTCGGGCAGTAACGACGCCACCAGCCTGACAGCGCGTCCCGGGGCGCCCGGACCATGCGTCGCGGGACCGGCCGTATCCAAGGCGGCCGGGGTCGTCGGATCGCCAGGAACACCTGAGCAATCGGCCAGCCAGTCCTTGGCCTCAGCCTTCGGGTTCGACGCGCAGGCCGCCAACACACATAAGGCCCCGGCGATCGCCACGGCACGCCGGACACTCGCGAATCGACCTTCCCAAACGGTTTTTCGCATCGGCTTAATCCTCACTTGCGCAGGTCGCGAATTTCGCGCCCTTGCCCCTGAGCAACTCGCGCAGAATCGAACGATGGCAATGCGATTCGTCCTCGCAGTAGCAACCGACCGAGAAATCGCTGTGATGCGACAACTTCGCCAGCAATTCGATCGCGTGACTGGCGTCCGGCGCGGCCATCTCCGCCTTGTACTTGCGCACGAACGCGTTCCACTGCGCCGGCGTCCGCGCGGCCTGGGCCTGTTTCATGGTTTCCAGGCTGGGGGCGAGGTTCGGGAACCACACGTCGTACCAGTCCCGTGAGGCGAACTCGGCCTTCGGCACGCCCCGCGGCGGCCGGCGCACGGTGCCGATGCGGGTGCCTTCACTGGCTGCCCGCGAGGTGCCGAGTCTGACGATGCGGATAGCCATCGATACCGTCCCCTATGCCGCCCGAGCCTGGATGTCGGCGCGAGCAGCTGGCCACAACTGCCGCGCCCAACGATAGCCGAGCACGATGCCCCCGGCCAGGGCGGCGCTGGAGATCACTATCTGCAACAGACGTTCGGCCACCCCGTCCATATAGGTTTCTTGACCCAGCTTTATTTCGGACCATTGGTCGAGGCTGATGAAAACGGCCCACAACGCCCAGAACAGCAACAAGGCGGGCAGCAGGATATATCGGCGCGCGGCCAGCCCGCAGACCGCGCCGGTGATGCCCACGATGCAGAAGAACAGCAGCATCGAACCGAAGCCCTGCTGATCGAACTCGTCGCTCATCGGCAGAAACCGCAGCGCGCAGAACAGTCCGACGATCTGCAGACACAGGCCGACGACGACGCGCATCGCCGCGAACAGCATCCGTTTCATGCATCGCTCCCCGAGCAGGCCCCGCCATCGCAGCAGGCTGCCGCGATAGTAGGCCGCCCCCATCGCCACGGCGCGTGGACCGGCAATCCGCAGCAGAAGTAGCGCATGACGCTACCGCGAGCCGCGGCATCGGCTACCGCCGTCCGACCGCTATGTCCCGGCGGACCATGGCTTGCGTACGCGCGACGGCAAGGGCGAACGACAGACACGAAAAAGCCCCGGCGAACCGGGGCTCTTGCTCATCGCGTGCGAATCAGGCGACGGACTTACTTATCGCCTTCTTCTTCAGGCTCCACGCCGCGATCGCCGGACTTCTTCTTCTCGGCATCGGCCTTCTTCTTGGCTTCGGCCTTCTTCGCGTCCTCGGCCTTCTTGGCGTCTTCGGCCTTCTTGTCGGCCTGCGGGTCCTGCTGGGCGAACGCGGCGGGCGCGATCAGCACGGTCAGGGCGGCGGCGATGACGGCGGGCAGCAACAGCGAACGAATCTTCATGGTGAACTCCTGACAAGTGAAACCGGCGCCGGGCCGGCGCGGGACGCGCCTGGCCCGTTGCAGGGCGGTCGGGGCGTGCAACGCATGCATCGACGCCGCGAACCCTAGCCCCGCCACCCTCGCTGAGGCCTGAACGGGGGTCCGGTCGGCCGGGGCGTCGCGGACCCGTACCGATATAAGGCTGGGTGCGCGCGAGTTCAACGATACCGGCGCCGCCAACCGCCATGCCTCAATAGCGCGCGCTGAACATCCCCGTTACCGACTGCATCGCCGTGCGCCAGCGCCCCAGCAGAGCCTCGTCGGCCTGATCGTCGTATTCGCGCACGGCCAGCAGCAGGCTGTTGATCCAGTACGGATACAGGCCCGGCGCGACCGGGGTGCGGCCGCGCCGGCAGTGCGCATCGGCCATTTCCTCGCAGGTCCGCCGCACCACCGCGCTGCCGGCGGCGTGGAAGATCGCCACGCTGATGCCGCGGCGCAGCGCCAGCCGCTGCTTCTGGAAATCGGTGCGTTCGAACAGCGGCGCCACGTCCGGGTGGCTGGCCATGAAAATCTCGTAGAACCGTTCGATGAAGCCCTTGCGGACCAGACAGCGTCCATAGCTTTGCTGCAAATCGTCGTAGGAATCCTGGACCGACACGGTGCCTCCTGCATGGCTGAAAACGGCGCGCAGGATGGCAGCGTCCGGCCCGACCGACCTTGCGCCAGATCAGCCCCAGGCTTGCCGAAAACCACCGTTGGATCGCGCACGCGGGCTGCCGCGCGACCGGTTCGGCGGCGCGTTGGCGCCACGTTCGCGCTCGCTACCTCCGATTTCGGTGTGCATACCCGACGATCGCGGCGCGACCCCGGCCGCGTCGCCGCAACCGCTGCGACGATCGGACGCAGCCCCGGCGAGGACCTCGGGCGGTCGCCCGGGACGATCGCGCACCGCGCGTCACCCCACCCCCGACACCCGCCAGCGCGAGCGTCGCAGCCGGCGAGACGCCGGCCCGGCACGCTTTTCATTCGCCCATCACGCCGGCCGGCTTGACCACCCCGCCCGCCGTCTTCATCCTCGCCGCTCCGAACCCCACGGCCAGACCCAACAGTTAATGAGCAGTCGCTATAACGCCGCCGACATCGAAGTCCTTTCCGGCCTGGATCCGGTCAAACGCCGCCCGGGCATGTACACCGACACCAGCCGGCCGAACCACCTGGCCCAGGAAGTCATCGACAACTCGGTCGACGAGGCCCTGGCCGGCCACGCCCGCAGCATCGAGGTGATCCTGCACGCCGACGGCAGCTGCGAGGTCTCCGACGACGGCCGCGGCATGCCGGTCGACATCCACCCGGAGGAGAAAGTCCCCGGCGTGGAGCTGATCCTGACCCGCCTGCACGCCGGCGGTAAGTTCAGCAACAAGAACTACACCTTCTCCGGCGGCCTGCACGGCGTCGGCGTCAGCGTGGTCAACGCGCTGTCCAAGCTGGTCGAAGTGCACATCAAGCGCGACGGCAACGAATACCGCATGACCTTCAACAACGGCGACCGCGCAACGCCCTTGGAAGTGGTCGGCAGCGTCGGCAAGAAGAACACCGGAACCCGCGTGCGCTTCTGGCCCGACGCCAAGTATTTCGACACGCCCAAGTTCAACCTGCGCTCGATCAAGCACATCCTGCGCGCCAAGGCGGTGCTGTGTCCGGGCCTCAACGTCAAGCTGTTCGACGAAGCCACCGGCGAACGCACCGAGTGGTATTACGAGGACGGCCTGCGCGATTACCTGTCCAGCGAACTGCGCGACGGCCAGCCGCAGCGCGAGCTGCTGCCGCCGGACCTGTTCGTCGGCCAGCTCAAGAAAGAAAACGAAGTGGCCGACTGGGCCGTGGCCTGGGCGCCGGACGGCGAGCTGACTCAGGAAAGCTACGTCAACCTGATCCCGACCGCCCAGCACGGCACCCACGTCAACGGCCTGCGCACCGGCTTCACCGACGCGCTGCGCGAGTTCTGCGACTTCCGCAACCTGCTGCCGCGCGGGGTCAAGCTGGCGCCGGAAGACGTGTGGGACCGGGTCGCCTTCGTGCTCAGCATCAAGATGACCGATCCGCAGTTCAGCGGCCAGACCAAGGAACGTTTGTCTTCGCGCCAGGCCGCCGGCTTCGTCGAGGGCGCCGCGCACGACGCGTTCTCGCTGTGGCTCAACCAGCACACTGAACTCGGCGAAAAAATCGCGCAGCTGGCGATCGAGCGCGCCGCCGCGCGCCTGAAGACCGAAAAGCAGATCACCCGCAAGAAGATCACCCAGGGCCCGGCCCTGCCCGGCAAGCTCGCCGACTGTTCCTCGCAGGATCTGTCGCGCACCGAGCTGTTCCTGGTCGAGGGCGACTCGGCCGGCGGCAGCGCGCGGCAGGCCCGCGACAAGGATTTCCAGGCGATCCTGCCGCTGCGCGGCAAGATCCTCAACACCTGGGAAGTCGCTTCGGGCAGCGTGCTGGGTTCGCAGGAAGTGCACGACCTCGCGGTCGCGATCGGCTGCGATCCGGGCAAGGAAGACATCGGCGGGCTGCGCTACGGCAAGGTGGTGATCCTGGCCGACGCCGACTCCGACGGCCTGCATATCGCGACCTTGCTCAGCGCCTTGTTCCTGCGCCATTTCCCGGCGCTGGTCGCGGCCGGCCACATCTTCGTGGCGATGCCGCCGCTGTTCCGCGTCGACGTGGGCAAGACCGTGTTCTACGCGCTCGACGAAGAGGAAAAGCGCATCCTGCTGGAAAAGATCGAACGCGAAAAAGGCGATCGCAAAAAGGGCCTGAGCGGCGCGGTCAACGTCACCCGCTTCAAGGGCCTGGGCGAGATGAACGCCTCGCAGCTGCGCGAGTCGACCATCCACCCCGACACCCGCCGCCTGGTCCAGCTAACCATCGACGACAACGCCCAGACCCACTCGCTGATGGACATGCTGCTGGCCAAGAAGCGCGCCAGCGACCGCAAGGCATGGCTGGAGACGAAGGGCGATCTGGCTACGTTGGAAGTCTGACCGATACGCGGCGCGGCACGGCTTTCCGAACCGTGCCGCGCCCATCGGCCTGAGCGCGCCGACGATTACGACACGGCGCCCTGCCCCGTCGCTGACGCCATGGCTCACTCCCCGCGAAGGCATCGCGGCATCACTCCGACGCGATGTTGCCGCCGGCAAGCCAACGCGCTGTCTTAGCGAGTGATTCGTCGATACGCGATAGTGTTCGGCGGTCGAGAGCTCTCTCTACCGCCTGTAAATCCAGCCTGCGGCACATTGCAGTCGAGTCGGCAGCACCGCTGCCTTTTCTCAATCAGATTGATAAGGACATTGCATCATGCATCTGAAGTTCGCCCTGCCGCTGCTGTTGCTGGCGGCCAATCTCGCTCACGCCCAGACCACCGCCGACGACCTGCTGCAGGCGCCCGCCGGGCTCGGCCAGATGACCCGCCAGGACGGTCAGTGGGTTCGCCTGAAGGGCCTCAATTACAATCTCATCCAGCACACCCAGAAGCGCCCGGTCGACCTCAAGCAGCTCGATCGCTACAAGTCGTGGGGCTTCAATTTCGTCCGCTTTCCGATCAACTGGAATTTTCTCGAGCCCACTCCCGGCAACATCGACTGGAGCTATGTGGCCGAAATCGAAACCCTGGTCGCCGAAGCCGACAAGCGCCAGATGTGGGTGCTGATTTCGATGCATCAGTGGAACACCTCGCAATGCTTCCAAAGCGACTGGGGCAGCGGTTTTCCGGGATGGTTCGTCGAGGACATGCTGGCCGGCGCCTGCACCTCGTCCAATCAGCTTGATTTCTGGGATGCGTTCTGGAGCAATCAGACCGTCAGCGCCGGCCCGCACGCCGGCCAGAAAGCCTGGGACGTCTATTCGGATGCCTGGCGCACGGTGGCCTGGCGCCTGCGCAACTATCACAACGTCGCCGGCTGGGACGTCATCAACGAGCCGCACTCCGGTCGCACGATCGGTTCGGGTCAGCTCAACAGCGCGATCCTCCCGCAGTTCTACCAGTACGTGGGCACGCGCATCCGCTGGTCCGACCGTCGCGACCTGGACAACAAGAGCCACATGCTGTTCGTCGAGGGCGATGTGGGCACGGTGCGGCCGGAACTCGCCAAGCCCGACCTGACCAATTTCGTGCTGACCCCGCATTTCTACCCGCAAGCCGATCAGGGAGCCGGAGCGGTCGCTTACAACAACCGCGATTGCGCCGGCCTGGTCACGGTGATCCAACCGCTGCTGGACAAAGCCAGCGCCTGGGGCGTGCCGATGGTGATGGGCGAGTTCGGCGCCGATGTCGTCCAGGACGGCAACAAGGCGCTGTCGCTGGCCAAGCACACCTCGCGCATCGTCAGCGCCAATGGGCAGAGCTGGGCGTGGTGGCCGTTCGAGGACTACGCGGTCGAAGACTTGCCGTACCGTCCCGAAGTCGCCGAATTGCAGAACAATCTGCTGGTGTTCAGCGGCGACAAGTGCGTCCCCTGAAATAGCCGCGGTCGGTCCAGGCCGCCGATTCGTACCACGCAACGGCCGCCCCTCCCCGGGGCGGCCGATGTCGCTACCGCCGCGATTCGCGCCGCCCCGCCGCGCGGCGCATAATCACGCGGCCCAGCGTGGCGATGCGGCAATCTTCCCGCATCGATTCGGCTTCACAGGAGATCGACATGACAGGACGCCACCCCGCCCATTCGTGGGCCGCACGCCTAGCCCCTCGCGAGGCCCGCCGCCATGGTCACTGACAGCGACGCGATCCGACGCAAACCGCCGGCCGACACCGCCGGCCGCCTGTTCGGCGTGCTCGCCTGGTTCGCGCTGCTGCTCGGGCCGTTGCTGGCGTGGGCGATCGTGTTCGGCCTGACCCCGCAGAACCAGTGCGGCGACTGGAGCCTGCACTGCAGCGGCAAGGCGATCATGTACAGCGCGGCCAGCTGGCTGTTCGGCAGTCTGTTGGCGATCACCGCGTTGTTCCGCGGCGAGCGGCGCGGCATCGCGGTGCCGGCGCTGGTGCTCAACATGATTCCGCTGCTGGGGCTGGTCGCGGCGTATGTGCTGATCGCCAAGGGCATCTAGGCTCGATCCCCTCACCCCGACGCGCCGACGACAATCGCGAGTCGGCGCCCGCGCCACGTTCCAGGACGATCGCCGTATGCCGGTCCTGCACGGCCCCAAGCATCTGGACGAATTTCTCGGCTCGCCCGATCAAAGCCTGCAGGTGCAGGCCGCGACCTTGGGCGAAGCGCTGGCCGCGTATCAAGATGCGTTCCGGGTGCGGATCGCCCCGGCGGTCGGCTACGACGGACGTTACTTTCTCTATTTCGAACTCGATAGCGGCGACGAGCTGCTGATCGACATCCACGTGCGGCGCGGCGACGACGAATTCTGCGTACGCCAGGACCTCGACCTGCCGCTGCAGGACGACGATGTGGTCCTGCTGATGGCTTTCAGGGTGTGTTGATCCGCGCATGACGCCGGCCTGCGCGCCGCAACCACGCGGATCGTCACCGCCCCGGGCGCTCAGCCCAACGCCGCCAACGCAGATCGCAGCGGCTTGGCGAACGCTGCCGGCCGGCAACGCGTCAGCTTCACCGTCGGGGTCTGATGCCAGCGCGCGCAATCGTCGATCGCGCGGGCGATGTCGGCGGCCAACGCCTCGTCGCCGTCGAGGCCTTCCTGCAGATACAGCGCCTTGACCTCGAACACGCCCTGGGCGCGATGCGCCTTCGCGTCCAGGCGTCCGACCAACCGGCCGCGCACCAGGATCGGCAACACGAAATAGCCGTAACGACGCTTGGGCTCGGGCGTGTAGCACTCCAGGGTGTAATCGAAGTCGAACAGTTCGCTGGCGCGTTCGCGATCCCAGACCACCGGGTCGAACGGCGACAACAGGGTCGAATGACTGGCGCGCAGGCGGCCGGCGGCGGCCTGGGCCAGCGCGGCGGCATGATCGGCATGCACGTAACCGGGCGCGTTCCAGCCCTTCACCGCGACCCGGCGCAGCACGCCTTCGTCGACGAAACCGTCGAGGTCGGCATCGCGCAGGCGCGGCTTGGTGCGGTAGTAATCCGCTATCCAGCGCGCCTGGGTGATGCCGAGCGCCTTGACCGACTTGAGCACGGTTTCGCGCCGCACCTGCGCCGCGTCGAGCACGCTCGTGTCCCAGCCCGGCACGGCGACGCCGGCCACGCGTTCGCTCAGGTCGTAGACGCGATGGAAATTCTCGCGCCGCGCGACCATCAGCTCGCCCAGCGCAAAACCGGTTTCCAGCCAGCGCTTTTCGTCCTTCCAGCCCCACCAGCCGCCGCCGCTGCCGCGCTGTTCGCGTTCGAAGTCCGACGACTTGACCGGGCCGAGTTCGCGGATATGCGCGAGCAACCGGTCGATCTGCTCGCCGTGACTCTGACGATGCTGGCGCGCGTTGCGGATCGCCCAGTGGTGCGCGCGTTGCTCCAGCGCATTGCGATGCAGCAGGTAATCGTCCATCGGCGCGAAGCAGGCTTCGTGCGCCCAGATCTCGAAGATCGCGCGCTGCGCCAGCAATTCTTCCAGCCACTGCGCCGGGTAACCGCCCAGTCGCGAAAACAGCACCAGATACGGGCTGCGCGCGACGACGTGGATGGTGTCGATCTGCAGCAACTGCATGCGCGCGATCGCGGCCAGCGCATCGGCCCGGGTCGCGCGCTTGCGCGGCCTCGTCAGCAGGCCCTGCGCGTGCAGGTGCAGGGCGCGCGCCTGGGTCAGCGAGAGGGGCGCGTGCGTCTGCGCGGCCGGATCGCCCGACGCCGCCGCGTCCGTTACAGGCGTCGCGGTCGCGCGCGCGGCGCGGGCAACGGCCACGCGCTTCGGACTCATGCGTCCTGCGAAGCCAGAGTCGCGCTCAGCAGCTTGCGCAGCAGCGGCTGCAGGCGCGCGGCCTTGGCTTCATCGTAGGCGAAGGAATCTTCGTCCATGTAGTTGCGCTGGCTCAGCTCCAACTGCACCGCCTGCACGCCGATCTCCGGATCGCCGTAATGACGGGTGATGTAGCCGCCCTTGAAGCGGCCGTTGGCGATCCAGTCGTAGTCGCTCTGCGCGGCCAGCAGGCCTTCCAGCGCGGCCTGCAACTCGGGCAGGCAGGTCTTGCCGCCGGAGGTGCCGAGGTTGAGATCGGGCAAGCGGCCTTCGAACAGGAACGGCACTTCGCCGCGGATCGAATGGCCTTCCCACAACACCGCGCGGCCGTGCTCGCCGCGGATGCGGTCGAGTTCGGCGACCAAGGTCTGGTGGTAGGGGCGCCAATACAGCTCGACCCGTTCGGCGACTTCCGCTTCATCCGGCGACTGGCCGTCGAGGTAGACCGCCTCGCCGCTGAACTGCACCGCCGGACACAGGCCGGTGGTGTTCTGGCCGGGATACAGCGAGGTGTCGTCCGGCGGCCGGTTCAGATCGACCACGTAACGCGAATAGCGCGGCACCAGGATCGATGCGCCCAGTTCGCGCGCGAAATCGTACAAACGCGAGACATGCCAGTCGGTGTCGGGCGCGCGTCGCGCCGATTCGACCATGCGCGCCTTCAACGACTCGGGGATCACCTCGCCGTCGTGCGGCAGGCTGATCAGCAGCGGCGCGGTGCCGCGATGCAGCTGGAATACGGGCTCGGTCGGATGCGCAATGGTCATGAAGGCGACTCAGTCGGCGCCGGACTGCAGATGCCGGCGGAAGAAGTCCATGGTACTGCGATGCACCGCAAGCCAGGTCGCGTAACGCAGGAAGAAGTGGTCTTCGTCCGGAATCACCAGGGTTTCCACCGGCGCCTTGCGCGCGCGCAGACGCTCGACCAGATCGATGCTTTGGGAGAACTTGACCGCGCGATCGTCGTCGCCGTGCACGAACAGCACCGGCGAACGCCAGCCGTCGACGAAGGCGACCGGCGAGGACTTGAACGCCAGGTCCAGTTCGTCCGGCCCCAGTCCCCACAGGCCGCTGTTGTCGCCGCCCTTGGCGCTTTCGCGCCAGTCGTGGACGCCGTGGCGATCGACGCCGGCCGCGAACAGATCGGAATTGCGCGACAGCGCCGACGCGGTCAGGAACCCGCCGTAGGAGCCGCCGTAGATGCCGATGCGGCGCGCGTCGACATCCTCGCGCTTGGCCAGATACGCCTGCGCGGCGAGCACGTCCTGGTATTCGCTGGCGCCGCGCGGGCCTTGTTTCTCGGCCAGCCGGAAGCGCTGGCCGTAACCCGTGCCATCGCGGTAGTTCAAGGCCATCACCACATAGCCGCGGCTGGCCAGCCATTGGTTGCTGGCGTAGTCGTTGTAGTAATAGCTGCTGTAGTGCCAGCCCGGCAGCATCTGCCGGATCGGGCCGCCGTGCACGTAGATCAGCGCCGCGCGCTTGCCCTTGAAACTCGCCGGCGGCTCGAACACGGTCGCGTGCGAGGTCACCCCGTCGCTGGCTCGCAGGCTCAGGGTCTTGGGTACAACGAGGCGATCGATCGGGAACAGCGCGGGCAAGCTCGCCGGGAAAATCCGCCTGGGCTCGCCGCCGCCGCGCGGCATCACCGCGATCGCGGTCGGCCGGCGCGCATCGGCGTGGCGGAACGCGATCCACTGGCCGCCCAGCACCACCGGCTCGGTAGAAATCTCGTCCTTCGCGCTGAGCAGGGTCTGCGCCGCGCCCTTCGCATCGACGCTGAAGAGCTGGCGGTGATCGATCTGCGCGCAGTTGCCGCTGAACACGAACGCGCCGTCGTCGTCGGCCACGGCGACGGTTTCGGCCTCGCACTCGCCGCGGCTCAGCGGCGTGGGCTCGCCGCCCTCGGGCGCGATCGCGTACCAATGCAGCCAGCCGCTTTGTTCGGAGGCGAAGATCAGGCGGTTGTCGCGGCTCCACAGCAAGGGCGCGGCACCGTTGAACTGGGCGTAGCCGCCGGCTTTCTCGCCCGATCGGAAGACTTTTTGCGCAAGCCCGGTGGCGACGTCGGCGGTCCAGATTTCGAATGGGTTGGCCTGGGTCAGGTCGAACTGTTCGCCCGGGCGATTGGCGGCGCTGCGCAGGAACGCGACCCGGCGGCCATCGGGCGAGAACACCGGATTGCTGTCGTTGTAGAAATCCGCGCCGAGCCAGCGCACTTCGCGCTTAGCCAGATCGAGCACGCCGATGAAGCCGTGATCGCCGCGGTTGCTGGCGAACGCGAGCAGCTTGCCGTCGGGCGAGAACCCGGCGGCGGCGTTGGCGCCGCGGGTCTTGATCAGCGCTTCCTTGCACCACGCCGGCGCGGTTGTGCCCGGCAGCGGATAACAACCGACGCCGCGGCCCTGCACGATCAGGGCATCGCCCTGCGGCGCGAACTGCACCGAGCGCCCGGCGGCGATACGCTGCGGCTTGGACGAGCCGTCGCTGGCGACCAGCCACACCGCCTGTTCCTGCCCGTCCGGATCGCCGGTGGGATTGCTGTTGTTGCCGGCCGCGTCGGGCCCGCCGCCGCGCACATAGGCAAGCCAACGGCCATCGCGGCTGAGGCGCAACGCGCTGAGCAACTGCCCGTCGTCCTCGTCGAACGCGGTCAGCTGGCGCGGCGCGAACTGCGGCGCGCGCGCCGACCACAGATTGCGCACGCCGCGTTCGTTCGACACCCATGCGATCACCGGCGCGGCGCCGGCGCCGACGAGTTGTTCGGGCTGCGGCGCGCTGAGCAGATCGGCGATGTCGAACTCGCCCGGGGCGGCGCGGGTTTCGGCGGCGTGCGTTTGAGCGGCATGTACCAGGCCCACACAGGCGATCGCCAACGCCACCGCTGCATGAACCGCGCCGCGCAAGCGCCAAGGCCGTGTGTTCTCGCGATCCCTACCCGTCATGCCGCCTGCTCCCGTCGCTTCGTTGGTTCAACGCATCAGCACCACTTCTTCGGCGCTGGTCGGATGGATGGCGACCGTATCGCGCAGGTCGTCCAGGGTGATGCCGCGCTTGAGCGCGACCGCGAAGCCCTGCAGCATCTCGTCGGCGGCCTCGCCGAGCAGATGGATGCCGACCACGCGGCGTTCCTCGCCGACGCAGATCAGCTTGAACAGGCTGCGCTGCGGCGATTCGGCCAGGGCGTACAGCATCGGCCGAAATCCGGCGCGATAGATGTGCAGATTGTCACCATGTCGCGCCCGCGCCTCGTCCTCGGTCAAACCGACCTTGCCGATCGGCGGATGCGAGAACACCACGGTCGGAATATCGTTGGGATCGAGCCGGCCCTCGCGCTGGCCGTAGACGCGATCCATCAGCCGGCGCGCGGCGGCGATCGCGACCGGAGTCAGCGGCAGATCGGTGGTGACATCGCCGATCGCGTTCACGCCCGCGACGTTGGTCGCGTGCAGCTCGTCGACGAGGATGTGGCCGTTGGGATCCAGCGCCAGACCGACCCGTTCCAGGCCGATGTTCGCCGTATTCGGCCGCCGTCCGGTCGCGAACAGCACCTTGTCGAAGGCGTCGCTGAGCGAACCATCGATGGCGCGCAGCCGCACTCGCTCGCCATCGGCTTCCAGCGCGGCGATCGCATGACCGAAATGCAGATGCACGCCGCTCTGGGTGTAATCGTCGGCCAGTTGTTTGCTCAGTTCCTCATCGAAGCCTTGCAGAAAACGCTGGCCGCGCGCGAACACCTCGACCCGGCTGCCCAGCGCCTGCAACACTCCGGCCAGTTCGACCGCGATATAGCCCGCGCCGACGATCGCCACGCGTTCGGGCGCGGCGCACCAGTTGAAGAAATCGTCCGAGGTGTCGCCGAGCTCGGCGCCGGGAATCGATGGTTTGACCGCATGTCCGCCGGTCGCGATCAACACGCGCTGCGCCCGCAGGCGCACGCCGTTCTCGCATTCGATCGTGTTGGCGTCGATCAGGTGCGCGCGCATCGGCTGGACCACGATCCCGGCCGCGTCCAGACGCCGGCGGTAACTGTCGTGGATATTGGCGATGTAGCGCTGGCGATGGACGATGAAGGTCGGCCAGTCGAGTTCGCAGGGCTTGTTCGGCGGGCTGTCGATGGCGAAGCCCAGCGACTGGGCCATGCGCAATTTGCCGGCGATGTCGGCCGCCAGCCACATCGCCTTCTTCGGCACGCAGCCGACGTTGACGCAGGTGCCGCCGAGCAGATGCGGTTCCAGCAAGGCCACGCGCGCGCCGTATTCGGCCGCGCGGAACGCGCCGGCCAGGCCGCCGGAGCCGCCGCCGATCACGATCAGGTCGAAGTGGGCGGGTTCGGATTTGAGTTGGGCTTCGTCTGCGTTCAAGCGAAACGCTCCGGTCGATAGGGATGCGGGTCGATCGCGGGCGCGCGCCCGGCGATCAGGTCGGCGATCAGCTGGCCGGTGCCGGCGCTCATGCTCACGCCCATCATGCCGTGGCCGGTCGCCAGCCACAGGCCGTCGCGGCCGGGCACGCGGCCGATCAGCGGCACGTCGTCCAGGCTCATCGGCCGCCAGCCCTGCCAGCGCTCGCGCTCGACCGGGCCGACGGGTTGATGCAGGTATTCGGCCGCGCCGCGTTCCAACGCCGCCAGCCGGCGCGGGTTGAGGCTGGCGTCGAAACCGGAAAATTCCATCGTGCTGCCCAGACGGAAACCGCTTTCCCACATGGTCACGCAGACCTTGCGTTCGCGCAGCACCACCGGCCGGCGCGGGGTCAGCGCGGGTCGGTCGTAGGTGATCGAATAGCCCTTGCCCGGCTGCATCACCCGCTTGAGCGAGGGCAGCCCGATCGCGTCGGACAACTGCGGCGACCACGCGCCCAGCGCGATCACCGCCTCGCGCGCGCGCATCGGCCCGCCGGTGGTGTCCAGTTCGAGCGCACCGTCGCGGCGCTGCACGCCGCGCAGGCCGCATCGCTCGACGATCTCGCCGCCGCGCTCGCGCACGCTGCGCGCGAGTTCGTCGACGTACTTGTCCGGGCGCAGCACCGCGTCGTGATCGAAGCGGATCGCGCCGGCCAGGCCGGGCTTGAACGCCGGGTCCTGGGCGTTGTACGCGGCGCCGTCGATCAGCTCGATGCCCACGCCGAATTCGCGCAGCAGATCGAGTTCGTGCTGGCCGGCGGCGAACGCCGCGGCGTCGCGGAAGACGTAGTCCACGCCGGAGCTGTCGAATTCGCAGACCAAGCCATACCGCGTCACCCAGTCTTCCAGACGAGCGCGCGAGTCGTTCAACAACGCCGCCTTGGCCTGCGCGCTGCTGCGCCAGTCGCGCGGATTGCAGCGCGCGGCGAAACCCAGTAGCCAGCGCCACAGCTGCGGGTCGAGTTTCGGATGTACGTATAGCGGCGCGTCGGGCGTCAGCATCCAGCGCAGCGCCTGAGCGATCACCCCGGGCGCGGCCAGCGGCGTGGCATGGCTCGGGGTGATGGTCCCGCAATTGCCGTGCGAGCTGCCGGCGCCGGCCGCGCGCGCGTCGATCACCCGCACCGCGCGGCCGCTGTCGAGCAGCGCCAGCGCGCAGGTCAGCCCGATCACGCCCGCGCCGACCACGATCACGTCCTCGCGGCGGCCCGCGACGGCGGCCGCCGAATACTCACCCACCTGCACTGCGCCCATTGTGCTCCGTCGCCTGGTTCGAACCGATCCGCGCGCGGCGGCGCGGCATTGCCATGGGCCGTTTCGTGCGGCGCCGCGGACATAGTAACGAGCACGCGCGGATGTGATTGCGATGTGGATCGGATACAGGGTTTCAGCGATGCGCGCTTGCGATGCGGCCGAGCGCGTCGGCGCAGTTCCAGCGCGGTTTTTCGATGCGACCTCGCCCGGGTCGCGATCGGATCGGAACCGATCCGCCGGTGCGTATCGCCGGCCAGGCGCCAGGCGACGATCGCGCGAAGCCGCCAGGCACCCGCCCGCAATCCCATGCCGCAATCGGCAAAGCCGTCCGGGCAATCGACGGATCGCGCGAGGGATGACGTATCCGGCGCAGCGCGCAACGGGCTTAAGACTCGTCCGAACCCATCAATTATGTGATGAATTCCACATTTTCTATTTTCGAAAATATTATTTCTTGGCCCGCAACCCGGGCGCAGCTCTTAGCGTTGATCCCGACGCGCCGCTACGACCGCCCGACGCCACCGAGGCAGCCGCGCCGCGTCATACCGGCCTGCCAAGCCGCGCCCTCGCGCCGGCATGGGGAGCGCCGTCTTTCCGCACTATTTCCAGGGGAATCGCTTCCATGCAGTTGAAGACCGCACTACTCAGCACCGCCGTGATCGCCGGACTCGCCGGTTTGGCGGTGTACGGCACGCAGTCGAACGCCACCCTCGACACCTCCGCCGCCGTGGCCGGCACGCAGGGTCGCTCGCTCGCCGCGCCGGCCGCCTCGGCTCACGCCTCTGCCGCCGCCGCGCGGAACACCGCCGCCCTGCGTGCCCTGATCGACACCTCCGCGCGTCCCGGCAGTCGCCAGGCCTGGGCCAGCCGTTCGCCCGAGCAGGCCGACCGCAGCGCCGCCGCGCAACGCGCCCGCGAACTGCTCGCCACCGCCGCCGCCCGTGAGGTCCATCTCGCCCAGGCCGACGGCTTCGCCGCGCGCGAGGTCATGATCGACCGCGACGGCACCGAGCACGTGCGCATGGAACGCAGCTACGAAGACCTGCCGGTGATCGGCGGCGACATGGTCGTGCATTCGCGCGACGGCCAACTGCTCTGGGTCACCCAGGGCAACAACATGCGCACCAGCGCGCGCCCGCGGCTCACGCCCGGCATCAGCCCCGCGCAGGCGCAGACCGAGGCCGGCGCGCGGTTCGACGGCCGCGTCGCCCAGGTCGATCCGGCCAAGCTGGTGGTGTACGCGCGCAACGGCATGGAACCGACCCTGGCCTATCGCGTCGGCCTGCGCGGCGCCCGCAACGGCAGCCAGGATCCCGGCGTGATGTCGTACTACCTCGATGCGCGCAACGGCAGCCTGCTGCAGGCCGAGGATCACTTCCACACCGCCGCGGCCAACGGCACCGGCAAGACCCTGACCCTGGGCAACGTCGGCATCCTCACCGATTCGACCGGCAGCGGCTACCGCATGGTCGACGTGGCGCGCGGCAACTCCGAGACCCGGGATATCTTCAACACCACCGGCTCGACCGAAGCCGAGATGGCCGCGGCCAAGATCTTCACCGACACCGACAACGTGTGGGGCAACAACCTCAAGACCGACCGCGCCACCGCCGCCGCCGACGTGAACTACGGCGTCGCGTCGACCTGGGACTATTTCAAAGTGGTGCACGGTCGCGACGGCGTCGCCAACAACGGCCAGGGCATCGTCAGCTACGTGCATTACGGCCGGAACTATTTCAACGCCGGCGCCGGCATCTTGGAAGACGGCACCATGGTCATGGTGTACGGCGATGGCGATTTCACCAACGGCAACACGCCGCTGGTGGCGCTGGACGTGGCCGCGCACGAGATGGGCCACCTGGTGAACAGTTCCAGCGCCAACCTGGGCTACTACGACATCAAGGACAGCGGCGGCATCAACGAGGCCAGCTCCGATATCTTCGGCACCCTGGTCGAGTTCAGCGTCAACAATGCCAAGGACGCCGGCGACTACCTGCTCGGCGAAAACGTCTATGCGCGCCCGGACGGCAAGCGCGCCTTGCGCGTGCTGTTCCAGCAGAACGCCGACGGCGTCTCGTTCAAGTGCTATCCGGTCGGCGGCTTCAGCGGCAGCGCCACCGCCGCCGGCGGCCGCTACGATCCGCATAACACCTCCGGCGTGGGCAATCTGTATCAGTACCTGCTTACCGAAGGCGCCAAGGTGCCGGCCAACTTCGCCACCACCTACCGGCCGTCGGATCTGGTCTGCAATGGCGACACCGCGATCGTCGGCATCGGCCGCGCCAAGGCCGGCGCGATCTGGTATCGCGCGTTGACCAAGTACTTCGTCTCCAGCACCGACTACCCGCAGGCGCGCGCCGGCACCCTGCAGGCCGCGGCCGACCTGTACGGCGCCAACTCGATCGAGTACCAGACCGTGGCCCGCGCCTGGTCGGCGGTGAAGGTCAACTAAAGCGCGAACCCGCCATCGCGTCGGAAGACGCGGCGCGATACCGGACGGCCCGCGCAAGCGGGCCGTTCGTTGTTTGGCGAACCTAGTGGCGAACGAAACCCGTCGCCGACGACCCGGCGCGCGGGTCGGCCACGACTCGCCGCGACGAACACAAACAGCAGCGATCACACATCACAACCGTGCCACGCCGCGCAATCAGATTCTCGTCACAACTCGGAAAAACACATCCATCTCATCTTGTCAGCACGGCTTGTGCTGATGCGCCAACGCGGCGTCGCGCCGTGCCGAAAAGCGACGAATTCCGCCGGCGAAACGGCAATATCCGGTTCTGTGATAAGCCCCGCATTAACCTGCGTTTATCGCCCGCGCACGGACGGCCTCGGGTCTGGACGACGGCCTAAGGTGGTGTCGACGCATCGCGCGCGCTCCACCATGAAGAGCGCAAGGCGATTCGTCCGCTGCACGCGGAGCGAGCGCGACCCGTCGCCTTTGCATCCGCTCGGCAGCGTCCGTCATCACTCATTGCTCGCTCTTTCTTGAAGGGGATCACACATGCAGTTGAAGACCGCTTTGTTGAGCACCGCCGTCGTCGCCGCTCTGGCCGGCGTGGCGTTCCACTCCGCTCGCTCCGACGTTCCGGCCGGCCCTCTCGCGACCACCGCGTCCACCGCCGGCAGCGTAGCGTCCGTCGCCCACGACACCCGCCTCACCACCAATGCGAAGCACGCCAGTTCGCACATGGCGGCGCTCAGCGACACCGGCGCGCGCGCAGGCAGCGAGCTGGCGTTCTCCAGCACCTCGCCGGCCGAGGCCGATACCACGTCGGCGGCCGAACGCGCCCGCCAGTTGCTGCGCAACGCCGCGGCCAAGGAAGTCAACCTGGCCGCCGCCGACGGCTTCGTCGCGCGCGACGTGATGATCGACCGCGACGGCACCGAGCACGTGCGCATGGAGCGCACCTATGAAGGCCTGCCGGTGATCGGCGGCGACATGGTCGTGCATTCGCACAACGGCCAGCTGACCTCGATCACCCAGGGCGACAACATGCGCACCACCCTGCGTCCGTCGCTCAAGCCCGGCATCAGCGCCGAGCAGGCGCGGATCGAAGCCGGCGCCAAGTTCGACGGCACCGTCGCGTCGCTCGATCCGGCCAAGCTGGTGGTGTACGCGCGCGGCGGCGGCGAGCCGACGCTGGCGTACCAGGTCGGCCTGCAGGGCGCGCGCAACGGCGATCAGGCGCCGGGGGTGATGTCGTATTTCCTCGACGCGCGCACCGGCGCGCTGCTGGAAGCCGAAGACCACTTCCAGACCGCGGCCGCCAACGGCACCGGCAAGACCCTGACCCTGGGCAACGTCGGCATCGTCTCCAACTCGGTCAGCGGCGGCTTCCAGCTCACCGACCCCAGCCGCGGCAGTGGCCAGACCCTGGATGCGCGCAACAGCACCAGCACCTTCAGCGCCGTCGCATTCAACGACGCCGACAACATCTGGGGCAACAACACCACCAGCGACCGCGCCACCGCCGCGGCCGACGCGCACTACGGCGTCGCTGCGACCTGGGACTATTTCAAGAACGTGCACGCGCGCAACGGCATCTTCAACGACGGCCGAGGCGTCAAGAGCTATGTCCACTACGGCAGCAACTACTTCAACGCCGGCTGGAACGGCAGCTACATGGTCTACGGCGACGGCGACTCGAGCAACGGCAACACGCCGCTGGTCGCGCTGGACGTGGCCGGCCATGAAATGTCGCACGGCGTCAACTCCGCCACCGCCAACCTGGGCTACTACAACGTCAAGGATTCCGGCGGCATCAACGAAGCCAACTCCGACATCCTGGGCACCCTGGTCGAATACAGCGTCGGCAATGCGATCGACCAAGGCGATTATCTGATCGGCGAGGAGGTCTATCCGGCCTCGCAGGGCGCGACCAAGGCGCTGCGCACCATGTTCAAGCAGGACGCCGACGGCAAGTCGATCTCGTGCTACCCCGTCGGCGGCTTCTCGGCCTCGCTGACCGGCCGCGGCGGCAAGTACGACCCGCACTTCACCTCCGGCGTCGGCAACCGCGCGTTCTTCCTGTTCGCCGAAGGCGTCACTCCGCAGGCGGGCTTCAACTACACCAAGGCCCAACTGGTCTGCAACAACGACACCACCATCGTCGGTATCGGCCGGGCCAAGGCCGGCGCGATCTGGTACCGCGCGCTGACCCGTTACTTCGTTTCCAGCACCACCTACCCGCAGGCCCGTGCCGGCACGCTGCAGGCGGCGGCGGACCTGTACGGCAACGGCTCCACCGAGTACCAGACCGTGGCCCGCGCCTGGTCGGCGGCCGGCGTCAACTGATCCATCGTCAGGCGACACGAAAACGGCCCGCATCGCGGGCCGTTTTTTTGTCTCGCCTCGTTCGCGCGCGCACCGTCACCCGCGCCGCGCGATCGCGCATCAACCTTGGCCGCGCACGCGCAACGGCGGCCAGCGGCCGTACGCGAACGCGCGCCACAACCATTCCACCGGTCCGAAACGAAACCGCCGCAGCCACCACGCGCTCGCCGCGAGCTGCGCCGCGAACAGCACCAGCGCCGCCACGATCAGCGTCGTGTACGACCAGCGTCCCCATTGATTCAAACCGTGGTGATACAAGACCCAGGTCGCGATCAGCGATTGGCTCAGATAATTGCTCAGCGCCATCCGCCCGGCCGGCGCGAACACGCGCGGCCAGCGCGCGCCGTCGTGCAATAGCAGCACCACCGCCGCGACCAGCGCCAGCGCCACCGGCAGGCCGGCGAGCATGTGCAAGGCCTGAGCGAAGATCGACGACGCGCTGAATAAGGCCAGCGACGGCGCGCTGTCGATCGCCACGCTGATCGCGGTCAGCACGATGCCGGCCGGCAGGCCGTGCACGATCAGCGCGCGCAGCACCCAGCGATGCCGCGCCGGATCGGCGATCACCCCGCCGCGCACCAGCGAAGCGCCGATCAGGAACAGCCCCAACGACAGCGGCAGCATCATGCTCCAGCCGGCGATCGTGCTGTCGAAAAAGAACTCCAGGCGCTGCGCGGTGACCGCGGCGTAATCGCCATGCGCATACGCGGCCACCTCGGCCGCGCGCAGCGCCTGCGCCTGGGCCAGATCGGCCGCATCGCCCTCGGCCACGCCCGGCAGGGTCAGCGCCGCGGCGATGATCAGCATGTAGCCGATCGTGCCCAGGTACAGGGTCAGGCCCAGCTTCAGCCAGAAATCCAGCGACAACGAACGCAGCGCCAGCAACGCGAACGCGCTCAAGGCATACGTGACCAGGATGTCGCCGCCCCATATCAGCCAGGCGTGCACCAGGCCGAGCGCCAACAAGCCGAAACTGCGACGCAGATAGACCGCGCCGAAACCGCGACCGGCCACGCGCGCGCGTTCGAGCATGACCGCGAAGCCCATGCCGAACAGCAGCGCGAACAAGGTCCAGAACTTGTCGCGCACCACCAGATAGACGAACGCCGACAACACGCGATCCGAACCGCGCAAGGCCGGATCGATGCCTTCGCGCAATTCGTTCAACGGCCCGGCGAAGCCCGACACATTGCTCAGCAAAATGCCGAGCAGCGCGATCCCGCGCAGCGCGTCGAGCGCTTGCAGGCGGTCGCGTTCGGGGATCGGCGCGAGTTCGCAAGGAGCCTCGGCGTGAATCACGATTTCGCTATCCGCTGCATCTCAACTGTGTGTCCTGATGGAACTCAACGCCGCCTGAACCCGCCAGCACGCCGTTCGGGCCAGCGCAGCCTGCGCGACGGCGACTGGGTAAAAAACAGATGCGCCGATCGCATCCGCCTTGAACCGATGCCATCGCGATGGTTTCGCACTGCCCTGTCGATGGACGCAGGCTTCGCGATCGGCTCGCACGCATAGATTCCCATGAACTCAAGGATCAGAACACATGGCAACCGACCATATGAGCGCTTGCGTACACCCGACCGGCAAGGAAACGCCGAATCCCTCTGCATCGGACACCTCGCCGCGGACAGCCATGCTGGCCACCGACGCGGCGGACGTTCTCTACACGCCCGCGGCGACCGGCATTGCTTCCAACGTCGCCGCGTTTCTCGACAGCCTGTGGGCGCCCGGCAACGCTACCGGCTCGGCGCTGATCCGCTTTCTTCAGCAAGGCAGCGGCGCCCGCGCGCGCGGGCTGCAAGACAAGGTCCGCGAGCAGGTGAGCGTGAAGGATTACGGCGCGATCGGCGATGGCGGCTCGCATCCGCTGTCCTCGCGCTATCCCGATCTGGCCGCGGCCCAGGTCGATTATCCGTTCGCCACCTCGCTGAGCGACGAAATCGACTGGGCCGCGTTCCAGTCCGCGGTCAATCAGAACGCGGGCAAGGGCATCTTCGTTCCCGGCGGCGTCTATGTGATCAACCGCGCCGTCTCCATCACCCAGGGGTCGACCAGCGTGTTCGGTTCGAACCGGCTGGCTCCGATCGTGCGCACCACCTCGGCGACCGACGACATCTTCCGCATCGATACAGGCACCGCGCCAGTGAGCGGCGTGTCGATCCGGCACCTGACCCTCGACGCCACCGTGGCCAAGACCGACGGCGCCGGCATCCGCGTGGCCGCGTCCACCGGCGGCACGCTGTATTGGGGCCTGTTCGAATACATCCACATGTCGAACAAGATGGCCTATGGCCTGGACGTGCAGTCGGCGTTCTATCTCGAACTCAACGAGATCGTCGTGGCCGGCGTCGCCGCCAACAAGGCCGGCCTGCGATTCGCCGGACTGAACGCCACCTCGAAGATCGTCAATGTCTTCATGCGCAATATCAAGGTCGTTTCCGGCAGCCACGACGTGGTCACCATCGGCCTGCTGATCAGCGATCACGCCGAGGGCTTCTACGCATCGAACGTGTCGCTGGAGTCGGCCGGCCTGGATTACAGCCTGTATGTCGCCAACCCGTCGACGCTGTTCGGCAACGCCGCCAAGAACCTGTTTTTCCATAACACCATCACCGACAACGCCAGCAAGAACGGCATCGTGATCGAAAACTGCCAGACCGCGCGCTTCGTCGACGTGTGGGCCACCTCCCACGCCGGCACCGGCATCGACTTGATCGCCGGCACCGACATCGAATTGTCCAGCGTCAGCGTGATCGCCAACGGCCTGCACGGAATCCAGGTCGGCCCGGGCGTGAGCCAGCTGCGGGTCCTCGGCGGTTGCGTCGAAGCCAACAGCGCCAAAGTGCCCAACAGCGCCGCGGGCATCAATGTGCTCGCGGGCACCAGCTCGTTCACCCTGCGCGACATCGACTTCCTGCGCGCCGGCGGCGCGCCGCAGCATTACGCCGATATCCATGTCGCCGCCGGCGCGTCCAATCAGTACATCATCGAAAGCAACCGTTGCCTCGGCGGGGTGACCCATCGCATCTTCGACGGTGGCACCGGCGCGCAGAAGTTCATCCGCGGCAATCTCGGCTTCAATCCGCGCGTGGGCAACATCGCCACCCCGGCCATGGCCGCAAGCGGGGTCGCGGTGACCAACGCCACCGGCATGGATGTCGCGGTGTACCTCAACGGCGGCAACGTCAGCGGCATCGCCGTGAGCGGGACGCTGACCGGACTGGCCGCTTCGCCGGCGACCGTGGTCGTCCCGGCCGGGGCTTTCGTCCAGGTGTTCTACAGCGCGGCGCCGAGCTGGAAGTGGATCGGCAACTAGTCCGCACACGGTTGACCGCGGCGCAAAAACGAACGGCCCGCTCGCGCGGGCCGTTCGGTCTGGGCGTCGTCGGCGACCGCCGCGCCTGGATCAGTGGGCGTGACCGCCGTCGCCGTGGACGTGGCCGTGCTCGATCTCTTCCTTGGCCGCTTCGCGCACTTCGACGATCTCGACCGCGAAATGCAGGTCCTTGCCGGCCATCGGGTGGTTGAGGTCGACGTCGACCACGCTCATGCCGATCTTCTGGATGGTCACCGCGCGCGGGCCGAAATTGGTCTGCAGCACCGCCTGCATGCCGACTTCCAGCTTGGTGTCCTTGAAATACTTCTTCGGCACGCGCTGGGTCAGGCCGTCCTGGCGCACGCCGTAGGCGTCGGCCGCGACCACGTCGACTTCGAACTTGTCGCCGGCCTCGTGGCCTTCCATCGCCTTTTCCAGGCCCGGAATGATGTTGTTGTGGCCGATCAGGATCGCCAGCGGATCGCGGCCTTCCGAACTCTCGAGCGGCTCGCTGCCCTGCTCGGAAACGGTGTAGTGGAATTGAACGACGCGATCTTTCTCGATTTTCATGGCAAATCCGGCTGGGAAGACCGCCCCGTGGCGATCAGGAAAGGAACGGCGGTGCCGCAATGAGCGGGCCGCCACAAAAGGTCACATCTAATTGTCTTGTCGCCGCTGCCGTTAGCCGCCAAGCTATCGGCCGTGACGAAGGCCG
Source organism: Lysobacter capsici (assembly GCF_014779555.2). Lineage (NCBI taxonomy): Bacteria > Pseudomonadati > Pseudomonadota > Gammaproteobacteria > Lysobacterales > Lysobacteraceae > Lysobacter > Lysobacter capsici. Next base: position 4,208,074 of record NZ_CP094357.1, read on the forward strand.
CGCATTATCCCGGCAACACCGCTCCCGCGCCAGCACGCGGGCCATTGCCGTGGCCGGCGCTGGTCGCCGGGCTGAGCCTGTGCGTGCTGCTCGCGGCCTGCGGCGGCGGCAAGCAGATCGTCCGCCGCGGCCCGGCCCCGCAGCCGCCCGCGCGGGTCTGGCCGCACGTCGAGCCGGAAAACCCCGGCGCCTCCAACGCGGTGCTGATGCGGGCGATCAGCCTGGTCGGCACGCCGTACCGCTACGGCGGCAACACCCCCGACAGCGGCTTCGACTGCAGCGGCCTGGTCAACTACGTCTACCGCGACATGCTGGCGCTCAACCTGCCGCGCACCTCGCGCGACCTGGCCGGCTACCAGGGCCCGAAGATCGAGCCGACCCGGCTGGCCTCGGGCGACCTGGTGTTCTTCGGCAGCTCGGGCAACGTCAGCCATGTGGGCATCTATGTCGGCGAAGGCCGCTTCGTTCACGCCCCCAGCAGCGGCGGCACGGTCCGCCTGGACCGGCTCGACGGCCCGTACTGGCGCGACCACTACAGCGGCGCCAAACGGGTTCTCAGAAAGAACTGAGATCACTTCCTGAATGCGGGAAGGCTCTCATACTCGTCAGAAATGTGAGCAAAATCACATACCTGTTAACGGGCCTCTAACGAAATTTGAACCAACCTCTCGCGCTTCACGGGCATGATCCCCTACCGGTGACGACTTCGTGATGACTAAGTGACGACCCAAACCCATCGCCACAACCGCAAGGCTGCCCCCCCCCAAGCACCGCGCGCTACCGCCCAAGGCCTCTCGGCCCGGGCCACCCAACGACTTTTGCTGACCGCCTCGCTGGCGGTTTGCGCTCTGCCCGCCTTCGCCCAGCAGTCCTCTGCGCTGGCCGCGACCGCCGGCGCCCTCCCGTCCGCGACCTCGCTGCGCAACGATTCGGCCGATGCGCCGCAGCCGTCGGCCAGCAACATGCTGCCCGAAGCGATGACCCTGTCCGACCGCGCCCTGCTGCTGGCGACGGACCTGAACCGCCTGCTGGGCCAGGGCCAGGACGTGGCCCTGAGCAAGACCGACATGCCGGTGGCCGAACAAGGCCGCATCAAGGGCATGCTGCAACGCGCGCTGGCCCTGCTGGGCACGCCGTACCGCTGGGGCGGCACCTCGCCGGACCAGGGCTTCGATTGCAGCGGCCTGGTCGGCTACGTGTTCCGCAACGCCCTGGGCATCGAACTGCCGCGCGTGTCGCGCGAGATGGCCAAGACCGGCGAAGTGATCGCCCGCGATTCGATGACCGAAGGCGACCTGGTGTTCTTCGGCCGCCGCGGCCGGGTCGACCACGTCGGCATCTACCTCGGCGAAGGCCGCTTCGTGCATGCCCCGCGCACCGGCAAGGACGTGACCGTGTCGAGCCTGGACAGCGGTTACTGGAGCGGCAAGTTCATGGAAGCGCGCCGGGTCGACGGGATCTGAGGTCGCGTTTCAAGATTCAAACGCAACAGGCCGCCTTCGGGCGGCCTGTTGCGTTGTGGGGGGGGCCGCGGTCTTGGCTTGCCGCGTTGGCGGTGCTGTTTTCGACAGGGCGGTGCGGACTTGTGCTTGGAGGCCGCGGCGGAAATCGGCGCCCACTTTGGAGAGGGGGCGGGCGCCCGGGGCGGTTCGATCCTGGGTATTGGTCGGTGCGCGGGGGATTCGCTTTTGGGCGGTCGGCTGTGTGTTTAGCGAAAGCAAAAGCGAATCCCCCCCTCCCCCCCTTTTCCAAAGGGGGGAAATGCAAAAGCAAAGGGCTCGGGCTCGGGCTCGGGCTCGGGCACGGGCACGGGCACGGGCACGGGCACGGGCACGGGCACGGGTACGGGTACGGGTACGGGTACGGGCACGGGCACGGGCACGGGTACGGGTACGGGTACGGGCGGGCGGGCGTGTGCGTGCGTGCGCTGGTGCTGGTGCTGGTGCTGGCAAAGGAGACCATGCTTGCCGAGACGCACGTGGCTACGGATGAATTACGAAGCCGACTATTTCTCGCCCGAGGCCGCGGCTGAAATCGGCGCCCACTTTGGAAAAGGGGGCGAGCGCCCGGTATGGCTCGATCCTGGGTATTGGTCGGTGCGCGGGGGATTCGCTTTCAGGCGGTCGGCGCTGTGTTCAAGCAAAGCAAAAGCGAATCCCCCCTGCCCCCCTTTTGCAAAGGGGGAAAAGCAAAAGCAAAGGCGGACGTAGTTGGGGTGGCGTGCTAGCAGGAACGCGCGACGCGCGCTCGGAATGCAAAAACGGCAAAGCGCCGCCTTACTTCCCAGCATCGCCCTCATGCACATACCGCTCCACCGTCGCCTCGATGCCCTTGCTCAGCTCCATCACCTTGAGCGCGTATTCGGCCAGGCGCTTGTCGTCCTCGGTTTCCGGCGTCCACGGCGGCACCGCGGTCGGTTTGCCTTCGACCTGGTCCATCGCCACGAACACGATCACGCAGTGCGTGCACAGCCGCTCGTCTGGCTCGCCGTCGTCCAGGCCCGGGTCGCGCGCTTTCACGTCGACCGCGAAATGCATGCTGCTGTTGCCGGTCAGGATCAGCTTGGTGTGGACGGTGACCAGATCGCTGATCCGGATCGGCGCGACGAAGCGGATGCCGCCGACCGCGACGGTCACGCTGTACTTGCCGCTCCAGCCGACCGCGGCGGCGTAGCCGGCCTGGTCGATCCATTTCATCACCATGCCGCCGTGGACCTTGCCTCCATAGTTCACGTCGGTGGGCTGGGCGAGAAAGCGCAGGTTCAATTCGCGTTGCTGGCCTTTCATGCGCTGGCTCCCGTCGCCGTGTAGACCTTCAGATGCCGCACCACCGCCGCGCCGACCCGATGCACGGCTTCGCGCGCGCGTTCGTCGTCCAGCTGACCGTAGTCGTGCAGCTTGTCGGCGGCCTGACCGACCGCGACCTGCTGCGGCACCACGATCAGACCCAGCTTGGCCAGCGCGTCGCGCAACACCAGCAGCGAACGCAACCCGCCCAGCGGCCCGGGCGAGGCCGAGACGATGCCGGCGACCTTGTCGGCGAACAGCGTGGTGCCGGACTGGCCGCCGGGCATCGGCCGCGAGATCCAGTCGAGGGTGTTCTTGACCAGCGCCGGCATCGATCCGTTGTATTCGGGCGTGCTGATCAACAGGCCGTCGTGTTCGCCGAGCAGCGCCTGCAGGCGCAGCGCGTTCTCGGGCAGGCCTTCGGCCTCGATGTCGCCGTCGTAGATCGGCAGCGGGTAATCGCGCAGCTCGATCAAGGTCACCTGCGCGCCGGCGGCGCGCGCGCCCTCGGCCAGCACCGGGATCAGGCGGCGGTTGTAGGAGCCCGCGCGCAGGCTGCCGGCGAAGGCGAGCAGACGCGGGGACGGGTCGAGCGGGCTGGCGGACATGCGGTGCTCCGTGGCGAATCGCCCGATTATGCGCGAGCCGCCGCCGAGCCGGGTGAGCGCATGGCTCAAAGTAAACGCCCCGGCCGGGGCCGGGGCGTCGTCGTTTCCAGGCGATGCGGCGGCCTGCGCGGCCGCGCGCACGCTCAAGCCGCGCTCACTTCTCCAGCTTGAACTCGCCGTACTCCTTGAGCTGGCTCTGCACGGCCTTGTAGTCGCCGACCACGATGATCGACTGATCCTTGGTCGCGTAGTACTTCTTCGCCGCTGCCTGGACCTGATCGGCGCTGACCGCGCGCACCTTCGGCACGTACTCGCCGAGGAACTGCGGCGGCAGGCCGTACAGCCAGTTGCTCGCCAGCGACGCGGCCACCGATGCCTGCATCTGGTTGCCGATCAGATAGCCGCCGGCCACATAGCGCTTGGTGTCTTCCAGTTCCTGCGCCGGCACCGGGTAATCGTTGAGCTTGCCGAATTCGTAGATGAATTCGCCGATCGCAGCGCCGGTGACTTCGTTGCGCACGTCGGCCGAGGCCTGGACGATGCCGCCGGCGCGCAAGGCGTTGAGTCCGCCGCGCGCGCCGTAGGTGTAGCCCTTGTCCTCGCGCAGGTTCTGCATCAGGCGGCTGCTGAAACCGCCGCCCAGGACGATGCCGGCCAACTGCGCCGGAATGTAGTCGGCGTCGGTGGCGGCGATCGCCGGACGGCCCAGCCGCACCGCCGACTGCACGCTGCCGTCGCGCTGCACGAACAGGCGTTGCGGCTTGGCTTCGCGCCGCGCCGGCGCGGTGTCGGCGATCGGCTCGCCGCTGCCCTTCCAGCCACCGAAGGCGGCTTCGGCGTACTTGAAGCCCTCCTCGGCGCTGATCCGCCCAGTGACGATCAACAACGCGCGTTCGGGACGGAAACGGCGCGCGTGTTCGGCGCGGACCTTGTCGGCGCTGACCGCGTTGATCGCGGCCTCGGTCGGCTGGGTGTGGCCGTAGGGATGATCGCCATAGGTCGCCGCGAGCAAGGCGCGGGTGGCCTTGAAGCCCGGCTGCGCCTGCGAAACCTTCAATTCCTGCAAGGCATTGGCCTGGGCGAGCTTGACCTCGGCGTCGGGGAAATTCGCCTGCTGGGCGACTTCGGCCAGCAGCCGCAGCATCGCTTCGGACTGGGTCGGCAGCGCATAGCCGCTGAGGATCACGCCGTCGTTGAGCGCATTGGCGGCGAGCGTGCCGCCGTAGCCCTGCGCGGCCTCGGCGATCGCCTTGGCGTCGCGCTTGGGCGTGCCCTGGGTCAGCAACTGCGCATACAGCGACGCGAAGCCCGAAGCGTCGGCCGCATCGGCGGCGAAGCCGGCATTGCGCACCGCCAGCACGTAGTCGACGCGCGGCAGGCCCTTGCGCGGCACGACCCAGACTTCCAGGCCGTTGGCGAGCGTCTTCTGCGCGATCTGCGGCACCGGCAGGGCCTTGTCGGCGGCCAGCGGTGGCAGCTGCGAAGGCAGTTTGGCGGTCGGGCCGGCGAGCGCGACGCCGCCGGTCGCGACCAGAGCCAGCGAGGTCGCCAGGGCGAGCAGATTCTTGTGCATGTTCATGTCGTCTCCTCGCTCAGTTCTGGCCGGACGGCGCGGCGGCGGCGGGCGCGGCCATGGCGGTCGGCCGGCGGTCGATCACGGTGCGGTTGGCGCGGGTCAGGTAGGTCTTGGCCGCGCGCTGCAGATCGGCCGAGGTCACCGCTTCGATCCAGCCGGGAATCTTGTTGACCACGTTGGCGTCGCCCCACAGGGTCTGCATGCGCGCGACGGTGTCGGCGCGGTCGATGTAGCTTTCCAGGCCGTTGTACCAATCGGCCAGCATCTTGGTCTTGACCCGCTTGAGCGTGGCCGCGTCGACCCCGCCCTGGGCAATCTTCGCCACTTCCTCGTCGATCGCCGCGAGCACCGCGTCGGCGCTGCTGTCGGGTTTGTACAGCGCGAACAAGGTGTACAGGGTCGGGCCGTTGTAGGTCCACGGATCAGTCAAGCCGTACAGCGCCTCGACGCTGAGCGCGACCTGCTTGCGCTTGACCAGGCTCTGGTACAGACGCGAGGCCTCGTCGCCGGCCAGCACGCTGCCGAGCACCGCCATCGGCGCGTGATCGCGGCTGCCGCGCGCGGGCATCTTCCAGGCCGCGGCGATCGCCGGCACCTGCGCCAGCGCGTCGGTCTGGTTGACGCGTTTTTCCTGGGTGTTGAGGCCTTCGCTGTAATCCGGCGGCGGCGGGGTCGAACGCCCGGGGATCGCGCCGAAGTACTTGTCGGCCAGCTCGAACGCCTCGGCCGGGGTGATGTCGCCGGCGATGCCGAGCACGGCGTTGTTGGGGCCGTAGTAGTCGCGATGGAACGACTGCACGTCGGCCAGGCTGGCGTTTTCCAGATCCTGGAAGCTGCCGTAGCCGTCGTGGTTGTTCTCCCACTTCTGGAACGCGTGCTGGCCGATGTCGATCCACATGAAGCCGCCGTAGGGCTGGTTCTTCACGTTGACGCGGATTTCCTCCTTGACCACGTCCTGCTGGTTCTTCAGCGTGGTCGGGTTGAAGTCCAGGGTCTTCATGCGGTCGGCTTCCAACCACAGGATGCGGCCGAGCGCCGACACCGGCGCGACTTCGATGTAGTTGGTGAAGTCGGCGCGGGTCGAGCCGTTGTTGCGGCCGCCGCCGCCGCTGATGACCTGGTCGAACACGCCCTTGGGCGCGGTCGGCGTGCCCTGGAACATCAGGTGTTCGAACAAATGGGCGAAGCCGGTGCGGTTCTTGGGTTCCAGCCGCATGCCGACGTGATAGACCACGCTGACGCCGACGGTCGGCGAGCTGTGGTCCTCGGAGACGACCACGGTCAATCCGTTGTCGAGTTTCTTGACCGCCACCGGCACCTGCCAGCGATCGCTCTCGGCCGCGGACGCAGGAGCGAACGCGGCGGTCGTGATCGTGGTCAGTCCGGCCAGCAGTACGCTCAGATGACGCGTGCGCATGGATGGCTCCCTGTTCCTGTCGAGATGGTCTGTCGAGATGAGTCGGATGATGATGCTTGTGCGGGTCTGGCGAATGGCGTCGCGCTGCCTCGACACGCCCCGGGCCCGCGCACCTTAACCTGCCCGGGCGGGCCGCGCATGCGGGTCGAAAGTCACGTAGGGGGATGGCGCGCACGGCCCGGCGCTGGCCGTCGCCGCGCGAATCGCCGACACTGTGCGCCCCGTGTCCTTGCCCCACCGACCCGCCGATGCCGTACACGCCTATCGTGGCCACCCTGGGCTACGTGCTTTCGCCCGATGGCCGCCAAGTGTTGATGGTGCATCGCAACGCCCGCCCCGACGATCACCAGCTCGGCAAGTACAACGGCCTGGGCGGCAAGCTCGAGGCCGACGAGGACGTGGTCGCCGGCATGCGCCGCGAGATCTTCGAGGAAGCCGGCATCGACTGCACCGCGATGCAGTTGCGCGGCACTATTAGCTGGCCGGGCTTCGGCAAGCGCGGCGAGGACTGGCTCGGTTTCGTGTTCACCATCACCGCGTTCGAGGGCACGCCGTTCGCGAGCAATCCCGAAGGCTCGCTGGAGTGGGTCGACCTCGACCGCCTGCACGAACTGCCGATGTGGGAAGGCGACCGCGAGTTCCTGCCGCTGGTGTTCGACGCCGATCCCCGCGCGTTCCACGGGGTGATGCCGTATCGCGACGGGCGGATGGTGTCGTGGAAGTATTCGCGGGTTTGAGCGGCGCGTGGGCTATCGAGCCCATTCACGAATCGCTACTTGGGCCGCTTCGATACAGGAAAGCCCGCCCGCTCAGGCGGCGCGACTCGCATCGAACCGCTGTTCCACTTCGCTCCAGGGCAGCGCCAGAACCCGATGGGGGTCCGGCAGCGGCCAATCCGCGTCCCACACCGCACGCACGGACACATCGAATGCCCGCCCGCTGAAAGTGCATTGCAGCAACAGACCCGAGACCGGCGCATGCAGGAGCGTCAAGCATTCGCTCGGCCGAATCGGTTCGCGCGCGCGATCGTTCGGGCCAGAGTCGTTCGGGTCGGACGCATCGCGTTCGCATTCGTAGACCACCAGGCTGTGCAGGTCGTCGATCTTCATTACGTGCATGAGATCGACCACCTTGCTGTCCAGCGAAAACGTCCTGCACTCGCTGAAACGGCAATGGCGCTGGATCACCTGGCCGTGTTCCACATCCTCGCGATAGACCCGCCCACGCTCGGGCCAATGCCGCGCGACATCCCTGGCGTACCCGAATACGTACCAGGCGCAGCCCAGGACCACGAACGCCACCGACGAAGCCAATGCGGCGACCATCGCGTCCGCTGGAAAAGCGAAGCCGCCGACAAGCCTGTTCGACATCCACATCACCAACACAACCAGCGGCAGCACCAGCAGGCCGCGGGTCAGCGACATGAAAAGCCACTTTCGCAGCATCGGCGCGAACATCGAGGGCGCCGGGCCGAAGTCTCCGTAACCGGAGAGCCGTTGAATTTCATCCGCGGTCATCGCACGCGTAACCGTCTGCATCGCCGCCGCGCCGCGGTCGCTGTCGAGCGCCATGACCGCGCCCTCAGTCACCGACCCGCACCGTGCCCTTGCCGTCCTTCTGTTCGAACACGAAGCTGAAAGCCAGGCTCACCGCGACCGCTTCTTCCTTGCCGGTCACGCAGCCTTCTTCCTGCGGCCTGGCGCCTGGATAGACGCAGCGGAACGCCGGATCGAAACGCCACTGCCGCACCGCCGCCTGCGCGGCTTCGACGAACTGCGGGGCGGCGGCGGTCGAGGCCGGGCAGCCCTGCTCGATTCCCACTGGATGGCTGCCGCTGACCCGGCCGTCCGCGCCGATCGCCACGTTCAGGCAGACCGTTTGCGGCGCCAATCGCTGCGCGAGCAATTCCCGCGGATAGGCCGGCGCGGCGTTGTCGCGTTCGGCCAGCGGCATCTGGAAGGTTTCGTTGTCGGCCAGTTGCATGCGTTCGGGCGCGGTCAGCAGCTTGTCGATCGAACGCACGCCGACCGCGCCGGTGTGCGGGTCGTCCTGCGTCGCGGCGTGCGGCGGCGCGCTGGCGCAGGCGCTCAACATCACCACGCAGCCGCTGAGCATCCATGAGTTGAATCGCATCGTTGTCTCCATGACTACGTGAATATCGTTGTGTCGCCGCGATGGGGTCGGCCGATGGCCGATGTCGCCGGCGTGTCCATGAACCCTCGCGTCTGGCGGCTTGCACGGCCTCGAGGCGGCGCTTGATTTTGTCGGAGGCGACGCTTTGGATGTTGCCATGATCGGGCGGTTGCGGCATCTCGTGGGTCGGTGTCTGGGTCGGTGTTTTGGCGAAGGGAGGCCCGATTCGATGCTCGTCGGGTCGTTTGTTCCGACGTAATGTCGTCGTCGCGGTCGCAGTGTCCGGTGCGTTGCCTGATTTGGGCCATGGGTCGCGATGGTGATGACCTTCGTCGATGTCGGGACGATGTGCGATTGGCGGATGTCCCTTTGGGCGCTACATCAATCGCTGGCCGTTAGATCGCTGGCTGCAGTTTGCGACTGCGCCATGAGCTCGTCGTTGTCGTGATGACGTGGTCGCGGCTCGCGCCGCTCCTACAGGGAGGCCATGTGGCTTTTGCTTGAGTTTGAAGCCCTATTCCACCACCAGCGCTGCGAGGCTTGTAACTCGCGTTAGCAAAAGCACACCCGTAGGGCGGCGTGCAGGATGCACGCCGTGCGCCACCGGGACATGGATGTCCCGTGTGGCGCATGCCCGCGTAAGCACCGCACTTGCGGGCCCTTGATTCAAAGAAAAGCGTTTTTCTTTGGTTACCTTTCTTTTGTCGCTTTTGACAAAAGAAAGTAACTCGGCCGCTTGCGGACGAAAGCTGTTGATCTTGCCTCTGGCTTCAAAAGCTCTAGAGCTTTGAAGCTTTGAAGCTTTGAAACCTTTAAAGCTGCAAGCAGGGTCAAAAGCTTCCGCCGCTAAAGCGGCGGGTCACTTTCTTTTGTCTAAAGCAACAAAAGAAAGGTAACCAAAGAAAAATGCTTTTTTTGAATCAAGGGCCCGCGCGATCGGTGCTTACGCGGGCATGCGCCACACGGGACATCCTGTCCCGGTGGCGCACGGCGCACATCCATGTGCGCCGCCCTTCGGGTGTGCTTTTACTAACGCGAGTTACAGGCCTCGCAGCGCTGGATGTGATGACTGAAATGTGGCTCGAGCAACAGCAACAACTCCAACGGCAACGGCAACGGCAACGGCAACGGCAACGGCAATCGTCAGAATGATTCAAGGCACCGCCGACACCAACGTCGCCGTCGGCGGCGTATCCAGCCGGACACTCACCGTGCTCGACAAGCCCGGACGCAACCGCGCCAGCTCGGGCTGACCCGGATCGAACCGAATCCGCACCGGCACGCGCTGCACGATCTTGGTGAAATTGCCGGTACCCGGCTCGAACGGCAGCAACGAAAACTGCGACCCCGAGCCCGGCGCGAAACTGTCGATGCGCCCGTGCAAGGTCGTGCCGGGCAAGGCGTCGACTTCGATGTTCGCGCGCTGGCCCGCCATCATCCGCGCGGTCTGGGTTTCCTTGAAATTGGCGACCACGTACAAGGCGCCCAGCGGCACGATGCTCATCACCCGGGTGCCGGGTTGGACGTAATCGCCCTGCTCGATCTGGCGGTCGGCGACGACGCCGTCGATCGGCGCGCGGATCAAGGTGTGGCGCTGATCCTGCAAGGCCAGATTCAACGCCGCCTGCGCGCGCGCAACGTTCGCCTGCGCCTGCGCCAGGCCGGCTTGCAAGCTCGAGCGCTTGGCGCGGGTGACATCGGCCTGGTTGCGGCTGACCTCGAACTCGGCGCGGCTGCGCTGCGCGCCGACCTGGGCGGTGATCGCCGCGGCGCGGAACTGCTCCACGTCCTGACGCGCGACCGCGCCGGACGCGACCAGGTTGTCGTAACGCCGACGATTAGCCTGGGCGACCTCGCTCTGCGCGTCGGATGCGCGGATCGACACCTGCGCGGCGTGCACGGTGGATTGCGCCAGCCGCTGCTCGGCATCCAGCGACACCAGCGCCGCCTGCGCGGCCTGCACCGCGGCGCGCGCATCCTGCAGATCGGCGCCGGCCGAGGCGACCTTGGCGTCGAACTCCTCGGCGTCGATGCGCAGCAGGGCGTCGCCGCGCTTGACCACCTGGTTGTGGTTGACCAGCACCTGCGCGACCAGGCCGCGCACCTTCGGCGCGACGATCGAACTGTCGGCCTGCAGATAGGCGTTGTCGGTGGAGACCGAACGCTTCGGCGAGAGAATGTAGGCCGCGCCGCCGATCGCCAACGCGACCGCCACGGCGACCGCGATCACCGCCTTGCGCGAAGGCCGCCAGCGCGGCTTGGCCGCGCCATCGACGGCGCCACCGCCCGCGGCGTTCACCGCGGTGTTCATCGCTCCATCACCAACAAGGTCGACGTCGCCGAGGCATGCAAGCGGCCACTGGCATCGATCAACCGCGCTTCGGCGAATGCCGCGCGGCGGCCGATGGATACCACATGGCCTTCGGCGCGCATCGGTCCGCTCTGGTCGGTGATCGCCTTGTGGTAGGCGACCTTGATCTCCAGGGTCGTGTACAGCTGCTGCGCGCTCAGGCGGGTATGCACCGCGCAGCCGCAGGCCGAATCGAGCAAGGTCGCGGCGTAACCGCCATGGATCATGCCGATCGGGTTGTAGGCGTGCTGGCCGGGCGTGCCGACGAACACCGCGGTGCCGTCGCCGACTTCGGCCAGGTTGAAATCCAATGCGATCGCGATGCCCGGACGGCGTCCGGCGGCGATCAAAGCGCGCAATTGTTCAATGCCACTCAAACCCGCGCCGGTTTCATCAACAAGACTCATCGCTGCGCTCCCCTTTTGTTGTCGTCCAGACCCGCGTCATCCAAACCCAGCCGGCGTTTGAGCAAGCCGCGCGCGTCGGCGAGGATCGCGTCCGAACGCGCGCCATCGGGTTCGCTGCGCGCGATCGCCAGGGTGCCCAGCAATTCGGCCAGGACCGAACGCGACAAGGCCGCCGCATCGGCGTAACCCAATTGCGCCAACGGCGCGGCGATGCGCTCGCTCAAGGCGGTCACGCCGGCGCTGAAACGTTCGCGCGAGGCCGCGCCCAGGCGCGGCACGTCGGCGGCCAGCGCCGCGACCGGGCAGCCCTTACCCATCGCGTCGCGATGGCGCGTCGACAGATAGAAATCGATATAGGCCGTCAACGCCTGCGCCGGCGGTTTGTCGCCGTAAACGTGATGGTCGATGCGCGCGCGCGCGTCGATGAACATGTGATCGATCGCGGCGGTGATCAGCTCGTCCTTCGAAGCGAAATGCGCGTAGAAGCCGCCGTGGGTCAGGCCGGCCTCGCTCATCACCGCGGCCACGCCGACCCGGTGCGGGCCCTGGCTGCGGATGGCGTTGGCCGCGACCGCGAGCACGCGCTCGCGGGTCTTGAGTTTGTGTTCGCTGTCGTAGCGCATGGCTTGACCGCCAGACTTAGTATGACGATCATCATACTAAGTCCATCGCGCTTGGCAAGGCCCCCATGAGCACCTCCCTGCCCACGCCCGCCGCGGCCGACGCGATCGCCCCGGCCGACCTGCCGAACGCGCGCAAATTCCTGATCTTCGCGGTCATGGCCTTCGGCCAGTTCATGGCCCTGCTCGATATCCAGATCGTCGCCGCCTCGCTCAACGAGGTGCAGGCCGGGCTGTCGGCCGGGCCGGACGAGATCAGCTGGGTGCAGACCGGTTATCTGATGGCCGAGCTGGTGATGATTCCGTTCTCGGCGTTCCTGGCCCAGGCCTTGTCGACCCGCGTGCTGTTCGCCTTGTCGGCGGGCTTGTTCACTGTGTCGAGCGCGCTGTGCGGGCTGGCCTGGGACATCGATTCGATGGTCGCGTTCCGGGTCGTGCAGGGCTTCGTCGGCGGCGCGATGATCCCGACCGTGTTCGCCACCGGCTTCGCCCTGTTCACCGGCAAACAGCGCGCGATGATCCCGGCGATTCTCGGCATGGTCGCGGTGCTGGCGCCGACGCTCGGGCCGACCGTCGGCGGCTGGCTGACCGAAGTCGCCGGCTGGCGCTGGATCTTCTACATCAACATCCTGCCCGGGATCGCGGTGACGGCGCTGTCGTACTCATTGATCCGCGTCGACCGGCCGAACCTGCCGATGCTCAAACGCATCGACTATTCGCACCTGGCGGCGATGGCGGTGTTTCTGGGCTGTTTGCAGTACGTGCTGGAAGAAGGCCCGCGCCACGACTGGTTCGAGGACGGAGGCATCGTCATGGCGGCGTGGTTTTCGCTGGTGGCGTTCGGGTTGTTCCTGGAGCGTTCGTTTCGCTCGAAGGGGCCGATCGTGCGGCTGTCGCCGTTTCGCAATCGCAATTTCGTGTTCGCGTGCGTGTTCAACCTCGTGATCGGTTTCGGCCTGTACTCATCGACCTATCTGATCCCGGTGTTCCTCGGCCGCGTGCGCGGCTACAACAGCCTGGACATCGGCACCACCGTGTTCGTCACCGGCATCGCCCAGTTGTTCGGCACGGTGCTGGTCGCGCGCCTGTCGCAACGCGTCGACGCGCGCCACATGATCACCGTCGGCCTGCTGCTGTTCGCGACCAGCCTGTGGTTGACCTCGCAACTCACCGCGCAGTGGGGTTTCGCCGCCCTGCTCGCGCCGCAGGCGCTGCGCGGCTTCGCGATCATGATGTGCATCGTGCCGAGCGTGAACATGGCCCTGTCGGGTTTCGCCATGACCGAACTGCGCTACGCCTCGGGCCTGTTCAATCTGATGCGCAATCTCGGCGGCGCGCTCGGCATCGCCATCGTCAACACCTGGCTGGGCGATCACAGCCGCATCCACGCGGCGCGGTTCGGCGAGAGCCTTGGCGAAGCCGGGCGGCATGCGGGCGGCTTCATCGCCGCGTTGGCGGCGCGGGTCGGCGAATACACGCCCGATCCCGCGCAGGCCTTGCTGATCGCGCAGGGCGAAATGGCCAAGGTGATCGCGCGTCAGTCGCTGACCCTGGCGTTCAACGACGTGTTCCGGTTGATGGCGTGGATCTTCCTGGCCGCGCTGATCATGGTGCCGCTGTGCCGCAGCAGCCTGGCGCCGGCGCCGCCGAATGCCGATGCGCATTGAGGCCGGGCGGGCTCAGCGTCCGGCGTCGGCTTTCGGGTCCGGTTCGATGGCGTTCGTGACCTTCGGCGCCGCTCCGGTGCTCAGGCGACGCAGCGGCACCAGGCCGTAGTACTGAAAGAAATAACCCGTGGTGTTCGGCACGCATTCGCCCTGAAAGTCGATACAGGGCTCGGCGTCGCGCGGGACGTGCAGGATCACCAGATTGTCCCGGGTCACCAGGCCTTCGTCGTCGATCTTGCGGCCGTAACCGTAAATACCGCGGCGCAGATGTTCGCTGGCCGGATACAGCCGCACCGGCTCGCTCCAGGTGTCGCGGTCGGTGCGCATCGCCAGACGGTAGCCCTGCGCGTCGCGCGAGATCTCCAGGAACGCACCGGGCTCGTCGTCGTCGCGATCGCGCTGGTAGGTGCCGACGAAGCGGTCCTGCATCGGCGCGGCCGCGGCGGGACGCGTCGGTGCGGCGCAACCCGCTAGCCACACCGCCAAGGCCGCGGCGATGACGGGCAATGCGATGCGAGTCGATGCGCGTAGGTTCGAACGGTGTTCCTTCACCACGAGCGTCATCGCCGCATCCGGCTCATGCGCGGGTTTCTTCCTCGATCCCGACGTTGGTCGGCGCCGCGTCGTAGACCGCCTTGTCGAGCAGACCGGTTTCCTTCGCCACCAGCACCGGCACCAGCATCTGCCCGGTCACGTTGGTCATGGTCCGCATCATGTCGAGCACGCGATCGATCGCGTACAGATAACCGATCGTCTCCAGCGGCAGGCCGGCGGCGCTGAGCACCACGGTCGCCATGATCACCGCGGTGCCGGGCACGCCGGCGGTGCCGAAGCTGCCGAGCACGGAGGCGATCATCACGATGAAGTACTGGTCGGCGGTCAACGGCGTGCCGGTGTATTGCGAAATGAACACCGCGCACAGCGCCGGATAGATCGCGCCGCAGCCGTCCATCTTGATGCTCGCGCCCAAGGGCGAGGCGAACGCCGCGTAATCCTTGTTGACGCCGAGGTTATGGGTGATCGACCGCATCGCCACCGGCATCGCGGCGAAGCTCGAGGAACTCACGAACGCCACCTGCATGCCCGGCGCCGCGCCGCGGAAGAACTTGAGCGGGTTCAGCCCGTGCGCCAGCAACAGGCCGCTGTAGACCACGACGATGTGCAATGCGCAGGCGACGTACAGCGCCAGCACGAAACTGCCCAGCGGCAGCAGCTTCTCGAACCCGTACGCGCCGACCAGCGAAGCGATCAGGCCGAAGGTGCCGATCGGGGTGACTTCCAGCACGAAGCGGGTCACCTGGATCATCAGGTCGCTGGTCTCGCCGACCAGCTTGCGCACGCCGGCGACTTTCTCGCCGAGCTTGACCATGGCGAAGCCGAGCAATCCGGCGAAGAAGATCACCGGCAGGATCGAGCCCTTGCCGGCGGCGAGCACGGTTTCGCCGGCCGCGTTCTTGGTCGCGCCGATGCCGGTCAAGGCGTAGAACGGATTGCTCGGCACCACGTCGAGCAAGACCTTGACCACGCTGGGCACGTCGCGCGGCTTGTAGCCCGAATCCACCGCCAGCCCGGTCACGCCGGCGCCGGGCTGCATGATCGTGCCGACCGCCAGGCCGATGCCGACCGCGAGCACCGCGGTGATCGCGAACCAGGCGAAGGTGCGGCCGCCGAGCGCGGCGATCGATTTCTGCCCGTGCAGGGACGCGACCGCGTTGATTACCGCAAAAAACACCAGGGGCACCGCGATCATCTTGATCAGGGTGACGTACAGATCGCCGAGCGGCCCGAACCAGGTGTCGGCTGCCGGACCGAAGGCCCAGCCGGCCAGCGCGCCGAGCACGAAGCCGGCGACCACGCGCTGCCAGAACGGGATGCGGAACCAGGCCGAGAACAAAGCGGTCATCGCGGGCTATCCAATGAGTGCGTCGGTGAATGCGTCGATTGGTACGAACCGGACGCGGCCGATGGCGGACGCGTTGACGGATGGGTGGGACGACACGATAAACAGCTTCGCCGCGGCGCTGCCTGATCTGAGCGCATAAGCCGGCAACGAAACATTATTACTGCGGACAGCTTCGGCAAACCAGCCGGGCTGCGTTGGGACAATAGTGGATCGGTGGGGCGATGCGAGGAACGAGTTCAGAGAAGTGAGAAATGAGCGGATGCCGGCGGCCTTACTCGTTTCTCACTCCTGTGAACTCGTTCCTGCCCTTCAACCTGCCTCAAACGGCAAAAGCCCGCCCAACCGCGGTCACACGCCCGATGCATAATCGCCGGCTTGTCATTCCCAACGCCCGGCCCGCCCATGTCCAAGCTGCGTTCCGCTTCCGTTCTGCTCGTCCCCGCGCTGCTCACCGCCTGCGCCGCGGCCGCTCCGACCCGACCCGATGCGCCCGGCGCCGGCGTGGCGGTCGATGTCCCGGCGATCCAGCACCCGCAGGGCGAAACCCCGGCCTGGTGGTATCGCGACGGCGCCGCCCAGGCCGCGCAGCGCGGCACCTCGTCGGCCAAGGCCAAGAACGTGATCCTGTTCGTCGGCGACGGCATGAGCCTGACCACGGTCGCCGCCGCGCGCATCCTCGCCGGCCAGCTCAAGGGCGCGCCCGGCGAAGAAAACCGCCTGAGCTGGGAACGCTTCCCCTCGACCGCGCTGAGCAAAACCTACAACACCGATTCGCAGACCCCCGACTCGGCCGGCACCATGAGCGCCATGGCCACCGGGGTGAAGACCCGCGCCGGCGTGCTCAGCATCGGCCAGAAGGGCCTGCGCGGCGACTGCGCGGCCGCGTTGCAGGCGCCGATGCTGACCTTGTGGGAACTCGCCGCGAGCCAACGCCTGGCCACCGGCGTGGTCACCACCACCCGCGTCACCCACGCCACCCCGGGCGCGACCTTCAGCCATTCGGCCGATCGCAACTGGGAAAACGACATGGACCTGCCCGACAAGGCCAAGTCCGAAGGCTGCATCGACATCGCCCGGCAGATGATCGAATCGCCCTACGGCACCGGCCCGGACGTATTGATGGGCGGCGGCCGCGGCAACTTCATGACCGTCGAGCAGCGCGACCCCGAGTACGACGACAAGGTCGGCCAGCGTCTGGACGGCCGCGACCTGATCGCGACCTGGAAGCAGCGCCACCCCGGCGGCGAGTACGTGTGGAACGCCAAGCAGTTCGCCGCCGCGCCCAAGGACCAGCCGCTGTTCGCGCTGTTCGAACCCGACCACATGCAGTTCGACCACGACCGCCCGCAGGACGGCGCGGGCGAACCCTCGCTCGCCGAAATGACGGTCGCGGCGATCGAACGGCTCAAGAAGGTCAAGGGCGACAACGGCTTCGTGCTGCTGGTCGAGGGCGGCCGCATCGATCATGCGCACCACATGGGTAACGCCTATCGCGCCTTGACCGACACCATCGCCCTGAGCGAAGCGGTGGAAGCGGCGAACAAGGCGACCTCGGCCGACGACACCCTGATTTTGGTCACCGCCGATCACTCGCACACCCTGAGCTTCGTCGGCTACCCGACCCGCGGCAACCCGATGCTCGGCAAGGTGCGCGGCAGCAGCGGCGAAGACGGCGATCCCAACGACTACGCCCGCGACGCGCTCGGCAAGCCCTACACCACGCTCAACTACAGCAACGGCCCGGGCTACACCGGCGCCAGCTCGCAGCAGCCCGAAGGCCCGCACAAATTCCCGCACACCGCCAGCGGCATGCAGGAAATCGAGAAGGGCCGCCCGGACCTGAGCAACGTCGACACCCAGGCGCCCGACTACATGCAGGAAGCCCTGGTCCCGACCACCGCCGAAACCCACGGCGGCGACGACGTCGGCATCTGGGCGCGCGGCCCCGGCAGCAGCGCGGTGCGCGGCAGCGTCGAGCAGAACACGATCTATCACTTCCTGTTGCAGTCGATGCCGAAGCTGCGCGCTTCGCTGTGCGCGAAGGGCGATTGCGATGCGAACCAGGTGCCGGTGATGTTGCCCAAGGCGGATCAGTTCAAGAATTGAGTGGCGCAGTGAACTGATCGAAAAGCGAATCCACCCTGCCCCCCTTTTGCAAAGGGGGGAACAGCACGGGCTTGGGAATGAAAACGGCGACCACGAGGTCGCCGTTTTCTTTTGCATCACGTTCGGGGCGAATCTTCAACAACCCGCGGATGCTCAATGGATCGACATTGTTGACGTTATCGCCAGCACACCACGCAATCTGCCGCAGCAACGAATGCAGTCTCCCCCTTTGCAAAAGGGGGATTAAGGGGGATTCGCTTTTGCCCTTGCTCTCACCTTCGGCCGCGCCAACCCCATCCCTCAAAACGGCTTGGCCAACACCAACCAGACAATCGCAATCAACGCCAGCAACGGCAGCTCATTGAACAAGCGCAAGGTCCGCGACGAAGGCAGCGCCCGCCCCTTGTCCACGCCCTTGAGCCAGCGCCCGGTAAAGATGAAATACACCAGCAACACCACGACCAAGGTCAGCTTGACGTGCAGCCAGCCGCCGACCGCGAACATCTGCGGCAGCCCGTCGCCGAACACCCGATAGCCCTGCCACATCAACAGCCCGCACAAGAACGCGATGCCGAACATGACGTGGCCGAAGCGATACAGCTTGCGCCCCATCAACACCAGCCGCGCGCGCACCGCCGGCTCGTGACCGACCTCGGCGATGTTGACCAGGATCCGCGGCAGGTAGAACACCGACGCCATCCAGGCGATAACGAACACGACATGGAAGGTCTTGGTCCACAGATAGGCATTCATCGCGGGCTTCCTGATTGGGGCTGGCGGGTGGATACAAGGACGAGGGAACCGGCTGCGAACCGCCGCGCCGCCGACGCGCGATCACGCCGATATCGGCATGGACTCGCGGCGGCGATCGAACTTGCCGCCGCAGCGATCCCGCAGCGCGTTAGGATGCCACGCTCCACCGCAAGCCACCGCCACGATGAGCAAACAGTACGACGCCGCCTATTTCCAGCGCTGGTACCGCGACCCTACCCTGAAGCATCAGGCCATCGGCGGCGCCGCGCGGCTGGCGCGCAAGGTCGCGCTGACCGTCGCCACCGCCGAATACCACCTCGAGCGCCCGATCCGCAGCGTGCTCGACATCGGCTGCGGCGAAGGACCGTGGCGCGCGCCGCTGCTCAAGCTGCGCCCGCGCCTGCAGTATCTGGGATTCGACAGCAGCGAGTACGCCACTGCGCGCTTTGGTCGCAGCCGCAACCTGCACCTGGCGCGGTTCGGCGATTTCGAATACCTGCGCCCGTGCGCGCCGGTCGACCTGCTGATCTGCAGCGACGTGCTGCATTACCTGGACACCCGCGAACTCGACCGCGGCCTGCCCGGCCTGGCCGAGCTGTGCGGCGGCGTCGCGTTCCTGGAGACCTTCACCCGCGAGGACGGGATCGAAGGCGACACCGACGACTTCAAGCGCCGCCCGGCCGCGTTCTATCGCGAGCGCTTCGCCGCGCAGGGCTTCACCGCGCTGGGCTCGCACCTGTGGCTGGCGCGGCGTTTGCGCTTCGGCACCTCGGCGCTCGAGACCGCCGGTTAAGTTCGTAGCCCCCCTGTAGGAGCGGCGCGAGCCGCGACCGCGCCACCACGCCTGCGACGCGCCCGGCCGCAGACCCGATCCCACGCTCATCGCTCCAGAGGCTCCAACAGCATCGGTTCGGAGAGGGGCGCCGCGACCGAAGTGGCGCAGTCGCGGCTCGCGCCGCTCCTACAGTGGCGCCTTCGTGGACTCGCGGCATCTGCACCGTCTCACCACCTCGTGGCACGCAACCCACCACCCGCCGCGCCATTCACGCGACCGCCGTCCCAATCCGTTATGCTGCGCCGCAGCAAACCGCAGGCCCCGGAACCCGCTACGCTCCGGCGCCAGTTCGCCCGCCAAAGAGAGTCCGACCCGATGCTGCTTTATCAGATGCACGAATTCGGCCGCGCCTGGATGGCCCCGATGACCTACTGGGCCGATGCCGGCGCGAAGATGTTCGCCGCGCCCGGCAGCTGGCTGTCGACCGTACCGGGCGCCTCGCGCCTGGCCGCCGGCTACGAACTGCTCTACCGCATCGGCAAGGATTACGAGAAGCCCGAGTTCGGCATCCACTCGATCCAGATCGACGGCAACACCTACCCGGTGATCGAGCGCGAGATGCAGCGCAAGCCGTTCTGCCGGCTGCTGCGCTTCAAGCGCTACGCCGACGACGCCGACAACATCGCCGAGCTCAAGGACGATCCGCCGGTGCTGGTGGTCGCGCCGCTGTCGGGCCATCACAGCACCCTGCTGCGCGACACGGTCAAGACCCTGCTGCGCGACCACAAGGTCTACATCACCGACTGGATCGACGCGCGCATGGTGCCGACCGAGGACGGCGCGTTCACCCTCGACGATTACGTCGGCTACATCCAGGACTTCATCCGCCTGATCGGCGCCGACACCCTGCACGTGATCAGCGTCTGCCAGCCGACCGTGCCGGTGCTCGCGGCGGTGTCGCTGATGGCCGCGCGCGGCGAACCCACCCCGCGTTCGCTGGTGATGATGGGCGGCCCGATCGACACCCGCGAAAGCCCGACCAAGGTCAACGACCTGGCCGTGCACAAGCCGCTGTGGTGGTTCGAGAACAACGTGATCCATCACGTGCCGGCGAACTTCCCCGGCCGCGGCCGCCGCGTCTATCCCGGCTTCCTGCAGCACAGCGGCTTCGTGGCGATGAACCCGGAGCGGCATTTCCAGTCGCACTGGGATTTCTACCAGGACCTGCTCAAGGGCGACCTGGAGGACGCCGACTCGCATCGGCGTTTCTACGACGAATACAACGCCGTGCTCGACATGCCGGCCGAGTACTACCTCGACACCATCCGCGTCGTGTTCCAGGAACACCTGCTGCCGCGCGGACTGTGGGACGTGGCCGGCGAGCGCGTGAACCCCGGCGCGATCAACAACACCGCGCTGCTGACCATCGAAGGCGAACTCGACGACATCTCCGGCCAGGGCCAGACCCGCGCCGCGCACACGCTGTGCACCGGCGTGGCCGAAGCCGACCGCCAGCACATCACCGTCGACGGCGCCGGCCACTACGGCATCTTCAGCGGCCGTCGCTGGCGCGATCAGGTGTATCCGCAGGTGCGCAACTTCATCGCAAAATACGCGGCGAAGTAAACCGCCGCATCCCGCACGACTGCGCGTTATCGCGGTCCGCCCGACCTAAGGCGTCGGGCGGACCGTTTTGTTTTGCGCGCCGCGGAATACGTAGACGGCGCGCGGCTTGCGGTCTCCCGTAAGCGAACGCGCGAGTGCGCAACCGTTAGCCGTCGGCTGGACGGCCTGCGTGCATCCGTACTCCGCACGGCTTTGCAATCCCTGCCGCTGCGCGCTCCGCGGCGAGAAAACAGCGACACGCGCCGTTAAAAACTGTCGACTGCGCATCAATTACGCACGGCCATGACGGCAGCCGGCACCGGGATGGCTACAGTCGCCTCAGCCGCGCGGCGAACGAGTCCGCGCGATCGCAGGATGACGATTCCCATGCAGCTAAGGAGAGCTGGATGAACCCTCACGCAGGCAGCGCGCGCATGGCGCACGCACACGGCCGCAAGCGTCGCGACCGATCGTCGTCATCCCTCATCGATCCAGCCACGCCGCCATATTCGCGGCGGTCGCCGCGCACGCATTTGATCGATCGCAGCTGAAACCACCGCATGCGCCGCCCGCGCCATGACGGCGCGGTCGGCGCACTCAGCGCGCGAACGCCGCAGAGGCTTCGCGCATTACCCACGCAAGGAGAGCCCACATGAAATCCGTTATTCCGTTCCGCGCCCCGCGCCTTACACGATCCGTAGTCGCATCCGCCGCGCTGTCGGTATTGCTGCTGTGCAGCGGCGCCGCCGCGGCCAATGCAGCCTGCGTTTACGCCGGCCAGGACTGGATGGACGCGTTTCAGGAGAAGGACGTGGCCTGCTCGAACCAGGGCCCGAACAGCGCGAGCTGCGACGCGCGCGAAGCCGAACAGGCCGCGGCCATGCAGGCGATGAACAGCAGTTGCCCGCCGCTGGACGACTACTGCACCGTGGTCCGCGATCAATACGAAGAAGCCGCCGCGACCCGCAGCTTCGAATGCCGCCAGGCCGGAACCGCGCTCGATCCGCAATGCCAGGCGCTGCGCCAGGCCGAGTTCCAGCAGTTCAAGCGCTTCGTGCGCGAATGCATGGTGTTTTGAGCGCGCCGCCGGAAACGCATCCGCTCCAGCCTGCGTGGCCGCGCTCGAGCACGACGACGATCTGTACTACGCCGTCTCGCGGCCCTGACGAACATCGTCGCGCCGCGCCGGGTGTCGTCGCCGCGCGCGGCCCGGCATCAATCGTCCCCGCATCAAAATCAACGCGTACTCCGCTGCCCATATCGCCACCGACAAGGAAGATCGCCATGAAGCTCCGAACCCTTTGCGCAAGCCTGTTCGCCGTCGCGGCCTGCGCCGGCGCCGCCCACGCCGCCACGCCCGCCTGCGCCAGCGCGCGCCTGCAAGTCGAAATCAGCCATATCCAGCGCGTGCAGGCCTGCACCGCGCAAGGCCCCAACAGCCCGGTGTGCCGCCAGAACGAGCAGGTCGAAAAACTGCAGTGGCAGATGATGGATGCGGTGTGTCCCTCGCCGACGCCGCAATGCGCGGTCAACCGTCAGCTGTACGACATCGTGTCGCAGCAGCGCGCGATCAAATGCCAGCAAGCCGGATCGTCGACCGCGCCGGTCTGCCAGGCCGCGATGCAGCAGGAGGACGCGAGCTTTCTCCAGGTCAAGCTGAGCTGCTTCATGCAGTGATCGGCGCGGACGGCGCGCCGGCCAGGCGCGCCGTCGCCTCGCGTTCCCGATCGGCGTGCTTTGCCGATCGTTCGATTCCCGACCGACCCACGACCAAGCACTGGAGCCGTCCATGAAGACCGCATCGCTGGCCTTGCTGGTTTTGTCCCTGTCGTTCTCCGCCGTCGCGCCCGCGAACCCGTGCGCGCCGGTGGTGGACGAGATCATCGGCTTGCGCGACGTGCGCATCGAGCTTTGCCAGATCAATGGCCCCAACCATCCCGACTGCCTCGCCCAGGAGGCCTACGAATTCGACTTCGTACGCTCGGTAATCCAGCAGTGCCCGTCCACCCGCTACGAATGCCAGCGCGCGCCGCTTGCCTATGTCGCGGCATGGAGCCAGCGCCACAACATCTGCCACAGCGCGGGATCGTCCAGCGATCCCGCCTGCGTCAGCGCGCAAGCCATCGAAGACAACCGGTTCTATCCATTCGCCGTATGCCTGCTCAACGACTGGTAGTCCGCGCCGCATGCGCTCGTGCCCGATAGCGCGAAACCGGCGAACGAAAAAACGATCAGCCGGCCTCGCGGCCGGCTGATCGATGGGTGACGCGGACGACGCGGCGGTTTCAGTCGTGCTGCGCCCACCGCACCAGCAGGTGCTTGGCCAGCTGGGCATGCGCGAAGCCGATCAGGCGCGCGGCGTGCAGGGTCAGGAACAGCAGCACGACGCCGATCGCGGCGAACACCGGCCAGGCCCAGGGCTCCCACGCGCCGGTCATTTCGATTCCGTCCAGATACACGCCGTGGCCGATCAGGCCGAACAACTGCGCGAACGGCAGCAGGATCAGCGACAACGACAGGCTCAGGCCGACCACCGCGATGACGAAGTAGATCGTGCCCAGCGGCAGCATCAGCAGCATGTACAGCAGCGTGCCCCAGGTGCGCGGGTCGACGAAGATCTGCTTGATCCGCTCCATCACCGACAGCTCGCGGTTGGTGTACAGCGGCCGGCGCGGCATGCGCTCGCCGAGCATCACCTCGATGATGCGGCCCTCCACCAGCGCCAGCACCCGCACCGAGCCCAGGAACAGGATCAGCAACGGCACGCCGATGATCAGGATCAGCAGCCCCAGCGACAGCCAGATGCCGGTATTGACCCAGGTGAAGTAGAACGTGCCGGTCGCCAGCGACAGCAGCATGTAGAACAGCGCGCCGTAGGTGCGCGGTTCCAGCGCCACGCCGAAGAAACGGCCGAGCAGCGACTTGCGCTTCTTCGGCGCCGGCGGCCGCAGCGCGGTCTGCACCTTGATCTCGGTGTCGCGGTAGATGTCGGCGACTTCGTCGGGCGCGCCGTAGCTGCCGGCGACCGCGGCGATCACCTCGGCCTCGCTGCGGTCGGGGTTCTCGGCCAGCTCCGAGCGCAGGTATTCCTCGGCGTCGTACAACGCATCCTGGACCAGCGCCGGATCGGCGCCGCGCAAGGCCGCGCGCAGGCGATCGAGGTAGTCGGGAATCGAACGCGGCAGGCCCGCGTCGGCGAAGGAATCGGTGTGGCCTGCGTCGGTGATGGCGTTCATGCGTTCAGCCCCTGGAGTACGGAATCTACGGAGTCGCGGGTCGCGCGCCAGGCGGCTGTCCACTCGCGCAGCGCAGCCTGTCCGGTGTCGGTGATGGTGTAGTAACGGCGCGGCGGACCGGTCACGGACGGCTCGACGTGGCTGTCGAGCAGCCCGGCCGCGCCGAGGTTGCGCAGCACCGGGTACAGCGCGCTTTGCTTGCCGCTGAGCACGCCCTCGCCCTCGCGCTCGAGGCGCTTGGCGATCTGGTACCCGTACATCGGCTCGCGCGCCGACCCCAGCACCGCCAACAAGGCCAGTGAGACGGTGCCGGCGCTGAGCTCCTTCTGGAACTTTCGCAATTGGCTGTCGAGCTCGGTCACGGCAGGCTCCTCTAGGTTGGAGCTGATGCTAGTGCTAAGTTCGGTATAGTGAATGTGCCAGTAGTCATTGTGGCGGGTGGCTGGGGTTGAGGAGGAACGAGTTCAGAGGAGTGAGGAGTGAGTCCGTGCCGGGCGATCGGCTACGCTTCGGCGACCCTCGCCGCCAGGACCCGTCATGCAGCCGCAACGCCCCGCCGCCGACCAACTCGCCCGACTGCACCGGTTCGCCGGCCGCTGGGCCGGGACCGAACACGCCTCGCCTTCGCCCTGGGGTCCGGGCGGGCCGTCGATCGGCCGCAGCGCCTTCCATGTCGCCCTGGGCGGCACGGCGCTGATGCAGGAGTACCGACAGGAAAAGGACGGCGTCGTGGTGTTCGACGGCCACGGCGTGTTCCTGATCGAACCCGACAGCGGCGACGTGCTGTGGTGGTGGTTCGACACGATGGGATTCCCGCCCGAACCCGCGCGCGGCCGCTGGCAGGGCGACACCCTGCATTTCGAAAAGACCACCCCGCGCGGCGAAGCGCGCTACCGCTACGAATTCGCCGAGGATCGCTATCGCTTCGTGATCGAGAACCGCTTCCCCGGCCAGAACGAGTTCGCCGAATTCATCCGCGCCGACTATCTTCGCCAGGACTGAAACGCGGCCGGCGCGGGGATGCCGTCGCCGCGCCGATTCGCTCCCCGTCCGGGCATGCCCGGGCGCATCCGCATCGTCACCGCCCACCTTCTTTCAGGAAACCGCATGAAGCGTTCGCTTTCCCAGGCCGTGCTGCTGGCCCTCGCCCTGACCCTCACCGCCGCCAGCGCGAGCGCGCAGACCGCCGCGCCGGCCAAGCCGCGCGGCATGCAGGACATCCTCGATGCCAGCCGGCCGGCCGACTGGCGCGCGCTGGACCCGAACAACACGCTGTATCTGGAACTCGAGCGCGGCCGGGTGGTGATCGAACTGGCGCCGCAGTTCGCGCCCGCGCACGTGGCCAACATCCGCGCGCTGGCGAGCAACGGGTACTGGAACGGGCTCAGCATCAACCGCTCGCAGGACAACTACGTGGTGCAGTGGGGCGATGCCAACGCCGAGGACGCGAGCAAGCGCAAGCCGTTCGGCGCGGGCTTCAAGCCGAAGCTGCCGGCCGAGGTCTCGCGCAAGAGCGCGGGCCTGAACATGACCGTGCTGCCCGATCCCGACGGCTGGGCGCCTCAGGCCGGCTTCGCCGCCGGCTTCCCGGCCGCGCGCGATTCGGCGACCGGTTCGAGCTGGCTCGCGCACTGCTACGGCACCGTCGGCGCCGGCCGCGACATGGCCATCGATTCGAGCAACGGCGCCGAGCTGTATGTGGTGATCGGCCAATCGCCGCGCCATCTCGACCTCAACATCACCACGGTCGGCCGCGTGGTCAAGGGCATGGAGCTGTTGTCCTCGCTGCCGCGCGGCACCGGCGCGCTGGGCTTCTACGAAACCGCGGCCGAGCGCGCGCCGATCAAGGCGATCCGGCTGGCGGCGAAGGTGCCCAAGGCCGAACGCAGCGACCTGGAAGTGCTGCGCACCGACACGCCGTTGTTCGCTGAGTTGGTCGAATCGCGGCGCAACCGCCAGGACGATTTCTACAAGCGTCCGGCGGGGTACATCAACATCTGCAATGTGCCGCTGCCGGTGCGCGATCGGGCGGCGAAGAAGAAGTAAGCGCGGCGTCGCGAGCCCTCATCCGGCCCTTCGGGCCACCTTCTCCCGCAAGCGGGAGAAGGACCGCAAAGCCCCTCTCCCGCTTGCGGGAGAGGGGTTGGGGTGAGGGCCGCAAACCCTCAAACCCCAGCACCACGCCCCGCGCTGCTCTGCCCCAACGCCTGCGGCTGAAACAGACACATCCGCACCACGTCGTGATAGCGCCCGTCGCTGAAGAATTCGTCGATCAACACGCCCTCGCGCTGAAAGCCCGCGTCCTCGTAGATCTGGATCGCCCGGTGGTTGTCGACATCGACCAGCAAGTACAGCTTGTACAGATTCAACACCCGGAACGCGTAGTTGATCGCCAGTCGCGTCGCCGCGCGCGCATAACCGCGCCGCTGCTGTTCGGGCGAAATCATGATCAGGAATTCCGCGCGCCGGTGCAGATGGTCGATCTCGACCAGTTCGACCAGGCCCACCCGCTCCTGGCCGCTGTCCTGGACGATGAAGCGGCGCTCGGACTGATCGTGGATGTGCTTGCGGTACAGCTCTTCGAGTTCGACGAAGGACTCGTACGGCTCCTCGAACCAGTAACCCATCACGCTGCGATTGTTGTTGAGCACATGCACGAAATGCAGGTCGCCGCGCTCCAGCGGACGCAAGGTCACGCTCGGCGCGGGGGCCGACGACGGCGGCGATAACGGCGGCGAATCGGAGGTCGTGTTCATGCCGTTTAGCCTACTCGCGCCGCATGCAGCCGATGTGACGTTTCACACGCTCTTAGCCGGACGATGCCTAGCCTGCCCACTCCCCTCGCTACCAGGCCGCCCGCATGCCCCAGCTTCGCATTCGCATCACCGGCACCGAAGACGACGCCCGCGCGATCAGCAATCTGCTGTCCAGTCTGGAGGGCATCGAACACGTCGAGGAAGTCGCCGACCTGATGCCGCACATGGACGACAGCGACTCCAGTTCGGCCGGCCTGCCCGACGACGCCGGTCCGGGCTCGCACGAACTGGAGATCGACGCGCCCAACGCCTCCACCGCCAACAAGGTGCGCGAGGCGGTGGAAGCGTTGGCCTTCGACCTGGACGTGCTGGTCGAGTTCGAGACCGAGGAAGAACGCTGACCCAGGCCGCCGGCTGAAACCGATACGACCGGGCCGCGGCGAGACGTCCCGGCCGTGCGCGGCGCGACTCAGCCCTTGCGGCGCGCGCGCCGGATGCGGCGGATCACCACCACCAGCACGATCAACACCAGCGCCACCGGCAACAATGCGGCGAAGGCGCGGATCAGGAAGGCGATCGTGCCGGTGACGATGCCGCCGACGTCCTTGAACGCCTCGCCGACCTCGCTGGTGTTTTCCTGCGCGCGCGTGGTCTGAAAGCTCAGCGTGACCAGTTGCGTGGAAATACGCCGCTGCTGCTGCGCGGCTTCCTGCTCGGCGGCCTGCAGCTGCGATTCGATCTCGGCGATGCGACTCGACAGGGTCATCACGTCGGCGATCTTCAGATCCTTGCGGTCCTGGAACTCGAGCAGGCGCGCATGCTCCTTGCGCAGCCGGTCCTGGCGCAGGCTGTTGTCGCGCACCGCGGTGGCCAGATCCTCGGCCTGGATGCTGCGTTCGGCGATTTCCTGGCCCTGGCCGGCCAGCGCGATCAGCTTGTCGACGCCTTGCGGCACGATCCGCACCTGCAAGGTCGCCGACGGATCGTCGCCGCCGCTCTGGCTCATCCCCAGCACCGCGCAGGCGCCGAACTTGCCGCTGTTGCAGGCCGACTGCACCGCCGTGGCCTGCGCCGCGATGCGCTCGCCGGGCATGCGGATGCGGACTTGATGTTCGTAGGCCAGCAGCACGCCCAGGTCGGGCTGCGCGGCGCCGCCACCGGAATCGGGACTGGCCGCGCTGGCCTCCGGCATCTGCGGCACCTGCACCGCTTCGTCCATCGCGGGACTCTCGCTGCGGTTCTTGCCGCAGCCGGCCAGCAGTCCGCCGGCCAGCATCAGCGCCAACACCAGCCCGGTGATTTTATTCCTGTCCATCGCGCCCATCTCCTCAGCCGTCAGTGGCAGGCGGCACTATGCCATCGCGGCGCGCCCGAATCAGGTCCCCACGGGCGCGCCTTGCCTGTCGATGCCTTGAGCGAACGCGCGCCGGGCGCCAACGGGGTTGGCGTCGGCGCGCGGCCGTGCGCGGCGGACGGTCAAAACTTGTGCTTGACCCCCACGGTGACGAAGCGGCCCAAGGCGTCGTACTGGCTGATGTCGTACGGCAGCGCGCCGCCGGCCGGATCGAACGGCGGGTCCTTGTCGGCCAGGTTCTGCACCGACAAATACAAGGTCGTGTCGCGCAGGCCCTCGTAACCCAGGTACAGATCGAACTGGTGGTGATCGTCGACCTTGTCGCTCAGGCCCGGATTGCTGCGCGCATCGACCACCTGCTGCTTGTAGCCGCCGATATAACGCCACGACAGCTGCGCGTTCCAGTCGCCGCGCGCATACGCCAGCGAGGTGATGCCGCGCCACTTCGGCAGCGCGCCGAAACGGTTGCCGCCGGCGCCTTCCAGCGCGCCCTGCCCGGCCACCTGCGGCTGCTCGTAGCTCAGCAACCGGGTCCAGGTGCCGTCGAGGGTCCAGCGGTCGTCGCCGGCATGCCAGACCTTGCGGCCTTCGATATCGAAACCAGTCGTGGTCAGCGTGCCCTGGTTGGAGTAGCGGTTCTCGACCAGTTGCAGCCGGCCCTGCGCATCGCGCGTGATACGGCCCGGATTGCTCTGCGGATTGGACACCACGAACTGCACGTTGTCCGGCGCGATCAGGTCGTCCTGACGGATGCGATACAGATCCACGCCGAGGCTGGTGTCGGCATCGGGCGCCCACAACACGCCCAGGTTGATGTTGCTGGAACGCTCGGCCTTCAGATCCGGATTGCCGGCGCGCAGCACGGTCACGCCGCGCGAGGCGCCCGGCTGCACCGGATCGAACGGATCGATCACGCTGCCGTAGCTGATCGTGGTGCTCTGGGCGATTTCCGGCAGCGACGGCGCGCGGAAACCGCGCGAGGCGTTCAAGCGCAGCAGCCAATCGTCGCTGACCTGCCAGCGGATGCCGAGCTTGGGCGAGAACGCGCTGCCGAAGTCGCTGTAATGATCGCCGCGGCCGGCCAGTTGCACTTCCACCTGTTGCCACGGTTTCAGGCTCAACTCGAAGAACGCGGCGGCGACGCGGCGATCGCCGTCGATCAGATTGATCGCCGGGCGCAGCTCGGTGCCCGACAACACCTGCGGACTGGTGCCCGCGTCCTGGGCTTCGTCGCGGAATTCCACCCCGGCGGCGACGCCGACATCGCCCGCGCGCCATTGCCACGGGAAACCCGAGACCTTGCCGCTGAGCGTGCTCAGGCGATACGTGCCCGGGCGGCGCGTCGACAGACGCAGCGCATCGAGCGCGCCCGGCGTGCGCGAGGGATTGAGGAAATCGTAGCTGCCGTCGGCCAGCACCTGCTGGAACGCATAACGGTTGAGGAAGTTGCGCACGTACTCGCGCTGCTGGCTTTCCGAATGGCTGGCGGCGACGTCCCAGTCCCACACCTCGCCCTTTCCGCGCAGGCCGAACAGGATGCGCGAGAACTCCGACTTGTTGATCTTGTAGCGCGCGCCCAGGTCGAGGAAGGAATACTCGAACGGCGTCGGCGTCGCGTTCGGGTTGTTCGGATGCCCGACCGGCAGCACCGCCGGAATATCGACCAGACGGCCGGAACTGCGATCGTAGGCGCGCAGGCCGGCGCCGACCGTCATCGGCGCGCTGAAATACGTGCTGTTGTTACTGGTGCTGTAGAGGATCTCGGCGAAGCCCTGGACCTTGTCGTTGAACCACACGTCGCCGGCGACCAAGGCCTGATAGCGCTCCACCTCGGGAATCAAGGTGCGGTACGGCTGAGTGTTGAACGCGCAGGCGTTGCCCGGCAGCGGGCTGCCGAAGTCGCTGTACGGACGCGACTGGGTACCGGGTTGGCACGGGAACGCGACCGGCGCTCGCGGATTGGCCAGAAACGCGCCGCCCTGGGTCGACCAGCCGGCCAGGCGCCCGCCGGGTTGATCGCGGTAATCGCCGTCGCGGGTCAGCGCGCGTTCGTCGCCGTTGAGTTGCCCGCGCTTGAACACGTCGAGGCTGAAACGCAGGCTGTAACCGTCCTTGTCCGGATCGCCGTGACCGGCGCGCAGGCCGAGGCTTTGTTGATCGATGCCGCCCTGGGTGGCCGCGCCGTAGGACGCATCGACCTCGACGCCTTCGATCTTGCGCCGCAGGATCAGATTGACCACGCCGGCGATCGCGTCGGAACCGTACAGCGCCGATGCGCCGTCCTTGAGGATTTCCACCCGCTCGATCGCGCCCAGCGGCAGCGCATTGAGATCGACGAAATTGTCCTGGGTGTTCTGCGCGAAACCGTACGAGGCCACGCGATACCCGTTGACCAGCACCAGCGTGTTCTTCTGGCTCAGGCCGCGCAGCGATACCCCGGCCGAGCCGTTGGCGAAGCTGCCGGTGTATTGCTCGTTGAAGCTGTTGCCGCTGTTGACGGTGAGGCTGCGCAGCAGATCCGACACGGTGACCTTGCCGCTCTTTTCGATCTGCACGCGATCGATCACCAGCACCGGATTGACCCCGGCTTCGTCGCTGCGCTTGAGGTTGCTGCCGGTGACCTGGACCGCATCGAGGGTGACGCCGGGCGCGGCGGTCGCCGCGGCTTCGTCGGCCTGCGCCAGCGGCGCGGCGAGCGCGATCGACAAGGCCAGGGCGAGACGTCGGTATGGCCCGGTGCGAGCGGGCGCGGAGCGTGGTGCGTGTACGAACGGCATGGACGATTCCTGCAAGACGTGGGGAAGGAAAAGCGAAGATTTTTTAAAAGCAGAAGGAACGCCCGCCCGGAACGGCGCGCGGCCGCCGGCGCTGCGCAAGCGCAGTGCAGTCACGAGAGGGGAGACAGACGCGAAACGGCGATGCCGTCAGCCGCGTGCCGATCCGGGACGGGCGAAGAAAGCGGCAGGTTCAGCCCGTCAGGGCATCACCCGCCGGGTACACATCGACCGATCGCGCGGCGCGGGCGCGCGCCAGGCATCGGTCGGAGCGTTGAAGATCGAGATGGCATTCGAAATGGACATGAGGCAGCACCGGAACAGAAGACGAAGGGCGATGGCGCGACGCGGACGGGCGGTCAGCGGCAACACATGGCCGTGCAGCTCTCGCCATGGAAGCGGCGCAAAACGGCGGTCGGATTCGTCGGGGCAACTGCGTTCACGGTGATGTCGTTCGATGCGGAAGGAAGGTCGGACACGGGACGCGGCGACGGGCTTTATGTTGCATCGCGATAAAACGATGTCAACGAAGCGCGAACGGGAGAATGGCGAATATTTCGCCAACGGCCGACCACGCCCCGACCATGCCGGATCGGCGCGCAACCGCCCTGTTCAGCGGCAACGCCCGTGCCGCAAAGCGATCGCGCCGTTTTACCGGCGGGCTGGCGATACCTTCGCGCAATGCGAATCCCGGCGCGCGCGCATGACCGCATTACCGATCGTTATGTCGGCGCCGCCGCCGAAAGCGACGAAATCCAACCACCGACACGGCAACTGCGCAAAAACCACATCGCGCAAAAACCCTCGCCCGCCCCCTGTAGGAGCGGCGCGAGCCGCGACCGCGACCTCACGCATACGACGCAAGCAAGTTTCGCGGTCGCGGCTCACGCCGCTCCTACAGTCGGGTCTGGTTACCACCGGTTTGCCCGTATTGCCGGTTGCCTTGACCGCGAAACCACACACCGCGCAAACCTCCCCACGCCGGCCGCACACGACATGGCCCGACGAAAAACACCAGCCGTCACGGCCAGCCCGGCGACCCGACCAATGACCCATGCGGGCGCGACCGGCTTGGCCTATCCTGCGCGCAACCCGGCCCGCCACCGACCCGAGAATGGATATGCGCCCGTTGCGCCCTACGCAGCTCGCTTGTTTGCTTAGCCCCGCCCTGCTCGTCCTCGCCCTGTCGGCCTGCGGCTCGCGCGAACCGGCCACGCCGCCGGCCGCCGCCGCGCCGCAAGCCGCGGGCGCCGCCGCGAATCCGTCCGACCCGGCCGTCGACACCGCGTTCGCCGCCTTGTCCAAGCGCTGGCTCGACGGGGTGATGCAGATCAATCCGATCGCCGCCACCCAGATCGGCGATCACCGTTTCGACGGCGAAGTCGACGACTACAGCGCCGCCGGCCGCCAGCGCCAGCTCGATTTCAACAACAAGCTGCTGGCCGAACTCGACACCATCGACACCACCAAGCTGTCGCGCGAGAACCAGGTCGACGCGTTGATCCTGCGCAATCGCCTGCGCTCGGACGTGTGGTCGATCCAGACCCTGCAAAGCTGGGCCTGGGACCCGATGGTCTACAGCGGCCTGGCCGGCGATGCGATCTACAACCTGATGGCGCGCGAGTACGCGCCGCTGCCGCAGCGGCTCAAATCGGCGACCGCGCGGATGGAAAAAATCCCGCAGATCTTCGCCCAGGCCCGGGCCAATCTCGATCCGGCCCGGGTTCCGAAAATCCACGCCGAAACCGTGGCCAAGCAGAACGCCGGCGTGTTGAGCCTGATCGACACCTTCATCACGCCCAACGCCGGCCAGCTCAAGGGCGCCGAGCGCAAGCGCCTGGACGACGCGGTCGCCGGCCTGCGCAAGGCCGTGGCCGAGCAGCAGGAGTGGCTGGACAAGACCCTGGTGCCCAACGCCAAGGGCAACTTCCGCATCGGTCAGACCTTGTACGACGAGAAGCTCAAGTTCTCGCTGAACTCCTCGCTGTCGCGCGCGCAGATCATGGAACGCGCCAAGGCCGAACTGGCGCGGGTGCGCGGCGAGATGTACGCCATCGCGCAGAAGGAACTCAAGGACAAGCCCGGCGCGCCCGCGCTGCCCGACAAGCCCACGCCCGAGCAGCAGCAGAAGGCGATCGAAGCGGCGCTTGAACTCGCCTATGCCGACAAGCCGCCGCGCGACAAGGTCGTCGATTTCGCCAAGCAGACGCTCAGCGACGCCACCGCGTTCACCCGCGCCAAGAATCTGGTCACCGTGCCGGACGCGCCGGTCAAGGTGATCCTGATGCCGGAGTTCCAGCGCGGCGTGGCGCTCGCGTACTGCGATTCGCCCGGTCCGCTCGATAAAGGTCTGGACACGTACTACGCGATCTCGCCGATTCCGAAGGAATGGAGCGACGACCAGGTCAATTCGTTCCTGCGCGAATACAACACGCGCATGGTCCATCTGCTGTCGATCCACGAAGCGATGCCGGGCCACTACCTGGAAGGCGCGCATTCGGCCAAGGCGCCGTCGACCCTGCGCGCGGTGCTACGCTCGGGCGTGTTCGCCGAAGGCTGGGCGGTCTATACCGAGGACATGATGGCCGACGCGGGGTATCTCGATAACGACCCGCTGTTCCGCCTGGTGCAGCTGAAGTTCTATCTGCGCACGCTCGGCAACGCGATCCTCGATCAAGGCGTGCAGGTGGAGGACTGGAGCCGCGAGCAGGCCATGACCTTCATGACCCAGCAGACCTTCCAGCAGGAACGCGAAGCCGCCGGCAAGTGGGTGCGCGCGCAGCTGACTTCGGCGCAGCTGCCGACCTACTTCGTCGGCGCGCAGGAGCATTTCGACATGCGCAAGGCGGTGGAGGCCCAGCTCGGTCCGAAGTTCGACCTCAAGGCCTATCACGATCAGGTGCTGTCCTACGGCGCCCCGCCGGTGCGGTTCGTGCGCGAGCTGATGCTGGACGAACCGATTCGCTGATTGCGCAACCTCGACGGTCTGGTCGAAACAGCTACCACGAAGGCGCGGGCAACCGCGCCTTCGTCGTATCGGCATCACCGATGGAAACAATTCACGCCGCGACCGGACTCATCACGGTCGCGGCTCGCGCCGCTCCTACCGCCGCGAACGAATCTTTCACTCCATCGTGTAGGAGCTGCGTAAGCTGCGACCGCGGCAATCGGACTACGGCGAAACCTCATCGCAGCCATCGGCCCAACCAGCAAAACGATTCACACCGCACCCGTCACCCAAACACCCCCCGCGCCGAAGCGAACGCCTCGAACAGATCCTGCGCCGTGCCGCAGCGATCGGCGTCGTACCCCGGCAACCGGCCGAGCTCCTGGCGGAAACGCTCGCTGCGCAGGATCGCCAGCACCTCGGCCAGTCCCGGCGACTCCAGCGTTTCGGCGCGCGCCAGAAAGAAATAATGCTCCGAGGCGATCGGCACGAAATCCTGGCCATAGCGCCGCGCCGGCGTCTCCAGCCCGAACCCGGCATCGGCCATGCCGCTGGCGACATAGGTGGCGACCGCGGCATGGGTGAGTTCGTCGATGCCGCAACCGCGGATGTCGCGGATGCTATGGCCCTGCCTGGCCAGCATGTGTTCGAGCAGCAGGCGCGCGCCGGACCCGGCCTGCCGATGGATGAAACGCACGTCGTCGCGCAGCAGGTCGGTCAGGGTGCGGATGCGCTTGGGATTGCCGGGCGCGACGATCAAGCCGATCCGCCGCGTCGCCAGATGCAGCACGCGATCGTTGAGCGGATCGATGCGGTCGGCGTAGTGCGCGAGGATGTCGTGTTCGAATTCGCCGATCGGCAGATGCACGCCGGCCAGATCGCAATCGCCCGAACGCAGCGCCGCCAGGGCCTCGCCGGGGCTGCGGTATTTCAGATCGACCGGGGTGCCGGCCTCGTCGAGAAAGCGTCGCAGCGTTTCGACCGCGAAGCCATGCGCGGCGTGCAGCCGCTGCGGCGCCGATTGCGCGCTGAGGGTGCGTTCGAGTTCGACTTCGACCTCCGAGGCCAAGCTGTCAAGGGTCGGCGCCAGGCGCGCGGCGATGCGTTGATCGGCCCAGACCAGGCGTTCGCCCAGGGCGGTCAGCTTGGCGCCGCGTCCGCGGGTCATGCGCAGCAGCGGCGCACCGAACAGCGTGCGCGAGGATTGCAGCAAGCCCCAGGCATAGCGATACGACAGATCCAGATCGCGGCAGGCCGCCGCCAGCGAACCGGTCGCATGCACGCCGAGCAGCAGGTCGATCAGCTTGGGCGGCAACGGCCGGCCGTCGGCGGCGTGCAGGGTCCACTTGGGTTGGATCAGGATTTTGAACATGGCCGCTCCGTTGATTTGCTGCGTGCATGAAGGCCGTTCGCGGCCGCGGCCGGCGTCGAGCCGATACGATGAAGCACCCGGCGCGCGCGTTCGACCGGTGCTTGACCCATCCACATGCGGGCTCGATAACGATCGCACTCGTGCATATCGTTGCGGCATCGCAAACCGCGGGCGGCGCGAGTCGAACTGCGCGCACGCCTCCGCACCCCGAACAGGACGCCGCCCCCATGCCGATCGCCGCAATCAACCCGATCAAACGCATCGCGCGCGCCTCGTGCGGTGTCGCCGCAGTGTTCGCGCTGCTGGCATGCGGCACCGCGCCGCACGCGACGAGCGATGCGATGCGGCCGGGCACGCTGCGCATCACCGAAATCCAAGCGCCTCGGATGCAGGACTCGAACGACGCCGCGCCCGAGCGCGAAAGCCTGGCGCGCGCCTGCAAGGCCTGGCGCCTGAGCGAGGCCGACGCGGCCCGGTTCTTCGCCCTCGCCCAGGAATACCCCGACGGCCTGGGCGATGCCTATTACTGGTTGCCGTGCTCGATCAAGGGTCGCCTGATCGCCGACGGCCGCGCCTGGGAATTCGAGATCAATGCCGCCGCGACCGCGACCTGGCGCGACGGCGAGACCTACCGGCGTTGGGGCTGCAGCGCCCGCGCCTGCGCGCCGCTGGCCTTGCTGATGCCCGACGGCAACGGCCCCTGAGCCGCGACGCGAGGTTCGCGGCCGGGCTGGGCGCCCGGGCACCAGCAACCGAGTGCCAGTTGCGCAGACGCATCGCGGATCGAGTACAGCGACGATGTGGATGAGGTCCTGCATTCGTACGCCCAATCGGCTTTTCAGAGCCGATTATTAGACTACCCGGTGATATACGTCACGCCCCTGCACGCGTTAGCCTCGCAAACAATTCCGGGCAGCCCCCTACTTTATGCCCTGAAGCACATATTTGAGGTCAGGCCGGCGGCACGTACTAGAGGGGTCCACGCATGTCCA
Source organism: Lysobacter capsici (assembly GCF_014779555.2). Taxonomy (NCBI): domain Bacteria; kingdom Pseudomonadati; phylum Pseudomonadota; class Gammaproteobacteria; order Lysobacterales; family Lysobacteraceae; genus Lysobacter; species Lysobacter capsici. Next base: position 4,244,211 of record NZ_CP094357.1, read on the forward strand.
ATCAGAGCGCTGTGATTGCAGCATCGCCATCGGCCACGGACGGCTTGCTGTCCAAGGAACGCATCGTCGCCAAGCCCGGTTTCAACCGCTGGCTGGTCCCGCCGGCCGCGCTGGCGATCCATCTGTGCATCGGCATGGCGTACGGCTTCAGCGTGTTCTGGCTGCCGCTGTCGAAGGCGATCGGCATCGAGCAACCGCTCGACTGCGCCAAGGACATGAGCTTCTTCGCGCGCATGGTCGCCACCGGCTGCGATTGGAAGGTCAGCGAACTGAGCTGGATGTACACCCTGTTCTTCGTGCTGCTGGGCTGCTCGGCGGCGATCTGGGGCGGCTGGCTGGAACGCGCGGGGCCGCGCAAGGCCGGCGTGGTCTCGGCGGTGTGCTGGTGCGGCGGCCTGGTGATTTCGGCGATCGGCATCAAGACCCATCAGATCTGGATGCTGTGGCTGGGCTCGGGCGTGATCGGCGGCATCGGCCTGGGTCTGGGCTACATCTCGCCGGTGTCGACCCTGATCAAATGGTTTCCCGACCGCCGCGGCATGGCCACCGGCATGGCGATCATGGGCTTCGGCGGCGGCGCGCTGATCGGCAGTCCGCTCGCCGACATGCTGATGAAGCACTACGCCACCGCGAGCTCGGTCGGCGTATACGAAACCTTCCTGACCATGGCCGCGCTGTATTTCGTTTTCATGATGGGCGGCGCGTTCGGTTACCGGGTGCCGCCGAGCGGCTGGAAACCCGCCGGCTGGACGCCGCCGGCGGCGAGCAGCAACGCGATGATCACCCAGCAGCACGTGCACGTGAAAAAGGTCTGGGGCATCCCGCAGTTCTGGCTGCTGTGGGGCGTGTTGTGCCTCAACGTCTCCGCCGGCATCGGCGTGATCGGCATGGCCTCGCCGATGCTGCAGGAAGTGTTCGGTGGCAAGTTGATCGGCGTCGACGGCGGGATCAAGTCGCTCGATGCGACCCAACTGGGCCTGATCGCCACCATCGCCGCGGGCTTCACCGGATTGCTGAGCCTGTTCAACATCGGCGGGCGGTTCTTCTGGGCCTCGACCTCGGACTACATCGGCCGCAAGGCGACCTATGTGGTGTTCTTCGTGCTCGGCTTCGCCTTGTATGCATCCGCGCCGACGGCCGGTTCGGCCGGCAGCATCGGTTTGTTCGTGGCGATCTTCTGCGTGATCCTGTCGATGTACGGCGGCGGTTTCGCGACCATCCCGGCGTATCTGGCCGACCTGTTCGGCACCCAGATGGTCGGCGCGATCCACGGCCGCCTGCTCACCGCCTGGGCCACCGCCGGCATCCTTGGGCCGGTCGTGGTCACCTACATGCGCGACTACCAGCTCGGCCTGGGCCTGCCGCCTTCGCAGGTCTACAACACCACCATGTATATCCTGGCCGGGATGCTGGTGCTGGGCCTGTTGTGCAATCTGATGGTGCGCCCGGTCGCGCAGAAACATTTCATGACGCCGGAGGAACTGGCGCGCGAAAAAGCCCTCGCTCACGAGAAGACCGGCAGCAACGGCGGCGCCTTGTACACGCCCGAGCAGATGGCGCAGGTCGGCCATGGCGGCAACCCGCTGCTGGTGCTGGCCGCCTGGGCCGCGGTCGGCATTCCGCTGGCCTGGGGCGTGTGGGTCACCTTGCAGAAAGCCTTCGTGCTGTTCCACTGAGGTCACCGGCCGGACGCTGAGCGCAGCGTCCGGCGCTCGACATCCCATGAACCGATCCTCGCCGACACCGCATCCGTCCCACCCCGCCGATTCGTCGGACGATGCGCATGCGCCCGCCGCCGCGACCGCGGCCGGCGCGGTGCAGCGCAAGGTGCAGCGGCGCCGCGGCGAACGCGTGGCCGAGGCGCTCGACGCGATCGCCGCCGAAGTGCCAGTCGCGCTGGCCTACAACGGCACGCCGTTCGCGGTGATGATGGCCACGCCCGACGATCTGGCCGATTTCGCCCTGGGTTTCTCGCTCAGCGAAGGCATCGTCGCGAACGCGCAGGAACTGCAGGTCGACGCCATCGACACCTCGCTCGAAGGCATCGCGATCGCCCTGAGCATCCCCGAGTCGCGCGCCGCCGCGCTCGAGCAACGCCGCCGCAACCTGCAGGGCCGCAGCGGTTGCGGCGTGTGCGGCACCGAAAGCATCGAGGCGGTATTGCGTCCGCCGCCGCGCCTGCCGGGCAGCGCACCGATCCATCTGCATGCCCTGCAACGCGCCTTGCGCGAATTACGCCAGCAGCAACCGCTCAACGCGCTGACCGGCGCCACCCACGCCGCCGGCTGGGCCGATCGCGATGGCCGCGTAGTGTTCGTGCGCGAAGACGTCGGCCGCCACAACGCCCTGGACAAGTTGATCGGTGCGCTGTCGGCGCGCGCGATCGACCCGCTGTCGGGGTTCGCCGTGGTCACCAGCCGCGCCAGTTTCGAGATGGCGATGAAAGCCGCGCAAGCCGGCATCCCGCTGTTGGCCGCGATCTCCGCGCCGACCGCGCTGGCGATCGCCCTGGCCGACTCGGCCCACCTCACCTTGATCGGCTTCGCCCGCGACGACGGGCATGCCGTTTACACCCACGCATACCGGCTGATCGACGACCCCGTCGACGCCAGCGGCGAAGCCGCCGCATGAATCTGGAATCGCGCCCATGAGCAAGAACCCGATCCGCCCCTACAACGGCCCCGCCGGCGGCTGGGGCGCGCTGCGCAGCGTCGCCACCCAACTGATCGAACAAGACATCCCGGTCAGCGGCGCGCGCACGTTGCTGTCGGCCAACCAGCCCGATGGTTTCGATTGCCCCGGCTGCGCCTGGCCCGATCGCGACCACACCTCGACCTTCGAGTTCTGCGAAAACGGCGCCAAGGCCGTCGCCGCCGAGGCGACCAAGCACCGCGCCACTCCGGAGCTGTTCGCCGAACACACCGTCGCCGACCTCGCACGCTACAGCGACCATTGGCTGGAAAACCAGGGCCGCCTGACCCATCCGATGCGCTGGGACGCGGCCAGCGACAAGTACCTGCCGATCACCTGGGACGAAGCCTTCAGCCGCATCGGCGCGCACTTGAACGCGCTCGCCTCGCCCGATCAGGCGCTGTTCTACACCTCCGGCCGTTGCAGCAACGAGGCCGCGTTCCTGTATCAGTTGTTCGTGCGCGAGTACGGCACCAACAACTTTCCCGACTGCTCGAACATGTGCCACGAACCTTCGGGCACCGCGATGAAGGCGCAACTGGGCATCGGCAAGGGCACGGTGCAGTTGCGCGATTTCGAGATCGCCGAGGCGATCTTCATCTTCGGCCAGAACCCGGGCACCAATCATCCGCGCATGCTCGGCGAACTGCGTCAGGCGTCCAAGCGCGGCGCGGCGATCGTCTCGTTCAATCCGCTGCGCGAGCGCGGGCTGGAGCGGTTCGCCGATCCGCAGGACAAGCTGGAGATGCTGCACAACGGCTCGACCCGCATTTCCTCGGATTATTTCCAGTTGCGCATCGGCGGCGACCTGGCCGCGGTCAAGGGCATGATCAAGCGCGTCCTGGAGCTCGACGCGCAGGCGCGGCGCGACGGGCGCGAGCGGGTGGTCGATCTGGACTTCATCGCCGAACACACGCGCGGCTTCGAGGCCTTCGTCGCCGAAGTCGAGAGCGAATCGTGGGACACGATCGTCGCCGAGTCGGGGCTCACCCGCGCCGAACTCGAACGCGCCGGCGACATCTACGCGCGGGCCAAGAGCGTGATCTGCTGCTGGGGCATGGGCATCACCCAGCACAAGCACTCGGTCGCGACCATCCAGATGATCGTCAACCTGATGCTGTTGCGCGGCAATATCGGCCGCCCCGGCGCCGGGCCGTGCCCGGTGCGCGGCCACAGCAACGTGCAGGGCGACCGCACCATGGGCATCTACGAGAAGCCGTCTCCGGCGTTTCTCGATCGCCTGCGCGATGTGTTCGGGTTCGAACCGCCGCGCGAGCACGGCCACGACACGGTCGGCGCGATCGAGGCGATGCTCGACGGCCGCTGCAAGACCTTCTTCGGCCTCGGCGGCAACTTCGCCACCGCCACGCCCGACACCGAGGCCACCCATCGCGCGCTGCGCCGTTGCGACCTCACCGTGCACGTCACCACCAAGCTCAACCGCAGCCATCTGGTGCATGGCCGCGACGCCTACATCCTGCCCTGCCTGGGCCGCACCGAGATCGATATGCAGGAGACCGGGCCGCAGAGCGTGACGGTCGAGGATTCGATGAGCATGGTGCACCTGTCGGCCGGCATCAACGCGCCGGCCGATCCGATGCTGCTGTCGGAACCGGCGATCGTCGCGCGCCTGGCGCATGCGACCCTCGGCGCGCGCAGCAAGGTGCCGTGGCTGTGGCTGATCGGCGATTACGATCGCATCCGCGACAGGATCGCCGACGTGTTCGACGACTTCTACGATTTCAATCTGCGCGTGCGCGTGCCCGGCGGTTTCCACCTGACCAATGCCGCGGCCGAGCGGCGCTGGCTCAATCGCGAAGCCAAGGCGCTGTTCAAGCCGCATGCGGTGCCGACCGACCTGCCGGTGCATCGCGCCCGCGCCAGCCGCGAGCAACCGGTGTTCACGTTGGCCACCACCCGTTCGCACGATCAGTACAACACCACCATCTACGGCATGAACGACCGCTACCGCGGCGTGTTCGGCGAACGGCGGGTGTTGTTCATCAACGCGCAGGACATCGCCGAACTCAACATGCAGGCCGGCGACTGGGTCGACCTGGAGAGTCTGTGCGACGACGGCGTGCGCCGCGTGGCCAAGCGGTTTCTGTTGGTCGAGTACAACATCCCGCGCGGTTGCCTGGCGGCGTATTACCCGGAAACCAATTCGCTGGTGCCGCTGTCGAGTTTCGCCGACGAGGCGCGTACGCCGACGTCCAAATCGATCCCGGTGATCGTGTATGCGCATGTGGCGCAGCCGGGCGCGAATCTGCAATCGGCCAAGGACATCGGCCTTGTCCGAGTTGACTGAGCCCTTGCTGGCGATGCTGGCCGGCGAACCCGGCGGCGTCTCGCTGCCGCGCCTGTGCAAGCGGCTGGGCGTGCGCATGAGCGTGCTGCTGCGCGAACTGGCCTGGATCGGCGAAGACGCGATCGGCGACCATCCCGCGCCGGGTTGGGTGCGGGTTGAGGCGCATGGGGAGAGCAGCCTGGCGGTGTTGACCGAACGGGGACGTGAGCGGTTGCGGTCGGGTCGCGACGCGGATTGAACCGCGGTTTAGACGGACTTGCAGTTCACGCGGCGAGCGGTTCACGCGAATAAAGCCGCGCCCCGCCTTATCGAGTCACGCCGCTTCATGCTCCCTCTCCCGCTTGCGGGAGAGGGTTGGGGTGAGGGCAAACGAACCGCCGCGAAAGTCTGCTGGAAAAGCGCCCTCACCCTACCCTCTCCCGCAAGCGGGAGAGGGAAAGCAACGCGCTGCTCGCAACGCATCGCTCGCAATCCAATGTTCAAAACTCGGCGATCGCAACTTGGCGATGGCAACTTGGCGAGCGCATCTCGGCGATCGAACCTCGGCAATTGCGGCCGGATGATCGCGGCCTCACGACCGCGGCACTACGCCATCGCAGGTCGAACCGATGCCGTATCAGAACGATCGCCCATCCACCGGCACAACCTTCACCGACTTCAGATCGATCCCCTCCAGACAGCGCACATTGATCGCCGTCATCTTCGTCCCGTCCGGCATCTGCCCCTGACTGAAGGACGCGATGCCGCAGTTCTTGCAGAAATGATGGTCGATCGAATGCTTGTTGAAGTGATACGTCCCAAGTTCCGCCGGATCGGTCTTGAGGGTGAAATTGCCGCGCGGCACGAACCACAGCAGGCCGCCGCGGCGCTGGCACATCGAACAATTGCAGTCGATCGCCTGGTCGATCGTGCCCTCGACGTCGTAAGCGACCTTGCCGCAATGGCAGCCGCCCGAATACGTGGTCATGCCGGAAACTCCCTTCGCCGATGAAGACGCGAGGATAACGCCGCGGCGTTATCCTCGTCGCCTGACGTGTGTCACGTCCGCTTCGCGCCATCCACGCCGCCTGCATTCCGTCTCAAGGAGCGTCCCATGGATCCCATCGCCGGAAGCACGATCATCCCGTCCCTGCGCTACCGCGACGCGCCCGCCGCGATCGAGTGGCTGTGCCGCGCCTTCGGTTTCGAGAAACATGCCGTCTACGCCGACGGCGAGATCGTCCACCATGCCCAGCTGACCTACGGACCGGGCATGATCATGCTCGGCTCGGTCGACAACGCCAGCGACTGGGGCAAGCGCATCGTCCAACCCGATGAGATCGGCGGGCGCGAAACTCAGGCCTGCTCGGTCGTCGTCAGCGACGCCGACGAACATTACGCCCGCGCGCGCGCGGCCGGCGCGCAGATCGTGGTCGACATCGCCGATCAGGATTACGGCGGCCGCGCCTACACCTGCCGCGATCTCGAAGGCCGCCTGTGGTGGTTCGGCACCTACAACCCGTGGAATCTATGAATCGTAAACGCAGCCCATCCGACGACGCCTCCGCCTCCGGCGGCGATCTGTTCGCCTCACCCGCGGCCGCGCCGGCCGATCCGCTCGCCGGCAACACCGGGGTCAAGCCCATCGACGGCATCCGCAGCGGCATCGGCGGCTGGACCTTCGTGCCGTGGCGCAGCAATTTCTATCCCGACAAGCTGGTGCAGCGGCGCGAGCTGGAATACGCCAGCCGTCAGCTCAGCAGCATCGAGATCAACGGCACCTTCTACAGCGCGCAGAAACCGGCGACCTACGCAAAGTGGGCGGCGGAGACGCCGGAGCACTTCGTGTTCTCGCTCAAGGCGCCCGGCCGCATCACCCAGGGCGGTGCGCTGGCCAAGGCGGCCTCGGGCGCGAAAGCCTTCATCGAAGGCGGCCTGGCCGAATTCGGCGACCGGCTCGGGCCGATCCTGTGGCAGCTCGCGCCCAGCCGCGTCTTCGATCGCGACGATCTGGCCGCGTTCCTCGACGCACTGCCGCGCACGCTCGAGGGCCACCCGCTCAAGCACGTGCTGGAAGTACGCCACCCCGGTTTCCTGCAAGCCGACTACCTGGCGCTGGCGCGCGAGCGGCGCATCGCCACGGTGTTCACCGATTCCGATCAATACCCCTCCTTGGCCGATATCACCGGCGATTTCGTCTACGCCCGGCTGATGGGTTCGCGCGCGGCGATACCGACCGGTTATCCCGACGACGAGCTCGATGCCTGGGCGCGACGCGCGCAGGCCTGGGCGCGCGGCGAGGACAACCCGGATTTGCCGCATGTCGGCGCGCCGCTCGCCGCCGGACCGGCGCGCGAGGTGTTCGTGTATTTCATCAGCGCGGCGAAGGAGCGTAATCCGGCGGCGGCGATGCGGTTGTTGGAGAAGTTGGGCGCGCGGTGATGGGTTGGTGTTGTTGATGTTGGTAGCTGCCGGCCGTATCTGGTTTGCCGGTGCCGATCGTGTCGTCCGGCGTATGGATGCGCCGTAATCGCAGTGTCGCGGTCGCGGCTTGCGCCGCTCCTACAGTCGGCCTACGTGCCCGCGATGCGACCGGACCCGATGCGATCGCGCGCCGCGAACCTTTCCACCCTCGCCACTCGCGCCGTTGCTACATCCGCCCCCTGTAGGAGCGGCGCAAGCCGCGACCGCGCCAACGCAAGCTCCGGCGCCGCCATCCACCGCCCTCCACTCACCACCCGCCCACCGTCATCGACCACCACACCGAATTCCAACGAGTCCCGCCATGACCACTCGTCGCGATTTCCTCAGCACCGCCTCGCTCGCCGCCACCGGTTTCGCGCTCGCGCCCTTGGCGGCCTGCAGCCAGGAGTCTCCGCCAGCCGCGACCACCACCGCCGCGGCGAGCGCAACCGCCGCGGCGAGCGCAACCGCCGAAACCCCGTTCGTCGGCCCGCTGCTCAAGCGCAAGATCCCGAGCACCGGCGAATCGATCCCGGTGATCGGCATGGGCACCTCGGGCAGTTTCGAAGTCGGCCGCGACGAGGCCGCGCGCGCGCCGCTGCGCGAAGTGCTCAAGCGCTTTGTCGACGCCGGCGCCAGCGTCATCGACACCGCGCCGACCTATTCCAGCGCCGAAGATGCGCTGGGCGACCTGGTGGCCGAAGCCAGGCTGCGCGATCGATTGTTTCTGGCGACCAAGCTGTCGGGCGTCAGCGGCATCGAGGAGGGGCGGCAGCAATTCGGCGAATCGCTGCGTCAGCTGCGCACCGATCGCATCGACCTGTTGCAGGTGCACAACCTGCGCGACACCCGCGTCCAGTTCGCGCTCGCGCGCGAGCTCAAGCAGCAGGGCAAGGTGCGATTGGTCGGCCTGACCCACTACCGCGACGAAGCGCATGCCGAACTGGCCGATGAGATGCGCGCGCTCAAGCCCGACTTCGTGCAGATCAACTATTCGGTGGTGTCGCGCGGGGCGGAGCGGACGATTTTCCCGCTGGCGCGCGAGCTCGGCATCGCGGTGATGGTCAATCGCGCGTTCGAGGACGGGCGCCTGTTCGCCCAGGTCAAAGGCAAGCCGCTGCCGGCCTGGGCGAGCGAGGTCGGCGCGGATTCGTGGGCGCAGTTGTTCTTGAAATTCGTGCTTAGCGAAACGGCGGTGACGGTGGTGATACCGGCGACGTCGAAACCGCGCAACCAGACCGACAATCTGAAGGCCGGGGTTGGGGCGATGCTGGATGCTAAGCAGCGCGAGGCGTTGGTGGTAGCGGTGGGGTGAGCGGCTACGCAACTTTCCTGCCGTCACTCCCGCGAAGGCGGACTCCGTTTTACTTCGGCGCAGCCGAACATCCAGGGTCTTTCGTGCAAGAACGCTTTAAGTCACTGGATTCCCGCGTTCGCGGGAATGACGTTCTGGAAGGATGACGCTGAAGCCTCTGGATCCCCGCCTCCGCGGGGATGACGTTCTTGCAGGATGGCGCTGAAGTCTGTGGCCTTCGTCTTCGCGAGGATGGCGGCTTGCAAGGGAACGACGATAGGTAGCCGCAAATACAAACGCGTCTACCCATCGCTCTTTCCGCAAAATCGGTTCGCCTGGATCGATCTACTGCCTACTGCATCGATTACTTCAGCTCATCAAACCAACCTGCAACCCGGCAACCCATCAATAAGCCACCGTAAACCGCTTACGCGAATGCGCCGGCTGTTCCAGCTCATCGATCATCGCCACCGCATAGTCCTGCACCGAGATGTTGCTCTCGCCCTGCGCGTCGACCAGCAGCTGATCGCCGCCGATGCGGTAACGGCCGGTGCGCTCGCCCGGCACCAGGTGCGCGGCCGGCGACAGGAAGGTCCAGTCCAGGGTCTGCTCCTCGCGCAAGGTGTTCAGCACGCTGCGCATCGCCTCGGCGCCGTCGCGGTATTCGGCCGGGAAACCGGGCTGATCGAGCACCTGCCGGCCCGGCGCGATTTCCAGGCTGCCGGCGCCGCCGACCACGAGCAGGCGCGGCGCGCCGGCCTGCTTCAGGCCCGCGATGATCTGGGCGTAACCGGCGACGGTCTCGGCGCCGAGGTTCGGGTTCTTCCAGCCGCCGGCGTTGAACGAGGCGATCACCGCGTCGCTGCCGCGCACCAAGGCCGCGACGTCAGCCGCATCGCCGCCGTCGATGGTCGCCGCCTTCGCGCTCAGGCCGTCGTGGGCCGGCAAACCGGCGGTGTCGCGGGCAATGGCGGTGACGCGGTGGCCGCGCTGCAGCGCTTCCTGGAGCAGGGCGCGGCCGACGTAACCGGTGGCGCCGATCAGAACGATGTTCATGGGGAACTCCTGAGGTGGGTTGGACGGGATATAGTCTGCTCGCTAACAAGCCAGCCGATAATCCGGCCCTGGACGCTATCACCATGAAGCTGGACTTCACGATAGACCGCCTCAAGCGCATGGCCCTGTTCGCCCGGGTGGTCGAGCTGGGCTCGATGAGCGCGGCCGCGCGCGAGCTCGACATGACCCCGTCCGCGGTCAGCCAGCAGCTGCGCCAGCTGGAGGCCGAGACCGGCGTGGTGCTGCTGCACCGCTCCACCCGCAAGCTCACCACCACCGAAATCGGTCAGGCCTATTACGAGGACTGCGCGGCGATGCTGCACGCCGCGCGCAATGCCGACGGCCGCCTGGGCGATCTGCGCGACGAGCCGCGCGGCGAGTTGCGCATCGCCGTGCCGGTCGGATTCGCCTCGCATCTGGCGCCGGCGCTGGCGCCGTTGCTGCGCGCCTACCCGGCGCTGGCGCTGCGGGTGTTCGCCGACGACCGCCAAATCGACCTGATCGCCGAACGCATCGATCTGGCGATCCGGGTGGGACGGCTGGCCGATTCGAACCTGATCGCGCGGCGCATGGCCGAATGGCGGCACCTGCTGGTGGCCGCGCCCGAGTACGCGCGCGAACACGGCCTGCCGCGGATGCCGGTGGAACTCGCGCAGCATCCGATGCTGATCCTGAGCGTGATGAACCAGCCCGAATACGTCGACATGCATCGCGACGGCGAGCCCGCGCGGCGGGTGCGGGTCGGCGGACGCATCGTCAGCAACAGTTCGCGCACCTTGATGGAGATGATGCTGCAGGGCCTGGGCATCGTGCGCTTGCCCGAACCCGATGCGGCGCCGCTGCTGGCCGACGGCCGCGCGGTGCGGGTGCTGCCGGAGTGGTCGATGCCGCCGCTGGGCGTGTTCGCGGTGACCGCGCAGCGCGATGCGCAGCCGGCGAAGGTGCGCATGGCGATCGCGGCGCTGCAGGCGTATTTGCGGTAGCGATGATTCGGGGCGAGTGATTGCCGCGATCTGAGCGGACAGCGCCGGAGCTTCAGCCCCGACGCTTTTCGATCAGCAATGGTTGGACCTTCGGCTCAGCCAACCGACGCAACAGCACCGGCGACCTTCGCCAAGGCCCGCACCGGAAACGTCCCCATCCCCTTCACCTTCGGCGGCACCGCGCTGAAGCTGAAACCGCTATCGGGCAACGCCCCCAGGTTGCGCAGGTGTTCGACGATCAAGATCCCCGCGCCGAGCAAGGTCGAATGCACCGGCCGCGATTTGCCGCGGGTGTCGTCGATGTTGACCGAGTCGATCCCGACCAGCTTGACCCCGCAGTCGCGCAGCCACCGCGCGGCCGCTTCGGTCAGGAACGGATGGTCGACGCCATAGGCCGGCGTGGCGAAATGCACGTCCCAGCCGGTATGCACCAGCACCGCTCGGCCGCGCAGTTCCAGGTCGCGGAAATGACTGTCGTCGATGGCCCGCACCGACGCCGGCACGCGCACCACGATCGCATCCAGGTCCGCGCAATCTTCCGGCCCGATCTGCGACAAGTCCTTGCCGTCCTCGTAACGATGCGAAGGACAATCGATGTAGGTGCCGGTGTTGGCGACCATGTCGATGCGTCCGATCTGGAACTGGGTGCCTTCCTCGTACAGCTCGCGCGAACGCTCGCGGCTGAGGTAGTCGCAGATATGCGCGGCCGGCATGCCCGGGTAGGTCACCAGGCCGTCTTCGATGGCGTGGCTCAGATCGATGTAGCGGATCTCGCCGCTTTCGATCGCGCCGGCCGTGCGCTTGTGCGCCTCGACCAGGATGGTCTTGTTGAGGATGCGCGCGGGGCCGACCATCAGCAGGCGCAGATCGCGCACGATGTAATCGATCAACTCGGCATCGCCGATGTCGTCGCCGTCGATATCGAGGCGGAAGCCCTGGCCTTGCAGGCCGCCGCCGTTGCTGAACTCGATTTCGAAATCGAATTGGACGCGGTGTTGGGTGGGGGACAAGGGATTCTCCGAAAGACGATTACGATGACGGGCGCCATGAGTCGCCGCGCTATTGGCTCGTCATCCCCGCGAACGCGGGGATCCAGTGACTTTGACGTAACCCGCACGAAAGTCGCTGGATGTTCGGCTACGCCGAAGTAAAGCAGAGCCCGCGTTCGCGGGAATGACGACTGATGATTGGCAGGCTTGCGGCGTGTCTTACTTGGATTCGAATCTCACTCTCTCCGCCATCATGCATACGCACTGATGCGAAAATGGGCCATCCTACTTCGCCGCCCGCTGACTCAACGCCACGCTGCCCAGAATCAACGCAGCCGCCACCAGCATGGTCAGCGTCAGCGGTTCGCCCAGCAGCATCCAGCCCCAGGCCACGCCGAACAACGGCACCAGGTACGTCACCGCGACCGCGCGGCCCGCGCCGATGCGCTGGATCAAGCGGTAGTACATGACGAAGGCGATGCCGGTGCAGAGCACGCCGAGCATCGAAGCGGAGAACCACGACTTGGCCGGGATCGCATGATCGGGCCAGTAGGCGATCGCGAACGGCAGCATCAGCAAGGCCGACGTGCCCAGGGTCGCCGCCGCGACCGCCGCGGCCGGCAGGCCGGTCAGCTGGCGGCGCACCAGGTTGGCGCCGATGCCGTACAGGAACGCCGCGGTGCAGCCGGCCGCGACCGCCCAGCCGATGCTCGCGCCGGCGGTCTTGCCGCTGGCCAGCACGACCACGCCGGCGAACCCGGCCAACAGCGCGATCGCGCGCTGGGTGCCGATCTTCTCGCCGAAGAACAGGAACCCGACCAGGGCGGTGAACAGCACCGCCATCGAATTGGTGATCGCGCCGATCCCGGCCGGCGCGCGCTGCGCGGCCCAGGCGAACAGGATGAAGGGGATCGCCGAATTGATCAGGCCGATCATCGCCAGCTTGGCCCAGATCGCGCCCTTGAACGAGGCCCGCGCCTTCCACAGGAACGGCAGCAAGATCAACGCGCCCAGGCCCAGGCGCATTTCCACCAGCGGCACCGCGCCGAAATCTTTCGCCGCCACCCGCATGAACAGGAACGACGAACCCCAGATCGCGCCGAGGATGGTCAGCTCCAGCGGCGTGCGCCAGCTCTGCACGGTCGCGGCTTCATGGGTCGGCGCGGCGGCGGGCGGCGTATCGGTGGGCAGGCGGAGGGTTGGAGACGTGCTCATGGTGGACCTCGCAAAGCGACTAAGACGATACCGGGCGTGGGGGCGCCGGCTTGCGAATCTGGTTACAGCTTGAAGCGACCGGCGCGGCGGCGATATCCGAATTCCCAACGCCGGCATCGCGTCGCGTCGCGACGTTCGGGGAGCGCGAACTGCTTCCGGTTCGCGTCCTTGCCACTCACCCCGCGGACACTCGCGAGCAACGCTCGAATACACCGAAAACCTGACGTCGACAGCGCGCCTGTTCCGCAACTTGCCGATCCCGCCGCGGCCCCGGATCCGGCCCTGACGACAATCTGGCTTTTCCCTGAGGCCTATTCTGACTGGCCGTCAAAGTCATGCAAGCGCATACTTTCGAACCCAGCCACAAATATTACTCAAGGCTCGATATGGCGCTCAGAGCGGACTGGCTGCCGGCCCTGGCGGCGTTCGAAGCGGCGGCGCGGCATCAGAATTTCGCCCACGCCGCCGAGGAGCTGCACCTGACCGCCAGCGCGGTCAGCCACCACGTGCGCAAGCTCGAAAGCCGGCTCGGCCTGAGCCTGTTCCAGCGCCACGCGCGCGGGGTCGCGCTGACCGACCAGGGCCGCCAGCTCGCCGATGCCGCCGGCACCGCGCTGGCCGACATGGACGGCGTGCTGCGCAGCCTGCGACTGGCGCGCGAGGAGCGCGACCGGGTCCGCATCACCACCCTGCACTCGCTGGCCTACACCTGGCTGCTGCCGCGCCTGGGCGGGTTCACCCGCGCCCATCCGCACATCCAGTTGCGGGTCGACACCGAGATCGCGCTGACCCGTTTCGACGACAGCGGCCCGGACCTCGGCGTACGCCACGGCGCGGGACATTGGCCGGGGCTGACCGCGCATCACTTGATGGACGACGCCTTGTTCCCGGTCGCCTCGCCGGCGTTTCCCGGCATCGATCAGGTCACCGAGCCGGCGCAGATCGCCGAACTGCCGCTGATCGCCGATCAGGCGCGGCAAGGCTGGCACGACTGGTTCCGCACCGCCGACGTGCACGGACGCAAGCTCGAGGAGCGCTACATCTTCAGCAACACCACCGACGCGATGATGGCGGCCGCGCAAGGCATCGGCGTGGCGCTGGCGCGCGAGCAGATCGTGGTGCCGTACCTGCGCTCGGGCCAGCTGATCCGTCTGCCCGGCCCGGCGATGCCGGCGCGCTGGGGCTATTACGCGATCTATCCCTCGCACCGTCGGCTGCGGCCGGCGGCGCAGGCGTTTCTGGATTGGTTGCTGGCGGTGGACAAGCGCTGAGATTGCGTCGGCAACCGCGTCGTCGATAGCCGCGGGTTGCTGGACGAGTGTTTCTGCTTGTCATCCACGCGAAGGCGAGCGCTCGCCTACTTCGCCGCAGTCGAACATCCAGCGACTTCGAATCAAGACCATCGCCCAAGCGACATTCGCCGATCCACCTCACCGCCTGCCGTCATTGCCGCGAAGGCGGGTATCCGGGGCTCCACCGAGGCATGACTCTGAAGCCTCTGGATCCCCGCCTTCGCGGGGATGACGAGCAAAGCAGAAGCCTCGATTTGAGCGTCGTCGCGAATCTCTCCCGGCGTCATCCCCGCGAAGGCGGGCATCCGGGGCTTCACCGAGGCATGGCGCTGAAGTCTCTGGATCCCCGCCTTCGCGGGGATGACGGCTAAAAGCAAACAGCGCGAAAGAAACCCGTCATCGGCGCTTGGCGTCGGGCTTCGTGGGCTTTGTTGTTGCGGACCTGGCTTTCTTGGGCCTGGATTTTTCGAGTCTGGCTTTCCCGGGCTTGGCGTTCTCGGACTTGCCTTTCGCAAGATTGGCTTTCGCGACGCCAGACTTGCCTGCTGCGACGCTCGCCGACTTGGCTGACGCAGACTTCGCTTTCGCCGGCCGGGTTTTGACCGGCCCGGCTTTACGTGCCCCGACCTTCGACGCCGCCGCATTCGCCTTACGCAATGCCGCCTCGTAAGCCAGCACCAGCCACGGCCTCATATCCTGCGGCGACTCCATCGCCGCCTCCGGCACCGACCAGTAACTGGTCGGCACCGTCTCGCCGCGCCGTGTGTACAGGAAAGGTCCGCTGTCGGCCGCGCGGAAACGTTCGCGGCTCTGATCGTCGACCTTCAGATACAGCACCTCATCGGAGATCAATCCGATCATCACGCCATCGTGGTAGATGCCGTAACCGCCGAACATCCGGCGCGCGCTGAGCGCGCCGAAGTCCGCGGCCACGTCCTGCAGGTGGGCGATAAGATCGGCGCTCATGGCCTGGATCTTATCGCCGTTGTCGCCGCCGCGTCAGCGCCGCGCGATCAGAACTTATGCCACAGGCGCACGAAGTACGCGGTGCCGTTCAAACCGAACTGGACGCTGTCGAAGACGTGGCCGTTGTCGGTTTCGTCCGGGTTCTGCCGGCTCGGCTTGACGTTGAACAGGTTGGTTGCGCCGACAGTGAGCTTGGTGTTGTCGCTGAAGGCGTAGGTCACGCTCAGATCGGCCGAGCTCCTGGACTTGTAGCGCGCGTTCGGCACGCCGGCCGCGGTGCCCGAGAACGTGCCCAGGGTCTGCGGGCCGAAGTAGATCAGCTTGAGGTTGCCGTCCCAGGCGCCGCGCGACAGATCGAAGCCGAGCACGGCCTTGGACTTCGGCGCGCCCTGCTCGATGAACAAGCGTTCGCGCTCGGACAGCAGCACGTCTTCGCGACCGACCAGCGCCGGCGGCGCGTGGATCGCGTTGACCTTGGTGCGGTTGAGGTTCAAGGCGAAGAAGGTGCCGAGCTTGAAATCGCTGCCCAGTTCGCGTTCGTTGTTGAAGGTGAAGTCCACGCCTTCGGTGCGGGTATCGACCGAGTTGACGAAGAACTGCGCCTGGCCGACGCCGAGCGAATCCAGGATCGAGCCGATGGTCGGATCGGTGGTGTCGAAGCGGCCGCTGAGCACGATGCGGTCGTCGATGTCGATGCGGTACGCGTCCAAGGTCAGCGACGTGTCGGCGGTCGGCGACCAGGTCAGGCCGAGGGTGTAGTTGCGCGACTTCTCCTTGGTCAGCAGCGGCAGGCCGGCGGCGTTGGCGATGGTGCCGCCGTTGGGCGCGATCACCACGTCGACCGGCTCGCCGTTGACGAAGTCGGTGATGGTCGAAGAGAAGTACTTCTGCTGCAGCGACGGCGCGCGGAAGCCGGTGCTGGCCGAGGCGCGGAACATCAAGGTGTCGGTGGCGCGGAAACCGGCGGCGAGCTTGCCGGTGGTGGTCTTGCCGAAATCGCTGTAGTCCTCGTAGCGCACCGCCACGCCGGCGGTGAAGCGATCGGTGAAGTCGGCCTCGAGGTCGGCATAGGCGGCCCAGCTGTCGCGGCTGTGGCTGCCGGCATCGCCGGGCTGGAAGCCCGGGAAACCCTGGCTGCCGGCGTTGCCGCCGACGCCCACGCCGTCGGCGTCGATGTAGGAACCCGGCTCGCCGGCGAAGATCTTGTACTTCTCGTCGCGACGTTCCAGGCCGAAGGCCACGTTGAGTCCGTTGAACACCTGATCGTAGAAACGGTTGATGTCGAGGTTGACGGTGTTCTGTTCGAACGAGAACCCGCCGGCGTTGAAGCTGCGCGCGCTCACGCCCTGGCCGCCGTTGAGCAGATCAAGATTGGCCAGCGAAGCGTTGAGGGTGTTGTTGATGGTGTAGCGCAGCTTGTTGTAGCCGTGGGTGTAGGACAGGTCGGCGTTCCATTCGCCCAGGCTGCCGCGCAGGCCGAGGATGCCGAAGCGGTCGTCGAGCTCGCCGTCGATGAAGGGCACGAAGCCGTCGGGGTACATCGCCGCCGAGTTGCGCGAGGGGATGTCTTCCGAACCCAGGCCGTCGCGCGCGAACGCCGCCGAGGACGCGTCGCGTTTCTGCACGCCGAGGGTGAAGTACAGGTCGAGGTTTTCGGTCAGCGGCTTGTCGCCGTTGAGGAACAAAGTCTCGTTGCGGACCTTCGAGTCGCCGATGATGCGCGGGCTGCCGGCCGGTTCGGAGCGGTCGGAACGGCCGCGGTCCTGCCACTCGCCGGTGATGCCGAGGCTGCCGTCGCTGCCCAGGCCGAAGCCGCAGTACGCGCTGGCCAGCCAGTTCTCGCCGTCGCCCTTGGAGTACTGGCCGTAGCCGGCGACCGCTTCGCAGCCCTTGCGCTTCTTCAGCGAGATGTTCATGACGCCCGCGATCGCGTCCGAGCCGTACTGCGCGGCGGCGCCGTCGCGCAGGATCTCGACGCTGTCGATCGCCATCAGCGGAATGGTGTTGAGGTCGGTGCCGGTGTTGCCGCGATTGCGCGCGCCGAACAGGTTGAGCAGCGCGGTGGTGTGGTGGCGCTTGCCGTTGACCAGCACCAGGGTCTGGTCCGAACCCAGGCCGCGCAGCGCGGCCGAGTCGACCAGGTCGGCGCCGTCGGCGCCGCTCTGGCGGGTCGAGTTGAACGAGGGCGCGGCGTATTGCAGCGACTGGGCGAGGTCGAATTGGGCGCCTTCCTCGGCATTCTTGGCCATCGGCAGCACGTCGACCGGCGAGATCGAGGTGGTGTCGGAGGAACGTTGGCTGCGCCGCGAGCCGAGCACCGAGACCGTCTCCAGGGTGCGCGCCTCGCTGGCCGGCGCCGGCGCCGGGGCGGCGTCCTGGGCGTCCTGGGCCAGTGCGGTGCCGGCGAACAAGCCGCTGACCAGCGCTAGCGCGCAGGCGCTGTAGAGGCTGGCGCGGTGCAGGCGGGCACGGCGGGGGGCGAGGCGGAGCTGGGTCATGGCGTGATTCCTTGCGGGTCTGGCTGGGGCGATCGCCTAGCCTAAAGCCAACACGCCTGTTTGCGCACAGCGTCCGAGCCGAAAACGTGAAATGTGATGCAGGCACGGCCCGATCGCCGCGGTGCCACACCCCCGACTGTAGGAGCGGCGCGAGCCGCGACCGCGAATCCTCGCCATCGTCGCAGGCCAGATGTCGCGGTCGCGGCTCACGCCGCTCCTACCCTGGGATCGCGTCGCCTCGATAGGCCGGCGCCTATTTCGCCATCCCCTCGCCCGACTCCACCCAGCGCGCGAAGAACCCCGACAGATCGCGCCCGCTCGCGCGCTCCATCGCCTGGCGGAAATCCGAGGTCACCACCGAATGGCCGTAATGCGCGCGGGTGTAGGCGCGGATGCCGCGCCAGAACGCGCGCTCGCCGAGCTCTTCGCGCAGCAGATGCAGGACGTAGGCGCCCTTCTGATACACCACCGCGCGATCGTCGGCGCTGGGCCGCGACCACGAGGCATACACCAGGGCGTGGTCCTTGCCGTCGGCGCGCAGCTTGTCCAGTCGTCGCTTCCACTGCTCGACCCGCTCGCGATAACTGTCCTCGCCGAAACGATGCTGCATGTACGCGGCCGCCATGAAATTGGCGAAGGCTTCGTTGAGCCAGAAGTGGCCCCACTCGCGGCAGGTGATGCGATTGCCCCACCACTGGTGGGCGATCTCGTGCGCGATCAGCGACTGCGCTTCGGGCTTGTCCAGCACTTCGCGGCCATAGGCCTCCGACATCAGCGAAAACCCGTCCAGTTCCTGGCCGATGGTCTTGGCCACCAGCGCCTGGGTGTACGGGCCGCGATACCGGATGCCGGCGCGGCGGCCGAAGAAACGCAGCATGTCGGCGCTGTCGGCGAACACCCGGCGCAGTTGCGCGCTGTCCAGATCGCCCGACAGATAGCGCAGGTCGCCGTTCTCGCCGCTGCCGCTGGCCTCGTTGTAGCGGCCGGCGGCGAAGCCGTAGACATAACTCGGCATTGCCTGGTCCTGACGCCAGCGGTACGAATCGCGACGCCCACCGAGCGCCGACTTCGCCACCAGCCGACCGTTGCCGACCGCCTTGAGGCCGCTGGGCACGGTCAGGGTCAGGTCCAGGGTCGCGCGTTCGGACGGGGCATCGATGCACACCAGCCATTGGCTGGTGGAGAAGATGGTGTAGACCTCGTTGCGCTCGGGATGAAATTCCAATCCATGCCGCGGCGCGCCGTGGTAGGCGATGTCGATCTCGCGGCGCTCGCCCGCGACCGTCGGCGCCGGCAGGCGGATGCGCAGGCGCTTGTCGATCTTTTCGAAACCCAGCGCCTTGCCGTGCTCGCGCACCGCGTCGATCTCCAGATCGCCGGCATCGAATTCGATCGACTGCGCGCCGCCGCTGCGCATCGCCAGCCGGATCGCGACCTCGCCGCGCAGCGTGCGGGCGGCGATGTCGGGTTCGATGCGCGCGGTGTAATGCAGCACGTCGAGGTTGGCGCCGGCGCGTTCGGTCGGCGTCTGCGCGGAGGCCGAGAAACTCAGCGCCAGCGCGGCCCAGGCCAGCGCCGCGGCTACGTGGCGACTCAATGTGCGGGCCGCGCCGCGGCAGGCTGCGCGCGACGAACGCGGCGCGGTGAAGCTTGGTGCATCGTGCATATCCACTCCGTTCTACCCCTCGCGGCGCGCATCCTGGCGCGGCGCGGTCCAGATATCGATCGATCCGGGCGTCGATGATCGCCGATGTCGGCACGCGGCTGAACCCCGGCCGTTCATGAAGCAGCACGCGGCGCCGGGATCGCGCGCGAGCGGACCGATCCGGCAAGGCATCGGCGCGGTCGATTTCCGACCGCTGTTCAGCATTGCGCATCCGCGCGCGCGGCCCGCCCGTTCATGCTTGCCGATCTGCGTCCCCGATCACTGACAGCGCTGTCAGCAATAGGACATGGTGCGGGCCGTGAGCGCAGGCGCGCGGGCGATCGCGTCGCGGGCGATCACGCCCATCCACGTCAAGCTCTCATGCTTTTCGCGGTGCATTGCGCGCCGCCCCGACCTATCCGGCCCGATGGCCGACTTCGGGAAAGCCCAGGGGCTTGCCTCGCTCAGGAGCCCCATCACATGGTCACTCGCCGCAAATTCCTCGGTGCCTCGGCCGCCGCGCTCGCCGCCGGCGTCGCCGGTCCGCTGGTGTCGCGCTCGGCCCTCGCCGCCACGCCCGCGCGCTTCACCCTCAACCTGGTCAACGCCTCGGGACAGAACACCGCCTACGCCTACGTGGTCGGGTTCTCCAACAACCAGCCGCTGTTCGTGCGCGCCGACGGCAGCAGCTATTACCCGCCCTCGCCCTCGTCGCCGGTCACGCCGCTCGCCGTGGATTGCGCGATCCCGCTCGGCGGCCAGGGCTCGTCGACGCGCGTGGCGGTGCCGCGCATGTACGGCGCGCGCATCTACGTGGTCACCGGCAGCAAGCTCAACTTCTACGTCAATCCCGGCCCGGCCGTGGTCCATCCGAGTTTCCTCAACACCAGCGACACCAATTTCCAGAAGAACTGGACCTTCGCCGAGTTCACCTTCAACGAGTGGGAACTGTTTTCCAACATCAGCTACGTCGATTTCGTCGCCGCGCCGCTGGGCCTGTCGTTGCGTTCGTTGTCGGGCCGGGTCGAGACCATTCCCGGCCTGCCGGCCGGTTCGCTCGATCCGATCTGCTACGCGTTGCAACAGCAGGCGACGCAGGAAGGTTCGGCCTGGAATTCGCTGATCCAGCGCGGCAGCGACGGCCGCAACCTGCGCGCGATGAGCGCGCATTACCAGGCCAGCCGGTTCCAGAATTATCTCAGCGGCTACATCAACTCGGTCTGGAGCAAGTACGCGTCCAACACCTTGACCGTCGACACCCAGTCCGGCTTCGGCGTGTTGACCGCGCGGGTCGGCGGCGACGGCCTGCTGCGTTTCAACAACGGCGAAACCTTCGCCCGCCCGAGCACCGCCGACGTGCTCAGCTGCGACAGCGGCCCCTTCAGCCTGGCCGGCGCCAGCGAGGTGCGCAAGGCGATCATTCCGCGCCTGGCCGCGGCGCTCAATCGCACCACCTTGCTCGACAACGCCAACCAGCCGCAGGGCGAAGTCGCCAGCCGCTTCTACCGCAACCCGCAGACCAACCACTACGCGCGCCTGGTCCACGAGCGCCTGCCCGACAACCGCGGCTACGCGTTCCCGTACGACGACGTGTCGCCCAGCGGCGGCCAGGATTTCAGCGGCGCGGCGCGTTCGGGCGATCCCGATACGTTGACGGTGACGGTGCGCGCGTTGCGGTGAACGGTCGCGGTGCGTCGCCGCCATGGGGCGCGCGGCGCATCGCGGTTGCCGTGCGTACAGAGCCGCGCATAGGCGACGGTTCCTTTTACCTGTATCGACAACACGCGACATAGCCATGATCGCGCCCTGTAGGAGCTGCGTGAGCTGCGACCGCGACATCGGGCTTACGACGCAAACGCGGTGGCGCGGTCGCGGCTCACGCCGCTCCTACAATTGGCCTGCGGCGATGCCGCAACTACTATCGTCTATGCCGACATCACACGCGACGTAGCCACGGTCACGCCCTGTAGGAGCTGCGTGAGCTGCGACCGCGACATCAGGCTTACGACGCAACCGCGGTGGCGCGGTCGCGGCTCACGCCGCTCCTACAGTCGGCTCGCGGCGATGCGGCAACTGCTGTCGTCTATGTCGACATCACACGCGACGTAGCCACGGTCCCGCCCTGTAGGAGCTGCGCGAGCTGCGATCGCGCGTTGTAGGAGCTGCGCGAGCTGCGACCGCGACATCGGGCTTACGACGCAACCGCGGTGTCGCGGTCGCGGTTCGCGCCGCTCCTACAGTCGGCCTGCGGCGATGCCGCAACTGCTGTCGTCCATGCGGACATCACACGCGACATAGCCACGGTCGCGCCCTGTAGGAGCTGCGCAAGCTGCGACCGCGACATCAGGCTTACGACGCAGCCGCGGTGGCGCGGTCGCGGCTCGCCCCGCTCCTACAGTCGGCCTGCGGCGATACCGCAACTGCTGTCGTCCATGGGGACATCACGCGCGATGTAGCTGCGATCGCGCGTTGTAGGAGCTGCGTGAGCTGCGACCGCGACATCGGGCTTACGGCGCAACCGCGGTGTCGCGGTCGCGGCTTGCGCCGCTCCTACAGTCGGCCTGCGGCGGTCAGATGGGCCGCTGTCGCTATGCAAAACGCCAAGATCAGATCCGACTGATCCGAAACTTGCGCCCCTTGATCTTGCCCTCGCGCAAGCGCGCCAGCGCCGCGCTGGCCTGGCCGGTCGCGACGGCGACGTAGGAACGCGTCGCGTAGACGTTGATCTTGCCGACCGCCTCGGCCTTCAGGCCGGCGTCGCCGGTCAGCGCGCCGAGGATGTCGCCGGGGCGCAGCTTGTCGGTCTTGCCGGCGTCGATGCGCAAGGTCGCCATCGGCGCGGCCGGCGCGTTCTTGGCCTTGCCGCTCAGCGGTTCGGCGCGGCGCCAGTGCAAGGGCGCGCCCTGGTTTTGTTCGATCTGCTGGGCTCGGCCGGTTTCGCGCGGGCCGCACAGGCTCAGCGCGACGCCGCCGCGACCGGCGCGGCCGGTGCGGCCGATGCGGTGGACGTACACGTCCGGATCGGTCGGCAGGTCGTAGTTGACCACCGCGCCGAGGTCCTCGACGTCGAGCCCGCGCGCGGCCACGTCGCTGGCGACCAGCACGTTGCAGCTGCGGTTGGAGAAACGCACCAGCACTTCGTCGCGGTCGCGCTGCTCCATGTCGCCGTGCAAAGCCAGCGCGGTGAAGCCGTAATGGCTCAGCGAGCCGACGACTTCCTCGGTGTCCTTGCGCATGTTGCAGAACACCACGCACGAATCGGGCCGGTACTCGAGCAGCAGCGCGGCAAGCAGCGGGGTCTTGCGGGTCGGTTCGACCTCGTAGAAATACTGTTCGATCTGCGGCGCGGTGGCCTCGCCTTCGACCGTGA
Organism: Lysobacter capsici; assembly: GCF_014779555.2. Taxonomy (NCBI): domain Bacteria; kingdom Pseudomonadati; phylum Pseudomonadota; class Gammaproteobacteria; order Lysobacterales; family Lysobacteraceae; genus Lysobacter; species Lysobacter capsici. The sequence continues at coordinate 4,266,960 of NZ_CP094357.1, forward strand.
CCTCGAGCGGTTCGCGCATCGCGGCGCGCGCGAGGTCGCGGATCGCGTCGGGGAACGTCGCCGAGAACAACAGGCTTTGCCGCGTCTTCGGCGTCTTGGCGACGATCTCGCGCATCGGCTCCTCGAAGCCCATGTCGAGCATGCGGTCGGCTTCGTCGAACACCAGCGTGCGCACACCATCGAGCTTGAGCGCCTTCTTGCGCAGCAATTCCTGCAGGCGGCCCGGCGTGCCGACCACGACATGCGGCGCATGTTCCAGCGAAGCCAGTTGCGGGCCGAGCGGCATGCCGCCGCACAGCACCGAGACTTTCAGATTGGCGATCGCGAAGGCCAGCTTGCGCAACTGGTTGCCGACCTGATCGGCGAGCTCGCGGGTCGGGCACAGCACCAGCGCCTGGGTGCGGATCGCGGCGGGATCGAGCCGCTGCAGCAGGCCCAGGCCGAAGGCCGCGGTCTTGCCGCTGCCGGTCGGGGCCTGAGCGATCAGATCGCGGCCCTCCAGGATCGCCGGCAAGGCGCGCGCCTGCACCGGGGTCATCACGGTATAGCCCAGCGCGGCCACGCCCTGCAGCAGGGCCGGGCTCAGGGCGAGGGAATCGAAAGCGGTGGCGGCCGCGGCGGTGGCGGCAGGCGAAAGTTGGTCGGTCATGCGCCATGATCGCAGCTTCGGGCACCACCCGACCAGAAACCCATCCGCCACGGCGCCCGGACCGCGGCCTGGAATGTCCGGACAGGCATATCGACGGCCGCGGGCATCGCTTCATCGCCCCACGCGTCCCGCATCGTCCTATCCTGTCGCCGCAGCGCCCAGAACTCCCACCGCCACCGATCCGGAGGCCGTCCCATGGAGCAGTTCCTGCATATCCGCGTCCTGCTCGGCATCGTGCTGGGCCTGGCCATCACCACCTTGCTCAAGGGCCTGGCCCGCTTCGTCCAGCACCCCGGCCGCGAACGCGTGTTCTGGGTGCATATCGGCTGGGCGATCTCGATGTTCACCCTGCTCGCGCATTTCTGGTGGTGGGAGTTCCGCCTGGTGCATCTGACCCAGTGGAGCTTCGTGTCGTTCGCGTTTTTGATCGTCTACGTGGTGGTGCTGTTCCTGCTATGCACCTTGCTGTTTCCCGACGACATCGGCGACTACGAGGGCTGGCAGGATTATTTCCTGTCGCGGCGCGGCTGGTTCTTCGGAATCATGGCCCTGGTCTACGTGATCGACTTCGGCGACACGCTGATCAAGGGCCGCGAATATTACGACGCCTTCGGCATCGAATACCCACTGCGCAATCTGGCCTATGTGGTCATGTGCCTGATCGCCATGCGCACCCGTTCGCTGCGCTTTCACCGGACCTTCGTGATCGTCAGCCTGCTGTATCAATTGTCGTGGATCTATCGGCTTTACGATTTCGTCGAATGAGCGCAGGCCGGGATATCCATCCATCGACACCGGGCCATACGCCGCGGAATCCACAAGCTTGCACATTCGGTCCGATCGCATCGCTCACCCCGCGGCGACCTCGATTCGTCTACATTGGGCCGATGCCCGATCCGACCGTTTCCGCATGAGCCGCGCCTTCGTCAAGGAAGGCGATGGCGACGACAGCACCGGCGATCTGCCCGAGCTGCCGATCAGCGAACATCCCAACTACGTCACCCCGCGCGGCATGGCGCTGCTGCGCTCGCGCCTGGACGACACCTCGCGGCGTCTGGCCGCGCTCGATGCGGAAATCGCCGCGGCGAGCGAAGACGACGGCGGCGGCGAACGGGTCGGAGTCAAGCTCGAACGCGCCCATGTCCATCGCGATATCCGCTGGCTGCAGGCGCGCATCCTCGGCGCGATCACCATCGCCCCCGAACGCCAGCCGGCCGACCGGGTCGCGTTCGGCGCGCGGGTCGAACTGATCGACGAGGAAGGCCACGAACACCGCTACCGCATCGTCGGCGAAGACGAGGCCGATCCCGAGCATGGCCTGATCAGCTGGGTCTCGCCGCTGGCGCGCAGCCTGCACGGCGCGCGGGTCGGTGACAGCGCGGTGTGGAAACGGCCGGCCGGGGATCTCAGCGTCGAAGTGCTGGCGATCGAGTACGGCTGAGGCGACTTTCCCGACGCTGTCGATGCTGGCGCCGCTATCGGTATTCGACGCCTTCGTATTGCCAGAAGAATTTCGCGCGCAGGCAGTCGAGCGATTCGGCCCACGTCGATCGCTCGCACGACGCCACCCGCTGCAGCAGCGCGGCATGCACGCTGGCCCAGTCGTAAGGGTCGACAACGAGCAGCGCGTCGATGTCGAAGCTCGTCCCGCGTTTGCGCATCGAGGTGTACGCCTGCAGCGCCTTGCCTTGGTGGTGCGCCCTCACGCCCTGCGGCGTCGCCACCAGCAGCTGGAAGAGGTGCCCGCCGGACACGCCGACCTCGCCGATCTCCAGCTCGATCGTCAGGTAGACATCCGCGGGGGACGCGGGGCGCCATGCGGGCAGGTCGTCGACATCCAGGGACCTGAGGTCGAGGACTTCGAGAGCTATCGTCATCTCATGGCTCCGCATCTGAAGCCTTGAACCTTGAAGGCCTGAGATCTTCATGTCTATCGAAGCATCGCGGCTTGCTTGGGCGGGCTGCTCAATCCTGTGGAAATCGCGAAGTCCCTGGCGGAAGCGCCTTCAGGCCCGCCCCCTTTCGGTCACAGCGTCGCGCAGCTACCGACCACCGGCCAGGTCGCCAACGATTAGCCAGGCAACCGCTCGTCGGCCCGCGCTTGACGCTTCCGGCCATCGGAGCAAATCATTTAGCAAATTAGTTAATTGCTGAATACATAAGGCGATGTCGGCACGGCGAACCCGACCCGCTCGCGGACGCCGCGCCCGCATCGGGCGCGCAGCTACAGTTCCACCATGGAGAGGTCAATGAACGCATTGCCCGCAAGTCTGCAATCGCATCGCGTCCAATCCCGCGCCGAAGTGGCCGCATCGATCCGCGGGGTCAGCGACGGCCGCGTGGTCTGGGAACCGGTGCGCTCGTTGTGGTTCTCGACCATGGCCGTCGCCGCGGTGGTCGGCGGCCTCGCGATGTTCTCGTGGGCGGCGTTCGCCTTGTTCGTTGTGTCCACCGCGACCGTGCTGCTGCTCGGCCATTCGCTCGGCATGCACCGCAAGCTGATCCACGACAGCTTCGCCTGCCCGAAGTGGATGGAATACCTGCTGGTCTACTGCGGCGTGCAGGTCGGCCTGGCCGGGCCGATCGGCCTGGTGCGCACCCACGACCTGCGCGATTACGCCCAGCGCCTGCCCGACTGCCACGACTACCTCGCCCATCGCCGCCGCTTTCACATCGATGCGTGGTGGCAGCTGCATTGCGAACTGCGCCTGACGCGGCCGCCGCGGATCGAGATCGAAGCGCGCATCGCCGACGATCGTTTCTACCGGTTCCTGCAACGCACCTGGATGTTGCAGCACCTGCCGTGGGCACTCGCGTTCTATGCGATCGGCGGTTGGGGCTGGGTGTTCTGGGGCGTGTGCGCGCGGGTCACCGCCGGCGTGTTCGGGCATTGGCTGGTCGGCTATTTCGCCCACAACCATGGCGGCATGCACCATGAAGTGCGCGGCGCCGCGGTGCAGGGCCGCAATGTGCGGTTCGTGTCGCTGCTGACCATGGGCGAGTGCTGGCATAACAACCACCATGCGTTTCCCGGCTCGGCGCGGCTGGGCCTGTATGCCGGCGAATGGGACCCGGGCTGGTGGTTCCTGCGCGGCTGCGAGCGGCTGGGCCTGGTGCGCGATCTGCGCCTGCCCGAGGACTTGCCGCCGCGCGAGGAACTGCATCGTCTCGATCCGGCGCCTGATCCATCGCCCGTTGCACTGCCCGCCGCATCGCCGATGTCCGCCCGCGCGAAACCTGTCTGCTTGATCAACCGAGCCTGACCATGACTGTCGAACCGCCCGAACTGCCGTCGTCTCCGCCGCCGGTCCAGCCACCCGCCGCGCCGCCGCGCCACGACGCGAGCGTCTCGCTGCTGGTGCATGCCTCGCCGCTGTTCGGCGGCGCCTTGATCGGCCTGCTGCTGCGCCTGGCGTTCGACGGCCAACCCGGCCAGGCGTTCGCGACCATGCTGTGGATCTTCATCGTGCTCGCGCCGTTCGCGATCGGCGCGGTCACGGTGTATCTGGCCGAACGGATCAAGCCGCGCAGCACCACGTATCACTTCTTCATGCCGGTGTTCAGCGTTTCGCTGTGCGTGCTCGGCAGCATGCTGCTGATGCTGGAAGGCGCGATCTGCGTGGTCATGGTGATGCCGATCTTCGCGGTGATGGGCGGCCTCGGCGGCGTGGTCATGGGCGCGATCTGCCGCCGGCTGCAGCGCTCGAAAACGCCGACGGTCTACAGCTTCGTCGCCCTGCCGCTGGTGCTCGGCCTGCTCGGCGTCGGCCAGGACACCCCGCACCGCTTCGAACACGTCGAACGCCGCGTGCTGATCCAGGCCGCGCCGGCGGACGTGTGGAAGGTGCTGCTGGACGCCGACAACATCCAGGCCAGCGAAGTCGACCGCGCCTGGATGTACCGCATCGGCGTGCCCACGCCGTTGAATGGTCTGACCCACGAAACCCGCAACGGCCTGGTGCGCGAGGTGCGCATGGGCAAGGGCATCCACTTCCAGCAGGTGTCGACCGACTGGAAGCCGCAACAGTACGTGCGCTGGCAATACCTGTTCGAAGACGATTCGGTGCCGGCCGGCGCGCTCGACGATCACGTCCGCATCGGCGGTCCCTACTTCGACCTGCTCGACACCCGCTACACCCTGACCCCGCGCGGCGCCGCGACCGAACTGAGCATCCGCATGGACTACCGGGTCAGCACCGGCTTCAACTGGTACACCGTGCCGCTGGCGAACTGGCTGATCGGCGATTTCAGCCAGGTCATCCTCGACTTCTACCGCCACCGCGCCGAGCCCGCCGCGGCGCCCGCCTGATCGCGCGTGACCTGATCCGATCGGCCCGACCCGCCCCGCCCTCACCCCGCGCCCCGCCGCGGGTGTGATGATTCCTGCCGTCGTGCGAATCATGGTGCATACGGGAACGGGAAACGGCAGGCGATGGACCATAGCGGCGTGAAATCCAGACAGGGCGACAGCGCCGGCCATCCGCCGGGCGAGGCCGCGCGGCAACGCTTCGAAGCGCTGCTGCAGGCCCATCGCGGCATCGTCTACAAGGTCGCCAACACCTATTGCCGCAACGACGAGGACCGCGCCGATCTGGCCCAGGAAATCGCGGTGCAGCTGTGGCGCGCGTTCCCCGGTTTCGATCCGCAGCGCAGCTTTTCGACCTGGATGTACCGGATCGCGCTGAACGTGGCGATCTCGCAGGTGCGCAGCAATGCGCCGCGGCAGCAAAACGCGGTCGCGCTCGACGAGCAACTGCACGATGTGGCCGACGAACGCGCCGCCGACCCGGAGGCCGCGCAGCGCCTGCGCGCGCTCAACCGGCTGATCGCCGCGCTGGAGCCGCTCAATCGCGCGTTGTTGCTGCTGTATCTGGAGGAGCGCAGCTACCGCGAGATCGGCGAAGTGCTCGGCCTGAGCGAGACCAATGTCGCGACCAAGATCGCGCGCCTCAAGCAACGCATCCGCACCGATCTGGCCGACTGAGCCAGGCCCACTTCAACATCCTTCCCACGACGGCACCACGACCTCATGAGCGCACTCACGATGGAACTCGACGACTTCAAACTGGCCTGGAAAGAACTCGATCGCAAACTCGATCGCCAATACGCGCTGGACCTGCTGCGCTTGCGCGAGGAACGCGGCAAGCGGATGAAATCCGGCCTGCGCCCGCTGGTCTGGGGACAGGCGCTGCAGATGCTGTTCGGCCTGGTGTGCATCGTCTGGGGCGCCTTGTTCTGGCTGCATCACCTCGATCGCACGCATCTGGTCGTGTTCGGCGTCATCGTGCATGTCTACGGCATCGCCCTGATCGGCTGCGGCGCGGCGATGCAGGCCTTGCTCGCCAAGACCGACTACACCGCGCCGGTGATGACGATCCAGAAACGCCTGGCGAGCCTGCGCAAGACCTACATCCGCACCGGCATGGCGGTCGGTCTGTCCTGGTGGCTGTTCTGGATGCCGTTCGTGAGCGTGTTGTTCATGACCTTCTTCGGCGCCGACATGTACCTCAATGCGCCGTCGGTCTACGTGACCGGCACCGTGATCGGGGTGCTCGGCCTGCTCGCGACCTGGTGGTTCCATCACTGGTCGCGTCAGCCCAGCCGTCCGCGCCTGGCGAAGCTGATGGAAGACAGCGTCACAGGCGTCAGCCTGCGCCGCGCCCAGGCGCTGCTCGACGAGATCGCGCAGTTCGAACGCGAGTGAGGCCGCGAGCCGGTAAGCGACGGCGGTAACGACCGCCGGCGATCAGGCCGGCTGGCGCGAAGACCTCAGCGAAACTCAGCCGGCCGCCTTCTTGGCGCGCCGGCTTTCGCGTTTGAGCGGTCCGCCGACCGGGCAGATCTCGAACGCGAACTGGGTCAAGGTGTTGACCAGGTGGTCGGGGACCAGCTTGTAGACCACGAACTGGCCGCGGCGCTCGCTGCTGATCAGGCCGGCGTTGACCAGCACCGACAGGTGCCGCGAGATCGCCGGCGCGCTCATCTCGAAGCGCGCGGCGATGTCGCCGGCGCTGAGCTCGCGTTCGGACAGGAAGGCCAGGATCTGCCGTCGCGGCGACGAGGCCAGGGCTTCGAAGATCTTGTCCTGCATCATGAGGGCACCGCTGCGGTCGGGGCGCGCGCCGGGGTGGCGCGGGTCCGATTATAGTGGTGCTTATTTAACTAAATTGCTAATTGTTTGTGGGGCGGGGAATCGGGAATCGGGAATCGGGAATCGGAAGAGCTTAGCCGCGGTGGCTGGTGGATCGGCAGGACATCGGGAGCCGCTTTTGCGATTCTCGATTCCCCATTCCCGATTCCCGGCCATCAGGCCCTCACCCCTGCCCTCTCCCGCGTGGCGGGAGAGGGGGAATTCGTCAGGCGCTTCGCGCTTGCGCTTGCTTCAGGCGCTTGGGAAAACCCACCATGCGCTGCAATTCCTCGTCCCACAGCTTCATGCGCGCGCACTTCAGGCTCGACCACAGGGTCAGGCGCGGCGCGGCCTGCAGCAGCGGGCTGGATTCGAAGGCTTCGCGCAGGCGGTAGTTCGGGATGCGGCTGGCCAGATGGTGGATGTGGTGGTAGCCGATGTTGCCGGTGAACCAATGCACGATGCCCGGCAGGTCGTAGTACGAGCTGCCGGCGATCGCCGCCTCGTGCGAGTCCCACTCGCCCTTGCGGGTCCAGTAGGCGTCTTCGAAGGTGTGCTGCACGTAGAACAGCCACACGCCGGCGGCGCCGGCCAGCAGCACGATCGGCAGATGCACCAGGAACACCGTGTGCCAGCCGATCGCGAAGCCCATCGCGATGATGGTCAGCGCCAGCGCGAGGTTGTTGAACAGCACGCTCGCCCACTCGCGCTTCCAGGTGAACGGAAGGTCGAACGGAAAGCGGTGCTTGATCACGAACTGATAGACCGGGCCGACGCCGAGCAGCACCGGGATGCTGCGGTACAGGCGGTAGCTCAGCCGGCCCAGCCAGGAACGCGCGCGGTATTCGGCGACGGTCAGGGTTTCGATGTCGCCCATCTCGCGGCGGTCGAGGTTGCCCGAGGTGCCGTGGTGGATGGCGTGGGTCTTCTTCCAGTAACCGTACGGGAACAGGGTGACTAGGCCCAGGCAGCGCCCGACCATGTCGTTGGCGCGGCTGCTGGCGAAGAACGAACCATGCCCGCAGTCGTGCTGGATGATGAAGGTGCGCACGTACAGGCCGGCGGTCGGGATCGCCATCAGCAAGGTCCAGCCGTAGCCCCAGTGGCCGACCACGCTCCAGGCCATCAGCACCCACATCGCCGCGAACGGCACCAGGGTGTTGATCAGTTGCCACACCGCCCGTCCCGTTTGAGGCTTGGCGAAACGCGCGCAAAGCTGACGCAGGTTGGTTACGGAAGGTTGCGAATCGGCGTCAGCGTTCAAGCGGGAACTCCAGTCAGGACATCGCATTGTGGTGAGCGCACGAAGACCTGGCAATGACATGCGCGTGCGTATGGATGTGATCGAGACCGGTCTTTCGAGAAATGTCCGCCAAAGCGCGCACCAAAGTCCGCGCCAACGGCGGCGGTGTCGGCGCCGGACCGGTCGGTCGGCGCGGCCGGTCTGGCAGGTTCCCCGAGCGTTCCCACACTACGCCTTGCGCCCGCGGGCCGCTAGGCTAAGGGCATGTCCGCCTGGTACGTCTACGTCATCGAATGCCGCGACGGCAGCCTGTACACCGGCATCGCGCTGGATGTAGAGCGCCGCTACGCCCAGCATCTGGCCGGAAAGGGCGCGCGCTACACGCGTTCGCGTCCGCCGTTGCGACTGTTGGCGCGGTTCATATATCCGGACCGTTCGTCGGCGCTGCGCGCGGAATATGCGATCAAGCAGCTGTCGCCGACGGCCAAACGCCGGCTGTGCGCGCAAGCCGAAGCCGAGATCGCGGCCGAAGCCGCCATTGAAGCCGCGTCGGGCTGAGCCTCAGAACAGCGCCCACAGCAGCTTGAGCAGGCCCCACAGCGCCACCGTCCACACCGCCGAACGCAGATAAGGGATGCCGGCGGCATACACCGGCACATAGGCCAGCCGCGCCCAGAAGTACAACTGCGCGCCCAGCGCGGTGTCGTCGTTGCCGCGCCCGGCGACGGCGACCGCCAGCACCGCGGCGGCGAACAGCGGAAAGGTTTCGAGGAAATTGCGCCAGGCGCGGTCCATGCGCGCGGCCACGCCGGTCAAGGGTTCGACCGCGCCGTCGCGGGCGCTCGCGTTCCAGCGCACGCCGCGCTGGGCGGTCATGAAACCCGCATTGACCAGCAGGTGCACGATGCCCAGTGCGATCGACCAGGCCAGCATCTGCAGTTCGGTGCTCATGTGCGATGTGCCTCTTTGAAGATGCTGCGGGTTGAAGGTGCTACAGGTCGAAGAATCTGCACGAGGCTGCGAGGTCTAAGCGGGCGGGGGCTTCGGCCCCGACGCTTTTCGATCGGATCGGGATCGCACTGTGAAGTTTCGAGCGACCTGAGCCAACAGCGCCGGGGTTCAAGCCCCTCCCACTGAGACCTCGCACAAACACCTCATACCAACCACTCGCATACCCGATGAACTCACCGGTCGGGCCGACGGCCACTACGTCGGCCGTCGGCACCGCCCGCTCGTTCCCTCACACCGGTCCGTTCGGCAAAATCAGAATCTTGCCGTCGCGCTCGCCGGCCGCCGCGGCCGCAACCGCGTCCTTGATCTGGTCGAGCCCATAGGTCGCCTGCACCCGCGCCTGCAACTGCCCGCTGGCGACGCGCTGGGCGATCTCGCCGAACACTTCCGCGCGTCGCGCCGGGCTCGCCTGCTGGAACCAGCGCGACAGCCAGAACCCGCGCAGGCTCACGTCGCGGAACACGAACGAGGCCGGCGAGATCGAACACGCCTCGCCGCTCATCGCGCCGTAGTTGACCACGACGCCGCCCTCGCCCAAGGACTGCGCGATGTGCTGGGTCGACACCCCGCCGACCGCGTCGATGCCGAGCTTGATCGGCGCCTTGTCCGCCGCTTCGCGCGCGCGCTTGCCCAGGTCGTCGCCGTCGACCAGCACCACGTCGGCGCCGGCCGCGCGCACCGCCTCGACCGCCGACTCGCGCCGCACCACGTTGATCGTGCGCAGCCCGCGCGATTTCGCGATCTGGATCAGATAGGTGCCGACCGCCGAATTGGCCGCGTTCTGGATCACCCAGTCGCCCGGCTGCAGGTCGACGAATTCGCTGAGCATCAGCAGCGCGGTCGGCGGATTGATCGTGATCATCGCCAGTTGCTTGGGATCGGCGCCGTCGGGCAAGGCGATCAGGTGCTTGGCGGTGCCGACCATATGCGTGGCCCAACTGCCGCCCTGGATCGGCAGCAGCACGGTCTGGCCGACCTTGAGCTGGGTCACCTCCGGTCCGAGCTCGGCGATCCGGCCGACGCCCTCGTTGCCGCCGACCGCCGGCAACGGCGGCAGCAGGCCGTATTCGCCGGTCAGGGTCAGCACATCGGAGGGGTTGATCGGCGCGGCCAGCACTTCGATCAGCACCTGGCCCGCGCTCAGCGGCGGGGTCTGGAACTCCACCGCCTCGATGACGTCCTGCGGCACCGGGCCGCGCTGGGTGTATTGGGCTTTCTTCATTGCGTCACTCCAAACCGGACGGGAACCAGGGACCTCGCCCGCGACCGACCACCGGCCGCGACGCGATTGCATACGCGAGAGTACGCCGGACCCGGTGCAAACGTCTTGCGCGCAAGTCTCAGCGCTGCGACCCTGCTTGGCCCTTCATCGTCCATGGCCTCATGCAACCGATCCGCTTCGAACTCGACCCCGGCCACGACTACGTAGAGCTCAACCAGCTGCTGAAACTGACCGGCCTGTGCGACAGCGGCGGCGCCGGCAAGGCGATCGTCGCCAGCGGCGCGGTCCGGGTCGACGGCCAGGTGGAACTGCGCAAGACCTGCAAGATCCGGGTCGGGCAGACGGTGGCATACCAGGGCGTGACGATCGAGGTGGTCGCGGTCTGAGCGCCCCTCAGCCAAAGGAGCCACGCCTTGTTCTTCGGCCCAGATAGAACGCCCGCGCTGCTGCCGGCCGGCTGGCGCCGCTTCCTCGCGGCGGCGCTGCTGCCGCGGCAACGCCCGGGCGAATTCCCCGCCGCCTTCGACAGCGCGGTCGCCGATCTGTTCGCGCTCGACGACCGGGGTCTGACGCAATTGGATGGCCAGATCCGCGCCAGCCACCGCTATTCGCCCGGGGATTACTCCAGCAAACAGATCCGGATCGAATCCCTGCGCGACACACCCGAGCAGGCGCAAGCCTGCCTGTTCGTCTCGGCCTGCGACCGCAGCGGTTACGTGCGCGGCCAGGCGCTTAGCGATTTCGCCCACTACCCCGGCCGTCTGGCCCTGAGCGCGGCCTTGATCCGCTGCGACGATTGGGTCGATCCGGTCCGCCGCGAAGCCGAACGCTTGCTGGGTCGATTGTTGTTGCAAGACGACAGTGTTCTGTTCAACAGCCTGGATCTCGCCTTGCGCTTGCGCGTGCGTGCGCGCTTCCGCGATGGCGTGTGGGCACGGCGCATCGAGCCCAGCCTGCGTTCGCCTCGGCACGCGCAGGCGCGCTGGGCGTTGATCACCCACCCGTCGCCGCCGGTCCGCGAATGGGCCTATGCCGCCATCGCCGATTGCGATCCGCAACATCGCGACGACGCTTGCCTTGCCGCATTGAACGACCCGCACCCGCGTATCGCCCTGCAGGCACTGCGCAGCCTGAGCGAAAGCAACCGCACGATCGATCGCGATGCCCATCTAGCCCGTGCGACGACCTTCACCCATGCGGCGGTACGCACCGAAGCGCTGCGCCAAGTGCAGCGCTTCGGCCTGCCGAACGCACGCGAGGAATTGCGTCGCGCCTTGCTGGACCGCTCCGCCGGTCCGCGCCGGGTCGCCGCCTATCTGCTGAAGACCCACTACGGCGAGGACGCGGCCGGGCATTGGCGCCAGATCGCGGCCGGCGCGGACAGCCACGACGCACGCGCCGCGCTCGTGTCGTTGAGCGATTGCGCCCAGCTTGAAGACGTCGACCTGCTCAAGCGCTGGTTCACTCATCCAACGCCGACGCTGCGCGGCCATGCCTTGCGCGGCCTGATCCGCGCCCAGACACCGGACCTGCAATCGGTGCTGGCGCAGGCGACGCAGGATCGAAACTCCAAGGTGATGAAAGCCGCGCTCGCCGCGTTCGCCAACGGCGCGGCGGCGATGACGCTCGCGATCCTGCAACGCGGCTGGGATCGCCACGACGATCCCGGCTACCGCGCGAAGATGATCGCGACCACCACGCTGATCGATAAATGGCAGGCGCTCGGCTTCCTGTTGCGAACGCTCGCGCAGGACAGCACCGCGCAATTGCAGAAGTGGATCGTCCATCATCTACGCGACTGGACCTATACCGCCCGCTATCGGTTCGGCGCGCGCACGGATGGCGATACGCCGCGATTACTGAGCTTGTTGAACGACGCGCGGCCGCGCTTGCCCGACGATCTGGCGAATCAGATCGAGGGGTTCATCGATGCATCCTCGCGCTGACTACGCGCGAGTGCGGGGCGTCTTCCCGCCGCGCTGATCGGCTCAGGCCAGCGGCAAGGTACTCGTCGCCCTGCACAAATCGTCATGCAACCGCTGCACCGCCTGCGCCGCCATGACGTAATCGCGGCTGCCCAAGGCTTCAACGAAACGGCAGGACGCATAGCCCAGCGACTTGCGTTCGTAGTCCTCGACCCAGCGCTCTCGCTCGGGCATGCGCTCGGCGGCGATCGGCCATACGCCGGCCTTGGGCATCGAATCGGGCCGGTTCGATGCGACGCCCGCGCGCGATCGCGAGCGGGCCCGATCGCCGATGCGCCAAGGTTTCGGGCTGACCCGCGCGCGGAAACAATGCTGGCGCCGGCACAGCAGCGCGTAGTAGGCGTCGGCGCCGATCGCTTCGAAGAAGCCGATCACCGCCGGATCGTTCGGATCGAATACCCGGTGCATCGCCAGCAGGCGAAAACCGTTCGGCGTGCGGTACAAGCGCAGATGCCAGTCCGGATGCGCGGCGATGAAGGCGTCGATGCGTCTGCGCGCGCGGCCTTCGGCCCCGCCGTCGGCGCGATGGCGTGCGCGACCGCGTGCCTGGGCGAGCGCGATGGCGATGCCGGTGGCGAAAATCCAGCTCAGCAGGAACACTCCCAGATGCCGCGCCACCGCACCCGCGATCAACGCCGCCGCCAGCGACGAAAGAAAGTAGTACTTGTTCCAGGCCGATACCGGCTCGTCGAAATCGACGTCGGCGAACAACACGTCGGGCGAGTTGAGGCAGCGCGCGCCGTAGCTGTTGCGGGTGATGACGACATCGCCGTCGCGTTCGACGATCTGTTCGCGGATCGGCAGGCCTTCGGCGTCGTAGGGCACGCGCGGATCGCGCTTGGGCAGGCTGGCTCCGGCGAGGATGCGATCGAAGGCTTCGCGTGCACGCGCATCGGCCATGGCCTGGGCGTCGGCGAGGTTGGCGTTGGACCACCCGAAGCGACGCACCGTCAGCGAACGTCGTCCGGATACGTGGTCACGCCCGAACTGCTCGCTGATCCGGGCTTCGGCCCAGAATTCCGGAACGATCATCGCCATGTCGCGCTCCCTGCCTGATTCGTCCGATTGTATGCGGCGCCGCCGTGGCCGGGAGCGGTGCCTGCGGGGATGGTGCGGGGACGAGGCGCGGACATCGAGGTCGTGTTGTGTTCGGATCGTGTCGTCGTCGGTGGATGGGGCGCGGTCGCGGCTTGCGCCGCTCCTACAGGGGGATCGCAGGCCGTAGCTCATGCCGCATGCAGCCGCTGTAGGAGCGGCGCGAGCCGCGACCACCCGAAGAGGCCGAATACCACGCGGCGACCGATGCGAAAGAATTCGGACGGGCTTGGCTCGAAACGGGGCACCGTCCAATACCCGCGCTGACCAAAGCCCGTACTGCCGTAGCTTCGGATTCAGGCGCTTTCGTACACAACTTCGGTTGGCACTTGACGGCGCATCCCATCGGCGTAGCATTCGCCATACGCCAGCGGACAGACCGATGGCGACCAACTACTCCGTGAGGGATTCTCATGGCAATCGAATTCGATTACCTGGTTTTCATTGGCCGCTTCGAGCCGTTCCACAACGGCCACGCCGCCGTCGCCCGCCACGCTCTGGCCAAGGCGTCCAAAGTCATCTTCCTGGTCGGTTCCGCCGACACCCCCCGCACCACCAAGAACCCGTTTACCGTCGCCGAGCGCGCGGTGATGATCCAGGCCGCGTTGGGCGATGCCGCCGACCGGCTGATCGTGCGGCCGCTGCGCGATCACCTCTACAACGAGAGCCTGTGGATCGCCAACGTCCAGCGCGCGGTCGCCGAGGCGGTGCGCGCCGACGGCGGCGATGCCGACGCGCGCATCGGCCTGATCGGCATGGACAAGGACGCCTCCAGCTACTACCTGCGCGAATTCCCGCAGTGGCCGCTGGTCGACGTCAGCCACACCGCCACCTTGTCGGCCACCGAGTTGCGCCGCTTCCTGTTCGAAGCCAACCAGATCGACAGCCACGGCGGCTTGATGCTGATCCGCGCGAATGTGCCCGGACCGGTGTTCGACATGCTCGAAGCTTTCCGCAAAAGTTCGCCCGCGTTCACCCAGTTGGTCGCCGAGTACCAGTTCATCGAGCAGTACCGCGCGGCCTGGAGCGACGCGCCCTACCCGCCGACCTTCGTCACCACCGACGCGGTGATCGTGCATTCCGGCCACGTGCTGCTGGTGCGCCGCCGCGCCGAACCGGGCAAGGGCCTGTGGGCGTTGCCGGGCGGTTTCGTCGGCCAGCACGAAAGCCTGCTCGAAGCCTGCCTGCGCGAGCTGCGCGAGGAAACCCGGCTCAAGCTGCCGCTGCCGGTGCTCAAGGGCTCGATCAAGGGCGAGCACGTGTTCGATCATCCCGAACGCAGCGCGCGCGGACGCACCATCACCCACGCCTTCCACTTCGAATTCCCGGCCGGCGAACTGCCGCCGGTGCGCGGCGGCGACGACGCCGACAAGGCGCGCTGGATCGCGGTCAGCGAGGCGCTGGAAATGGGCCCGCAGCTGTTCGAAGACCATCTGCACATTCTCGAATTCTTTCTCGGCCGCGGCTAAGCGCACACGCACCGCCCGGCCTCTCGCCGGCGGACAGACCGCCGGCTTACCCCAGACGCGAAGGAGCTTCCCGTCATGCAATGCCTCGACAACCTGCTGCTCAACACCGACAGCTACAAGGCCAGCCACTGGCTGCAATACCCGCCCGGCACCGACGCGACGTTCTTCTACGTCGAATCGCGCGGCGGCGTGCACGACCGCACCGTGTTCTTCGGCCTGCAGGCGATCCTCAAGGAATACCTGGCCAAGCCGATCACCCACGCCGACATCGATGAAGCGCGCGACCTGTTCGCCGCGCACGGCGAGCCGTTCAACGAAACCGGCTGGCGCTATATCGTCGACCGCCACGGCGGTTTGATGCCGATCCGGATCCGCGCCGTGCCCGAAGGCACGGTGGTGCCGACGCATCAGGCGCTGGTGACGATCGAATCGACCGACCCGGACGCGTACTGGGTGCCGTCGTATCTCGAAACCTTGCTGCTGCGGCTGTGGTATCCGGTGACGGTGGCGACGATCAGCTGGCATGCCAAGCAGACGATCCGCCAGTTCCTGGAACGCACCAGCGACGATCCCGAAGGCCAGCTGCCGTTCAAGCTGCACGACTTCGGCGCGCGCGGCGTGTCCAGCACCGAATCGGCGGCGTTCGGCGGCGCCGCGCACCTGGTCAACTTCCTCGGCACCGACACGGTCTCGGGCCTGCTGCTGGCCAAGCGTTACTACCACGAGCCGATGGCCGGGTTTTCGATCCCGGCCGCCGAGCACAGCACCATCACCAGTTGGGGCCGCGAGCACGAGGTCGATGCCTACCGCAACATGCTGACCCAGTTCGGCAAGCCCGGCGCGATCGTCGCGGTGGTGTCCGACAGCTACGACATCTTCCACGCGATCCGCGAGCACTGGGGCAAGACCTTACGCGAGGAAGTGATCGCCTCGGGCGCGACCTTGGTGGTGCGTCCGGACTCCGGCGATCCGGTCGACGTGGTGCATCAGTGCGTGACCATGCTCGACGAAGCCTTCGGCCATACCGTCAACAGCAAGGGCTTCAAGGTGTTGAACCACGTCCGCGTGATCCAGGGCGACGGCATCAACCCGACCAGCATCCGCGCCATCCTCGAACGCATCACCAGCTACGGTTACGCCACCGACAACCTCGCCTTCGGCATGGGCGGCGCGTTGCTGCAGCGGCTGGATCGCGATACCCAGAAGTTCGCGCTCAAGTGTTCGGCGGCGCGGGTCAACGGCGAATGGATCGATGTCTACAAGGACCCGATCACCGACAAGGGCAAGTCGAGCAAGCGCGGCCGCATGACCTTGCTGCGCCACCGCGAATACGGCCACTTCAAGACCGTGCCGGTGCCGCCGGACGCCGCGTCGCTGGAAGAAGCGGTCAAGCCGTTGGGCTTCGACGATGCGATGGTGACGGTGTGGGAGGACGGCAGGATCGTCAACGACTGGACCTTCGCGCAGGTGCGCGAGTTGGCTAACGCTACCCGGCTTTGATTGCTGGCTCGCGGCCCTCACCCCAACCCCTCTCCCGTTGCACGGGAGAGGGCTAAGAGCGAGGCGATCGGGACACAACGCAACTATCGGATAGCAACGCAACCGGTTCCCTCTCCCGCTTGCGGGAGAGGGCCTGGGTGAGGGGATGAGCGTCGAAGACGCGAATGCTTCGGCTCTGTCGCCTCACCGAACAATCCATCGGAACCCACCCATGCAAGCCCCCATCGAAGGGCTAGCCGCCGCGGACCCGGCGACCCTGCCCCTGAGCGCAGCCTCCTCGCTGTTCGAACGCCTGCGCGCGACCACGCCGCAACTCGCGCGCCGCGCGCCGGTCGAACACGACGCCACCCGCTGGCATCCGCACAGCGTGAGCGGCCGACCCTACCGCTTCGCTCAACCGATCACCTTCACCCCGTACGCCTCGGTGCGCGCGTGCTCGGCGCGCTGCCGCTTCTGTTCGGAAACCCTGCGTCCCGTCGAAGGCGGCACGATGGCGCAGACCTTGCGTCCGGCCGACGATTATTTCCAAACCTTGGCGCAGGCGCTGGCGCAGCTGCGCGGCCTGCCGCTGTCGTGGTCGCTGTCGGGCCTGGAATCCAGCGACGACGAAGACTGGTTCCTGCAACTGCTGCACACCCTGCAACAGGCCGAACGCGACGGCGTCGTCGCGCAAGACCGCGTGCTGTACAGCAACGGCGCCGGCTTCGCGCGCGGTCGCGGCGAGGAACTGATCGCAGCGCTGCAAGACTTTGGCCTGTCCTGGGTCGAACTGTCGCGGCATCACCCCGACCCGCTGCGCAACCAGCGCATCATGCGCTTCCGCGACGGCGAAGCGGTCGCCGGCAACGCCGCGTTCGAAGCGGTCGCGCGCGCGATTTCGGCGGCGTTGCCGCTGCGCCAGGTCTGCATCCTGCAACGCGACGGCGTGGCCGATGCGCACGGCGTCGCCGCCTACCTCGACTGGGCCAGGCGATGCGGCGCCGGCACGGTGATCTTCCGCGAGTTCTCGCGCCTGGGCGAGGGCTACCGCGACAACGGCACCCGCCGTTATGTCGACAGCGAGCGCGTGGCGATCGAGCACGTGCTCGGCGATTGCATGGCCGCGCACTGGTGGCCGCGCCTGCGCGCGCTGCAGATCACCGAAGGCTATTACTTCTGGAACCTGCGCTTGCGCGACGAGAGCAGCGGCCTGGAGGTGGTGTTCGAATCCTCCGACTACAGCGCGATGCACCGCCGCCACGCCAGCGGCGACATCTACAAACTGGTGTTCCATGCCGACGGCCGCCTGTGCGCCGGCTGGCAACCCGACCGCGACATTCTCTGGGACAAGACGCACGGAGCGATGCATGGACAACCGTAGTTGGTGGGTGCTGTCGCCCGATCCGCCCGAACACCGCCTGCCCGAGGATCTGCGCGGCCGCGACGGCTTCGACGGCCGCGACTGCGGCTGGGTCAACCAGATGCGGCCGTTCGTGCGCCACTTCAGTCGCCCCGGCCAGACCGTGTTCGATCCGTTCTGCGGCTTCGGCACGACCTTGCTCGCGGCCGCGCTGGAAGGCCGCGCCGGTTGCGGCGTCGAGATCGATCCCGACCGCGCCGCGCTCGCCAGCGAACGACTGCGGCGACACGGCGTCGCCGCGCCGATCGCGATCGGCAGCCTGCCGCAGACCGCGATTCCGCGCGCGATCGACCTGTGCCTGACCAGCGTGCCCTACTTCGGTTGCCGCTGGCCGCAAGCCAACGCGGACGACAGCCCGCGCAACCGCGATCAGCTGTACCTCGAACGCGACTACGCCGCCTACCTCGAACGCCTGCGCGACATCTTCCACGCAGTGCGCGCGGCCCTGCCCGACGGCGGCTACTGCATCGCGATGGCCGAGAACCTGGTGGTCGACGGCCGCATGCTGCCGCTGGCCTGGGACCTGGGCCGGGTGCTCGGCGCGATGTTCGTGGCGCGCGAAGAACGCCTGCTGTGCTACGAACGCGATGTCGCGCCGCTGCCCGCCGGCGCCAGCGCCAGCAACCGCAGCCACGAGTACGCGCTGGTGATGCAGAAGATCGCCGAAACCATCTGCCTGCGCAGCACCATCGACGAACTGCGGGCGATGCGCGAGGCCGGCTTCGCGTTCGACTTGTACGGCAGCTTCGCGCACTGGCTCGCGCACGACGGCGATCCGCCCGCGCGCCGACCCGGCGACGCGGACCTGCAATTGCCCGACGACGAGGATCGCTTCAACGCGCTGCTGCACTGGCTGCACGAACGCCATTACGAACTCAGCCTGTGGGGCGAACCGGTGTTGCCGCCGGTGCGCATCGACCGGCTGCGCGCGCATTGGTATCTGCGCGCGCAGCGCCGCGACCGGCTCGGACGCCTGGTGCGGCTGGACCTCAGCCTGGCCGGCCAGCCCGAAGTCGAGCGGGCGTGAGCGAACTCCGCCGCGCCGGCTTCAGGCCAGCGCTTCGGCGATCTGCTCCAGCCGCGCGCTTCCGCCCAGCGGCTTGAGCAGCGCCATGCAACGCGCGCGGATCGCCGCCGGCGCCATCGGCCAGGCCGGACTCAACCGCGACTTCGGAAACACCAGGTACAAGGTCGACCCGCTCGGCGCGCCCTTGCCGCTGGCCAGGTTCACCGTCTGCCCCGACAGATCGCTGGCCATGCGGATCGACACCTCGCCCAATGGCCGGTCCTGGCCGACATCGCCGACCACGCCGTAACTGCAGCGACGCGTTCGCGGGTGGTAGGCCACGACGAAATCGCCGAGCGCGCCGGTGCCGTTTATCTCCAGGAACGTCGCCGGCAAGGTCAGGTACGGAATGCGCGCGGCGTCGACATAGGCCAACGGATCGGTGCGCGGGCGCTCGGGATCGCTCAGCGCGGTCATCGAGATGTAGTAGCCGGCGTTGCGGCCACGACTTTGTTCCAGCGGCCGCCCGGGCCGCTTGGGATCGGCGACCAGCGCGCTGCGCCAGTCGCCGTCGGGCCAGCCGCTCAGGCGGATGTTCGCCAGCCCCAGGTTTTGTGGATGGTAGGCGTCGGGCGCGCCGTCCGCGGTGATCGAAATATGCGGGCTCAGATAGGCGTATGCCTGCTGAGTGCCTGCATCGAGTGTGTGAATCGAAGTTCCCTTAAAGTCCATCCAACGGTCAACGACCAAAATACTCACGGCACCCTCCTTGCCTGGTCGACGAACACGGCGATGTTGCCGTGTTCTGTGCGCAGGCTAACGTGCCGACGCGCCGTTTCATGTCAATCCGACGTGATTTCGCGAGAATTTATTTTCCGGTTTCGGCGGACCTCGCGCGCGGCGAGCGATGGCTTGCGCGAATGCACGCGCGTGTTACCGAATCATCGTGTTCGCGATCTGTCCAATTAAAATTTCCCGCTGATTTTTTACGCACATAAGGCACATAAAGAATGCATTTTGCTGCGCGATATCGGCGCCGCCCGAAGTGAATCGCTCGCGGTACACAACAACGCGCCTACAACATTCATTCATGCAGATGCAGTGCGAGGATCGCATCGCCATAGGTGTTTCTACCTACTTGAAAGCTGCGCTCGCCGACTTGGCGAAAACCGTTGCGCGCATAAAAGGCCAACGCGCGCGCATTGCCGGCATAGACGCCGAGCAACAGCCGCCGCGCGCCGCGCGCGCGCGACTCGGCCACCGCATGCCGCATCAGTTCGCGACCGACGCCGCCGCCATGAAAACGCGACAACAGATAGATGCGCTTGAGCTCCAGATCGTCGTCGCTCACGTCCGCGAGCGGCAGCCTGGCCGGGGCGACCACCGCGTAACCGACCGGGGCGTCGCCGCGATCGGTTTCGGCAAGCCACGATGTGCACGCCGGATCGGCGAGCCAGGCGCTGTAGACCTCGGCGGCGTGTTGCGCGCGGCAGTGTTCGACGATGTCGCGGCCGTGCAGGATGCCGGCGAAGGTTTCCAGGAACGTCGCCGCGCCGGCCAGGGCCAGCGCGCCGGCGTCGCCGGCATGGGCGCGGCGGATATGGGTGGCGGTGAGGTCGGCGGCAGGGTCGGTCGAATCGCTCATGGCGGTGTGCATTCACAGGGCGGGGGCGATCAAGATCGCACGCCCGCCGACCGAACGGCATCGGCGAAAAGTCGCATCCGCGATAGCCCCCCGCAGGAGCGGCGCAAGCCGCGACCGCGCCGCCGCATCGACGGCGCGGCCTCGCGCAACCGCGACACCCGCCGCCTGCCTCAGCGCGCGACCTCGATCACCACCTTGCCGAAATGCGCGCCGCTTTGCAGATGCTCATACGCCTGACGCGCCTGATCGAAAGCGAACACCCGATCGACCACCGGCGCGATCGCCTTGACCGCGACGAAGCGCGACAGGTCCTCGGCCATCGCGCGGCTGCCGACGAAGATGCCGGACAGGCGCTTGACCCCGGTGATCAGCGAGAACGGATTGAAGTCGCCGCCGAAACCGCTGACCCCGCCGATGATCGAGATCGCCCCGCCGATCGCGGCGGCATCGATCGAACGCTGCAAGGTGCCCTGGCCGCCGACCTCCAGCACCGCGTCCACGCCTCGTCCGTCGGTGAGCCGGCGCACCTCGTCCTGCCATTGCGGCGTGGCGCGGTAATTGATCGTCGCATCGGCGCCGAGCGCCTTGGCGCGCGCGAGCTTGTCGTCGCTGGACGAGGTGATGATCGCGCGCAGCCCGGCCGCCTTAGCCAGTTGCAGGCCCCAGATCGACACGCCGCCGGTGCCCAGCAGCAATACGCTCGCGCCCGGCTGCACGCGCGCGTCGACGAACAGCGCATTCCATGCGGTCACCCCGGCGCAGGTCAGGGTCGCGGCCTGGGCGTCGTCGAGGTGCGCGGGCACCGCGAACACCGAGTCTTCGAAGACCACGATTTCCTCGGCCAGCACGCCGTCGGCGACCGCGCCGAACGGGTCGCGGGTGTTGTGCGCGGTTGGCGCGCCGGCGTGCCAGTGCGGGAAGAAACTGGTCGCGACCCGGTCGCCGAGCTTCCAACGGCTGGCGCCCGCGCCGAGCTCGACGATTTCGCCCACCGCGTCCGAGCCCGGCACCACCGGCGTGTCCGAACTGGCCAGGTAACTGCCGCCGGCGATCATCAGGTCGCGGAAATTCAACGACACCGCGCGAACCCGGATCCGGACCTGGCCGGCGGCCAGCGCGAGCGAGGGACGTTCGAACGATTCCAGCGTGCCGATACCGGCGCCGCTGCGGATGCGATAAGCCTTCATGGGGATTCTCTAGTCGATAGGGGGAAAGCGGCGGCCGGGCGGCGGATCGATGTGCGCGTATCCGATGTGCCTGGCGACCGTGTGGCGCTACGATAGCGTCGCCCCATGCGCCCCAGTGGCTAGCTTCAGGCCACACTTCGTATCCCTTGAGGAACCAATATGGCCGTCAACGACCGCCTGCTCGGCATCGTCGCCTTCGTCCAGTCGGCCGAGGCCGGCAGCTTCGCGATCGCCGCCGAGCGCCTGGGCGTGACCCGCTCGGCGATCGGCAAGCGCATCGCCCGGCTCGAACAGCAGCTCGGCGCGCGCCTGTTCCACCGCAGCACCCGCCGCCAGAGCCTGACCGACGACGGCCAGGCCTATTACGAACGCTGCGTCAAAGCGCTGGCCGAACTCGACGCCGCGCAGGCCGCGCTCGACAGCGGCCGGCGCGAACCCAGCGGCCGGCTGCGGGTCAGCGCGCCGGTGCTGTTCGGCCGCCATTGCGTGGCGCCGGTGATGCTGGAACTCGCGCGCCGGCATCCCAAGCTCGATATCGACCTGTCCTTCAGCGATCGCGTGGTCGATCTGGTCGAGGAGGGTTACGACCTGGCGATCCGCATCGGCCGCCTGCCCGACAGCGCGACCCTCGCCGCGCGCCGGCTGACCGACGAACGCCTCGGCATTTGCGCCTCGCCCGCGTACCTGGCGCAGCGCGGACTGCCGCGCGAGGTCGACGATTTCGCCGGCCACGACGCGGTGCTGTACGGCCGCAACGGCCAGAGCGTGCCGTGGCGCCTGCGCGACGCGAACGGCCAGGTGCGCGAACCCGCGGTGCGCGCGCGCCTGCGTTTCGACGACCTGCAGGCGATCGCCGATGCCGCGATCGCCGACGCCGGCCTGGCCCTGCTGCCGTGCTGGCTGCTCAGCCAATACGTGCGCACCGGCGAACTGCAGATGGTGATGCACGCCGACCGCGTGGTCGGCGGCCGCATCAACGCGGTGTGGCCGCACACCCACTACCTGCCGCTGCGCACGCGCGCGGCGATCGATCTGCTCGTGGAGCGGATTCCGGTGTTGGTGGGGGTGCAGGCGCAGGGGTGGCGCGAGGCGGCGTAGGGATGCGCGGTGATGCGCGGCGTGGCATCCGATGCGACGCGCGGAGCAAACGCCGCCTTCAAACCGCGGCGCTCCAACCTGCCGCTTCCCCCCTTTGAAAAAGGGGGGTTAGGGGGGATTTGCTTTTACCCGCAAGCGACGACGTTGCATGAGGCGTTGGAAGAGCAAAAGCGAATCCCCCCCTGCCCCCCTTTTCCAAAGGGGGGAACAGCAAAGGCTCAACGCTCCGGCCAATACCAAGCCGGCGCATCCAGCATCCCCTGCCCGGCGATGCCGGTCTGACTGAACTGTTTTTCCAGATGCAGGCTGTTGCAATCGTCCTCGGCCTCCAGCGCGCTGATCAGGCGCGAGGCGTGCGAGACCACCCACACCTGGGTGCGGCGCGAGGCATGCGCGATCAGCCGCGCCAGCGCCGGCAACAGGTCCGGGTGCAGGCTGGTTTCGGGTTCGTTGAGCACCATCAGCGGCGGCGGGCGCGGGGTGTGCAGCGCGGCGATCCACAGCAGATAGCGCAAGGTGCCGTCGGACAGTTCCGCCGCCGACAATGGCCGCAACAGGCCGTGCTGATAAAACCGCAGCGAGAAGCGTCCGCCCTCGCCGTCGACCTCGACCCGCGCGCCGGGGAACGCGTCGTCGACCGCCTCGGCCAGCGCGCGCGGGTCGCCGATCTCGACGATGGTCCGCCAGGCCGCGGCCAGGTCGCGGCCGTCGTGACTCAACACCGGCGTGCGCGTGCCCAGTTGCGGCTGCCGCGCCGGCGCCTGCGCGTCGCTGCGGAAGTGATCGTAGAAGCGCCAGCCGCGGATGGTTTCGCGCAGGCTCAGCACCTCCGGCGCGGCGCGCGGATCGGCGATCTGGGCGAATACGCTGTCGAACGCGCTCAGGTGTTCGGCGGCGACGCGCCAGCCGCGCCCCTCGCGCACCCGCGCCATAGGCCCGCGCCGGTCGACCAGCAGATTGGACGAGCGCAGGAACGGCCCGCTCCAGATCGCCTCGCGCTTGATCTCCGGGTCGTGGGCGAACATCGAAAGACTCGGCGTCGGCAGGCCCAGGTCGATCGCATAGCCATATTCGTCGCCGGCGAACCCCAGCCGCAGCGACACCGGCGCGTTGCGCGGCCCGCCCTGGATCGGCACCTCGCCGCGCTTCATCCGCGCCGAGATCGACTCCGGCCCGGCCCACAAAGTCGACTCCAGCCCGCCCTCGCGCGCCAGCGCCGTCACCACCCCGCCCTGCGCGGTCTGGGCGAGCAGGCGCAGCGCGCGATACAGATTCGATTTGCCGCTGCCGTTGGCGCCGGTGACCACGTTGAGCCGGCCCATCGGCACGACCAGTTCGCGCAGGGAACGGTAATTGGCGATGGCCAGGGTGCTGAGCATGCGGGTCGGACGCGGAAGACGGGCGCCCAGCCTGCCAGAAGCCGCCCGCCGGCGCCCGCACCTGTCGACACTGACAGGCGACGTCCTTAAACGGACATCGATCACGTTATTATTGTCTAGCGAGTCACCCTCAGGCACGGATATTCCGTGCCTGCGTTCGTCTGGGGACCCGACCGACCTGGCCTTCCGGCCGTGCGGCGGGTGGACGGATCGGCTCGAATCAGGCGCTGCGTCCGCACCGGCCGCGGCTTTCAGGAAAGCAGTTTGAAGGAACGAATGACGATGAAGACCGCAAACAGGGGAATCCAGGCCGCCGCCTGCGTGATCGGCCTGGCCGCCGCGCTGAGCGCCGCACCGGGCTGGGCCCAGCGCAAGAGCGCGCAGGACCAGCGCGCCGAGAAGATGACCCAGATCCCGACCTGCTCCAAGAACCTCGGCGCGATTTCGGTGATCGAGCCCGAAGACACGGTGAACTGGTGGAGCGGCCAGCAGCTGCCCGCGCCGAGCAAGCTGATCAAGGTGTTCGTGCAGAAGTCGCGCTGCTTCACCCTGGTCGACCGCGGCGTCGGCATGGACTCGGCGATGCGCGAACGTGATCTGGCCGCAGGCGGCCAACTGCGCAACAAGTCCAACATCGGCAAGGGCCAGATCCGCGCCGCCGACTACGTGCTGGTGCCCGACCTGATCTCCAAGAACAGCAACGCCGGCGGCAACGCGATCGGCGGCCTGCTCGGCGGTCTGATCGGCGGCAAGGCCGGCGCGGTCGCCGGCAACCTCAACTTCAACAAGAAAACCGCCGACGTGGTGCTGACCGTGACCGACGTGCGCTCCTCCGAGCAGGTCGCGATGGCCGAGGGCAGCGCCAAGAAGACCGACATCGGTTTCGGCGGCAGCGGCGCCCTGTTCGGCGGCAGCGGCCTGGGCGGCGCCGGCGTATCGGGCTATGCCAACACCGAAGTCGGTCAGGTCATCACCCTGGCCTATCTACAGGCCTACACCAACCTGGTCGCCGAACTGGGCGGGCTGTCGGACAACCCGTCGGCCTCGAATTCGCAGCAGGCGGTCACCGTGGTCAAGGCCGCGCGCCTGTTCGCCAATTCCAACGGCGCCGGCAAGGTGGTGCGCCCGCTCGACCCGGGCATGATGCTCTACCCCACCGGCAACAAGCAGGGCGCGATGTGGGAAGTCGAGGACGAACTGGGCAACAAGGGCTGGGTGTCCTCGCTGGCGCTGGAGCTGTCGAAGTAAGTCTTCGCTGTCTGCGTTGTTGCTCGGACAAACGAAAGGGCTGCCGTCACCGGCAGCCCTTTTTTGTTGCTCGAACCAACGCGCCCGATCGCGCGACGAACCGCCGCGGCGAGCGCGCCCTACTTCGCCGCGCGGCTGCGCTCGATCCAGGCCTGCACCCGCTCGCGCAAATACTGCAGGGGCACGATGCCGTCGCCGAGCACCTGCTGGTGGAACTGGCGGATCTCGAAACGATCGCCGAGCGCCTGCTCAGCCTCGCGGCGCAACGCGAAGATTTCCAACGCGCCCGAATCGTAAGACGTGATCTGCCCCGGCATCGCCGCATAGCGATCGACCGATTCCTCGGCGACCTTGGCGCTGAAACGGCCGCTCTCGACCATGTAATCGACCACCTGCTGACGGGTCCAGCCGTACAGATGGATGCCCGGGTCCAGCACCATGCCGCGCGCCGGCCAAGCGCGCCGGCCGATCGCCGCATACGGCGTGGTGTAAATGCCGGCCTCTTCGCTCAGCGCTTCGGCATAACGCGCCCAGCCTTCGACATAGGCCGAATTGAACGCCAGCGCCGAGAACGGATGGCGCTGCACGCCGCGCGCGAGCGCGATCTGCAGGTGATGGCCGGGCCAGGTTTCATGCACCAGGGTGATCTCGGCCGCGCCGCGGCGATCGTCGCCGGGACGGTCGAGGTTGGCGCGGTAGATGCCCGGCTTGGTGTCGTCGGGCTGCATCTCGTAATGCGAACTGACCCCGGTGCCGCGCTGTTCTTCCTTCAAGGGTTCGACCACCGCCGGCTGCGACGGCATCGTGGCGAAATACTTGGCGCTGCGTTCGCGCGCGCGTTCGAGCAGGCCGCGCGAGAACGCCAGTTCCTCGTCGGCCGAGGCGAAGCGGTTGTCGGCCGCTTCGTCCATGCGCTTGACGATGGCCGGCAGATCGCTGACACCGAACAGTTTCTGCCCGAGCTCGCTGACCTTGCGGGTGTTCTCGGCGACGGTGCGTTGACCCAGGGCATAGACCTCCTCGGGCGCGCGATCGAGCGTGGTGAACTGGCGCAACAGCGCGCGATAGCAGGCGACGCCGTCGGGCAAGGCCGACAGGCCGATGCTGTCGCGGCTTTGACCGATGTATTCGTCGGCGAGGAAATCGCGATAGCGGCGCAAGGCCGGCTGGATCTGATCGGCGACGAGGCTTTCGAACTGCTTGCGGAACTCGGCATCGTCGCTGTGCTGCGCCGGCGCATAGAACGGCGATTCGACGGGCTTCATCGCCAGCAAGGCATCGATCTGCTTGAGCACGCGCGCGCCCAATGTCTTGGGCGCCGAATAACCGGCCTTGAGGCCGGCGCGCAGATTGGCGATTTCGTTATCGACATAGCCCGGAAAACCACGCCAGCGGGTCAGCGCCTGCTTGCGCTGCTCCGCCGTCGCCACCGGCTGGCGATCGGCCAGATCGGCCAGGTTGTTCTGCCAACCGCCCATGTGGTTGACGTTCCAACCCTCGCCCTTGCACACGCGCATGCCGCGGCTGGCCTGCAACATCTCGCGCACTTGCGCGTACAGCAACCGCGCGCCGTCGTCGCCGAGCGCGGCGCGGTCGATCGCCGAGAAGCGTTGCCACAAGCCGTCCTCGCGCCGTTCGAACGCGCGCAGGTCGGCGGCGGCGTTGTGCGGCAGGTAGTCGTGCCGCTTCAACGGCAGGCCGGTCTGATAGGCCGGGCCCGGATCGAAATCCAGCACCGCGGCCAGATAATCGTCGGCGATCGCGCCGACCTGAGCCGATGCGTCGTTGGCGGCGGCGCCTTGCTTGGGCGCATCGGCCTTGGCCGCCGCCGGAGCCGCCATCGTCGGCAGCGCGAGCGCGAGCGCCAAGGCCAGCAATCCGATTCGTTGCGTGTTGCGTCGCATAAGCCTCTCCCCAGCGGTCATCCGCGTCTGGATGTTAGCGACAGCGCGGACACCGCAGCCTGCGCCGGAGGTCACGGTGGCTAACGGCCTGGCTGCGAAGCCGTGGGGCATCGTCCTGCGTCGCGGCGAGTTGCGAGCGCAGTCTCACGACGACGCGGTGCCTGCGAGCGTGTACAAAGGAAGGTCGTTCGCCACCGGATCACGCCAATGCCTCCCACCGACCGCAACCTGCGCCTGGACTACATCGAATTCACCGTTTCCGACATCGCCGCGTCCAAGGCGTTCTACGCCGAAGCCTTCGGCTGGACCTTCACCGACTACGGCCCGAACTATTGTGAATTCAACGACGGCCGCATGAAGGGCGGCTTCACCACGCAAGGCAGGCCGCAACCGGGCGGCGCGCTGGTGATCATCTACGCCGACGATCTGGACAAGGCGCAACGCAAGGTCGAAGCCGCCGGCGCGCCGATCGTCGCCACCCACGAGTTCCCCGGCGGACGGCGTTTCCACTTCACCGATCCGGACGGTTACGAACTGGCGGTGTGGACCCAGGAATAAATCCGCGTCAACGCCGCCGCGTCGCGGACGCGACGCGCGTGCGGCCTGGCTTATGATCCGGGAATCGGCAAAGGAACGATTTCGATGGCCCTGGACGCGGTAGGCGAATTGCTCGGCGGCGTACTGCGTTTCGTCGGACGCATGCTGTTCGAGCTGGTGGTCGAGCTGTTGCTGTACGGCACCGGCCGTTTGCTGCTCAAACCCTTCTACCGCGACAAGGAGCCCGTCGACGGCCTGTGTACGCTGGTCGGCGTGCTGGCCTGGGCGGCATTCGCGATCGCCGCGGTCATGGCGTATCGCTACGTGCAGCCGCCGGCCTGATCGCCTTCGCCGCGGGGCCGGCTTCGCTGACCACGATGCCCGACCGATCCGTGCATGAAAACCGAGCCGCCACTATCTTGACCCGGCCGGACGATTGCGCATGCTATGCCCATCGCTTCCACTCACCGATCGCTCCATGGCCTACGAACCCCTGCGCATGATCTGGGATTACGCGGACGGCCCGCGTACCGGCATCGCCGACCACAACGGCCGGCCGCACTACTTTTCCTGCGTGTTCGATGAGGAACTCGGCATCTACGGCGACCTGTTCGACATCACCCCGATCGACGAGGAAACCTTCGCCTGGGCGCAGGAGCACTGGGCGATCTGGCAACGCTGGGAAACCGAAGCCCATGCCGGCCGGCTGAGCGCCGATTCGCACCCGAAGTACGGCCATTTCGACCCGCGCTACAACGAGCTGGAAACCCTGCTCGACAAGGCCATCGACCGGCTCGCGGCGCAGACCGTGCGCCGTCACGGCGAAATCCGTCGCGCATCGATCGACGGCGAACTGTTTCCGGGGCAATGGAACCGGCTCGAGATCGAGTGGACGCAGCCGCCGGCCTGAGCGCCGCCAAGCCGCCGAGCGTTCGAAACCACGTCGCACCGGCACGATCCAAATAAAAAACGGCCCGGAAACCCGGGCCGTTTCGGTCTGAAGCAAACCGCGTCGCTTACAGCATCGGCAGCTTCAAGCCCTGTTCCTTCGCGCACTGCTGCGCGATCTCGTAGCCCGCGTCGGCATGCCGCATCACCCCGGTGCCGGGATCGTTCCACAGCACTCGCGCGATGCGCTTGTCGGCTTCCTCGCTGCCGTCGCAGACGATGACCACGCCGGAGTGCTGCGAATAGCCCATGCCGACGCCGCCGCCGTGGTGCAGCGACACCCAGGTCGCGCCGCCGGCGACGTTGAGCATGGCGTTGAGCAAGGGCCAGTCGCTGACCGCGTCGCTGCCGTCCTTCATCGCTTCGGTTTCGCGATTGGGCGAGGCCACCGAACCGCTGTCGAGATGATCGCGGCCGATCACGATCGGCGCCTTCAGCTCGCCGTTGCGCACCATCTCGTTGAACGCCAGGCCGAGCTTGTGGCGCAGGCCCAAGCCGACCCAGCAGATGCGCGCCGGCAGACCCTGGAAGCTGATGCGCTCGCGCGCCATGTCCAGCCAGCGATGCAGGTGCGCGTCGTCGGCGATGAGCTCCTTGACCTTGGCGTCGGTCTTGTAGATGTCTTCCGGATCGCCGCTGAGCGCGACCCAGCGGAACGGGCCGACCCCGCGGCAAAACAGCGGACGCACGTAGGCCGGCACGAAACCGGGGAAATCGAAGGCGTTTTCGCAGCCTTCGTCCTGCGCCATCTGGCGGATGTTGTTGCCGTAGTCGAAGGTCGGAATGCCCTGCTGCTGGAACGCGAGCATCGCCTCGACATGCACCCGCATCGATTTCTTGGCCGCGTCGCGCACGCTTTGCGGATCGCTCTTCTGCTCGGCCAGCCAACGCTCGACCGTCCAGCCGATCGGCAGATAGCCGTGCACCGGATCGTGCGCGCTGGTCTGGTCGGTGACCGCATCGGGACGCACGCCGCGGCGCACCAGTTCCGGCAGCACGTCGGCGGCGTTGCCGAGCAATGCGATCGACTTGGCTTCGCCCGCGGCGGTGTACTTCGCGATCCGCGCCAGCGCGTCGTCGAGATCGCTGGCCTGCTCATCGACGTACCGCGTGCGCAGGCGCATGTCGATACTGCTCTGCTTGCATTCGATGTTGAGCGAACACGCGCCGGCCAGCGACGCGGCCAGCGGCTGCGCGCCGCCCATGCCGCCCAGGCCGGCGGTCAGGATCCACTTGCCGGTCAGATCGCCGCCGTAATGCTGGCGGCCCATCTCGACGAAGGTTTCGTACGTGCCCTGGACGATGCCCTGCGAGCCGATGTAGATCCAGCTGCCGGCGGTCATCTGGCCGTACATCATCAAGCCCTTCTTATCGAGCTCGTTGAAGTGCTCCCAGGTCGCCCAGTGCGGCACCAGATTGGAATTCGCCAGCAACACCCGCGGCGCGTCGGCGTGAGTCGGAAACACACCGACCGGCTTGCCCGACTGGATCAGCAGGGTCTCGTTGTCTTCCAGCTCGCGCAGCGACTTGAGGATCGCGTCGAACGAAGGCCAGTCGCGCGCGGCGCGGCCGATGCCGCCATACACCACCAGTTCGGCCGGGTTCTCGGCCACGTCCGGGTCGAGGTTGTTCTGGATCATCCGGAACGCGGCCTCGCTGAGCCACGACTTGCAGCTCTTCTCGCTGCCGCGCGGGGCGCGGATGACGCGGGTGGGATCGTTGCGAGTGGCTGCGGACATGGCGGTTTCCGATGCGCGAAAGAGACCCGAATTATCGCGCCGCGTTCCAGCCGCTCGCCAGCGCCGGCGCCGCCGCGAGCGCCGGCAAAGCGGTGTTTGCGCCCGAAACTGTCGCGCCGGAGCAAAAATGTATACGCTGTATACATGAGCGCGCCCGCCACCGCCGATCGCATCCTGCGCGCCGCGCGCGCGATGTTCGAACGCGGTGGCGCGCAGGCGGTCAGCATGCGCCGCATCGCCCAGGCGGTCGGGCTGACGCCGATGGCGATCTATCGCCACTTTCCCAATCGCGAAGCGCTGCTGCAGCGGATCAGCGACGACAGCTTCCAGGAAATCTCCCGCCACTGGAGCGCGCGCAACGAAGGCGGCGACGTGATCGCGCGGCTGCTGGCGATCCAGCAGATCTACCTCGACTACGCATTGGCGCATCCGCATCTGTTCGATCACGCCTTCTCGATGCCGCGCGAACAGGCGCGACGCTTTCCCGAGGATTTCCGCGCGCGCCGCTCGCCGACCTTGAACGTGGTCGCCGATGTGGTGATCGAAGCGCAGCAGGCCGGACGCCTGCGCCCCGGCGATGCCTGGGACATCGCGATGACCTTGTGGGCGCATACGCACGGTCTGATCGTGCTGTACCGCGCCGGCCGTTTCAGTTACGACGAGCGCGAGTTCCGGCGTTTCTACCAGGCGTCGCTGGCGCGCTTGCTGCAGGGCATCGAAGCCTGACTACGCGGCATCGATCCGAATCGCGACGAAGCGTTCTTCGCGACAGTTGGCTATCCCTCCGCTGCGTCTTCGCATCGACTTCGCATCGGCCTCGAATTGATCGGCTCGTACCGATTGACTGCGATCATCGGTTCGATCCGGGCGACCCACCCAGGCATGCGCCAAAGGTTGGCTTACATTCGGCACTGCCGTCCGCGCTCGCGCGACGCCAAAGTCGCGGCAACACCGAGCAGGACCTTGCACGATGCCCGCATGCTCCAAGCCACGTCCGCGCGCCACGCTGGCGATGCTGTTGATCGCCGCGTCGGCCTTGATGCCCGCGCTGGCGCAAACGCCATCGCCGATCGCCGACGGCAAACCGCTGACCTTGCCGGCGACGCTCGAAGCCGGCTTGTTCTACCTGCATCCGAAACTGCCCGACGGCCGCGCGTTGCGCCTGTTTTCCGACACCGGCGGCGGCCTGCTGTTCACCGAGAGCGGCGCCAAGGCGCTGGGCGCGACACTCGATCCGAACGCATCGCGCGAGCAACCGCAACGGCTGAGTTGGCCGCGGTTCCAGGCCGAGGCCTGGATCCCCGCGCCACGGGGCAGCGAGCGCGGCGTACCGCTGATGCAGGCGCCGCCCGATCAGGCCCGGCATCTGGGCGACGGCATGCTCGGCGCGAACTGGTTCGGCGGACACAGCTGGCAGTTCGACTACCCGCGCGGCGAGTTGCGTTTACTGCCCGCGAACGCGCTGCCGCGGGTCGCGGCCAAACACCGGGTGCAGTTGGGATTCCAGAAAGACGCGAACGGCCAGCCGACCACGCATTTCCCTCGCATCCCGGTGCGCATCGAAGGCAAGACCCTGCAACTGCTGTTCGATACCGGCGCGAGCCTGCGCTTGAGCGAGCAGGCCGCGCGCGAACTCGACGGCGGCCCGAACCTGCGCGCCGGCAGCTTCATCACCAGCGAGGTGTTGAAACGCTGGCGCCAACGCCATCCGCAATGGCGGGTGATCGACAAGGCCGATGCCGACGGCCGTGTGCGCATCATCGAGGTGCCGCAGGTGCAGGTCGGCGGCTACCACGTCGGCCCGGTCTGGTTCGCCGAACGGCCGGACAAGAATTTCCACGAGTTCATGTCGCAATGGATGGACCGGCGCGTGGACGGCACGATCGGCGGCAATGCGTTTTCGACCTTGAAGGTCAGCGTCGATTACCCAAGCGGCGTGGCGGTGTTCGAGCGCTGAATGCCGCGCCTGCGACCGGCAATCGGCAGCAGACAAAAAGACGCCCGGCACGAGCCGGGCGTTCGATCGATCCAGAGTCGGACCAGAAGTCAAGCGAAACCTGGACGCCAAGCGAAACAGCGACTGAGCGAGTGCGGCCTCAGTGGACGGCCGGATCGAGCTTGCGCAGCGCGCTGGCGACATCGACCTCGCCGGTGCCGTTGAGATCGTCGCGGCTGTAGCTGCGGCCGTAGGCGGCGCAGTCCTGCTTGGACTTGGACTGGATGCGCGAGCCGGTCTGGCGCAGGCATCGCGCATCGCTGAGCTTTTTCTTCGCCGGCTGCGCCTGGGCGTCGGCGCTGGCGTCGGCAGGTGCGTTGACTTGCGCGGCCGGCTGCGCCGCCGGCTCGACCGGGGCTTGCGGATTGGGGGTTTGCGCCGCGGCGACGAACGCGAATGCGCTCAACGCCGTGGCGAGCATCAGACGTTTCATGACGCGCCTCCTGTACGAACAGGGTTGGGAAGGGGCTCGGTCACCATACGCCCGCCGCATCGGCGTGACGCGAGTGTCATGCGCGCCGTTTAGCCGGTTGTCAGCGTTGTGGACAGGTTTCGCGGCGGCCGCTCTGGAACGCCATCGCTTCGGCCTCGGTCGCCGGCCGCGGCGCGATGCCGTCGTCGAACAACACCCGCCACACCCCGTCCGTGCCGCGCTGCCAGACCGATTGATAGGCGCCGATCGCGTAGCGCGGCTGCGCGCCGGGCTCGAGCTTCTGATACAGCGCCGGCCCGGTCGACCAGGCGATGTCGGGCGCGCCGGCGATGGTGACCCGGGTCGGATACCAGCGCAGGCGCAGGCGCTTGCCTTCGATCAGGCCCGCCCACTCTTCGACGATGCGGTCGCGGCCCCGCGTGGGCTGGGCGCGGCCGGAGCCGAACGCGGCCTGCTCATGCACATGCTCGGCGAAGGCCTTGCGGTCGTGTTCGGCGATGGAACGGGCGAACCCCAGTTCGCGCGCCCACACCGCGCATTCGTCCGCGCTCAATTGCGGCGACGGCGGCGCGGGCGGCGTCTGCGCGGCCGCGACCGATACGCTCAGCGAGCCCAGCAGGCAAACGGTGCGAACGATGCGGCGCATGGCGGAACTCGCGACAGGATCCCGCGATCACTATCGGCCGCGGGCCGGGCCGCCGCCAGCGACGGAAGTCATGCACCCGCCTCGCGCCGAGCGCCCCATGCCGATCCTGGCGATTCGCCGCGCGGCGCGCGTGGCCGATGCGCTGACACAGGCCGGCCATCGGCCCCGGCTATCATGTCGCGATGCGCTCGATTCTGACCGCGGCCAGCGCCGCTCTGCTCGTCTTCGCCCTCGCCGCCTGCTCCGCGCCGACCCGCCCCGAGGCGCCGCCGGCCGACACGCCCCTGCTGCTGATTTCGATCGACGGCTTTCGCGCGAGTTACTTCGAACTCGGCCAGACCCCGAACCTGGAACGGCTGGCCGGCGACGGCGTGCGCGCGCAGTGGATGACCCCGTCCTACCCGTCGCTGACCTTTCCCAATCACTACACCCTGGTCACCGGCCTGCGTCCGGACCACCACGGCGTGATCCACAACAGCATGAGCGACGCGGCGATCGGCAAGTTCAAGGTCGCCGATCGCGACGCGGTCGGCGATACGCGTTGGTGGAGCGGCGGCGAACCGATCTGGATCGGCGCGCAGAAAGCCGGCCTGCGCAGCGCGACCTTGTTCTGGCCCGGCAGCGAAGCGCCGATCCACGGCCTGCGCCCGAACCGCTGGCGCCCGTTCGACGCCAAGGTCGACGAAAACGCGCGCGTCGACGAGGTGCTGGGCTGGCTCGGCGAACCGGCCTCGACCCGACCGCACGTGGCGACCTTGTACTTCGACGCGCTCGATCACGAAGGCCACGACCACGGTCCGAATTCGCCGGAAGCGCGCGAGGCGATGGTGCGCATCGACGCGGCGATCGGCCGCCTGCTCGACGGCTTGGCCGCGCGCGATCAGCTCGAACACGTCAACCTGATCGTGGTGTCCGACCACGGCATGGCCGAAGTCGTGCCCGGCCATCGCATCGCGGTCGAGGACATGGTCACGCCCGAGCAGGCGGTGGTGACCTCGGTCGGCCAGTCGATCGGCATCGCCCCCAATCCCGGTTTCGAAGCGCAGGTCGAGCGCCGCCTGCTCGGCGCGCACGCGCAGTACGACTGCTGGCGCAAGAGCGAGTTGCCGGCGCGCTGGCATTACGGCACCCATCCGCGGGTGCCGCCGATCGTGTGTCAGATGCACGAAGGCTGGGATGCGATCGAAGGCGAAAAACTGCGCGGCGCGACCCAGGTCCAGACCCGCGGCTCGCACGGCTTCGATCCGGCGCTGCCGTCGATGCGCGCGATCTTTCTGGCCCGCGGTCCGGCGTTCAAGCGCGGCGCGAGCATTCCCGCATTCGACAATGTCGATGTGTATCCGCTGCTGGCGCGCCTGATCGGAATTCGTCCGGCCAAGAACGACGGCGATATCGCGCCGTTGCTGCCGGCGTTGCGCGATCCCGGTCGACCCTGACGAGCGCGGCGCGCATTGGGCGCGCATGCGGACGCGATGCGGTCGTTGTCATGCCTTCGCGATGACAACCCACCGATCGCAATGCGCGAACCGGACCACCGCCGCTAACAGCCCACGGCGCTGACGTTTGTCATCGATGCGGATTTTGGTGACCGCCGCCCGAATTTCGCGGACCGGCGTGGCGCTAGCTTAGCTCCGGGAAACGAAGGTCGGTTTCCCGCTGCGTCACCGTCCAGGCAACGGCGCGCTCACTCTCGGGCGCGTCGCGTCATCGCGATCCATTCTCGAGATCCGTCCATGCACACCACCCCAGGCACCGAGCCTGCGCGTCGCCGCGCGCGCCGCTGTTTCGCCGTTCCCGAACGCAGCCGCACCCGCGCCAATACCGTGCGCCTGTGGTCGGCCTGCATCCTGTCGCTGTCCGCATTGCTGAGCGTCGGCGCGGCCGGCGCGCAGAACATCGCGCCGGCCGGTACCGCTTACCGTTGGGCGCATGGGCTCACGCCCGGCGCCGACGGCCGCAGCGAGACCGAACCGACCAGCGTGCGCGTGGCCGCGCCGTTGCTCAACGATGGCGACGACACGGTCGACGTCGATCTCAGCGGCGGCCAGCCCGAACCGATCGATAACTACGAAGCCGCCGGCGTGATGTGGCGCGACCGACTGCGCACCATCGACCGGGTCGAGATCGTCCATGGCAGTTGGAACAGCAGCGGCGACGGCGCGTTCTGCGCGGGATTGACCTTGCAGTTCTCCAACAGCTTCAGCGGCGACTGGCGCGACAGCGGCTGGACCCTGGAACCGGCGTATCAATACGACTCCTCGCAGACCGCCGGCGTCACCTACACCTTCCGCGGCCCGCCCAGCGAAGTACGCGCGGCGCGCATCACCGGCCAATTACACTGCACCCACAACAGTTCGTACTGGACCAACATCCGCGAAGTGCGCGCGTTCGAAGCCGGCCGGCTGAGCCTGTGGAACGACAGCGCCGTGCCGACCGTGGTCGACGCGCCCGATACCGGCGGAGTCGAGCTGGGCCTGCGGTTCCGCAGCGTCCAGCCGGGCTGGATCAAGGGCGTGCGCTTCTACAAGGCCGCGGCCAACATCGGCGTGCACGTCGGCAACCTGTGGAGCAACGACGGCGCCTTGCTGGCGCGCGCGAACTTCGTCGACGAAACACCGTCGGGCTGGCAGCGCGTCGCCTTCGCCACGCCGGTGCGGATCGCCGCCGATACGACCTATGTGGTGTCGTACTACGCACCCGGCGGTCATTATTCGGCCGACCTGGATTACTTCGCCGCCGCCGACTACGCCAACGGCCCGTTGCGCGCATTGCGCGACGGCAGCGACGGCGGCAACGGCAACTACCGCTACGGCGCGCAGAGCGCGTTCCCGGACGCGACCTGGCGCTCGGCGAACTACTGGGTCGACGTCGAATTCGCCCCGCTCGACGGCGACACCGCCGCGCCGAGCGTGCCGACCGGCCTGCGCGCGATCGTCGGCGATGCGACCACGGTGTCGTTGAACTGGGACGCCAGCAGCGACGACACCAGCGCGGTGCGTTACCGCGTTTACGTCGATAGCAATCCGGTCGCGCTCGGCGAAGTCGAGGTGCCCGCGTTCGTGCACGACAGCGCGCAGCCGCAGACGAGCTACAGCTACCGGGTCAGCGCGGTCGATGCCGCCGGCAACGAATCGGCGCGCTCGCCGGCGATAGTCGTCACCACCCCGCCGCTCGGCAGCGCGCGCGGTTGCCCGCCGTTCCCGGCGTTCCCGAACGCGGCCTGCACCGGCGTACCGGCCGGCCAGACGCTGACCACGATCAACGGCAACCTGAGCAGCACGCGCGATGGTCAGATCATCAACGCCATGCTGATCACCGGCGACCTGGTGATCCGCCATGACAACGTCACCGTGAGCAACAGCCGGATCAAGGGCTTCGTCGACAATCGCAATGTCCGCAACCTGGTGCTCAGGGACGTCGATGTCGGCCCCGACGCGTGTCCCGCGGTCAACAACGGCGGACGCCGCCTGATCACCGGCGACAACGGCTACACCCTGATCCGCGCCCACCTGCACCACAACGGCGACGACATGCTGATCACCGGCGGCGGCGAACCGGTGGTGATCCAGGACAGCCTGATCCACAACACCTGTTTCTATCCCGACGATCATCTCGACGCGGTGCAGTTCTATTCGCCGGGCCAGGTCGGTCACGTCAGCATCCTGCACAGCGACATCGACGCGCGTCCGGTCAACGCCTCCGGCTACGGCAACGCCGCGGTGTTCTGGGCCGATCGCCCGGGCGCGGGCTCGACCCTGACCATCCGCGAAAGCCGCCTCGCCGGCGGCGGTTACACCCTGGCGCCGTACGATTCCGGATTGGGGTCGGGGGTGGTGATCGAAGTCAGCGACACCCGATTCGTGCGCAATTCGCAATGGGGCAGCGCTTGTTACGTGGGCAACAACAGTCCGGCCAATCATTCGCCGACGATCGCGTACAACGGCAGCGAGGGGCTCAAGTGGTTGCGCAATGCCTGGGATGACGGGACGCCGCTGCCGAGTTGTCAGTAACGCTTTCATCGCAGGTGCGACTGGTTTAGTCGACCCCGGGGCCGCGTGTTGGTCTCGGGGTTTTTCTTGGTGGTCGATCGCTTGCTATTGCCTCTGTGGGCGAGCTGAATCCCGATGGTTTCGGGTCCGATCGCGACAATCTTCGCGATCGGATCGAACGATGTCGCGGCTTGCGCCGCTCCTAGAGGTAGGTCACGCGGCTCTAACCGGAGGTCAAGGTCGAAGCCCGGGACGACGTAGCCGCATCGCTGCCCCTGTAGGAGCGACGCGAGTCGCGACCGCGACGTTTCGATGGCGACGAGGCTTTCGCTGTGCTTGTGTTTTCGCGGTCGCGGCTTGCGCCGCTCCTACAGGTAGGCCATGTCGCTTCTACTTAGGTCTGAAGCCGCGCAGTTCATCCAGCGCTGCGAGGCTTGGAACTCGCGAGAACAAAAGCACACCCGAAGGGCGGCGTGCAGGATGCACGCCGTGCGCCACCGGGACATGGATGTCCCGTGTGGCGCATGCCTGCGTAAGCACCGCACTTGCGGGCACTTGATTCAAAGAAAAGCGTTTTTCTTTGGTTACTTTTCTTTTGTCGCTTTTGACAAAAGAAAGTAACTCGGCCGCTTGCGGACGAAAGCTGTTGATCTTGCTTTCGGCCTCAAAAGCTCCAAAGCCTTCAAAGCCTTCAAAGCTTGAAGCAGGATCAAAAGCGTTCCGCCGCTGAAGCGGCGGGTTACTTTCTTTTGTCTAAAGCAACAAAAGAAAGGTAACCAAAGAAAAATGCTTTTCTTTGAATCAAGGGCCCGCACGATCGGTGCAGACGCGGGCATGCGCCACACGGGACATCCTGTCCCGGTGGCGCACGGCGCACATCCATGTGCGCCGCCCTTCGGGTGTGCTGTTGTTCTCGCGAGCTCCAAGCTTCGCAGCGCTGGGAATGGAATGCGACATCAGGCGCGAGCAACAGCAACTACAACTACAGTGGCGACGGCGACACCATTAGCCGCCGCGACAACAACAAAAACAGAGCGGCCGGGCCTCACAAACTTGCCCAATTCATCCCCCTGAACCCCTCCAGCATTGATGTCCGAATCCGGCGAGTCCCCCTCCCCGCCCGGTGCTAGCCTCCCTCCCATGAACAGCAAACCCGACCCCGTCGCTACCCCCGCCCCCAGCGCCTCGCTGCCGCAATGGCAAGTGTGCGAACAGGCCCGGCTCAGCCGCGATCCGCGCTTCGACGGGTTGTTCTTCACCGCGGTGACCAGCACCGGCATCTATTGCCGGCCGGTGTGCCCGGCGCCCGCGGCCAAGCGCGAGAACGTCAAATACTTCGGCCACGCCGCCGCGGCCGAAGCCGCCGGGTTTCGGCCGTGTTTGCGCTGCCGCCCGGAGTTGTCGCCGGCCGAAGGCGCCTGGCGCCGCGGCGATGCGGCGATCGCGCGCGCGCTCAAGTTGATCGACGAGGGCGCGCTGGCCGAACGACCGCTGGCCGCGCTGGCTGAACGCGTCGGGCTGGGCGAACGCCAGTTGCGACGCTTGTTCGTCGATCGCCTCGGCGCGCCGCCGATCGGCGTGCACAGTACCCGCCGCCTTTTGTTCGCCAAACAGTTGCTGACCGAAACCCGCCTGCCGATCACCGAAGTCGCGATGGCCGCCGGTTTCGGCAGCCTGCGCCGCTTCAACACCACCTTCCGCGAGGCTTATCGGATGGCGCCGCGCGATCTGCGCCGGCACCCGAACGAAACCTCCGACAGCGACGGCGAAACGCTGGTGCTGCGGCTGGGCTATCGGCCGCCGTACGACTTCGCGCTGATGCTGGATTTCCTGCGCGGCCGCGCCCTGCCGGGCGTGGAAGTCGTCGACGAACACAGCTACAGCCGGGTGATCGGGCCGATCGAATCGCCGGGCTGGTTGCGGGTCAGCGCCTGGCCTAGCGTCAAGAACGAGCCGCAGCACGCGCTCAAGCTCGAATTGCACGGGCCGGCGCCGGCGCGGCTGCTGGAGATCATCAATCGCTTGCGACGCATGTTCGATCTGGACGCCGATCCCAACGCGATCGGCGCCGCGCTATCGGTCGATCCGCGGCTGCGCGCACTGGTCGCCAAGCGTCCCGGTCTGCGTTTGCCCAGCGGCTGGGACGGTTTCGAAATTTCGGTGCGCGCGATCCTCGGTCAACAGGTCAGCGTCGCCGCCGCGCGCACGCTCGCCTCGCGCACCGCGCAACGTTTCGGCCAGCCGCTGCCGAAAGCGTTCGGGCCCGGACTGGAGCATCTGTTCCCGACGCCCGAAGCGCTGGCCGACGCGGATCTGGCCGAAATCGGCCTGACCCGCGCCCGCGCCGACACCGTGCGCACCGTGGCGCGCGCCTTGCTCGACGGCCGGGTCGACTTCCGCACCGAACGCACGCTCGACGAGTTCGTCGCGCGCTGGGTCGCGCTGCCCGGGATCGGGCCGTGGACCGCGCACTACATCGCGCTGCGCGCGCTCGGCCATCCCGATGCGTTCCCGGCCGACGATCTGGTCCTGCAGAAAGCCCTGCCCGAAGACGGCATCCGCATGAGCGCGAAGGCGCTCAACGCCCGCGCCGAAGCGTGGCGGCCATGGCGCGCGTACGCGGTGATCCAGATCTGGCGCGACAGCATGTCGACGCCGCTTGCGAAACCCGCGGCCAAATCCGCGATCGAGCCGCCGGGCAAATCGCCGATGAAGACGCGCAAAGCGAGGAAGGCCGCATGAGCACCAACATCCGACTCAAGGACGGCGCGGTCACTTATCAGCACATCGACAGCCCGGTCGGGCGCCTGCTGCTCGCCAGCGGTGACGACGGCCTGCGCCTGATCGAATTCGAAGCGCCGTGGCATCCGGTGTCGATGAGCGAGGGCTGGCGCGAAGGCGACGATGCGGTGCTCGCCGCAACCCGCACGCAGCTCGCCGAATATTTCGCCGGAACCCGCAAGACCTTCGATCTGCCGCTGGCCCCGCACGGCACGCCGTTCCAGATGCAATGCTGGCGCACGCTCGCGCTGATCGGCTGGGGCGAGACCTGGAGTTACGGCCAGATGGCGCGGCATATGGGCCAGCCCAGCGCGACCCGCGCGGTCGGCGCCGCCAACGGCCGCAACCCATTGCCTATCGTGCTGCCCTGCCATCGCGTGATCGGCGCCGACGGCAGCCTCACCGGTTTCGGCGGCGGTCTGCCGACCAAGCAATTCCTGCTGACCCACGAAGGCGTGCTGGGACGGCCGGCGCCGATCGCGGATCTGTTCGCGGTTTGATCGCGGCGGGTCGCAGAACGCGACCCCACCCAGCGAGTTCAATCTGCCAGCAACGCCCGCAAGGTCCGCGCATACCGCGCCGCGATCGCCGCATGCTCGCGATGACGCCCGTCGGCGACGACCTGGCGACCGCCGACATGCACTTCGCGCAGCACGCTGCGATTGCCGCTGAACAACCAGCGGTCGATGCAGTCCTCGTCGCTCGCGCCGGCCAGTGCCGGCGCATCGCCATCCAGAGTCAGCGTATCGCCATCGAGGCTGGCCTGATCGAAACCGGTCGAACGCGATGCGCTCGCGACCACATCGCGCAGCAGGGTTTCGCCGACGCTGCTCGACGCCTCGCCGACCGCGATGTTGCGCCGGCGCGTGAGCAGGCGCTGGCCGTATTCCAGCCAGCGCAATTCCTCGACCGGCGACACCGAAATATGCGAGTCCGAGCCCACGCCCCAAAACCCGCCGGCATCGAGGTAATCGCGCAGCGGGAAGAAGCCGTCGCCCAGATTGGCCTCGGTGGTGGTGCAGATCGCCACGGTCGCGCCGCTGCGGGCGATGCCCTGCACTTCCGCCTCGTCGAGGTGGGTGGCATGCACCAGGGTCCAGCGTTCGTCGACCTGCGCATGCTCCAGCAGCCATTGCACCGGCCGCGCCTTGCGCACGGCGAGGCAGTCCTCGACCTCGGCGACCTGTTCGGCGATATGCACATGCACCCGGCTGTCGGCCGGCAACGCCGCGAGTACTTCGCGCATCGGCCCGGGCGGCACCGCGCGCAGGCTGTGCAGGCAGCAGCCCACCCGCAGCAGTTCGTCGGCTTCGCCGCGCAGGGTGTCGAGCAAGCTCAGATACGCGTCGACCTCGTGACCGAAGCGGCGCTGGCGTTCGCCGAGCGGACGTTCGTCGAAGCCGCCGGTCATGTACAGCACCGGCAGCAAGGTCATGCGGATGCCGGTTTCGCGCGCGGCGGCGATCAGCGCGCGCGACATCGCCGCCGGGTCGGCGTAGGGCCGGCCGTCGGGCGCGTGATGCAGATAATGGAACTCGCACACGCTGGTGTAGCCGGCTTCGAGCATCTCCACGTACAACTGGGTCGCGACCGCGTGCAGCGCCTCGGGGGTGAAGCGCGCGGCGAACCGGTACATGGTTTCGCGCCAGGTCCAGAAGCTGTCGGCGGGGTTGGTCTGGCGCTCGGCCATGCCGGCCATCGCGCGCTGGAACGCGTGCGAATGCAGGTTGGCGATGCCCGGCACGACGCGATCGCCGGCGGCGTCGCCGCGCCAGCCGGCGGGGGTCCAGATGCGGTGGGAGGCGGGAATGGTCATGCGCGCATTCTCGCCTGCGCGGCGGCGCAACGCGACCATCGCGCACGAGCGACTAGAATCGGCACTATGACCGCCTCTACTTCCGCCCCTCACAACCACCGCTACGACGGCCTGATCCTCGGCGCCTCGCTCGCCACCCTCGACTGCGCCGACGGCTACGGCGAGATCGCCGACGCCGCGCTGGCCTGGCGCGACGGCCGCATCGCCCACATCGGCCCGCGCTCCGCGTTGGACGCCGAGCCGGCCGAGCTGGCGACCACGGTGATCCACGCCGACGGCTGGATCACCCCCGGCCTGATCGACTGCCACACCCACCTGGTGTTCGCCGGCGACCGCGCGCGCGAGTTCGAGCTGCGTCTGCAGGGCGCGAGTTACGAAGCCATCGCCCGCGCCGGCGGCGGCATCGTCTCCAGCGTTCGCGCCACCCGCGAAGCCAGCGAGGACGAGCTGCTGCGCCAGTCGCTGCCGCGCGCGCGCGCGCTGCTGGCCGACGGCGCGACCAGCCTGGAG
The DNA here is from genome assembly GCF_014779555.2 of Lysobacter capsici. Classification (NCBI taxonomy): domain Bacteria; kingdom Pseudomonadati; phylum Pseudomonadota; class Gammaproteobacteria; order Lysobacterales; family Lysobacteraceae; genus Lysobacter; species Lysobacter capsici. The sequence continues at coordinate 4,309,525 of NZ_CP094357.1, forward strand.
ATCAAGTCCGGCTACGGCCTGGACTTCGACAACGAACGCAAGATGCTGCGGGTCGCGCGCCGGATCGGCGAGATCCTCGGCGTGCGGGTGCGCACCACCTACCTCGGCGCGCATGCGCTGCCGCCGGAATACAGCGACCGCGCCGACGCCTACATCGACGCGGTCTGCGAGTGGATGCCGCGCCTGCACGCGGAAGCGCTGATCGATGCGGTCGATGCGTTCTGCGAAGGCATCGGCTTCAGCCCGGCGCAGACCCGACGCGTGTTCGAAACCGCGCGCGCGCTCGGCCTGCCGGTCAAGCTGCATGCCGACCAGCTCAGCGATCTCGGCGGCGGCGCATTGGCCGCCGCGTTCGATGGGCTATCGGCCGATCATGTCGAACACACCTCGCTCGACAGCGTGCGCGCGATGGCCGAGCACGGCACGGTCGCGGTGCTGCTGCCCGGCGCGTTCCATGTGCTGCGCGAAACCAAGCTACCGCCGCTGCAGGCGTTCCGCGATCACTGTGTGGCGATGGCGGTGGCGACCGACTGCAATCCGGGCACCTCGCCCTTGCTGTCGCTGCGCCAGGCCATGCAGCTGTCCTGCACGCATTTCCGTCTGACTCCCGAGGAAGCGCTGCGCGGCGCCACCGTGCATGCGGCGCGCGCGTTGGGGCTGGTCGATGCGGGCGTGCTGCGGGTCGGTGCGCGCGCGGACTTCGTGCAGTGGGATATCGGGCATCCGGCCGAGCTGTGTTACTGGCTCGGCGTGCGGCTGGCGCGACGGGTGGTCGCGGGTGGGCGGGTGCTGGTGGAACGTGGCGAGCGGGATTGATGCGCGGGGCTGGCGATTAGTGTCGATGGCTGACTATCAATGACCCATGGTGTGGAGCATGTCTGAGCGAATGGGTGGGGCATGTCCACCGAAAGCGTCGACGTTGTCCCATCCATCGCCCCCCCTTCGAAACAACATCGCCCCCTTTGAAAAAGGGGGCCGCGCCGGCGCGGGTACGAAGTCTCTGCATACTCGATAGCGCGGGGGGATTTGCTTTTTTGCCGCGGCAACGCTTGACGTCGCGGTTAAAAGCGAATCCCCCCTGCCCCCCTTTTCCAAAGGGGGGAACAGCACGGGCTTTCGTGGGGAGCAGAGCAAGCATGTTCGTTGGAAGCAGCACAAGCGTGCAGACATGAAAGCGGCAAGCCGCGCGTATGCGAGCCAGTGTCTTTCACGTATGCGCCCTGCCCACATCGCACCCGTATCGCGCCCACCTCGCCCCACCAACGCTGCGCCGCCGCAAGGCTCCATCCTCGCGCTGTTGTACGCTGGGCGTCCGCCGCGCCGCACGATGCGCGCGGTTCAACCCGATCCGGAGGTCATGTGCGCATCGCCGTTCTCGCTTTAGCCGTCGCCGCTGTCGCCCTGTCGTCGCCGCTGATCGCGCAAGCCGATCAGCCCCTCAGCGCCGGCCAGCGCTTCGCCCAGGACGCGATCATCGTCGATACCCACATCGATGCGCCCAGCCTGCTGCTGCGCAACTGGAACGACCTCGGTCTGGACACGCCCAAGGTCGAGTTCGACTACCCGCGCGCGCGTCAGGGCGGGCTGGATGTCGCCTTCATGTCGATCTACACCTCGCCGGCCGAAGATGCCGCCGGCACCGCGACCCAGACCGCGCACACCCAGATCGATGCGGTCGAGGCGATGGTGGGACGCCGCCCCGATCAGTTCGCGGTGCTGCGCAGCCCGAAGGATCTCGAACGCCTGCACCAGCGCGGCCAGCGCGTGCTGCTGGCGCTGGGCATGGAGAACGGCGCGCCGATCGGCGACGACCTGTCCAGGCTCAAGCTGTTCCACGCGCGCGGCGTGCGCTACATCACCCTCGCCCACAGCGAGGACAACCGGATCAGCGATTCGTCCTACGACAAGCACCACAAGTGGAAGGGTCTGAGCCCGTTCGGCGAGCAAGTCGTCGACGAGATGAACCGGCTCGGCATCATGGTCGACGTCTCGCACCTGTCCGACGACGCGGTGCGCGACGTGCTCGCGCGCAGCAAGGCGCCGGTGATCGCCAGCCACTCGGGCCTGCGCCACTTCACTCCCGGCTTCGAACGCAATCTCAGCGACGAGTTGGCCAAGGCGGTCGCGGCCAAGGGCGGCGTGGTCCAGGTAGTGTTCGGCAACGCCTTCGTCGACCCGGCCTCGGCCGCCGACACCCAGGCCTATTTCGACGCCAGCGCCAAGTTCGAACAGGAACAGGCCGCGGCGCGCGCGCGCGGCGACAAGCCGCGCAGCGAAAAGGAATTCGACGACGCCTGGCAGGCGGCGCATCCGCCGCGCACGGTCAAGATCGATGCGGTGCTCGATCAGATCGATTACGGCATCAAGCTGCTCGGCGCCGATCATGTCGGCATCGGCTCGGACTTCGACGGCGTCAGCGGCGCCTTGCCCGAAGGACTGAAGTCGGTCGCCGACTATCCGAACCTGATCGAAGGGCTGAAGGCGCGCGGCCATTCCGACGAGACCATCCGCAAGGTACTCGGCGGCAATCTGCTGCGCGTGTGGGGCCGGGTCGAGGCCTTGGCGACGCCATGAGCGAACCGACCGACACGCAGGCGACGCACGCGTTCGAACCGATCGCGGCCAATCCGGGTTCGGCCAGTTACGGCCACCTGACCTTCGCCCCCGAGGGCGAGGAAAGCTGGGTCGAACCGTTCGACCTGACCGAACTGGCGGCGAAGGTGCTCGGCGAACTCGGCCACGAAGTCCGCGTCGACGGCGACTGGATCGAATTGCCCGCCAGCGGCCTGTACCTGCTGCCGCAGTTGATCGAATTCGATATCCGACCCGACGGCAACATCCACGTCGCCACGACCATGCAGTGCAACCACGCCACCTTGTTGCCGCAGGGTTTGTTCGAGTATCAGTACTCGGTCCAGGAAACCTTCGACGAAGCCGCCGCGCTCGGTTTCAATCAGTGGGCGCGCACCGACCTGCCGGTGCTGCTCGACGCGACCCGCGACACCGCCGAATCGTGCATGCAGATGCGCATGGATTTCCCCGCCGAAGGCGATCGCCCGGCCTACGCGCGACGCGTGCTGTTCGGACCGGTCGCGCATTACGGCCGGGTGCCGCGCGAGGCCGCCACGAATGAAGACGGCGACGATGACGAGGGCGAGCACGACTTCTGCCCGTGCTGTCTGTTCACCAACTCCATCGACACCTTTGAACCGCTGCTTCACAGCGAAGCGCTGTACGGCCTGCGCCTGTTCGCCTCGCGCGACGAGGACGGCGAGTGCCAGTCCGACTGCCGCGCCAACGGCGAGGAATGGCCGCAGGGCCTGGCGGCCTTGCGCGCCTATGCCGCCACCTGGCCGGGCACGCATATGGAGTACCGCAAGCAGTACGTGATCGTGCAGAGCGTCGTCGACTGAAACGATGGTTCGCCTGCCGCGGCGCGCGGCCGCGCGAATCTCGCGCGCACAAAAAAGCCCGGTTCGCACCGGGCTTTTTCGTTTAAAACCGACGCAACGATCAGAAGCTGGCGCGGATGCCCAGGCTCAGCTGATTGTGGTCGTCGCCGAATTCGGCTTCGCCGACGAGGCCCCAGATGTGGTTGAACTTGACCTGGGCGCCGATGGTGCCGCTGAACTCGCTGTCGTACGCGTCGCCGTCGGTGTAGTTGGCCTTGACCCAGCCTTCGAAGTTGCTGGCCAGCTTGCCGCGCAGACCGACCGAAGCGCGGAAGTCGTCGGCGCGCTCGAACTCGTCGTCCTCCTCGACCTCCACATCGGTGCCCACATAGCTCAGCTCGCCGGTCCAGTCGACGCGGTCCGACAGCGTGTGGTGGTAACCGAAGCCGACTTCGTACTGGGACAGGTCGATGCCGACTTCGCCCAGCTTGATGTCACGAAAGCGCACCGCGACATCGTCGTCGCCCTGGCGGTAACCGCCGAACAGGTGGAACGCATCGCCCAGCGCGACCGAGCCCTTGATGTAGCCGCCGTTGGCCTTGATGTCGTCGACCGAATAATCGGGGTCGACGGTCGGCAGCTCGACCTTGCTCTGCGAGGCGCCGAACTCGACGTAGGAATAGCTCAGACCGTCGGCGGCCGCGGCGGCCGAGGAAGCGGTGGCGAGAAGAATGGCCAGCGCGAGTTGCTTCTTCATAAAGATCCCCTTGATCCTTGAATTGGTTAGACGTCCCTTTCCCCGGGAACGGCGCGCATCTTAATGAAAAAATCACATTCCGTGAAGTTTTTTTGATCGCGCTCACACAAACACACAAATTCCATGTAAGTCACGGCACCGCAATCGACATCGCATGCGTAATCGCGGCGCCCCGCGGGCAAAAGAAAAGCCCCGCGAGGCGGGGCTTTTCGTCAGGCGGAACAACCGGCGGGCCGGATTATTCCTTGCTCGCGGCCTTCTTCGCGACGACCTTCTTGGCCGGCGCCTTGGCGACGGCGGTCTTGGCGGCCTTCTTCACCGCCGGGGCGGCGGCGGTGCCGGCGGCCTTGGTCACGGCCTTGCTGCGGGCGTTGCCGTAGCTGGAGTTGTAGCGCTTGCCCTTGGCGGTCTTGCGGTCGCCTTTACCCATGGTCGTGCTCCTAATTAAGACGTTGAACGTTGTATCGAATGGTGGTCCGCGCAGACTGCAGGCGGGTCGGCCAGAGGACCCGGACCGCCTCTGGATGAAGAGATCGGACCGGCTACCGGCGCAGCGCGGCCGCGCGCGAGGCTGCGAAGCCTAGCACAAGCGTCCGGACTCGGCCTCCAGACCGGAGGCGATGGCCCTCAGTGGGCGCAGCTGGCGTCGTGGACGTGGCCGTGGTTGAGCCGCAGATTGGCCAGATGGGCCAGGCCGACCAGGGTGCCGCCGAAGGTCATCACGATCGCATGCGGCAACAGCGCGCCGTGCAGCGGCGGGTACAGCACCCCGCTCCACAACACGATCAGGCCCGGAATCAGCAGCGACAGCGCGCGCACCGCGTGGTGGCGGCGATACCCCGACCACACGCTGAAACCGCCCAGCAAGGTGGCGAAGATCACGAACGCGAGTTCGAAGCGATGGCCGAACCAGCTGGACAGGCCCAGCGAGGGCAGCACCGCGATCAGCAACGGCAGGGCGGCGCAATGCACGGCGCAGGCCAGCGAGCCGACAGCGCCGATTCGGTCCAACAGGCCGCGTAGAAATGAAGGCATGGGGGATGACTTCTGGGATGGTTGTCAATTCAGTATCGTTACTTTATAACATTTCACCCAGGCCCGCCAGCCTCCCCCACCATTCATTTCCAGTCGGTCCGCCATGCCCAAGCCCATCGTGTCGTCCCCGCGCGCTCGTCGCAGCGCGCTTGCCCTTGCCCTGACCCTCGCCCTGCCCTTGACCCAGGCGGCCGCCCAGGATGCCGCCGGTCCGTCCAGCCCCAGCGATACCCGCCACGACAAGGCTACCAGCCTGGACGCGGTCGTCGTTACCGCCACGCCGCTGCAGTCCAGCGCCGAGGAGCTTGCGCAACCGGTGGAAGTGCTGTCGGGCGAGAAGCTCGACGAGGCGCGCGGCGCCACCCTCGGCGAAACCGTCGGCAAGCTGCCGGGCGTGCAGAGTTCGAACTTCGGCGCCGGCGTCGGCCGGCCGATCATCCGCGGCATGGAAGGCCCGCGCGTGGGCGTGATGACCGGCGGCCTGGCCAGTCAGGACGTGTCCACCGTCAGCCAGGACCACAACGCCGCGGTCGAGCCGTTCCTGGCCGACCAGATCGAAGTGCTCAAGGGTCCGGCCACCTTGTTGTACGGCAGCGGCGCGATCGGCGGCGTGGTCAACATCGTCGACGGCCGCATCGCCGAGAAGCCGCTCGACGAAACCGTGTCCGGCCGCGCCGAAGTGCGCCGCAGCTCGGTCAGCGACGGCGTCACCGGCATGGCCCGGGTCGACGCCAGCGGCGCCGACGGCGCGCTGGTGCTGCATGCCGACGGCGTGTACCGCAACAACGACGATTACAACACCCCGCTCGGCCGCCAGCGCAACAGCTTCGTCGACACCAAGACCGGCGCGCTCGGCGCCTCGCTGGTCGGCGACGTCGGTTTCCTGGGTTTTTCCGCCGCGCGCTATGAAGACAAGTATGGCAATCCCGGCGAACCGGGCAACGCCGAGGAAGGCGAATCGCCGGTCCACATCGACATGCGCCAGAACCGCTTCGAACTCAAGGGCGGCATCAACCAGGAATTCGGCATCTTCAGCGGCCTGCGCGCGAGCGTGGCCGATACCGAATACGAACACACCGAATTCGAAGGCAGCGAAGTCGGCACGCGCTTTCTCAACGACGCCACCGAAGGCCGGCTGGAACTGACCCACAAGCCGCTGGCCGGCTGGGTCGGCGCGATCGGTCTGCAAGGCTACGAGCGCACCTTCCAGGCGATCGGCGAAGAAGCCTTCGTGCCGAAGACCAAGACCCGCGCGGCCGGCCTGTTCGTGACCGAGCAGCGCAAGTGGGATCAGCTGCAGATCGAACTGGGCGCGCGCATCGACAAGGTGGAAAGTTCGCCCAGCGGCGCGGCCAAGCGCGATTTCAACCCGCTGAGCCTGTCGGCCGGCGCGATGTGGAAATTCAACGACGCCTGGCGCCTGACCTTCAACGTCGACCGCGCCGAACGCGCGCCGGCCGAGGAGGAACTGTTCGCCAACGGCCTGCACGCGGCGACCGCCTCGTTCGAGATCGGCGACGCCGACCTGCGCAAGGAGCGCGCCAACCAGTTCGAACTCGGCCTGCACTACCACGGCGCGAAGTTCGAAGCGAAGCTGGCCGCGTACCAGACCCGTTTCGACGGTTTCATCTATTTGATCGATACCGGCGCGTTCGAAGAAGACAATCCGGTGCGCCAGTGGAGCCAGGCCGACGCCACGTTCAACGGTTTCGAGGGCGAGGCGATCGCGCATCTGTTCGACGGCGACGCCGGCAAGTTCGACGTGCGCCTGTTCGGCGATACCGTGCGCGCCAAGCTCGACAACGGCGGCGGCAACCTGCCGCGGATCGCGCCGTCGCGCATCGGCGGCGAACTGCGCTGGGACGCCGACAGCTGGCGCGCCTCGCTCGGCGCGACCCGCTACATGAAGCAGGACAAGGTCGCGCTCAACGAAACCCCGACCGACGGCTACACCCTGGTCGATGCGCACATGGCCTACCACTGGGATTCGGGCAACCTGGGTTATGAGGTGTTTCTCGACGGCACCAACCTGACCGACCAGGTCGCGCGGGTGCACACCTCGTTCCTCAAGGACAGCGTGGTGCTGCCGGGCCGCGGCGTCGATTTCGGGGTGCGGGTGTTCTTCTGACCGTTGCCGCCGATGCATCGTTTGCGGGGTTGAACCGACTCTCTCCAGGTCGCTTGTAGCGCTTCCCCACAGCCCCGAACGCCGGCCTTCGCGCCGGCGTTTGCGGTTGCGGCGCAAATAGGTGTATATACACATAATGACTATCGGCAACGACTCAATCGCAATCGACCCGCCCGCCCCCGGCGTCTGCACCTGTTTTCGCATGCGCAAGCTTTCGCGCCTGATGAGCCAGCGCTACGACCAGGCGCTGGCGCCGGCCGGGGTCAACCTCAATCAGTACTCGATCCTGCGCCGTACCGGCGGCCAGGGCCGGCCGCTGGGCGAGATCGCGCACGAACTGGGCATGGACCGCAGCACCTTGAGCCGCGACCTCAAGCCGCTGGTCGAAGCGGGCTGGATCGAAGCGGTCGCCGGCGGCGACGCGCGCCAGCGGCGGCTGCGCATCACCCGCGCCGGGCGCAAGGTGATCGACCGCGCGATGCCGCTGTGGCGGGCGGCGCAGGACGAGATCAATCGTGGGCTGGGGATGGATGGGATAGCGTTGCTGCATGCGCAGTTGGATGCGGCGATTGCGCAGTTGCAGGGGGCTATTCGCTGATGAGATCACTTTCTGCCCGGGCATGCCCGTCCGCTTCAACCGCCGCGCAACTCACCTACCGTCATTCCCGCGTTCGCGGGAATGACGTTCTGGTGAGATCACCCTGACTTGTGTGGATGTTCGGCTCCGCCGAAGTAAAGCAGAGCCCGCCTTCGCGGAAATGACGGCAAAAGCAGGAGCTGTGTAGCAAAGACTGCAACGTGAGTGCGACTGCAATCGAAACCGAGCTGGAACTGGAACTAAAGCCAGAAACCCGGACCGAAACCAGAAAATTTTCCTCTCCAAATCCCGCACCGCAAACCCCGCACATCACGCCGCCCCACCCGCCGCCGAGTTCCCCATGACACCCACCCCAACCGCGTCTCTTGGCCCCAAGCCCGCCTCCTACTGGCCGCTGCTGCTTGCCGCCACCGCGATGCTGATGATCACCATGGGCATCCGCCAATCGCAGGGGCTGCTGATCAAGCCGATCGGTCGCAGCACCGGGCTGGGCATCGCCGAGATCAGTTTCGCGCTCGCGATCGGTCAGTTCGTGTGGGGCGCGGTGCAGCCGGTGTTCGGTGCACTGGCCGATCAGCGCGGGCCCGGGCGGGTGCTGGTGTTCGGTGGCGTGCTATTGATCGCTGGCATGGCGCTGACGCCGCTGGTGTCTTCGCAATGGGGATTGATCGTCACTCTGGGCCTGCTGGGCGCGGCCGGCGCGGGCGCGGGCAGTTTCTCGATCCTGATCGGCGCGACCGCGCAACGCCTGCCGGCGGAAAAGCGCTCGATGGCGGCCGGGGTGATCAACGCCGGCGGCTCGATGGGCCAGTTCGTGTTCGCGCCGCTGGTGCAGGCGGTGATCGCCGCGGCGGGCTGGATGGCGGCGATGTGGACGCTGGCCGCGGCCGCGGTCGCCACCCTGCCCTTGGCCTGGCCCTTGCGGCGCCGCGCCGAGACGGCCACGCCGTCGGCGTCGACATTCAACGCCGCGCCGGGCATCGGCTTGCGCGAGCAACTGCGCATCGCCTTGCGCGATCGCAGCTACTGGATGCTGCACCTGGGCTTTTTCACCTGCGGCTTCCACATCGCTTTCCTGGTCACCCATCTGCCCGGCGAGATCGCGCTGTGCGGGCTGTCGGACAACGTGTCGGCGATGGCGCTGGCCTTGATCGGCCTGTTCAACGTCGCCGGCAGTCTGGCCGCGGGCTGGCTCGGCCAGCGCTATCGCATGAAGCATCTGCTCGCGCTGATGTATGCCAGCCGCGCCGCGATGATCGCGATCTATCTGATCTCGCCGCCGACGCCGCTGACCTTCTATCTGTTCGCCGCGGGCCTGGGCGTGACCTGGCTGGCCACGGTGCCGCCGACCGCGGGGCTGGTCGGCAAACTGTTCGGTCCGCGCTACCTGGGCACGCTGTTCGGGCTGACCTTGCTGTCGCACCAGATCGGCGGTTTCTTCGGCGCCTGGCTCGGCGGCGTGGCGATGGCCAAGTTCGGCGACTACACCTGGATGTGGTACGCCGACATCGCGTTGGCGCTGATCGCGGCGCTGGCGAATCTGCCGATTCGCGAGGCGCGGCCGGTGCGGGTGGGTGGGTTGGCGGCGGCTTGATTCGGGATTCGGGATTCGGGATTCGGGATTCGGGATTCGGGAATCGGGAATCGGGAATCGGGAATCGATCGATGATTCGATGCTCGGGAGTCGACGTCGAGCATCAGACGCGACGAATCCCTCCTATCTGTTCTCCCCTTTGAAAAAGGGGGGTCAGGGGGGATTTGCTCTTACGATCAGATCGCCGCGCACTGCCGCGAAAAGCAAATCCCCCGCGCCAGTCGGCGACGGTGAGACTTCACGCAACGCAGGGCGCAGCCCCCTTTTTCAAAGGGGGCGAATTCTCGCGGTGATTCTTTGACAAGCGAGTTGCCGCGGTCGAGCAGCTTGCCGCAGTCGACCGGCGCATGCGTTTGCGAAGCAGCCGCTGCGAGTCGTTGAGCTGCCCGAAACCGCGTTTACACAAACTCCGAGCAGGCCAAGACACCTGCGTAGCCTCGCCAGGACGTTTGAGCGACCTACGCCACTCAGCGCTTTAAGCCTGCGCCGCCTTCGCCTCGACGCAATCCGCGCACAGCCCATGCACTTCCAGCGTCTGCGCCTGCGGCACGAAACCCAGCGCGCGCGCGCGGCTTTCCAGCAGGTCGACGATGCGCTCGTCTTCCAGCTCCATCGCCGACTGACAGTTGTCGCAGATCAGGAACGGCACCGCGTGCTGGGCGCCGCCGGGATGATGGCAGCCCACGAACGCGTTGATCGACGCGAGCTTATGGATGAAACCGTGCTCGAGCAGGAAATCCAGCGCGCGGTAGATCGTCGGCGGCGCCGCGGCGTCGTGGGTGGCTTTCATCTGATCGAGCAGGTCGTAAGCCTTCATCGGTTTGCCGGCCGCGGCGATCAGGCGCAAGGCATGCGCGCGGATCGGGGTCAGCCGCAGCCCGCGCTGCTCGCAGGCCCGCTCGACCTCATGCACGAAGGCGTCGCCGTCGTGGACGTGGTGCTGGGGATCGGTGCAGGCGTGGCTGGTGCTCATGGCGGACTCCGTGGTCGCGGCGCGGTTGAACCTACGCAGGGATCTTAGTAAGGGCGGCGTCGATGCGTTGCAAGGCCCCGGCCTGGCCGGCCAGGTACACCGTATGCGAGATATCCGGACTGACCTGGGTGCCGGTGATCGCCACCCGCAGCGGCTGGGCGACCTTGCCCATGCCCAGCCCCAGCGCGTCGGCGGCCTCGTGCAGCGCGGCAGCGACCTTGTCGGCGCTCCACTCGCTCAGCGCGGCCAGACGCGAGCGCGCTTCGCTCAACGGCGCCTGCGCGGCGGCGTTGAGGTGCTTGGCGACCGCGGCTTCGTCGTAGCTCTCCAGCGGGCGATACCACACCGCCGCGCGCTCGGCCATGTCCTTGAGCGTCTGCACCCGGTCGCGCAGCGCGATCACCACGTCGGCCGCGGCCGGACCGCTGCTCAGGTCATAGCCGTTGTTGAGCAGATGCCACTGCAGGTGCTTGCCGACCTCGACCGGATCGTCGCTCTTGAGGTACTGCTGATTCATCCACCCCAGCTTGGCCGCGTCCAGGCGCGAGGGGCTGGAATTGACGTCGGACAGCTGGAACAGCGCGGTCATTTCCGGGATCGAGAAGATTTCCTGATCGCCGTGCGACCAGCCCAGACGGACCAGATAATTGAGCAGCGCATGCGGCAGATAGCCTTCGTCGCGGTACTGCATCACATCGGCCGCGCCGGTGCGCTTGGACAGCTTCTTGCCCTCGTGGTCGAGGATCATCGGCAGATGCGCGAAATGCGGCACCGGCGCGCCCAGCGCCTGGTAGATGTTGATCTGGCGCGGGGTGTTGTTGACATGATCGTCGCCGCGCACGACATCGGTGATGCCCATGTCCAGATCGTCGACGACCACGGCGAAGTTGTAGGTCGGATAGCCGTCGGCGCGGAAGATCACCAGATCGTCGAGCTCGCTGTTGGCGATCTCGATCCGGCCCTTGACCTTGTCCTCCAGCACCACCGTGCCGTCGAGCGGATTCTTGAACCGGATCACCCGGTTGGGATCGTCGCGGTACGGCTCGTTGCGATCGCGGTACGCGCCGTTGTAACGCGGCTTCTCCTTGGCCGCCTCGGCCGCTTCGCGCGCGGCCTGCAACTCTTCCTTGCTCTCGTAGGCGTAATACGCGGTGCCGGCCGCGACCATCTGCTCGGCGACCTCGCGGTAACGCTCCAGACGATGGGTCTGGTAGATCGGGCCCTCGTCGTAGTCCAGGCCCAGCCACTGCATCGCTTCCAGGATCGCGTCGATCGCGGCCTGGGTGCTGCGCTCGCGGTCGGTGTCCTCGATGCGCAGGATGAACTGGCCGCCCGCGCGGCGCGCTTCCAGCCAGCAGTACAGCGCGGTGCGCGCGCCGCCGATGTGCAGGTAACCGGTGGGGCTGGGGGCGAAGCGGGTGCGGGTCATGCGGGGCTCGGGTGGATCGGGGAATCGCGCATTTTAACGGACTGGCGGTGGCGATGGCGGCAACGGCCGCGCGACGCCGCGCTCAAGCGCCCGCAACACCGCGAAAGCGCCGGCCCGCAAGGTTTTCGGCCGATCCCAAGCGCCTGGTACGAGCGCCCACCCACGCCGCCCAGGCGCGGTGTTTTAGACTAGCGGCCATGACCACCCTCTTCATCTCCGACCTCCACCTCGACGCCGAGCGTCCGCAGATCACCGAGCTGTTCGGCCGCTTCGTGCGCGGCGAGGCGCGCCAGGCCGATGCGCTGTACATCCTCGGCGACCTGTTCGAAGCCTGGGTCGGCGACGACGACCCGTCCGACACCGGCGCCTACGTCGCCAGCGAACTCAAGGCGCTCGGCGACAGCGGCGTGCCGGTGTTCTTCATCCGCGGCAATCGCGATTTCCTGCTCGGCGCCGACTACGCGGCGCGCGCCGGCATGCGCCTGCTGCCCGATCCGTCGGTGATCGTGCTGTACGGCCAGCCGGTGTTGATCGGCCACGGCGATCTGCTGTGCACCGACGATATCGCCTACCAGCAGTTCCGCGCCCAGACCCGGCATCCGGCCTGGCAGGCGCAGTTCCTGGCCCAGCCGCTCGCGGCGCGGCTGGCGTTCGCGCAGCAGGCGCGCGCGGCGAGCAAGGCGCATCAGGCCGGGCTCAAGGACGACGGGCGCATGGAAACCATCACCGATGTCGCCGCGGACACGGTCGCCGAAACTTTCGCCCGCTACGGCATCGACACCCTCATCCACGGCCACACCCATCGTCCGGCCGTGCATACGCTCGAGGTCGGCGGGCGCTCACGCACCCGCATCGTGCTCGGCGATTGGTACGAACAAGGCTCGGTGCTGCGGGTGGATCGCGACGGCATGCAGTTGCAGACGCTGAGCTGAGGCCGCCGAGAGCCGTCGAGTAACGACGCCACGACCGCCGGCGCTCATTGCTCCGGCGATGCCCAGCGCACCGAGCGCGCGACCGCTTCGGCCCATTCGCGCGGCGCGTCGAGTTCGTCGCTGATGGTCAGCAGCAGCACCCGGCCATCGACCGCGCAAGCCGCGTACAGATGCCGCACCCGCGCTTGTGCGTCTTCCTCCCAGCGCGCAGTGGCCACAATCTCGTCCTGGGCCCAGGCCAGATCGGCCGGGCCGTCGCGATTGGCGGTTTCCAGCAGCTCCGCCGCGGGCGGCAGGCTGCCGTCGGCGGCCGCGATGCTCAACGAACTGACATAGACCGCGCGCCGGTCGCCGACGTATTGCAGGTTGTTGCCGTCGTTGAGCTCGTGTTCCTTGAAATGCCCCGGCACCTCGACGCTCCATGGCCCGCCGTACAGCGCGTGCCGGGTCGGCAGGCGCTTGTAGCCCGGCCCCTCGCGCTGCGGCAGTTCGATTTCCGCGCCGCGATCGAGCAGCCATTGCAGTTCGTCGCGCACCTCCGGTTCGAGCGCGCGGCGCGGATCGATCGCGGTCGCGCGGCGATCGCTGTCGAGCACCCGCCGCAACACGTCGCGTTCGGCCTGATCGCGCGGACCGACCCAGTTCACGTCGCACCACACGCCCACGCGCGCCAGCCCGCTCCAGAAATCGGCGCCGAAACCCGGCTGCCACCACGGAAAGAATTCGCTCGCCGCCGCCAGCGCTTCGGCTTCGCTCGCGGCGATGCGTTCGAAACGATCTTCGCTCCAGATTCCCATCGGCGAACCGACGAAGCCGCCGATGCGCGGCATCGGCCCGATCGGCATGGATACGAACAGATCCTGCGCATCGCGCCGCTGCAACAGCAGCTGCGCCACCTGCCGCAGCCAGATCGCCATCTCGTCCTGCAGTTGCGCCAGATCGCGGCCGTTCGCGTAGCCGGTCTCGTCGCCGCAAGCCTCGTCGTCGACTTCGTCCCAGCGCCAGCGCAGGCCCCATTGCGCGGCGATGCGATCGAGCAGGTCGAGCAGAAACGCGTGATAGCCCGGCCCGACCGTGTTGGTGCGGGCGCAGGCGATCAGGCTGCCGTCGGCGCGCAGCTCGATCGACAGCCCTTCCTCGGCCGGATGCCAGGCGAGGGTCGCGCCGTGCTCGCCCTGCCATACCTGCAGGCGCTCGCGCAGCACCGGCTCGGGCAAGGCCTCGAGGTAGGTGCGCTGAAATTCGCGCAGCAACGCCGGCACGCTCGGCTTGGCCCACATGCGCCGCTTCCACGGCGTGCTGACGACCTGAAACCCGATACCCATGCTGCCCCCCATCGCTCGCGTCCCCGGACGAATGCTAACGAGTTTTCGCTATGCGCAACGAGGGGTATTGCAGGCACACATGCGAACGCCCGGACGGTGCCGGGCGTTCGCTGCCTTGCATGCGCGTGCCTTCAATGCACGCGGTCTATGTCATCGGTCACGGCCGTATTGAACACAGCGGGATCGATCAGAACCGCACTTCCGCGGTCAGGAACGCCTGCCGCGGCGCGCCCGATTGCAGGGTGTAGTTCAGGCCGCGCGGATCGGAGGCGACGAAGCCGTTGGTGCCGATGCTGCCGAAGTACTCCTTGTCGAACAGGTTGGTCAGGTTCAACTGCAGCTTGAACGCATCGGCCCAGGCGATGTCCTTCCATTCGTACGAGGCCGAGGCATCGACCACCCAGAACCCCGACACGTGCGAATCGTTGAGGTAGGTCAGATAGCGCTTGTCGGTGTACTTGGCGCCGAGCTGCAGTTGCAGGCCATCGTGATCCCAGCGCAGCTCGGTCGCATACAGACGCTTGGGCGCGTCCACCGCCTGCTTGCCCTTGGTCAACACCACGGTGGTGCCGTCGAGATAATCCGACTCGTACTGCGAATCGTTGAACGCCAGCGAGTGATACCAGCTGAAACCGGCGAACGGCTTCCACAGCACGGTGATCTCGGCGCCGCGGCTTTCCACGTCGCCGACGTTGGCGAAGCTCGACGCGCAACCCACGATGCCGGCGCAACGCGCGATCGCGAGCAATCGGTTCTCGAAGTTGACCCGGTACACCGCGACCGAGGCCTCGATCTGGTCGCGGCTGGTGCGCAGGCCGGCTTCGAAGGTCTTGGAGGTTTCCGGTTCCAGCGTGCCGACGGCGGCGTTGAACGCGGCCTGCGAGGTCGAATGCGGACCGTTGACACCGGTGCGGAACGCCGACAGGTTTTCGCTGTAGGAGCCGAAGATTTCCTCGTGCTCGCTCAGCTGCCAGCGCGCGCCGAGCTGCGGCAGGAAGTTGTCTTCCGACACCAGCTTGCCGCTGGCGCGGCTGGCGCCGCCGATCAGGGTCTTGCCGTCGGTCTCGACCTTCAGCCCCTTGAAGCCCGCATCCACGGCCAAGCGGCCGTCGGCGAACTCCATGTGATCGAGCACGTAGTACATGCGCGTATCGGTGTCGAAGCGCTGGCGGAACACGCGCGCGGACGGGTTGCGGTAGAAGAAGATCTCGTCCGGCGGTTCGTTGCGGTTGAGGTCGTAGAAGTTGCGCTGCACGCCGTGATCGTTCTTCTCCAGCCACAGCCCGGCCTGCAGGCGATGGTTGCCGATCTGCCAGCTCAGGCTCGGCATGAAGCCGGTGCGCTCGATGTCGTACTCGGTGGTGCGCATGCGCAGCGGCACGGTCGGCGAGACCGCGTACGGCGTGGCCCAATGGCCCTGGCCTTCGTTGTTGTGGTAGTACGCGGTCGCCGCCAGGGTCACGTCGGCGTTGAGGTTCCACTCCGCGCTCAGGTAAGCCAGATCGTCGTCGCGCACGCCGCGGGCGATGTAGTACGCATCGTCCAGGCTGGTTACGCCGCCGCGGAAACTGCCGTTGGCCGCGTCGATCGCGCGCTGCCAGTCCTTGGCGTAGTTGTCCCAGTCCATGCCCAGGCGCTTGGCCGATTCCAGCGACAGGTCGGCGTAGTCGGTCTCGCGACGGCGCGAGGAGTCGGCGAAACCGGTGATCTTGAAATCTTCGCCGGTGTAGACGAACTTGCCGTTGAACTGGCTGTTGCGCTGCGGGCCTTCGCCCTTCCATTTGTCGGTGGTGTGGAACACGCCGCTGAGGTAAGCGCTCCAGCCGTCGTGATCGCCGGTGTCCAGGCGCGCGTAGGTGCGGCTGGTCGCGTCGCTGCCGATGGTCTGGGCCAGGCGCACGCCGAAGTCGGCGGACGGATCGGAACTGAAGAAACGCAGGGTGCCGCCGAGGTTGCCCGAGGACGCGGTGTCGATCGCGCCGCTGCCTTGCGAGAGTTCGGCGCCGGACAGGTTTTCGGCGGTGATCGCGCGGCTGATGTGCAGGCCGTTGTGATTGCCGTAGCTCATATCGCCCAGCGGGATGCCGTCGAGGGTGAAGCCGAGCTGCTGCTGCGAGAAGCCGCGGATGCTCAGCTTGCTCGACCACTCGTAATTGCCCCACGGATCGGAGCTCTGGAAATGCACGCCGGGCAGCTTGGCCATGACCTTGAGCGGGCTGGTGCCGGCCGCTTCGCGTTGCAGATCGGCCTTGCCGAGCGCCTGCACCTGGCGGGTCTGGCCGGTGCCGACCACCGACACCGCGTCGAGCGTGGTGGCGTCCTTACCGGCATCGGCGCTGGCGCCGGTGGCGGCAGCGGATTCGGCGGCGTTTGCGGGGCTGGCGGCTTCGGCGGCGCGGCCGTTGCCGGCGTACAGACAAAACAGGATCGAGGCGGCGAGGAGCGTCGTCTTCGTCGTCATGGGGAACTTCCATTGGGAGAGAGTGCCGCCGCACGCGTTGCAGAATCCGCTGCGTGAATCACTCTGGGCGGCTTGAGAGCGAAGCCCGGAAGTCTGTGGGTGACGTGTGAAAGGGATATTTCAGATCGACGTCAGTTTGCGTCGCGCGAGCGTGGGCTATGCCGGATTTGCGTTGTGACGTGGAGCAAAGCGATACGGCACGTCTGGAGAGATATCGCTCTTCGCGAAGCGCGCGACAGTTGGCCCCCTTTGGAAAAGGGGGCGGCGCGCTGCGATGACGAGAGGTTTGCGCGATAGGGCTCGCGCGGGGGATTCGCTTTTGCCCGGCCGCGGCGATCGTCGTGGCTGGGAGGAAAAGCGAATCCCCCCTGCCCCCCCTTTCCAAAGGGGGGAACTGCCTGAGGACTAGTTTCCAGCCATCTCGTTAAATCCCGCCATGACGCCCAATCAAAACCCCGAAGTGCTCAACTGTTTCGGCGGCTGCAACCGATAATTCGCCGGCGGCCTGGCGCCCATCAGATGCTCGACGAAGTAATCCCACATCCGCCGGGTGTAGTACGGGTCGTTGCGGAACAATTCGTGATCCTGGTTCGGCAGGTACAACAGGTCGAAATCCTTGTTGGCGCGGATCAAGGCCGAGGTCAGCTGCACGGTCACGGCCGGATAGGCGTTCTCGTCGAGATCGCCGTACACCAGCAGCAACTTGCCTTGCAGGCGATCGGCCAGGCGGGCGTTGTCGAAGGCGCGATACACCGCCGGCACCGCGTCCGGCGTCGGCCGGAAGCGCTCGCCGTTGCCGTAATCCAGCGGACCGGTCAGCAGGCGGTCCAGGCCCAGCACGCCGCCGGCGTACATGCCCTGGAAATTCTGATTGCCGGCCGAAGACACCGCGACCTTGTAGAACTCCGGCCGACGCAGGATCGCGCGAGTCGAGGAATAACCACCGAAAGAATGGCCGTAGATGCCGACGCGTTGCAGATCCAGGCCGGGATACCGCGCCGCCAGTTGCTCGATCGCGGCGACGTGATCGTCGATCTGAGTATCGTGATTGAGCCCGTAGCTGACATCGTGGAACGCGCGCGAACGGCCGGGCGTGCCACGTCCGTCGATGGTGATCACCACGAAGCCCAGCCGCGCCAGGCTGGAGCGCGAGATCGGATTGATCGCCGCGGTCGCCTCGACATAGGCCACCGGCGCATTGGTCACCTGCGGGCCGCCGTAGATCGCGTCGATGATCGGGTACTGACCCGGCTTGGCGCGTTCGGGCGCATAGTCCGGCGGAAAATAGACCGTGGCGAATACCTCGGTGCGACCGTCGGCGCCGGTGAATTTTAGCCGTTGCGGCGGCAACCAGCCGGCCGCGGTCACCGCGGACACGTCCGCGCGCTCCAGTTCGGCGATTACCGCGCCGTCTTCGGTCGAGCGCAGCACGCTGCACGGTGGCTGATCCAGGGTGGAGTAGCTATCGACCACATAATCGCGCGACGGCGACAAGGGATCGGCCGCGCCGCTGCGCGCGAAACCGCCGCCTGCGTCATTGATGTCGTGATCGGCCTGCTCCGCGGTCAGCAGCACCGGATCGCCGCCGTCGAGCGACACGCGATACAAGCGGCGTTGATACGGATCGCCCGGCTCGCGGCCGCCGGCGGTGAAGTACACGCGGCGCCGAGGTTCGTCCACGCCGATGACCTCGCGTACCGCCCAGTCGCCGCCGGTCAGGCGGCGAATCAATCGGCCGTCGCGCAGGTCGTACAAATACAGATGGCCCCAGCCGTCGCGCTCGGAATACCACACCGCTTCATCGCTCACGGCGAGCACGCGCACCGCGGCCGGCCGGGTCAGAAAATCGTTGACCTGCACGCGGGTGTCGGACCGCTCCTCGAACACCTCGCGCACGGCGCCGTCGCGCAGCCCGATCTCGATCATGCGCGCGCGCGTCGGACGCCCGTCGTTGGCGATCGCCGCATACACCCGGCCGTTGTCCCGCGACCAACCCAGCACACCGGCTTCACGCATCGCATTCCACCCATCCGGGATCGCGATGCGACGCGCACCGCCGGCCTCCACATCGACCGCGAACCATTCGTCGCGCGCCGGCTCGCGATCGCCCGGCAGGGTCAGGCGCAGCTCGTAGGCGACCGGGCGGAAGCCATGCTCGGGCGCGAACGCGACGAACGGATACGGCAGCACCTTGCGCTCGTCGAAACGCAGGCCGAACAGATGACGTCCGTCGGGCGACCACGACACCGCGTACGGCCGGGTCTGGCCGCGGCCCTGCAGACGCGGCACGCCGCGCATCGCGAAATCGGGCTGCACGCCGTAGCCGTAGTGGTCTTCGCCATCCGAAGTCAGCGCACGCTCGGCGCCGCTGCGCAGATCGCGCAACCACAGATTGTTTTCGCGCACGAACGCCGCGCGACTGCCGTCGGGCGACAGCAACCAGCCCGGATCGGCGGCAGCGGTGGCCGCCACGGCTTGGCAACGATAGGTCTGCAGATTGCAATCGAGTTCGCGAGCGCCCGCACCACGCAAGCGCGCTCGCAAGGCTTCGCCGTCCACCTGCAGAGCCAGCAATTCGGGCGCCGCGGTGGCCTGAGGCAACGCGGCGCGCATCGCCTGGCTCAGTCGCGCCGAGTCGAACAATGGCCGCCGCTCGGCGCGGGCCGGATCGATCAATACGTATTCGGCGCCGCGCTCGCCGTCGCGGCGATACCAGAAGCGGCCGTCGGCGAGCCACTGCGGCGCGACCGTCGCGTTCTTGATCCGGCCCTTGAGGTTGTAATCCAGCACCCGCTCGGCGCGCGCGTAATCGGCAGCGGACAAGGCCAGCGGTTGCGCCTGACCGGCAGCGGACATCGCGGCGCAGATCGCCGCGATACAGATCGCCCATCGTTTCATGCCATCCCCTTCCCCAGGTATGAAAGAAGAAGA
Source organism: Lysobacter capsici (assembly GCF_014779555.2). Classification (NCBI taxonomy): domain Bacteria; kingdom Pseudomonadati; phylum Pseudomonadota; class Gammaproteobacteria; order Lysobacterales; family Lysobacteraceae; genus Lysobacter; species Lysobacter capsici. The sequence continues at coordinate 4,329,080 of NZ_CP094357.1, forward strand.
TCGCATAAGCCAAACGCGCGGACTTTACCTGCCTTGGCCCCAACATGACGCGCTGCGGCGTAACGCAATCGCTGAAGCTATTTCACTGCGACCAGGCTCGAGTCGGCGAAGCGCACGTCGGCAAATGTCGCGGCTTGCGCCACCTCTCGCAAATCGTTGGGCAGATCGGCGCAGGCGATCGGCAACAGCGGCCTGGCGACCAATTCGTATGCGTTCAATGGCCCTTCGATACTCGCGAAATCGGTCCAGTCGTATACGAACACGCCCCGCTGCGCCAGCGCGATATAGGAACCGGGGTCAGACGCATCGCACAGATTCGTTACCGCCTGACCGGGCCGAATGCTCAGGCGCAGCACTCTGGCTTCCACTTCCTCGACAGGAAAGAAGTCACCGCGCAGCGCTTGTGCCGGAACCGACCCTTCTCCGGCGGTGATGAAGACGCCTACGAATCCCTGCCCATCGGATGCGATCCAGGCTCAATCCACCGCGTAAGGATATTCTTGCTGATTCATCGTGGCGCCCTCGCGCAACTGAACTTCCGCAAGCCGCAGACCACGCATCAAACCGCTCTGAGCTGCTCATTGAATCGCCCGGAGTAGCGCCATCCAAGCCACTTGAACATATTTACGAACCATTCCAGCGAATCCACAGAATCCTCAACGCTATCGCCGTGCCCAAGAACACAGATGAGCGCCCGCATCGCCGCGTCTTCCTTATCGAGAACGTCGATGCCGCGCCCTTTGGAGACCAGGTAGTTCCAACACGATTCGTTGGCGGCATCGAGAGCGGCGACTTCGCCTTTCCCCTCGAGCCAGTATGAGCTGGCCAGATCCAAGGCGTCCCGACCGATCCGCGGCAACAAGTCGCGAATCGTCGCCAGACAGCGGCACATGAAGATCGAAAACGTACGCTCGACCTCGGCCGGACTTTGTTCGCGAGTGACCGAGCGTACGAATTTTTCAACCGACTTGAAATCAATATGCATGCGCCTTCGCCTCAGTACCCGCCCCCACCCCGCTTCGGCGGCGGCGCCAGCTTGTAACCTACTGGCGGCTTCGCCCCCATCAGATGCTCGACGAAATAATCCCACATGCGCCGGGTGTAGTACGCGTCGTTGCGGAACAGCTCGTGGTTCTGATTCGGCAGGTATAGCAGGTCGAAGTCCTTGTTGTTGCGGATCAGCGCTTCGGACAATTGCGCGGTCACCGCCGGCAGCGCGTTTTCGTCGAGGTCGCCGTACACCAGCATCAGCTTGCCGCGCAGGTTCTGCGCCAGGGTGGCGTTGTCGAGGCCGCGGTAGTTTTCCGGGATCGCCTCGGGCGTGGGTCGCACGGTGCGGCCGTTGCCATAGTCGACCTTGCCGGCCAGCAGACGCTCCATGCCGTTGAGGCTGGAGTACATGCCCTGGTAGTTGTGACTGCCGGCCGAGGACACCGCGACCTTGTAGAACTCCGGCCGGCGCAGGATCGCGCGCGCCGAGCTGTAGCCGCCGAAGGAATGGCCGTAGACGCCGACGCGCTGCAGGTCCAGTCCCCGATAGCGCCGCGCCAGTTCGCCGATGGCGGCGACGTGATCGTCGATCTGCGGATCGGCGAACGCACCGAAGCTCGCGTCGTGGAAGGCCTGCGACCGCCCCGGCGTGCCGCGCCCGTCGATGGTCACCACCACGAAACCCAACGCGGCCAGGCTGGAGCGCGAAATCGGATTGGTCGCCGACACCGCTTCGGCCATGCCGACCGGTGCGTTGGTCACTTGCGGGCCGCCGTAGAACGCGTCGATCACCGGATATTGGCCGGGCTGAGCGGTCTTCGCGAAATACCCGGGCGGGAAGTACACGGTCGCGTAGAGATCGGTGCGGCCGTCGGCGGCCTTGAGCGTGACCCGCTGCGGCGCGCGCCAGCCGGCGGCGATCACGTTTGAGGTGTCGGCGCGCTCGAGTTCGAGCACGATCGCGCCGTCGCGGGTCGAACGCAGCACGGTGCGCGGCGCGGTATCCAGGGTGGAGAAATTGTCGATCACGTAGTCGCCCGAGGGCGATAGCAGATCGATGCCGTCGCCGCCGAGGATCGCGCTCGCGCCGACTTCCAGCGCGTGATCGGCGACCTCCGGCGTCAGCAGCACCGGCTCGCCGCCGTCGAGCGACACCCGATACAGACGGCGCAGATACGGATCGCCGGCTTCGCGGCCGCCGGCGGTGAAGTACGCCACGCGCCGGGTTTCGTCGACGCCGATCAGGTCGCGCACCAGCCATTCGCCCGAGGTCAGTCGGCGGATCAGACGACCGTCGCGCAAGTCGTGCAGATACAGATGGCCCCAGCCGTCGCGTTCGGAAAACCACACGACCTGATCGCTGCGATTCAACACCCGCACCGCGGCGCGGTTGTAGAGAAAGTCGTTGACCTGCACGCGGGTGGCGGATTGTTCTTCCAGCACTTCGCGCGAACGGCCGGTGTCCAGATCCAGTTCGACCAGGCGCATGCGCGCGGGACGGTCGTAATTGGCGATGGAGGCATAGACGCGGCGATTGTCGGCCGACCATCCGAAAATATCCGCCTCGATCACCGGCGACCAGCCTTCGGGAGCGACGATGCGCTGAACCTTGCCGGCGCCGTCGACATCGACCGAGAACCATTCGGCCCGTGTTTGCTCGGCGTCGCCGAACAGGCTCAGACGGATGTTGTACAACTCCGGCCGATGGCCGCGCTCGGGCGCCATCGCCAGCATCGGGTACGGCTGCACCTTGCGTTCGTCGAAACGCGAACCGAACAGGCGCTTGCCGTCGGGCGACCAGTTGACCGCGAACGGCGGCACCTTCCATCGCCCCTGCCGCGACGGCACCGCGTGCAGGGCGAGATCGGGCAGCACGCCGTAGCCGTAGTAGGCTTCGCCGTCCTGGGTCAGGGCGCGCTCGCGGCCGCTGTCGAGATCGCGCAGCCACAGGTTGTAGTCGCGCACGAACACCGCGCGGCGACCGTCGGGCGATGGCAGCCACAGCGGGTCGGGTGTGTTCGCCGCAATCGCGCGGCATTGGTGGGCGACGACATCGCAGGACAGTTGCTGCGTTGCGTCGCCGGCGAAACGCGCGCGCAATACGCCTGCTTCGACGGCGACCGAAAGCGGCTCGGGTACGCGTTCGGCGGCCGCCGGCAGAACCGCGCGGATCGCCTCGCGCATGCGCGCCGGATCGAACAATGGCTCGCGGCTGCGCGCGGCGGGGTCGACCAGCATGTACTGCGCGCCATGCTCGCCGTCGCGGCGATACCACAGGCGTCCGTCGGCCAGCCAATGCGGGACGATCTCCGCGTTCTTGAGCTGGCCCTTGAGGTTGTAGTCCAGCACTTTCTCGGCGCGCGCGTAGTCCTGCGCGCTCAACGACGCGGGTTGCGCCCACACCGGTCCCACCGCGGCGCACAACAGCGCGGCGGCCCATATTCCGTAACGACTCATGCCATCCCCCTTCCCTTCGATCGAAGGCCGACGATGGCACAGGCGCCGGGGGGCCGGCTTTGCATTGCGAGGCAGTCCGACCGGACGACGCGGCGATGCCGGCCTCTAGCGTTCGACGAACGCCTCCAGCATGCGCAGTTCCTCATCGTCGAAGCCCGCCGCGCTGCGCGCTTCGAAGTTGAACGGCCCATACAGCACCGCGCGCGCGTATTCGCCCAGCAGTTCGCGAAAACGCGGCGCCGGGTCGATGCCGGCGCGTTCGCAGTACCAGCGGTACCAGCGCGAACCGGCGGCGACGTGGGCGACTTCCTCGCGCAGGATCGTTTCCAGGATCGCCACGGTCGCGCCGTCGCCGAGCGAACGCAGCTTAACGATCATGCCCGGGGTCACGTCGAGCCCGCGCGCTTCGAGCACGCGCGGCACCAGCGCCATGCGCGCCAGACCGTCGTGCGCGGTCTTCTCGGCCATTTCCCACAGGCCGTTGTGCGCGTCGAAGTCGCCGTAGTCGTAACCCAGCTCCTGCAGGCGCGCGCGCAGCAGGCTGAAATGGCGCGCTTCGTCGTTGGCCACGCTGACCCAGTCGGCATAGAACTGCGCCGGCAGGCCGCGGAAGCGGTACACCGCGTCCCAGCCCAGGTCGATGGCGTTGAATTCGATGTGCGCGATCGCGTGCACGAACGCGGCGCGGCCCTCGGCGGTGCCGAAGCCGCGCTTGGGCAGTTCGCGTGGATGCACCAGCGCCGGCCGCGCGGGGCGGCCGGGCATGCGGATCGGATCGGGCGCGGGCGCGTCGAGCGGCGTGGTCAGTTCGCCGCGCGCATAGGCCTGCGCGCAGGCGAAGGTCAGCTCGACCTTGGCCTGCGGCGTATCCGCATCCAGGCAGGCGCGTGCGGCGTCGAACAGCGAACCCGAGTCAAGCATGGCCGGCGCGCGCTTACGACGCGCGTCGGGTCTTCTTGGCGTCGTCCGAGCGCAGTTGCTGGATGCGCTCGAAATAGCCCGGTTCCACGCCGGTGACGTACTCGCCGTTGAAGCAGGACGAATCGAAATGGTCGATGCGGTGCTTCGGCCCGGACACCGCCTGTTCCAGCGCGTCCAGATCCTGATAGATCAGCCAGTCGCAACCCAGCAGGGTCTGCACTTCGTCGTCGGTGCGGCCGTGCGCGACCAATTCGTCGGTCGAGGGCATGTCGATGCCGTAGATGTTCGGGAAACGCACCGGCGGCGCGGCCGAGGCCAGATACACCTTGCGCGCGCCGGCGTCGCGCGCCATCTGCACGATCTGGCGCGAGGTGGTGCCGCGCACGATCGAATCGTCGACCAACAGCACGACCCGGTTGCGGAATTCCAGCGGAATCGGATTGAGCTTGCGCCGCACCGATTTCGCCCGCTCGCCCTGCCCCGGCATGATGAAGGTGCGGCCGACGTAACGATTCTTGATGAAGCCTTCGCGGTACTTCACCCCGAGGGTGTTGGCGATTTCCAGCGCGGAATCGCGCGAGGTGTCGGGGATCGGGATCACCACGTCGATGTCGTGATCCGGACGCAGGCGCTGGATCTTCTCGCCCAGGGTCTGGCCCATGCGCATGCGCGCCTTGTGCACCGACACGTCGTCCATCATCGAGTCGGGACGGGCGAAGTAGACGTATTCGAAAATGCACGGCGCGTGCTGGCGCGGCTGCGCGCACTGGCGCGAGAACAGTTCGCCGCGCGCGTTGATCACGATGCCCTCGCCCGGACGCACGTCGCGCAGGCGCTCGAAACCGAGCAGGTCCAGCGCCACCGATTCGGACGCGATCGCGTATTCGTCCTGGCCGCCGGTATTGCGCTTGCCCAGCACCAGCGGTCGGATGCCGTGCGGGTCGCGGAACGCGACCAGGCCCAGGCCGAGCACGGTGGCGACCACCGCATAGCCGCCGATGCAGCGGCGATTCACGCCCTCGATCGCGCCGAACGCGGCCTCGGGGGTGAGCACGCGCTGGCGGTCGAGCTCGTGCGCGAACACGTTCAACAGCACTTCCGAATCCGATTCGGTGTTGACGTTGCGGCGGTCCTGTTCGAACACCTCGCGCCGCAACATGTCGGTGTTGATCAGATTGCCGTTGTGAGCCAGGGCGATGCCGAACGGCGAGTTGACGTAGAACGGCTGCGCTTCGTCGGAGCCTTCGCTGCCGGCGGTCGGATAGCGGCAATGGCCGATGCCGACCCGGCCTTCGAGCAGGCGCATGGCCTTTTCGTCGAACACGTCGCTGACCAGGCCGTTGCCTTTGTGCACGCGCAGACGCGCGCCGTCGGCGGTGGCGATGCCGGCCGCGTCCTGGCCGCGATGCTGCAGCACCGTAAGACCGTCGTAGAGCTGAGCGGCGACATCCGTGTTGCCGACGATACCGAGAATGCCGCACATAGCGCTTGAATCCTGCTGAGATGTCGATGATGCGTGGCGCGCCGGAGCACGCGTTGCGGAACGAGTTATGGAGCGGGGTTGCGAACAACGGTTACTGCAAATGCGGGCGACGCGGGCCGATACCCATCCCTCGCCGTGTTGCGATACGTCCGCCGTCCGTGGCCGCTGGCGTGGCTCAATTCACGCGTTTGTCGTCTTGCTGCTTGTGTGCGTCGACCCGGGCCGGATCGCCCTGGGGACGATTCGCCGCGCCCTGGCCGCCGGCGCCGCGCGGCAACAGATCGCGCATCGCGCCGGGCAGCAGGTCCTGCAAACCGCCACCCGAGGCCTGTTCTTCCGGCAGCGGCTGCGGCAACGCGATGTCGCGCGGGCCGCCGGTGTCGTGGTTGTTCTGGCCGCCGCTCATCCCGGCCGGAATCAGGTCGGCCAGTCCACCGCCGGCGAGGCCGCCCATGCCGGGCAGCCCCTGCGGCACCTGCTGTTTCAGACTCTTCTCCAGGCCCTTCGCCTCGGACTGCACGGTCGCCTGCAACGAAGTGCCGCGCCCTTCCAGATCGACCTTGCGCGCCATTGCGTCCGGCAGGCCGCTGCGCATCAGCTTGGCGCCCGGCATCAGCAGCGCGGCGAAGCTGGAATCGCGCCAGGCGCGTTCGCGCGGCAGCGTGGTCATGCCCAGGGTCACCAGCAAGGCGCAGGCGAAGATCAGGCCGCGGATCGCGCCCAGGCCCAGGCCCATCAACCGGTCCATCTCCGACAGGCCGTAGGAATGCGCGATCCGGCGGATCACCAGACCGATCAGGCCCACGGTGATCCAGATCGCCACGAATGCCAGCGCATAGCCGCCCATGTACGAGGCCCAGCCCATCTGACCGTCGCCGAGGCTGCGGCCGACTTCGCCGCCGAACAGGAACGCGCCGACGCCCGCCAGCAGCCACGCCGCCAGCGACACCGCCACGCCGATCAGGCCGCGGGCCATGCCCAAGATCGCCGACAGCCCGACGATCAACAACAAACCCCAATCCAATGCCGTCATAGCGTGCCGCTCCTTAGTGTTTCCGCTCGCGGCTCACCGCCGCGACCGCCCTGGCTGCGCGCCGCGATCGCCGATCACGGATGCGGTTTGACCAGGGCATCGCCGACCCCGAGCTTGCTCGCGACCTGGGCCTTGAGCTTGTCGGCGTCGGCACGGTTGACCACCGGACCGATGCGCACGCGGTTGAGCATGCCCTTGTCGGTGCGGACCTGTTCGACGAAAGCGCTGAATCCGGCGGCGCGCGCGCGGTCGCGCAGCTTGTTGGCTTCTTCGGCGTTGCCGAAGGCGCCCAGTTGCACGGCGAAACCGGTGGCCGCGGCGGCGGGCTTGGCCGGCTCGACGGGCTTGGGCGCGGCCGGCTTGGTTTCGGCGGGTTTGGCGGCGACCGGCTTGGTCTCCGGCTTGATGGGTTCGGCCGGCTTGGTCGGCTTGACCTCGGCGGGCTTGGCCGCGACCGGCTTGGCCGGCTCGGGCTTGACCGGCGTGGGCGTCGGCGGCAGCGGCGTGGGCTTGGCCGGCTTGGTTTCGGCCAGCGGCTGCGGCGCGCTGACCGGCGGCTTGGCCGCGGCCGCGGGCGTGCTCAGCGCCGGATCGGCGGCGTCGGCGTTCAGCACCACGACCTTGGCGCCGATGTCGTTGCGGACTTTCGCCGAACTCAGGCGCGCGGACTCGGCGTCGGCCTGGGTCGCGAACGGCCCGATCCGGACCCGGTACACGGTGCGGCCGGCGGCGCTGGCGACGGTTTCCTGATAGCCCGGCAGGCGCGCGGCCTGCAACGCCGCGATCACCCGGTCGGCATCGCCGGCGCTGGCGTAGCTGCCGAAGCTGACCGCGTAATCGCCGCCGGCGGTGGACGCCGGCAGCATGCCCTGGTTGCCGGCCGCGGTGTCCACGGTTGGCAGGGTCTGGCCGTCGCCGCCGGGCGTCGGCCCGGTCGCGGGCGTGGGATGGTCCATGCCGACCACGCCGCCCTGGGGCGCATCGCCCGGGGTCACCAGCGGCAGTTCGCGGGTTTCCAGCTCGCCGCTGCCCTGCGGCTGATCGGGCAAGGTCAGCGGCACATCGGAGGCGCCGCTTGCGGGCGCCGGCCCCTTGATCAGCATGGGCAGAAAGATCACCGCCAGCGCGACCAACACCATCGCACCGATCAATCGCTGTTTCAGGGCAGGTTCCATCGCTACTCGATCACTCGCAAGGCCGGATGCCGGCGCGAATTATACCCCCGAGCGGGCATCGGTCCGGTGTACATGGCCGGGTCGGAGCGTTGTATTCAGGATAACGGGGCGTGCCGGATGCCGTTTCCCACAGCGATCCAATGCCGCGGCATGTCCCTGTAGGAGCGGCGCGAGCCGCGACCGCGAATTCCGGCCTGCAGCGAAAGCACCGTCGTAACTGTGATGTCGCGGTCGCGGCTCGCGCCGCTCCTACAGGGGGCTATCGCGGTTTCGTAAGGCGTCGAGGCTCAGTTCGCGCCCAACAACGCCAGCGCCGCCGCCGCGGTATGGAACGAACCGAACACCAGAATCCGATCGCCCTCGCCGGCCTGCGCCCGCGCCGCCCGCAGCGCGGTGGCGACGTCGGCATGCCGCTGGCCCTCGCCCGCCGCGCTGCCGCGCAAGCGTTCGGCGAACGCGTCCACGCCGATCCCGCGCGGGCCGCTGTCGGCCAGACCGGCCAGGTACCAGTCGTCGACCTGCTCCGCCAGCGCCTCGACCACGCCGGCCACGTCCTTGTCGCCGAGCGCGGCGAACACCGCGCGCACCCGCCCGGTCGCCGGCGAAGCCCGCAACCACGCCGCAAGTTCGCGCGCGGCCTGCGGGTTGTGGCCGACATCGACCACGATCTCGATCCCATCGCGCTCGAACCGCTGCAACCGCCCCGGCACCCGCGCGGCGGCGACGCCCTCGGCGAACTGCAGCCGGGTCGGCGACGGCCGCAGCGCCCGCAATGCGGCGATCGCGACCGCGGCGTTGCGCCGCTGCGCCGGCGCGGCCAAGGCCGGCGCCGGCAATTCGACCCGATAGCCGACCTCGCGCCAACGCCAGTGATCGGTGCCCGGCAGCGGCTCGAAGAAGAAATCGCAGCCGGCGCGCACCGCCGAGGCGCCGATCGCATAGGCATGGCCGAGCACGCTCGACGGCGGGTCGTCGTCGCCGAGCACCAGCGGCTTCCAGGCGCGCGCGATTCCGGCCTTTTCGAACCCGATCGCCTCGCGGTCGTCGCCCAGGTAATCCTGATGGTCCAGATCGACCGTGGTGATCACCGCCACGTCCGGGTCGACGATATTGGTCGCGTCCAGGCGCCCGCCCAGGCCGACCTCCAGGATCGCCAGATCCAGCTTCGCCCGTTCGAACAGCCACAGCGCCGCCAGGGTGCCGTATTCGAAATAGGTCAGCACGACCTCGCCGCGCGCGGCCTCGATCGCCTCGAACGCGGCGACGATGTCGGCATCGTCCGCGTCGCGCCCGTCGATGCGGATGCGCTCGTTATAGGCCAGCAGATGCGGCGAGGTGTAGGCGCCGACGCGGCGGCCCGCGGCGCGCGCGATCGCCTCGATGAAGGCCACCGTCGAGCCCTTGCCGTTGGTGCCGCCGACGGTGATCACCTTCTTGCCCGGGCGCTTGAGGCCCAGGCGTTGGTGGACGTCGCGGATGCGCTCGAGCCCCATGTCGATGGACTTGGGGTGGATGCGTTCGATGTGGGAGAGCCAGTCGGCGAGAGTGCGTTGCTGCATGCGCGCATTGTCACCCAGAAGCCTCCGCCCTAGACAGTCCGCCACAGTCCGTACCGCGAAACGCTTGATCACCATATCGCCCGGGAAGGATGCTCGCCCCCTCGCCGACTGCCCACCGACCTCGGCGTGGATCCACGGAAACATAATGCAAGCTTCATTTCAGCGCGCCAATCGCCCCCTTCATTTGGCATAGCATTATTAGGCACATAAACACCACGATGAAGGCGCAGCCTTTATACACGCCATTAAAATTATCGCGACCAACCGCAACTTTCAGAAAAATAATTTCATTGCGCAAAAACCGCATGTGCTAGCGTCGAATCGCGACCGGAACGGCCGCGGAAAAACGCAAAAACAAAGGAGCAACAAAGCACATGCCGACCAAATTAATTGCGCTGATAGCGCTCGCGCTGCTATCTCCCCAGGCGATCTCCAGCCAACATAAATCCGCGAGCCTGGATGCCGCCGAGGCGGTAGCAGAACTGAGCTTGATGCAACAGGAAATCGACTCAGCCACCGCGCCGATCAAATCCAGGCAGCAATTGCAACGCTATCTGAGCCGCACGCCCGAAGCGCCGCTGCACAAGCTGCCCGATAGCGCCAAACGGAATTTCATCAACAGCCTGATATTCACTGGGAAAGGATTAGGCTCATACTCGTATCTGCCCCTGGCCGACCATCTGAGCGCCACCGAAATCTACCAGACCCTGAGCCTTTTCGGAGTGCAGAGTTCCACCGGCGTCATTCCGAAATTGAAAGCCCACACTACCGTCGAACGCTCCATCATGGCCCGACCGACGAGTGACTTCTGCGAAACGCCCGATTCCCCGCTATGCCAAGCCGGAGGCGGCACTAAAACCGACTATATTTGCTCATCCGACCCATGGGACGACAAATATTCGTGTACGTACAGCTTCGGGGACATCTGCACCAAGAGCTGTTAAACCCCTGACGAGCAACAGCGGCGATTGCTGGAAGCACCAGCAATCGTCATTCGACCGAACATAGCAATGAAAACAGCCTGCCTATACTTGTCCATGGCATTACTTATCGTCTCGATATCGCCTGCCGCGGCGCAATCGAGTGCGACAGAAAAATATGAATCCTCAATGCTCGGCCTCAGTCGATCCAAAGGATTGTCTCTGGACCAGAAAGCCGACCAACTGAAACAGATATACGACGCCGAGTTCGCCCAGACCGTAACGACGGCCAGGCCCTCCGATGATGAGCTTGAGGCTCTGTTCAAGGCCGCCAACATGATGGCGAGCTACACCTTATTGCGCGACCATCAAGACAATCCGATCTATGTCGGGCACATGCGGCATGCGCTGTCTGAACTGCAGCGCCGCAATCTGGCGGGCGACCGGGAGATCAAGGAGATGTATGGCGCTCTCATCGCCGCGAGAATGTTCGAAGAAGCGTCCGCCATTGCAAAACGCTCGCCGACGCTCGACTTGCCACAACCGCCATCAATCGATACGCCAGCGGGTTTCGATCAAGGCAGGCCGGCTTATTTCGAAATTGAAGGCGCAACTGGACAGCTGAAACTCAAGAATGATGCGCAGACCCGGGGAGTCCGGATCATCGTGGTCGCGGGCTGCCATGTCTCGCTAGACGCCGCGAACGCCATAGCCTCCGACAAGGAATTGCAGGGGGCATTCCACAAGGCCAATACCCTATGGCTGACACCGGCGGAACGGACTTTGGACATTGCGGAGATTTCGGAGTGGAACCGGAAATTTCCGCAGAGTCCGATGCGGATCGCCTATACGAATAGATCCTGGCAAGGTCTGGACTTCTCCAATAAACCCACGTTCTATTTCTACAAAGACGGAGTACTGCTCAGCAAACATGTCGGCTGGAGCAGGGGCGGCGTCCCCGCTCCAATTCTCACAGCGCTCCGTGAGGCGCGACTGATCCGGTAAGCAACCTTCAAATACCGTACGACGGGTGCCGCTGACCTGGCGGCAAAGCCGCCCCCAGACCAGCACGCGCCGCTCATGTGCATCATTTGCCGAACTACAACGCCCGATGCACCGCCTCCCCAAACAACGCCGTGTGATGGCTGCAATCGTTGAGCCGCAACACTTCCAGACGATCGACATCATCACCCTCGAGCAGATTCAACGTCGTCGGCGCCTGTCGGAACGTCCACAGCTTCGACAGCGGAATGCCCAGCACCTTGCACAGCAACACCCGGTTGACCGCATCGTGCGCGACCACCAGCAAGGTGTCGTCGTCGCGCAGGCCATCGCAAGCGCGCGCGAACGCCGGCCAGGCGCGGTCGAGCACGTGCACGATCGATTCGCCGCCGGGCATCAGCACTTCATGCGGGGTGTCGCGCCAAGCGCGCAGGCGGTCGCCGTCGCGCTCGCGGATTTCGCTGGCGAGCAGGCCTTCCCAGGTGCCGTGGGCGATTTCCATCAGGCCCGGATCGAGCTTGAGCATCGACGCGCGCTCCTCGCCAAGCGCGAGCTGCGCGGTGTAGCGCGCGCGCGACAGCGGCGAGGCCACCGCGCGGGTGATCGACACTTCGCGCAGGCGCGCGCCGAGCGCGCGCGCCTGGGTTTCGCCGACCGGCGACAGCGCGATGTCTTCCTGGCCCTGGTAGCGGCCTTCGGCATTCCACGGGGTTTCGCCGTGGCGGGCTAGCAAGATGCGCATGCTTACACCTGCGCCAGCGAAAGGATGCCGGGGGTCGCGCGCAAGGCGGCGAGTTGCTCGTCGTTGACCGGACGATCGACCGTGATCGCCGCGCGCGCCTGGCCGTCGCCGGCCGCGCCAAGAGCGAAATTCACGATGTTGACGCCGGCCGCGCCGAGGGTCGAACCGACCACGCCGATCATGCCGGGACGGTCTTCGTTGCGCAGCAGCAGCACATGCGCCTGCGGATCGAATTCGATTTCCACGCCGTCCAAACGCACCACGCGCGGACCACGGTGCAAGGTCGCCTCGATCTCGCGGGTGCGGTTCTCGCCGACCACGCGCAGTTTGAGCAGACGATCGAAACCGTCGCCGTCGCCGCCGAGGGTTTCCGACACCACCAGGCCGCGCGCCGCCGCTTCCTGCAACGCGTTCACCGGCGTGACCCGACCCGAGGCGGTGCCGAGCAACGCGGCGACGAGCAGGCGCGACAACGGCCGCGTATCCAGCGCCTCGGTACGCCCGGCGTAAGTGATTTCCAGACGCGTCGGCGCCGGCACCAGGCGCGCGGCGAGGCGGCCGAGCGAGGACATCAGCGGCATCCACGGGCCGACTTCGCGCGCGGCTTCGGCGGTCAGCGGCGGCAGATTGACGCAGCCGGCGACCGCGCCGGTGGCGACGAAATCGATGATCTGGCGGGCGAGGATCGTGCTGACCGCCTGCTGCGCTTCGCTGGTGGACGCGCCCAGATGCGGGGTCAGGATCAGTTTCGGATTGGCGCGCAGCGCGGAATCGGCCGGCAACGGCTCGGTGACGAAAGTATCGAGCGCGGCGCCGGCGATATGGCCTTCTTCGATCAACGTCAGCAGCGCGGCTTCGTCGACCAGTCCGCCGCGCGCGGCGTTGATCAGGTAGGCGCCCTTCTTCATCGTGCGCATGCTGGTTTCGGACAGCAGGTTGGTGGTTTCCTTGGTGCGCGGGATATGCAGCGTCACCACGTCGGCCCAGGCCAGCAGTTCCTCGAGCGTCTTCAGCGGCACGCTGCCCTTGCCGGCCGCCGAGGCGGGCAAGAAGGGGTCGTGCGCGGCGACTTCCATGCCGATGCCCTGCGCCTTGCGCGCGACCGTGCCGCCGATCCGGCCCAGGCCGATCACGCCCAGGCGCTTGCCTTCGAGTTCGAACCCGGTGAGCCCGGCTTTGGGCCATTCGCCGGCCTTCATGCCGGCGTCGGCACGCGGGATGTGGCGGGCCAGCGCGAACAGCAGCGAGATCGCGTGTTCGGCCGCGGCCAGGGTGTTGCCATCGGGCGCGTTCATCACCGCGATGCCGCGCTCGGTCGCCGCGTCCACGTCGATGGTGTCGACGCCGGCGCCGGCGCGGCCGATCACCCGCAGCTGGCCGGCATCGGCCAGGGCTTCGGCCGGGACCTTGGTCGCCGAACGCACCAGGATCGCGTCAACGCCCTTGAGCGCGGCGGCCAACGCGGCGGGTTCCTTGATCGGATCGGACACCACGACATCCCAGCCCGCATCGCGGAATAGGGCCAGACCGTCTTCATGAATGCCATCGCAGGCCAGTACTTTCATCGCAAGCTCCAAGTCGTGAGGGACAGACGGGAGACACTGCGAGCCGGCACTACGGGTAGATGGATCGCCTCGGATTCCGGATCAGCCCCCTGAACAGGGAACGATCCGCCGAAAGCGGCGCCGCGTGGAGCGGCATCTGACACGGGTCGGGAGACGGGGCCGGCTGGCATGGGAATCCGCGACTGCCCGCGCAGCCTAAGGCAGCGGGTGCGTGCTTTGCAAGCGCCCGCGGGAATGGGGAGTCGGGAATGGGGAATCGGTTCAAGAGCAAAGGCGAGCGGACGAAGCAATCGCGCCGCTCATCAATTCCGTGTGCCCGCTTCAACGATTCCCCATTCCCGATTCCCAATTCCCGAAACCAAAACGACTCCCATCACAAAGCTACACAAAGGTGTTACTTGTCACGTTGAGTAATCGCGAACCGCGTCCTAGCTTCGATGCGCCGGCACTGTGCCGGCACACGAAGAGAGAACCTCATCATGCGCAAGAAACTCGCTCTGGCGCTCGGCTTCGCGGCGCTCGCCGCGGTCGGCGCCGCGGTCGCCGCGATCGGTCCCACCGGTCCGGGCCAGATCTACACCTACTACGACGCCAACGGCACGGTGGTCGGCCAGTCCTCGATCCATTGCGACGGCACGCCCGAGTTCTGGGGCAAGGCCACCAAGAACTACGGCGTGGGTTACTACATCTGCGATCCGGAGCCGTGATCGACGCGGATCGGCGCGCGCGCTGGCCTCGTGAGTGAGCGCAGGCTCCGCCGATCCGATCGTGCAATTGCTTGGCGTGCGATCGCCGGACCGATCCATTCGCGTCGTCCGCGCGCAGCACCGTCAGCAACGCGTTATCCGCAGTACCGATCCCAGCGATCGGCGCATGGCACGGCCCGCCTGACGTGAGCGACGTCAACGGCGAATCGCGCCGCGTCTTCGAGGGATCCACCACCGTCCGCGCGGCGACTCGCATCGCGGCGGACGTCCATCCTTCGCTTCGCCACACCAGGAGTTCGTCATGCGTAAATCCCTTGCCCTCGGCTTCGGCCTCGCCGCCGCCCTCGTCGCCACCGTCGCCCTCGCCCGCCCGCCGGGTCCGGACGAAATCGGCGAGTTCTATTTCTACTTCGACGCCAACGGCAACGAAGTCGGCCACGCCGAGCTGAGCTGCTCGGGCGTGTACACCGAGTCGGGCGTGCGCACCGCCAACTACAGCGCCGGCCATATGATCTGCCCGCCGCCGCGCGATTGATGCGGTGTTCGGCGCGGCGTGATGCGCCGATGCAATAAGCGACGGGCCGGCATTGCCGGCCCGTTGTTTTTCGCCGCGAAATACAACGCAACACCCTCAGCGCTTCACGCAAAACCTCGCGGCCCGCATCGGCGACGGATGCTCACGCCAGATCGTTTGGCGACACCAAGACGATTACTTGCCCGACGCCGGCACGCCCATCTCGGCCAACAGGCGCGGCGCCGGAAACACTTCCTGCAAGATCCAGCGCATGTAGCGTTGATCCACCGAGATCGTCCGCGTCAACGCCGGATCGAACAGCCAGCTCGCGCTCACCGATTCCCAGTTGCTGTCGAACACCAGACCGGCCAGCTTGCCCTGCGCGTCGAGCACCGGCGAGCCGGAATTGCCGCCGCTGATGTCCAGGTCCGACAGGAAATTCACCGGCACCGATTCCAGTCGCTTGTCCACCAGCGCGCCGCCGTACCGCTTGGCCGACACCGCATTGAGCAGCGCCGGCGGCGCGTTGAACGGCGCGGCGCCGCTGTTGCGCGCGACGATTTCCTCCACCCGCGTGAACGGCAATTGCCGCGCGCCGTTGTCCTTGGTGTAAGGCGTGACCGTGCCGTAACCGACCCGCAGCGAGCCGTTGGCGTCGGGGTACGCGACCTGCCCCACGCTCTTGCGGTAATCGGCCAGCGCCTTGAGATACACCGGCCGCACCGTCAGCGTTTCGCCGGCGCGGCTGCGGATTTCCTGCTCCATCCGCAACACGGTCGGCATCACCGCGACCGCGAAGCCGATCGCGCCGTCCTTGGCGCCGTCCTTGCCTTGCTCGAAGGCGAGGCGATCGGCGCGCAGCCAGTTGGTGCGTTGATCGGGATTGTTCAAGCGCGACTTGGCGATGCGGTCGAGCGCGCGCTTGATGTATTTGTCGTCGTCGCCTTCCAGCCAGCGGTCCAGCGCCTCGACCCGGTGTTCCTTCGGCAGCTTGATGTATTCGCGCAGCCAATAGTTCTGCAATTGCCGGTCCATGCGCGGATCCGAGCGCCGGTCCATCTGCCGCAGCTGATTTTCGAACGCGGCCTGATCGCGCTGGCGATAGCCGTTTTCGCGCAGGCTGTCGGGCTTGGCGCGTTCGATCGCCGAACGGTACAACTGCATCGCGGTGGCCAGCGAACCGGTCGCGTACAATTGGCCGATCACCAGGTCGCGATCGCGCTGCGCGCGCGCCTGCTGGCCCAGTTCGACCAGGCGCGCATGCGCCGACACCGCGGCGCTGCCGGCCGCGCCCTTCTTGCCCAGCCATTCGAGCAAGGCGGTTTCCTCGTCGCGCTTGATCTGCGCGGTGTTGGCGCGGCGGAAGCTGTCGACCTGGCCCTCGTAGCTCTTGGCCGCGCCCTGCCAGCCGCGCAAGGTGCCGGCGTACTTGCTGGCGATCTCGGGATTCTTGCGGCCTTCGGCTTCGATCAACGCCGCCAGCTTGCGGTAATGCGCGGCGACGGTCGGATAGGTCCAGTCGGCATTGGCCTGGAAATCGTCGGCCATCGCGTAGCGGTTGGTCAGCGCCGGAAAGCCGGCGAGCATGACGAAATCGCCGGCGCCCAGCGGCTTGTCGGCGATCTTGAGCCAGCGCTTGGGTTGATATGGCACGTTGTCGATCGCGTACGCCGCCGGCTTGCCGTCCTTGCCGACATAGGCGCGGTAGAAGGCGAAATCGCCGCTGTGGCGCGGCCACATCCAATTGTCGTTGTCGCCGCCGAAGTTGCCGATGCTGTCGGGTGGCGAATACACCAGGCGCAGGTCGCGAATCTCGATGCTGCGCTGCAGTTGGTAGCTGTTGCCGCCGGAAAAACTATAGAGGCGGCAGCCGTATCCGGGCGTTTTCTCGCAGTCGGCGACCAGCTGCTTTTCCAGCGCGTCGAGCGCTTCGATGCGCGCGAGCGGGTCGCTGGCCGCGGCCAGCGCGGATTGCACCTTCGCGGTCACGTCCTGGACCGAGTCGAGCACGTAGATGCGCGCATTCGGCCCGGCCGACACTTCTTCGTTGTTGGTGCCGGTCTTGAAGCCGTCGCGCAGCAGATTGCGTTGCGGCGTGGAGTTGAGATTGATCGCGCCGAGCGCGCAGTGCTGATTGGTCAGCAGCAGCCCCTTGGACGAGACGAAGCTCGCGGTGCAGCCGCCCAGCGGCACCACCGCGCCGAGCGGATCGCCCTTGGGGTCGGCCCATTGGCCGAGTTGCTTGGGCGTGGCGCGCAGGCCGGCTTGCTTGAGTTGCGAGGCGAGTTCGGGCAATTGCGGCGGCGTCCATAGCCCCTCGACCGCTTGCGCGGCATCGACCCAGACCGCGCCGCACACCAACGTCCCTGTCATGGCCATCGCTCTGGCCAGCGCCGTATATCGCATCAAAAACGTCCTGGGTCCGCGGGAGGTCGAGTCTAGCCCGGGGAAAACTGTGAACGCCATGGCGGAAGCGGCATACGACCGGATCGGCATGCGGATGGGGCGTGGAGTTTTAGCTTGCGCTCAGTTTTGCTTGGGGTTTTCGGGGTAACGCTAAAATTTCGTTAGTGTTTTGGGGCAAAAGCGAATCCCCCCTGCCCCCCTTTTCCAAAGGGGGGGAAAGCACGGGTTTCAAGTGGGATAGCACGAGTTTCGATGCGGTGGCGCGGTTTGTTGTGGTCCATGGTCCTTGCCAGCGCTCGTGCTCGGCGCTCTGCGCTTTCTTACTCACTCCTCATTCTTCTCCACTCTTTTTTCGCCCCCACACCTACCGCAGCGCAACTGCTTGCCCCCTTTGCAAAAGGGGGCCGCGCCCGCGCAACCATCCGCAGCCGAAACAACCATCGCGGGGGATTCGCTTTCAGCTCTTAGCTCTTAGCTTTTCGCCCTCGCCCTCGCCTTTCGCCACAACCACACCACCCCCTAAAACAAAACGCCAGCCGGTTCCCCGACTGGCGTTTCGCATATCCGACGATACAACCGCGATTACTTCTTCGCAGGCACGCCCAGCTCGACCAGCAACTGCGGCGCCGGATACACCTCCTGCATGATCCAGCGCATATAGCGCTGATCGACCGCGATCATCCGGGTCATGGTCGGATCGAACAGCCAGTTCGAACTCACCGATTCCCAGTTGCCGTCGAACGCCAGGCCGACCAGCTTGCCTTCGCCGTCGAGCACCGGCGAGCCGGAATTGCCGCCGGTGATGTCCAGGTCGGACAGGAAATTCACCGGCACCGACTTCAGGCGCTTGTCGACCAGACCGCCGAAACGCTTGTCGGCGATCGCTTCGAGCAAGCTGTCGGGCGCGTCGAACGGGTCCTGGCCGGTGGCCTTGGCCGCGACTTCTTCGAGCTTGGTGAACGCCGCCTGCTTGCTGCCGTCGAGCTTGGTGTAGGCCTTGACGTTGCCGAAGGTGATGCGCAGGGTCGAGTTCGCGTCCGGATACACCGACTGCTTCTTGCTCTTGCGGTAGTCGATCACGCCCTGCAGATACACCGGACGCGCCGCCAACGACTCGCCGTCGCGGGTCTTGGCTTCCTGCTCGATGCGCAGCACTGCCGGCAGCAGCGCCTTGGCCAGCTGGATCGCCGGATCCTTGCTCTTGTCCATGCTCGCGCGATCGTCGTCGATCAGCGCCAGGCGTTCCTTGGTGTTGCCCAGCTTGGTCTTGGCCAGCTTGTCGAGACCGCGCTTGATCGCCTTCTCATCGGAGCCGCCGAGCCAGCGGTCGAGTTCGGCGATGCGCTCGCCGGCCGGCAGCTTGACGTATTCGCGCAGCCAATAGGCCTGCAGCTCGCGGTCCATGCGCGGGTCGTAACGGCGTTCCATCTGCTCCAGCGCGCCCTTGATGCTCGGCAGATCGCGCTGCTGATAACCGACCTCGCGCTCGGCATCGGGCTTGGCGCGCTCGACCGACAGACGGTACAACGTGCCCGCCGCCGAGATCACGCCGAGGCGGCGCATCTGGCTGAAGACCAGATCGCGCTGACGATGCGCGACCGCGCTCTGGTTGACCTCGACCAGCTTGTCGTGCGCGGCCAGCGCCGCGGCGCCCTGCGCGCCGCGTTTGCGCAGCCAGTCGAGCACGGCCGCTTCGTCGGCGTCCTTCTTCTGCGCCGCGCCGATGCGCTCGAAGCCTTCCAGCTGGCCGTCGTAGTTCTTCGAGGTGTTCTGCCAGCCGCGCACGGTGCTGGCGTATTTCACCGCGATTTCCGGGTCTTTCTTCGCGGTTTCGCCGACCAGTTCGATCAGCGCCTTGTAGTGCCCGGCGATGGTCGGATAGGTCCAGCCGGCGGTGGAATCGAACTCGCTGGCCAGCGCGTAACGATTGGTGCGGCCCGGGTAACCGGCGACCATGACGAAATCGCCTTCGCCCAGCGGCTTGTCGGCGAGTTTCAGATAGCGCTTGGGCTGATACGGGACGTTGTCCTTGGAGTACTCGGCCGGCTTGCCGTCCTTGCCTACGTACGCGCGGTAGAACGAGAAGTCGCCGGTGTGGCGCGGCCACATCCAGTTGTCGACTTCGCCGCCGTAGTTGCCGACGCTGCCCGGAGGCGCGTACACCAGACGCACGTCCTTGATCTCGACCGTGCGGAACAGGCGATAGGTGCCGCCGCCGAAGAAGCTGTACAGCTCGCAGCTGTAACCGGCTTCGGCTTCGCACGAGGCGATCAGTTTCTTTTCGATCGCTTCCAGCGCATGGGTGCGATCGATCGGCTCGACCGCGTCGTCGATCACGGCCTTGACCTGCGCGGTCACGTCCTGGATCGAGTCGAGCACGTAGATGCGCGAGGACGGACCGGCGGAGACTTCCTGCTCCATCGTCGCGGCGTTGAAACCGTCGCGCATCAGGTTCTTCTGCGCGGTCGAATTCAACTGGATCGCGCCGTAGGCGCAGTGGTGATTGGTCACCACCAGGCCGCGCGGGGCGACGAAACTCGCGGTGCAACCGCCCAGCGACACCACCGCGCCCATCGGGTCGCCGGTGAGGTCGGCCAGCTGCTTGGCATTGAGCTTGAGCCCGGCCTTCTTCAGCGCCACGGAGATTTCCGGCAACTGCTGCGGCACCCACATGCCCTCCACCGCGCCCGCCGGAGCGGCCAGTCCCAAACCCAGCGTCCCGACCGCGACAGCCGCGGCCAATACCGTGTAGCGCATGCGTATACCCCTGATCTGTACGGAAAAATTCACGCGCCAGTCTAGCCGGCCCGGCCGACCGCTGCCACACGCGGCGCCGGGACCGGGCGCAGACCGAGTCGTCGCGGATGCGCGCGCCACATGCGCGCCGAGCGCCATCGCCGCCGCGCGTGCGCGGTCTTGCGCCCGACCGGTTGCCGCGCCTTCGCTTGTTCGCGGACCTGTCGACCGCCACCGCGTTCGAATCGTCAATCGCAACGCAATCACAATCGCGCCGCTTTCTTACCAATCCTAAAGATCGCGTGCGGCGAGGTTGCTACCAAGGCGTGCTCCATCCTCCCCCTCAGGATCCCCAATGTCCGTCTGCCACCGTATTCCGCCTTCGCGGCTGATCGCCGCATCCCTGCTCACCTGCGCACTGACCGGTTGTCCGCTCGACCGACAATCTTCCTCCGTCGACGATACCCAAGCCCCGTCACAAGGCGCCGCGGCAACCTTCGCGACCGCCCCGCAGGCGGCGTCGACAGCGACCGCAATGGCCGTCGACACCGACGCCATCGGTTTCTACGACCGCATCGCCGACGGCAGCGAGCGTCCGATCCGCAACGATCTCACCGGAACGCTGCAAGGCATGGTCCAGTTCGTACAGAGCCACTCGGTCGACCCCTCCGGCAATGCCGCCAAGCGGATGCCGCGACTGACCAGCGAACGCGAGGCGTTGCTGCTGGTGACGCCCACCAGCGCCTTCGCCGACGCCACGTCGCTGACCCTCACCGCCACGCTCGACGGCGTGCAGCTGCCGCCGGTCACGCTCAATCGCCCGGAGGCCCTGCCCAAGGCCGATAACCCGGGTGCGAGCGAACCGGAGATCGTGTATTCGCGCCGGGCCTGGTCGACGGTGCTGCCATGGCATTGGGTCAAGCCGGGGCTGGCCCTGAACATCGTCGACGATCGCGGCCGCGCCGGCACGCTGGCCGCGACATCGATCGAATTCGGCGCTCCCGCCGAACTGATCGTGCACAACATCCGCATCGGCATGCTGACCGATCCGCCCGATCGCCCGGAAGATCACTACATGCTGCGCGAACCCGCCAAGGCCGCGGCCGACTACTTCCAGACCATTCCCGCGGCGCAGCTGACCGTCAGTTCCTACGAGGACCTCAAGCTGACCCGGGCGATGGTGGCCAGCGGCGTCATCTACGACACGGCCAGCGCGACCGAGGGCGGCGATTACATCGGAGACATGCGCGAGGACATCGCCAAGGACACTGTCAGCGTCGGCATCAACCTCGCCAACTGGGGCATCACCAGTTCCTCGATGGGCAGCCAACAGCAGCCGCAGTTGACCCAGACCGTCGTCGCCCATCATGTGCTGGGCAATTACAAGAACGGAGTGATGGGACACGGCCTGAGCGGCGGCAACGGCATGCTCACTCTCTACCAGTCCCATGGCAACGAGTTCAGCCATGAGATCGGCCACCATTTCGGCCTGGGCCACCATCCGGGCGCGGAACTGGAGCCGAAGAATTTCTGGAACGGACATCACGCCGACAGCGGCTGGGGCTATATCGCTTACCGCAAGCGCATGCGCGCCAATCTGGCCTGGCATCGCCCCTATTCCGCCGATACCGGCACCGCCGCCAACAGCTTCGCCCAGCGCTACTTCTACAACCTCGATGCGATGTCCGGCGGCGAAGCCGTCAGCGAGTTGTCGCGTTACACCCATTACACCGGCTACAGCACATTCGTCAGGATACAGCGCAGTCTGAGCCGCTTCATGTTCGATCCCGCCGCCCCCTCGGGTTACAAGCACTGGAATACGAGCACGCGCAAGATGGAAGCGATCGCCACGCCCGCTGCCGTGCCCGACAACATGCCGGCGGTCTGGTTCAACGGCGGCACCTACCGGCCGGCGCGGCGTCACGGCATACCGGTGTTCACCGTACTGGGCGGCTACGATCCCGACAACGGCCAAGCCGTGCTCTATCCCGCCGCGCGCGGCAACTGGGGCAACGTCTTCGACCTGCCCGCGCCCAGCGCCAACGCCAGCGCAAGGCAGTGCTGGTTGCAGGTGAATTTCGGTTCGCGGCCGGCCAGGTCCATCGCCTTGGCCCCGCAGCGTCTGCGCAGCGCCACGGTCAACAAGCTGCACATCCAGATCGCCCAGGACGAAGCGCCGACCTCGGCGAGCCTGCAATGCCAGGATCCGGGCGCGCAACCGCGGGAACTGGCGAGCATGCAATTCCCGCAGAACCTCGCGGCGATGCCCGCGCCGGTGGTGATCGGCCGCGACAAAGGCTACGACGCCTTGACCAAGGTCGAATGGCCCGAGCTGGAAGCCGGCCTGCTGGCGCTGGCAGGCAAACCGGCGCCCTGGCCGGACAATAAGACGGCGCTGTTGATCGAGAGCTACTCCGACAAGATCGGACAACTGTCGTCGGCGGCGCGCGCGCAATACGACCGCCACCTCGCCCTGCGCCAGAAGGGGGCGCAACTCACCCAGTGGATCGAGCAGAACCGCATCGCGCTGGATGCGGGCGAACAGCAGGCCTGGCTCAATCTGGACCGGCAGATCGAAAGCACCCTGGGCCTGCAGGCGCCGGGCGAGAAACTGCCCGACGGCGGGCTGATCGTCTTCCGCGATGCCTGCCTGAAGATGGAGCAGACGGCCACCGGTCCGAATGCCTACTTCGCGGCCGCCTCCACCTGCAGCATCGCCAACGACGCCTGGATCATCGACGCGTCCGGCCGCATCCGGCCCCGCGCCCGCCTGGACTTGTGCATTTCCGATAGCGGTAACCGCGTCGCCAAGCTCAGCACCTGCGATACCGGCCGCGCGTATCAATCCTGGGACCTGACCACGTTCGCGCCCAAGGCTTCACGCCATGGCCGCTGTCTGTCCTTGTTCCAAGGTTTCCTCACCGATGGGCGCGGCTTGCTGGACATCTGGGTGAATTGCCATCAGGTCCCCGACGGCTGGCAACTGCCGGCCGTCAGCCAGAACCCGATGCTGCCGATCACCCGTTCGGACCACTGGCAGTACATCGAACGCTGGAGCCGCAACAACTGATCCGCATCGTGCGCCGGCTGGTTTCCAGCCGGCGCGCGCTTTCACTCCGCCGGCAGCTTCATTTCCTTGAGCAGATGCGGCGCCGGATACACCTTGGCCAGCAACCAGCGCATATAGCGCATGTCGACATGGATCGCGCGCTTGTAGCGCGGATCGAACATCCAGCTGGCGCTGACCGCTTCCCAGTTGCTGTCGAAGTTCAATCCGATCAACTTGCCGTTGGCGTCGAGCACCGGCGAGCCGGAATTGCCGCCGGTGGTGTCGAGGTTGGTCAGAAAATCCACGGTCTGGGTCTTGAGCTCGGGATCGACCGTGCTGCCGAAATCGCCCTTGGCGATCGCGTCGCGCAAGGCCTGTGGCGCGTCGAACGGCTTGACCCCGGTGTGTTTCTCGACGATGCCCTGAACCGTGGTCAGCGGCCGGTAGCGCACGCCATCGCGCGGGTCCATCGTGCTGACCTTGCCGTAGCTCACCCGCAGGGTCGAGTTCGCATCCGGATAGACCGCCCGGCCCTGCGAATGACGATACGCGATCAAAGCGCGCATATAGGCCGGACGCAAGCGCAGCAATTCGCCTTCGCGCGCCTTGGTTTCCTGCTCGATGCGCAGCACCGCCGGCAGCAGCGCGGCCGCGGCCTTGAGCAGGCTGTCGTCGCTGGCCTGCAACTGCCTGGCGTCGCTGTTCATCGCCTGCAGGCGCGCGGCTTCCTCGCCCAGGCGGGTGCCCGCGTACAAGCCATCGAGCGTGCGCTGCAGCGCGGCGCGGTCCTCGCCGGCGAATACCTGATCGAACTCGGCCACGCGCGCGGCCTTCGGCAAGGCCTTGTACTGACCCAGCAGATCCAGCAACAACGCCTTTTCGACTTGCGGCGCGTAACGGCGCTGCACCTGCTTGAAGCGACCGGCGATCAGCGCGTCGTCGCGCTGCTGATAGCCGCTTTCGCGCTGCGCATCGGGCTTGGCGCGCTCCAGCGCGAGGCGCTGCACGGTCAGCGCGGTGTTGAGCAACTGGGTCTGGGTGCGGATCGCGGTCAACAGCTGATCGCGCTCGCGCATCGCCGCGCCCGCGTCGAGCACGCGCTGCGCGGCGTCGATATCGGCGCGGATCGCCTTGGCGTCGGGCTGCTTGTCCAGCCACGCGAGCATCGCCGCCTCGTCGTCGCCGCGCACCTTGACCGCATCGCTGCGACGCAGGCCGTCGAGTTCGCCCTGCGCGCGCTTGAGGGTGTTCTTGAAGCCGGCGACCTGCGCGGCGTAACGCACCTTCGCCTCGGCGTCGTTGGCGCCGGCCGCTTCGACGGTCTTGATCAGACCGCCGTACAAGGCCACCCGCGACGGCAGTTGCCACTCGATCTGCTGGACGAATTCGGAGGCCATGCGGTGACGGAAGGTCACGCCCGGGTAACCGGCGAGCATCGCGTAATCGCCTTCGCGCACCGGGTCGGTGGACACCTGCAGATGCCCGGGCGGCGCGTACGGCACGTTGTCGGGCGAATAGTCGGCCGGCTTGCCGTCCTTGCCGACGTAGGCGCGCAGCAAGGTGAAATCGCCGCTGTGGCGCGGCCATACGAAGTTGTCGACCTCGTCGCCGTAATTGCCGATGCTGTCGGGCGGCGCGTACACCAGACGGATGTCGCGCAATTCCAGCTGGCGGATCAGATAGAAGTCGGTGCCGTAGTACATGTTGGCGACGCTGCAACGGGTGCCGGCGTCGCGTTCGCATTCGGCGACCACCGCCTTGCTCGCGCTGTCGATCGCGTCGTAGTAATCGCGGCCGTGCTTGCCGCGCGCGCCGGCGAGGATGCGCTCGGTGACCTTGTCGAAACCGGTCGTGACCAGCACCCGGAAATCCGGATTGGCCGGCAACTCGGCGGCGCGGTCGGCGGCGACGAAGCCGTTGCCGATCAGGTCGCGATCGGGCTTGGCGTTGTACTGGATCACGCCGAAGGCGACGTGGTGATTGGTCAGCACCAGGCCGTCGGGGGAAACGAAGGCGCCGGTGGCGCCGCCGACCTTCACCACCGCGTTCATCGGCGCGCGGGTGAGTTCGGCCAAATCGCTCGGATTGCCCTTGAATCCGGCCGCGCGCAGTTGGCGCGCGAGGTCGGGCAGTTGCGAGGGCATCCACATGCCTTCATCGGCCTGGGCGGCGGTGGCGCACAGCGCCAGGGACAGGGCTAACACACGGGGGCGCATGGATTTTCCGGGACGGCGAGGAAGTCGCGACGATAGGCCAAGCCGCCCGCCGCGGGCAAACCCGGCCGGGGTCGCGGCGTATAATTCGCGCTTCTCTCCTGCCCGGCCTGGCCGTGGCCCCTAGGTATCGACTCCAATGACGCAAACGATGAAGGCGCTGGTCAAGCGCGAAGCCGGCAAGGGCATCTGGCTGGAAGAAGTGCCGGTGCCCGTGCCCGGTCCGAACGAGGTCCTGATCAAGCTCGAGAAGACCGCCATCTGCGGCACCGACCTGCACATCTATCTGTGGGACGAGTGGAGCCAGCGCACGATCAAGCCCGGCCTGGTGATCGGCCATGAATTCGTCGGCCGCGTGGTCGACCTCGGCCCCGGCGTGGTCGGCTACCGTCCCGGCCAGCGCGTTTCCGCCGAAGGCCACATCGTCTGCGGCCACTGCCGCAACTGCCGCGGCGGCCGTCAGCATCTTTGCCCCAACACGGTCGGCATCGGCGTGAACCGCAACGGCGCGTTCGCCGAATACATCGTGATGCCGGCCAGCAACCTGTGGCCGATCCCCGACCAGATCCCCAGCGAACTGGCCGCGTTCTTCGACCCCTACGGCAACGCCGCGCATTGCGCGCTGGAATTCGACGTGGTCGGCGAGGACGTGCTGATCACCGGCGCCGGTCCGATCGGCATCATCGCCGCCGGCATCTGCAAGCACATCGGCGCGCGCAACGTGGTCGTCACCGACGTCAACGATTTCCGCCTCAAGCTGGCCGCCGACATGGGCGCCACGCGCGTGGTCAACGTCGCCAATCAGTCGCTCAAGG
The DNA here is from genome assembly GCF_014779555.2 of Lysobacter capsici. Classification (NCBI taxonomy): domain Bacteria; kingdom Pseudomonadati; phylum Pseudomonadota; class Gammaproteobacteria; order Lysobacterales; family Lysobacteraceae; genus Lysobacter; species Lysobacter capsici. Next base: position 4,355,367 of record NZ_CP094357.1, read on the forward strand.
ACGTGATGGCCGACCTGCACATGGAAGGTTTCGACGTCGGTTTGGAGATGAGCGGCAACCCGCGCGCGTTCAACGACATGCTCGACTGCATGTACCACGGCGGCAAGATCGCGATGCTCGGCATCATGCCCAAGGGCGCGGGCGCGGACTGGGACAAGATCATCTTCAAGGGCCTGACCCTGCACGGCATGTACGGCCGCAAGATGTACGAGACCTGGTACAAGATGACCCAACTGGTGCTCGGCGGTTTCCCGCTCGGCAAGGTGCTCACCCACCAGCTGCCGATCGACGAATTCCAGAAGGGTTTCGATCTGATGGAAGCGGGTAAGGCGGGTAAGGTTGTGCTCAGTTGGAACTGAGCGGAGATTCGGGATTGGGGATTTGGGATTCGCAAAACATCCCGCCCCATCTCGATCCGCACCGCTCTACCAATCTCGAATCCCCAATCACGAATCCCGGCCTCTAACCAATGTCCCTGACCCAACACTACGCCGACACCCTCGACGAAATCCGCGCGCAGGGGCTGTTCAAGTCCGAGCGCGTGATCACCAGCCCGCAGTCGGCCGAGATCGTGCTCGAGGACGGGCGCACGGTGCTGAACTTCTGCGCCAATAATTATCTGGGCCTGGCCGATCACCCGCAGGTGATCCAGGCGGCGAAGGACGCGCTCGACACGCACGGCTTCGGCATGGCCTCGGTGCGCTTCATCTGCGGCACCCAGGACCTGCACAAGCAGCTGGAAAAGACCATCGCCGATTTCTTCGGCACCGAAGACACGATCCTGTACGCGGCCTGCTTCGATGCGAACGGCGGCTTGTTCGAACCGCTGCTCGGCGAGAGCGACGCGATCATCTCCGATGCGCTCAATCATGCTTCGATCATCGACGGCGTGCGCCTGTGCAAGGCCAAGCGCTTCCGCTACGCCAACTGCGACATGGCCGACCTGGAAAAGCAGCTGCAGGCCGCCGATGCCGCCGGTTGCAAGACCAAACTGATCACCAGCGACGGCGTGTTCTCGATGGACGGCTTCATCGCCCCGCTCGATGAAATCACCGCGCTGGCGAAAAAGTACGGCGCGCTGGTGCATATCGACGAATGCCACGCGACCGGTTTCCTCGGCGCGAGCGGCCGCGGCTCGGCCGAAGTCAAGGGCGTGATGGACAAGATCGACATCTTCACCGGCACCCTCGGCAAGGCCATGGGCGGCGCGCTCGGCGGTTTCACCACCGCCAAGAAGGAAGTGGTCGAACTGCTGCGTCAGCGTTCGCGTCCGTACCTGTTCTCGAACTCGCTGCCGCCGCATGTGGTGGCCGCGGGCATCAAGGCCTTCGAGATGTTGTCGGCGGCCGGCGATCTGCGCGATCGTTTGGCGCAGAACACCGCGTACTTTCGCGAACAGATGACCCAACTGGGTTTCGACGTGAAGCCCGGCGTGCATCCGATCAGCCCGGTGATGCTGTATGACGCGCCGCTGGCGCAGAAGTTCGCCTCGCGCCTGCTCGAAGAAGGCATCTACGCGATCGGCTTCTTCTTCCCGGTGGTGCCGCAGGGCCAAGCGCGCATCCGCACCCAGATGTCGGCCGCGCATACGCGCGAACATCTGGACCGCGCGATCGCCGCCTTCGCCAAGATCGGCCGCGAACTCGGGGTCATCCAGGCTTGAGCCGAATGCCGCGATCGCAACGCAGCGCCGGCCTCGCCGGTGTTGCGCCGCGTCGCGGCGGTTTCGACGAGGCCCGCGCCGCGGGCCTCGTGTCCGCATCGCGATAAGCCCATGCGCGCCGCGCTGCGTCGCCGCTTGTTGCAGGCCGTGCATACCGACGCGCTGGCCGTGTTCGACGGCGGCGTGTGGCAAACCCGTTGCCTGCATTGCCGGCGCGCGCTGAGCCTGCGCGAGGACGGTGAAGCCCTGGGCACGACCTCGCTGGAGCATGTCGTCCCCAGCGCCTGGTTCGGCAAACGCGCGGCCGCCGCGTTCACCGCGCGCGTCGGCGACGATGCCGACGACCCGCGCAACCTCGCCCTGGCCTGCGCCGCCTGCAATCACGGCAAAGGCTGCAGCCACGACGCTCGCGGGCCGGGCGACGAACGCGCGCGCGAGGTGGTGTCGGCCTTGCTCGATGCGCGGCTGGCGCGCTGGCGCGACGCCGGGCCGCGCGACTGACCCGTTCGCCGCGACGCGACGCTTACTGCTGCGCAGCGAGCATCGCCTGTTCGAGCTGGGTCATATGCAAGGCCAACTGCGCCAGCGCCGCATCGGTCAGCGCCAGTTCGGTCTGCGAGGTCGGCTGCATCACCAGCGTGGCGGATATCCAAGCCGGACTTCGAGCCTTGTGACGTGGCGTCGTAACGCCAACCCCCATGGGCGATCGCTGCAGTCGCGGTCTTGTGGCGAGGCTGCAACCCCGACGCGGTGCTTTCATTGACTGCGGATCTTCCCAACCGCCTGATCGGAACGCATCAAGGCTGCAGCCGCGCCGACAACAGACCGCGCTTCAGTCGCCAGCCACCAAGGCGGCGACTTCGGTCCCGCTCAGCTCACGCCATTGGCCCTTGCCCAACTCGCCGAGCGCCAATCCGCCGATGCCTACCCGCACCAGCCGCAGCACGCCGATATCGAACGCGGCCAGCAAACGACGAATCTGCCGGTTACGGCCTTCGTCGAGCACGATCTGCAGCCACGCGTTCTTCTCGCCGCTGCGCAGCAAGCGCGCGGATTTCGCGCGCAGCAGTTCGCCGTCGAGGCTCACGCCGGCGTGCAGCGCGGCCAGTTGCGCGGCATCGGGGATCGCGTCGATCTGTACGTGATAGGTCTTGTCCGGCCCGCGGTCCGGATCGGTGATGCGCGCGGCCCATTGCGGGTCGTTGCAGAACAGCAGCAGGCCTTCGCTGGCCTTGTCGAGGCGGCCGACCGGCGCCAGCCACGGCAACGGCGCGTCGTGCAGCCGCGCGCCGTCGAGGCAGCGGTACACGGTGTCGCGGCCGCGTTCGTCCTGGGCGGTGGTCACCAGGCCGCGCGGCTTGTTGAGCATCAGGTACAGGCGCGGCGCCGCGTCGGCGGCGTTGCCGTCGATTTCGATCCGCTGCCGGCCCTGCACGATCGGAAACTCGGGATCGCGCACGATCCGGCCGTCGACCGACACGCGCCCGGCGGCGATCCATTTCGCCGCTTCGCTGCGCGAGCACAGCCCTTGCTTGGACAGCACGCGGGCCAGGCCGTGTCGGGGCGATGAGGATGAGGTACTCAAGCGCGGTCCTGGAAGCTGTGGAACGGATGCGGCGTGGCGATGGGGACGAACCCGACAGCGATCGGGTCGACGCGATCCGGACGCATCGCCTTGATCAAGCGCGAGCGCGGAGCGAACGCGGATCCGCCGCACGATACGAGCCGCTCGCGAAGTCCGCCAGGCGACCATCCGGTCTCGCCACGAGCATGAGCCGAAAGCCCGCGCATCGCTTCAAGCCACTCATCGCGGCGAGATCACGCCGCGCGGGTCAAAACGAAACGGCCGCGGGCAATGCCCGCGGCCGCTGGAGTCGCGTCGCCGCGGCGAGGCTTACTTCTTTTTCTTCTTCTCGTCGGCCGGAGCCGGCGCCGGTGCGGGATCGACAACCGGAGCCGGCGCCGCCGCGGGCGCGCCGTTGCCCTTGGCCACGCGCACGCCCTTGGCCTTCATCCAGGCGCTGAATTCGTCGGCGGTCATGCGCTTGCCGCCCTGGCTCATGTCGAAGCGCCACGGCGTGTTGTCGTATTGGGTCTGCGGCTTGTACGCGGCCGGATCGTTGGCCGACGGCATGCCGGTCGAGGCCGGCGTAGCCTTGGCGACGTTGCAGCCGTCCAGGCGGATGCGCAGCAGCACCTGATCGACCGACAGCGCTTCGTCCAGCGCCTGCGACAGCACGCCGGTGGGCGCGCCGAGCTGATGCGAGGGCGCGACCAGTTCCGGCGCGATCGGCGCGATCAGGGTCGGCTGCACGGGCTGCGCGCGCGACGCGGTCAGGGCCGCGCAATTGGCCGCGCTCTGCGCTTGCGAGGCGCCGGCAATCAAGAGCAACGACAGTCCGGCAATAACTCGGCGCATGATTTTCTCCTGGATTCGGCGCGAAGACGATTCCTACGCCGTTTGAACAGTGCGCGCCAGTGTAGGCGCCGGGGCGGGATCGGACAAGATTTTTGGCCGGGATTGGGGATTCGGGATTAGGGATTCGCAAAAGCGAGACATCGCCGCTTTGGCTTTTGCCAATCCCGAATCCCGAATCCCCAATCCCGGCCAAAAAGAAGCCCGGCACAAGGCCGGGCTTCGGGTGTCGCGGTGCGGGTTCCGAGGAACCCGCGGGTGTCGCTTAGTTCTGAACGTTCAACTCGGTGCGGCGGTTCTTCTCGCTCTTGCACGCCGGCATGGTCTGCGCGGTCGGCTCCAGCGGACGGCTTTCGCCGTACCCCACCGGCCCGATCAGACGGCCCGCGTCCACACCGTTGCTGGTCAGGTAGTCGTACGCAGCCTTCGCGCGACGCTCCGACAGCTTCTGGTTGTAGTCGTCCTTGCCGCACAGGTCGGTGTGACCGGCGACTTCGACCTTCAGGTCGGGGTAACGCTTCAGGATTTCGCTCGCTTCGCTCAGGATCGCCACCGCGTCAGGACGCAGGGTCGCCTTGTCGAAGTCGAAGTTCACGCCCTTCAGGTCGATGGTGACCGGCACCGGGCAGCCGTCCGGACCGATGGTCTGGCCAGCCTGCGAACCGGGGCACTTGTCGTCGCAGTTGTTCACGCCGTCGCCGTCGTCGTCCTTGTCCGCGCAGCCCGGCTGCACTTCCGGAGCCACCGCGACCGGAGCGGTCGGTTCCGGACCCAGCGGGACGATGATGCCGACCGAAGCCAGCACGTCGCCGAACCAGTCTTCCTGCGGCGCATTCACGCTCTGGTCGTCGAAGTCGGCGCGGTACGCCAGCTCGGTGCGGATGCCGACGCGGCCCAGGTCACCCTGCACGCCCAGACCGACCTTGGCGGCGAAGTTGCCGTCCTTGCGGTTGGCCGGCGACAGCGGCGACGGAATGGTGTACTCCTCTTCCGAGCGCTGGTAGCCCAGGCCCATCAGCAGGTACGGATTCCAGTTGCGGCCTTCGGTGACGAAGTGGCGGCGCAGGTCCAGCGAGATGCCGTACTGGCTCCAGTTCTGGTTCTGGTTGGCGTCGAACTTCGGGTTCTGATAGTTCAGTTCACCGTCGAGCGACCAGTTCTTGCTCAGGAACTTGCCCAGGCCGATCGCGCCGAACGGAGCGTTGCGGGTGCCGCGGTCGTTGTCCTGGATGTTCATGCCGGCCGAGCCGGTCAGGTACCAGCGGTCGTCGAAATCCTGGGCGCTAGCCACCTGCGAAAAAGCCAAGCCCGCCAGCAGTGCGGTGCTCAACATACGGATCTTCATTCTGTAACTCCTTCAGATCGATCGGAACGGGGGGTGATCGGGACTGTGTGATCGGGACAGTCTTTTGCGGCGCTGACTCTATGACAGAGACACTTTCAGCACTGGCAAGGCCTAGCACCGCGGTCACTGGCGGGGGGATCATACACGGTCAAGATGATTGTTAATACCACTTAACGTGGTTCAGTCGGAGGTCGAACCGGTTTGTGTGTAACGCGTCCGCAAGCAATACGCCCACTGGGCTGAGGCCGCGCCGACGAACGGTCGATATTCGGGCAATGAAATGAGTTGTTGGTCTTAGTTTCGGGATTCGGGATTCGGGATTCGGGATTCGCAAAAGCCAAAGCGGTGACGTTCCGCTTTTGCCAATCCCGAATCCCGAATCCCCAATCCCGGCCAAAAAGAAGCCCGGCACAAGGCCGGGCTTCGGGTGTCGCGGTGCGGGTTCCGAAGAACCCGCGGGTGTCGCTTAGTTCTGAACGTTCAACTCGGTGCGGCGGTTCTTCTCGCTCTTGCACGCCGGCATGGTCTGCGCGGTCGGCTCCAGCGGACGGCTTTCGCCGTAGCCCACCGGCCCGATCAGACGGCCCGCGTCCACACCGTTGCTGGTCAGGTAGTCGTACGCAGCCTTCGCGCGACGCTCCGACAGCTTCTGGTTGTAGTCGTCCTTGCCGCACAGGTCGGTGTGACCGGCGACTTCGACCTTCAGGTCGGGGTAACGCTTCAGGATTTCGCTCGCTTCGCTCAGGATCGCCACCGCGTCAGGACGCAGGGTCGCCTTGTCGAAGTCGAAGTTCACGCCCTTCAGGTCGATGGTGACCGGCACCGGGCAGCCGTCCGGACCGATGGTCTGGCCAGCCTGCGAACCGGGGCACTTGTCGTCGCAGTTGTTCACGCCGTCGCCGTCGTCGTCCTTGTCCGCGCAGCCCGGCTGCACTTCCGGGGCCGGAGCCACGGCAGCGACGGGTTCCGGACCCAGCGGGACGATGATGCCGACCGAGGCCAGCACGTCGCCGAACCAGTCTTCCTGCGGCGCGTTCTTGCTGCTGTCGTCGAAGTCGGCGCGGTACGCCAGCTCGGTGCGGATGCCGACGCGGCCCAGGTCACCCTGCACGCCCAGACCGACCTTGGCGGCGAAGTTGCCGTCCTTGCGGTTGGCCGGCGACAGCGGCGACGGAATGAAGTACTCCTCTTCCGAGCGCTGGTAGCCCAGGCCCATCAGCAGGTACGGGTTCCAGTTGCGGCCTTCGGTGACGAAGTGGCGGCGCAGGTCCAGCGAGATGCCGTACTGGCTCCAGTTGGCGTCCTGGTTGGCGTCGAACTTCGGGTTCTGATAGTTCAGCTCACCGTCGAGCGACCAGTTCTTGTTCAGGAACTTGCCCAGGCCGATCGCGCCGAACGGAGCATTGCGGGTGCCGCGGTCGTTGTCCTGGATGTTCATGCCGGCCGAGCCGGTCAGGTACCAACGGTCGTCGAAGTCCTGGGCGCTGGCGACCTGCGCGAGGCTCAGGCCACCCAGCAGGGCGGCGCAGAGGAGTTTCTTATTCATTGTTGTAGCTCCTGGTTCTAAAAATTATGGAAACCGCGTCTGCGAGGTTTCTACCGTTCAGGACGGTCGCCTGGACGACGCCATCCCGCGCAGAGTAGGTTTGCCAACGTGAAAGCGGTGTTAACAAGCGTCTAACATTCGACCGAGTTCCGTGAATTCTGAGACTGGGTCGCCCTGCGTTCAGTTTCGCGAGGGCGACCCGTTCAGCGCGGAACTGCACTTATAAGGTGTGCAATCGGCCGGGATCGGCGCTGGCAGCTTACTTGCCGGCCTGGCTGAACAGCGCCATGAACTCGGTCACCGGCAAGGCTTCGAGCTCGGCCGGGTTGTTGGCCAGGGCCAGCAGGCGGTCGGCCTGGGCGGCCGGCAGCTTGGCGCGGACGGCGGCTTCGAACTTGGCCATCAGCACCGGGATGCCCTCGGCGCGGCGCTTGCGGTGGCCGATCGGGAAGTCGATCGAGACCTTGTCGGTGGACGTGCCGTCCTTGAAGAACACCTGCACCGAGTTGCCGATGTAGCGCTTGTCGGGGTCGAAGTAGTCCTTGGTGAACTGCTCGTTCTCCTTGACCGTCATCTTGTCGCGCAGCGCGTCGATGCGCGGGTCGGCGGCGATTGCGTCGACGTAATCATCGGCGGTCAGGCGGCCGAAGATCAGCGGCACGGCGACCATGTACTGCAGGCAGTGGTCGCGGTCGGCGTAGTTGGCCAGCGGGCCGGTCTTGTCGATGATGCGCACGCCGGCTTCCTGGGTCTCCAGCTCGACGCGTTCGATCTGGTCGAGACGGTCCTTGACCTGGTCGTGCAGCTTCATCGCGCACTCGACCGCGGTCTGGGCGTGGAACTCGGCCGGGAAGCTGATCTTGAACAGCACGTTCTCCATCACGTAGCTGCCGAACGGGCGCTCGAACTCGAACTGCTTGCCCTTGAAGGCGATGTCGTAGAAGCCCCAGGTCTTGACCGACAGCGCGCTCGGGTAACCGACCACGCCCTTGACGGCGTTCAAGGCATGCGTGACGGCGCGGCGGCAGGCGTCGCCGGCGGCCCAGCTCTTGCGCGGGCCGGTGTTCGGCGCGTGGCGGTAGGTGCGCAGCACGCCGTTGTCGATCCACGAGTGCGATACGGCGGTCACGATCGCGTCCTTGTTGCCGCCCAGCATCTGGGTGGTGACGGCGGTCGAGGCCAGACGCACCAGGATCACGTGATCCAGGCCGACCCGGTTGAACGAATTCTTGAGCGCGTAGCCGCCCTGGATTTCGTGGGCCTTGATCGCGTGGCCGAGCACGTCGCGTACGGTCATCGCCTTGCCGCCTTCGGCCTCGGCCTTGCGGCCCAGGTAGTCGGCGACGCCGAGGATGGCGCCGAGGTTGTCGGACGGGTGACCCCATTCGGCCGCGAGCCAAGTGTCGTTGAAGTCGAGCCAGCGGATCTGCACGCCGATGTTGTAGGCGGCCTGGACCGGGTCGAGCTCGTGCGCGGTGTACGGCACGCGCGCGCCGCCGCTCATGCCGGCGCCGGGGACCAGCGGGCCGAGGTGCTTGACGCACTCGGGGTGGTCCATCGCCATCGCCGCGCAGGCCAGCGAGTCGAGCAGCATGTAGCGCGCGGTATCAAAGGCTTCCTTCGAATCGATCTGGTAATCGGCGACGTAGTCGGCGATGTCGACCATCGGCTTGTCGGGATCGGGGCGGACGGTCGAACGGATGTCGAAGTGGCTCATGGGTACGGGGGCCTGCGGACGGGTGAGTTAGCCCGCTATTTTGCCAGACTCGGGCGACGCGGGGCGGCGGCGGAGCCGGCGCGGTCGTGGCGCGGGCCGATCGCGCATCGTTTGCGCACCGGTTCGGGCTTCAACAATCAGCGCGCTTGATGCGAATTGATCGCAATTACAGAACGATCAGGCACAGCCGTCCAACTTGGAAATCGCCCCGGCGAGGATCACCCTGAGGGGCATGGACATCCCTACTCGCCTGCCGACGCTGTTTCTTTCCCATGGTTCGCCGATGCTCGCGCTGGAGGATTCGCCGGCCGGGCGCTTCCTCGATCAGCTCGGCCAGCAACTGCCGTGGCCGCGCGCGATCGTGATCGCCTCGGCCCATTTCATGACCGACCGGCCGATGGTCGGCGGTCACGACCGGCCGCACACCGTGCATGACTTCGGCGGCTTTCCGCAGCCGCTGTATCAGATCCAGTACCCGGCGCCGGGGCATGCGCGCCTGGCCGAGCAGATTACTCAACGCCTGATCGACGCCGGCCTCAACGCCAAGTTGCGCGACAACCACGGTCTCGACCACGGTGTGTGGGTGCCGCTGCGGCGCATGTACCCGCAGGCCGATATTCCGGTGGTGCCGGTGTCGGTCATGCCGCATGGGACGGCGGCGCAGCACTATGCGGTCGGGCAGGCCTTGGCGGCGTTGCGGGACGAAGGGGTGTTGGTGATCGGCTCGGGCGGGTTCGTGCATAACCTGGGCGATCTGGACTGGCAGCACCGCGATGCGCCGATGCCGGCATGGGCGGCGGAGTTCAGCGAATGGATGCATCGCAAGTTGGCGGCGCGCGATCATGCGGCGCTATTGGATTGGCAGGCGCAGGCGCCCAATGCGCGGCATGCGCATCCGACCGTGGAGCATCTGATGCCGTTATTCGTGGCGATGGGCGCGGCCGGCGAGGTGCCCGGGGTGCGGACGATTCATCGGTCGCATGAGATGGGGTCGTTGGCGTTGGATGCGTTTGCGTTTGATTGATGGGTGGTGATGGGTTCGCATCGGTTGCGGATGTTCGACGCGATGCGTGGGTTCGCGGTCGCGGCTTGCGCCGCTCCTACAGGTAGGCCATGCAGGTTCGGCTCGTGCCTGAAGCCGCGCAGTCCATCCAGCGCTGCGACGCCTGGAACTCGCGAGAACAAAAGCACACCCGTAGGGCGGCGCACATGGATGTGCGCCGTGCGCCACCGAGACAGGATGTCTCGTGTGGCGCATGCCTGCGTCTGCTCCGCACGCGCGGGCACTTGATTCACAAAAAGCATTTTTCTTTGGTTACCTTTCTTTTGTTGCTTTAGACAAAAGAAAGTGACCCGCCGCTTCAGCGGCGGAACGCTTTTGATCCTGCTTGCAGCTTTAAAGACTTCAAAGCTTTGAAGCTCTAGAGCTTTTGAAGCCAAAGACAAGATCAACAGCTTTCGTCCGCAAGCGGCCGAGTTACTTTCTTTTGTCTAAAGCGACAAAAGAAAGGTAACCAAAGAAAAACGCTTTTCTTTGAATCAAGTGCCCGCAAGTTCGGAGCAGACGCAGGCATGCGCCACACGGGACATCCGTGTCCCGGTGGCGCACGGCGTGCATCCTGCACGCCGCCCTTCGGGTGTGCTTTTGCTAACGCGAGTTACAGGCCTCGCAGCGCTGGATGAGCTGCGCGCCTTCAAGCCCGAGCAAAAGCTAAATGGCCTACCTGTAGGAGCGGCGCGAGCCGCGACCAGGAACCCGGCTACGGCGCAGGTTGCGAGGTTGTCGTCATGACGCGGTCGCGGCTCGCGCCGCTCCTACAGGCAGGCCATGAGGATCGCGACTCGCTCAGGCGGGACAGGTGGCGATTCCAGCCGCATGGATGCAACTTCAGGTTTCGATCCGAAGAAAACGCAATTCAAAAACGCCATCCGATCTTCCACGCCGATGCCGCCGGGCAAGCGGGACGGCATCCCCCCTCACCCACCCCGCTCCCACGGCGGCACCTCGCCGAACGACTCGGCCACGAAATCCACGAACGCCCGCACCCGCGACGGGACGAACCGGCGCTGCGGCATCACCGCGTGGATCGCGGTGTCGGGCAGTTCGTAACCGGGCAGCACCTGCACCAGACGCCCGGCGCGCAGGTCTTCGTGGACGTGCCAGGTCGAGAAATGGGCGATGCCCAGGCCGGCGATCGCGGCGTCGCGCAGGACTTCGCCGAAATTGCTCTCCAACCGGCCGTTGACCCGCACCGTGCTGGCGTGGCCGTCGCGGTCGAGGAAACGCCAGTACTCCATCCGCCCCTGCGCGCCGACCAGCAGCAGGCATTCGTGCTCGATCAGGTCCTGCGGCACCCGCGGCGCGACGCGCTGGCGCAGGTACTCGGGCGAGGCGGCCAGCACGCGCCGGTTGTGGGCGAGTTTGCGCGCGACCAGGGTCGAGTCGTCGAGCGCGCCGATCCGGATCGCCAGGTCCATGCCCGAGGCGATCAGGTCCAGGCGTTCGTCGTTGAGGTTCACGCTCAGCCGCACCAGCGGGTAACGACGCTGGAATTCGGGCAGCAGCGGCGAGATGTACTGGCGGCCGAACGAGGCCGAGGTGGTGACCCGCAGCAGGCCGGAGGGTTCGCTGCCGGCCTGGCGCAGGTCCGAGGTCAGCGCGTCGAGGTCTTCGATCAGGGCGCGGCCGCGTTCGGCCAGGGCCATGCCCTCGGCGGTGGGGTGCAGTTGCCGGGTGGTCCGGTGCAGCAGGCGCACGCCGAGGTCGCGCTCCAGCCGCTTGAGCCGCTGGCTGGCGACCGCGACCGACAGGTCCAGGCTGCGCGCGGCGGCGCTGATCGAGCCCAGGTCGAGCACGCGCAGGAACAGGTTGAGGTCGTCGACGCGGTCCATGGACTTTCAACGATTCGTTGATAGTGATTCCGCATACTGGCGGTTTTTCTACAAGATGCAACGGACCACACTGCCGCATCGTTTCCACGGATGCGCCCGCATGCACGCTTCATCGCCCGCTCCCGCCGCCCGCAAGGGGCTGCCCGTCGCGCTGTACGCGCTGACCGTCGGCGCTTTCGGCATCGGCACCACCGAGTTCGTGATCATGGGCCTGCTGCTGCAGGTCGCCGCCGACTTGCAGGTTGGGCTGGCCGCGGCCGGCCTGCTGATCTCCGGTTACGCGCTGGGCGTGTTCGTCGGCGCGCCGGTGCTGACCATCGCCACCGGGCGCATGCCGCGCAAGGCGGTGCTGGTCGCGCTGATGGTGATCTTCACCCTCGGCAACATCGTCTGCGCGATCGCGCCGAACTACACCGTGCTGATGATCGCGCGGGTGATCACCTCGCTCGCGCACGGCACTTTCTTCGGGGTCGGCGCGGTGGTCGCGACCGGCTTGGTGCCGGCCGACAAGAAAGCTTCGGCAATCTCGATCATGTTCACCGGCCTGACCGTGGCGACCTTGCTCGGCGTGCCGGCCGGGGCGTGGCTGGGCCTGCATTACGGCTGGCGTTCGACCTTCTGGGCGGTGTCGGTGATCGGCGTGATCGCGACGATCGTCATCGCCACCTTGGTGCCGAAGGACAAGACAAAACCTGAGCCGGTCGCGCTGCGCCGCGAGGTCAAGGCGGTGGTGCATCCGCAGGTGCTGCTCGGGCTGGCGATGACGGTGCTCGGCTTCGCCGGCGTGTTCACCGTTTACACCTTCATCCAGCCGATCCTGACCCGCATCAGCGGTTTCAGCGAGGCGGCGGTGTCGCCGATCCTGCTGGTGTTCGGCGTCGGCATGATCCTGGGCAACATCGTCGGCGGTCGCCTGGCCGACAAGCGTTTGACGCCGGCCTTGATCGGTACGTTGATCGCGCTGGCGGTGGTGTTGGGGGTGATGACGTTCGCCTTGCACAACCCGATCGCTGCGATTGCGTTTGTCGGTTTGCTCGGCGTGGCCGCGTTCGCGACGGTGCCGCCGCTGCAATTGTGGGTGCTGCAGAAGACCGATCCGGCCGGGCAGAACCTGGCTTCGAGTTTGAACATCGGCGCGTTCAATCTGGGCAATGCGCTGGGCGCGTGGCTCGGCGGCGCGGTGATCGAGCACGGGCCTGGGTTGGGCGCGGTGACTTGGGTGGCGGCGTTGGTGACGCTCTCAGGTTTAGCGCTGGCGGTGTGGGCGGCGCGGTTGGATCGGCCGGCGCGGTTGTCGACGCATGGCGGTGCGGATGCGTCGAACGAGGACGATGCGGCGGCGTGCGCGGCGGTTTGAGTCGTTGAGTCGACGACTCGCTTACGACCTGCACAGACTTGCGCACTAAACAGACATCTGCACGCATGCACGCCTTAGCTCTTGCTCGTCATCCCCGCGAAGGCGGGGATCCAGAGACTTCAGAGTCATGTCGCGATGGAGCCCTGGATTCCCGCCTTCGCGGGAATGACGGATGGAAGATTTTCGGCCTACGCGTTTTCCACATCGAAAAACCCCGGCAACTCCAGCAACCGCTCGCGCAAGAACTCCAGAAACACCCGCGTGCGCAACGGCAGATACCGCCGCGCCGGATACAGCAGATACACCTCATGCGCCGATGCCCGCCATTGCGGCAACACCCAGCTCAGTTCGCCGCTGTCGATCAGGTCCTGCACCAACCACGCCGGCGCCAAGCCCACGCCCGCGCCGATCAAGAAACTTTCGCGTATCCCCAGCGAGTTGTTGATCCGATAGCGGCCGTTCGCCTGCAAGCGCTGCACTTCGCCATCCGGTCCCTGCAGTTCGACACTCTCGCTGGCCCAGGCGAAGCGCAGGTAGTTGTGGTTCAGCACGTCCTGCGGCGCGTCGATCGGCGGATGCGCGCGCAGGTAGGCCTGCGAGGCGACCAGCCCGCGCGGCGACAGCGCGATCCGGCGCGCGACCGCGTTCGGCGGCAGGTTCGCGCCGAGCCGCAGCGCCGCGTCCATGCCCTCTTCGACCAGATCGACATAACGATCGTTGAGGATCAACTCGATCTCGATCTGCGGATACAGGGCGAGAAATTCCTGCACCAGGCGATTGAGCCGCAGCACGCCGATGCTGACCGGCGCGCTGACCCGCAACAGCCCGGCCGGGGTTTCGGTCAGACCGCGCGCATCGGCGACGGCTTCGCCGTATTCCTCCAGCACCCGCCGCGCGCGTTCGTAGAAACGCCGGCCTTGCTCGGTCGGCGCGAGGTGGGTGGTGCTGCGATTAAGCAGGCGCACGCCCAGTTCCTGTTCGAGCGCGGCGACGGTCTTGCTGACGGTCGGCTGGGTGGTCTGCAGTTCGCGCGCGACCGCCGACAGGCTGCCGAGTTCGACCGCGCGCACGAAGGTGCGCATGCCGCGAAGGGTGTCCATGGGGCTCCCACGATCCCATTCCGAAATGGAATGAAGCCTATGCGATCTTGCCTGCTACCACCCGATAGCGGAAGAACCGATGGTGCCCTGGTCGAATCCCCGACGCTTCCCGATCCCTGCCCATGAACGCTTCCGCCCTGCTCAAACCCCTCGCCGCCGCCGCGCTCGCCGTGGCCCTGTCGGCCCCCGCCTCGGCGGCCGACAAGCACTGGGTCGGCACCTGGAGCGCCAGCCCCCAAGCCACCTGGGGCACGGACTTCGTGCTGCCCACCGGCACCCCGCCGCGCCTGCGCGACCAGACCCTGCGCCAGGTCGCGCGGGTCAGCGTCGGCGGCGGACGAGTGCGCATCGCCTTGTCGAATGCCTACGGCGCGCAGCCGGTGACGATCGGCGCGGCGCGGATCGCGCTCAGCACCGGCGGTTCGCGCATCGACCCGGCCAGCGATCGCGTGCTGAGCTTCGGCGGCCAACCCGGCGTGACCCTGCCTCCGGGCGCGCCGATGCTCAGCGATCCGGTCGATCTGGACGTCGCCGCGCTCGGCGAAGTCGCGGTCAGCCTGTATCTGCCCCGCGACACCGCGGTGCAGACCTTCCATTGGGAAGGCCGCCAGGACGCCTATCTGGTCGGCGGCGATCGCACCGCCGACGCGCAGCTCGCGCGCGCCGACACGCTGCAGACGCGGCCGTTCCTCAGCGGCGTGTATGTCGAATCCGCCCGGCCGACCCGCAGCGTGGTGGTCCTCGGCGATTCGATCACCGACGGCGCCGCGTCCACGCCGAACCGCTACCAACGCTGGCCCGACCTGCTCGCTCAGCGCCTGGCCAAGCGCGACATCGCCGTGCTCAACGCCGGCATTTCCGGCGGCCAGGTGTTGCACGACGGCATGGGCGTAAGCGCACTGGCGCGGTTCGAACGCGATGTGTTGAGCCTGAAACCCGACACGGTGTTCGTGCTGCTCGGCATCAACGACATCGGCTGGCCCGGCAGCAGTTTCGAACCCACGCGCGAAGCGATGAGCGCGCCGCGCCTGATCGCCGGTTACCGCCAGTTGATCGCGCGCGCGCACTCGCACGGCGTGCGCATCGTCGGCGCGACCCTGACCCCGTTCGAGGGCGCGTTGCCGGATGCGCCGATCCACGATTACTACAACGCCGACAAGGACAAGGTGCGCCAGGCCGTCAACGCCTGGATCCGCGACAGCGGCGAGTTCGATGCGGTGGTCGATTTCGACGCGATCACGCGCGACCCGGCCCACCGGCAACGCTTCCTGCCGGCCTACGACTCCGGCGACCGCCTGCATCCGGGCGACGCGGGCTATCGGGCGATGGCCGCGGCGGTCGACGAGGCCGCGCTGTTCGGCCCGCGCTGATTCTCATGAACCGCATCGCATCGCCCCGATGCAACCGTCTTCGCGCCATCGTTCGATGATTTTTCGCACAATCCGGCCTCGTCGCCACGACGCCGGCCTCACCTCCCCAAGCACTCTGGAGTTCGCAATGAAAGCCGTAGCCCTCACCCGTTATCTGCCGATCGACGACCCGCAATCGCTGCTCGATGTCGACCTGCCCGCGCCGGTCGCCAGCGGCCACGACCTGCTCGTGCGGGTGGAAGCGATCTCGGTCAATCCGGTCGACACCAAGGTGCGTTCGCCCAAGCCGCAGGTCGAAGCGCAGCCGCGCGTGCTCGGCTACGACGCCGCCGGCACGGTCGAAGCGGTCGGCGAAAGCGTCACCCGCTTCAAGGTCGGCGATCGCGTCTATTACGCCGGCGACATCACCCGTCCGGGCAGCAACAGCGAACTGCAGTTGGTCGACGAACGCATCGTCGGCGCCGCGCCGACATCGCTGAGCGCGGCGCAGGCCGCGGCGTTGCCGCTGACCGCGATCACCGCGTGGGAACTGCTGTTCCAGCGCATGCCGTTCGATGCGGAAACCGGCGGCCGGGGCAAGTCGCTGCTGATCCTCGCCGGCGCCGGCGGCGTGGGCTCGATCGCGATCCAGCTCGCCAAGCGCGCGGGCTTCACCGTGATCGCCACCGCCTCGCGCGGCGAGAGCATCGACTGGAGCAAGCAGATGGGCGCCGATCACGTGATCGACCACCGTCAGCCGCTGGCGCCGCAGCTCAAGGCGCTGGGTTTCGACCACGTCGACGCCGCGTTGAACCTGGCCGACACCGATCGCTACTGGGACGTGCTGGGCGAATTGCTCGCGCCGCAGGGCCATGTCGGCCTGATCGTGGAGCCGTCGGGCACGCTCAAGATCGGCGACCCGTACAAGGCCAAGTGCATCGGGATCCACTGGGAAATGATGTTCGCCCGTCCGCGCTTCCAGACCCCCGACATGATCGAACAAGGCCGCATCCTCGATCGCGTCGCCCAGTTGATCGACGCCGGCGAACTCAAGGGCACCCACAGCGCGACCATCGGCACGATCAACGCGGCGAACCTGCGCGAAACCCATCGCCGGCTGGAGTCGGGCGCGACGATCGGGAAGTTGGTATTGGCGGGCTGGTGAACAGCGGGGTGATGCACCGGTAAAAGGTGGGCTCAAGTCGCTGCAATCACGCGTTCGCGGGACTGACGAGCCACCGCGATCGACGCCTCGGCTCATCCATCGTTCCCGCTAAAACGGGCTGCGCTTCTACTTCGGCCTGGCCGAATATCCAGCGACGTTCACCCGTGAAGCGGAGAAGCCGCGGCGCCTGGCCGCTGCGGGAGCGACGACTCCGAGCACCGCAAGGGCGATCCGAAAGAACCCACCCAACCCGGGAACGCGAAAAAAAAGAGGGGTCGGCATGCCGACCCCTCCCGTTCTTGCCTACTACGGTGTCGCACTACTTGCTTACACGGCATTGGATGCAGGACGCGCCTGCTCGTAGCCGTTGAACACCACCGACGCCGAGGCCCGTCCCTGGGTCAGCGAGCGCAGCGCGGTCGCGTAACCCGACAACGCGGCCAACGGCGCGCGCGCGGTCACGTCCGTGCGGCTGCCCTTGTCCTCGATGCCGAGCACCCGGCCCGAGCGGCGTTGCAGATCGCCGACCACATCGCCGACGTTGCCGGCGGGGGTGTCGATGACCAGCGCCATCACCGGTTCGAGCAAGGTCGTGCCGGTCACCGCCAACGCCGCCTTCAAGGCTTCGCTCGCGGCGCGCTGGAACGCCAGCTCGCTGGAGTCCACCGCGTGGGTCTCGCCGTCGGTGAGGCTGACGGTGAGGCCAACCAGCGGATAACCGCGCGGACCTTCGCTCAACGCCGCGCGCAGGCCCTTCTCCGTCGCATTGACGAAGTTCTTGGGCACCACGCCGCCGCTGGTGCGATCGACGAACTCGAACTGCCCGTCCTCGCGCGGCGCGACATCGATCGTCACCCGCGCGAATTGGCCCTGCCCGCCGTTGCGCTTGACCAGCTTGCCCTCGATGCCCGCGACCGCGGCGCTCGGGGTTTCCTGGTAGGCCACGCGCGGCGAACCGGTGCGCACGTCCACGCCCCAGCCTTCGCGCAGGCGCTCGACCATGACGTCCAGATGCAGCTCGCCCATGCCCCAGACCAGGGTTTCGCCGGTTTCCGGATCGGTGCCGACCCGGAACGACGGATCTTCCTGAGCCAGGCTGGCCAGGCCCTGGCCCAGACGGATCAGGTCGCTGGCCTTGGCCGCGGTCAGACGCCACGACAACACCGCCGGTTGCGCCTGGATCGTGTCGAGCACGAGCTTGCGTTCGACGCCGCTGAGGGTTTCGCCGCTGACCGCGTCCTTCCATCCCTGGATCGCGACGATCTCGCCGGCATACGCCACCTCGACATCGCGGCCGTGATCGGCCTGCACCACCACCAGTCGACCGACCCGTTGCGCGCGCTCGCGACGCGAGGCCCACACCGTGTCGCCGACCCGCAGCGTGCCCGAGTACAAACGCACGAACGACAGCGCACCGTGTTCCTGATGCACGATCTTGAACACCAGACCGCCCAGCGGACCGGAGGCATCCGGCGCCAGCGCCACTTCGCCGTCTTCACTTTGCGCCGTCACCATTGGACGATCCAGCGGCGACGGCAGGTAGTCGACGATGGCGTCGAGCAGGGTTTCCACGCCCTTGTTCTTGAACGCGGAACCGCCCAGCACCGGCGTGCCGGCGCCTTTCAGGGTGCCGCGACGCAGCGCCGCCTTGAGCAGCTCGCTGTCGATCGCGCGCGCGTCCAGGAAAGCCTGCGCGAGCTCGTCGTCGTGATCGGCGACGGCCTCGATCAGGCGCTCGCGCAGCGGTTCGTGCTCGCGCGTTTCCGCCTCGTTCCAGGGGCGCCGGGCGATGCCGCCCGTCTCGTCCCACAGCACGAGTTCGCGCGCGACCAGGTCGACCCAACCGCGCAGATCGCTTTCCGCGCCCAGCGGCCGGCCGATCGCCCACGGCGTCGCATCGAGCTTGTCGCGCATCTGCGCGAGGGTTTGCTCGAACGACGCGCCGACGCGGTCCATCTTGTTGACGAACGCGATCAGCGGCACGCCGTGCCGGCGCGCCTGACGCCACACGCTTTCCGATTGCGGCTGCACGCCGTCGACCGCGCTGAACACGGCGACCGCGCCGTCGAGCACGCGCAGCGAACGCTCGACTTCGATCGCGAAGTCGATGTGGCCGGGGGTGTCGATGATGGTCAACCGATGCTCGGCCAGGCCTTGCGGGGTCCAGTGCGTCTGCACCGCGGCCGCGCCGATGGTGATGCCGCGGCGTTGTTCGATCGGATCGAAGTCGGTGGTGGCGGCGCCGTCGTGGACTTCGCCGACGCGATGGATCGCGCCGGTTTTCCACAGCAGCCGTTCGGTCAGCGTGGTCTTGCCGGCGTCGACGTGGGCGATGATGCCCAGATTGCGCCAGCGCGAGGGGTTGAGGTTGAGAGTGCGGGTGTTCGTGGTGTTCATGACGATGCCTTAATGCCAACACGGGAGGCCGCGCGCCCCTGTTGGCTGCAAGGCGCGCGGCTAGGTTTGGGTTTCGGCCGTGGAATTCATGGCACGTTCTCCTTGGTTTTCAGGGGTTTCGGTGAAGGAATTGCGCTTGTTCGGCGGGTCGCGCGGATCGTTTTCGACGGATGTCTTCGACAAATTCCGGGCAATAAAAAAGCACCCTTGCGGGTGCTCTGTTCTGGTGTGGCTTCGCGCGGTCGTTACATCGACGCAGCGGCGAAAATCACAGGAGGCAGGCGCACCCGGCCCGCGCTCACGCGCTGGGCTTGCAGCGATATCAGTAGCGGGAACTGCTTCATGGGTGCGGTACGACTGCGGTTTTGGGTGTGCATAGAGTAAGGGCGGCGCGGCGGGAGTCAATGGGCGCGGGGTGTGGGTGGCTGGGATGTATCGTTCCATCGGCTGGATGGAGATCGGGCGGATGGGGAAATCGGGCGGTGGGGCGTCTTTGTTTGAGCCGGCAAGGCGTGCCATGAATTACAGCGTGTTTGCACGAAGTCGCGGCTGAAATCGGCGCCCGCTTTGGAAAAGGGGGCGAGCGCCCGGCAGGGTTCGATCCTGAGGGGCGATCGGTGCGCGGGGGATTCGCTTTTGGGCGGTCGGCGCTGCGATGGAGCGAGAGCAAAAGCGAATCCCCCCTGCCCCCCTTTTACAAAGGGGGGAACAGCAACAGCAACGACGACGGCACGGCGACTGTAACTGTAATAACAACGCCAGAGCAGCGGCGGTGGCGGCGCCGACGACACCAACACCAACACCAACGGCCACGACCACAACCGCGGCTGTAGCCACGGCTACTGCTACTGCTACTGCTACGGCTACGGAGACGGCGAAGGCGAAGGTGAAGGTGAAGGTGAAAGCGAAGGCTCTACGATTGCCTAAACACAAATGCTCCGGGTAAATCACGGAGCAGCCCATTTTCCGCACGAAGCCGCGGCTGAAATCGGCGCCCACTTTGGAAAAGGGGGCGAGCGCCCAGTGTGGTTCGATCCTGAGGGGCGATCGATGCGCGGGGGATTCGCTTTTGGGTGGTCGGCGCTGCGATGGAGCGAAAGCAAAAGCGAATCCCCCTGCCCCCCCTTTTACAAAGGGGGGGAACAGCAACAGCAACGACAACAGCAACGACAACAGCAACAGCAACGACAACGGCAACGACAACAGCAAAGGGAATTCGATTGTAGAAAAACGCTTATGTCGAGCGAGCCGCGGGCTCCGGATGTATCACGGAGCCACTTGCAGCAATCAGGCTGAATCACCTCCAGCCACACCCCCTCACGCCGCCTTGTTGTCCTCGCACTTGCGCTTGAGCACCGCCACCGCTTCCGCCCATGGGTTGCCGCCGCGGCGTTTGCTGGTCGCCAGCACCAGGTCGGAGGGTTCGAATACGTTGAGGTTGTGGGTGATCGGCGTGGTCAGGATGTACTGCGCGTCGGTGGCGCGCAGGAAGCGGCCCACCTTCTCGATGTTGAACACGTCCAGATGCGCGAACGGTTCGTCGATGAAGACGAAGCCGCCCGGCTGATCCTCGTCGCGCAGCAAGGCCACCAGCAGCAGCAGCGACTTCATCACCTGCTGACCGCCCGAGGCCTCGCCATCGTCCAGGCCGATCCAGCCCTTGCGGTCGAAATCGAAGCGCACCGACAACCCGGCCTGGGCCAGGGTCACGTCGTCATTGGCCAGTTCCGGCATATCGGCGTCGACGCCGATGCCGGCCAGGTCGCCGAGCGCGGCGAGGTTCTTCTTGTAACGGCGCACAGTCGCGCGCAGCACGTTGATGTAGGCGCCACGCGCTTCTTCGGTGAGGCGCTTGGCGCGGTCCAGATGCGCTTCGCGGCGGCCAATCGAACTTTCCAGCTCGTCGTGGTCGGCGCCGATCTTGTCGCGCAACGGAACGCAGGATTCGTCGGAGACGAAACCGCCGCGCTCCAACCGATCGTCCATGCGCTCGATCTCGCGACGCACCGCCGAAGTGCTTTCGTACTCGGCGCGCGCGGCCGCGAGCGCGGCGGGGCTGCGCCAGGCATCGGGCATCAGCGCGCGCTTGCGGCGGTAGTCGAGGATGCGCTGGATCAGGCTCTGGCGTTCGCCGTGGATCTGCTGCCCGCGTTCGCGCAACTCGCGCGCGAGCGCGTCGATCTGGCCCTGACGCTTGGCCGCGGCGATGCCTTCGGCCTTGTCCTGCTCGGCGGCCTCGTCGATCTTGGCGCGCGCCTGGGCCAACGCGGCCGCGGCTTCGGCGGCGGCTTCGGCCAGTTCCGGCAGACGCGCCTGCGCGTCGGCGAATTCGTTGGCGCGGGTGACCAGTTCCTGCGCCGCGTCCAGGCCCATCAGACGCGACTGATCGGCGTCGACGCGCTGGCTCAGCTCGTGCAACTCGGCCTCGCGCGATTGCGCGCGCTGGGTGATCGTCGCCAGTTCCGCGCGCAGTTCGGCCAGATGCGACTGCCGCGCGCCGCTGCCGAAATGATGCTGGTTGCCGCCGATATGGCGGCCGCCGCGGCTTTCGCGCAGATAGCCCTTCTGGGTGATCCAGTCCTGCCCGGCCGGCAGGCGCGCGCCGTGTTCGATATCGGTGACGCGGCGGATGCGATCGAGCTGACGCGGCAACCACGCCGGCGGATCGGCCGAGAAACGCACCACTTCCAGCAAGGAACCGGCGCTGGCCTTGGGCACCGGCGCGCGTTCGGCGACGATGAAATGACGGTACTGCTGACTCTCGCCGAGCTTCCACGCGATCCGCGCGTCCTTGGGATTTTCCAGCACCAGCAGATGCCGGTACGGCGCCAGCACCGCCTCGACCGCGACCGACCACTGCGGATCGGCGATCTCGACCAGTTCGGTCAGCACCTGATGCTTGATGCCGGCCTGTTCGAGCCCGGCGCGGAAGTCGCGTTCGAACGGCTCGACGATGCGCCCGCCGCCGCTGAGCGCGGCGGTCTGCGCGGAAATCTCGCCGCTACGCTTGCGGTCGCGCTCGGCTTCCAGC
The DNA here is from genome assembly GCF_014779555.2 of Lysobacter capsici. Taxonomy (NCBI): domain Bacteria; kingdom Pseudomonadati; phylum Pseudomonadota; class Gammaproteobacteria; order Lysobacterales; family Lysobacteraceae; genus Lysobacter; species Lysobacter capsici. The sequence goes on from NZ_CP094357.1 coordinate 4,377,345, forward strand.
TTCAACTCGGCCTGGCGGCGGCGTCCGCTTTCGACGCTGGCGCTGAGCGCCTCGACGTCGATCGCGCCGCGCTGAGCCTGCAGGCGCGCCAGTTCGTCGCGACGCTTGACCAGCATCTCGGCATCGCGCGCAGCGTCGCGCGCCTGGGTGAAGGCCTGCTCGCTCGCGGTCACCTGACGGCGCGCTTCGCGCATCGCTTCTTGCAGCACGTCGCGGCCGGTCGCGGCGATCGCGTCGTCGGCGCGCATCTCCTCGAGGATCCGCTCGCGTTCGCGCAGCGCGCGGCGCAGCCCGGTCAGACGCGGCTTGGCGCCTTCGATCGCCACGCGCTGATCGGCCAGTTCGACCTTCGGCGCGATTTCGCTTTCCAGGCGATGGCGCTGATTGCGCAGCGCATTGCCTTCCTCGAACGAACGCACGTCGGCCTTGGCCGATTCCAGGCGCAGGTGCAGGCCGGCTAGGTCCTGGCCGAGCTGCTGTAATTCCTTTTCGACATCGAACTGCTCGGTGCGCGCGCGCTGGTAGTCGTCGAGCACCGCCTTGTCTTCGAACACGTCGAAGATCAGTTGCAGCAGATCGCGCGGCGAGTACTGGCAGAGTTTGTCGGTCGCGCCTTGCTCGAGGGTGAGCACGCGGCAGATCGCGCGGGTCAGCCCGGCGCCGGCCAGACGCACGCGGTAATCGCGCACGCCGAGCCAATCACCGCCTTGTTCGAGCGTTTCCACCGGGGTGTCGCCGGCGACGATCTGGTAATCGCGGCTCCAGTCGCCGCCGCGCTTGCGGATGCGGCAGGCCAGCGTGACCACGTCGTCCTTGATCGGGAAGAACGGCCGGCCGCCGCGTTTGTCAGGGCGGTTGCTGACCACCGCGCGCAGCCATGCGTACGGCTTGCCGTTGTGGCGCAGATAGGTCTTGTAGTCGCGCGCGGTGTCGCGGTCTTCGATCGCCAGCAAGGTGCGCAGCGCGTCGAGCAACGTCGTCTTGCCCGAGCCGTTGGGACCGACCACGGTGACGATGGACGCGTCCAGCGGCAACTGGAAACGCTGCCAGTAATCCCAGTGGACGACTTCGAGGGAGCGGAACTCAAACATCGGCCGCGGCCTCCTGGTTTTGCTTGGATGGGGTGTCGGGGTTTGCGTCGGTCGCGTCGGTGTCGTCGCTTACCGCGATCGCTTCGGCGTCGCCGCTTTCGGCGGCGAAAGCCCCGACTTCGTCGTCGGCGATCTCATCGGCCTGCAACGGCGGCAACGGATCCATCGCATCGCCGTCGCCGTCGTCGAACACCGCGCCGATTCCCGATTCCCCACTCCCGATTCCCGGCTCCCCATGCGTCTGCGCATACGTATCCAGGTCGGAATAAATCCCCGCCTCGATATCCGCCAGCAACGCCGCATCGGCCTGCGCCTCGGCCTCGGTCTCGCCTTCGAGTTCGGGATTGTCGGCGCTGTAATGGCGCGCTTCGGCGACCACGAACGACAGCGCGCCGTCCATCACCCGGCCGGCGATGCGTTCGTAATCCAGGGCCAGGTCGAGCAACGGGCCTTCGTGGATGCGTTCCTTGCGCCGCACGATGAAGCCCTGCCGCGCCAGCGAGCCCAGGTTGAACTGGATGCGGGTCTTGCCGCCGAGTTTCTCGGCGAAATCGGCGAGCAAGGTGCGCTCGTTGATCGGCTCGACCACTTCGGCGCCGACCGGCACCGGCTTGAGTTCGGCGAACATCTGCTCCTGGTCCTGATCGCGGTCGGCCTGCTGGCGCGCGATCTGGCGTTGGCGCTTGGGCAGCACCAGCAGCGCCCACAGCACCACCAGCAGCGCGATCGCGTCGCGGTCGAGTTGCAGGTTGGTCGACGACCACGCCTTGGCGCTGCCGAACACCGCCGATTCCTGCGGGCGGGCGATGCCGACGGCGATATTGGCGGCGTAAGGATGTTCGAGCAGGCGCATGCCGGCCGCGGCGAGGCGGCGGTCGAGGTCGTTGCGCAGTTCGGCGTCGGTCAGCAGATCGCGGACCGCGACGTCGTCGCGCGGCAGCCAGCGTTCGGCCAGCAGGCGCGCGATCAGGGAAGCGATGGGGTCGTTCATCAGGTGTCCGCGGTGTCCTTGGTCGCTTTGACGCGCTTGCCGGCGGGTGCGGCGGCGGGCGTGGCGGCGCTCTTCTTCTTGGGTTTGCGTTTGGGTGTCGCAGCAGTCTCGGCGTCGGGCGCGGTCGCGTCCTCGACGTCATCGCGCGCTTCGGCGCGTCTGCGCGGGGGCTTGCCGTGCAACGTGGTGTAGTCCGGCGCTTCCAGACGGCCGCGGCTCATGTAGGCCACGCCGGCGCGATCGATGGTTTCGAATTCGGTATCGACGCGCCACGCCAGCGGCAGCCGCGCCATCGAGGCGCTGACGCCGTTGCGGTTTTCCGCGCCGGGATCGCCGATCAGGCCGAGCAAGGACAAGCGGTACGCGCTGAGCGCGAAGCTGTCCTGCGGCACGACTTCGCTCAACTGCGCCGGCGTGTCCGTGGACGCGGCGGCGACATCGGCCAACGCGGTCAACTGATCCAGCCAATTCTCGGCGAACTGGAAATCGGTGGCCGCGGCCGGCGAAGCCTCGGTGTCGGGCGCGGCCTGCGCGGGCGGCAGCGACTGGTCTTCGTGCGCCTCGCGTTCGCGTTCGACCAGTTCGTACTCGGCCACGTCGAGCGCGATCGGCGACAGCATGAACGCCGGGATCGCCGAACGCGCGAGCACGTCGTCGGCCAGCGCGGCCAGCGCCTTCGCATCGAGTCCGCGCAGATAGCGGTTGACGTCCGACGAGGACAACCCGCTCGCGCCCAGATGCACGCGATGGCGATCGAGCTGGCTCAGCGCGCGCTGGAACACCGAGGCCTGGCGCAGCATCGCGCTCTGGGCGCGGCCGATCTGCTGGGCGACGCGGTGGGTGTGGCTGTCGAGTTCCAGGTCCGAGGAAATTTCCTCGACGATCTGGGTGCCCTTCTCGATCCAGCGCCAGGCCTGCTGCAAGGTGCCCGCGGCGCGCAGGATGCGATGCTCCGAGCCGCTGAGCACGGCCTGGTCGAAGTCCTCGCGCAGTTCGTTGAGCCGCGACAGCAGATGCTGCAGATCGTCCGGGCGCACCCGTCCGACCGCCTGGCCGGCGGCGATCTGCGCGGTGACGTAAGCCAGTTCGTCGCCTTCGCGATTGAACTGCAGCAGCAGGCCGATCGCCGACAAGGCCTGGCGGCCGACCGGGCTGATCCGGTAGCGCTGAGTCTGCGCGTCCCATAGCAGCAAATCGTTTTCGCGCAGGCGGCCGATCACGGTGTCGAACTTGACCGGATCGAGGTAGCCGAAGTGTTCGCGCAGTTCCTGCGGGGTCCAGTCCGGGGCCTGACCGCGTTCGCCGATCGCGCGCAGCACCAGCAGCCGCACCATCACCGACTCTTCGCCGCCATGGAACAAGGTGGAGAACGCGCGCAGCAGATCGCGCGCGCCCAGCAGGGGCTGCAGGTCGGGCAGGTCGGCGGCGACGATGTCGGCGCGCAGATAATCCTGGAGGCTGTTTTCTGGGGCGGCGTCCATGGAGGCGGGGCTACGGGGGTCGGGCATGTTCGGCGATGCGCCGCGTCCGTGACAACCGTTGCATTCGCGCGCGTTCGGTGCCTGTCTTCGCCCGGCCTTGACCTGGGACCGCGACGGCCCGCCCCGAAACCCGCTCCGATCGCCGATTCCGCTTGAATTAGCGCGCTGTTCGCGGCATCGTGCCCAATCCATACGCCAGCGTATTCAGCCAGCATGACCACGGCCGCCAACAGCTCCGCCCCGCACCCGCTCTACCCGCGTCTGTTCGCGCCGCTGGACCTGGGGTTCTGCACCCTGCCCAACCGCGTGCTGATGGGTTCGATGCACACCGGGCTGGAGGACAAGGCCGCCGATTTTCCGAAGCTGGCGGCCTACTTCGGCGAGCGCGCGGCCGGCGGGGTCGGCCTGATCGTCACCGGCGGCTTCGCGCCGAACCTCGTCGGCTGGCTCAAGCCGTTCGGCGGCAAGCTCAGCTGGCCGTGGGAAAGCGGCAAGCACAAGCAGGTCACCGCCGCGGTCCACCAGCACGGCGGACGCATCTGCATGCAGATCCTGCACGCCGGCCGCTACGGCTATCACCCGCTGCAGGTCGCGCCGAGCAAGCTCAAGGCGCCGATCAATCCGTTCACCCCGCGCGCGCTGTCGGCCGGCGGGGTCGAGCGCCAGATCAAGGCCTTCGTCAATTCGGCGCGGCTGGCGCGCGAGGCCGGTTACGACGGCGTCGAGGTGATGGGTTCGGAGGGCTATCTGCTCAACGAGTTCACCGCGCCGCGCACCAACAAGCGCAACGACGCCTGGGGCGGCGACGCCAGCAAGCGCTTCCGTTTCAGCGTCGAAATCGTCCGCCGCATCCGCGAGGCCTGCGGCCCGGACTTCATCATCATCTACCGCCTGTCGATGATCGATCTGGTCGACGAAGGCTCCAGCTGGAGCGAAGTCGTCGCCCAGGCCAAGGCGATCGAAGCGGCCGGCGCGACCCTCATCAACACCGGCATCGGCTGGCACGAGGCGCGCGTGCCGACCATCGCCACCTCGGTGCCGCGCGGCGCGTTCACCGGCATCACCGCGCGGCTCAAGCCCGAAGTGCGGATTCCGCTGGTCACCACCAACCGCATCAACATGCCCGACGTGGCCGAACGCATCCTCGCCGCCGGGGACGCCGACATGGTGTCGATGGCGCGTCCGTTGCTGGCCGACCCGGCCTGGGTCGACAAGGCGCAGCGGCAACGCGCGGCCGACATCAACACCTGCATCGGCTGCAACCAGGCCTGCCTGGACCATGTGTTCGAGAACAAGCACGCCAGCTGCCTGGTCAACCCGCGCGCCTGCGCCGAGACCGAACTCAACTACCTGCCGACCAAAACGCCCAAGCGGATCGCGGTGGTCGGCGCCGGACCGGCCGGGCTGGCCTGCGCGACGGTCGCGGCCGAGCGCGGCCACCGCGTGACCTTGTTCGATGCCGCCGGCGAAATCGGCGGCCAGTTCAACCTCGCCAAGCGCATCCCGGGCAAGGAAGAATTCTTCGAGACCCTGCGTTATTTCGCCGGCCGGATCGAACAGACCGGGGTCGAACTGCGCCTGGGCACGACCGCGGATGCGGCGATGCTGGCGGGCTTCGACGAGGTCGTGCTCGCGACCGGGATCAAGCCGCGCGAGGTCGCGTTCCCGGGCTCGGACCACCCGAAGGTCGTGTCCTATCTCGATGTGCTCAAGGGCCGGGTGGTCGCGGGCAAGCGCGTGGCCATCGTCGGCGCGGGCGGGATCGGTTTCGACGTGGCCGAGTTCCTGGTCCACGACGGCCCGCATTCGATCGACGCACCGCACCATCCCGACCCGGCGCGCTGGCGCGCTGAATGGGGCGTGGACCTGGGCTATGGCGACAACCGCGGCGGCCTGGTCGCGCCGCGGCCCGAACCGCCCGCGCGCGAGGTCTGGCTGCTGCAGCGCAGCCCCGGCAAGCCCGGCGCGAAACTCGGCAAGACCACCGGCTGGATCCACCGCGCCACGCTCAAGGCGAAGAAGGTGCGGATGATCGGCGGAGTCGAATATATCGGTGTCGACGACGAAGGCTTCCACGTCCGCGTCGAAGGCAGCGAGCAGGTGCTGCCGGTCGACCAGATCGTGATCTGCGCCGGGCAGGAACCGTTCAAGCCGCTGGCCGCCGCGCTGGCCGAGCGCGGCGCATCGGTGCATGTGATCGGCGGCGCCGATGTCGCCGCCGAACTCGATGCCAAGCGTGCGATCGCGCAGGCGAGTCGGCTTGCAGCGTCGCTTTAAGGCCGGGATTCGGGAATGGGGATTCGGGATTCGGAACGGCAAGAGCGGTTCAACCGCTTTTCCGATTCCCGATTTCCCATTCTCGATTCCCAGCACTACCTGTAGGAGCGGCGCAAGCCGCGACCACGACATCCGGTGACCGGCGAAACCTTCCGCCGCCGGCCCGGTCACGGCCCGATCCGCCCAAACCCCCATTCAGACTTGCCGAACCCGCCGCAAATCCCACCTCGGGCCGAGTCCACCCCGCCCCGGAGACGCCAATTCGCGCACTCGCGAATGCGGCTCACGACCACGTGAGACACGCCCGGCACGCTTCCTGCCGGCACAAAGCCCTGTAGAACCAACGACCTACCACCTGTTCAGAATAAAAACTCCAACTAAATTAGAAACTTGGAAATAGACGTTCAGGTTTTGTTTGGCTGGCCGTCGCTACCGTTCGCCAACTTTTCCGCCGCCCCCTGCAGAGGCGGCACCCACCATCGCTCCGGGCGCCCATTCGCCCCCGGCCCGATGACGGGGCAAAAGCGCGCCGCTAGAGCCGCTGCCCTCCCCAGTACGCCATGTCAGCTCACGGCTGTCCCGCTCTCCCGTTGGGGAGATCGAAGACCCCGTGCGGCCGACGCAACGGAGCAAGGAGTCATATGAAACTGGCTTGGATCCTGTGGTTGGCATCTGTGTTGCCGCCGCAAACCGCCGATTCGCTGTGTTTGAGCACCACCGTGTACCTGGAAGCCCGCGACCAGTCCCTGCGCGGCCAGCAAGCCGTCGCCGAGGTCGCCCTGCGCCGCCGCGACAGCGGCCTGTGGGGCGATACCGTCTGCTCGGTGGTGACCGCCAACAAGCAGTTCGCCCCGACCCTGGTGTCGCCGGGCACCCGCCTGAGCAACAGCGAAGCGTGGACCGAATCGGTCAACGTCGCGCTGGCGGCCGAACGCAACTGGGCGCTGCCCGAGGGCAAGCGCAAGGAAATCGTGCCGGGTGCGAGTCACTTCGCCGCCCACGCGATCGCCAGCCCGTCGTGGCGCAACGCGTACCAGGTCGCGACCATCGGCGATCACACCTTCTATAAGGTGCAGAAGCTCAAGTCGCGGCGGGGTTGATCGGGCCGGGAATCGGGAATCGAGAGTCGGGAATCGTAGAAGCAGTCAAACCGCTCTTGCTGTTGCGATTCCCAAGTCCCTATTTCCTATTCCGTCGAGCCGTAACGCATCGTTGCACCCGATTGCTTGAGCATAGCCCCGAAGCCGGCGATAGTCGGCGGCTTTCCTACCAAAGGGGCAACACATGAAGCTCTACAGCAAGCCCGGCGCGTGTTCGACCGCCGACCATATCGCGTTGCAGTGGACCGGCGGCGCGTTTGAAGTCGAAGTGATGGACAAGGACACGATGAAGGCCCCGGCCTACCTCGCGATCAACCCAACCGGCGCGGTGCCGGCGGTGGTCGACGGCGATTTCGTGTTGAATCAGAACAGCGCGATCATGGGCTACATCGCGGACAAGTTTCCGCACGCGCATCTGAGCGGCGACGGCAGCGCGCAACAGCACGCCGAAGCCGCGCGCTGGCTCGCCTTCGTCAATTCCGATCTGCATCCGGCGTTCAAGCCGATCTTCGGACCCGGCGCATTCCATCCCGATCCCGCCCAGGCCGACACCGTGCGCCAGCACGCGCGCGAACGCGTGCGCGCGCTGTACGCCACGGCCGATCAGCGTCTGGCCGATCGCGAATGGCTCGCCGGTTTCCGCAGTTACGCCGATCCGTATCTCTACATCACCCTGCGCTGGGCCGACGCGGTCGGCGTCGACATGTCGGGCTACGAACACCTGGCCGCGTTCAAGCGCCGCATGGAAGCCGATGCCGGCGTGCAAGCGGCGTTGAAGGCCGAAGGCCTGCAGTAAGCGCGAACAGCACGATCGCTACGGGGCGCGACGTTCGCCGCCTCGTAGCACGCGTCATCGCATCGGGCGGACGCTCGATGCGATGCCAAGACTTCTAGTACGAACTGCGCACGCCACATCGCATAGCGTCGTCAGTCGCGGCTCACAAGTCCGCGACAAACAAGCCGCGCTCGATCAAGCCGCTACGCAAGCAGCGCATTCTTCAGACAGAGCGAAACATCGACAGCCCCCAGTAGGAGCTGCGTAAGCTGCGACCGCGCAACCTGACCCACCGCGCCGGTCTCACTGACTGGATCGAAGCCCCAAGACACAACCCCGCAAGCTCAAGTCCCGGCGGAAAACCGAGCCTCGATCTCCGCGGCAATATCGTCCTTGCGCGCCTTCGCCAGCGCCGCGCTCAACTCCGGCAACACCTCGCCGAGTTCCTCGCTGTTCGAACAACGCTCGATCTTGAGCTGCAGAAAATACCCGCGCAGCCCCAGATGCTCGCGCACGGTTTCGCTCATCAGCGTGTACAGGGTCTGATACCGCTGCGCGGTATCCACCGGCGCGGCGACCGGCAACGCGAACGCCATGCCCGGCGTCGGCGCATGCGCGCTCACCGTGGCCGCGACCGCCGCCGAGGACGCGATCAAGCCCAAGCTTTCGAGCTGCTCCAGCGCATCGGCCGGCCCATGCAGGCTGGCGATCAGATCGCGCAGATGACGCACGCTGCGCTCGCCGTCGACGATCAACAGGATCGAACGCAGGACCGGCGGCAATTTGCGCGAGCGGTGCTGGATCTCATCGCGGCCGTCGTTCGTTTTGACCGGCAGATCGCTGTCGCGCATGGCTATCCCTCGTAGTGAATCCGACCGCACTGCGAACGTCGCGGACCGCAGGCATCGGCTGCGTTGACTGCAGACTTCGCTACGCTCGCGCGCTCGGCCAGCGCCGTCGTTCTCCCGGCTGGCAGCGGATCATGACATGTGACTCCATGACGTTTCTGTGTCGTATTCGACGTTAGTCGTAAACGGAAATACGTCAACCTGCAAAGGTCGGATGCACGAAAAAGGCCAGGCGATCGCCTGGCCTTTTTGCCTTGCTTCCTGCGTTTTACCGCCGCGCCGCATCGCGCGTGGCGATGCGGCCGGCGCGCCGTCAGCGCTGCTCGATCGGCACGTAGGCGCGATCTTCCGGCCCGGTGTAGTTCGCGCTCGGGCGGATGATCTTGCCGTCCTCGCGCTGCTCGATCACGTGCGCGCTCCAGCCGGTGGTGCGCGCGATCACGAACAGCGGGGTGAACATCGGGGTCGGGATGCCCATCATGTGATAGGCCGACGCCGAGTACCAATCCAGGTTCGGGAACATCTTCTTGCTGTCCCACATCAAGGTCTCGATGCGTTCGCTGACGTCGAACAGGACCTGATTGCCGCCATCCTTGCACAGCGCGCGCGAGATTTCCTTGATGATCGGATTGCGCGGATCGCCGGTGGTGTAGACCGGGTGGCCGAAGCCGATCACGATTTCCTTGCGCTCCACGCGCGCGCGGATGTCGGCCTCGGCCTCATCGGCGCTGTTGTAGCGCGAGATGATGTCCATGGCGACTTCGTTGGCGCCGCCGTGCTTGGGACCGCGCAGCGCGCCGATCGCGCCGGTGATGCACGAATGCAGGTCCGAGCCGGTGCCGGCGATGACGCGCGCGGTGAACGTGCTCGCGTTGAACTCGTGCTCGGCGTAGAGGATCAACGACTTGTCCAGCGAATCGGCCAGCAGCTGGCTCGGCGGTTCGCCGTGCAGCAGGTGCAGGAAGTGCGCGGCGACCGAGTCGTCGTCGGTTTCGCAATCGATGCGGCGGCCGTTGCGGGTGAAATGCCACCAGTACAGCAGCATGGAACCGAAGCTGGCGATCAGGCGGTCGGCGATGTCGCGCGCTTCGCTGGCCGGATGGCCTTCGCGTTCGGGCAGCACGGTGCCGAGCACCGAACAGCCGGTGCGCAGCACGTCCATCGGATGCGCGTTGGCGGGGACGAGTTCGAGCGCGTCGGTGACGATCGCCGGCAGGCCGCGCAGGCGCTTGAGCTTGGTCTTGTACGCCTTGAGCTGCGAGGCGGTCGGCAGCACGCCGTGGACCAACAGGTGCGAGACTTCCTCGAAGGTCGACTTGGTCGCCAGATCGTGGATGTCGTAGCCGCGGTAATGCAGATCGTTGCCGCTGCGGCCGACGGTGCACAGCGCGGTATTGCCCGCGGCGGTGCCGCTCAGGGCGACGGATTTCTTGGGCTTGGGCAGGGTCTGTTGCGTGTCGCTCATGGTCCTTCCTCAATAAAGTTGTCTTTTATTCCTATTTCCCTCTCCCGCCTGCGGGAGAGGGCAAGGGCGAGGGCGCGCGAATTCCGGCTTGCATCGCTGGCATGAAGTTTCGTGCGCCCTCATCCGGCCTGTCGGCCACCTTCTCCCGCAAGCGGAAGAAGGAAAATCTCAAGCGTTCAAACAAATTCCTTCGTTCCATTCCCTCTCCCGCTTGCGGGAGAGGGCAAGGGTGAGGGCGCGCGACTTCTGGCTACGTCGATGGCTTGAAGTTTCACCTGCCCTCATCCGGCCTGTCGGCCACCTTCTCCCGCAAGCGGGAGAAGGAAAATCTCGAGCGTTCAAACAAATTCCTTCGTTCCATTCCCTCTCCCGCGTGTGGGAGAGGGCGAGGGTGAGGGCACGCGACTTCTGGCTACGTCGATGGCTTGAAGTTTCAAATGCCCTCACACCCTAAGGGTGCGTCCTTCGGAGCGCCCGGCCCTTCAGGCCACCTTCCACGCCACGCGGAAGAAGGAAAAATCAGATCACCCGCTTTTCTTGGCGAACAACGCGTCCAGTTTTCCCTCGAACGCGTGATACCCAATGCGGTCGTACAACTCCTCGCGCGTCTGCATCGTGTCGACCACGTTCTTCTGATGGCCATCGCGACGGATCGACTGGTACACGTTCTCGGCGGCCTTGTTCATCGCGCGGAACGCCGACAGCGGGAACAGCTGGATCGCCACGCCGGCCGAGGCCAGTTCGTCGCGGGTGAACAACGGGGTCTGGCCGAATTCGGTGATGTTGGCCAGCACCGGCACCTTCACCGCATCGACGAAGCGGCGGTAGGTCGGCAGGTCGTAAGCGGCCTCGGCGAAGATGCCGTCGGCGCCGGCTTCCACGCAGGCGATGGCGCGTTCGATCGCGGCGTCCACGCCGTCGACCGCGATCGCGTCGGTGCGCGCGATCAGGAAGAAGTCCGGATCGGTCTTGGCGTCGGCCGCGGCTTTAACGCGATCGGCCATTTCGCCGGCGCTGACGATTTCCTTGCCCGGACGATGGCCGCAGCGCTTGGCGCCGACCTGATCCTCGATGTGGCAGGCGGCCGCGCCGGCCTTGATCAGCGACTTGACCGTGCGCTCGATGTTGAACGCGCTCGGGCCGAAGCCGGTGTCGATGTCGACCAGCAACGGCAGGTCGCACACGTCGGTGATGCGGCGCACGTCGACCAGCACGTCCTCGAGCGTGTTGATGCCCAGGTCCGGCAGCCCCAGCGAGCCCGCGGCGACGCCGCCGCCGGACAGGTAGATGGCGCGGTAACCGGCGCGCTTGGCCAGCAGCGCGTGATTGGCGTTGATCGCGCCGATGACCTGCAGCGGCGATTCTTCGGCGAGCGCGGCGCGGAACTTCGCGCCGGCGGAGTGGTGGCTCATCTTCAAGCTCCGGGGGCCCGGTCGGGGGCGATCCAGATATTTTAACCCGCGGCGCGGACCGGCCGATGACGTCGCGGGCGGCTGAACGCGACCGGTCCGGAAGCGAACAGCGACCGGGTCGGCGAAACGGTCGGCGAATCAGCCGATCAGGCACAACGCCGCGGTTCCAGCCGCGAACCATCGGGTGGAGTATCGAGCGCTCGCCAGCAAGCCCATGGCGGGCCGGGGGCCGATCCCTGCCCTGCCCGCGCCGTCGCATCGCGGCGATGCAGTCGGCGACACCGACACCGCGCGCCGTCGCATGCGCGGCTTAGCGCGCCGGTTCAACCGGCCGATTCAGCCGATGGTGCGAACGATATTGCCGTCCTGGTCGCGGATATGCGTTTGCTTGACCTCGACCTGCAAGGCCGGAAAGCCTTCGATCTCGTAGCTGCCGGCCTGCGCGCGCAGGCGCGAGACCAGGCTGCGCAAGGCCTGATCGTTGAGCCGCAGATGCAAGGATTCCTCGATCGCTTCCGCGCTGCAGCGCTGCGCGGGCTCGAACACGATGCGCTGTTCCTTGCCGATGAAGTAGAAATCCGCACCGAAGCGCAGCCGCAACGGCAACAGCGCGAGCAGTTCGCCGACCTGATTAGCGCCGAGGGTGATCTGCGTGGTCGGCGAGCGCAGCAAACGCTTGTGCTGCTCCCAGCCGAGCTGATCGGTGAACAGCATGCCGGTCGACGAACCCTCGCGCGCCGATCCCTCGGCCAGCCGCGCCGCCACGTCTTCGTCGGCCAGCAGCGAACCGCGCTCGATGTCGGTGACCCACAAAGGCAGGAAGTCCCGGAAGACCTCCAGCACCTTCAAGGTCGACCATCGCTTGAGCGCGAATTCCTCTTCGTTGGTCAGGCCGACCACCTGCAGGAAATCCACGCGCCCGTTGAGCGTGTCGATCGGCGGCAATTCCGGATCTTCGACGAAGGCCACCGCGCGGATCGCGCTGTCGGTGTCGGCGGCGATCGGGCCGTTGGCGTTGAGGTAATGCCCGGACTCGAAGGCGTTGCCGGTCTTGAACACGTAACGCGCCAGGTTCTGCAGGAAGTTGAGCACCCAGGTCGGCGGATCCTCGCTGTCCTCCGGATCGGCCAGGCGGAAGGTCAGTTCGAAACCGTAACCGCTGCGTTCGGGATCGTCGGATTCCTTCGCATACAGCTCGCTGAAACCATAGGTGATGAAATGCCAGTGCGGCACCGGAGCGATGCGCTTGTAGGCGCTGATGCCCGACAAGGGATCGTTGCCGCCGAGCGCGAAACCGATCACGGTGCCGTAGTGCTTGGGCTCCTGGCGCGAATAGATCCGGTTGAGCGCGCGATCGATCGCGCTCCAGCCCGGTGCTTCGTCGTCCTGTGTGTCGTGCTGCATAGCGTGTTCGCCTGCCGTTTCACCGCGGGCCGCGCCCGCATGCCGTGGACGATGCTAACGCGATCACGGGAAAATTTCGTCAATGCGCACATTTGGTGATCGGGCGTGAGTCAGCTGCCGGCGCGGCTCAGCTGCCCGCGTCGGCGCCGCGATCGAGCGCGCGGCGGACTTCGTCCAGCGCGGCCGGATCGTCGAGGGTGGACAGATCACCCGGGTCGCGGTCTTCGGCCAGGGCCTGGATCGAGCGCCGCAGCAACTTGCCCGAGCGGGTCTTGGGCAGCGCGTTGACCACATACACCCGCGCCGGCCGCGCCAGCGCACCCAGCTGTTGCACCACGCATTGCTGCATCGCCGCGGCGGCCAGCGCCGGGTTCTGCTCGCCGCTGGGCTTGAGCGTGGCGAACACCACCGGCACCTGGCCCTTGAGTTCGTCGTGAACGCCGATCACCGCCGCTTCGGCGACGCCGCTGTAACTGGCCACCGATTCCTCGATCTCGCGCGTGCCCAGGCGATGGCCGGCGACGTTGATCACGTCGTCGGTGCGACCGAGGATGAAGGTGTAGCCGTCGTCGTCGCGGATCGCCCAGTCCAGCGAGCTGTACAGCAGTTCCTTGAAATGGCTGAAATAGCTCGACAGGAAGCGCGCGTCGTCGTTCCACACCGTGGTCATGCAGCCCGGCGGCAGCGGCGGCACGATCACCAGCACGCCCTTCTCGTTCGGTCCGGCGTCCAGGCCGGTGGCTTCGTCGATCACCCGCAGGTGATAGCCCGGCGTGGGCAGGCCGGGCGAACCGAATTTCACCGGTTGCAGGTCCAGGCCCGGCATCAGCGACAGCACCGGCCATCCGGTTTCGGTCTGCCAGTAGTTGTCGATGATGGTCTTGCCGATGCCGTCGGTGATCCAGTGCGCGGTCGGTTCGTCGAGCGGCTCGCCGGCCAGGAACAACCAGCGCAGTTGCGACAGGTCGTGTTTCTTCAACCACGCGGTGTCCTGCTTCTTCAGCACGCGGATGCCGGTCGGCGAGGAAAACATCGTGCGCACGCCGTATTGCTCGCAGATGCGCCACCAGATGCCGGGGTCGGGATTCGTCGGCAGGCCTTCGTACAACACCGAGGTGGCGCCGGCGATCAGCGGCCCGTAGACGTTGTAGGAATGGCCGACCGCCCAGCCCACGTCGGAAGTCGAGAACATCACTTGTCCTGCGCGAATGTCGTAGATCGACCACATCGACAGCGCCAGCGCCACCGCGTAGCCGCCGACATCGCGCTGCACGCCCTTGGGTTTGCCGGTGGTGCCGGAGGTGTACAGCAGGTAGCTGGGTTCGTTGGATTCGAGCCATTCGACCGCGACTTGCTCGCCGTCGTGGCGCGCGCGCAAGGTCGCGTAATCGAGATCTCGACCGGCGACGATGGCGTGATCGGGGTCGAGGCCGCGGCCGACGACCAGCACGTGCGGCGGCGGCGATTGCGCTTCCTCGCAGGCCGCATCGACCAGCGGCTTGTAAGCGATGACCTTGCCGCCGCGCATGCCCGCATCGGCGCAGATCAGCAGTTTGGGCGTGGCATCCTCGATGCGCAGCGCCAGGTTATGCGCGGCGAACCCGCCGAACACCACCGAATGCACCGCGCCGATGCGCGCGCAGGCCAGCATCGCGAACACCGCCTCGGCCATGTTCGGCATGTAGATCACCACCCGATCGCCGCGACCCACGTCCAGCGACTTGAGCACGGCGGCGAAGGTGTTCACCTCGCGGTGCAGTTCGCGATAGCTCAGCTCGACGGTCTGGCCGGTCTCGCTGGAAATCGCCACCAGCGCGAGCTGATCGCCGCGCTCGTCCAGATGGCGGTCGATCGCGTTGTAGCAAAGATTGGTTTCGCCGCCGGCGAACCATTTGCGGAACGGCGGACGGGAGTAATCGAGAATGGTCCGCGGCGGCTTATGCCAGTGGATCGCCTGCGCCTGCTCGGCCCAGAACGCTTCGGGCTGCTCGATCGAGCGGCGATGGAAGGCTTGGTAGGACTCGTCACGCATGCGGCTGCCTCGCAGGACCGGTGGGCTACCGTCGGCAGGCTAGACCAGCCTTCGGCGGGATGCGTTACGACCATGGTCTAGAGGCTGGGGTGTTGGCAAGGTGTGAGGGGATGGGATTGGGGATTGGGGATTGGGGATTGGGGATTGGGAACCGGGAATTCGGGAGTCGCGGCCCCAGGGCAAGCGAAAATCATCGCCCCTTTGCAAAAGGGGGTGCGCCTTGCGCCGTAATTGGGTTGGCGCGGTCGCGGCTCGCGCCGCTCCTACAGGTAGGCCATGCGGCTTTTGCTTGAAGTCGCGCAGTTCATCCAGCGCTGCGAGGCTCGGAACTCGCGAGAACAAGAGGACACCCGAAGGGCGGCGCACATGGATGTGCGCCGTGCGCCACCGGGACAGGATGTCCCGTGTGGCGCATGCCCGCGGAAGCACCGATCGCGCGGGCCCTTGATTCACAGAAAAGCGTTTTTCTTTGGTTACCTTTCTTTTGTCGCTTTTGACAAAAGAAAGTAACTCGGCCGCTTGCGGACGAAAGCTGTTGATCTTGCCTTTGGCTTCAAAGCTCTGGAGCTTCAGTGCTTTAAAGCCTTTAAAGCTGCAAGCAGGATCAAAAGCTTCCGCCGCTAAAGCGGCGGGTCACTTTCTTTTGTCTAAAGCAACAAAAGAAAGGTAACCAAAGAAAAATGCTTTTCTTTGAATCAAGTGCCCGCAAGTTCGGAGCAGACGCAGGCACGCGCCACACGGGACATCCATGTCCCGGTGGCGCGCGACGCGCATCCATGCGCGTCGCCCTTCGGGTGTGCTGTTGCTATCGCGAGTCAGTGGCTTCGCAGCGCTGGATGAACTGCGCGGCTTCAAGCCCAAGCCACATGGCCTACCTGTAGGAGCGGCGCGAGCCGCGACCGCGCCACCCCGCCCACGCCGCAGGTCGCGACACATTCGTAACCCCACGCAATCAGCCAGCATCCTTCAGCCAATCACCCGACCAATCAAAACTGCGCATCAATCGTCAAAAACACCTGTCGCGGCGCATTGGCATGAAACGCAAACGTCTTCCCCTGCGGATCCGAGGCGCTGAACGCCGTCAGATTGCTGGCCGTACGCTTGTCGGTGAGATTGCTGCCATTAAGCGCAATCGACCACTGCCGCAACGGCCCCACCGGTTCGAAGGTGTAACGCAAGGCCGCGTCGAACTGAGTCGAACCACCGAACCCATTGTCGTTGGTGTAGGTGTAATAACGCTTGCCGGTGTACTTGCCGCTCACACTCGCCAGCCACGGCCCGCTGCGATAGCTCAACTCGCTCGACAGCATCTTGTCCGGCACATCGACCACGCGCTTGTCGCGGGTCTGCACGACCTTGCCGCTGTCGATGTAATTGTCCTGATAAGTCGACTTGTTCCACGACAGCGCGTTGTACCACTCGAACTGCGCATTAGGCTTCCAGATGAAGACCAGCTCGCTGCCGAAACTGTCGACCGAACCGACGTTGAAGAACTGGGTGACGCACTCCGGCCGCGTGCCGGCTTCGATGCTCGAACACGGGTTCAGCGACAGCAGGCGGTTGTCGAACTTGACCTTGTAGACGCTGAAAGAGGCCTGATAGGTCTCGCCCACGCGGCGATAGCCCGCTTCCAGGGTCTTGGACGATTCGGGCTTGAGGCTGGCCTTCTGCACGTCGAACGCGGCCTGACCGATCGCCAGCGGGCCGCCGGCGCCGCCGCCGACGAAGGCCGCGACGTTTTCGGTGTAGGCGGCGAACAGCTCCTGCCCTTCGCTGAGTTTGTAGCCGACGCCGAGCTGCGGCAGGAAACTGTCCTTGGTTTCCAGACGCCCGCTCGCGTTAGGCACTTCCATCGCGCGCGGATCGACCTGGCGCGCGCGCATGTCGACCTGGGTGCTCTTGGCGCCGACGTCCACGGTCATGCGGCCGTCGAGCAGGCTGATGGTGTCCTGCAGATAGGCTTGGCGGGTGTTGATGCGGTACTTCTGGAAGAACAGGCGGCGGTCGGGATCGTTGAGGAAACGGTCGTCGTTGACCGGGCCTTCGATGAAATAGAAATTGCGCTGCACGTCGTGGTGGTTGCTCTCGTACCAGAACCCGCCTTCGATGCGGTGATTGCCGATTTCCCAGGCCAGCGAGCTCATCGCGCCATAGCGGTTGATGCCGTAGTTGGTGCTGCGGATCGAGATCGGGATCGCCTTGGGCGTGTTCGGATACGAGTAATTGCCCGGCGACCACCAATGGCCCTGGCCGCGGTCGTCGTGGTAATAGGCCTGCGATTTCAGCGTCAGGCCTTCGCCGAGATTGAACTCGCCGGCCAGCGCGGCCAGATGGTCGGTGCGCAGCGCGCGGCTGGCGTAGTAGGCATCGTCGATGGTCGCCGCGGGGCCGCTGAAGCCGCAGCGCGGATCGCCGGCGCGGTGCTGGTTCGCCGGCCACGGCTTGGGCGCGCAGTACGCCGCGGCGAGCGCGCGCTGCCAGTCGGGCTTGTACAGATTCCAGTCCCAGCCCGAGCCGCGCGACAGCAGACCCTTGGACAGGTAGGCGAAGTTGGCTTGGCTGGTTTCCGCGCTCGACACGAACGCGCTGATCCGGTTGCCGTCGCCGAACTGATACAGCGCCTTGAGGTTGACCTGGTTCTGATCCTGGTTGTCGCCGGGCTTGGACCACATGTCGGCGCTGAGCAGCGAACCGGACAGATACATCGAGAAACCGCCGTGATCGCCAGTGTCCATGCGCGCATAGGTGCGGCGGGTGCTGTCGCTGCCGAAGGTCTGGGCAAGGCGCAGGCCGAATTCGCTGTGCGGATCGGAGGAGAAATACTGCAAGGTGCCGCCGAGGTTGCTGGTCGAGGCGGTGCCGAGCGAGCCGATGCCCGCGGCCAGTTCCGCGCCGGCCAGGTTCTCGCCGATCAAGGCGCGGCTGATGCCCAGGCCGTTGTAGTTGCCGTAGCTGTTGTCGCCGAGCGGAATGCCGTCGAGGGTGTAGCCGAGCAGGCGCTGGTTGAAGCCGCGCAGGCTGATGGTCTGCGATTCCTCGTTGGCGCCGTAGGCGTCGTTGGACTGCACCGAGATGCCCGGCAGCTTGTTGAGGATCTTCTGCGGGCTGGTGCCCGGCGCGCGCTTTTCGATATCCGCCAGCTTGATCCGCTGCACCTGGCGGGTCTCGCCCATGCCGATCACCGACACCGCGTCGAGCGTGGTCGCATCGCGGCCCGCCGCTTCACCCGCGGCGCCGTCGAGCGCGGTCTCGGGCGCGGGCGCGGCCTCGCGCGGATCGGCATGAACGGGCGCGGTCGCCAGCGCGGTCCAGATCGCCAGCACGAGCGCGGGCGTGGCAAGGGGGTACTTCATTGCAATCTCCGGGGGAAGTTCGGGCAAAAATCCGGAGAAGCATGGGCGGCGCAGATGACGCGCTGATGGCGGACCGGCGCGGATGAACGGCCCCCCTAACCCTAAGGTGGTATTGGTCGCCGCCGCGGTCGGGACCACTATCGGCGGCGACCGCGGGGACGCGCGCTCGCCTTGCCGTCGCCCGCGTCTGCCGCGAGCCATTCGCGCAAAGCGTTCACGGGCATTGCGGTCGCACGGCCAGCGCGACCACCGCCTTCGCATCGTCAGTATTCGCTTTTCCAGGAGCCGCCATAACGTGAGCGCCGTCACCCTCGCCGACACCGTGCCCAGCGCCCCGAGCGTGAGCCCCGGGCAACGTCTGAAATCGATCTTCTCCGGCTCGGTCGGCAACCTGGTCGAGTACTACGACTGGTACGTCTACACCTCGTTCTCGCTGTACTTCTCCCACGTGTTCTTCCCCAGCGGCGACAAGCTCAGCCAGAACCTCAAGACCGCGGCGATCTTCGCGGTGGGTTTTCTGATGCGGCCGATCGGCGGCTGGGTGTTCGGCCGCTACGCCGACCGCCACGGCCGCAAGGCTTCGCTGATGCTGTCGGTGCAGTTGATGTGTCTGGGCTCGCTGATCATCACCCTGACCCCGGGTTACGAAACCATCGGCCTGTTCGCGCCGATCCTGCTGCTGGCCGCGCGCCTGATGCAGGGCCTGAGCGTGGGCGGCGAATACGGCAGTTCGGCCACGTATCTGAGCGAAATGGCGTCGAGCAAGCACCGCGGCTTCTGGTCGAGCTTCCTCTACGTCACCTTGATCATGGGCCAGCTGCTGGCGGTGCTGGTGCTGGTGGTGCTGCAGCAGTTCGTGCTGACCGACGAGCAATTGCGCTCGTGGGGCTGGCGCATTCCGTTCGCGATCGGCGCGATCGCCGCGGTGGTCGCGCTGTACCTGCGCCGCAACATGCACGAGACCGAGTCGTTCACCAAGCTCAAGGCCAGCGACACGCCGCAGCGCAAGGAAGGCTCGCTGCGCACCTTGATGCAGCACCCGCGCGCGGTGCTGACCGTGATCGGCCTGACCATGGGCGGCACGCTGGCGTTCTACACCTATTCCAACTACATGCTGAAGTTCCTCAGCCTGAGCGCGGGCTTCAGCGAATCGACCGCGACCTTGATCAACGCCTCGACCCTGTTCGTGTACATGCTGCTGCAGCCGCTGATCGGCGCGCTGTCGGACCGGATCGGCCGGCGCCCGCTGCTGATCGCGTTCGGCGTGCTCGGCGCGGTGCTCACCGTGCCGGTGATGCACTGGATCCGCGACGCGCAGACGCCGCTGGAAGCGTTCTTCCTGATCATGGTGCTGCTCGGCGCGGTCAGCGGCTACACCGCGATCAACGCGGTGGTGAAGGCCGAACTGTTCCCGGTCGAAGTGCGCGCGCTCGGCGTCGGCCTGCCGTATGCGCTGACCGTCGCCCTGTTCGGCGGCACCGCCGAGATCATCGCCCTGCAGTTCAAGCAACACGGCATGGAGAGCGGTTTCTTCTGGTACGTCAGCGCCTGCATCGCCTGCTCGCTGCTGGTCTATTTCTTCATGCCCGACACGCGCAAGCACTCGACCATCGATCGCGACTGATGCCCGCCGTCGCGCGCGCGAACCCAGCTCCCGTCCCCACCCTTTCCGCCGTCGCTCCAGTACAGGAATCCCGCCCATGAAGAAGTCCGGTTCGCGTTTCTACCTGTGGGTGCTGGGCGCGATCGTCCTCGGCGGCGTGTTCGGTCATTACTTCCCGGACATCGCGGTCAAGCTCAAGCCGCTCGGCGACGGCTTCATCTCGCTGATCAAGATGCTGATCGCGCCGATCATCTTCCTGACCGTGGTGCTCGGCATCGCCGGCGTGTCCGACGTCAAGAAGGTCGGCCGCGTGGGGGTCAAGGCGATCGTGTATTTCGAAGTGGTCTCGACCATCGCCCTGGTGATCGGCCTGGTGGTGGTCAACACGCTCAAGCCCGGCGCCGGTTTCAACGTCGATCCGGCCACCCTCGACGCCAGCGCGGTGGAGAAATACGCCGCCGCGGCCAAGGACCAGAGCACCGTCGATTTCATCCTGCACATCATCCCCAAGACCTTCACCGACGCCTTCACCGGCAACGGCGACCTGCTGCAGGTGCTGCTGATGGCGGTGCTGTTCGGCTTCGCCCTGCTGCACATGGGCAAGAGCGGCGAGAAGGTGATGGACCTGCTCGAAGCGGTGTCGAAGGTGTTCTTCGGCATGATGAGCATGATCATGAAGCTCGCGCCGATCGGCGCCGGCGCGGCGATGGCCTTCACCATCGGCAAGTACGGCGTGGATTCGCTCGGCCCGCTGGCCAAGCTGATGGGCAGCTTCTACCTGACCTGCGCGTTGTTCATCCTGATCGTGCTCGGTTCGATCGCGCATTTCACCGGTTTCAGCATCCTGCGCTTCATCCGCTACATCCGCGACGAACTGCTGCTGGTGCTCGGCACCTCGTCGTCGGAATCGGCGCTGGTGCCGCTGATGCGCAAGCTCGAACGCCTGGGCTGCTCCAAGTCGGTGGTCGGCCTGGTGGTGCCCAGCGGCTATTCGTTCAATCTCGACGGCACCAACATCTACCTGACCATGGCGACGATCTTCGTCGCCCAGGCGCTCGGCGTCGATCTGACCCTGACTCAGGAACTGACCTTGCTGATGGTGGCGATGCTGACCTCCAAGGGCGCGTCCGGCGTCACCGGCGCGGGCTTCATCACCCTGGCGGCGACCTTGACCGTGGTGCCGTCGGTGCCGGTCGCGGGCCTGGCCCTGATCCTGGGCATCGACCGCTTCATGAGCGAGGCGCGCGCGCTGACCAACTTCATCGGCAACGGCGTGGCGACGATCGTGGTCGCGCGTTGGGAAAACGAGCTCGACCGCGACAAGCTCAATCACGAACTGGCCAATCCGCCAAGCGCGACCGATCTCGACGACGACCTGCCGTCGGATCATCACGCGCCGCTGGCCGATAAAGCCGCCTGACCTAGCGCCGCGGAAGTTTCGCCGGGCCGTTCAAGCAGCCCGGCTCATCCAACCCAATCACCACGAGCCGGACGCGCTGCGCCCGGCGCGGTTTCCTGCTGCCAGGACGGCGGTCACGACCTGGAGTTCCGACCGATGATCCGTATCGACCGCCTCGCCCTCGCGCTGTCCGCCGCGATCCTCGCCGCCGCGCTGCCGTGCGGCGCGCGCGCCGCCAACTTCGACGATTGGCCGACCAAGTACAGCTTCGCCGACGGCACCGAGATTTCCGGCACCGCCAACGTCGCCTACGACGTGGTCGATTTCTCCGGCGACAACGGCTACGGCACCGCCGCGACCGCGTTGTCCGACGACGGCCACTTCCGCCGCCGCGAGTTCGGCGTGAACCTGAAGAAGAAGGATGTGTACGACTTCACCGCGGTGTTCGATTTCGAAGCCAAGGTCTGGCTCGACGTCGCCCTGCGCATGGAGACCAAGGCCTTGTTCGGCGCCGACTACGGCAAGCTGCGCGTGGGTTACTTCAAGACCCCGGTCAGCATGGAGAGCGTGGCGGCGTCGCGCAGCGGCAGCATGATCGAATTGTCGGCGGCGTCGCAGGCGATCTACCAGGCCCGCCGCACCGGCGTGGAATGGTCGATGGAGCGGCCGCGTTACGCGGTGAGCGCTGCGTATTTCTTCGGCCACGACCTGCAGGGCGACAACCCCGGCACCACCGCGGCCGGCCGCGCGGTGTGGACGCCGGTCAAGGACAAGGACCATGTCGTGCATCTGGGCCTGACCGCGTCGGTCGAGAACCCGCACGGTTTCACCGATGGACGCGGCGCGTACTTCGGCCCGTCGACCCGCTTCCGCGCGCGGCCGATGAGCGGCCTGACCGCGGTGCGGCTGGTCGATTCGGGCAGCCTGCGCAACACCGACAAGGTGCTGCGCAACGGCCTGGAAGCGTTGTGGATCGACGGCCCGTGGTCGGTGCAGGCCGAGTACCTGCGCGCCACCGCGCAGCGCGAAAACGGCGCGCGCGATTTCACCGCCGACGGTTACTACGTAACCGGCAGCTGGGTGCTGACCGGCGAAACCCGGCCTTACACCGGCAACAACGTCGCCAACATCAAGCCGGCGCATGGCTATGGCGCGGTCGAACTGCTCGCGCGCTATGGCGAACTCGATCTCGACGACGGCGGCATCGCCGGCGGCCGCCAGCGCGATCTGACCCTGGGCGTGAACTGGTATCTGACCACGCACTTCAAATTCCAGGCCAACTGGGTGCAGGTCAAGGCGGACAAGGGGCTGTTGTCGGGGGATCCGGATGTGATGGAGGTTCGGGCGCAGTTGCAGTTTTAACGGCCGGGATTCGGGAATGGGGAATCGGGAATCGTGAAAAGCCGGGATTCGCAGGCGCTTTGACTTTGCCGCAGCGGATGGCGACGATGGATTGCGCACTGCGTTGATCCAGACGATGCAACGTCGGGCTCGGTCACCGCCGCCGGAGAACACGATGCTTGCACCCCGCTCAACTCATTCACGTCCTTCTCAGCGTGTCCGCGAGATCGCGTCGCACGCGCTTTTCCGACTCCCGACTCTCGATTCCCGATTCCCGTCCCACCCGTGATCCCCCACCGCCGCCAGCTGCAAACCGCCCTGTGGATCGCCCTGATCGCGATCGGCGTGGCGCTGTCGATGCTGATCGCCGGACGCATCGCCTATTCGCAGGCGCTGCAACGCCAGGCCGGCGAAGCGCGCGCGCTGCTGGCCCAGCGCGCGCAGGTGATCGAGCAGCACATCGACCGTTACCGGATCATGCCGGCGGTGCTGTCGCTGGATCCGCAACTGCGCGCCACGCTCGCCAATCCCGACGATCGCACTCAGCGCCAGCGCGCCAACGAGCGCCTGGTCCAGCTCAATTTCGCCAACCGCACCAGCACCCTGACCCTGATCGACAGCAAGGGCATCGGCATCGCCGCGAGCAACTGGGACCTGCCCAACAGCAACGTCGGACAGTCGTATGCGTTCCGTCCGTATTTCCAGAAGGCGATGACCGACGGCGCCGGCGAGTTCTACGCGATCGGCGTGACCACGCATGTGCCGGGCCATTTCATCGCCCGCGCGATCCACGACGAACGCGGCGGCGCGGTCGGCGCGGTCGCGGTCAAGGTCGAACTCGAGGACATCCGCTCGGACTGGAGCGAACGCGGCGATCTGGTCCTGCTCAGCGACGCCAGCGGCGTGGTGTTCCTGACCGCGCAGCCGCAATGGCGCTATCGCCTGCTGCGGGCGCCGACACCGGCGCAGAACCTGCAATTGCAGCGCACCCGGCAGTATCAGGGGCAGACCCTGCGGCCGGCCACGATCCGGGTCGAGCGCGAAGTCGGCGACGGCGCGCGCGTGGTGCGCCTGCGCGATCCGCTGATGCGCGAACCGATGCTGTGGCAATCGCTGCATCTGCCGCGCGAGGACTGGACCTTGCATCTGCTGCGCGATACCACGCCGAGCATTCGCACCGCGTGGATCGCGCGCGCGGTCGCGGCCGGCGCGTGGCTGCTGCTGGTCTCGGTCGTGCTGCTGCTGATGCAGCGCAACCGCATCGCCGCGCTGCGACTGCGCAGCCGGCAGGAACTGGAGAAGATGGTCGAGCATCACGCCGAAGCCTTGCGCAACGCGCAGGACGGCGTGGTCCAGGCCGCGCGGCAGGCGAGCCTGGGCGAAGGCCACAGCCTGGAGCATCTGCCGCAAGGCGTCAGCGTGGTCGACGCGGAACTGCGTCTGGTCGCGTGGAATCAGCGCTATGCCGAACTGTTCCGTTACCCGCCCGACCTGCTGCAGGTCGGCCGTCCGATCGAAGACCTGATCCGCTACAACGCGCGCCGCGGCCTGCTCGGCGCTGATCCGGAAGACGCGATCCGCCGCCGCCTGGATCACCTGCAGCGTGGCCAGCCGTACCTGCACGAACGCGAGCGGCCCGACGGCACGGTGATCGAGATCCGCGGCAATCCCATGCCCGACGGCGGCTTCGTCACCAGTTACGCCGACATCACCGCGTACAAGCAGGCCGCGCGCGATCTGCGCACGCTCGCCGACAGCCTGGAACGCGGCATCGAGCAACGCACCAGCGACCTGCAAAGCGCCAAGGGCGAAGCCGAACGCGCCAACCGGTCCAAGACCCGCTTCGTCGCCGCCGCGGTCCACGATCTGCTGCAGCCGTTGAATGCGGCGCGCATGTATCTGTCGTCGCTGCGTCGGCGCGTCGATGCCGAAGGCCGCGAGCTGACCGATCACATCGAGGCCGCGCTGGCCGCGCAGGACGACATCCTGTCGAGCCTGCTGGATATTTCGCGGCTGGAATCGGGCGCGCTGGAAGTCAAACGCGGCGCATTGCCGCTGGCGCGCGTGCTGAGCGCGATCGAAAGCCAGTTCCGCATCCTGGCCGAATCGCGCGGCCTGCATCTGCATTGCCTGCCGTGCAGCGCGATCGTCGACAGCGACGAAGTGTTGCTGCGCCGGATCGTGCAGAACTTCCTGTCCAACGCGATGCAGTTCACCCCGCGCGACGGCCGCATCGTGCTCGGCGCGCGGCGCTTGCGCGATGGCGTGCGCATTGAGGTGTGGGACACCGGGCCGGGCATCGCGCCGAACAAGCGCGAGCTGATCTTCGAGGAATTCCAGCGCCTGGACACCGGCGTGGAAGCGCCGCAGCGCGGCGCCGGGCTGGGACTGGCGATCGTGCGCCGAGTCGCGCTGTTGCTCGACCATCGCATCGGTCTGCGTTCGTGGCCGGGACGCGGCAGCGTGTTCTCGGTCGAGGTGCCGTATGCGAGCGCGGCGGTCGACGATGCCGCGCCGAGCCCGGCATCGGCGACGCCGGACGGTCCCTTGACCGCTCTCGATCGCGAAGAAGACTCGCCGCTGTATGAGCGTCAGGTGTGGGTGGTCGACGACGACCCGCATTCGCGCCAGGCCGCGCAACATCTGCTCGAAGATTGGGGCTGCCGGGTCGAGACCGCCGCCACCGCGGCTTGCGCGCTGACCCATGCCGATCATCTGCCGATGCCGGAGCTGTTGCTGCTCGATTACCGGCTGGGCGAAAGCACCGGCTTCGAACTGGGCACCCAGTTGGAAGCCAAATGGAAACGCATGCCGCCGGTGGTGCTGATGTCGGCCGATGCCGATCCCGGGCTACGCACGCGCGCGGGCGAGCGTGGGTGGAGTTTTCTGCCCAAGCCGCTGAAACCGGCGGCGCTGCGGGCGTTGGTTACGCGGATGGTGATGCGGGGCGGTTGAGGGTTAGGCGGGTTGGGTTTGTGTGCGTTGCGATTGCGCGATGCGCGATGCGCGTTGCGCGTTGCGCGTTGCGCGGATGCGCGGATGCGCGGATGCGATGTTGATGCGCAGTCGGCTGGCGCGGCAGGTTTTTCGCGTTGTGTTGAAGCAAAAGCGAATCCCCCCTGCCCCCCTTTTACAAAGGGGGGAACAGCAACAGCAACGGCTACGGCTACGGCAACAGCTACGGCAACAGCGACGACAACGACAACGACAACGGCCATAGCGTGGGGAAATCGCCAGCGCTCGGGATACGTATTGTCGACAAGCACATGTATCTAAGGAAGCGCGGGTTCCGGCCGAATCGCGCGTGCGTGCATTTGTTCGCACGAAGCCTCGGCTGAAACCGGCGCCCACTTTGGAAAAGGGGGCGAGCGCCCGGCGGGGTTCGATCCTGGGTGGCGTTCGGTGCGCGGGGGATTCGCTTTTCGTGTCAGCCAGCGCAAACGCCGCGCCCTGAACTGTCTTCAGCGAAAGCGCCGATTGCGAGCGCGCCGACAGCGGCCTCGACCACCGCGCAGCGAGCCCTAGTCGTGCAACCCCGCCGCGTCGTCTTCCAACGACAGCCCCTTCACCAACACCGCCGCCTGCGTGCGCGAATGGCAACCGAGTTTGCGCAGGATCGCGGTGACGTGGATCTTGACCGTGTTCTCCGCCAGCGACAGCTCGTAGGCGATCTGCTTGTTGAGCAGGCCGTCGGCCAGTCGCAACAGCACCCGCATCTGCTGCGGAGTGAGCTGGGCCAGGCGATCGGCGAGTTGCGCGTCGCCCTCGTCGCGCTCGACCTGCTGCGGCGGAAACCAGATCTTGCCGGCGAGCACCGCCTCGACCGCTTCGGCCAGTACCGTCGATGGCGCCGACTTGGGCACGAAGCCCGATGCGCCGAACTGCTGGGCGCGGCGGATCGTGCGCGGATGTTCGTTCGAGGAAATGATCACCACCGGCAGCTCGGGACGTTCGCCGCGCGCGTATACCAACGAGGAGAAGCCCATCGCGCCGGGCATCATCAGGTCGAGCATGGCCAGGTCGAATTCCTCGCCGCTGGCGATCGCCGCCTCCAGCGCGCTCTGGCTGGACACCTCGACCATCGCCGCGCCGGGCGCGATCTCGCCCAGCGCGAAGCGCAACGCCGCCCGGAACATCGGGTGGTCGTCGGCGATCAGGATGCGCAGGGTGTCGCTCATCGGGTGGATTCCCTCGGACGTGGAGCGGGACCGATCCTACACGGTCGGGGACGGCGCGGGACTTTGGTGCGCCTTTCCCTGGATCGGCTTGCGCGCCCGCCCTTGCTTGCGGCGTCCGCAGGGTGGCGACAGGTGAAAGGGCTGGGTGAAGGCACATGAGGCCTGCGATCGCATCGCTCGCCAAGATTCGCGTGCCCTCATCCGGCCCTTCGGGCCACCTTTTCCCGCGAGCGGGAGAAGGGAAAACCCCAGCGCTGCTCCACTCCAACTCCAACTCCCTCTCCCGCTTGCGGGAGAGGGCCGGGGTGAGGGCTCACGGGCTGGAAGCTCGCGTCGCAACCCAGAATTCGCGCGCCCCTCATCCGGCCCTTCGGGCCACCTTCTCCCGTAAACGGGAGAAGGACTCGTTACCCGTAATGCGCAGCTAACCGAAGCCCGCAAAAAAAACGGGGCAGCCAAAGCCGCCCCGTTCATGCACCGCATCGCGCGATCGATCAGCCCAGCAGATGCGCCACGCCGGCGCGCTCTTCCTCGAGCTCGGCCAGGGTCTTGTCCATCGCGGCGCGGCTGAACGCGTCCACTTCCAGACCTTCAACGCGCTTGTACTCGCCGTTTTCGGTGATCACCGGCACGCCGTACATCACCGTCTCCGGAATGCCGTAGCTGCCGTCGGACGGCACGCCCATGGTCACCCACTTGCCGTTGCTGCCGAGCACCCAGTCGCGGATGTGGTCGATCGCGGCATTGGCCGCCGACGCCGCCGACGACAGGCCGCGCGCTTCGATGATCGCCGCGCCGCGCTTACCGACCTGCGGGATGAAGGTGTTCGCGTTCCAGTCGGCGTCGTTGATCTTGTCCTTCAGCGACTGGCCGTTGACGGTGGCGAAGCGGTAGTCCGGGTACATGGTCGGGCTGTGATTGCCCCACACCACCAGGTTCTCGATGTCGCCCACGGCCACGCCGGCCTTCGCGGCGAGCTGGCTCAGCGCGCGGTTGTGGTCCAGGCGCAGCATCGCGGTGAAGTTCTTGGCCGGCAGGTCCGGCGCCGACTTCATCGCGATGTAAGCGTTGGTGTTGGCCGGGTTGCCGACCACCAGCACCTTGACGTTGCGCGAGGCGACCTTGTTCAACGCCGCGCCCTGGGCGGTGAAGATCTTGGCGTTTTCCAGCAGCAGGTCCTTGCGCTCCATGCCCGGGCCGCGCGGACGCGCGCCGACCAGCAGGGCCACGTCGGCGTCCTTGAACGCGACTTCGGCGTCGTCGGTGCCGACCACGCCGGCCAGCAGCGGGAACGCGCAGTCTTCCAGCTCCATGATCACGCCCTTGAGCGCGGCCTGGGCCTTCTCCAGCGGCAGTTCCAGCAACTGCAGGATGACGGGCTGATCCTTGCCGAGCATTTCGCCGGAAGCGATGCGGAACAGCAGCGAGTAGCCGATCTGGCCGGCAGCACCGGTGACGGCAACGCGGACGGGGGTCTTCATCGGGGTCTTTCCTTCACGAGTGAACGGTATGGCGGGCACGCGGCCCGCGGGATTGATTGGAAACCGCGCGCGGCCTGCGCCGCGCGCTTACAGGCGGTAGCCGAGCGGCTCCATCCGGTCCTTGATCTCGTCCATGTTGTAACCGTAGACGATGTCCTGACCGATGATGGTGACCGGCACGCCGCGCGCGCCGACGGCCTCCATCGCGCGCTGGCCGGCTTCGGTGTCGATGTCGATCAGGCTGTAGCGCACGTTGGCCAGTTCGAAATCCTTGCGCAGTTTTTCGCAGTAGCCGCACCACTGCGCGGCCAGCATCACGATGCGCTTGTCGCCGGTCGTGTGGCGCGGATCGTCGGGCTTGAGTTCGGCCGGACGCGAGGCGAACAGATCGAAACCGTTCGCCTTGATCAGCTTGACCCCGCCGACGCCGACGGCGGCGGCCAGGGCGATCCAGAGCACGGTGGTGACGCGCATGTCGAAGTCCTTGTCTCTAGGATCGCCGTGACGGCGGCTGTGAACCGGTGACCACGATTCCGCGCCGGGCTCAGACGAGCTCGGCGAAGAATTCCTGGAACCGCTGCAGGCCCGGCGCCAGCTGCGGCGTCGGACAGGTGTAGCTGATGCGCAGCGCGCGAGGCTCGCCGAACGCCGAGCCCGGCACGCAGGCCACGCCCTTGGTTTCCAGCAGCGCGTTGCAGAAATCCATGTCGCTTTCGATCTTCAGCCCGCTCGGACCGTGGGTCTTGCCGAACGCGACGCTGATGTCCGGGAACACGTAGAACGCGCCCTGCGGACGCGGGCAGACCACGCCCGGAATCGCATTCATCACGTCCATGACCTGATCGCGCTTGGCCTGGAACTCGGCGCAGCGCGCGGTCGGCACGTCCTGCGGACCCGACAGCGCGGCCACGGCGGCGGCGGTGACGATCTCGGGGACGTTGGTGATGTGGTTGGAATTCATCGTGGTCACGGCCTGCGCCACCACTTCCGGACCGGCCATGAAGCCCACCCGCCAACCCGGCATGCCGTAGGTCTTGGACAGCGAGTCGATGAAGATCACCCGGTCGCGCAACTCGGGACGCGAGTGCACGAAGTTGTGATAGCCCAGGCCGTCGAACACCATGCGGTTGTAGATGTCGTCGGTGATCACCCAGGTGTCCGGGTACTTGGCGACGACGTCGGCCAGCGCATCGATCTCTTCCTTCCCGTAGACCATGCCGGTCGGGTTGGAGGGATTGTTGAACAGGAACACGCGCGGCTTCTTCGCCAGCGCGGCGTCGAGCTGTTCGGGCGTGAGCTTGTAGTCCTGCGAAGCCGGGCACGGCAGCAGATCGATCTTGGCGTTGACGATCTCGGCGATGTCGAGATAGCTGGTCCAGTACGGGGTCGGGAAGACGATGGTGTCGCCTTCGTCCAACAGCGCCTCGGCGATGTTGTAGATCACGTGTTTGGCGCCGATGCCGGTGGCGCAGTTGACCCGGCCGTAACCGCTCAGGCCGATCTTGCTCATGTGCTCGATGAACGCGTCCAGCAGCGCGTCGGCGCCGCGGTTGCTGCCGTACTGGCCGCTGTCCTTGGCCAGGGCTTCGCGCACGGCGGCGTAGACGTGATCGCCGGGCAGGAAGTTGGGAACGCCGATCGAGAAGCTGATGATGTCGCGGCCTTCGGCCTTGAGCCGCTTGGCCTTTTCGGCAACCTGCATGATCGCGCTGGGCTTGGCGCGACCGATGCGCCGGGCGAGCTGGGGCATCGTGTAAACCTCGTGGGGTGGTGTACGACGGAGCGTGTGCGGGAGAGATGCGTGGGCCGAACGGCCGTGACGCCGCGGCGATCGCTGCCGGAATCGCATCCCCGACGACGCGGGAATGGCCGAAAACTACCGCCGGAACCACGGGTTCGAGCCGCAAAATGGTAGCACAGCACCGGCGCCGGACCGGTTTCGCCGCGCGCCGCCGAGCCGCCGCCGCCTGTCCGGACCCGGGCGTTCGCCGTGCCCGATCCGCCACCGCGCCTTGCACATCCTGTCACTTGAAAAAGGCCCGAAGACCAGCAAGCCGCGCCTGACCTGGACCCTCGGCCCGGGCGTGACCGGACTGCGCGAGGCGGCGGGCGCCGACTGCGGCCTGTTCACCCTATGTCCGCGATTCGTACGCCAGCGGCGGCCGCAAGAAAACGGCCTCCAAGCCCGACGGCCCCTGGTTCCGCGGCGGCATGCGCGCCGACGAGTTGCGCGACCTGATCCTGGACGGCCTGCGCGAGGAAGGCGCGGTCAACGTGAGCGGCAGCCAATTGCGTCCGCAGCGCTTCAGCAATGTCGACGGCGTGCGTTTCGACTTCGCCATGACCGATGCCGGCGGCTTGAACTACAAGGGCACGGCGGCCGCGGTCGAGCGCGACGGCAAGCTGACCGCGCTGGTCTGGCTGGCGCCGGGCGAGCATTACCACGACCGCGATGTGGTCGCGGTCAATCGCATGCTCGACGGGATGCAGTTCGCGCAGTGAGTGCGATGCGCTTGGGTCGGACAGTTCGTCTGGTGCCTGCGCGGTGAGCGGGTGTGACATGTCTTTGGCGCCCGCATCGGTCGCGCCGGAACCAGCGGTCGCGACTCAAACCGCTCCCGCGGGCAGCGGCCGAAAACGAAGTAAAAAAAAGACGGCCGCGAGGCCGTCTTTTTCTTGTGCGACCGTGGCGGCCAGTCGGCGCGCCGCGGACGGCAACCCTTACGGGCGCTTGTTTTCGTCGAGGATCTTGTTCCAGTCGGCCACGCGATCGGCCTTGGCGGCCAGCACCGCGGCGGTGTCGCCCTCGATCTTGATCGAGTTGATCGCGTCGCCCTGCTTGATGGTGTCGACGATTTCCTGGCCGTCGAGCACCTTGCCGAACACGGTGTGCTTGCCGTCCAGCCAGTCGCACACGACGTGGGTGATGAAGAACTGGCTGCCGTTGGTGCCCGGGCCGGCGTTGGCCATCGACAGCACGCCGCGCTGGTGGCTCAGGCCGTTGCGGGTCTCGTCCTCGAAGCGGTAGCCCGGGCCGCCGGTGCCGGTGCCCTGCGGGCAGCCGCCCTGGACCATGAAGTTCGGGATCACGCGGTGGAAGGCCAGGCCGTCGTAGAAGCCGCGCTGGGCCAGGTTGACGAAGTTGGCGACGGTCAGCGGCGCCTTGTCGGCGGCGAGTTCGACGCGGATCGGGCCGCGCGAGGTGTCGAAGGTGGCGATCAGGCTCATGCAACGCACTCCAGGTGTAGCGAAGGGGATGGGGATTGGCTCGCCCGCCGACATGGCGACTGCAGAGGCAATCCACAATGATACCGAAGCAAAAAAGCAGCCGCCCGGCTGGCGCACGCCGGACCGGAGCGGCACATGGCGGCGCGGGCCGCGGCGACCGGGAGCCTGGCGAAGCCCAGCCGACCAGGAATTCGCCCCCACCCGGCCCCGTCCGGCATCGTGCCCGGGCCGTTCAGGCGCGCGCGGCCGGACCCGTCTGCCCCCGCTGGAGCGGCCATGCGACCCGGGTCGGCCGGCCTTCCGCGGCGCGCGACTTGCGCCGCGCCCATCGAAGAAACCGATTTCTCAGCGCTGATCGTCAATAAAACCGGCAGAACATGAACAGGGCCCGCCCCGGCAGGCACGTGCCACCTTTGCCCGGTATAATGGCCGGCTATCTTCCTCAGCTATAGCGCCTTCCGGCGTCCAATCGCATGTCCATCGAACGCCTGCGCAATATCGCCATCGTCGCCCACGTCGACCATGGCAAGACCACCCTCGTCGACTGCCTGTTGAAGCAGTCCGGCACCCTGTCCGAACGCACGGTGCTCGCCGAGCGCGCGATGGACAGCAACGACCAGGAAAAGGAACGTGGCATCACGATCCTGGCCAAGAACACCGCCATCACCTGGCAGGGCAACCGCATCAACATCGTCGACACCCCGGGCCACGCCGACTTCGGCGGCGAGGTCGAGCGCGTGCTGTCGATGGTCGACTCGGTGCTGATCCTGGTCGACGCGATGGACGGCCCGATGCCGCAGACCCGCTTCGTCACCCAGAAGGCCTTCGCGATGGGCTTCAAGCCGATCGTGGTGGTCAACAAGATCGACCGCCCGGGCGCGCGTCCGGACTGGGTCATCGACCAGGTGTTCGACCTGTTCGACAAGCTCGGCGCCACCAACGAGCAGCTCGACTTCCCGATCGTCTACGCCTCGGCGCTGCACGGCTACGCCAGCCTGGACGACGCCGCGCGCTCGGGCGACATGACCCCGCTGTACGAAGCGATCATGAAGCACGTCCCGCCGCCGGAGGTCGATCTCGACGGCCCGTTCCAGATGCGCATCAGCCAGCTGGACTACAGCAACTTCGTCGGCCTGATCGGCATCGGCCGCATCCAGCGCGGCAAGGTCCGCCGCAACATGCCGGTCAGCGTGATCGACCGTCACGGCAAGAAGCGTCAGGGCAAGGTCCTGCAGGTGCTCGGCTTCATGGGCCTTGAGCGCCTGGAGACCGAGGAAGCCGAGGCCGGCGACATCGTCGCCATCTCCGGCGTCGCCGACCTGTCGATCTCCGACACCGTGTGCGCGCTGGACACCCCGGAAGCCCTGCCCGCGCTGACCGTGGACGAACCCACCATCAGCATGACCTTCCAGGTGAACAACTCGCCGTTCGCCGGCAACAAGGACCTCAGCGGCGGCAAGTTCCTCACCAGCCGCCAGCTGCGCGAGCGTCTGCAGCGCGAAACCCTGCACAACGTGGCGCTGAAGGTCGAAGAAGGCTCCGATCCGGACAAGTTCCTGGTCTCGGGCCGCGGCGAACTGCACCTGTCGGTGCTGATCGAGAACATGCGCCGCGAAGGCTTCGAACTGGCCGTGTCGCGTCCGGAAGTCATCATCAAGGAAATCGACGGCAAGCTGATGGAGCCGGTCGAACAACTGGTGGTCGACATCGAAGAGCAGCACCAGGGCGGCGTCATGGAGAAGCTCGGAACCCGCAAGGCCCAGTTGAAGGACATGGTGTCCGACGGCAAGGGTCGCGTGCGCCTGGACTACATGATCCCGGCGCGCGGCCTGATCGGCTTCCAGAACGAATTCCGCACCCTGACCCAGGGCTCGGGCCTGCTGTTCCATGTGTTCGACCACTACGGTCCGAAGGAACAGGGCGCGATCGCCAAGCGCATCAACGGCGTGATGATCGCCAATGCGCCGGGCACCACCCCGGCCTATTCGCTCGGGCCGCTGCAGGAACGCGGCAGGCTGTTCGCCGCCGAAGGCGACAACGTGTATGAGGGCCAGCTGGTCGGCATCCACTCCAAGGACAACGACCTCACCGTCAACGCGATCAAGACCAAGCCGCTGACCAACATGCGCGCTTCGGGCAAGGACGATGCGATCCAGCTGAGCCCGGCGATCAAGTACACGCTGGAACAGGCGCTGGACTTCATCGAAGACGACGAGCTGGTCGAAGTCACGCCGAAGGAAATCCGCCTGCGCAAGAAGTTCCTGACCGAAAGCGATCGCAAGCGCGCCTCGCGCGCGGCCTGATCGCCCGGTAAGTAATTGCAGTAGAGCCGCGCGTTTGGGGAACCAGCGCGCGTTGCAAGGATCGAAGTGAAATGGACTTACACGATCTGATCTGGTGGTTCGCGGGCCTCGCGCCCGGACTGCTGCTGGGCTGGTGGCTGGGCGCGCGCAAGCGCCCGGCCACGACCCAGGCCGCGGCGACACCCACGCCGCAACCGCAACTGCCGCCCGAGCCGCGGCCCGAGCCCATCGCACCAGCGCCCGCGGCCGTTCCCGCCGCGCCCGCGCCTTTAGTCGCACCGGCGGCGCCCGTCGCCGAACCGCCCGCCCCCGCCGCTCCTGTATGGTCACCGGACGTGCAGGCGCTGTTCGACAAGGGCGAGACGATCGAAGCGATCAAGAAAATCCGCGCCACCCTCGGCGGCCCGATCGCACGCAAGGTCGCGCGCGAACACCTGAGCGAAGGCGAGTTCCGCCTGCCCGCCGACATCCGCAAGCTCGCCGACGCGAACAAGAAACTCGAAGCGATCCGCCTGCTGTGCGATCAGACTCATATGGACATGCCGCTGGCTCAACGATTGGTTGAGCACTACGTCGCCCATCCGTACCGATGACCGAAGCCCAAACGCACTACGACGCCAACCCCAAGGCCCACCCGGGCCTGCATGTGATCGCCGCGGTCGAAGCGGTCAAGGGCGCGCTCGCGCTGAGCGCGGCGAGCGGCCTTGAACTGCTCGGACCGGCGCCGCTGCAACGCTGGATCGGCGAACTGATCAAGCGCTTCCATCTGGACCCCGAGCACGGCTCGCTGGCCTGGCTCGCCCACACCATCAGCCCGCATTCGGTGCACCTGGCCGCGGCGGTGGTGCTCGCCTACGGATTGCTGCACCTGATCGAAGCCTGGGGCCTGTGGAAGGCCAAGGCCTGGGCCTCGTGGCTGGGCTGCCTCGGCGCCGCGCTGTACCTGCCGTTCGATATCTACGCGATGTTCCGCCATCCCGGCTGGCTGGCCACCGCGGTGCTGATCATCAACCTGATCGTGGTGTGGGTGCTGGCGCGCGACATCCTCAAGCGGCGGCAGTGATCGCGCGTCGCGCATCGCGAAATCGTTTGTAAGACACACGTCGGCGTTGACGCGTTTCGCTCGGGTCATGCGACTGTCGACACGATCCGGGCCAGGTCCATCGATGCGCGTGGATTGCGCCGACATCGATCGGATCGGCCGAACCTTCGAAGCGGTCCGATCGCAACGCACCGAGGCTGATCCCCCGCCCAAAACCGCCGAACCGTTGCCGATCGGCCTGAATTGTTAGCGACTGATTAAACCGCACCGTGCCTGGGTTCCACCCCGATCGGGCTGCAGTCACAGGCATCGCGCGCCGCGCCGGTGTATGGTTTCCAGGTCGCGGCGATCGGCCGCGATGCACGCCGCGCGCCGCATCGCGCGGCCTGCGCATCGCGACGTTCGATGCGGACGCGCGCAGGCCGTTGCGCGCGCTGTCGATGCTGGCACGGCTCACTCCCCACCACGAGGAACGCTCATGAAGACTTGGTCCAAGCCTCAGATCCGCGAAATCTCGGTCGGCTGCGAAATCAATTCGTACTCCTCCGGCGACCTGTTCTGAGCATGCCCGCCTCTGCCGTCGCAACGCGCCCGGGGCCGCGCAGCCATTCGATGGATCATCGGTGATGCGCATCCTCGTACTCGGTGCGGCGGCCGGAGGCGGCTACCCGCAGTGGAACTGCAACACCCCCGGCAGCCAGCGCGCCTGGCGCCAGGAACCCGGCCACCAGCGCCGCACCCAGGCCAGCATCGCGGTCAGCGCCGACGACGAGCGCTGGCTGCTGATCAACGCCTCGCCCGACTTCCGCCAGCAGATCCTCGCCCAGCCCGCGCTGTGGCCCAAACGCGATCTGCGCCACTCGCCGATCGAAGCGGTGCTGCTGACCAGCGGCGAAATCGATCACATCGCCGGATTGCTGTCGATGCGCGAACGCCAGCGCTTCGACCTGTGGGCGAGCTCGCGCGTGCTGGACGTGCTCGGCCAGAATCCGATCTTCGATTCGCTGCATCCCGATTACGTCACCCGCAAAGCGCTGACCCTGGACACGCCGATCGAGGTCGCAGGCCACGACGCGCCGCTGGGCCTGCGGGTCACCGCCTTCAGCGTGCCCGGCAAGGTGCCGTTGTTCATGGAATCGCGCGCGAACGGTAATTTGCAGGGCGGCGACGAAGAGACGGTCGGCCTGGAAATCAGCGACGGCCGCGAACGTTTCCTCTACATCCCCGGCTGCGCCGCCATGACCGACGACCTGCGTCGGCGATTGCACGGCGCCTCGCTGGTGCTGTTCGACGGCACCTTGTGGCGCGACGACGAAATGGTCCGCGCCGGCGTCGGCAGCAAGACCGGCGCGCGCATGGGCCATATGAACATCGCCGGCGACGGCGGCGAGGACGGCGGCACGCTCGCCGCGTTCGCCCCGCTCGACGTGCGGCGCAAACTGTTCATCCATCTCAATACCACCAACCCGTTGCTCGACGATCACTCGCCCGAACGCGCGCAAGCGCGCGCGCACGGCTGGGAAGTCGCCGAGGACGGCATGGAGCTGCAGCTGTGAACGCAAGCGCGACCCAGGCGATCGACACCGACTTCATCGGCGACGATGCGCTGCTCACCCCGGCGCAACTGGAAGCGCGGCTGCGCGCGATCGGCGCGGAGCGTTACCACGACAAACACCCGTTCCATCACCTGCTGCACAGCGGCCGGTTGAACCGCGGCCAGGTCCAGGCCTGGGCGCTCAACCGTTTCGAATATCAGCGCTGCATCCCGCTCAAGGACGCCGCCCTGCTAGCCCGCATCGAGGACCCGCAACTGCGCCGGGTCTGGCGCCAGCGCATCGTCGATCACGACGGCGAGCGCGACGGCGACGGCGGCATCGCGCGTTGGCTGCACCTGACCGATGCGCTGGGCCTGGACCGGGCGATGGTCGAATCCGGCCGTGCCCTGTTGCCGGCCACGCGTTTCGCCGTGCAGGCCTATATCCATTTCGTGCGCGAACGCAGTCTGCTCGAAGCGATCGCGTCGTCGCTGACCGAACTGTTCGCGCCGACCATCATCGGCCAGCGCGTCAGCGGCATGCTGGCCAATTACGACTTCGTCTCGCGCCAGTCGCTGGCCTATTTCGATTCGCGCCTGCACCAGGCGCCGCAGGACGCCGACTTCGCCCTCGACTACGTCAAGCGCCACGCCCTCACCCGCGAGCAGCAGGACGCGGTGTGCGCGGCGCTGCGGTTCAAATGCGAGGTGCTGTGGTCGATGCTCGATGCCTTGCATCTGGCCTACGTCGAACCGCGGTTGATTCCGCCGGGCGCGTTCCGTCCGGACGAGGCCGGCGCATGAGCGCGCCGATCGAATCCACCGCGGTGCCGCGCTTCCCCGCCGGGGTCCGCCTGCAGCACGACCGCGCGCGCGATCAGTGGGTGCTGCTGGCGCCGGAACGGGTGGTCGAACTCGACGAGATCGCCCACGCCGTGCTCGCCCGCGTCGATGCCGCCAGCAACGTCGAAACCATCGTGCAGGCGCTCGCCACCGAATACGGCGCCGAGCCTGCGCAGGTGCACGGCGACGTGATCGAACTGTTCGCGACCCTGCAGGAAAAACGCATGCTCACGCTGAGCGCGCCGATGCCATGAGCGTCGAAGCCGCCAGCGTCGCCGGCATCGCCGCGGAACTTGCGCCGCGCAAGGCACCGCCACCCGTACCCGCGCCACCGCTGGCGGTGCTGCTGGAACTGACCCATCGCTGCCCGCTGTCGTGCCCGTACTGCTCCAATCCGCTGCAACTGGTCGGCATGCGCGAGGAACTGGCCACCGCCGACTGGCTGCGCGTGCTCGATCAGGCCGCCGAGCTCGGCGTGCTGCAAGTGCATTACTCCGGCGGCGAACCGACCCTGCGCAAGGACCTGCCCGAGCTGCTGCGGCATGCGCGCGCGCTCGGCCTGTACTGCAATCTGATCACCTCCGGCGTAGGCGTGACGCGCGAGCGCCTGCAGGAGTTGCAGCAGGCCGGCCTGGACCATCTGCAACTGAGCATCCAGGACAGCCAGGCCGCGGGCGCCGACCGTATCGCCGGTTACGCCGGCAGCCACGAACGCAAGCTCGCGCTGGCGCGCTGGTGCGGCGAGCTCGATCTGCCGCTGACCCTCAACGCCGTCGTGCATCGGCACAACGCCGAACGCGTCGCGCAGATGATCGAACTCGCGCTCGATCTGGGCGCGGGTCGGCTCGAAGTCGCGCACACCCAGTACTACGGCTGGGGCCTGAGCAATCGCGCCGCGCTGATGCCCACGCGCGCGCAACTCGACGCGGTCACCGCCGTGGTCGAGGACGCGCGCCAACGGCTGCGCGGACGGCTGACCATCGACTACGTCACCCCCGATTATTACGCGCGCCGGCCCAAAGCCTGCATGGGCGGCTGGGCGCAGCGCTTCGTCAACATCACCCCGGACGGCAAGGTGCTGCCCTGCCACGCCGCCGAGACCCTGACCGAGCTGCGCTTCGACTCGGTGCGCGAACGCAGCCTGGGCGACATCTGGCGCGACTCCGACGCGTTCGTGCGCTACCGCGGCACCGACTGGATGCCCGAGCCCTGCCGCGGCTGCGAGCGCCGCGAAATCGACTGGGGCGGTTGCCGCTGCCAGGCGCTGGCGCTCAGCGGCCGCGCCGATACGCTCGATCCGGTGTGCGAGAAATCGCCCGATCACGCGCGGGTTCGCGCCTTGGCCGAAACCGAATCGGCCGCGCCGGCGCCGGAGTTCGTATACCGCCGTCTGCGCGCGACGGGCGCCAAGGCCGCGACCGACTGACGCCGTATCGGCGCCCCACTTCGGCAACCGTCAGTCCAGCAGCTCGCGCAAGCGCTCGAAATAATCGCCGCTCCATTTCGAATACAGCGCGTCGTCGAGATTGACGATCCGATAGCCGTCTTCGATATCGAAATGGGAAAACACGCATCGGCACACGCCCAGCGCGATCCAGACGATGTTCGCGCGATGCGCCTGGCGCGCGACCGCGTCGCTCGAGACCAACTGCAGGTCGGCAACTAGCGATTCGAATAACGCCGCATCGAACACGCCGCGCTCGAACAGCCCATGGCAGAACGTGCCTTCGATCTCGTCATCGCGATTGCTCAGCAGACGGGCGATGGCCGCCTCGATCCGCGGGTCGCGCGGCGCGGCTTGAGTCGGGATCGTTGAATTCATCGCTGCGTCCTTTCGAATGGAAACCCGTGTCGCCGCGCCCCAGTCAGGCCGCGACCACGCCGCGAGACATCGTAACGGTGCCATCCGCACCGCACGATGCAAGCACGCGGGCACCCTGTCGTTCCGCCCCGGATCCTGGGCCGTACGAACAGGCTTGCCGTGTCGCCGACTGCGGGCATACTCGAGCGAATCCCTCGCGCGCCACGATCAGGAACCGGCCATGCCCGCCTTTCATTGCACCGCCCGCCTCAGCCTCGCGGCGCTGACGCTCGCGCTGGCCGCATGCACCGGCCCCCAGGCGGTGCGTGCGCCGCGGCCGGTCGTGGCCTCCGACGAAGCCGCCAAGGGCTTCCTGCCGACCGACCCGCTGCGCCTGGCCGAAGCCGACACCGCCGCGCTGAGCGCGCGCATGGCCAACGGCGAGCTCAGCAGCGTGCGCCTGACCCAGGGCTACCTCGACCGCATCGCCGCGCTCGACGACGCCGGCCCGCAGCTCAACGCGGTGATCGAACTCAACCCCGACGCGCTCGCCGAAGCGCGCAAGCTCGACGACGAGCGCAAGGCCGGCCAACTGCGCGGCCCGCTGCACGGCATCCCGGTGCTGATCAAGGACAACATCGACGCCACGCCGATGGTCAATTCGGCCGGCTCGCTGGCGCTGGCCGAGCACCGCCCCAAGACCGACGCGCCGATCGTCGCCGCGCTGCGCCGCGCCGGCGCGGTGATCCTGGGCAAGACCAACCTCAGCGAATGGGCGAACTTCCGTTCGACCCATTCGATCTCCGGCTGGAGCGGCCGCGGCGGCCTGACCCGCAATCCTTACGTGCTCGACCGCACCGCCTGCGGTTCCAGCAGCGGTACCGGCGCGGCGATCGCCGCCAGCCTAGCCGCGGTCGGCGTGGGCACCGAAACCGACGGCAGCATCCTGTGCCCGGCGGCGATGAACGGGCTGGTCGGGTTCAAGCCGACGGTCGGGCTGGTCAGCCGCCAGGGCATCATCCCGATCTCGCACAGCCAGGACACCGCCGGCCCGATGGCGCGCAGCGTCGCCGACGCCGCGCAGTTGCTCAGCGTGCTCGCGTCGGCCGAGGCCGGCGGCGACAGCGCCGCGCTGGCCGGCGCCGACAAGCGCCTGGCCGATTACGTTAGCGGCCTGGACGGCGACGCGCTGCAGGGCGCGCGCCTGGGCCTGCTGCGCGAATCGGGCGTGGGTCAGCTGCCGGCGATCGACGCCGCGCTCGAACGCGCGCTCAAGACCCTGCGCGATGCCGGCGCCACCATCGTCGAGGTCAAGATTGCGACCGCGGGCCAGTGGGACCGCGCCGAGGGCGAGGTGCTGCGCTACGAATTCAAGGACGGCCTGGAGCGCTATCTGCGCGAAAGCGGCGCGCCGGTGAAGACGCTGAGCGAACTGATCGCGTTCAACCAGGCCAACGCCGCGCGCGAGCAACCTTACTTCGGCCAGGAATTGTTCGAGCAGGCCAACAAGAAGGGCAGCCTCAAGGACCCGGCCTACCGCAAGTTCGCCGCGCAGGCGCGGCAGCTCGCCGGCCCGCAGGGCATCGACGCGACGCTCAAGCGGCACAAGCTCGACGCGCTGATCGCGCCGGCCACCACCCCGGCCTTCATGGTCGACCCGGTCAACGGCGACCCCTTCGGCGGCGCCAGCTGGGGCGCGGCCGCAGTCGCCGGGTATCCGAGCCTGACCGTGCCGATGGGCGACGCATCCGGCCTGCCGATCGGCCTGG
The DNA here is from genome assembly GCF_014779555.2 of Lysobacter capsici. Classification (NCBI taxonomy): domain Bacteria; kingdom Pseudomonadati; phylum Pseudomonadota; class Gammaproteobacteria; order Lysobacterales; family Lysobacteraceae; genus Lysobacter; species Lysobacter capsici. The sequence continues at coordinate 4,418,096 of NZ_CP094357.1, forward strand.
TGTTCATGGGCAAGCGCTGGAGCGACGCGCACCTGCTGTCGCTGGGCTACGCCTTCGAACAACTGACCCTGGCGCGCACGCCGCCGGGGTATCGGGTGACGCTGAGCCCCTGAGTTCGAAGTTTCATCGTCGCCACATCAGCCCCCTGCAGGAGCGGCGCAAGCCGCGACCGCGACACCCCAGCGACGACCCAAACACGTCCCGCGACCACGCCGCAAAACCAAAAACCCGCCTCATCGGCGGGTTTTCGCTGTCTGCATCCAAGCTCGCATTACGGCGGCCGCCCAAGCCGCTTCCACACCCGCAGCAAACCGATCAAATGCACCACGCCGATGCCGAGGCAAATACCCGAACTCCACAGCCAGAAACTCACGCTGCGCCCCGGAAACACACTCATCATCGGCACCGCGGCCAAACCGCGCAGCAGATACACCGTGGTGACCAGAAACATCACCGTTCGCAGCAACGGCAAACGGCGCAACACACCCGCGGCGGAAAACGCGTACAGCGCCCAGACCGTCAGCACCGAGGCGATCACCAACGTGGCGACGGCCGGATACCAGTGACCAGCGATCGAAGCCTGCGCCATCCATTCGCCAGCGCCCAAGGCGCGATACCACGGCGCACCGAACACGATGCAGCCCAGATGCAACAAGGCGGCGAGCGCGCTGAGCGCGCCCGCCGCCATCAAGGTCCGATCAGGTTCGCCGCTCATCGTCCTTACGAACCGATGACCGACGACGCAGCTCAGGCCGGCGCCGCGATCTGCGCCTGCTTGCGCACGATCAGCATCGCCACTTCCAGCGCCTGTTCGTAGTTCAGGCGCGGATCGACCGTGGAACGGTACGCGCGCTCGAGATCGCTCTCGGTCAACTCGCGCGCGCCGCCGAGACACTCGGTCACGTCTTCGCCGGTCAGCTCCAGATGCACACCGCCCAGGCGCGTGCCGGCCGCGGCATGCAGCTCGAACGAGGTCTCGATCTCGGCGCGGATGTTGCGGAAGCGGCGGGTCTTGTAACCGTTGCTGGTGCTTTCGGTGTTGCCGTGCATCGGATCGCACACCCACAGCACGCGGCGGCCGTCGCGACGCATCGCATCGAGCAGCGGCGGCAGCTTCTCGGCGACCGCGGTCGCGCCCATGCGATGGATGAAGGTCAAGCGGCCCGGTTCATCCTCGGGATTGAGCAGGTCGATCGTGCGCAGCAGCTGATCCGGCGTGACCGACGGACCGACCTTGAGCGCGATCGGGTTGCGGATGCCGCGGAAATATTCGGCATGGGCGCCGTCGACCGCGGCGGTGCGCATGCCGATCCACGGGTAGTGGGTGCTGAGGTTGAAGTGGCCCCAGTGACGCGGCACCTGCCGGGTCATCGACTCTTCGTACGGCAGCAGCAGCGCTTCGTGCGAGGTGTAGAAATCGACCCGGTTGAGGTTGTGCACTTCCGAACCCGACAAGGTCTCCATGAAGCGCACCGCGTCGCCGATCGCATTGACCATGCGCCGGTACTCGTCGGCCAGCGGCGAGTGACCGACCCAGCTCAGGTTCCAGTACTCGGGATGATGCAGGTCGGCGAAACCGCCGTCGATCAGCGCGCGCACGAAGTTCATCGTCATCGCCGAACGCGCGTGGCCCTTGATCATGCGACGCGGATCGGGCCGGCGCGCGGCCTCGTTGAAGGCCGGCGCGTTGACCATGTCGCCGCGGTAGCTCGGCAGGGTCACGCCGTCGATGGTCTCGGTGTCGGCCGAACGCGGCTTGGCGTACTGGCCGGCGAAACGCCCGACCCGCACCACTGGCTTGCGCATGCCATGGACCAGCACCAGGCTCATCTGCAGCAACACCTTCAGACGATTGGAGATCACGTCCGAGGAGCACTGGTCGAAGCTCTCGGCGCAGTCGCCGCCCTGCAGCAAAAATCGCTTGCCTTCCTGCGCCTCGGCCAGTTGCTGCTTGAGCGAGAGGATCTCCCACGAGGTCACCAACGGCGGCAGCTGACGCAATTCCTGCAACGCGGATTCAAGATCGGCCGCGTCCGGATAGCTGGGCAACTGCAGTGCGGTGCGCTCGCGCCAGGAGGTCGGGCTCCAGTCGGCGGGCAGGTTGACGGCACGGAGGTTGCTGTTGCGATCGGAAGCGCTCATTTCCTTGATTCCAGTTGGTGTCGCGGTGTGTGGTGGGTGGTTGGGATGGATGGGAGGGTGGAGACGGCGAAAGACGAAGGGCTACTGAGTTCAACGGCCGCGGAACGCGGCATAGGCCGCCCACAGCGCCAGCACGACGAAGCAGATCAGGCTCCAGGCCGGCATGGACAGACCGAGGAAGGTCCAGTCCACGTTGGCGCATTCGCCCGAGCCGGTCATGACCTTCTTGATCACGCCGGTGATCGGCATCGCATCGAGCATGTAGTTCAGGCCCGGGCCGCAGGCCGGGACCTGGTCCGGCGGCAGGTGCTGCAGGCGCACGTGATTGCCGGCGACCGCGATACCCGCCAGCGAGGCTAGCAGGGCCAGGACGCCGTAACCGCGACGCCCGCCGGCCTTCTTGGGGCCATGCAGCGCGCCGAGCAGGAACACCAGGCCCAGCGCGGCGAACGCCACGCGCTGGAAGATGCACAGTGGGCACGGCTCGAGGTGCTGGTAGAGCTGCAGGTAGAAGGCATACGCGAGCAAGCCCGCGCAGGCCAGAAAACCAAGCAGAAATTGAATCCGGAAGGAGGCTTTGAAGGGGTTCATGCTCACACCATACGGGTCTGGGTCGGGTCGTGCCAATGTCGAATCGGCATGTATTTTCGCAACGCGGCATTTCGTCGCAGCAACATCGACTGCGCCCGGGGACGAAAGTTGCCGCCCCGTTCACGACCCTGAAAACCCCTCCGATGCATGAGATGACCGAACCCTACCGCGGCGCGGCGCTTTCGACCGCAACCGTTGCGCGAGTAACCGTTGCCAGAACGCAAAAACCCCGGCCGGGGCCGGGGCTTTGCTGGCTGCCGCCGCGACCGCGAACGGTCATGGACGGTAGAGGCTCGCGCTGGAACATCGCTGCGCCGGTCGCCCGGCGCGACGGATTTACTCAGCCGCGGCTTGCGGACGATCGACCAGCTCGACGTAGGCCATCGGCGCATTGTCGCCAGCACGGAAACCGCACTTGAGGATGCGCAGGTAACCGCCCGGACGCGACGCGTAGCGCGGGCCGAGTTCGACGAACAAGGTGCCGACGGCTTCCTTGTCACGCAGGCGCGAGAACGCCAGACGACGATTAGCGACGCCGTCCTTCTTCGCCAGGGTGATGAGCGGCTCGGCGACGCGACGCAGCTCCTTGGCCTTCGGCAGGGTGGTGCGGATGAGACCGTGCTTGATCAGCGAGGCGGCCATGTTGGTGAACATGGCGTCGCGGTGGGCACTGGTGCGGCTGAACTTACGGCCGGATTTCTGATGGCGCATGACTGTGATTCCTGATGAATGTTGAAACGGTTGGACTTCGCTGTCGCCATCCAGGCGTTGGAACATTGGACTGCGGGTGGTCCGAACCGATCGGTCCTTGATCGGCGGGTCGCGGAGTTCTGAATCCGTCGACGGGGTGGTGCGTGGTGCTTGTTGTTACGCGTTTCGGTGTGCTGATGAAGCAAGAGCCCACGCTTCGGTTAGCTTCGGCGTGGACTCTCTCGTTCCCCGGCCCTGCGCAGCGCGCAGGGCGTTCGCCCGGCCGCGCGGCAGTGCCGCGCGAGCTAGGCCGGGCTCACCCCATCATTCCGTGCGAGGCGATACCCGCCGGCGGCCAGTTTTCCAGCTTCATGCCGAGCGACAGGCCGCGCTGAGCCAGCACTTCCTTGATCTCGGTGAGCGACTTCTTGCCCAGGTTCGGGGTCTTGAGCAGCTCGACTTCGGTCTTCTGGATCAGATCGCCGACGTAGTAGATGCTCTCGGCCTTGAGGCAGTTGGCCGAACGCACGGTGAGCTCGAGATCGTCGATCGGGCGCAGCAGGATCGGATCGATGCCGCTGGTGGCCGGCTTCGCCGCACCGCGGTCGCGGTGGGTGAAGTCGCCGAACACCGACAGCTGATCGGTGAGGATGTCGGCGGCGGTGCGCACGGCTTCCTCGGCGTCGATCGTGCCGTTGGTTTCGATGTCCAGCACCAGCTTGTCGAGGTCGGTGCGCTGCTCGACGCGCGCGGCTTCCACCGCGTAGGCGACGCGACGGACCGGCGAGAAGCTCGCGTCCAGCATCAGACGACCGATCGCGCGGGTTTCTTCGTCCGGACGACGGCGCGAAGCCGCCGGCTGGTAGCCGAAACCGCGTTCGATCTTCAGACGCATGTTGATCGCCGTATCCTTGGTCAGGTGGCAGATCACGTGGTCGGTGTTGAGGATTTCGACGTTGTGGTCGGTCTTGATGTCGCCGGCGGTGACGATGCCGGGACCCTGCTTGGCCAGCGACAGCGTCGACGCGTCGCCGGTGTGCATGCGGATGGCGACGTCCTTGAGGTTCAGCAGAACCTCCAGCACGTCCTCTTCCAGACCTTCGACCGTGGTGTACTCATGCAGCACGCCATCGATTTCGACCTCGGTGATGGCGAAACCCGGGATCGACGACAGCAGCACGCGCCGCAGCGCGTTGCCCAGCGTATGGCCGTAACCGCGCTCCAGCGGCTCGATCACGACCTTCGCGCGATTGCCGGTGAGGCGTTCGATCTGCGGACCACGCGGGCGCAGTACCTGATTGGCGGTAACCGTCATGTTTCGGTGTCTCCAATGACCTCCACCGGGGGGCGGCGGGAGGCTTTAGCTCTTGGAGCCCTCTCTTAACGAGAGAGCGGCCGGTGCGCATGGCGCACCGACCTGGGTTGCGGGTTCTCCGCCGGATCCTGAGGGACGCCGGCGGGTGCCCTGCACTATTACTTGCTGTACAACTCGACGATCAGCGCTTCGTTGATGTCGGCCGGCAGGTCCGCACGATCCGGAACCGCCTTGAACACGCCGCTGAACTTCTTGCTGTCCACTTCGACCCACGACGGCGACAGGTCCATCTGCGACGACACGGTCAGGGATTCCTGCACGCGAAGCTGCTTCTGGGCGCGCTCGGACAACGCGATCGCGTCGCCGGCCTTGACCTGGTACGACGGAAGGTTGACCGACTTGCCGTTGACGGTGACGCCGCGGTGCGAGACCAGCTGACGGGCAGCCGGACGAGTCACGGCGAAGCCCATGCGGTAGACGACGTTGTCCAGACGGGTTTCCAGCAACTGCAGCAGGTTCTCGCCGGTGTTGCCCTTCTTGGTCGAGGCCTTCTTGTAGTAGTTGCGGAACTGACGCTCCAGCAGACCGTAGATACGCTTGACCTTCTGCTTCTCACGAAGCTGGGTGGCGTAGTCGGACAGCTTGCCCTTGCGGGCGGTGGGGCCGTGCTGACCGGGCTTCTGCTCCAGTTTGCACTTCGAGTCGAGCGCGCGAGCGGACGACTTCAGACCGAGATCGGCGCCTTCGCGACGGGCGAGCTTACAGGTGGGGCCAATATAACGAGCCATTTTTCTTCAGCTCCTCAGACGCGACGCTTCTTCGGCGGACGGCACCCGTTGTGCGGGATAGGCGTCACGTCGATGATGTTGATGATCTTGTAACCGACGTTGTTCAAGGAACGAACGGCGGACTCACGACCCGGACCCGGGCCCTTGATGCGCACTTCCAGCGACTTGACGCCGTAGTCGAGCGCAGCACGGCCAGCCTTTTCGGCTGCCACCTGGGCGGCGAACGGGGTCGACTTGCGGGAGCCGCGGAAACCCGCGCCGCCCGAGGTCGCCCACGAGAGCGCGTTGCCCTGGCGGTCGGTGATCGTGATGATGGTGTTGTTGAAAGAAGCGTGGACGTGGGCGATACCGTCGGTGACGATGCGCTTGATCTTCTTCTTGGTCTTGACTGCTGCCGGCTTGGCCATGGTCTAGGTTCCCTTACTTCTTGATGGCCTTGCGCGGACCCTTGCGGGTACGTGCGTTGGTACGCGTGCGCTGACCACGCAACGGCAAGCCGCGGCGGTGACGCAGGCCGCGGTAGCAGCCCAGGTCCATCAAACGCTTGATCGCAATACCGACCTCGCGACGCAAGTCGCCTTCGACCACGAACTTGCCGACTTCGGCGCGCAAGCGCTCGACTTCGGGCTCGGACAGGTCACGGATCTTCGTGGTCGAAGTCACACCCGCCGTCTGGCAGATCTGCTTCGAACGGGTACGGCCGATGCCGAAAATGCTTTGCAGGCCAACCCAGACATGCTTCTGGGCAGGCAAATTAACGCCCGCAATACGCGCCATAAGGCGATCTCCAACTGATTTGGCGGCCGAGACGGATTAATCCCGGCGGAGTGAACTGGAAATTATATCTAGGTCTCGGGTTAATAGGAAGCCCCGCGGCACCCGAGGGTGCCACGGAACCACGGCATGGGGAGTGTGCCCATGCTCCGGCGACGAGTCTGAACTGGCTGAACAATGCGATGACCTGCCCTGCCCAGCCCCGCGCGCTACTCTGGCGCGCAGAACGGTCCTGACTCACCCGCGCGCGAGACCGCCGCGCGAGCCGCCCTTCAAGTTCGCTTTCTTCAACAGGCTCTCGTACTGATGCGACATCAGATGAGCCTGGATTTGAGCGATGAAATCCATGATCACGACCACCACGATCAACAGCGACGTACCGCCGAAGTAGAACGAGGTGCCGAGCTGGGTCCGCATGACCTCCGGAAGGAGGCAGACGATTACCAGGTAAATTGCGCCGGCCGCGGTCAAGCGGGTCAGCACGCCGTCAACATAGTCCGCGGTGGCCTTGCCGGGGCGAATGCCCGGGATCAGCGCGCCCGACTTCTTGAGGTTGTCGGCGGTTTCCTGCGAATTGAACACCAGCGCGGTGTAGAAGAACGCGAAACCGATGATCAAGCCAGCATACAGGATCATGTGGACCGGCTCACCCGGGCTGAGCCACTGGCTCAGGCGCTGGAGGAAACCGGACACGCCGCTGCCGCTGTTGCCCTGGGCGAACCAGGTCGCGGCGGTGGCGGGGAACATCACGATGCTGGAGGCGAAGATCGCCGGGATCACGCCCGACATGTTGAGCTTCAACGGCAGGAACGACGCCTGATTCATGTAGGCGTTGCGACCGCCCTGACGACGCGCGTAGTTGACCGTGATCCGACGCTGGCCGCGTTCGACGAACACCACCAGGTAGGTGAAGGCCACCACCAGACCGACGACCACGATCGCCACGATCGGGCTCATGTCGCCGTTGCGGATCTGCTCGAACATGTGCAGCACCGCGGCCGGAAGACCGGCGACGATACCCGCGAAGATGATCAGCGAAACGCCGTTGCCGACGCCGCGCTCGGTGATCTGCTCGCCCAGCCACATCAGGAACATGGTGCCCGCCGTCAAGGCGATCACCGCGGTCAGGATGAAGCCCATGCCCGGTGCGTAAACCACCGGCGTGCCGTCAGGCGCCAGGCTCGACTGCAGGCCCGTGGCGATGCCCCAGGCCTGGAAGATCGCCAGCGGAATCGCACCCATGCGCGACCATTGATTGATCTTGCGACGGCCCGATTCGCCTTCCTTCTGGATGGCTTTCAGGCTCGGCACGATCTGCACCAGCAGCTGCACGATGATGGACGCCGAGATGTACGGCATCACGTTCAGCGCGAACAGGCTGAAGCGGTGCAGAGCGCCACCGGAGAACATGTTGAACATGTCCACGATGGTGCCCTGCTTGGTCTCCATGAACTTGACCATCGCTTCCGGGTTGATACCCGGCACCGGGATGTAGCTGCCGATGCGATAGACGATCAACGCGCCGATGACGAACAGCAAACGCTGACGCAACTCGGTGAACTTACCGAGTCCGCCGCCGATTCCAGCCATTGCGTTGCCGCTGCGCGCCATTGAGCCCTTACTCCTCGACCTTGCCGCCGGCCGCTTCGACCGCGGCCTTCGCGCCGGCCGTGGCCAGCACGCCCTTGAGCACGAACTTCTTGGTCAGCTCGCCCTTCTTCACGATCTTGGCCTGCTTGGCGTTGCTCGGAACGAGCTTCGCGGCCTTGAGCGCGGCGAAATCGATCTCGCCGGCTTCCAGCTTGTCCAGCTGATACAGCAGGACTTCGGCCGTGTCGTTCTTCAGCTTGGAGCGGAAGCCGATCTTCGGCAGACGACGCTGCATGGGCATCTGACCGCCTTCGAAGCCGGCCTTGATCTTGCCCTTGCCCGAACGGGCGAACGAACCCTTGTGGCCGCGGCCCGCGGTCTTGCCCAGGCCGGAACCGATACCGCGACCGACGCGCTTGCGGTCTTCGCGGGCGCCGTCAGCCGGCTTGAGTGTATTGAGACGCATGATGTGCTCCTTAGCCCTCGACCTGAACCAGGTAGTGGACCGTATTGATCAGGCCACGAACCTGCGGGCTGTCTTTCAGCGTCCGCACGTCGTTGAGCTTGTTCAGGCCGAGCGCCTTCACCGACAGGCGGTGACGCGACTGACAGCCACGCAGACCCTTGACCAGGCGCACCGTGACGGTGCCGCCTTCGACGGGCTTGTTAGCAGCCTTAGCCATGGTTGAGATCCTCCACCTTCTTGCCGCGCTTGGCCGCGATCTTGGCCGGCGAGTGCATGCCGGTCAGACCCTTGAGCGTGGCGCGAACCAGGTTGATCGGGTTACGCGAACCGGTGGCCTTGGCCAGCACGTTCTTGACGCCGACCGCTTCGAGCACGGCGCGCATCGCGCCGCCGGCGATCACGCCGGTACCTTCCGACGCCGGCTGCATGTACACATGCGCCGCGCCATGGCCCGACTTCACGGCATGCCACAAGGTGCCGCCGTTGAGGTCCACGTTGTTCATCGCCTTGCGGGCGTATTCCATCGACTTCTGGATCGCGACCGGCACTTCGCGCGCCTTGCCGTAGCCGAAGCCGACCTTGCCGTTGCCGTCACCGACCACCGTCAACGCGGTGAAGGTGAACTGGCGACCGCCCTTGACGGTCTTGCTGACGCGATTGACCGCGATCAGCTTTTCGATCATGCCGTCGTCGATCTCTTCGCGGTTGCGATCACGGTCGCGGCCCCGCGGGGCTCTATCGTCTGCCATTTCGGTGTCTCGTTGATTAATGGGATTTGCGGCGTGGCCGCTTATGATTGTGAAGTGGTTCGGGTGCCTCGCCAGGGCGGGAATCCGCCAGAGCGCCCGGCACAAGCCCGTGTCGGCGGGTGAAACTGTCCGGTGCGAAAGGCGTGGAGACGAATCTCCACGCTTTCAAGCCTGATATCAGTCTAAATACGGCAAGCCGTATTAGAACTGCAGACCGCCTTCACGCGCGGCATCGGCCAGCGCCTTGATACGGCCGTGGTAGCGGTAGCCCGAGCGGTCGAACGCGACCTTCTCGATGCCCGCGGCCTTGGCGCGCTCGGCGATCATCTTGCCGACCTTGACGGCGGCTTCGGCGTTCTTGCCGTTCTTCAGGCCTTCCTTGACGTCGGCCTGCACGGTCGAGGCCGAAGCCAGGACCTTGGAGCCGTCGGCGGTGAAGACCTGGGCGTACAGGTGCTGACCGGTGCGCAGCACGGTCAGACGGGCGACGCCGAGGTTGCGGATGTGCGACCGGGTCGACTTGGCGCGGCGCAGACGAGCGATGTTCTTGTTCATGTTCTGATCTCCGAAAGCTGAAGGCTTGGTGTCGTGGGAGCCGGTGCGGGACCGGCGCCCTACCCGTTAGGCCTTCTTGGCTTCCTTGCGGATGATGACTTCGCCGGCGTACTTCACACCCTTGCCCTTGTAGGGCTCCGGCGGACGGAAACCGCGGATCTTGGCGGCAACTTCACCGACGCGCTGCTTGTCCGCGCCCTGGACCAGGATTTCGGTCTGGGTGGGGGTGGCGATGGTGATGCCTTCGGGGGCCTTGAACAGGACCGGATGGGAGAAACCCAGGGCCAGGTTCAGGTCCGCGCCCTGCATCGAGGCGCGGTAACCGACGCCGACCAGCTCGAGCTTGCGCTCGAAGCCTTCGGACACGCCCTTCACCATGTTGGCGAGGATCGCGCGCAGGGTGCCGGTCAGCGGGATCAGCGCCGCGTCTTCGGTGGTGAACAGCGCTTCGCCGTTCTCGACCTTGAGGCTGATGGCGGCCGGCTTACCGATCGACAGGGTGCCCTTCGGGCCCTTGGCGGCGATCGAATCGGCCTGGATGTTGAGTTCGACGCCCTTCGGGAGAGCGATCGGCTTCTTGGCAACTCGGGACATGGTCGTTTACTCCCTTAAGCCACGAAGCACAGGACTTCACCGCCGACGCCCTGCTGGCGCGCCTGCGCATCGGTCATGATGCCCTTGGAGGTGGAGATGATCGCGATACCCAGGCCGCCGAGGACCTTCGGGATCGCGTCCTTGCCGCGGTACTGACGCAGGCCCGAGCGGGAGTAGCGCTGCAGGCGCTCGATCACCGGCTTGCCTTCGTAGTACTTCAGCGAAATTTCGAGTTCGGACTTGCCCGGACCGATTTCGGTCACGCGCGAATCCAGGATGTAACCCTCGTCCTTCAACACGGCGGCGATCGCCACCTTGATCTTGGAAGCGGGCATTTTCACCGTCTGCTTGCGCACAGCGGCCGCATTCTTGATGCGGACCAGCATGTCGGCGATGGGATCAGTCATGCTCATTGTGAGTCACCTATGAGTAGCACCGATATCCGCGGGATTGCGAATTTCAGTAGTAATTACAACGGGTTACTGCTTCTTCAATAACGCCGCCGCGGCCCGAGGGCCGCGGCGGTTGAACCGGGTAGCCGGCTATCGTACCAGAGATTTACCAGCTTGCCTTACGCAGGCCCGGCACATCGCCGCGCATGGTGGCTTCGCGCAGCTTGTTGCGGCCCAGGCCGAACTTGCTGTAGACGCCACGCGAACGACCGGTCAGGACGCAGCGGTTGCGCTGGCGGCTCGGCGAGGAGTCGCGCGGCAGCTTCTGCAGCTTGATGACCGCCTCGGCCTTCTCTTCGTACGACGAGTTGTCGCTGGAGATGATCTTCTTGAGCGCATCACGCTTGCCGGCGTACTTCTTCGCCAGCTTGGTCCGCTTGATGTCGCGGTTGATCATGGAAGTCTTAGCCATTGTTCAATCCTAGACTCAGTTACGGAACGGGAAGCGGAAGGCTTCGAGCAGGGCCTTGGCCTCGGCGTCGGTCTTCGCGGTCGTGGTGATCGCGATGTCCATGCCGCGCAGCGCGTCGACCTGGTCGAAATCGATTTCCGGGAAGATGATCTGTTCCTTGACGCCCATGTTGTAGTTGCCGCGGCCGTCGAACGAACGGCCGGAGACACCACGGAAGTCGCGCACGCGCGGCAACGAGATGTTTACCAGGCGGTCGAGGAACTCGTACATCTTGGCGCGGCGCAGGGTGACCTTGGCGCCGATCGGCCAGCCGTCGCGGATCTTGAACGAAGCCACCGACACGCGGGACTTGGTCACGATCGGCTTCTGGCCGGCGATCTTGGTCATGTCCGCAACGGCATTTTCCAGGATCTTCTTGTTGGTGGCCGCTTCGCCCACGCCCATGTTCAGGGTGATCTTGACGAGGCGCGGCACTTCCATCGGGTTCTTGTAGCCGAACTTCTCAGTCAGCACCGGAACCACTTCTTTCTTGTAGAACTCTTCCAGACGGGTGGTCATTTCAGCATTCCTCAGGCGTCAACCGCCTCACCACTGGAGCGGAACACACGCAGTTTGCGTCCATCCTCCAGTACCTTGAAACCGATGCGCTCGCCCTTGCCGGAGGCCGGGTTGAACAGCATGACGTTGGAAATGTGAATCGGCGCTTCGCGCTCGATCACGCCGCCCGGCTGGTTGGCCTGCGGATTCGGCTTGGTGTGGCGCTTGATGATGTTGATGTTCGACACGACGACCTTGTCGCCGAGCACGCGCACCACATCGCCCTTCTTGCCCTTGTCCTTGCCGGCAGTGACGATCACTTGATCGCCCTTCTTGATACGGTTCATGGTCTAGTTCCTCCGCTCAGAGCACTTCAGGCGCGAGCGAGACGATCTTCATGAACTTCTCCGAGCGAAGCTCGCGAGTCACGGGTCCGAAGATACGGGTGCCGATCGGCTCATGCTTGTTGTTGAGCAACACCGCGGCGTTGCCATCGAAGCGGATCAGCGAGCCGTCCGGACGGCGCACACCCTTGCGGGTGCGAACCACGACGGCGTCATAGACGTCGCCCTTCTTGACCTTGCCACGCGGGATCGCGTCTTTCACGGTGACCTTGATGATGTCGCCAATGTGCGCGTAACGGCGCTTGGAGCCGCCGAGCACCTTGATGCACATCACTTCCTTCGCACCGGAGTTGTCGGCCACGCCGAGGTAGCTTTGCATCTGGATCATGGTTCAGCCTCCTCTTAAATGGCCGCGCGGCTGACGATTTCAACCACGCTCCAGTTCTTGGTCTTGGACATCGGAGCAATTTCCTTCACCCGCACGATGTCGCCTTCTTTGCAGGCGTTGTCGGCGTCGTGGGCGTGGAGCTTGGTCGAGCGACGGATGTACTTGCCGTACAGCGCGTGCTTGACCTGGCGCTCGACGAGCACGGTGACGGTCTTGTCCATCTTGTTGCTGACGACCCGGCCTTCAACCGTGCGCAGCGCCTTGTCTGTATTGTTGTCGGTCATGGCGGGTCCTTACTTCTTCTCGCCCAGCAGCATGTTCACGCGAGCAATCTCGCGCTTCACACGGCGGGCTTCATGGGTCTTTGCGAGCTGCCCGGTGGCCTTCTGCATGCGCAGAGCGAAGCTCTCCTTGTGCAGGTCGACCAGGTGGGCCTTGAGCTCGTCCGCCGACTTCTGGCGCAGTTGCTTGAGTTCCATTAGCGCACCGTCCGGGTAACGAAAGTGGTGGTCACCGAGAGCTTGGCGGCGGCCAGGCGGAACGCTTCACGCGCCACGTCTTCGGCCACGCCTTCGATCTCGTAAATCATGCGACCGGGCTGGATCTGGGCGACCCAGTACTCGACGTTGCCCTTACCGGAGCCCATTCGGACTTCGATCGGCTTCTTGGTGATCGGCTTGTCCGGGAACACGCGGATCCACATCTTGCCGCCGCGCTTGACGTAGCGGCTGATCGAGCGGCGGGCCGCCTCGATCTGGCGCGCGGTCAGCTGACCGTGCGCGGTCGCCTTGAGGCCGTATTCGCCGAAGCTAACGGCATTGCCGCTCCAGCTCAGGCCATCATTGCGGCCCTTGTGCACCTTGCGGTACTTGGTTCGCTTGGGTTGCAACATGATGGATTACCTCTGTTCGCGGGCAGGACGGCCCGGGCGGTCGTTACGATCACCGCGATCGCCGCGGTCACCACGATCGCTGCGCGGCGAATCGTCCTGCTTCTCTTGGCCGACCTGGGAGAAATCGAAGATTTCGCCCTTGTAGACCCATACCTTGATGCCGATGATGCCGTACGTCGTCTTGGCTTCAGCGAAGCCGTAGTCGATGTCGGCGCGCAGCGTGTGCAGCGGCACGCGACCTTCGCGGTACCACTCAGAACGCGCGATTTCGGCGCCGTTGAGGCGGCCGGCGACGTTGACCTTGATGCCCAGGGCACCCAGGCGCATCGCGTTGCCGACCGCGCGCTTCATCGCGCGGCGGAACATGATGCGGCGCTCGAGCTGCTGCGCGATGGACTCGGCGACCAGCTGCGCGTCGAGTTCCGGCTTGCGGACCTCGGTCACGTTGATGTGCGCCGGAACGCCCATCAGGGTGCTGACTTCCTTACGCAGCTTCTCGATGTCCTCGCCGCGCTTGCCGATCACCACGCCCGGACGGGCGGTGTGGATCGTCACACGGGCGTTGTTCGCCGGACGTTCGATGAAGATCTTGGAAATACCCGCTTGAGCAAGCTTCTTGCGGAGCATCTCGCGGACCTTGAGGTCGGCGGCGAGGTACTCGGCATACTGCTTCTTGCCGGCAAACCACTTGGAATTCCAGTCCTTGGAGATACCAAGGCGGATTCCGGTCGGATGAACTTTATGACCCATTGTCTGACTCCGCCTTACTTGCCGGCGCCCACAACCACAGTGATGTGGCTGGTGCGCTTGAGGATGCGGGTGCCGCGGCCTTTCGCACGAGCCATAAAGCGCTTCAGTGCGGGACCCTCGTCCACCATGATGGTCGTGACCTTGAGCTCGTCGATGTCAGCGCCCTGGTTGTTCTCGGCGTTGGCGATGGCGGACTCCACGACCTTGCGGATCAGTGCAGCTGCCTTCTTGTCCGAGAACTTCAGCAGGTTGACGGCGCGCTCGGCCGACAGACCGCGCACTTGGTCGGCGACCAGGCGGGCCTTCTGCGGGGAGATGCGCGCGGTGCGCAGGATGGCTTTCGCTTCCATGGTCATCTCCTTACTTACCCGACTTCTTGTCGCCGCCGTGACCCTTGAACGTACGGGTCAGGGCGAATTCGCCAAGCTTGTGGCCAACCATGTTTTCGTTGACCAGCACCGGGATGTGGTTTTTGCCGTTGTGCACGGCGATGGTGAAGCCCACCATTTCCGGCAGCACCATCGAGCGGCGCGACCAGGTCTTGATCGGCTTCTTGTTGTTGCCCGCGGTCTCCACCTTCTTGATGAGATGGTGGTCGACGAACGGACCTTTTTTGAGAGAACGTGCCATGGCCGATTAACCCCTGCGATCGCGCACGATGAATTGCGTGGTGCGCTTGTTCTTGCGCGTCTTGTAACCCTTGGTCGGAACACCCCAGGGGGTGACCGGATGCGGGTTGCCCTGGCCAGCCTTCGCCTCACCACCACCGTGCGGGTGGTCGACGGGGTTCATGGCGGCGCCGCGGACGGTCGGCTTGATGCCGCGCCAACGCTTGGCGCCGGCCTTGCCGAGCTTCTCGAGGCTGTGCTCGTCGTTGCCGACTTCGCCGATGGTCGCGCAGCAGTCGACCGGCACCTTGCGCATTTCGCCGGAGCGAAGACGCAGCGTGGCGTAACCCTGTTCGCGAGCGACCAGCTGCACGCCAGCGCCAGCGGCGCGGGCCAGCTGAGCGCCTTTGCCCGGCTTCATCTCGATGCAATGCACCGTGGAGCCGACCGGGATGTTGCTCAGCGGCAGCGTGTTGCCGACGCGGATCGGGGCGTCACGGCCAGCGATCACCTGATCGCCGTCCTTCAGGCCCTTGGGGGCGATGATGTAACGACGCTCGCCATCGACGTAGCACAGCAGCGCGATGTGCGCGGTGCGGTTGGGATCGTATTCGATCCGCTCGACGCGGGCCGGAATGCCGACCTTGTCGCGCTTGAAGTCGATGATGCGGTAATGCTGCTTGTGGCCACCGCCGATGTGACGGGTGGTGATGCGGCCGTGGTGGTTACGACCGCCGCTCTTGCTCTGCTTTTCGACCAACGCCGCGTGCGGCGCGCCCTTGTGCAGGCCCGGGGTCACGACGCGAACCGCGTTGCGGCGGCCGGCGGACGTGGGCTTGAATGTCATCAATGCCATGGATCTTTCCTCAGGCCTTGGCCATCACGTCGATCGACTGGCCTTCGGCCAGCTTCACGTACGCCTTGCGCCAGTCGGCGCGGCGGCCCATGCGGAACTTGAAGGCCTTGTTCTTGCCCTTCACGTTGACCACATTGACTGCCTCGACCTTGACGTCGAACAGCTTTTCCACGGCGACCTTGATGTCGGCCTTGGTAGCGTCCGTCGCGACTTCGAAGACGTATTGGTTGGAGACTTCCTGCAGACGGGCGGTCTTTTCGGACACGCGCGGCGCGCGGATGATGCTGTAAAGCTTGGCGTCGTTCATGCCAGCCACTCCTCGATCTTCTTGACCGCATCGGCGGTGAACACGATCGAATCGGCGCCGACGAGGGCGACCGGATCGAGTCCCTGCACGTCGCGGACTTCCACGTAAGGCAGGTTGCGCGCCGAGAGGTACAGATTCTCGGAGGCTTCCTCGGTGACGAGCAGCGGACGACGGCCCATGTCGAGCGACTTCAGCATGGAGATCATGCCCGAGGTCTTCGGCGAGTCGATGTCGAGCTTTTCGACGACGGTGATGCGGCCCTGGCGGTTGAGTTCCGACAGGATCGACGCGATCGCCGCGCGGTACATCTTGCGGTTCACCTTCTGGGCGAAGCTGCGCGGCTTGGCCGCGAAGGTCACGCCGCCGCCGACGAAGATCGGAGCCGTCAGCGCGCCATGACGCGCGCCGCCGCCCTTCTGCTTCTTCGACTTCTTGGTGGTGCCGTTCACTTCCGAACGCGTCTTCTGCGCCTTGGTGCCGGCGCGGCCCGCGTTGCGGTAGGCCACGACCACCTGGTGAATCAGGTCTTCGCTGAATTCGCGATCGAAGATGGCGTCGGAAACCGACAGCTTCTTGTCGCTACCGTTGATGGCAAGTTCCATCGTTATGCTCCCTTGCTCGACGGGCGGACGATCACATCACCGCCCGGAGCGCCCGGCACGGCGCCCTTGATCGCGATCAGGCCGCGCTCGGCGTCGACCTTCACCACTTCCAGGCCCTGCGTGCTCTGCTGAACGAAACCCATGTGACCGGACATCTTCTTACCCGGAAACACGCGGCCCGGCGTCTGGCGCTGGCCGATAGAACCCGGCGAACGGTGCGACAGCGAGTTACCGTGCGTCGCGTCGCCCATCTTGAAGTTCCAGCGCTTGATCGTGCCCTGGAAGCCCTTGCCCTTGGTGATGCCCTGGACGTCGACGATCTGGCCCACTTCGAAGATGTCGGCCTTGATCTCGCCGCCGACTTCGAACGCGCCGATCTTGTCGTCTTCCACGCGCAGTTCCCACAAGCCGCGACCGGCTTCGACCTTCGCCTTGGCGAGGTGTCCGGCTTCGGGCTTGTTGACGAGCGCCGCGCGGCGCACGCCGACGGTCACCTGCACGGCGCTGTAGCCGTCGGTATCCGTGGTCTTGATCTGGGTAATGCGGTTCGGGGTCGCCTCGATCAGGGTCACCGGAACCGATTTGCCGTCTTCAGTGAAGAAGCGGCTCATGCCGGCCTTGCGACCGACGATGCCCAACGAATATTTCTTCGCGGTCATAGTGGTGGCCTCAGGTCAGCTTGATCTGCACGTCGACGCCAGCCGCGAGTTCGAGCTTCATCAGCGCGTCCACGGTCTTGTCGTTCGGGTCGACGATATCGAGCACACGCTTGTGCGTGCGGGTTTCGTACTGGTCACGCGCGTCTTTGTCGACGTGCGGGGACACCAGGATGGTGTAACGCTCGATCTTGGTCGGCAGCGGGATCGGGCCGCGCACTTGCGCGCCGGTCCGCTTAGCCGTCTCGACGATCTCGCTGGCCGAACGGTCGATCAAACGATGATCGTACGCCTTCAGCCGAATCCGGATCTTTTGGTCCGCCATGACGGAATTCCTTGGTTGAAAGAGCGACGGGACGGCTTCTGGGTGCGCCGACCCCACGAAATGCAAACACTCCAGGACAACACCCTCGCCCCGGAGCTTCCCTGCCTGGAAAAGCTAAGGCGGCCCGGTCACCCGGTCCGCCCAGACGGAATAGAACGCAGGAAGGGCCCCATCAGCGTTCTTTGGATGCCCTTGCGGGCCCAGAACGTATGGAGCGCTGCCGTGCGACATGTCCCTGTCTGGCGAATACGAGGGGCGTCCTGCTCCTCATTTCGCTGGTTGCGCCGCCCCGGCGTGAACAGGGGTGGCACGGTGGTCGCGCATTCTACATGCACCTTGGAGAAGAGTGCAAGCACTCGGCTCCTGGGTCGCGGAAACGCCCCTGCCCTGTCCAGCCGAGCGGGGTTTGACTACCGGTTTTCCCAACTGTGGCCGCGGGGCCGCGGTTGGGAAAACCGGCGACGGCTGGGCCGTCGCGGGTTTCTTTGTTGCTGGCGGGAATCCCGAGGGATTCTTGCCTTTAGACATCATGCCTTCGACGAGGGGTAGGACCGGACTTCGGGACTAATCCTCGTCTCTGGATCCCCGCCTTCGCGGGGATGACGAATCGGCAAAGCCGTGCGCGCTTACGCGCGCACGGGCCGATTCGTCACTTGATGATCTTCGCCACCACGCCGGCGCCGACGGTGCGGCCACCTTCGCGGATCGCGAAGCGCAGGCCTTCGTCCATCGCCACCGGGTTGATCAGCGTGACCACCATCTTCACGTTGTCGCCCGGCATCACCATCTCGACGCCCTCCGGCAGCTCGCAAGCGCCGGTGATGTCGGTGGTGCGGAAGTAGAACTGCGGACGGTAGCCCTTGAAGAACGGGGTGTGACGGCCGCCTTCGTCCTTCGACAGCACATACACTTCGGCTTCGAAGTCGGTGTGCGGCCTGATCGAGCCCGGCTTGCACAGCACCTGGCCGCGCTCCACGTCGTCACGCTTGGTGCCGCGCAGCAGCAGACCGGCGTTGTCGCCCGCCTGACCCTGGTCCAGCAGCTTGCGGAACATTTCCACGCCGGTCACGGTCGTCTTCTGGGTCGCGCGGATACCGACGATTTCGATTTCGTCGCCGACCTTGATGATGCCGCGCTCGATACGGCCGGTCACCACGGTGCCGCGGCCCGAGATCGAGAACACGTCTTCCACCGGCATCAGGAACGGCTTGTCGACGTCACGTTCCGGCTGCGGGATGAAGGTGTCCAGCGCCTCGACCAGACGCAGGATCGACGGCACGCCGATTTCGCTCTGGTCGCCTTCCAGCGCAAGACGCGCCGAACCGTGGATGATCGGGGTGTCGTCGCCCGGGAAGTCGTACTTGGTCAGCAGCTCGCGCACTTCCATCTCGACCAGCTCGAGCAGCTCGGCGTCGTCCACCATGTCGGCCTTGTTCAGGAACACGACGATGTACGGCACGCCGACCTGACGCGACAGCAGGATGTGTTCGCGGGTCTGCGGCATCGGGCCGTCAGCGGCCGAGCACACCAGGATCGCGCCGTCCATCTGCGCCGCGCCGGTGATCATGTTCTTCACGTAGTCGGCGTGGCCCGGGCAATCGACGTGCGCGTAGTGACGCGAAGCCGATTCGTATTCCACGTGCGCCGTCGAGATCGTGATGCCGCGCGCCTTCTCTTCCGGCGCCGCGTCGATCGCGTCGTACGCCTTGAACTCGCCACCAAAACGCTCGGCGCCCACCTTGGTCAGCGCGGCGGTCAGCGTGGTCTTGCCATGGTCGACGTGACCGATGGTGCCGACGTTGACGTGCGGCTTGGTGCGCTCGAATTTACCCTTAGCCATGATATGTCTCTCTTAAGTTCTGTGATTCGTGATTCGGGATTTGGGATTGGCGATCAAAGGCCGCCCTGTCCCTGCATCTATTTGTGACCGGACTTCGATGAGAGATCGGGAGCAGGTGAAATCCGCTGTTGCGAATCTCGAATCCCTACTCCCGAATCCCGTCTATCAGCCGCCCTTCTTGATCACGGTCTCGGCGATGTTGTTCGGCGCCTCGGCGTAGTGATCGAATTCCATCGTGAAGGTGGCGCGGCCCTGGGTCAGCGAACGAATGGTCGTCGCGTAACCGAACATCTCGCCCAGCGGCACCATCGCGTTGATGGTCTTGCCCGACGGCGTGTCGTCCTGGCCCTGCAGCAGGCCGCGACGACGGCTCAAGTCGCCCATCACGTCGCCGACGTAATCTTCCGGCGTCACGACCTCGACCTTCATCATCGGCTCGAGCAGGACCGGATCGGCCTTGCGGAAACCTTCCTTGAACGCCATCGACGCGGCGAGCTTGAACGCCATTTCCGAGGAGTCGACGTCGTGGTACGAGCCGAACACCAGCTTGACCTTGACGCCCACGACCGGGAAGCCGGCCAGCGGACCGCTGGTGATGGTTTCGCGCAGACCCTTCTCGATCGCCGGGATGAATTCCTTCGGAATCACGCCGCCGGTGATGTCGTTGACGAACAGGAAATCGTTCTCGACGTCCTCGTTCGCGCGGTCCTTCTCGTTCATCGGCGACAGCTCGATCACGACGTGACCGTACTGACCCTTACCGCCGGACTGCTTGGCGTGCTTGTAATCCGACTTGACGTCCGACTTGCGGATGGTCTCGCGGTACGCCACCTGCGGCTTGCCGACGTTGGCTTCGACGTTGAACTCGCGCTTCATGCGGTCCACGAGGATGTCCAGGTGCAGCTCGCCCATGCCGGCGATGATGGTCTGGCCCGATTCTTCGTCGGTGCGCACGCGGAACGAAGGATCTTCCTGCGCCAGGCGGCCCAGGGCGATACCCATCTTTTCCTGGTCCGACTTGGTCTTGGGCTCGACCGCCATCGAGATGACGGGCTCCGGGAAGATCATGCGTTCCAGGGTGATGATGTGATCCTGCGCGCACAGCGTGTCGCCGGTGGTCACGTCCTTCAGGCCGACCGCCGCGGCGATGTCGCCGGCGCGGACTTCCTTGATTTCGTCGCGCTGGTTGGCGTGCATCTGCAGGATGCGGCCGACGCGTTCCTTCTTCGACTTGACCGGGTTGTACACCTGGTCGCCCGAATTGAGCACGCCCGAGTAGACGCGGAAGAAGGTCAGCGAACCCACGAACGGGTCGGTCATGATCTTGAACGCCAGCGCCGAGAACGGCTCGGTGTCGGACGCCTTGCGGCTGTCTTCCTTGTCGTCCTCGTCGATGCCGGGAACCGGCGGACGATCGGACGGCGACGGCAGCAGGTTGATCACGCCGTCGAGCATGGCCTGCACGCCCTTGTTCTTGAACGCCGAGCCGCAGAACACCGGGACGATCTCGACGCGCAGGGTGCGCGCGCGCAGACCGGCGACGATTTCTTCTTCGGTCAGCTCGCCCTCGTTGAGGTACTTGTCCATGAGCTCTTCCGTGGCTTCCGCCGCGGCTTCGACCATGAACGCGCGCGCGGTCTCGGCCTGCGACTGCAGGTCGGCCGGAATGTCGCGGTACTCGAACTTGGTGCCCTGCGATGCGACGTCCCAATGGATCGCCTTCATCTTGAGCAGGTCGACCACGCCCTCGAAGCCTTCTTCGGCGCCGATCGGCACCTGCATCGGCACCGCGTAGGCGCCCAGACGGGCCTTGAGCTGCTCAACGACCTTGTCGAAGTTGGCGCCGGTGCGGTCCATCTTGTTGACGAAGGCCATGCGCGGCACGGAGTACTTGTTGGCCTGACGCCACACGGTCTCCGACTGCGGCTGCACGCCACCGACGGCGCACAGCACGAACACCGCGCCGTCGAGGACGCGCAGCGAGCGCTCCACTTCGATGGTGAAGTCGACGTGTCCGGGGGTGTCGATGATGTTGAAGCGGTGTTCGGGCAGCGACTTGTCCATGCCCTTCCAGAACGCGGTGGTCGCGGCGGAAGTGATGGTGATGCCGCGTTCCTGTTCCTGCTCCATCCAGTCCATCGTCGCGGCACCTTCGTGCACTTCGCCGATCTTGTGGCTGACGCCGGTGTAGAACAGGATGCGCTCGGACGTGGTGGTCTTGCCGGCATCGATGTGGGCCATGATGCCGAAGTTGCGGTAACGCTCGATGGGAGTGGTGCGAGCCACGGGACCCTCTCGTAATAAGTTTTCGAATTCCAGATGGCCGGACGCCGCCTCGTGGGCGGCCTCCGGTTCGCTAGGCGGCCATTTCGCCGCCGCGGCAACATCTCATGCGGATGTTGCGAAGACCCTGTCGCCAGGGTCTGCGATCACCAGCGGTAGTGAGCGAACGCGCGGTTCGCTTCCGCCATGCGGTGGGTTTCTTCGCGCTTCTTGATCGCCGCGCCGCGGTTTTCCGAGGCATCGAGCAGTTCGGCGGCCAGCTTGCGCGGCATCGAGCTCTCGCCACGCTTGCGCGCGGATTCGATCAACCAGCGCATCGCCAGGGCCATGCGGCGCGAGGTGCGCACTTCGACCGGCACCTGGTAGGTGGCGCCGCCGACGCGACGCGACTTCACTTCGACCGACGGCGACACATTGGTCAGCGCCTTCTCGACCAGCTCCAGAGCGTTGGGGCTCTTTTCGCCGATGACGTCCATTGCGCCGTACACGATCTTCTCGGCGACGGACTTCTTGCCGCTCTGCATGACCATATTGATGAAGCGCGCGATCGTCTCGCTGCCGTGCTTGGGATCGGGCAGGACCGAACGCTGAGGGGTGGAGCCTTTACGCGACATGGTGCGTACCTATATTCGTGATTCTTGACAGTCGTGCTGGCGTGTGGCGGCGCCGGACGGCGCGCGCCGGGCAAGCGACGCGCTTAGGACTTCGGACGCTTGGCGCCGTACTTGGAACGGCTCTGGCGACGCTTGGCGACACCGGCGGCATCGAGCGAGCCGCGCACGGTGTGGTAGCGCACGCCCGGCAGGTCCTTGACGCGACCGCCGCGGATCAGCACGACCGAGTGCTCCTGCAGGTTGTGGCCTTCGCCGCCGATGTACGAAATGACTTCGTAACCGTTGGTCAGGCGCACCTTGGCGACCTTGCGCAGAGCCGAGTTCGGCTTCTTCGGGGTCGTGGTGTACACACGGGTGCAAACGCCGCGACGCTGCGGGCAGTTCGCGAGCGCCGGCGAGGCGCTCTTGTAGGTGGTCGCCTGCCGCGGCTTGCGGACGAGCTGATTGATGGTTGCCATCTAGAACTCTTGTATTGAGGGGCCGGGCGGCCGCTTCGTGAGAAACAAACGGCACGCCGAATATTTCCGACCTGCCGAGACGAAAAAGTATAGCCCGCGCTGAACGTTTCCGTCAACGCAGGCGACACGAACAAGCAGAATCAGCGCTTTGCGGCGCCGACTTCGATACCCATTCGATTGATCCCGCCCTGCCCTGGGCCGAACACTAGGCACTCCATGTGCCTAATTTCGTGATCTGGGATTCGACCCATACGGGCCCATCCGACTGGCGACAATAGCATATTTTTCGGGATTTGCCAGCCCTTTCGGCCCCCCCCCCCCAGGACCGCGTCAATGCCGGGATCCCGGACAAAAACAAGGCGGGCATCGCTGCCCGCCTTGTCTTCGTATCGCTTCTTACCGCGCAGGCTTAGGCGTTGTCGTCGCCGGCAACCGTCTCGACCGCGGCCGCAGCCGGGGCTTCGACCGGGGCGGCCGTGACCGGACCCGACAGCGCTTCCATTTCCTGATCGGTCAGACCCGAGGCGTTCTTGCGACGCTGGGTGTGATACGCCAGACCGGTACCGGCCGGGATCAGGCGACCGACGATCACGTTCTCCTTCAGGCCGCGCAGGCCATCGCGAGTACCGCGCACGGCGGCCTCGGTCAGCACGCGGGTGGTTTCCTGGAAGGAAGCCGCCGAGATGAAGGATTCCGTCGCCAGCGAGGCCTTGGTGATGCCCAGCAGGACCGGATCGTACTTGGCCGGGATCTCGTTACGGGCCAGCAGACGCGCGTTCTCCTCGACGAAGCGCTGACGCTCGATCTGCTCGCCGTGCAGGAACTTGCTGTCGCCGTGGTCGGTGATTTCGACCTTGCGCAGCATCTGACGGACGATCACTTCGATGTGCTTGTCGTTGATCTTCACGCCCTGCAGGCGGTAGACGTCCTGGATTTCCTTGGTCAGGTACACGGCCAGGGGCTCCACGCCGAGCAGGCGCAGGATGTCCTGCGGGCTCGGCTCGCCGTCCACCACGGTCTCGCCCTTCTCCACGTGCTCGCCTTCGAACACGATGATCTGGCGGTACTTCGGGATCAGCTCTTCGTGCTCGTCACCGTCGGCCTGCTTGATGATCAGGCGCTGCTTGCCCTTGGTGTCCTTGCCGAAGCTGACGATGCCGGAGACCTCGGCGAGGATGGCCGGGTCCTTGGGCTTGCGCGCTTCGAACAAGTCGGCCACGCGCGGCAGACCACCGGTGATGTCGCGGGTCTTCGACGCTTCCTGCGGGATCTTGGCGACCACGTCGCCCACGCCGACCGCGGCGCCGTCCTGCAGGTTGACGATCGAGCGCGGCGGCAGCAGGTACTGCGCCGGCAGATCGGTGTTGGGGATCGTCAGATCCTTGCCGTTCTTGTCGACGATGCGCACGATCGGACGCAGATCCTTGCCCTGCGAACCGCGACGCTTCGGGTCGGTGATTTCGCGCGACGCCAGGCCGGTCAGTTCGTCGGTCTTCTCGATCACGGTCACGCCATCGACGAAGTCGATGAAGCGAATGAAACCGGCGACTTCCGAAACGATCGGGTGGTTATGCGGATCCCAGTTGGCGACGGTCTGGCCGGCCTTGATCTCGGCGCCGTCCTTGACCGCGACGGTCGCGCCGTACGGCAGCTTGTAGCGCTCGCGCTCGCGGCCGTGCGGGTCGAGCACCGACAGTTCGCCCGAACGCGACACCGCGACCAGATGGCCGTTGGCGTGCGCGACGTGCTTGAGGTTGTTGAACTTGATCGAACCGGTGGTCTTGACCGTGACGTTGTCGATCGCAGCCGCTCGCGATGCCGCGCCACCGATGTGGAAGGTACGCATGGTCAGCTGGGTGCCGGGTTCGCCGATCGACTGCGCGGCGACGACGCCGACCGCTTCGCCGTGGTTGACCAGGTGACCGCGGCCGAGGTCGCGACCGTAGCAGTTGGCGCACACGCCGAAGCTGCTGGTGCAGGTGATCGTGGAGCGAACCTTGATCGACTGCACGCTGGCTTCTTCGAGCTTGGCGACCCAGGCTTCGTCGAGCAGGGTGTTGCGGGTGACGATCGGATCTTCGTCGTTGCCCGGCAGGAACACGTCCTCGGCCACGACACGACCCAGCACGCGATCGCGCAACGGTTCGACCACGTCGCCGCCTTCGACGATCGGGGTCATCATCAGACCTTCGAGCGTGCCGCAATCGTCTTCGGTGATCACCACGTCCTGGGCCACGTCGACGAGTCGACGGGTCAGGTAACCGGAGTTGGCGGTCTTCAGCGCGGTATCGGCCAGGCCCTTACGAGCGCCGTGGGTCGAGATGAAGTACTGAAGAACGTTCAGGCCTTCGCGGAAGTTCGCGGTGATCGGCGTTTCGATGATCGAGCCGTCGGGACGCGCCATCAGGCCGCGCATACCGGCCAGCTGACGGATCTGCGCCTGCGAACCACGCGCGCCGGAGTCGGCCATGATGTAAATCGAGTTCATGGACTTCTGCGGAACGCGCTTGCCCTCGGCATTCTCGACGGTGTCGGTGCCGATCGCGTCCATCATCGCCTTGGCCACGCGCTCGTTCGTGCGCGACCAGATGTCGACGACCTTGTTGTAGCGCTCGCCGGCGGTGACCAGACCGGACTGGTACTGCTGCTGGATTTCCAGCACTTCGGTCTCGGCTTCGGCCAGGATGCCCTTCTTCTCGCCCGGGATGATCATGTCGTCGATGCCGATGGAAACGCCGGCGCGGGTCGCGTAAGCGAAGCCGGTGTACATCAGGCGGTCGGCGAACACGACCGTGTCCTTCAGGCCGAGCATGCGGTAGCACGAGTTGATCAAGCGGCTGATGTTCTTCTTGGTCAGCTCGGTGTTGGCCAGCGCGTACGGCAGGCCGTCGGGCAGGATCTCGCGCAGCAGCGCGCGGCCGACGGTGGTGTCGACGATCGAGGTCTTGGGCTCGCGGGTGCCGTCCTCGTTGATCACGATCTCGCTGATGCGGACCTTGACCTTGGCGTGGATCTGCACGACGCGGTTGTCGTAAGCGCGCTTCACTTCGGCGACGTTGGCGAACACCATGCCCTCGCCCGCCTTGTTCTCCAGGGCGCGGGTCATGTAGTACAGACCCAGCACGACGTCCTGCGACGGCACGATGATCGGCTCGCCGTTGGCCGGCGACAGGATGTTGTTGGACGCCATCATCAGCGCGCGCGCTTCCAGCTGGGCTTCCAGCGAGAGCGGCACGTGGACGGCCATCTGGTCACCGTCGAAGTCGGCGTTGAACGCGGTGCAGACCAGCGGGTGCAGCTGGATGGCCTTGCCTTCGATCAACACCGGCTCGAACGCCTGGATGCCCAGACGGTGCAGGGTCGGCGCGCGGTTGAGCAGCACCGGATGCTCGCGGATCACCTCTTCGAGGATGTCCCACACTTCCGCTTCTTCACGCTCGACCAGCTTCTTGGCGGCCTTGATCGTGGTGGCGAGACCGCGACGCTGCAGCTTGGCGAAGATGAAGGGCTTGAACAGCTCCAGCGCCATCTTCTTCGGCAGGCCGCACTCGTGCAGACGCAGGGTCGGGCCGACCACGATGACCGAACGGCCCGAGTAGTCCACGCGCTTGCCGAGCAGGTTCTGACGGAACCGGCCCTGCTTGCCCTTGATCATGTCGGCCAGCGACTTGAGCGGGCGCTTGTTGGTGCCGGTGATGGCGCGGCCGCGACGGCCGTTGTCCATCAGGGCGTCGACCGATTCCTGCAGCATGCGCTTTTCGTTGCGCACGATGATGTCGGGCGCATTGAGCTCGAGCAGACGACGCAGACGGTTGTTGCGGTTGATGACGCGGCGGTACAGGTCGTTCAAGTCGGAGGTCGCGAAGCGGCCGCCGTCCAGCGGCACCAGCGGACGCAGGTCCGGCGGCAGCACCGGCAGCACGGTCATGACCATCCACTCGGGACGGTTGCCCGACTCGAGGAAGGCTTCGACCAGCTTGATGCGCTTGGTGAGGCGCTTGAGCTTGGTCTCCGAACCGGTCGAGGCGATGTCTTCCTTCAACTGCAGCATTTCGGCCTGCAGGTCGATGGTGCGCAGCAGGTCGTAGACCGCCTCGGCGCCCATCGCGGCTTCGAAGTCGTCGCCGTGTTCCTGGCGCGCGGTCAGGTACTGCTCTTCGGTCAGCAGGTTGCCGCGTTCCATCGGGGTCAGACCCGGCTCGGTCACGACGTAGGCTTCGAAGTACAGGATCCGCTCGATGTCGCGCAGGGTCATGTCCAGCATCAGGCCGATGCGCGAGGGCAGCGACTTGAGGAACCAGATGTGCGCGACCGGCGAGGCCAGGTCGATGTGACCCATGCGCTCACGGCGCACCTTGGCCAGGGTGACCTCGGTGCCGCACTTCTCGCAGACCACGCCACGGTGCTTCATGCGCTTGTACTTGCCGCACAGGCACTCGTAGTCCTTGATCGGTCCGAAGATCGCGGCGCAGAACAGGCCGTCGCGTTCGGGCTTGAAGGTACGGTAGTTGATGGTTTCGGGCTTCTTCACTTCGCCGAACGACCACGAACGGATCAGGTCCGGCGAGGCCAGCGCGATCTTGATCGCGTCGAAGTCCAGCGCGGGACGCTGCTGGTTGAAGAGATTGAGCAAGTCTTTCATTTTTGACTCCGGGATTCGGGATGAGAGATTTGAGATTCGTTAAAGCGGGGATCCGGAGGATCGGGATGGTCGGCGTTCGCCTTTACCAATCCCGAATCCCGAATCCCCAATCACTACTTCTCAGTTCTCTTCCAGCTCCATGTTGATCGCCAGCGAGCGGATTTCCTTGACCAGCACGTTGAACGACTCCGGCATGCCGGCGACCATCTCGTACTCGCCGTCGACGATGTTCTTGTACATCTGGTTGCGGCCCTGCACGTCGTCGGACTTCACCGTCAGCATTTCCTGCAGGGTGTAGGCCGCGCCGTAGGCTTCCAGCGCCCAGACTTCCATTTCGCCGAAACGCTGACCGCCGAACTGCGCCTTGCCGCCCAGCGGCTGCTGGGTGACGAGCGAGTACGGACCGGTCGAACGCGCGTGCATCTTGTCGTCGACCAGGTGGTTCAGCTTGAGCATGTGCATGTAGCCGATCGTGACCGGACGCTCGAACGCTTCGCCGGTACGGCCGTCGTGCAGGATCGTCTGGCCGCTCAGCGGCAGGTCCGCCAGCTCGAGCATGCGCTTGATCTCGACTTCGGCCGCGCCGTCGAACACCGGCGTCGCCATCGGCACGCCGTCGGTCAGGTTGTGCGCGAGCGTCAGCAGCTCCTCATCGGAGAACTGCTTCAGGTCGACGCGCTGACCGTGCGCCTTCTGGTCGTGGTTGTAGATGTCGTCGAGGAACTTGCGCAGGTCGGCGATCTTCTGCTGCGCCTCCAGCATGCGCTGGATCTTCTGGCCCAGACCCTTGGCGGCCCAGCCCAGATGCACTTCGAGGATCTGGCCGATGTTCATGCGCGAAGGCACGCCCAGCGGGTTCAGCACGATGTCGACGGTCTGACCGTCGGCCGCGTACGGCATGTCCTCGACCGGCACGATGGTCGACACGACACCCTTGTTGCCGTGACGGCCGGCCATCTTGTCGCCCGGCTGGATGCGGCGCTTAACGGCGAGGAACACCTTGACCATCTTCAGCACGCCCGGCGCGAGGTCGTCGCCCTGGGTGATCTTGCCGCGCTTGTCGGCGAAGCGGCGATCGAATTCCTTCTGATGGACGTCGATCTGCTTCTGCGCGCGCTCGATCGCTTCGATCGCTTCCTCGTCCTTCATGCGCAGGGTGAACCAATCGGTGCGCTTGAGGCCGTCGAGCACCAGGCTGGTGACCGTGTCGCCCTTCTTCAGGCCAGCGCCGCCGTTGGCGACCTTGCCGATCAGCTGCGAACGCAGACGATCGTAGATGGCCGCTTCGAGGATGCGGAACTGATCGTCGAAGTCCTTCTTGACCCGGCGGATTTCCGACTCTTCGATCTGACGGGCGCGCTTGTCCTTCTCGATGCCGTCGCGGGTGAAGACCTGCACGTCGATGACGGTGCCGTCCATGCCCGGGGGCACGCGCAGCGAGCTGTCCTTAACGTCGGACGCCTTCTCGCCGAAGATCGCGCGCAGCAGCTTCTCTTCCGGAGTCAGCTGCGACTCGCCCTTCGGCGTGACCTTGCCGACCAGGATGTCGCCGGCGCGCACTTCCGCGCCGATGTACACCACGCCCGACTCGTCGAGGCGGTTCAAGGCCTGCTCGGAGACGTTCGGGATGTCGGCGGAGATTTCCTCCGGCCCCAGCTTGGTGTCGCGCGCGACGCAGGTCAGCTCTTCGATGTGGATCGTGGTGTAGCGATCCTCTTCGACCACGCGCTCGGAGAGCAGGATCGAGTCTTCGAAGTTGTAGCCGTTCCACGGCATGAACGCGACCAGCATATTCTGGCCGAGCGCGAGCTCGCCGATGTCGGTCGACGGACCGTCGGCCAGCACGTCGCCGCGGGCGATGACGTCGCCGACCTTGACCAGCGGGCTCTGGTTGATACAGGTGTTCTGGTTCGAACGCGTGTACTTGATCAGGTTGTAGATGTCGACGCCGGCATCGGTGACGCCGGAGATCTCGCTCTCGTTGACCTTGACCACGATGCGGGCCGCGTCGATCTGTTCGATCGTGCCGCCGCGCAGCGCATTCACTGTCACGCCCGAGTCGCGCGCCACGGCGCGCTCGATGCCGGTACCGACCAGCGGCTTCTGCGCCTTGAGGGTCGGAACGGCCTGACGCTGCATGTTCGCGCCCATCAGCGCGCGGTTCGCGTCATCGTGCTCCAGGAACGGAACCAGCGCGGCCGCGACCGACACGGTCTGCATCGGCGAGACGTCCATGAAGTGGATCTCGGACGGCGGCTTGAGCAGGGTTTCGCCCTGGAAGCGGCAGGCGACGAACTGCGAGCTGATCATGCCCTTGTCGTCCTGCGGCGCGTTGGCCTGGGCGATGACGTACTCGTTCTCTTCGATCGCCGACAGGAACTCGACGTCGTCGGTGACCTTGCCGTCCACGACCTTGCGGTACGGCGTCTCGAGGAAGCCGTACTTGTTGGTGCGCGCGAACACGGCGAGCGAGTTGATCAGGCCGATGTTCGGGCCTTCAGGCGTTTCGATGGTGCACACGCGGCCGTAATGGGTCGGGTGAACGTCGCGCACTTCGAAGCCGGCGCGCTCGCGGGTCAGACCGCCCGGGCCGAGGGCCGACACGCGACGCTTGTGCGTGACTTCCGACAGCGGGTTGTTCTGATCCATGAACTGCGACAGCTGCGAGGAGCCGAAGAACTCCTTGATCGCGGCGGCCACGGGCTTGGCGTTGATGAGTTCCTGCGGCGTGAGGCCTTCGGACTCGGCCATCGACAGGCGTTCCTTCACCGCGCGCTCGACGCGGACCAGGCCGACGCGGAAGGTGTTCTCGGCCATTTCGCCGACCGAACGCACGCGACGGTTGCCCAGGTGATCGATATCGTCGACCACGCCGCGGCCGTTGCGAATCTCGGTCAGCACGCGGATGACGTCGAGGATGTCCGAGGTCTGGCCGAGTTCGTTGCGCAGGCGCACCGACTCCTCGTCCTTGCGCTCGGAGAAGTACTTCGCGTCGTACAGCACCGAGGCGCCGGTGGTTTCCTTGCGGCCGATGCGGCGGTTGAACTTCATCCGGCCGACGCCCGACAAGTCGTAGCGCTCGAAGGTGAAGAACAGGTTGTGGAACAGGTTCTGCGCGGCGTCCTTGGTCGGCGGCTCGCCGGGACGCATCATGCGGTAGATCTCGACCAGCGCTTCGAGCTGCGTCTTGGACGGATCGATGCGCAGGGTGTTGGAGATGTACGGACCGCGATCGAGGTCGTTGACCCAGATCGTGCCGACCTGCTCGATACCGGCCTTGCGGAACGCGGCCAGCTGCTCTTCGCTGATCTCGTCGTTGGCCGAAGCCAGCAGCTCGCCCGACTTGGTGTCGACCACGTCGTGCGACAGGATGCGGCCGACCAGATACGCGTCGGGCACGGCCAGCGCGGCGATGCCGGACTGTTCCATCTGCTTCACATGGCGCGCGGTGATGCGCTTGCCGGCTTCGACGATGACCTTGTCGCCGTCGGCCAGATCGAAGTCCAGGGTCTCGCCACGCAGGCGCTCGGAGACCAGCTCCCACTGCACGCCCTCGGACATGATGTGGAAGGTGTTGATCTCGAAGAACTCCGAGAGCATCTCGGTGTTGTTGTAGCCCAGCGCGCGCAGCAGCACGGTGACCGGCAGCTTGCGGCGGCGGTCGATACGGGTGAACAGGGCGTCCTTCGGGTCGTACTCGAAGTCCAGCCACGAGCCGCGATACGGAATGATGCGGGCGCTGTACAGCAGCTTGCCCGAGCTGTGGGTCTTGCCGCGGTCGTGATCGAAGAACACGCCCGGCGAGCGGTGCAGCTGCGAGACGATGACGCGCTCGGTGCCGTTGACGATGAAGGTGCCGTTGCCGGTCATGAGCGGAATCTCGCCCATGTAGACCTCTTGCTCCTTCACGTACTTGATGGCCTTGGTCGACGACTCGCGGTCGTAGATCACCAGGCGCACGGTCACGCGCAGCGGGGCGCCGTAGGACAGGCCGCGGTTGCGGCACTCGCGCTCATCGAATACCGGATCGCCGAGCTTGTAGCCGACGTATTCGAGAGCGGCGTTGCCGCTGTAGCTGGAGATCGGGAACACCGACTTGAGCGCGGCATGCAGGCCGCGATCGGCGCGCTTGGCCGGATCGGTGTGTTCTTGCAGGAATTCGCGATAGGAATCGACCTGGATCGCGAGCAGGAACGGCACTTCGAGGATCGACTTGCGCTTGCCGAAGTCCTTGCGGATGCGCTTCTTTTCGGTGAACGAATACTGTTGCGTCGTGGAAGCTGTGGTCATGGTGAGCTACCGCCTCGATTTAGCTAATGGGCCGGGAAAGTCGCCTGACAGCGAGTCTTTCCGGGCGAACCGCGCGTCCGCGGTTCAGGGGACTAATGCGAAAACAAAATTGCCAGTGGGAAGTCGCTGGTATTGCCGGCACCAGCACGCCTTCTCCCGCTACTTCCGACTGCCAACTCGTTTGGAGCCGGGAATCGAGAATGGGGAATCGAGAATCGGTAAAAGCGATCAACCCGCTCTTACGATTCCCGATTCACCATTCCCGATTCCCGTGGAACGGCCAAAGGCCGGGGACTTTCGTCCCCAGCCTTCAGTGGTCGCCAAGGAAAAACGGCGACGCAAGTACTGCTTACTTGACTTCGACAGTCGCACCAGCGGCTTCGAGATCCTTCTTGAACTTCTCGGAGTCGGCCTTGTTGACCGCTTCCTTGACCGTCTGCGGAGCGCCTTCGACCAGGTCCTTGGCTTCCTTCAGACCCAGGCCGGTGATGGCGCGGACGGCCTTAATCACTTCGACCTTCTTGTCGCCAGCGGCCTTCAGGATGACGTTGAACTCGGTCTGCTCTTCTTTCTCTTCGGTCGGGCCAGCCGGGCCAGCCTGGACAACCGGAGCAGCGGCGGTGACGCCGAACTTCTCTTCGATCGCGCGGACGAGCTCCATGACTTCCATCAGGGTCTTTTCGGCGATGGCGTCGACGATTTGTTCGTTGGAAAGGGACATTTGAATAACCTCAGGAAATATTGATCTTACGAATCGGATTCAGTGAAGCGGTCGCGTCAGCGGGGCGGCGATTACGCCGGTTCCGCTTCGGCCGGCGCTTCGACAGCGACTTCGCCGCCGCCCTGCTTGTCGGCCACGGCCTTGACGGCGCGGGCGAACATGCTGGCGGGTTCGGACAGGACGCGGGCCAGCATGGCCAGGGCCTGGTCGAGGGTCGGCAGCGAGGCGAGGACGTCGACGTGGCTGGCCGGATACACCTGGCCACCCATCGCGACAACCTTGGCCTGCAACTTGTCGTTGCCCTTGGCGAATTCCTTGATCAGACGCCCGGCGGCGCCGGGTTCTTCGGTCGAGAACGCATACAGCAGCGGACCGACGAGCTTGTCCTGGACGCACTCGTATTCGGTACCGGCCACGGCACGGGAAGCCAGGGTGTTCTTGACAACGCGCAAGTACACACCGGTTTCACGAGCCTTCTTGCGCATCGCGGTCAGTTGAGCAACCGTGAGGCCAGCGTACTCGGCCGCAATCAAGGAGTGAGCCTTCGAAGCGACTTCTGCCAGTTCGGCGACTACTTCTTGCTTCTGAGACAGATTAAGAGCCATTGCACTCCTCCAATAAGCCGGGAGTCGAGAATCGAGAGTCGAGAATCGGTAGAAGCAGGAGCTGCTTTTACGATTCCCTATTCCCTATTCCCCATTCCCAGCCCAATTAACTCCGCTTACGGCTCCTGCCGCTTGCGGTCCTGGGCGGCGACCGTCCTTGGCGCCGGGGACGCCGAAGGCGTCCCGGGTGGTGGCCTTTCCTGAAGATTCATTACTGAATTCAGTCGGGGCGGCACCATCTGCGCGGGCCCGGCTCCGAAGAGTCCGAATTAAGCGATCTCGCTTGCACCGACGGCGACTCCTTGCCGTATCGAGCTTCCCTGCCCGTCGTCGGTACGCGCTGACCGCGCCTGCGGTCTTTGACGGCTATCGGTCGGGAGCGAACTCCCTCGCGATGCCCTCAAAATGCTGGGAACGAGTTGAGAGAAGCGAGAAACGAGTCAGAGCGACTAGGCTTTCCGCTCTGACTCCTCACTCCTGTTCACTCACTCCTGCTTGTTCGATTACTTCAGCGACAGCGAAGCCTGATCGACGATCACGCCCGGACCCATGGTCGAGCTGATCGAGATCTTCTGCAGGTACTGACCCTTGGCGGTCGCCGGCTTGGCCTTGATCAGGTCCAGCAGCAGCGCCTGCAGGTTGTCCTTCAGCGAGCCGTCTTCGAACGAGGCCTTGCCGATGGTGCAGTGGATGATGCCGGCCTTGTCGGTGCGGTAACGCACCTGGCCGCCCTTGGCGTTCTTGACCGCTTCGGCCGGATTGGCCGAGACGGTGCCGACCTTCGGGTTCGGCATCAGGCCGCGCGGGCCGAGCACCTGGCCCAGCTTACCGACGACGCGCATGGCGTCCGGGGTGGCGATGACGACGTCGTAGTTCAGATCGCCGGCCTGCATCTTCTCGGCCAGGTCGTCCATGCCGACGGCTTCCGCGCCAGCGGCGAGGGCTTCGTCGGCCTTGGCGCCGGCCGGGGCGAACACCGCCACGCGCACCGACTTGCCGGTACCGGCCGGCAGCACGGTCGAACCGCGTACCTGCTGGTCGGACTTCTTCGCGTCCACGCCCAGACGGACGGCAACGTCGACGGACTCGACGAACTTGGCCTTGGTGGCGGTCTTGACGATCTTGACGGCTTCGTCGAAGGAGTACGCCTTGCCCGGAACGACGGCGGCCTTGATTGCTTTTTCGCGCTTAGTGATCGCCATGTCTTAGCCCTCCACCACGAGACCCATGCTGCGGGCGGAGCCCGCAATCGTCTTCACCGCCGCGTCCAGATCGGCCGCGGTCAGATCGGCTTCCTTCGCCTTGGCGATGTCTTCGAGCTGCTTGCGGGTGACCTTGCCCACCTTGTCGGTGTTCGGGCGCTTGGAGCCGGAGGTGATGCCCGCGGCCTTCTTCAGCAGCACCGAAGCCGGGGTCGACTTGGTCACGAAGGTGAAGGTACGGTCCGAATAGGCCGTGATGATGACCGGCGTCGGCAGACCCGGCTCGAGCTTGGAGGTCGCCGCGTTGAACGCCTTGCAGAACTCCATGATGTTCAGGCCGCGCTGACCCAGCGCAGGACCGACCGGCGGCGAGGGATTGGCCTGACCGGCCTTTACCTGCAGCTTGATGTAGCCGACTACTTTCTTTGCCATGTTGGTTTCTCTCCGGGTGCTAGCGCCTGAACCTCAGGCTCCCCATCGGGCCGGAAATCGCGCGTTCCGGCTTCGCGTTTTGCTTGCGCAAACAGCCGCCCCGGTCCTTGTGAGAGGGGGCAGCTGGATGATTGGGGTCCGCCGCGGTTGGCAGCGAGCCGCGCACTATATCAGGTTTTTATGGGATCCCATAGCCGGCCCCATAGATCAAGGCCCGGCGAGGCCGGGCCTGGAAGCTGAACGAACTTGGGCGAACGGTCTGGCGGGACGGCCCTGCCGGGCCGGCGCCTGGCTCAGGTGGCCTTTTCGACCTGACCGAATTCCAGCTCGACCGGGGTCGAACGGCCGAAGATCAGCACCGCGACGCGCAGACGGCTCTTTTCGTAGTTGATTTCCTCGACCACGCCGTTGAAATCCACGAACGGGCCGTCGACCACGCGAACCATCTCGCCCGGCTCGAACAACACCTTCGGACGCGGCTTTTCGACGCCTTCCTGAACGCGCTGCAGGATCCGGTCGGCTTCGCTGTCCTGGATCGGCAGCGGACGATCGGCGGTGCCGCCGATGAAACCCATGACCTTCGGGGTTTCCTTGATCAGATGCCAGCTTTCGCTGTCGATCCGCGGAATGCCGGCTTCGTCGTGGGTGGAAATCTGCACCAGGACATAGCCCGGGAAGAACTTGCGCTCGGAACGGCGCTTCTGGCCGGAACGCATTTCCACGACCTCTTCGGTCGGGACCAGGACGTCGCCGAAGCGGTCCTGCATTTCGAAGCGCACGATCCGGTCGCGCAGCGCCTGTGCCACCGACTTCTCGAAGCCGGAATAGGCGTGGACCACGTACCAACGTTTGTTTTCTTGCGTATTCAAGTCGGTCGTCTCCTCAGCGCGACAGCAGGAATTTGACCGCGGCCTGGATCACCCAGTCGAAACCGGACAGGATCAGGCTAAGGATGGCCACCGCGATCATGACGACCCAGGTGGTCTTGAGTGCTTCTTCGCGGGTCGGCCAAACCACCTTGCGCAGTTCGAACCGCGATTCGGACAGGAACTCGCGGGTCTGCGCTCCCTTGGCGGTCAGCATGAACACCGCGGCACCGGCCAGCAGGCCGACGACGACCGCGCCGCTGCGCAGCGGGCCGCTCCAATTCTCGAACCAGAGGTAGGCGAACACACCGCCAGCCGCAAGCAGCAGAGCCAGCGCGTACTTGACGATGTCACCGGCGCCGCCGGATTTGTGTTGTTCGGCCTTACTGTTCATCTCGGGGCGATTCCCTCGCGAAAGCCCGCCCATCCGTTGCGCGGCCCTTTCAATGCCTTCCAGTCGCCGGATCGTCCGACCCGACTCGGTATCGAGTGGCACGCCAGGAGGGACTCGAACCCCCAACCTGCGGTTTTGGAGACCGCTGCTCTGCCAATTGAGCTACTGGCGTACGTCTTGAAGTGTTCGGTCCGGGTCGACGCCTGATCAGGCGCGGGCCGGCCGGTCATGCATTGTGTTCGAAAACACAACGCTTTGAAACAACGAAGGCGGACCGGGTTGCCGGCCCGCCGTTCGCTTGGGCTTGCATCCATCGCCGAGACCTTGGAGATGGATCCCCGCCTTCGCGGGGATGACGATTTGACAAAGCCGAGCGCGCAAAGCGCGCTCGGGTCAAATCGTCACTTGATGATCTTCGCCACGACGCCGGCGCCGACGGTGCGGCCGCCTTCACGGATCGCGAAGCGCAGACCTTCGTCCATCGCCACCGGGTTGATCAGCGTGACCACCATCTTCACGTTGTCGCCCGGCATCACCATCTCGACGCCTTCCGGCAGCTCGCAAGCGCCGGTGATGTCGGTGGTGCGGAAGTAGAACTGCGGACGGTAGCCCTTGAAGAACGGGGTGTGACGGCCGCCTTCGTCCTTCGACAGCACATACACTTCGGCTTCGAAGTCGGTGTGCGGCTTGATCGAACCCGGCTTGCACAGCACCTGGCCGCGCTCCACGTCGTCACGCTTGGTGCCGCGCAGCAGCAGACCGGCATTGTCGCCCGCCTGACCCTGGTCCAGCAGCTTGCGGAACATTTCCACGCCGGTCACGGTCGTCTTCTGGGTCGCGCGGATACCGACGATTTCGATTTCGTCGCCGACCTTGATGATGCCGCGCTCGATACGGCCGGTCACCACGGTGCCGCGGCCCGAGATCGAGAACACGTCTTCCACCGGCATCAGGAACGGCTTGTCGACGTCACGTTCCGGCTGCGGGATGAAGGTGTCCAGCGCCTCGACCAGACGCAGGATCGACGGCACGCCGATTTCGCTCTGGTCGCCTTCCAGCGCAAGACGCGCCGAACCGTGGATGATCGGGGTGTCGTCGCCCGGGAAGTCGTACTTGGTCAGCAGCTCGCGCACTTCCATCTCGACCAGCTCGAGCAGCTCGGCGTCGTCCACCATGTCGGCCTTGTTCAGGAACACGACGATGTACGGCACGCCGACCTGACGCGACAGCAGGATGTGTTCGCGGGTCTGCGGCATCGGGCCGTCAGCGGCCGAGCACACCAGGATCGCGCCGTCCATCTGCGCCGCGCCGGTGATCATGTTCTTCACGTAGTCGGCGTGGCCCGGGCAATCGACGTGCGCGTAGTGACGCGAAGCCGATTCGTATTCCACGTGCGCCGTCGAGATCGTGATGCCGCGCGCCTTCTCTTCCGGCGCCGCGTCGATCGCGTCGTATGCCTTGAACTCGCCACCAAAACGCTCGGCGCCCACCTTGGTCAGCGCGGCGGTCAGCGTGGTCTTGCCATGGTCGACGTGACCGATGGTGCCGACGTTGACGTGCGGCTTGGTGCGCTCGAATTTACCCTTAGCCATGGCTGTCGCTTCTCGTTTGTGGGTCTGTATGTCGCGGCGGCTGTTGGTAAAGCAGCCTTGTGTTGCGTTGGATGGTGCTCACGAAAGGAATCGAACCTTCGACCTCCTCCTTACCAAGGAGGTGCTCTACCGACTGAGCTACGTGAGCGTGAAACCTGGTGTCGCGACCCGGTCACCGGGCCTTGCTGCAATGGGGGCCGCCAAGAGTGGATTCAATGGAGCGGGAGACGGGATTCGAACCCGCATTATCAGCTTGGAAGGCTGAGGCTCTAACCATTGAACTACTCCCGCGCCGCGTACAGCCATTACAGCGTTGGAACTTTAACTTTAACTTGAAACTTTACCTTGGAACCGCGCCGAAATTTTCTTCGTCGCGCCACCGATGTTTTGGTGGAGGGAGGTGGATTCGAACCACCGAAGGCGTAAGCCAGCAGATTTACAGTCTGCCCCCGTTGGCCGCTTGGGTATCCCTCCAAAGAGCCCGTAATTCTGGGGTGCGTTCTTCAGGTTGTCAACGCGTTT
This sequence comes from Lysobacter capsici, assembly GCF_014779555.2. Taxonomy (NCBI): domain Bacteria; kingdom Pseudomonadati; phylum Pseudomonadota; class Gammaproteobacteria; order Lysobacterales; family Lysobacteraceae; genus Lysobacter; species Lysobacter capsici. The sequence goes on from NZ_CP094357.1 coordinate 4,455,940, forward strand.
TCACCTACAACCTTGAAAAATTTTCGTCCCGTCCCGGCGACGCGCATCGGCCCGGCGCGGCCGCATAGTGTACTCAGACATTGAACCGGAAGTGCAACACATCGCCTTCCTGGACGCGATATTCCTTGCCTTCCAGGCGCAGACGCCCGGCATCGCGCGCTCCGGACTCGCCCTTGTACTTGATGAAATCGTCGTAGGCGATGGTTTCGGCGCGGATGAAGCCCTTCTCGAAGTCGGTGTGGATCACCGCGGCGGCCTGCGGCGCGGTCGAACCGGCCTTGACCGTCCAGGCGCGCACTTCCTTGACCCCGGCGGTGAAGTAGGTCTGCAGGCCCAGCAACTCATAACCGGCGCGGATCAGGCGGTTGAGGCCCGGTTCGGCCAGGCCCAGGTCGGCCAGGAAGGTGTCGCGGTCCTCGTCGTCGAGCTGGCTGAGCTCTTCCTCGATCGCGGCCGACACCGGCACCACCTGCGCGCCCTCGGTCACGGCGCGCGCGCGCACCGCGTCGAGGTGCGGATTGTTCTCGAACCCGTCCTCGAGCACGTTGGCCACGTACATGACCGGCTTGAGGGTTAGCAGGAACAGGTCGCGCACCGCCGCCTTGTCGTCGTCGGACAGCTTGAGCGCGCGCGCCGCGGTGCCCGCATTGAGGCCCTCGCGCACGCGGCCGAGCACTTCCTTGCGCGCCGCGGCCTCCTTGTCGCCGGTCTTGGCCGAACGCTCGGCGCGCTGGTAGGCCTTCTCGACGCTTTCCAGGTCGGCCAGGGCCAGCTCGGTATCGATGGTGTCGATATCGGCGATCGGATCGACCTTGTTGTTGACGTGGATGACGTCGGGATTCTCGAAGCAGCGCACCACGTGGGTGATCGCGTCGACTTCGCGGATGTGGGCCAGGAACTTGTTGCCCAGGCCCTGCCCGCTCGCCGCGCCGGCGACCAGGCCGGCGATGTCGACGAACTCGACCGCGGTCGGGATCAGCTTCTGCGGCTTGACGATTTCAGCCAGCGCATTCAGGCGCAGATCCGGCACCGGCACCGCGCCGACATTGGGCTCAATGGTGCAGAACGGGAAATTCGCCGCAGCGATACCGGCCTTGGTCAGCGCGTTGAAAAGAGTCGACTTGCCGACGTTGGGCAGGCCGACGATGCCGCATTTGATGCCCATGGCTTTTTAATCCGGGAATAGAGAGTCGAGAATCGGGAATCGAGAAGCGGGCCGTGACGATTCCCGATTCTCGATTCCCCATTCACGGCTTTGCCGTATGCAACTGCGTCATCGCATCCATGAAATTGCCCTGCACCGCCAGCGGCATCACATCGATGGCGTTGTCGATCGCGCGCAGGATGGTCGCTTCGTCGTCCTTGCCGGGACGGCCGAGCACCCAGGGAGTGACTTTGTCCTTGTGGCCGGGATGGCCGATGCCGACCCGCAGACGGTGGAACTTGCCGTGGCCGAGCAACTGCATGGTGTCGCGCAGGCCGTTCTGGCCGCCGTGGCCGCCGTCGAACTTGAGCCGCGCGGTCCCCGGCGACAGATCCAGCTCGTCGTGCGCCAGCAACGCCTCTTCGGGCTCGATCTTCCAGTAGCGCAGCGCCGCGGTGACCGACTTGCCCGACAGGTTCATGAAGGTGGCCGGCTTGAGCAGCCACACCGGTCGGCCGGCGATCTCGATCTTCGAGGTCTCGCCGAACAGCTTGGATTCCAGGCCGAAGCGACCGCCGAACTTCTCGTTCAAGGCGTCCACAAACCAGAACCCGGCATTGTGCCGGGTCCGGGTGTATTCCGACCCCGGGTTGCCGAGGCCGACGATCAGGCGCAGTCCCGCCATGGATCACAACAGTCCGCGAACGCGAACCGGCGCGCCGGTCAGGGCGCGCCGGTCGGCGATCACTTCTTGTCTTCGTCCTTCTTGGCGACCTTCGCGGCCGGCACATCGGCTTCCGGCGCGTCGGTGGCTTCTTCGACTTCTTCCTTGCCGTGCTTGGCGATCACGACGGCGACGTCGTGTTCCTTGCCCAGCTTCAGCTCGGGGATCTCGACGCCCTTCGGCAGCTTGAGCTCCGACAGGTGGACGATGTCGCCGACGGTCAGCGCCGACAGGTCGATCTCGATGAACTCCGGCAGGTCCTTCGGCAGGCAGCTGACTTCGACTTCGTTGAGCTCGTGGGTGACCACGACGTCGGCGGCCTTGCCGGCCGGCGACTTGTCTTCGTTGAGGAAGTGCAGCGGCACCGCGACGCGAATGGCTTGGTTGGCATCAACGCGCTGGAAGTCCAGGTGCATGATGATCTGCTTGAACGGATGGCGCTGCATGTCGCGCAGGAGCACGTCTTGCGCCTTGCCGTCGAGTTCCAGGCTCAGGATCGAGGAGTAGAACCACTCGTGCTGGCTGGCCAGCCAGATCTTCTCGTGGTCGAGCTGGATCGCCTGCGGCGGATTCTTGCCGCCGTAGATGATGGCCGGGATGCTGGCGGCACGACGCAGGCGGCGGCTCGCACCCTTCCCCTCGACGTTGCGGCCAGTGGCCTTGATGATGTGTTCGGACATTGGTTTTTACTCACTTTGCAGCGTTAGGACCGCCTCGCGGCGGTTTAGGAGACTCACCCGCGACCAGGCGAGTCTTTGTTGCTGGGAATCGGGAATGGGGAATCGAGAATCGGTACAAGCAGATGCGGCGTTGCTGCTTTTACGATTCCCGATTCCCCATTCCCGACTCCCGGATTCAATCCACGTACAACGAACTCACCGACTCGCCGAAGGCGATGCGGCGGATCGTTTCGGCCAGCAGCTCGGCGACGCTGAGCTGGCGGATGCGGCCGGTGGCGCGGGCCGCGGCGGTCAGCGGGATGGTGTCGGTCACCACCAGCTCGTCCAGCTGCGACTTGGTTACGTTGTCGATCGCCGCGCCCGACAGCACCGGGTGGGTGCAGTAGGCCACGACTTTCTGCGCGCCCTGCGCCTTCAGCGCCGCCGCGGCGGCGCACAAGGTGCCGGCGGTGTCGACGATGTCGTCGACCAGCACGCAGGTCTTGCCCGACACGTCGCCGATGATGTTCATCACCGTGGCGACGTTGGCGCGCGGGCGGCGCTTGTCGATGATCGCCAGCTCCGCGTCGTCCAGGCGCTTGGCGATCGCGCGAGCGCGGACCACGCCGCCGACGTCCGGCGAAACCACGATCAGGTTGTCGGTGCCGTGCGCGCGCCAGATGTCGGCGAGCAGCAGCGGCGAGGCGTACACGTTGTCGACCGGGATGTCGAAAAAGCCCTGGATCTGATCCGCGTGCAGATCGACCGTGAGCACCCGATCGGCGCCGACCGCGCTGAACATCTTGGCCGCGACCTTGGCGGTGATCGGCACGCGCGAGGAACGCGGACGGCGATCCTGGCGGGCGTAGCCGAAGTACGGCACCACCGCGGTCACGCTGGCCACCGATGCGCGCTTGAGCGCGTCGATCAGGACCAGCAGCTCCATGAAGTTTTCCGCCGTCGGCGCATTGGTCGACTGGATGACGAACACTTCCTGGCGACGCACGTTCTCTTCGATCTCGACCTGCACCTCGCCGTCGGAGAAACGCCCGACCAGGGCCTTGCCGATGCGGATGCCGAGTTCTTTGCACACCGCCTCGGCGAGAGGACGGTTGGCATTGCCGCTGAATACCAGCAGGTTGCGATCGTTTTGCACTGTACTTCTCCGCTTCGCTCTGACCGTGGCGGCTGTAAAGCCGAGAATGGGGAATCGAGAATCGGGAATCGTCAGGGCGCGGACGCGGCGCTTACGATTCCCGATTCTCCATTCCCGACTCCCGGGCTACATCAATGGCAGGGGCGGTAGGATTCGAACCTACGAATGCCAGGATCAAAACCTGGTGCCTTGGGCCTCTTGGCGACGCCCCTGCGGAAACCTGGTCTCGAGTGCGGCATGCAGCGGCGAACGCCCTGCTCCGCCCGCCGTCCAGGCCCGAAGGCCGGAAGGCAGTTCCAGTAGCGCCGCTTCGGCGGTTTCGCGCGTGGCGAACTCGACGAAGCAACCGCTGCCGGAGCCGGTCAGACGCGGCGAACCGATCCGCGACAAGGCGGCGAAGGCAGCTTCTACAGCTGTTTCGCGCTTGCGCAGAACCGGCTCGAACACATTCCCGAGCGGCTTACCCGAAACGAAGTCCGATATTGTCGCGGGCGCGGCATCCCGCGTCAATTCGGCAGATTGAAATAAGGCCGCGGTCGGCGCGTGAACGCCCGGATCGACCAGCACGTACCAGGCCGGCGCCAGCTCGATCGGCCGCAGGCTTTCGCCGACGCCCTCGGCCCAGGCGTTCTCACCGCGGACGAAGACCGGCACGTCGGCGCCCAGCCGCAGGCCGAGTTCGGCCAGCCGGTCGACGCCCAGATCGGTGCCCCACAGCGCATCCAGCGCGACCAGCACGGTCGCCGCGTCGGACGATCCGCCGCCGAAACCGCCGCCGGCCGGGATACGCTTTTCGATGAGGATGTCTGCGCCTTGGCCGCTGTTGGCTTCTTTTTGCAGCAACAACGCGGCCCGGACGGTGAGGTCGTCGTGCTCGGCCACGCCCGCGACCGAGGCGCCGTGACGGACCACGCGACCATCGTCGCGCGGCCGCAGCCGGATCGTGTCGCCCCAGTCGAGCAGACGGAACACGGTCTGCAGCAGGTGGTAGCCGTCGGCGCGGCGGCCGACGATGCGCAGGAACAGGTTCAGCTTGGCCGGGGCGGGCCAGAGCGACCAACTGGGGGTTGCGGAAGTCTCAGACATAGCGGCAGCGACGGCGAAGCAACGAGTGGTTTCAGCGAGAAGACGGCGCAGCAGCAGCCGAAACGTCCGCCGCCCCGCCTTGCCACTCGTCCACGATCAAGCGCACCCGCGCGCTCGCGCGGCGCGCGTCCAGCCGCGACGGCAGATCGCCGCTGGCGGGCCATTGGTAGGCGATGGTCCAGCCGCCCTGTTCGATCGACAGCGGGCGGCCGTCCGGGCCGGGGGTCAGTTTCGCCGCGGCGCCGCCTTCGGCCGGCAGGCCGCGCAGCCAATTGCCGAGCGCTTCGACCGGGATGTCCCAGCCGGTGGTTTCCAGCAGCAGGGCGGCGGCGTTGTCGCCGCTGCGCGGGCCGCCTTCCAGGCCTTCCAGGCGGGCTTCGCCCGGGCCGCCGACCAGTCGCCAGCTTTGCCGGGTCACCGGCGCGCTGAGCGCGACTTCGAAGCGTTCGCCGCGCTGAGTCCACTCGATCCGGCCGCTGCCGCCCTTGCCAGCGTTGGACACGGCGATGCGGCCGGTCAACGACCACTCGTTCCCCGCGCGCACCCGCTGCGCGCGCGCGGCTTCGCGCTGCGCGGCGTCGGCGGCGGGCACCACGGTTTCGCCGGCGGGACGCTTGACCGCGCCGCCCACGCAGGCGCTCAGCCCAAGCGCCAACATCGCGATCACGGCCGTGCGCGTCAGCGCCGCGCGCATGCCGCCGACGACGGCCACCGAAGCAGCCATCACAGCCCGTACTTCTTCAACGCCCGCAGCAGCGAGCGGTTTTCCGGATCGATCTTGCGCGCCTGTTCGAAGTACTTGCGCGCCTCGTCGCGGCGCCCGCTTTCCCACAGCACTTCGGCCAGGTGCGAGGCGATCTCGGCGTCTTTCTGCAAAGTCAGCGCGCGGCGCAGTTCGGTCTCGGCTTCCTGCACCCGGCCCAGGCGATACAGCACCCAGCCGTAGCTGTCGATGATCGCGGAGTTGTCGGGCTCGGCGGTGCGCGCGCGTTCGATGAGTTCCAGCGCTTCCTGATAACGGGTGGTGCGGTCGGCGAGCGTGTAGCCCAGCGCATTGAGCGCGGCCACGCTGTCGGGTTCGGCGACCAGGATGCGGCGGAAATCGGCTTCGGCGCGGGCCACGTCGTCGCGGCGCTCCCAGCTCAGGGCGCGGGCGTAGAGGATTTCCGGTTCGTCCGGGAACGCGGCCAGGCCGCGCGCGAACGCGTCGCTTTCGCCGCTGTCGCTCTTGTCCTCGGCGCGCAGGCTGGCTTCCAGGATGTAGGCGTCGCGGCGGGTTTCGTCCTCGGCCGAGGCGTCGGACTGGATCGCGCGCAGGCTGGCGTAGGCCTCGTCGCCGCGGTGCAGCTTGTGCAGCACGTTGGCGCTGCGCAGGCGCGCGATCGAGCGCTGCGAGCCGCCGGGCACGCCCTGGTACCAGTTCAGCGCTTCCTCGTTGCGTTCGAGGAATTCGGCCATCTGCGCCAGCAGCAGACGCCGCGCCGGGTCGGGCTTGGCGGCGTCGGCGCGCAGTTCGTCGTACAGCTTGGTCAGGGTCGGCTTGTCCTCGGCGCGGGCTAGGTAGGACGCGCGCAAGGCATAGGTCTGCTCGTCCTGCGGGCCGCGCGCGAGCACCGCGGCGACGTTCTGGAAGTCGTTGAGCCCTTCGTACTGCTCGGCGATCAAGGCGCGTAGATTGTTGTCGGTGTCGGCCAGCGGCACCAGGGTCGAGAGCAACTGCTGGGCCTGCTCGGTCTTGCCGTCCTCGCGCAGCTGACTGACCCGCAGCAATGCGACCCGCGGCTCGCCGGGGAAGCGCTTGACCACTTCCTCGACGATGCGTTCGGTCAGCTTGGGCTGGTCGAGCCGCTGCGCCAGGCCGCCGAAGGCGACCCAGGCCATCAGATTGCGCGGCGGCATCTGCCCGCCGTCGATGATCTTCTCGAGCATGCGCCCGGCCTGCTGCGGGGTCTTGGACCCGGCGGTCAGCACGCCCAGCGCCTGGCGCCAGCCGGTGTCGGGATCGCCGCTCATCAGGTTGTTGAGCTGGCGCAGCGCGTCGCGCTCGTCGCCCCGGCGCAGCGCCAGGGTCGCCTCGGCGGCGTTGAGCGTCGGGCCCTTGCCGCCGAGCTTGCGCCACAGCGCCAGCGATTCGGACGCGGTCGTGTCCTGCTTGGCGACGATGGCGATGGTGGTCGCGCGCTCGGCCAGGGCCAGGTCGCCAGCGGCGCGCGCGGCCTTCAGATAGGCCGTGGCGGCATCGTTCAGCTTGCCGGCCTGCAGCGAGAATTCACCGCTGAGCAGCGATTCCAGCGACGCGCCGGTCGGGTCCTTGGCGGCCCGGGCCTGCATCTGGGCGCGGGCGGCGGCAAGCGCGGCGGCGGAGGGCTGGATCGGCGCGGCGGCGGCGCCGACGGCGCCCGAGGCGAACGCCAGGACCACGCTCAGCAGCGCGATCGGCAGCCGGCGGATGGCATCGGCCGCGACCGCGGCCGGCTTACGTTTAGTTCTGTCTATTGGACCGATCGAGCAAATCGAATCGTAGAGAACCACGGCGAGACCAGTGGGCCGGTAGAATGGCGGCCTTCAGCAGCCCGCAGCTTATCGCAAGCACCTGAACCGATGTCCCGCGCCGCACACCGCCCGATGAAACTTTTTCGCAGCCTTGCGATGGCGGTCGCCCGTGCCCGCGCCCCAGTCGCGCGCCGCCTGCGCGCGCGCGGCTTTCATCCCTTCAGCCGCGGTCTGTCATGAGTTTGTTCGTCCTCGGCATCAACCATCAGACCGCGCCGGTCAGCCTGCGCGAACGCGTGGCGTTTTCCGGCGACGCGGTCGCGTCCGCGCTGACCGCGCTGCGCGCGCTGGCGCCGGTGCGCGAGGTCGCGCTGCTGTCGACCTGCAACCGCACCGAGCTGTACGCGGTGGCCGAGGACGGCGGCGATGCGCTGGCGCAATGGCTGGCCACGCATCCCGACGATGCCGGCGATCTGCACGCGTATCTGTACCGCCATCGCGACGCCGATGCGGTGCGGCATCTGTTCCGGGTCGCGACCGGGCTGGATTCGCTGGTGCTCGGCGAACCGCAGATCCTCGGCCAAGTGAAGGACGCGTGGGCCAGCGCGCGCGCCGCCGGCACGTTGGGCAGCCAGCTCGACCGGCTGTTCCAGCAAGCGTTCTCGACCGCCAAGCGCGCGCGCACCGATACCCGCATCGGCGCCAATCCGGTGTCGGTGGCCTCGGCCGCGGTGCGGCTGGCGCAGGAATCGTTCGCTCGACTGGACGATTCGACCGTGCTGCTGATCGGCGCGGGCGAGACGGTGGAACTGGCCGCGCGGCATCTGGTGCAGGCGAAGGCCAAGCGCCTGCTGATCGCCAACCGCACTCTCGCCCACGCCCAGGACCTCGCGACCCGCCATGGCGGCGTTGCATTGCCGTTGAGCGAACTCGACCGCCATCTGGGCGAGGCCGACATCGTGCTGTCGGCGACCGCGAGCCGCGAACCGGTGCTGCGCAAGCCGCAGGTCGCCGCCGCCCTAGCCACGCGCAAGCATCGGCCGATGCTGCTGCTGGATCTGGCGGTGCCGCGCGACATCGCCGCCGACGTGGCCGAGCTCAAGGACGTGTTCCTCTACACCGTCGACGACCTGGAACGTTCGATCGAAGACAACCGCCGCAGCCGCCGCGAAGCGGCGACCGAGGCCGAGGCCATCGTCGACCTGCAGGTCGCGCGCTTCGTCGAAACCCTGGCCGCGAGCACCCGCACCGCGCCGATCAAGCGCCTGCGCGATCACGGTCAGGCCGCGCGCGAAGAAGTGCTGGCCAAGGCGCGGCAGCAACTGCAATCGGGCCAGGACCCGGCCGAGGTGCTCAACTTCCTCGCCCACACCCTGACCAACCGCCTGCTGCACGCGCCGACCATCGCCCTGCGCGAAGCGGCGCTGACCGGCAATCCGGAGTTGGCTCGGGCGGCGGATAAGATGTTTCCAGCGGTGGATCCGGGAATCGGGAATGGGGAATCGGGAATAGAAACAGCGGATTCGTCGGACGATCGTTAGCGACCAGATCGCATCGCTGCGCTCTTAGCTTTTCCGATTCCCGACTCCCGACTCCCCATTCCCGGCTCCCCAATGACCCCCACCCTGCGCCGCAAACTCGAAGCCCTGGTCGAACGCCGCGAAGAACTCGAACGACTGCTCGGCGATCCGGGCGTGATCGGCGACAACGACCGCTTTCGCAAGCTGTCGCGCGAATTCGCCCAGCTCGAACCGGTCGCGATCGCCCTGGCCGAGGAAGCGCGGGCCAAGGCCGACCTCGCCGCGGCCGAAGCGATGCGCAACGATCCAGAGCTGCGCGAACTGGCCGACGAGGAAATCCTCGCCGCGCAGGCGCGGCTGGAACAGCTCGATGTCGAACTGCTCGCGCACTTGATCCCGAAAGACCCGCGCGACGATGGCGACCTGTACCTGGAAGTGCGCGCCGGCACCGGCGGCGACGAGGCGGCGATCTTCGCCGGCGACCTGTTCCGGATGTACGCGCGCTACGCCGAACGCCAGGGCTGGAAGGTCGAGATCGAATCGTCCAATCCCGGCGAACACGGCGGCTACAAGGAAATCATCGGCCGGGTCGAAGGCCGCGGCGCATATTCCAAGCTCAAATTCGAATCCGGCACCCACCGCGTGCAGCGCGTGCCGGAAACCGAATCGCAGGGTCGCATCCACACCTCGGCGGCGACGGTCGCAATCATCGCGGTCGAGCCCGAGGGCGAGCCGATCGAGATCAATCCGGCCGATCTGAAGGTCGATACCTTCCGTTCCTCCGGCGCCGGCGGCCAGCACGTCAACAAGACCGAGTCGGCGATCCGCATCACCCACATCCCCAGCGGCGTGGTGGTCGAGAATCAGACCGAACGCAGCCAGCACGCCAACCGCGACAAGGCGCTCAAGCGCCTGCAGGCGATGCTGTCCGACGCCGCGGCGGCCAAGGCCGCGGCCGCGCAGGCGCAGGACCGGCGCCTGCAGGTCGGCAGCGGCGACCGCAGCCAGCGCATCCGCACCTACAACTTCCCGCAGGGCCGGATCACCGACCATCGCGTCGAGGGCCTGACCCTGTACGACCTGCCGAACATCGTGGCCGGCGATCTGGACGGCTTGATCGGGCGTCTGATCCACGAGCATCAGGCCGACGAACTGGCGCGCTTGTCGGCCAGTTGAGTCGCACCCGATCGCCGGCAACCCCGTCAGCCCCCTGTAGGAGCGGCGCAAGCCGCGACCGCGCCATCACGCCTGCGACGCCGATGAGTTTCGCGGTCGCGGCCTGTGACCGAAGCCCCCTCGCAAGACCCGGCACCGCCCGCCACTCCGGCAAGACCATGCGCCTTCTGTAGGAGCGGCGTAAGCCGCGACCGCGCCACCACGCTCGCGACGCATGCGAGATTTCGCGGTCGCGGCTTACGCCGCTCCTACAGGCGCCGGGGGCCGATCGCGCGCAAGCGAGCTTGCGATGCATGTGAGGTGTCGCGGTCGCGGCTTGCGCCGCTCCTACAGGGGGCTGCGGACACGATCGCGCGCATCTGAGTCGCAGCTCATGACCGAAGAATCCTTACGGGCCCAAGCCTCACCCGCCTCCGGCAATACCGCGCGCCTGATGTAGGAGCGGCGTGAGCCGCGACCGCGCCATCGCGCTTACGACGCATGTGAGGTGTCACGGTCGCGGCTCACGCCGCTCCTACAAGGGGCCGATCGCGCGCGGCTGAAGATGCGGCGCGTGTGAGGTGTCGCGGTCGCGGCTTGCGCCGCTCCTACAGGGGGCTGCGGACACGATCGCGCGCAACTGAGTTGCCGCATCGTGCAGCGGCGCACATACCCCGCGCCGATGCGCGATCCCGGGTCATGACGTCGCGCGGCCCCAGCGGCCATAATCGGCCATCTCCCGCCGGACCGACTTCTGCATGAGCCTCACTGTCCGCCGCGCCGGTCTCGACGACCTCGACCTGCTCGCCCCGCTGTTCGACCGTTACCGGCATTTCTATACCCAACGTTTCGACGAGGCGGTGTCGCGCTCCTTCCTCGGCGAACGCCTCAGCCGCGGCGATTCGGTGTTGCTGTTGGCCGCGCTGGACGGCGACGACGGCGCCGGCTTCACCCAGTTGTATCCGATGTTCTCCTCGGTGCGCGCGGCGCGGGTGTGGGTGCTCAACGACTTGTTCGTCGAAGCGCATGCGCGCCGGCGCGGCGTCGCCCAGGCCCTGCTCGACGCGGCCGCGGCGTTCGCCCGCGCCGACGGCGCGGCGCGGCTGGAACTGGAAACCAACCACGACAACCTCGGCGCGCAGGCGTTGTACGACGCCGCGGGCTGGCAGCGGTTCGACGGCACCCAGCGCTACCATCTGCCGCTGCAGCCGCCGGCCGTGTCGGCGTGAACCCGGGCCGGACCCGCCTCGCATGAACGATCCACGCACCCCGCTGCGCCAGGCGCTGCAACTCAATCCCGGCGACGCCATGGCTTGGGTGAGCCTGGCCGATTACGAGCTCGACGCCGGCGACGCGCGCAGCGGCGAAGCCGCGGCGCGGCGCGCGTTGAGCCTGCGCCCCGGCCATCCCGAAGCGCTGGCGCGGCTGGGCCGCGCGCAGTGGATGCTGGGCCAGCGCGAACAGGCGGTCACCAGCCTGCGCGCGGCCGCGCGCAGCGCGCCGCAGCACCCGGGCATCGCGGTGTGGCTGGCGCATGCGCTGGAAGACATCGGCGACGGCGAAGGCGCGCTGGCCGCGTATGCGCACGCGCATGCGCTGGCGCCGCGGCACGCGCAGTTCGCGGCCTACCTGCTGGCCTGGCGCCGGCGCTTGTGCGACTGGTCCGACCTGGACGCGCTCGCCCGCCAGGTGCGCGACGCGGTCGCGCACAGCGAGGCCTCGGTCGAACCGTTCGCGTTTCTCAGCGAAGACACCAGCGCCGCCGAACAACGCCGCTGCGCCGGCCTGCGCGCGGCGCAGATCGCGGGCGTGGTGCGGCCGCTGCCGCCGGCGCCGGCCAAGGACCCGGCCGCGCCGATACGCGCCGGTTTCCTGTCCAACGGCTTCGGCGCGCATCCCACCGGCCTGCTGACCGTGGCCTTGTTCGAAGCGCTGCGCAAACGCGGCGGGCTGGAGGTGCAGTTGTTCGCGCTCAACGGCGACGACGACAGCCCGATCCGGCGCCGCCTGCACGAGGCGGTCGCGGTGATGCACGACGTCAGCCGGCAACCGCACGATCAGGTCGCCGCCACCATCCGCCGCGCCGGCATCGACGTGCTGTTCGATCTGCGCGGCTGGGGCGGCGGCGGCGCGCCGGAAGTGCTGGCGATGCGGCCCGCGCCGGTGCAGGTCAACTGGCTCGCCTACCCGGGCACTTCGGGGGCGCCGTGGATCGACTACGTGCTCGCCGACCGTTACGTGCTGCCCGAGGCGTTGGCCGCCGATTTCAGCGAAACCGTGGCCTGGCTGCCGCGCTGCTTCCAACCCTCCGACACCCGCCGCGAACTGCCGCTGCCGCCGCCGCGCGGCGACTGCGGCCTGCCCGAGGACGCGGTGGTGTTCTGCTGTTTCAACAACAGCTACAAACTCAATCCGCACAGCATGGCGCGCGCGCTGGCGGTGCTGCGCGGCGTGCCCGGCAGCGTGCTGTGGCTGATGTCCGGGCCCGGCCGCGCCGACCAGCGCCTGCGCGAGTTCGCCGCGCACCAGGGCCTCGCGCCGGAGCGGCTGGTGTTCATGCGCAAACAGCCGCACGCCGATTACCTGGCGCGGCTGCGCCATGCCGATCTGTTTCTCGACACCAATCCCTACAACGCCCACACCACCGCGTCCGACGCCCTGTGGGCCGGCTGCCCGGTGCTGACCTGCCCCGGCGCGACCTTCGCCGCGCGCGTGGCCGGCAGCCTCAACCATCATCTGGGCATGGACTCGATGAACATGGCCGACGACGCGGCCTTTATCGCCCGCGCGATCGCCCTGGGCAACGACCGCGAAGCGCTGGCCGAGTTGCGCAATCAACTGGCCGCGCGCCGCCGCGACAGCGGCCTGTTCGACATGGACGGGTTCGCGGTCGATTTCGCCGCGATGACGATCGCGATGGCGCGGCGGCAGCGCAAGGGCGAGGCGCCCTCGGTGCTGCAAGGGCCGTCGCGTTAACGCGGCTGCTCGACGCGAATCATTCCCGCACATGCCTCCGACGTCCCCCGCCATCATTTGCGCTAGGCTGCATCCATGACCGCAGAACGCGATTTCATCCCCCTGAACCTGTGCGTGCTGACCGTGTCCGACAGCCGCAGCCTGGCCGAGGACAGTTCCGGCGATTACCTGATCCAGTCGCTGACCGATGCCGGCCACCGCCTGGTCGAACGCAAGCTGTTGCCCGACGACCGCTACAAGCTGCGCGCGGCGGTGTCGCAATGGATCGCCGACGACGGCGTCGACGGCATCCTGGTCACCGGCGGCACCGGCTTCACCGGCCGCGATTCCACCCCCGAAGCGCTGCTGCCGCTGCTGGACAAGGAAATGCCGGGCTTCGGCGAGTTGTTCCGCGCGATCAGCTATGACGAGATCGGCACCTCGACCCTGCAATCACGCGCCTTCGCCGGCTTGGCCAACGCGACGTTCCTGTTCTGCCTGCCGGGGTCGACCTCGGCCTGCCGCACCGCCTGGGAAAAGATCGTCAGCGCGCAGCTCGACGCGCGCACCCGGCCGTGCAACCTCGCCACATTGCGTCCCCGCCTCAAGGAGTGATCGGCATGTCGCTCGATACCACCCTGCGTTTGTTGACCAAGGCCAGCGGCCTGAGCGTCACCGACTTGGCCACCGCGATCCCGCGCGCCGGCGTGGCCACCGTCAGCGCCTGGCTGCGCGGCGACAAGTTGCCCGGCCGCGATCAGGTCGATGCGCTGGCGCGCGCGTTCGGCGTCCCCGCCGGCGCCCTGCTCGCCGATCTGGCCAGCACGCTCGATCCGGCGCGCACCCAGGGCGAACACGATCTGCTCGCCGCGTATCGCGCGCTGAGCACCAAGCAACAAGGCGCGCTGCTGGAAGTCGCCACCGCGATGGCCGGCACCAAGCGCGGCGCGGCCGGCAAACCCGCGGCGAAATCCACCGGATCGAGAAAGGCGAAACGATGAGCAAGCTCAAGCGCAAGGATTACGAAGAGCAGCTCGAAGCGCTGCAACTGGAACTCGCGGCGATGGCGCGCTGGGTGCAGCACCACGGCAAGCGCGTGGTGGTGTTGCTGGAAGGCCGCGACACCGCCGGCAAGGGCGGCGCGATCAACGCCTTGTCCGAACACCTCAACCCGCGCCAATGCCACATCGTCGCGCTGTCCAAGCCCAGCGAACGCGAAAGCGGCCAGTGGTATTTCCAGCGTTACGTGCCGCACCTGCCCGCGGCCGGCGAGATCGCCCTGTTCGATCGCAGCTGGTACAACCGCGCCGGCGTGGAAAGCGTCATGGGCTTCGCCAAGCCCGAGCAGGTCAAGGCCTTCCTCAAGCAGGCGCCGGCGTTCGAAAAGCTGCTGACCGACGACGGCACCGTGCTGTTCAAATACTGGCTGTGTTGCGACCAGAAAGAACAGGAGGAACGTTTCGCCGAGCGCCTGAACGACCCGCTCAAGCGCTGGAAGCTGTCGCCGATCGACCTGGAAGCGCGCAAGCATTACGACGATTACACCAAGGCGCGCGAGGTCATGCTCGAGGCCACCCACAGCAAGCACGCGCCGTGGACGCTAGTGGATTTCAACGATCAGCGGCAGGGCCGGCTGAGCCTGATCCGCGATCTGCTGTCGCGGCTTCCGGAGACGAAGTTGCCGGAGACCGAGCTTGAGTTCCCGCCGCTGAAGGGCAAGCCGTCGAAGGAGAAGTACGGGGTGCTTAAGCCGATCGGTAAAGGCTGAGATTGCGTTTGCTTCTATCGCGCCGCGCTGCGCGCGCGGCCGCGAGCTTCATCGTCGCGCATAGTCGATGTCGCGCTATTGCGGTATGCGCGGTGACGCGGTCGCGGCTTGCGCCGCTCCTACATGGATGGGCTGCCTGTAGGAGCGGCGCAAGCCGCGACCGCGTAAATTCAACCATCGCGCCACTGGATTCACGCGGCGCATGGCGATGACGTCGAAATGCCATCACCCGGCCCGTAACGTAGTCAGTCACCCTGCGACCGCCGATACGGCTGGAACAACTGCAGCAGCCACGGCTTCTGCGCCAGCACCAGGCTCACCCCGACCCGCTCCTGCGCGCTCAACGAGGCATCGCGCGCCAGCAAGGCGTCGAACTCGCGGGCGACCTCGCCCAGCCGCTGCTTGAGCTGACGGATGCCGGCGATGCTCAGCGCGCCGCTGAGCAACAGCAGCACGTCCTGTTCGCCGTCGAACGGGTCGGCGAAGAAGTCGCCGAGCAGGCGATGGCGGAAATAGCGCTCCATCGGCCCGTCGGCGCGCCAGCGGAAATTGCGCGCGGTCAACGGCCGGCCGCGGTTGCCGGGCATCAGTTCGATGATGCCGAGCCGGTCCAACCGCACCAGCAGCGCGGTCCACTGGGCGTTGTCGAAATTGAAATGGGCCTGGACGTCGGCCTGCTTCCAACGGTTCAAGGTCAGGAACAAGGCCAGCAGCAGCGCCGGTTCGTCGACCAGCGCCTGCTCCTGCGCCTCGCTGAGCGCGGCCATGGGCGCGCGTCCGCGCGCGGACTCGGCGCTGAGTTCGGCCAGGCCGATGTCGAGCACCTCGCACACCTCCTCCAATCGCTGCAGGCTCATCGCCCGGCGCGAAAACATGCGTTTGACCGCCGCTTCGCTGAGTTTCAGCCGCACGGCGAGATCGCGATAGGTCAGGTCCTGGGCGCGCAGAAAGCGCTTGAGGGCGTCGACGAGTTCTAGAGAGAGGGCCATGGGGTATCACAATACGCTACCGGGCAGTCCAGTCCGAGCCACTTTGTCGATGATTGTTGCAATCGCCGCGAGGCCCGCCGAGGGTGGCTCCACACCAGGACCAGGTTGCTCGAATGCCACGGATTGCCGAACGCATGCTCCCCCGGGTCTTGATGGGTTTGGCCGTCGCAGGCTTGCTGGCAGGGATGCCGGCAAGGGCGGCGGGGCAATCGGACGCGGTCAGCCGCCAGTCCGAAGCCAGCCTCAACGCCTCGGTCGAAGTGCCAGTGGCGGCGGCGCATGCCTTGTCGCAAGGCGCCAAGTTTTCGGTCACCGGCGTTGCCGCCAGTGCGCAAGGGGTCGCGGTGACGGTGTCCGCGGCCGGCGCGGGCGCCTCGTTCGTGGTGGTGCTGTCGGCCAAGGCAGCCAAGGATCTGGGCCTCGCGGTCGGCGCCTCGGTGGTGGTGTCGGTGGTCGCGGCCGGTTGGTTGATCAGCGACGCCGCCGGCCACGCGATCTGTTTCGTTCCCGATGCCGCCGCGCGTGCGCTGATCCACAGCGCGCGAGTCGGCGCATGAATTCGCTTCGCTTGGACGCGGCTTGCATGAGCGCCGCTTCCATCGGCGCGGTCCGCACGACCTTGTTCTCGTTCCTCGTTCGAACCTTCGTGACTGGCAGGATGCCGGCGGCCGGCAGGAAGCTGGCCATCACGCTGGGAGTGGCAGTGGTGGTATCGGGGCTGTTGCCCGCACAAGGACGTGCGGGCACTCGCTGCGAGAACGCAACGATCAGCCCGCAAAGCGCCGCCGCGGCCGCGCAGACCGCATTGACCGTCGCCGCCGCGCTCGACCAACGCGACGCTCCGGCCGCGCTGGTCGCACGCGTGGGCACCGACCTGTCCGCGCAAGGGCTGGTCTACAGCCATGTCGGTTTCGTCGTGCGCGATCACCCGGCCGGACGCTGGACCGCGGTGCACCTGCTTAACGAATGCGGCAGCGACCGCTCCAATCTGTACACCCAAGGGCTGGTCAATTTCTTCGCCGACGATCTGGTCAACCAGGACGCGCGCATCGTCTGGCTGCGACCCGAGCAGGCGCAGCGGCTGGCCGACTACCTGCGCGCATTGCCGCGCGGCGCGCTGCATCAGCCGCACTACAACCTGATCGCGCGGCCCGGCAGCGCCGACTATCAGAACTCCACCGCCTGGGTGGTGGAAACCCTCGCCGCCAGCCTGCTCGAACCGGCCGGCGCGACGCGCCTGAGCAACAACCGGCGCGAGGCCTACCGCGCGGCCGAACACGACGGCTTCCGTCCCGATCGCATCCATATCCCCTATTCCAAGCGCGTGCTCGGCGGCTTGTTCAGCGCCAACGTCGCCTTCACCGATCATCCGATCGGCACCCGCCTGGCCGGCGATTATCCGGTGGTGACGGTGCGCTCGATCATCGAGTATCTCGAGCGCAGCGGCCACGTCGACGCGCAGTGCGAATGGCGCAACGGCCAGGTGATGACGCGGTTGGGCGCGCTGTAGCGAGCGGCCGGCGGCAATGTCGCGGCGGCGCGATGCGCTGTGTGCGGCCGGAATCTTATCGAAGATCGCGCAGCGTCACGCTCGCTGTTCGGCCAACGCGCGCTTGCTTGCTATCGGGACTCGATAGCGTCATTCGTACGATACCGCCGCGCCTCGCGGACACGACGGCATCGCAGCGATCCGTCACCAGAACTTGGCCTTCAGCCCGAGCTCGATCAGATCGCCGCCCACGTCGGCGACCTTGCTGACGCCGTCGCCGAGCGTGTCGGTGACGTCGCGGACCACGCCGCCGCCGGGAATGCCGGTCCAGTCGAGGAAATCGCCGGCCCAGCCGCCCCAGTGATCGATGGTTTCGTTGGCCAGTTCGCCGCCGCTGTCGACCAGCACGTCGACGAAGTTGCCCGGGTCGGCGGCGATGGTCTTGAGCACCTCGCCCCAGCCCTTGATCAGGTCCGGGCTGACCGCGGAGGTGCCGATGCCGGTGTAATCCTGGTCGCCGTTGAACTGGCCGTAGATCTCGCGGTGCGCGTTTTCCCAGGCGTTGTGCTGGCCGCCGGACACCGAGGCGAGCTGCTGGATGTCGCCGACCATCTGAGTGCTGCCCTGGAAGATCGCGTCCTGGCTCAGCACCGCGCCGCCGTTGCAGTCGTCGGTGAAGGTGAAGGTCTGGGTGCCGCGCAAAACATGGCCGTCGAGGGTGTTGATGGTGATCGCGTTGGCGCCCGGATCCAGGCGGATCTCGACCGGCAGCCAGGTCGGCGGCGGACCGCCGGTTTCCAGCATGTAGCGGCCGCCGTCCTCCAGGCGACCGGCCGGCGGGCGGATTTCCATGCCGCCGGCGCCGAACACCTGCTCGGGGTTGTCGACGAAATGCTGGTACGCCTCTTGCGCGGTCGCATTGGGAATATTGCTTTGGTAGACCGCGCGGGTGACGTCGACGCCGACCTCGCCGATCGGCGGATTGGTGTTGAGGTCGGCGAGGATGTTGCGCACGTTGCCGTCGCTGGGATAACGCGGCGTGCCCGGCGTGTGGCCGGTCAGATAACTGGCGAAACCGCGCGTGGCCAGCGCGAGCATGTAGTCGCGCTGCTGCTCCTGCTGGTCGTGGCTGCCGCCGACGGCGAGCGCGGGGTCGGGCCCGTCGACGCCGATTTCGAATTGATTGGGGCCGTAGTCGGCGTCGACCGGGCGCAGGTCCGGCGCGCGCGGATCGGCCGGCGGCACCGGCGGTTTGCAGGTGTCCAGCTGGGTCGGATAGGACCGGTCGAGGGGCGGCAACATGGGGACTCTCCTTGCGATTCGCTGGCGACATTCAAGCCTCGCCACGCCGCATTGCCTAGCTAGGGTGTGCCCACGCTAGTGGCGACCCTAGCGGCGTCGGCGTCGCCGCTATCGCGTTGCTGCCGACAGCGCCGAGCCATGCCGAGCCGGATCGAATCGCGCCGCGCTCAGCCGCAGACGAAGCCGTCGCCGGCTTCGCTCTCGCTCGCCGCCTCGCGCAGCAAGGTGTCGACCCGCGCCATCGGCGGGCCTTGGCGCAGCCATTGCGCCAAGCGTTCGATCGCGGCCTCCTCGCCGACGGCCAGGACTTCGACCCGGCCGTCGCGCAGGTTGTTGGCGTAGCCGCGCAGGTCCAGCGCTAGCGCCTGCTCGCGAGTGGATGCGCGGAACCACACGCCTTGGACCTTGCCGGCTACGAAGAAGCGCGCCGCGCTCATGTATGGCCCGCGGATGCGCCGCCTTTCGCGACTGCCGGCGCCGCTTCGGTTGCCTTCGGCCCACCGGCCCTGGCGATCGCGTCCTCGATCTTCTTCGCATCGACCGGGCCGAGGAATTTGTCAGCGACCTTGCCGTCGGGCCCGATCAGATAGGTCATCGGCAGGCCGCGCGGGGTGTCGAACGCGGCCGGCGGCGCGGTCACATCCAAAATCGCGATCGGGTACGACACCGGATGCTCCTTCAGGAACGCCTGCATGTCGGGCAGTTCGATTTCCTCGTAGGCCAGGCCGATCACCTCGATGTGTTCGCGCATAGTGTCCAGCGCCGACAGCTCGGGCATTTCCTTGATGCACGGCGCGCACCAGGTCGCCCAGAAATTCACCACCACCCAGCGGCCGCGGTGTTCGGCCAGGTCGTAGGTCTTGCCGTCGATCGTCGCGATGCGCAGCTCGGGCGTGTCGGAAGCTGGCTTGTCGGAGGCTGGCTTATCGGTTGACGGCTTGTCGGCCGTGGGCGCGTCGGTTGGCGCGGTCGCGGCGGGCTTGGCGTCGGCCGGCTTGGCCGCGACGGGTTCAGCGGGTTTCTGGCACGCGGCAAGCAAGGCCGCGGCGATCGCAAGGGCGAGCAGCGGCAGACTGCGACGGGTGGTGGCGCGGGTGAGGCTGGACATCAGGATCGTTCCTCTTCGGCGTGAATGCTGGACACGCGTCGTTTCATGAGAGCGCGCAACGGCACGCGCAGTTCGTCCATCGCCGCGACCGCGGACTGACCGAGCAGGTCGTCGCGGCACGGCAGCATCGCCTCGGCGATCGGAATGCGCAGGTTGCAGGCTTCGTACAGCTCGCCCAGCGACAAATCGTCGAGATCGCGGGCCAGCAGCCATTCGCCGCTTTCGGCGCGGCGCACCACGTTGATCTGGCCGAGCTGGTCGAGCATCTGCTGGACCAGGGCGTCGGTCAGCATCGGTTCGCGCTGCTGGATATCGTCGACGTGCAGGCCGCGGCCGTCCTTGCGCGCCTCGTTGAAGCGCGCGAGCAGGCGCAGCAGGCCGTACATCTCGAACCCCAGCGGCAGCCGCATCGACGCGGGCTGATAGCGGAACGCGGCGATCGAGGAGGCCAGCGACGCGCCCAGCAGCACCGCGACCCAGCTCAGGTAGATCCACAGCAGGAAGATCGGCACGAACGCCAGGGTGCCGTAGATCTTCGAATACGAACCGAAGCTGCCCAGGTAGAAACCGATGCCGCCCTTGATCAATTCGAACAGCACCATCGCCAGGAACGCGCCGGCCACGGCGTGTCGCCACTTGATCGTGCGATGCGGCACGACCTTGAAGATCGCCGCGAACGCCAGCCATTCCAGGCCCATCGGCGCGACCCGCAGCAGCAGGCCTTCCAGCCAGCGGCCCGGTTCGGTGGCGAACACTTCCATCGCGAAAAAGCGCGCCGAGATCGCCAGGCTGGCCGCGGCGATCAGCGCGCCCAGGGTCAGCACGGTCCAGTAGACCAGGAACCGTCCCAGCCGCGGCCGCGCCGAAGGCACCCGCCAGATCCGGTTGAACGCGGCTTCCACGCCGTTGAGGGTGATCAGCAGCGAGACCACCAGCGCGATCACGCCGGCGGTGGTGAGCTGTCCGGCGTTGGCCGAGAACTGCTTGAGGTAGCTCTCCACCGAGCGCGCCGCCGACGGCACGAAGTTGGAGAAGATGTAGTCGCTGAGGCGGTCGCTCCATTCGCCGAACATCGGGAACGCCGAGAGCACGCCGAACACCACCATCGACAGCGGCACCAGCGCGAACACGGTGGTGTACGACAGCGCGCCGGCGGCCTGGAACAGGTTGTCGTCGAGGAAGCGCTTGGCCAGGAAGCGGAAGAACGTGCTCATGCGCGCGCGGTCGCGCACGCGGTCGGCCCAGCGGTAGATCGAGTCCAGAGGTTCCATCCGCCGCAGGGTAACCGATGGGGTGTGGGGGTGGCATGCAGTGGCGATTCGCGTTGGCCCGGGCCACGTGCCCTCATCCGGCCCTTCGGGCCACCTTCTCCCGCGAGCGCGGGAGAAGGAAACAAAGCCGCCGCATACATGAGCCCCTCTCCCGCTTGCTGGAGAAGGAAACCAAGCCGCCGCGTACATGAGCCCCTCTCCCGCCTGCGGGAGAGGGGTTGGGGTGAGGGCCCGCCCGCCCCCTCAGCGCATTCCTCTATCCTTCCCCGCAAAGGAGAATCCAATGACCGAAGTACTGGTGCTCTACTACAGCCGCGGCGGATCGGTGGCGCGGCTCGCGCGGCAGATCGCGCGCGGGATCGGCGAGGTCGACGGCGTCAGCGCGCGCGTGCGCAGCGTGCCGCCGGTGGCCGCGGTCACCCAGACCGCCGCGCCGCCGGTGCCCGACGACGGCGCCCCGTACGTGGACGCGCGCGATCTGGTCGAATGCGCCGGCCTGGTGCTCGGCAGCCCGACCCGCTTCGGCAACATGGCCGCGCCGGTCAAGCATTGGCTGGACGGCCTGGGCGCCGAATGGGCCAGCGGCACCCTGGTCGGCAAGCCCGCGGCGGTGTTCACCTCGACCGCGACCCAGCACGGCGGCCAGGAATCCACCCTGCTGACGATGATGGTGCCGCTGCTGCACCACGGCTGCGTGATCGTCGGCATTCCCTACACCGAGCCCGCGCTCAGCCACACCCGCGGCGGCGGCACGCCCTACGGCGCCAGCCACGTCGCCGGCGCCCAGGACGATCCGCAGCCCAGCGAGGACGAGGCGATCCTCGCCCGCGCGCTCGGCCGCCGCGTCGCCGAACTGGTCGCCAAGGTGAGCCGTTGAACGCGCCGGCCCCGACGCGCGCGCCGCGCAGCCGCGCCGACTGGGTGCTGCTGATCGCGCTGTTGCTGCTGGCGGCGTTGTTCTGCCTCTGGTACCTGCTGCCGCGGCAACATCTGATCGCCGGCCTGACCGTGTTCGTGCTGCCGCCGACCCTGCTCGCGCTCGGCGTCGCCCTGCGCAGCCGGCTCGCCGCCTACTGGGCCGGCGTGCTCGCGCTGTTCTGGTTCTGCCACGGCGTCATGCTGGCCTGGTCGTCGCCGGCCGAACGCGCGTACGCCTGGATCGAGCTGGTGCTGGCGCTGGTGGTGATCTTCGCGGCCAACCTGGCCGGCGTGAAAGCGAGGTTCGGCAAAAAAGCCGAGCCACCGAAGCCACGGCAGTAAGAGCCCGATAAGCCATCCGCAGCCGATAGCGACCGCCCGCCCACAAAACGCCGGCAACATCCAGTTCGCAACAAAGCACCATCCCGCCGCCTGTCTCGACGCGAGCCCGAACCATGGCGCTCGCGGCGGGTGACCAAGTCGTCTGGCAACCCAAGATGATCCGCGCATGATGAATTTCACCGGCGTGCTGCTCGGCTACAAGAAAAACCGACCGCTGACCGACGCCGAACGCGAGAACCAACTCAGGCAAAAGGAACGGCTGGATCTGCCGTTGAGCGATGACCTGTGCGTGATCAAGCTCAACAGCACCTTCATGGAGACGGTCGACCGCTACTACGCGTGGCGAGGGACGCTGACCATGTTGATGGGGAGCGCCATCGCGTCATCTGGTGTCGGGTATATGGGCTTTGTCTGGACCACGGTGACTCGTTGGGGACGGCCCGGTGAAAATCCGCAACAAGACATGCTTTTTCTGCTGGTCGCCGGAATCATTCTTTTTGCCGGCATGGGCGTTTATGCCTGGTATGCCCTTAAAGAAACTTTCACGTTCACCCACTTTCCCATTCGCCTGAACCGCAAGACCCGCAAAGTCCACGTATTCCGCCCGGGCCGCCCGGGCCGGCCGATCCTCACCGCCGACTGGGACAAACTGTTCGTGACCCTGACGCCCTGCCCCATGGGCAGTGGCAATCAGGATTGGGACATCCTGGCCCACGTCATGGCCGACGACGGCGAGACGGTGCTCGACACGTTCGCCTTCTCGTTCGTGCGGGATGTCGGTGAACTGGACGTGCTGCGCGGAAACTGGGAGTTTCTGCGCCGCTACATGGAAGACGGTCCCGAGCAGGCCTGGCGACTGGTGCACGTGTGCATGCCCATCGCCGAACACCGGGAAAGCTTGCGCTTCTCGTTCGACCGCCTGCATGTGCATTTCATGGGCGTTGGTCTGTGGGTGTGGTACCCGCTGCTGCCGTTCTGGCTGCTGTGCGTCGTGGGCCGCATCGTCTCGATGTGGACCAGCAAGGTGCCGGTGTGGCCCGAACACATCCAGGCGCAATGCCGTATCGAGGCGGACGATCCGTACGTGAAGGACGAGAGCACCAATCCGAAGGAAGGGATCTATTCGATCTGACCGGAGGCCTGCACGGCGAGCCAGGCACCCGCTCGCGCGACGCGTCGACCGCCGGGCCTGGACGGCCATGGCCGGCGCATTCCCCGGCCCGCAAGCATGCCGGCCAGGGCGCCATTCCTCAGCGGCAGGCAAGCCGCCAGCCTCGGCGCATATCCCGCCGCGAACGCCGCGACCCCGAAAGCTGAAGGCCGCGATTCGCGGGCGCAGGACATACCGCGCAACAACGCCGCTGTCCAAAAGCGACCGCCGGCGGCCTGGGGTCCTATAATCGCCGTCTCCCCGAGTACGCGAACCCCACACGATGGACCAGCTCTGCATCGTCACCACCGGCGGCACGATCGACAAGATCTACTTCGACGACAAGTCGGACTACCAGATCGGCGAACCGCAGATCGGCCGCATTCTCGACGAGCTCGGCGTGGCCTTCCGCTACAGCGTGATTCCGATCATCCGCAAGGATTCGCTGCACATCACCGGCGCCGACCGCGAGCTGATCCGCGCCGCGATCGCCGCCCAGGACGCGCAGCACGTGCTGGTCACCCACGGCACCGACAGCATGGTCGAGACCGCCAAGGTGCTGGCCACCATCCCCGGCAAGACCATCGTCCTGACCGGCGCGCTGAACCCGGCGCGGTTCCGCGGCTCGGACGCCGAGTTCAACATCGGCACCGCGGTCGGCGCGGTGCAGTCGCTGCCGGCCGGCGTCTACATCGCCATGAACGGGCGGATCTGGGACCCGGCCAAGGTCCGCAAGAACATCGAAGCCAACCGTTTCGAAGCGCTGTGAACCCCGCGCCGGTGTGATCGCGCGGCCCGAAGCGGCCAGGCCCGGGGTCTGGCCAATATCGGCAAACCCGACCGCGCATCACATCGCAAGCTCCACCGGCGTCTCGCGGATCGCCAACGCCGTCGCGCATTTGGGTCCACATCGGGTGTGGATTCGGCCCTTGCGGCGGCCCGCGATGGATTAGCATCGACGGCTTGTCCACTGCTGCGGTGATCTTCATGCGTCGAATCGTTCCGGCCCTGACGGTGTCTGCGTTGGCGCTGCTCGCGCTGGCGGCCTGCCAGAAACCCGCCGAACCCGCCCAGCCCGCCGCCGCGGCCCAGACCGACACCGGCAAGGCGCCGGCGGCCGCGTCGGCGGACGCCGCCCCCAATCCGCTGGAACCGCCCGCGCGGGTGCTGCGCAACGACGCGATCGGCTACGACGGCTTCAACGGCGGCACGCAGGCCGGCGCGGTCACCGCCAGGTTCGGCGCCGATGCCGCGGCCGTGCGCGGCGCCTGGGGCGGCGAGATGAAGGACAACAACGGCCAGCGTCCCGACGCCAAGTGCTACCTGCTGTACCCGGTGCGCGGCGCGATCACCCACCAGTACGGCTTCCTGATGGGCGCCGACGGCCTGAGCGGCATCGACGTCTACGATCCCAAGGCGCTCGCCCCCGGCGGCGGCCGCATCGGCATGAGCATCGACGAGATCAACAAGGCCTACCCCGGCAAGGTCAAGCAGATTCCGAACCCGAGCTTCGAGGGCGCCGCGTTCCTGCAGGTGTCGCCGCCCGACGGCAAGGACACCCAACTCGTGTTCGAAACCGACGCGCTCGGCAGCGTCACCAACTGGCGTATCGGCAAGCGCGGCGCGATCGAACCCGACGAAAGCTGCACCCGCTGACCTCGCAGTCGGTATCCCGCGACGATCCGGACCCACGGCCCGGATCGTCGCCACCGCCCCGCCCTCAGCGCCCGGCGGTCTTGCCCACCTCGCCCAGGAACGCCAGCCCCAGCTTGGCGAACGGCACGCTCGCCTGCGCCGACTGGCCCACGCTGGCCAGGGTGTCGTTGGCGGTGTGGATGTACGGCGAATAGCCGCCGTTGGCGTTGCCGCCTTCGAAATACATCGCCGCCGGATAGCCCGCCGCGGTCCACGAGGCGTGATCGGAACAGCCGTAGTTGCAGGTGTAGCTGCCCAGCCGCAGGCTGCCGCCGAGGTAGGTCGCGAACAGGTCGCGCAGCAACTGCTGCAGGCCGGCGTTGGAGAAGTCGTTGATCACCCGCACGTCCGGCGCGGTGCTGGTGCGGTAGTTGGTCATGTCCAGCTGCAGCACGCCGACCACGTTGACGCCGCGGGCCTTGAAATCCGCGGCGATCGCCTTGGAACCGCGCAGGCCGATTTCCTCGGCCGCATAGCCCATCAGCTTGATCGTGCGCTTGGGCCTGTAACCGTTGGCCATGGCGATGCGCAGCACCTCGGTCAAGGTGGCGATGCCGGACGCGTCGTCGTCGGCGCCGGGCGCGCGCATGGTCTCGCCGCTGCCGCTGTTGGAAATCGTGTCCAGGTGCGCGCCGAGCACCACCACTTCGTTCGGCAGTTCATTGCCGCGGATGGTGAGGATCACCGACGGCTGCGAACCGCAGCCGCTGCAATTGAACAGTTCGGTGCTGACATCGCCGCGGCCGTTGCCGAGCGCGGCCCAGCGGTCGCGAACCCAGGTCGCCGCGTTGCGGCCGTGGCTGGTGCTGGCGTGGCGGTTCGGCCAGTTGCTCGACAGCGACTGGATGGTCGCGCGGATATTGGCTTCGCTGACCTGCCCCAGCCACGGCGTGACCGTGGCCTGGTTGTCGATCGCATAACTGGCGAAGGCGGTGGTCATCGCTTCCGCGCTGCGGTCGTCGCGCACGAAGGCCTCGGCTTCGGCGCGGCTGTCGAAGGCGAAATAGCCGCCGCAGCGGCGTTCCTTTTCGTGCACGTGGCGGCTCAGATCGGTGAGCTGGTGGGTCTGCAGTTCGGACACGACCAGGGCCGCGCCGCTGCGGGCGACGCGGGCGCTGGCGTTGCGCGCCAGCGTGCTCAGGCCCGCGTCGTGGGTCTGGCGCGAGGTCACCACGTACACCGGCTTGAACGGATCGGAGTGCGCGGCGGCCAGGGCGGGATCGACGTGAGCCGGAGTGATCCGGGCCAGATCGGTACGGTCGGCATCGGCCTGCGCGAACGCGGGCGCGAGCGCGGCCAACGACAGCAGCGAGAGGGATAACAGGATCGAACGTTGCACGGTGAGGCTCCTTGACTGAGGGGCGCCGCACACGACGCAGTGCGGATTGCGCGATCGATGCCGCCGCGATGCCGCGTGCGGTACGCCATACACGCCGGATCCAGGATCCCGGAATCCGACGCCGCGTCGCCGGCCGATCGCCTGCCCTGGGCGATGTCGACGCTCGCGATTCCAGGCTAGAGGGCATCGCGCCGATCCCGGCCACGCCCTGCTTTCGCGGCATCCACATGCGGGTGATCGCCGTCATGCAAATCGGCGAATCAGACGAGTCCGAATCGGCTTGCGCTGCATTCGCTGTGCACGCGTCGGCGCGCAAGCCGCCGATCGATCGCGATGCCGCGCCCGGCATCGGCATAAAAAAACCCCGGCCGGAGCCGGGGTCGCAGAGTCTTAATCGGTGTGGCCGTGCGGCGAACCGATGCGTAGCCGCATCGATTCGCCGCCGTCGATCAGAACGTGATGCTCCAGGTGTCGATGCGGCCGACGTCGCCGCCGGCGTTGTCGTTGACCCGCAGCTTCCACGCGCCGTTGAGCGTTTCGCTGGACAGATTGAAGGTGAAGGTGCCGGTCACGTTGTCGGCGCTGCCGCCGGTGCGGTTGTGGATGTTGTAGAGCGAGCCATCCGGCGCGACCAGGTCGACTTTGATGTCCTGCTTGTAGGTATGCAGGATGTTGACCGACACCGAGGCGTTGGTCGGCGCGTTGCCGGTGCGGCCCGACACGTTGATCGTGCTTTCGACCGTGGCGTTGTCGGTGATCGCGACGTCGGTGCCGTTGGTGTAGGTCTGCACGCCGGGGCCCGGGCCCGGACCGGTGCCGGCGGTCTTGCCGAGCTCGCCGAGGAAGGCCAGGCCGAGCTTCGCGAACGGCACGCTGTTGGCCGCCGAGTTGCTCATGTTGGCCATCGTGTCGTTGGGCGTGTGGATGTACGGCGAGTAGCCGCCGTTGGCGGTGCCGCCCTCGAAATAGATCGCCGCCGGGAAGCCCGCCGCGGTCCACGAGGCGTGATCCGAACAGCCGTAGCCGCAGGTGTAGCTGCCGACGGTGCCGCCGAGGTAGGTGCTGTACAGATCGCGCAGGAACTGCTGCAGGCTGGAGTTGGAGAAATCGCTGACCAGCCGCACCGCCGGCGCGCCGCTGACGCGGTAGTTGGTCATGTCCAGTTGCAGCACGCCGACCACGTTGACGCCGCGGGTCTGGAAATCGGTGGCGATCGCCTTGGATCCGCGCAGGCCGACTTCCTCGGCCGCGTAGCCCATGAACTTGATCGTGCGCTTGGGCTTGTAGCCGCTGGCCATGGCCACGCGCAGCACTTCGGTCAGGGTGGCGATGCCCGAGGCGTCGTCGTCGGCGCCCGGCGCGTTCATCGCATCGCCGCTGCCGCTGCTGGAGATCGAGTCCAGATGCGCGCCGAGCACGACCACTTCGTTCGGCAGTTCGCTGCCCTGGATGGTCAGGATCGCCGAAGGCTGGGTCGAGCAATTGGTGCAACCGGTGTACAGCTCGGCGGTGACGTCGCTGCGGCCGTTGGCCAGGCCGAGCCAGGTGTCCTTGATCCAGGTCGCCGAAGTGCGGCCGTGGGTCGAGGCGTAGTAGCGGTTCGGGTACGAGGTCGACAAGTGATTGATGGTGCCGCGGATATTGGCTTCGGCGACCTGGCTCAGCCACGGCGTCACCGTGGCCTGGTTGTCGATGGTGTAGGTCGCGAACTGGGCGTTGATCGCCTGCACGCTGCGATCGTTCTTGACGAAGGTTTCGGCCTCTTCGCGCGAATCGAACGCGACGAAGCCGCCGCAGCGCTGTTCCTTCTCGTGCACGTGGCGGGCGATATCGACCAGCTGATGGGTCTGCAGTTCGGAAATCACCAGCTTGGCGCCGGCCGGATTGCTCAGGCCGACCGAGCTGTTCGTCAGCGTCTTGACCCCGGCGTCGAAGGTGGCGCGCGAGGTCACGATGTAGACCGGCTTGAACGGGTCGTCGGTGGCATCGGCCGGACGCACGTGATCGTGCGCGTGGTCCTGCGCGAACGCCGGCGCGGTGGCGGCGGCGAGCGCGAGGGCGAGCAGGGTCGGAACGAACATCGTCCGCAGGGATGAAGCGGGCACGGTGGCAAGTTGCTGATTCACGGAAAGCGCTCCTGGTTCGACGTCGCCGGCGCGATGATTTCGGCATCGGCGCGGGGACGCGGATGGACTGGGATGACGGCCGCGCGTGGCGCGGTCGTCGCGAGGGGTTTGCTGCGCGTGAAAGCGGCGCCGAACCGTGCGGGGGAAAGGTTCCGATACGCCCGGGTTTCGACCCTAAGCGGGTATGCATCGCGCGAACAAGCCGCAATCGGTTCGAGCGCACATTCGCGTTCGTGACCTCAGTCATGCAACCGTGCAGTAAACGCTTACGGTGCGGATGCGGATGGTCTAGGCCGGGGCTAGGCGCGAGAAATCCGCGGAATTTTCGGGGTTTCGCCGAAGGAAACAATGCGCCCGGACGGGGCACTTCGCGCGCTGCGTTCGAGTGGCCGCTGGAATCGTTGCATCACATTTTTAGTGAGCTGTCGCCATGAGTGCATGTAGAAAAGTCGCGTTCGCGATTCGATGGATGGCGCGAATGGGGTTCGCTTACCGTTCGCTGGCGCTGCCCTGCCCGGTCGCTTGGCTTTGGCTTCGCTCTGGTTTTTGGCTTTGCTGGGCTCAGCTTGGCTCGACTTGGAGTGGCATCAGCCTGACTTTGATTTGAAGCTGCGCTTTGCCCTTGCCCTTGCCCTTGCCTTTGCCCTTGCCTTTGCCTTTGCCCTTGCCTTTGCCCTTGCCTTTGCCTTTGCCTTTGCCTATGACTTTGGCTTGAGCCTGAAGCCGAGGCTACCCACAAGCGCTGCGAAGCCACGGACTCGCGTTAGCAACAGCACACCCGAAGGGCGGCGTGCAGGATGCACGCCGTGCGCCACCGGGACATGGATGTCCCGTGTGGCGCATGCCCGCGAAAGCACCGCACTTGCGGGCCCTTGATTCAAAGAAAAGCGTTTTTCTTTGGTTACCTTTCTTTTGTCGCTTTTGACAAAAGAAAGTAACTCGGCCGCTTGCGGACGAAAGCTGTTGATCCTGCCTTTGGCTTCACAAGCTCTAGAGCTCCAAATCTTCAAAGCTTCAAAGCTTTGAAGCTTTGAAGCTTTGAAGCCTTTAAAGCCTTTAAAGCTGCAAGCAGGATCAAAAGCTTCCGCCGCTGAAGCGGCGGGTCACTTTCTTTTGTCTAAAGCGACAAAAGTCCGCCTGGATTCCCTTCGGTCAAAAGGTAACCAAAGAAAAATGCTTTTCTTTGAATCAAGAGCCCGCGCGATCGGAGCTGACGCAGGCATGCGCCACACGAGACATCCTGTCTCGGTGGCGCACGGCGCACATCCATGTGCGCCGCCCTACGGGTGTCCTGTTGCTAACGCGAGTTACAGGCCTCGCAGCGCTGGATGGACTGCGCGGCTTCAAGCGGAACGGCATGGCCTACCTGTAGGAGCGGCGCAAGCCGCGACCACGAAAACGCAACTACTGCGCAGGTCTCGACGTGTTCGAAATGTCGCGGTCGCGACTCGCGTCGCTCCTACAGCGACTTCGATCCAAAGGCCTCGCAGCGCTGAAAATGAAAATGAACCCGATCTCGGATGAAAGCCCCATGGCCTAACTGTAGGAGCGGCATCCTACTGAATTTCCTTCGGTCACAAGCCCCAACCGCGAAAACACAACTACGGCGCAGGTCTCGACGTGTTCGAAATGTCGCGGTCGCGACTCACGTCGCTCCTACAGGGGCTGCGATGTAGCCACGCCCCCATCGCGGACACCTTCAAGGCATCGCCCCTCACACCGACAAGCCCGGGCACAGCGACACCTCGCCGCACCCGGGCCGCTCCAGATCATCCGTACCGGATCAGAACGTCAGACTCCACGTATCGATGCGGCCGGTATCGCCGGTCGCATTGTCGTTGACGCGCAACTTCCAGGTGCCGTTGAGCGGCTCGCTCGACAGGTTCTTGTTGAAGGTGCCGATCACGTTGTCAGCGCTGCCGCCGGTGCGGTTGTGGATGTTGTAGACCGTGCCGTCCGGCGCCACCAGGTCGACTTTGATGTCGCTCTTGTAGGTGTGATAGATCGCCACCTCCACCGGCGTGCTCGCGCCCCCATTGCCGGTGCGGCCCGACACCACGATCGAGCTCTCGACGGTGGCGTTGTCGGTGATCGCGACATCGGTGCCGTTGCTGTAGGTCTGGGTGCCGCCCGGGCCCGCGCTCACGGTGACCGAGGCGGTCTTGGTGTTGGTGGCGCCGTCGTCGTCGGTGACGGTCAGGCTGACGCTGTAGGTGCCCGCCGCGCTGTAGGTCTTCGACGGATTGGTCGCGGTGGACGTGGTGCCGTCGCCGAAGTTCCAGCTGCGCGAGGCGATGCTGCCGTCGCTGTCGCTGGAGGTGTCGGTGAAATTCACAGTCAGCGCGCTCGCCGACGAGGTGAAGTTCGCCACCGGCGGATTGTTGACCGGGCCGGTGCCGCCGACGGTGAAGCGCACCGCGTTCGGCGTGCCCGGCTTGCCGGCCGCGTCGGTGCCCTGCACGTACACGGTGTGCACGCCCTGGCTCAGGCCAGTCGTCGAGATGCTGCCGGTGACGTTTTCGTTGCTGCTGTTGAAGCTGCCGTCGCTGGCGCTCAACGCGATCGGCGTCGCTCCGCTCGCCCACGGCGGCGCATCCAGATACGCGCGCGCCGACGCGATGTTCTGCACCGGTTCGCTGCCGTTGCTCTGGTTGAACAGGCTGTCGTTGATGTTCGCGGTGATGGTCACCGGCGTGCCCGCGGGCACGGTGGGCGACGAGACGTTGACCACGGTGGTGTCCGGACCGCTGGGCAATGTGTAAGGCGCCCACAGGCTGCGCGCGACGTAACGCAGGGTCTTGAGGTTGTTCGGCAGCGTGGTACCGGTGAAGCTGCTGCAGCTTTCGAAGAAGCTGCCGCCGAGTTCGATCGTATAGCCAGGCACGCCGAGCAGACCGTACATGGTGTCGTCGGTGGTGCCGTCGGTGGCGTACAACTCATCGGACTGCTGCGGGTAATAGCCGTTGAAGTACGCCATGCGCCGGCCGAGGGTGCGCAACCCGCTCATGTTCGGCGCGGGATTGCTGGTGTCGCCCCACGACCACAGCACCAGGTCGGCGGCGCTGTGGATGTCGATGAACACGCCCTGGGTGTCGTCGGGCGCGGCGGTGTTGACGTCGTCGGGACGACGGTCGACGAAGATGCCGCCGGTATACACGCCGTTGCTGCCGCGGGTGCCGGCGACCAGACGCATCAGGTTCTGGGTTTCCGGATCCGAGGCCGCGGTCGGGCCGCGGTAGGTTTCCGCACACTGGTTGCCGCTGGAGCCACCGGCCGCGGTGTTCCAGTGATACGGGAAATTGCGGTTGAGGTCGGTGCCGTAGCTGCTCGCGCTGCAGCTGCCGCCGTTGCTGTTGTTGACGTTCTTGCGCCACGACGCGCCGGCTTCGGCCTTCTTGCGGCCGTCGGGATTGGCCTGCAGCACCAGCTGGAAGGCGAAGTTGTCGAGCAGCCAGGTCGCTTCCGGATCGGTGCCGTAGCCGTTGACCAGGCCTTCGGCGAAACGGGTGACCAGTTCGGCCGGCGCGTACTCGCGCGCGTGGATCGAACCGAACAACACCAAGGTCGGCTTGTTCGGCAAGGCCGCGTCGGTGGCGGTGTTGCTCAGGCGCAGCACGCGCATGTCGTAACCGGTGCCGGGGTTCTGGGTCTTCTGCCAGGTCGGGCCGATATTGGTGATGCGGGCAAGATTCGGCTTGC
This sequence comes from Lysobacter capsici, assembly GCF_014779555.2. Classification (NCBI taxonomy): domain Bacteria; kingdom Pseudomonadati; phylum Pseudomonadota; class Gammaproteobacteria; order Lysobacterales; family Lysobacteraceae; genus Lysobacter; species Lysobacter capsici. Next base: position 4,488,028 of record NZ_CP094357.1, read on the forward strand.
TCGCGACCAAGTTATCCATCGTCGTATAGGTTTCCTCGACGGTCCGGAAGCATGCGAAACCCGGAATGCTCTTGACCCCGTTGAGCGAGCCCTGCAGCGCGGTCTGCAGACGCTGCAGTCGCGCGGTGGCCTCCTGATCGACTTGATACTTGAAGCCCGCCTTGGTCAGCGCGGTGAGATCCTCGGGCATCGCCTCGACCTTCACCGTCCTGGCGTTGCGGTCGACATTCAAATGCTGGAAGCGCGAGGCGATGCGTTGCAGTTGCGCCGGGTTGTCGTACTGGGCGGTGACGAATACCGGCAGATCATCGGCGGCCGCGGCGCTGGCGGACAAAGCCAGCAGCAGCGGCAACGCGGCAGGTTGGAAGCGCATTGGGAAACTCTCCATGGATCATGGGCGGTGGGCAGGCGCGGGGCGTGCTGCAGGCCATGCTGCGGAGCGGACCGAATCGCTGACAAGCGCCGCTCGGCGCATGGACGGCGTGCTTTCGTGATGCATACAACAGAACGAGTTAGTGGCGACTGGCGCAGAAATACATCACCACTTGCGTCGCACTGACACGATGCGAATCGCGATCGCGAAGTTGAGATGCGTCGCGCCGCGACGGCGCGTCCGCGCTTCGCGGGCGAGGCGATTGCCGCGCGGCGCGCAATCTGTCGACGGATCGAATGCGCCTGGAAAAACGCCGCGGCCCGAAGGCCGCGGCGTCGTGTCGATCACATCGGTTCGATCAGAACGTGATGCTCCACTTGTCGATGCGGCCGACATCGGCGGTCGCATTGTCGTTCACGCGCAACTTCCACACGCCGTTGAGCGGCTCGCTCGACAGGTTCTTGGTGAACGTGCCGATGACGTTGTCGGCGCTGCCGCCGGTGCGGTTGTGGATGTTGTAGACCGTGCCGTCCGGCGCGATCAGGTCGATCTTCAGATCGCTCTTGTAGGTGTGATAGATCGTCACCTGGATCGGCGTGGTGGCCGAGCCGTTGCCGGTGCGGCCGGACACGGTGATCGAGCTTTCCACGGTGGCGTTGTCGGTGATCGCGACATCGGTGTCGTTGGTGTAGGTCTGCGAACCCGGGCCGCCGGACACCGTGACCGTGCCGGTCTTGGTGTTGCTGGCGCCGCCGTTGTCGGTGACGGTCAGCGTGACGGTGTAGGTGCCGGCCGCGCTGTAGGTCTTGGTCGGATTGGTCGCGGTCGAGGTGGTGCCGTCGCCGAAGTTCCAGCTACGCGACGCGATCGAGCCGTCGCTGTCGGTGGAGCTGTCGGTGAAGGTCGCGGTCAGGCCGCTGGTGGTCGAGGTGAAATTCGCCACCGGCGGGGTGTTGACCGGACCGCCGCCCGAATCCAGGCCGTCGATGAACTGCGCGCCGGTCGAGGCCGGATCCAGCCAGTCGCTCAGACGCGAAGCCGCCGCACCGCCGCCGGTCCACGAAGTGAACACGCGGCCGTACTGGTCGCTGCGGTTGGTGCCGGTCGCGCTGCAGCTCGATGGACCACCGTGCAACTGACCGAGCACGCGCTTTTCCGGGCTGTAGATCGGCGAACCCGAGGAACCCGGTTCGGTCACGCCGCCGGTCGGTTGCCACTGCACGTTCAAGTGGGTGGTGCCGGCGCCGCCGCCCCAGGCCACGAACGAGGTCGGGCTGGTCGAGTTGCTGATGCGCTTTTCGGCGACGTTCGGGTGATGGATGCCGATCGCGCCCGGATAGTTCTGATCGCGACGGTCCCAGCCGGCCCAGAACAGGTTGAACGCCGGGTTGGCCGGGGTGTTCAGTTCGAGCAGGGTGAAGTCGGAGTCCGCGTAGGTCGCCTTGACCGTCGAACCGGTCTGGGTCTGGCTCATCGAACCGTCGCCGTTGGCGCCGCTGGCCGGCGTGTTCGGCGCGCGGCAGGTCGAGTTCTGATAGTTCCAGTACACCACGATCGACGCCGCGGTCGAAGCGGTACCCATGCCGCAGTGGTGCGCGGTCAGGAAGTACATCTTCTTGTCGTTGGCGGTGTTGTTGACCAGCGAACCGGTACACGCCAGCGTGCCGTTCTTCGAATAGGCGCCGACCGAACGGATGATGTCGCGACGGCCGTCGCCCTCGGGGCAGACCACGTCGATGTTGCAGCTGCCCGACACGCCCTTCTCGCCGGCGGCGAGCGCCAGGCGGCGCGCGAGCGGACCGAAGCCGACGTAGTCGTGGTTGACCTTGGTCAGGTGCAGCTTGAGCTCGCCCATCTTGGCGCGCGGCACCACCACTTCGATGACCGCTTCCTGGCCGGGAACGACCGCGGTCCACAACTGGCCCTGCGCGTTGTTTTCGCGCGCGGTGTATTCGTTGATCAGCGCGCGATCGCCGCCGGCGGTCTGAGTCGCCGGATAGACCAGCAGGCGACCGCCCTGCGGCATGTGGTACTGGGTGAAACCGAAGTTCAACGACAGCGCTTTTTCCGAACGGATGCGCTGGCGCCAGACCACGGTGTCGGCGTCGACGTCTTCCCACACGCCGGAATTCAGCGGGGTCATGTCGACCGTCATCGGGAACGCGAAGCGCGGGATGTCGCCGCGCTTGTCGCGCTGCAGGTCTTCGGCCTTGAGCTTGGCCACGTCGACCGCGGGCATGGTGCGCAGGGCGACCTTGTCCACGCTCGACACGTTGGTGTATTCGAATGCCGCCGGGCGCGAGGCCGGCGCGGCGAGAGCGGCGCTGATCGACAGTCCGAGCAACAGCAAGGAACCACAAATGCGTTTCATGAGTCTCTCCGTCCGTAGTAGAGGCATGACCGCGCCGCCGGCTGGGCCGGTGACCGATGGCGATGGCGACGGGGTCAGATGGTGGGAACTGGAAGCTCCAGCGATTGATGCAGGCGGTGCCGCATGCTTCCCCATGAGCGTGCGTTGGTTCTTCGACGCGTGGTGCGCAACGAAGCATCGATGGCGACCACGGCGTGACTCTGCGGCAGATTTGTCGCACACAACAAGACGCAAACCCGCCGAGTCGACATAGCATCCGTGCATCGCGTCACGCATACGACGAAGATTTGTTGCTGTTGAAATCGGTGTGCATGACGGGAAATTGAAACTGAGACGTCGCGCGAATTCACAATGCAATCCAGCGCACGAAGCAGCGGAACTTCGAGGTGGGGTGATCGGAAGTTCACCGGCGCGGGAGATGACGCGGCAGGGTTCACGGCGATCGGGTCTCGGGCTTTCGGCATGGCAGCGCGGGTTCGGGGGCATGCATGGATCGATTGACGCGGCGATCTGAGCGGAAGACGTCGGGGCTGAAATCCCCACAAAAGAGCTCGCCGGCTCGCCTCGCCTGAAGATCGCGTTCGGTAGCGCGACGGGCGATCATCGGCGCTCAGGGCGGTCGAACATGATCGTTGCGTTGCGTTGCGTTTCCTCGCATCACGTTGCATCGCATCACATCAGATCGCGTCGCAACGCGGCTTGCGGCTCGTGGCGTGACGCAGCTTCATTTCGACGTGCCGGGTTTCGAGCGCCGCGCCCGTGCAAACGAAGAACCCCGGCCGAAGCCGGGGGTTCTGGCGCGACTACTTCGGATCCAATGACCGGATCAGAACGTGATGCTCCAGCTGTCGATCTTGCCGACATCGCCGCCGGCGTTGTCGTTGACGCGCAGCTTCCAGGTACCGTTCAAGGCTTCGCTCGACAGGTTCTTGGTGTAGGTCTGGATGATGTTGTCGGTGCTGCCGCCGGTGCGGTTGTGCAGGTTGTAGACGGTTCCGTCCGGCGCGACCAGGTCGACCTTGAGGTCGCTCTTGTAGGTGTGCAGGATGTTGACCGCGATCGGCGTGCTGGACGGCGCGTTGCCGCTGCGGCCGGACACCACGATCGCGCTTTCCACGGTGGCGTTGTCGGTGATGGCGACGTCGGTGCCGTTGCTGTAGGTCTGGCTGCCGTTGCCGCCGCTGACCGTGACCGAGGCGGTCTTGGTGTTGGTGGCGCCGTCGTCGTCGGTGACGGTCAGGGTGACGGTGTAGGTGCCCGCCGCGCTGTAGGTCTTCGACGGATTGGTCGCGGTCGAGGTGGTGCCGTCGCCGAAGTTCCAGCTGCGCGAGGCGATGGTGCCGTCGCTGTCGCTGGAAGTATCGGTGAAGCTCACCGTCAGCGCGCTGGCCGACGAGGTGAAGTTCGCGCTCGGCGGATTGTTGGTCGGCGGCGTGCCGGTCGAATCCAGGCCGTCGACGAACTGCGCGCCGGTCGCGGAAGCGTCGAGCCAGTCGCTCAGGCGCGAAGCCGCGGCGCCGCCGCCGGTCCAGGAGGTGAAGATGCGGCCGTAGTAATCGGCTTTTTGTTCCTGCGGCACGGTGCAGCTCGACGGGCCGCCGTGCAGCTGGCCGATCACGCGCTTGTCCGGGCTGTACAGCGGCGAGCCCGAGGAACCCGGCTCGGTCACGCCGCGATTGACGCCCCACTTCACGAACACGTGGCTGCCGTTGGCGACGGTCGGCGGGTTGTAGTCGGCGCCGCCGTAGTTGGTGGTGCGCGAGGCGCTGTCGGAGAAGCTGATGCGCTTGTCGGCGACGTTGGGATGGTGGATCGCGATCGAGCTGTTGTAGTTCTGGTCGCGGCGATCCCAGCCGGCCCAGTACAGGTTGTAGGCCGGGTTGGCGGCGGTGTTGAGTTCGAGCAGGGTGAAGTCGGAGGTCGCGTAGGTCGCGCGCAGGGTCGCGCCGGTCTGCGATTGCGCCAGCGAACCGTCGCCGTCGGCGCCGCTGGCCGAGGAACCGGGCAGACGGCAGGTGCTGTTCTGGTAGTTCCAGTACACGACCATCGAGTTGTTGACCGAGGCGCTGGTCATGCCGCAATGGTTCGCGGTCAGGAAGTACATCTTCCTGTCGTTGGCGGTGTTGTTGACCAGCGAGCCGGTGCACCACATCGTGCCCTGCTTCGAGTACGCCGCGACCGAACGGATGATGTCGCGGTAGCCGTTGCCTTCCGGGCAGACCACGTCGATCTCGCAGCTGCCCGAGGTCGCCATCGGGCCGACATCCAGCGCGGCGTTGCGCGCGAGCTTGCCGAAGCCGACATAGTCGTGATTGACCTTGGCCAGGTGCAGCTTGAGTTGCCCGACCTTCGCCGCCGGCACCACCACTTCGATCACCGCCTCGTCGCCCAGCACCACCGGCGTCCACAGTTCGCCGAAGGCGTTGTTGTCGGCCGGGGTGAAGCTGCGCACGCGGCCGGCGTTGGAGTTCGGACCCTGGTCGGCCGGATAGATCAGCATGCGCGCGCCTTCGGGCAGATTGAACTGATCGAAGTGGAAGTTCAGCGACAGCGCGTCCTTGGATTCGATGCGGGTGCGCCAGACCACGTTGCCGTCGTCGAGCGATTCCCAGGTGCCGCTGTTGAGCGTGTCGATGCTCACCGGCAAGGCGGTGGCGAAGCGCGGCACTTCGTTGCGCGCGTCGCGCTTGAGGTCTTCGGCGCGCAGCTTGGCCACGTCGACCGCCGGCATCGCGCGCACAGCGATGGCGTCGACGCGCGCCAGGCGGGCGTTGTCGAACGCGGCCGGGCGCAGCGCCGGGCCGGCCAGCGCGGTGCCGATCGACAAGGCGAGCAGGCCGAGGGTGAGGGTGATTCGTTTCATGGATGTCTCCGTCCGTTGGTGATTCAGGCGATGGTTCGGTTTGGACCACGATGAATGGCGGCGTGAATCGCGTGGGGCGAATGCCGGCCCGCGTCCGTGGCGGACCGGGTCGGCACTTCGCCGTCGTACGCGACGGCGCGCCGCGCGGGATGAGGCGCTCCCCTGCGCGCGCTCGAACTGCGAGGTCTTGCGCTTGCGATGCCCGCGGATCGAAGCGATCCGCGGGCCGGTGACATCGCGCTGGGCTGCGTGGCGACAATGCGGCCCAAAACGCCCCCCTGATTGACAGTCATGTGCTCCGACTGACTGTGTTTTGCGGGTACGGCCCGATCAAGGCGAGCCGATCAGAACGTGATGCTCCAGGTATCGATCTTGCCCACGTCGGCGGACGCGCGATCGGCCGCGCGCAGCTTCCAGGTGCCGTTGAGCGCTTCGCTCGACAGGTTCTTGCTGAAGCTGCCGCTGACGTTGTCGGCGCTGCCGCCGGTGCGGTTGTGCAGGTTGTAGACCGAACCGTCCGGCGCGATCAGGTCGACGATCAGATCGCCCTTATACGGATGCACGATGTTGACCGAGATCGAGGCGTTGCTCGGCGCGTTGCCGCTGCGGCCGGACACCACGATGCTGCTGCTCACGCCGGTGGCGTTGTTGTCCGGGATGTTGACGTCGGTACCGTTGGTGTAGGTCTGCACGCCGCTGGCGTTGACCGTGACCGAGGCGGTCTTGGTGTGGGTGGCGCCGCCGTTGTCGGTGACGGTCAAGGTGACGGTGTAACTGCCGGCCGCGGCGTAGGTCTTGGACGGATTGGTCGCGGTCGAAGTGGTGCCGTCGCCGAAGTTCCAGCTGCGCGACGCGATGGTGCCGTCGCTGTCGGTCGAGCTGTCGGTGAAGTTCACCGTCAGGCCGCTGGCCGAGGAACTGAAGTTCGCCACCGGCGCGGTGTTGCCGCCGGGCGCGCCACGGAACGCGGCGACCGCGGCCTTGGTCTGCACCAGCACGCGCTGGTTGTGGTTCTTGTCGGCGGTTCCCATCGGCACGCCGTTGTAGGTCACGTCCGGATTCGACCAGTAGTTCAGGCGGGTGCAGCCGCCGGTGCAGGCGTAGGCCATGATCGTGCGCCACTTGGTGCCGGTGGCGGGCTCATAGCGGTAACCGTGGCCATAGGCATACGGCGTGTTGTTCGGATCGGCGGCCGGATCGTGACGCGCCGACAGCAGATGGCCGATTTCATGGGCGAAGCTGTAGTAACCGGTGGCGCAGTCGTAATGCACGGTCGCGAACGCGGTCGCCGCGGTCGAACCGATCGAATGGGCCAGTCCGCAGTTGCCGGCGTCGTTGATGATCAGCACGCTGACGTCGGCCGCATTCGCATCGCGGCTGGCGTGGATGTCGTCCATGTAGCCGTCGCTGGGATCGGCGAAGCGTTCTTCGTCGGTGAAGTGGCCGTCGCCGGCCGAGGTGTACTGCACGGTGCGGTAGTTCGCCAGTTCCAGCTGGATGCCGACGTTGGAATTGACGTAGCCCTGGTTGCTCTCGGCCACCGCCAGTTCGACCAGCGCCTGCATGTCGCCGCCGTAGGCGGTGACCGCTTCGTTGGTGGCCACGACCTGCACGCGGATGGTCGCGGTCGCGCCCGGGTCGATCGCGGCCGGCCCGATCGCGGCGCTGTTGACGCGCGCGCTGGCGGCATTGGCGTTGGCGACGCGGGACGCTTCGCGCATGTCGATCTGCGGCAGGTCCGAATCGCGATAGCCCAGCGGGTGATCGGGCGGCATCTTGCTTTCGTCGACTTCGATCACCGCGTGGCTGCCGTCGGCGAGCGGACGGATGCGATACAGCTGACCGTCGACGCGCACGTTGCCGGTGACGCCATCGCCGCGGCGGACCAGGGCGACCGAGTTGAGTTCGTCGTGACGCACTTCGCGCGCGTCGGCGCTCGCGCGCTTGGCGTTCTCGCGCAGATGGCCGAGCCACACCGTGCTGCCGCGGCCGGTGTCGCGCGCGCTGTCGAGCACGGCGTTGACCCGATGCCCGCCGAGTTGCAGTTCGATCTCGCGGGTCTGCGCGCTGACCAGCGCGGCATTGGCGCGCTTGAGTTGCAGCGATGCGGTGGCCGGCGCGGCCGCCAGGCTTTGCGCGTGGCTCAGCGCCGAGGCTTGCGCGCTGGCCAGACCGGCGCGCGCCGTGGGCGCATCGCCGGTGAACAGCGGCTGCGCGGCGAACGCCGGCGCGGCGACCAGGCTGGAGACGAGCACGGCGCCGCGCAACGCGGCGCAAAGCGTTGCCGTACCGCGCGCGGGCGCGCGGCGTGAGGACTTGCTGGACATTGGTTTAACCCCCGATGGATGAAAGCCGCTTGCGCGGTCGAAGCGTCGGATTGCGGTGGTCGTAGCCGGAATTGAGCGACAGCGCGGTGGCAGGCGATCCCGCGTTTCCGGTCTGATGATGGGTCGAGTCGTCGGCTCGCCCATGTCATGACGCTAGCCGGTGGAGGAACGCGACGGCAACGGTATCGGCCGCGATTCAGGCGCGTCGTTCGTGATGTTTGTCATGCATCGTAAAATTGCTGCCTTAATTGGATTTTTTCGGCATGCATAAACACCTTTTTGGTGCCTCAACGCTACTGCGGCGCAACAGAAAAAACCCCGGCAATGCCGAGGTTTTCGTTTGTCGTCCAGATGGGGCCGCGAGCGCGGTTCAAGCGCGCGATCGACGCATCGCGAGCGCACTTATTTGTCGATCACCTCCGGGCCGCGGATGATCGGGCCGAGCGAGATGTGGTTGTCGGGCTCGATGAACTGCACGTCCGGGTCGTCGGCGAAGGTTTCCATCAACCGCACCGCCTCGGCGCGATCGAGCGCGGGGCTGACGCTGAACACATCGGCCTGGATGCCCATGCGGTGTTTCCAGGTCAGCTTCAAGCCGCTCTTGTTGGCCAGACCGACGCGTTGCGCGGTCTGGTCCAGGCGCGCCTGCACCGCGCCCTGCTGCGTCAGCGGCCCGGTGTCGTCGCGGTATTTGACGATGAACTGGCCGAACGGCCCGGCGCCGACCGGCGCACCGACCTGGGCGCGACCGGCGACCGGCTTGGCCTGCGTATCGCCGGGCTGGACGTATTGCGGCGGCGCCTGCTCGGGCTGGTTTTGATCGGGCTGACTTTGAGCAGGCGCGGCCTGATCGGGCTGCACCGGCTGCGTGCGCGGATCGGGCGAGCCGGTCTGCACCGGCTGCGGATCGGCGGACTTGGGATCGGAAGGATTGGTGCCGGATGCCATGCAGGCGCTCACTGAGAAGGACAGCAACACGGCCACGGCGGGAAGCCAGCGTGTACGGATCGAGGATGACATGCGGGCAGCTCCTGAGGTGGAACAGGTTTCAACGCAGGCCGGGGCCGATCGGGGTCGAGCCGGCGAGATGAACGCCGAACCCGCGCCGGACGCGGCAGGCCGGTTTCATTCTTGCACAGCGGGCATGACGAACCCGGCGACGCAATCGTCGCCGGGTGGAGGCTGCAGGCAGATGGAATGCGCGCCGGCCCGCACCCGGACCGGCGCCGTCGCTCAGGATCAAGGCGCGACCGAGCGCGCCCTCGCCACCGCCGCGGCCGCATCGACCAGGCCGGCGCCGCAACCGCCGGGGCAGTTGGCGGCGCTGATCGGACGCGCCGTCGCCGCCAGGATCTGGCGCACCTGTTCGAAGGTCCTGGGCGTGGGCGACGCGGTCTGGATCATCGCGACCACGCCGACCACGTGCGGCGTGGCCATCGAGGTGCCGTCCAGGTATTCGTAGCGATTGCCCGAATAGGTCGACAGGATGCCCTGGGTCAGATGCTGGCGCGTGCAATCCTGCGGCTTGTTGGCGAAGCGACCCAGCGGGAAGAACTCGCTCGCCGGCGAGCAGCTTTCGCCACCGGGCGCGGTGATGTCGATGCCGGCGCCGTATCCGGAATACCACGCGCGGCGGCCGCCCTGGTCGCTGGCGGCCACGGTGATCACGTTGTTGCAGCTGGCCGGGGTGAATCCGCGCACGTCGACATTGTTGTTGCCGGCGGCGGCGACCACGATCGTGCCGTTGGCGGTCGCGGTGTTGATCGCGCTCTGCCAGGCCGGCGTCTGCGTACAGGCGCTGAGCGTGCCGACCGACAGGTTGATGACGTCGGCCGGATTGGGATTGGCCGGCACGCCCGCCACGCGTCCGCCCGAGGCCCAGACGATGCCGTCGGCCAGATCGGACATGAAGCTGTTGTTGCCCTGCCCCAGCACGCGCACCGGAACGATCTTGACCCCCGGCGCCACGCCGGCGACGCCGACGCCGTTGCCGGTCACCGCCGCGACCGTGCCGGCGACGTGGGTGCCGTGCGGGAGCGACGGGGCGTAGACGGTATCGATCGGATTGGGATCGCGTCCATCGCCGTCGTTGCCGTTGCTCACCGACAGCATGTCGTAACCGGCGATGACGTTGCCGTTCAAGTCCGGATGCGAAACGATGCCGGTGTCGACCACCGCCACCACCGCGCCGCTGCCGTCGCTGGTGTCCCATGCGCTCGGCGCGCGAACGCCGACCGCGCTGTCGGCCAGGTCCCATTGCTCGGCGAAGCGCGTGTCGTTCGGCAACGCGGTGATGTCCACCGGCAGATCCGCCTGCACCCATTCGACATTGGGATCGTCGGCGATCCGCCGGATCAGCGCCTGGGTCTGCGCGCGGCTCAACGGCACGTCGCTGGTCACGACATCGCTGCCGATGGCCATGCGCCGCAACCGCTTGAGCGCTGGCGCGGACTGGCCCGCCGCCAGGCCCAGACCGGCGCGGCGCAACGAGGCGTCGACCGCGGCGGCATGGCGCGCCGGCGCGCTGCCCGGGACGAATTTGACGATCAACTGCCGGTAGGTCTGACCGTCGTGCAGGCCCCCCACATGGGCCTGGCCTGCGAATGCCGGAACGGCGGCGATGCCGCCCAGCGCCAGCAGCGCCGCGGCGGCGAACGAATGCACACGCCGGTTGCTATCGGAACGCGATTTCATGAGAAAGAACCCCTGACTGAATGCCGCATGGCGGCGAACTGCAACGTTCCCGCGCTCGCAGCGCGCGCGATGCGATCGACGGGACGTTCGATGCGGACGCGGCGCATGCCGCGTCCTTGTCTCGACGATAGGCAGCAGGAAAATTCCGCGGCAAGCCGGCGATGGAACATGGGCGCGCTGGAAAACAGTCGCCGGTCACATATCGCGACATCGCGCATCGTGCGATTTCCGCAACGAAATAGCGGGTTTTTACCCTAGTCGGACAAGTCCGATTCGCTGCGCGGACAGGTCGTGTTGCGCATTCGAAGCATCATCTATACGTAATTAGTGCGCATGTTTATGCGTCGCGTTCCACCGCATCGCCGCAGGCGGGTGTGCGCACCGATCCGAATCCAGCCGGCTTCGCCCAGCCACTATCGGGTTGTCGTTCGCATCGCGCGCAAGACCGTTGCGCGCGCCGGAGCGCGGACGATCGCTACGGCCATCGCCGGAAAAAAAACGGTAGCGCGTACGGGAGGATGCGCAAAAACAAACCCCGGCCTTGCGGCCGGGGTCTGAGTCGAACCTCAATTCATCGCAACCGAAATCAGAACGTGATGCTCCAGGTGTCGATACGGCCGATGTCCTGCGCGGCGCGATCGGCGGCGCGCAGCTTCCAGGTGCCGTTGAGCGCTTCGCTCGACAGGTTCAGGGTGAACGTGCCGCTGACGTTGTCGGCGGCGGAGCCTGTGCGGTTGTGGATGTTGTAGACCGAACCGTCCGGCGCGATCAGGTCGACGATCAGGTCGCCCTTGTACGGGTGGATGATGTTGACCGTCACCGAGGCGTTGCTCGGCGCGTTGCCGGTGCGGCCCGACACCACGATGCTGCTCGACACGCCGGTCGCGTTGTTGTCCGGAATGTTGTAGTCGGTGCCGTTGCTGTAGGTCTGGGTGCCGGTCGGCGGCGTGGTGCCGTTGACCGCATCGAGCGCGGCCTTGGCGTTGACGATGCCGGCGCCGCAACCGCCCGAGCACGCGCCCGGCAAGGCGCGCGCGGTGCTCTTGAGCAGGGCTTCGATTTCGGCCGGAGTCTTCGGCGTGGTCGCCTTGGACTGCAGCAGCGCGACCACGCCGGCGACGTGCGGCGAGGCCATCGAGGTGCCGCTCATGTACACGTACTGCTCGCTGCCCTGAGTGGTGGTGCCGCTGTTGTGGGTCGAGGCGATCTGGTCGCCCGGCGCGGACACGTCGATGCCGGTGCCGTAGTTGGAGTAGCTGGCCTTGGCGCCGGTCGAGGTGGTCGCCGCGACCGCGATGACGTTGGCGCAGTTGGCCGGGGTCGAGGTCGACACGTTCGCGCTCTCGTTGCCGGCGGCCACCACGATGGTGGTGCCGCGGCCGACCGCGCCGTTGATCGCGGTCTGGTAGCTGCTCGGGCAGGCGCCGCCGCCGCCGAGGCTCATGTTGATCACTTCGGCCGGATTGGCGTTGGCCGGAATGCCCGACACGGTGCCGCCCGAAGCCCACACGATCGCGTCGGAGATGTCGGAGTCGTAACCGCCGCAGCGGCCGAGCACGCGCACCGGCACGACCTTGGCGTTGAACGCGGTGCCGGCCACGCCCTTGGCGTTGTTGGTCACCGCCGCGATGGTGCCGGCGACGTGGGTGCCGTGCCAGCTCGAATCGCCGGCGGGCGCGTCGTAACCGGGCGAATCGCATTCGGTGGCGTTGTTCCAGTCGCCTTCGTCGTTCGGATTGGAATCGCGGCCGTCGCCGTCGCGCGAGACGAAGGTGTCGGAGATGAAGTCGTAACCGGGCAGGATGTTGGCGTTGAGATCGCTGTGCGGAGTGATGCCGGTATCGAGCACCGCGACCACCGAGCCGGTGCCGGTCGAGAGGTCCCAGGCCTGGTCGGCGCGGATGCCGCCGTTGGCGCCGTTGAAGCCGTACTGCACGCCGTAGTGGGTGTCGTTCGGGGTCAGCTTGCGCTGGCGCAGCACGTCGACTTCGACGTATTCCACGTTCGGATCGGCGGCGATCTGGCGCATCAGCGATTCGGCCTGGCTGCGGTCGAGCGCGCGATCGCTGCGCACGACGTCGGCGCCGATCGCGGTGCGGCGCAGATGGCTCAGGCCGAACGCGGCCGCGCCGCGGGTCTTGCCGGCGGTGCTGTTGGCCGCGGCGTTGAGCGCTTTCTGCACGTTCGCCGCGCTGCTGCGCTCGACGCTGTTGTTGCTGTATTTGACGATGAAGCGATCGAATTTCTGCGCAGTCTGCAGACCGCTGAGGTTGATGCGTTCGGCGGCGAACGCGCTGCCGGCGGTGCTGGCCAATACCAGAGCCGTGGCGACGGCCAGAGCGTGCGTGCGATGAGTGCGGACGGACATCGTTTGAAACCCCCGAAAGAGCCGCGAGCGCGGCAGAGTGGCCCGGTACGGCGACGGCAACGACGAGAAGCCGCGTCGCCCGGACGGTTTACGGACGCATATCCGGCGCGCGGCCGGCCTGCGTCCTTTGATTCACGCTAACGATTGCGCGAACTCGGGGACAAGGGTTTTCCGGGGATTTTTTACGCCTTAATGGTGAAACAAATCACGCATTTGCTACGCAGTTGTGTGCCGAGCGTCACAACGCAGAAGCGTAAAAACACCCTACCCGCGGTGTGTGCGTCGTGTGTCTGGAGTGGACTGTGAATGGGTGCTCGGGGTGGTTGTGACCGGGGGTGTTGGAGCTTCGGAACGGTGTCTGGATGGAGCGCTGGATCCTCGCCTTCGTGAGTCGGCAGGATCGGTAAGGCGCTGGCTGGATGCCGGCGTTCGCGGGGATGACGGGTAAAGGCGAGTTGCTCGGGCGGTTGCTCGAAGCTACGGCGCAGCAAGGCGTCGCAAGCGCTCATGGAAGCTGCATGTGTTCTTGGCATGTGCGCAGATGCGACGCTTCAGTCGACCTTCCCGAACTATTCCCCCCTTTAAAAAAGGGCGGCCAGGGGGGATTTGCTTTTACCCGCAAGACGCCGCGTTCTCCACGAAGCATGGGCCTGCAAAGACTTCGTACTTAGGCCTGGATGAAGCCCTGGATCCCCGCGTTCGCGGGTATGACGAGCAAAGACGAGGTGTTGGTGATGGCTCGAAGCTACGGCGCAGTAAGGCGTCGCGGGCACCATCGACGCTGTATGTGTTCTTGGCATCGGCACGTGCGCAGATGCGACGCTTCAGTCGAACCTTCCCGAACTATTCCCCCCTTTGAAAAAGGGGGGGCCAGGGGGGATTTGCTTTTACCCGCAAGACGCCGCGTTCTCCACGAAGCATAGGCCTACAAGGACTTCGAACTTAGACCTGGATGAAGCCCTGGATCCCCGCCTTCGCGGGGATGACGAGCAAGGCAGAGCGCGCGGCCGGGAAGTCGAGGCGATAAGGCGGCAACGCGCCGCGCACACTGGTTGCATCGGCAGAGCGGAAAGTCGCTGGATCCCCGCGTTCGCGGGGATGACGATGACAAACATCCGCTGCGTACGATGAGTTCCGTCGGATGACGATTAAAAAATACCCGCTGCGTACGACTAGCTTCGTCGGATGGCGATTACAAACAACGTTGCGTACCACGAGCTTCGTTGGATGACGATTGCAAACCGCCCCGCATACGACCAGCTCCATCGGACCACGACCGTAAACAGACGCTGCGCGTGGCGATTTCGTTGGGATGACGAATACGGACCGAGGCGCGCCTGTCGAAGTTCGTCGAGATGACGATTGCAAACACCCGCTGCGCTCTGCAAACCCCGTCGCCATCCGCATGACCCACCGACATCGCCGGCGAGGCCATCGACGAAAACAAGAAACCCCGGCCGAAGCCGGGGTTTCCCGTGCGACACCTGGCGCTTCACTGCGAAGCATGGTGTGCGATCAGAACGTGACGCTCCAGCTGTCGATCCGGCCGGTGTCCTGCGCGTCGCGATCGGCGGCGCGCAGCTTCCAGGTGCCGTTGAGCGCTTCGCTGGACAGGTTGACCGTGTAGGTCTGGTTGATGTTGTCGGTGCCGGCGCCGGTGCGGCTGTGCAGGTTGTAGACCGAACCGTCCGGCGCGATCAGGTCGACGATCAGATCGCCCTGATAGGTGTGGACGATGCTGACCGCGACCTGCGCATTGCTGGGCGCGTTGCCGGTACGGCCCGACACGGTGATGCTGGTCGACACGCCGGTGGCGTTGTTGTCGGGAATGTTCGCGTCGGTGCCGTTGCTGTAGGTCTGCGCGCCCGGATTGGTGCCCTGCACCGCAGCGACCGCGGCGGCGGCGTTGACGATGCCGGCGCCGATCGGCTTGGTGCCCGGCGACACCGGGAACGCGCGCGCGGTGTTCTTGAGCAGGGTGCGCATCTGTTCCTGGGTCAGCGGCGTCGGCGCCACTGACTGCACCAGCGCGGCGACGCCGGCGACGTGCGGCGCGGCCATCGAGGTGCCGTCGTAGGACTTGTACGTCTCGGTCGTCGGCCCCTTCGTGCCGTTATTGACGGTCGACAGAATGCCCGAGCCGGGCGCGGCGATATCGACACCGGTGCCGTAGTTGGAGAAGGACGAACGCGCGCCGGAGGAGGTGGTCGAGCCTACCGAAATGACCGTGCCGCAATTGGTGTTGGTGTAGCCCACCGCCTCGCCCTGGGTATTCGTAGCCAGGAGCGCATCGCCGTTGCTGTTGCCGGCCGCGACCACCACGATGCTGCCGCGCGCGACCGCCCCATTGAACGCATCCTTGGTGATCTGCGAACAGGCCACCGGCGCCCTGCTGCCGAGGCTCAGATTGATCACGTCGGCCGGGTTCGGATTGGCGGGAACGCCGGGCACGCTGCCGCCGGACGCCCAGGTGATCGCGTCGGCGATATCCGAACCGTAGCCGCCGCACTTGCCGAGCACGCGCACCGGCAGGATCTTGGCGTTGTGCGCGGTACCGGCCACGCCCTTGGCGTTGTTGGTGACCGCCGCGACCGTGCCGGCGACGTGACTGCCATGCCACGAGGAATTGGACATTCCGCAGAACTGCTGCACGGTGGGGTTGGCGGTGTCGGTGCTGTCGATCCAGTCGCCCGGATCGGCCGGATTGGCGTCGCGACCGTCGCCGTCGTTGGCGATGAAGAAACCCGAACCGGGCAACCCATCGGCCGGATCGTCGCCGCTGATCATGTCGTAACCGGCGATCACGTTGGCGTTGAGATCGCTGTGGTTGGTGATACCGGTATCGATCACCGCGACCACCGTGCCCTCGCCCTTGGTCACGTCCCAGGCGGTGGTCGCGCGGATGCCGCCGGTGCCGGTGCCGAAGCCGAACTGCTGGCTGAAATTGGTGTCGTTCGGGGTGAAGTACGGAACCATGAGGATGTCGTTGGACACCGACTCCACCGACTGATCGGCGGCGAGCTGGCGCATCAGCGTGGCGGCTTCGTCGCGGCTGAGCGCGCGGCTGCTGATCACCACGTCGGCGCCGCTGGCGGTGCGGCGCAGGCGCTTGAGCTGCACGGCGCGCTTGCCGCCGCCCAGGCGGCTGCTGGTCGCGCTGGCGGCGTTGGCGATGGCCTTGTTGAAGCTGGCGACGTCGCCGCGCGGCGCGCTGCCGCTGCGGTACTTGACCAGGAAACGGCCGAACTGCTGACTGCCGTCGACATTGAGGCTGCTCAGATCGACGCGATCGGCGGCGAACGCGGAACCCGACGCGGCGGCGATCGCCAGGGCGGTGGCGGCGGCGAGGAGGTTGAACGAATTGGAACGTGCGGACATCGGTTAAAGCCCCCTGATAGAACATGGGCCGCATATGCGGCAATGAACCGATCGCGATCGCGCGGAACCGTCTGCGCGGCGCTGCTCGGATGCAGCCGGTCCGCGCCGGCGGCGCGGACCGTGGGATTCACGCTAAAACGTCTGTTGCCTGCGCAGCACGGTCTCGGCGTGCGATTCATCACGATTTTTTGAGACGCAAATCACCGAAATCCACGAATAGGACGAGTCCTAATCGCAACCAAGGGTTGCGTCGACACTCGCGCGGCGGCGGGGCGTAACGCCAACAGCAGCCGCGTTCCGCCCGACCCGGCCGCGCCTGAAGAACCCCGGCCGAAGCCGGGGCTTGCGCAGCAACCGCGACGACGCGACCGCGTCGCCGCGGCCGCGTCGTGGCGCGGATCAGAACTTGATGCTCCAGCTGTCGATCTTGCCGACGTCCTGCGCGGCGCGATCGGCGGCGCGCAGCTTCCAGGTGCCGTTAAGCGCTTCGCTCGACAGATTCACCGTGTAGGTCTTGACGATGTTGTCGGTGCTCTGGCCGGTGCGGCTGTGCAGGTTGTAGACCGAACCGTCCGGCGCGATCAGGTCGACGATCAGATCGCCCTGGAACGGGTGGACGATGTTGACCGACACTTCGGCATTGCTCGGCGCGTTGCCGCTGCGGCCCGAGACCACGATGCTGCTGCTCACGCCGGTGGCGTTGTTGTCGGGAATGTTCGCGTCGGTGTCGTTGCTGTAGGTCTGTACGCCGCCGCTGCCGCCGCTCACGGTGACCGTCGAGCTCTTGCTGTGGGTCGCGCCGGCGTTGTCGGTCACCGTCAGGGTGACGGTGTAGGTGCCGGCGGCCGCGTAGGTCTTGCTCGGATTGGTCGCGGTGGAGGTGGTGCCGTCGCCGAAGTTCCAGCTGCGCGAGGCGATGCTGCCGTCGCTGTCGGTCGAGCTGTCGGTGAAGTTCACGCTCAGGCCGTTGACCATCGAGCTGAAGTTCGCCACCGGCGCCTGGTTGCCCGGGGTGCCGCCGCCGACCAGAGCCTCCAGCGCTTCGAAGCCTTGCACCAGACCGAAGCCGTATTCGTTGTCGCGGCCGGCGGCGCCCAGATCCAGCGCGGTGGAGGTCATCGCATCGCGAAGCTGCGCGGGCGTCGCCGAGGGCTTGGCGCTCAACAGCAGCGCGGCGACGCCGGCCACGTGCGGAGTGGCCATCGAGGTGCCGCTGGAGAAGTTGTAGGAGTCGACGTTGTAGATCGTCACGCCGCTCACCGTGGCGGTCTGCCCGGCCAGTCCGCGCAGGGTCTGGCCGTCGGCCTGGCTCACGCTGACCGCGGGGATGGTCGAGGTGACGCCATCGCCCAGGGTGCCGGCGAACGGACCGGCGACGTTGTTGTAGATGACCACGCCGAGCGCGCCGCCGTTCTTCGCGTTGACGACCTTGTCGTTGAAGCTGATGTCGCCGCGCTCGCACAGCACCACCTTGCCGCTCCAGCTGCCGGCGCTGGCGCAGCGCGCGCCGTCGACCATCGGCGCGCTGACGGCGATCTCCGCGGCGCCGGAGATGCGGTTGGTTTCGTAGTCGACGCCGTTGACCTTCACCGGCGTGCCTTTCTTCGGATACGTGCTGAGAATGCCCTCGCCCGGCGCGGCGATATCGACCGCGTCGTTGAACTGCGAAGTGGTCGCCTTGACGTTGTTGGAATCCACCGAGGCGACCGAAATCACGCTGGCGTAGGAGGCCGGGTAGCTCTTGGCCGAGTTGCCGTCGTTGCCGGCCGCCGCGATCGACAGCACGCCCTGATTGAGCAGCGTGGTGAACGCGGTATTTTCGCTGCTGCTGGACAAGGTGCCGCCCAGGCTCATGTTGATGATCTTGGCGCCGGCCTGCGCGCAGCGGTTGGCCGCGTCGACCAGGGTCGAGCTGTAGCTGCGGCCGCAAGTCGGGCCGTCGAAATACTTGATGATGTGCAGCGATACCTTGCCCGGGCTGACCCCGACCACGCCCTTGCCGTTGCCGCCGACCGCGGCGATGGTGCCGGCGACGTGGGTGCCGTGGCCGCAGGTATCGGTGTTCCAGCTCTGGCCGCTCGGCGCGTAGCCGGTGATGGCGATGCCGGCGAAATCCTCGTGATCGGCCTTGAGGCCCGAATCGATCACGCACACCTTGACCCCGGTGCCGTCGGCGCCGGCGGCGACCACGTCGCGCGCCTGGACCTTGTCGATGCCGAACGGGACGGTCTCAGCCATGGGATAACGCGGCACGTCCTGTTCGATGACCAGGTTGGGGTTGCCGCGCAGGCTGGCGAGCACTTCCGGCGGAAGCGTCATCACCACCGAATTGAGGTTGTCGAATTCGTAATGGGTCTTGCCGCTGATCGGCGCCGCCGCGGCGGCCTTGCCGGCGCTCTTGGCCGCGGCCATCTGCAGAGCCTGGATCTTCTGCGCGACCAGCGCCTTGACCTGGGCCTTCTGGCCCGGCTGGAAGCGGATCCACACGCGGTTCGGATCGCCCGGCTGCTCCTGCGGGGGCGCGGCGTTGGCGATGCCCGCCATGCCCAGCGCCACGGCCACGGTAAGCGCGCAGATACGCGGATGACGCTTGGATGCAAAGTACATGTTCAATCCCCTGGTGTTCGTTCGATACAGCTCGAAGACGCGGGCGCGGCCGCTCGGGCGGCGCCGATGACGGGCCGGCGGATGCGGCCCTTACTCCATACTCAGTGGCGGGGTAAGCGGATGGAACGGCCGGATACCGATACCACTGCGCACAAATTGTTCAGTCCGTCACATTTCTAAAAAGAAAATATTTTCCCTATTAGAAATATATGGATTGCCCGTAGCGCCCGCGTTGAAGGCGCTATCAGTCGGTGCCGGAGCGGCGTGTGTCGACTGCGCACAAAAACTCCGCCGCTGCGGCCGGGATTCAAGTAGCGACCACGACGGACGCGGCCGCATCGCTGCGGCCGCGCCGTGGCGTGGATCAGAACTTGATGCTCCAGCTGTCGATCTTGCCGACGTCCTGCGCGGCGCGATCGGCGGCGCGCAGCTTCCAGGTGCCGTTGAGCGCTTCGCTCGACAGATTCACCGTATAGGTCTTGATGATGTTGTCGGTGCTCTGGCCGGTGCGGCTGTGCAGGTTGTAGACCGAACCGTCCGGCGCGATCAGGTCGACGATCAGATCGCCCTGATAGGTGTGGACGATGTTGACCGACACTTCGGCATTGCTCGGCGCGTTGCCGCTGCGGCCCGACACCACGATGCTGCTGCTCACGCCGGTGGCGTTGTTGTCGGGAATGTTCGCGTCGGTGGTGTTGCTGTAGGTCTGCACGCCGCCGCTGCCGCCGCTCACCGTGACCGTCGAGCTCTTGCTGTGGGTCGCGCCGGCGTTGTCGGTCACCGTCAGGGTGACGGTGTAGGTGCCGGCGGCCGCGTAGGTCTTGCTCGGATTGGTCGCGGTGGAGCTGGTGCCGTCGCCGAAGCTCCAGCTGCGCGAGGCGATGCTGCCGTCGCTGTCGGTCGAGCTGTCGGTGAAGTTCACGCTCAGGCCGTTGACCGCCGAGCTGAAGTTCGCCACCGGTGCCTGGTTGCCCGGGGTGCCGCCGGCCGCCGCCGCGACCGCCGCGGCCGCGTCGATGATGCCCGCGCCGCAACCGCCGCTGCAGCGGTTGGCCGGAATCGGCCGCGCCGTGCTTTCCAGGATCTGCTCGATCTGCGCCGCGGTCTTCGTCGGCGACGCCGACAGGATCAAAGCCGCCACGCCGGCCGCATGCGGCGCGGCCATCGAGGTGCCCGACATCCCGCCGTAGCCATTGTTCGACAGCGTGGAGATCACATCGGTGGCGCCGCCGAACAGCGAACCGTTGCCGCCCGGCGCGGTGATGTCGATGGTCGCGCCCCAGGTGGAGTACGAGGCGCGCGAACCGGTCGTGGAGCTGGCCGCCACCGAGATCACGTTGTTGCAGCCGGCCGGGGTGGTGCCTGCGACGTCGTTGTTGCTGTTGCCGGCGGCGGCGATCACGGTCGAACCGTTGGCCGCGGCGAGGTTGACCGCGGCCTGCCACGCCGGCATCTGGCTGCACGGCACGTTGCCGCCCAGCGACAGGTTGATGATTTCGGCCGGATTGGGGTTGGCCGGCACGCCGGAAATACTGCCGCCCGATGCCCAGACCACGGCATCGGCGATATCCGAATCGCTGCCGAAGCCTTGATTGCCCAACGCGCGGATCGGCAGGACCTTGCCGCCGAAAGCGACGCCGGCCACGCCGATACCGTTGTTGGTCACCGCGCCGATGGTGCCGGCCACATGAGTACCGTGCACGATATTCGATGAGTCCACCGGATTGGCGTCGCGCCCATCGCCGTCGTCCGACTTGCCGCATCCGGGTTGCCCGCCGGCTTCGCGGCATTCGGCCTCGGGAAGACCGGTGGTCGTGCTGACGAAGTCGTAGCCCGGGAGAATGTTGGCGTTGAGATCGGCATGCGACAGGATGCCGCTGTCGATCACCGCCACCACCACGCCGCTGCCGTTGCTGGT
Organism: Lysobacter capsici; assembly: GCF_014779555.2. NCBI lineage: Bacteria > Pseudomonadati > Pseudomonadota > Gammaproteobacteria > Lysobacterales > Lysobacteraceae > Lysobacter > Lysobacter capsici. The sequence goes on from NZ_CP094357.1 coordinate 4,508,927, forward strand.
GTTCCAGGCGACCGGTGCGCGGATGCCGAACGCGGTATCGGCATAGTGCCATTGCTGGCCGAAGCTGGGGTCGTTCGGGGTCATCAGCGCCTTGCTGATGCCGTCGAGCTGGACGAATTCGACATTCGGATCGGCGGCGATCTGGCGCATCAGCGCGATCGCTTCGGCGCGATCGAGCGCGCGGTCGGACGCGACGACGCGGCCGCCGGGCATGATCATCTGACGCAACGCACGCAGCGTCGGACGCTTGCCCGCGGCGGGCATGGCGGCGGTCGACGTGGCCTGGCGCAGCGAAGCGGACATCGATGCGGGGCTGGCCGCCGGCGCGCTGCCGCTCTTGTACTTGACGATGAACTGCTGGTTGCCCTCGTTTTTGAGGTTGCCCAGATACACCTGGCCGGCGAACGCAGGCGCGGCCAGGCCGGTCAGCGCCACTGCGGTGGCCGCGGCAAGCAGGTGCAAGCGAGTGATGCGATTCGAACGAGACGTCATGACGTGATGATCCCAAGTGAGCACCGCGATGCGGTGAGATGGAACGCTCTGGCGGTCGGACGGTGGCGGCGCCTGCCCGCGGAACGTTGCGATGGATGCGGGTGGGGCCGCGATCCGGGGTCCAACGCTAGCGGCGCGGGGAAAATTCCGGCAAGCGTTTTTGAATGATTCGAAGGCTCGCGAAGTGACTTTCGTCGCAATGTGCGAAACGGTTATTTCGAATCTATGCGGAACGAAAAACGATGCACTTACCCCACCCGATCGTTCGATGATTTTTCGTGAATAGACCTTAAAACACGGCAAAAACGTCATTTATGTGCGACTTCGACAAGTATCTAGTGTCTTTAATCACGCCCCGATACTTAAAATTTATGCAGCTAATCCACCACGTTCGAACGATCTTCTTCGCGATGCGCTTCGGGCTTTCCAAAACTTGATTCGGCGCAGTCATTCATGACCTTGCGGGACTTGGATCATCCGAATGCGAATTGCGAACTCGATGATCGAAACGCGGCATGTCGTGCGATCGATGCGACGCCATTGTCGAAACGCGGCGCGCTCGATTCGCGCGGCCTACGCATCCGTGTTTCTCGATGCAGGCCGCCGACGCGGCCCCGGACTTCGATGACCGTCGAAGTCCGGGGCCGCTTGCCGCACTTCATGCCGGCCTGATCGCACCGGCATATCCGACCGCCAGGCATCGGCGCCAAGCGTTAGACGCCGATGCCGTCGACAGCCTCACTACTTGCTGCTGTTGCTGCTGTTGCTGCTGTTGCTGCTGTTGCTATTGCTGCTGTTGCTGTTGCTGTTGCTGTTGTCTATTGCTTTTTGCTTGTCGCTGTTGCTTGTTGCTGTTTCTTCTTTCTGTTTCTTCTTGCTTGGTGCGTACTACCTAGGCTCGTTGCATGACACTTGTTGCCGATCACTTACGCTTGCAGTTGCCGCGTACCACCTGAATCCAGTTCAGACCGTTTCCGCCTCGCGCACCTCCAATGGCTGGCTGCCGTCATCGAGTCGCTTGTCGCTGCTTCTGTCCCACCGGATATCGGCGCATCGACTCGCTGCGCCGGCCTCCGCTTGCCGCTCCACCACCGGCCGTACCGCGCCGGCACCCACTTGCCCCTGTGCGACTTCTTTTCGCTTCCATCGCGGCTGACTCGATTCGCGATCGCTCGCGGCGACATCCGCATCGCGAACGGATTCCCGGACTCCGGCCGCGACCGGAGTCCGGGAGCCGCTCTCCAACACCACGCAGGAAACGGTTTCGCATTGATTCGATGACTCCTTGCATGCGGCGACGGGTTCCCCGGACTTCCGCCCCCACGGAAGTCCGGGCCCGCCCCCTGTCGTACTCGCCGCGATGGATGCGGCGACGGATCAGAACTCGATGCTCCAGCTGTCGATCCAGCCGGTGTCGTTGCTGTAGTTGTCGTTGACGCGCAGCCGCCATGTGCCGTTGAGCGGCTTGCCCCACAAATTCACGGCGACGGTCTTGACGATGTCGTCGGCATTGCCGCCGCCGCGGTTGTGCAGGTTGTAGGCGCTGCCGTCGGGCGCGATGAGGTCGACCTTCAGATCGCCGATGTAGCTGTGGCGGATGGTCAAACTCACCGGCGTGCCGGTCAGCGGCGCCGCGTCGCTGCGGCCCGACACGACGATCGCGCTTTCGACGGTGGCGTTGTCGTAGATCGCCACGTCGGCGTCGTTGAAATAACGCCGCTTGCCGCTGGCGGGCGCGGGATTGGCCGCGCGCACCGCTTCCATCGCGGCCTTGGCGTCGAGGATGCCGGCGCCGATCGGCCGGTCGGTCGCGAGCGGAAAACGCCGCGCGGTCTGCTTGAGCAAGGCTTCGATCTGCGCCGGCGTTTTCGGCGCGACCGCCAGCGATTGCATCATCGCGATCAGCCCGGACACCTGCGGCGTTGCCATCGAGGTGCCGTTGTAATACGCGTAGCCCTCGCCGGCGACTTTGGTGGCACCCACGCCGACGGTGGACAGGATAGTGCTGCCGGGCGCGGCCAGGTCGACCGCGTTGCCGTAATTGGAGGCGTAACCGCCGCTCCAGATCGAACGCCGGCCGTCGGCATCGCTGGCGCCGACGGTGATCGCGCCGTTGCAGTTGCCGGGCCGGAAGCCGCCGGCATCGGCATTGCCGTTGCCGGCCGCGACCACCACCGCGACGCCGCGCGCGATCGCGCCGTTGATCGCGTCCTGGGTCGCCGCATCGCATACGCCGGCGCCGAGCAGGCTCAGATTGATCGCCTCGGCCGGATTCGGATTGGCCGGGACACCGGGCACGTAACCGCCCGAGGCCCAGGTGATGGCGTCGATGATGTCGGAGAAATCGCCGCCGCAGCGGCCGAGCACGCGCACCGGAACGATCCGCGCGCCGTACGCGGCGCCGATCACGCCGCTGCGGTTGTTGCCGACCGCCGCGACCGTGCCGGCGACATGGGTGCCGTGCCAGCCCGACGCGCCGGCGCCGTGGCCGGCATAGCATTCGTTGGCCGCGACCCAGTCGCCTTCGTCGAGCGGATTGGCGTCGCGCGCATCGTTGTCGCGCGAGCGCCAGGTGCTGGCGATGAAGTCGTAACCCGGCAGCACGTTGGCGTTGAGATCGCTGTGCGCGACGATGCCGGTGTCGATCACCGCGACCACCGCGCCGCTGCCGTTGCCCAGGTTCCAGGCCTCGCCGGTGTTGCTGCCGGCGTCGTAATCGTGGAACGCCCACAGTTCGGAGTAGCGACTGTCGTTGGGCGACAGCGCCGCCTGCGCCTTGCCGTTGGGCACGACGTACTCGACTTGCGGGTCGCTCGCGATGCGCCGCATCAGCGCCAGCGCTTCGGCGCGGTCGAGCGCGCGATCGGCGCGGATCACATCGGCGCCGGTGGACACCCGACGCACGCGACGCAGACCGGCGGCCTGGGCGAAGCCGGCCTCGGCCTCGCGCAAGGCCTGGTGCAGGCTGTCGGCATCCAGACGTGCGCGGCTGCCGCTGCGGTATTTGACGATGAACTCTTGCATGGTCGCACCCGGCGGCTCATGGCCCGCCATCCGCGTCGCGGCCGCGTCGGCGGCCTGTGCGCCGGCCAGCGACGGCGTGGTCGCGACCGCGAACGTCGCCGCGGACACGGCGGCGACCAGCGAAACGATGCGCGTAAGAGGCGAGGCGCGAAGCGGCATGACGGACATCCCGATGACGGACCGCCGCGAGCGGCGGCGTTGGCGGCGAAGCGCTCCCGGTTCGATGCGGAGCGTGCTGCGGATGGACGTTTCTACGGCCACCCTCGGGATCGAAATTACTCAGCGTGTATGCACGCAACCATCAGACACGTCTGAAACAGCACAATTAACGCACTTCAAATGCACCCGTCCGGATTGGAGCCGCTGGCGCGATATGCGCCGATCCGGCGCAGATGGATGTCGGCGGATGCGATTTCGCGCACGCGCAAGGTGACTTGGGCGACGTGCTTCGCCGTTCGATGCGGCGCTTTCGCCGCACTCGCCCGCGCCTGACCGGGCCGCGCAAAAAAAAACGAACCCCGGCCGAAGCCGGGGTTCGCTGATGAGGCCAGGGCGCTCGCATCGCGAAGCGCCCGTCATGCAAGGATCAGAACGTGATGCTCCAGGTGTCGATGCGGCCCAGGTCGGCCGGACCGGAGTCGACCGCGCGCAGCTTCCACGCGCCGTTGAGGGTTTCGCTCGACAGATTCACCGTGTAGGTGCCGGCGACGTTGTCGGCGCTGCCGCCGGTGTTGTTGTGCAGGTTGTATACCGAGCCGTCCGGCGCGATCAGGTCGACCTTCAGGTCGCCCTTGTACGGATGGATGATGTTGATCGACACCGAAGCGTTGCTCGGCGCATTGCCGGTGCGGCCCGACACGGTGATGGTGCTGGTCACGCCGGTCGCGTTGTTGTCCGGGATGTTGTAGTCGGTGCCGTTGCTGTAGGTCTGGGTGCCGGTCGGCGGGGTGCCGCCGAGCGAATCCAGCGCCGCCTTGGCGTTGACGATGCCCACGCCGATCGGCTGGTCCGGCGTGCTCGGGAACGCGCGCGCGGTGTTCTTGAGGATGGTCTCGATCTCGGCCGGGGTCTTCGGCGTGGTGACCTTGGCCTGGATCAACGCGACCACGCCGGCGACGTGCGGAGTCGCCATCGAGGTGCCGCCGTAGGACGCGTAGCTTTCGGCGCCCGGCGTGGTGGTGCCCGAGTTCAGCGTGGACAGGATGTTCGAACCCGGCGCGGCCACGTCGACCACGGAGCCGTAGTTCGACTTCTGGGTGCTGCTCCACACCGAACGCGCGCCGTTGCTGTCGACCGCGCCGACCGTGATCACGCCGGTGCAGTTGGCCGGACGCGCGTTGGAGGCGTTGCCGTTGTTGTTGCCGGCGGCGACCACCACGGTCACGCCGCGCGAAACCGCGCCGTTGATCGCGGTCTGGTAGGTCGAACCGCAGGTGCCGCTGCCGCCCAGGCTCATGTTGATGACTTCGGCCGGGTTCGGATTGGCCGGCACGCCGGACACTGTGCCGCCCGAGGCCCAGGTGATCGCGTCGGCGATGTCGGCCAGGGTGCCGCCGCAACGGCCGAGCACGCGCACCGGCACGACCTTGGCGTTGTACGCGGTGCCCGACACGCCCTTGGCGTTGTTGGTGACCGCGGCGATGGTGCCGGCGACGTGGGTGCCGTGCCAACTGGAGTTGCTCGCGTAGCCCAGGCCGCAATCGGCGGCGGCGAACCAGTCGCCCTGGTCGGCCGGGTTGGAATCGCGGCCGTTGCTGTCGCGCGCGGCGGTGGCGTCGCTGATGAAGTCGTAGCCGCCGATGATGTTGGCGTTCAGATCGCTGTGGCTGGTGATGCCGGTGTCGATGACCGCCACCACCACGCCGGTGCCGGTGCTCACGTCCCAGGCCTGGGTCGCGTTGATGCCCGAGGCGGTATAGCCCCACTGCTCGCCGAAGCGGGTGTCGTCGGGGGTGAAGAACGCGGTCATGCGCGCATTGGGCTCGACGAACTCGACGTTCGGATCGGCGGCGATCTGGCGCATCAGCGATTCGGCTTCGGCGCGGTCGAGCTTGCGACCGGCGCGCACGACGTCGGCGCCGATCGAGGTGCGGCGCACGTGCTTGAGGCCCAGCGCGTTGCTCTTGCCGGAGAACCCGGTCGAGGCGGCGCTGAGGGATTTGAGCAAGGTGGCTTCGTTGCTGCGCGCGGCGCTGCCGTCGCGATACTTGACGATGAATTCGTCCTGCTGGCCGGCATTGGCCAGGGCGGCGAGGTTGATGCGGTCGGCGGCATAGGCCGATACCGCGACGCAGGACAGAGCGGTCACGGTGGCGGCGGCAAGCGCGTGCTTGCGCAGGCCGCGCATGGTGCGGTCGGACATGGATGAAACCCCCAAAAACGAAGTGCCGTCTTGCGGCGTTCAACGCGTGGTGGCGGGTGTGGCCACATCCATGTCTGCACACGACAGCGACCACGCTGTTTGTGTACGGACTCGTGACTGCCTGGTCCGCACGAACACGCTAAGGCTGCACTAACAGTGCCAACAAGCGGTTTGCCGCGCGGTTGCAGGGGGTGTTGTGTGAGCGACGTTGCACATTTAGGTTTTTTCGATGCGATCGATGCACATCGTCTGCACCTGAACGGCGTTGCTGCGGCGCAGCACCCGCGCCGCGAATCGGCAAGCGAATCCCGCGCTCGTCGATTTCCTAGTTGCTTCGTATGAAATCCGTGATCGTCGCGTGTCGCTGCCGCCTCGCGCCCTCTCCCGCGTCGCGCGGGAGAGGGGCGAGCGCATGCGCCTGTCGGTAAGCCGCGCATGCTTGCGATCGATCGGTGCTTATCGATCGGTGTCGCTTTGATCGTGACGCTTTGGATCGCGATGTTTTTAATCGCGTCGTTTTGAATCGCACCGTTTCAATCGCGCCTTTGCAAATCACATTGCTTCCAATCGCACGGCTTGAAGCGGGATGGTTCGAATCAGAACGTGATGCTCCAACTGTCGACGCGGCCGGTATCGCCCAGGGCGCTGTCGTTGACGCGCAGCGTCCAGGTGCCGTTGAGCACCTCGCTCGACAGGCTGAAGGTGAAGGTGCCGGTCACGTTGCCGGCGCTGCCTCCGGTGCGGCTGTGGATGTTGCAGAGCGAACCGTCCGGCGCGGCCAGCCCGCGCGCTGGATCGCCGAAGCGCGATCAGGACGCGCGGATCACAGCGCGATGCTTCAAGTGTCGATACGAGCGGAATCGAACGCGGCTTCGCGCCGACGCATCAGAGCATTCCGGTTTCCAGGCGCGCGGCCTCGGACATCATGTGCCGGCCCCACGGCGGATCGAACACCAGCTCGACATCGGCCTCGGCCACGGTCGGAATCATTTCGAGCTTGCTGCGCACGTCGTCGACCAGGATGTCGCCCATGCCGCAGGCCGGCGCGGTCAGGGTCATGCGCACTTCGACCACGCGCTGGCCGTCGTCGCGCGGCTTGACCGTGGCCTCGTACACCAGGCCCAGCTCGACCACGTTGATCGGGATTTCCGGATCGAAGCAGGTGCGCAGTTGCTTCCACACCAATTGCTCGACCGCCTCGTCGTCGGCGCCGGCGGGCAGTTCCAGCGGCTCGGGCGGTTCCTTGCCGATCGCGTCGGCGTCGCGGCCGTGGATACGGAACAGATTGCCTTCGACGAACACGGTGTAGCTGCCGCCGAGCGCCTGGGTGATGTAACCCACGCTGCCGGCAGGCAGATTGACCTCTTCGCCTTGCGGCACGAGGACGGCGGCGCAATCGCGCTCGAAACGGACGGGTTCGCTGCTGCGGGAATACATGGCGGAAAGATGGGGATGCCGTGCCGCAGCACAAGTCGCGTCATTCTACCGGTCGCGGCCGGCTATGCTGTAGGGCTTGCCCCATCCACAGTGTTCCGCCCATGACCGTCGCCGTCCCGCCCGACCACCACGCGACCGAGCCGCGCGCCCACGCTTCCAAGAGCGGGGCCACGCGAGGCCAGGCCCCGCAGGCCGGCGCCGAGCGCCGGATGACCCCGCTGTCGTGGCTGCTGCTGGTCCTGGGCATCTTCGGCTTCGCCGCGTTCTGGGTCCTGCTGAGCCTGGCCTGGGACCGCCAATGCAGCTGGATGGCGGTGCTGGGCGCGCTCGACATCGCCTGGATGATGCGCCTGGGCGGCTGGCGCCCGGGCCCGCGCCGGCTCGCGTTCGGCGTGCTGGCGACCGTGGCGATCGTGCTGTTCGCCAACTGGGGCATCGCCGCGGGCCAGTACGGCGCGGTGATGGGCCTGGATCCGCTGGACTCGGCGTCCAAGCTGGGGCCGAACTTCTTCCTGATCCTGTTCCAGCTGGCCAACACCGGCATGGACCTGATCTGGCTGGGGATCGCGCTGATCGTCGCGGCGGTGGCGTCGCGCTGAGGCTTGGATCGCGCTGAGGGTTGGGCTGGGTCGGATTGCGGCCGGGCCGGGCCAAGGCGCGGTTTGCGCCGGTGTTCGTGGTTCGCGGTCGCGGCTTGCGCCGCTCCTACAGGGGCTTCGGGTTCGCCCGACCTGGTTCGGGATCGCGCAGTTCCTTCGGTGAGCCCCTGTAGGAGCGACGCGAGTCGCGACCGCGACAAGCAAACGGCGGCGCAACCATCGGCAATCGAAGCAGCGCCGGCCAGACGCTGAAGTTCGCAGCCTGCATGGCGAATCGAACCGCCGCCTGCGCCGGTATTTGCGGTTCGCGCTCGCGGCTTGCGCCGCTCCTACAGCGGCTGCGGGCCGCTTTCGCCGCGACTCGTGCCTACTCCGCAAACGCCATCGCCTCCAGGCAATGCGCGAACATCCGCGCCGCCTCTTCGATCTCGACCACCGACAACGCGCCGTAACCGAACAGCAACCCGGCGCGATCGGGCGGTTCGAAGTAGTACGGCGCGATCGAATACAGCCCCAGCCCGCGGGCCTGGGCGAAGGCGATGAACGCCGCGCCCTGGGCGGCGTCGCGACCGCGCAGCCACACCACCAGGTGCATGCCGGCATGCGAGTCGTCGATCTGCACCGCATCGCCGGTCAGCCGCCGCAACGACTCCAGCAGCACGTCGCGCCGCTGTTTCAGGGTCTTGGCGGTGCGCCGCAGGTGGCGTTCGAAGCCACCGTCGGCGAGAAAATGCGCCAGCGCGGCCTGTTCGATCCCGGGCGAACCGAAGTCGTCGCACCATTTGGCGCTGATGAAATCGTCGCGCAAACCCGGCGGGGCGACGATGTAGCCCAGCCGCAGCGACGGAAACAGCACTTTCGAGAACGTGCCGGTGTAGATCACCCGGCGGCCGTCGTCGAGCCCGGCCAGGGCCGCGTGCGGCTGCGCGTCGTAGCGGAATTCGCCGTCGTAGTCGTCTTCGAAGATCCAGCACTCGTGGCGGTTGGCGTAGTCCAGCAGCGCGCGCCGGCGCGGCAGCGACATCAGCGCGCCGGTCGGGAACTGGTGCGACGGGGTCACGCAGATCAAACGCGGCGGGCGCTCGGGCAGCAGGTCGGTGCGCAGGCCTTCGCCGTCGACCGGCACCGGCAGCAGCCGCGCGCCGTGGATCTGCAGCGCTTCGCGCACGGCGAAGTACTGCGGCTCCTCGATCGCGACTTCGTCGCCTTCGTCCAGCAGCACCCGCGCGGTCAGGCTGATCGCCTGCTGGGTGCCGGTGCAGATCACCACGTCCTCGGGCGCGGCCTGCACGCCGCGGCGCAGCGACAGGTACTCGCACACCGCCGCGCGCAGCGCCGGCAGGCCCTGCGCGGGCGGGTAGTTCGGCGGCTGGTACGCGGCCGCGTGCGACAGCGCGCGCGCCCAGGCCGAGGTCAGCAGCGGATTGGTGAACGGCACCCCGTACTGGAAGCTGTGCAAGGTGCCCGGCGCGCGCCGGCCGGGGATGTTGGCGTGATCGTGATAGCGGCGCAGGCGCCGCGCGTAGGCGCTTTGCGCGGCGATCCGCGTCGGCGGCTCGCTGCGCGGCTGCACCGGTGCGCCGGGCAGGGCCACGTAGCTGCCGGAGCCGACCCGGGCCTGCATGAAGCCTTCCGCGCGCAGTTGTTCGTAGGCCGCCAGCACCGTGTTGCGCGACACGCCGAGTTGCTGGGCCAGCAGCCGGGTCGGCGGAAACCGCATCCCGGCCGGCAGCCGGCCGGCCAGCACGGCCTCTTTCAGCGACCGGACCAATTGGCCGTGCAAAGGCCCCCGGCCGTCCAGCGGCAGATACATGGCGTGGCTCCGGATTGGCCCCCGCGGGCCGGGTTTGCGGCCGATAGTGCCAAGCCAATCGGCGAGTTGCGAGGCGTGGCGCGCGAGTCGGTCGTTCCCGGCACATCGATGGTATCGCCCCGGCGCAATGCCGGGCAGCCCGGGCGACCCGGGCCGGCACCGATTGGCTCCTTCGAGGCCAGGGTAATTGGCCCTCCAGATGACGGCTCCGGGTGGCTAGCTTAGGGGCCAACCGCTGTGGTTTCCCTACTGCCGCACACCCCCCATGAGGCCCGTATGAGCCTGCATCACCATCGCATCCACTTCGCCGAACACCTCGACCTGTCGGCGTCCCGCCCGACCCTGCACCTGGTCCGCGCCTCCGGCCGGGCGGTCCAGCTGGACCTGCCGAGCGGCTGGCTGTCGCTGTGGCTGCCGCTGCGCGGCCCGCTGCGGCTGGAGTCGGCCGACAGCACCTGGGAGCTCGCTCCCGGGCACCTGCAGATCTGGCGCGACGGCCGCCTGCGAAGCAGCGCGCGCGTGCCGTGCTGGTGGCTGTGCCTGTGCGGCCCGGAAGCCGCGTGGCGCCCGCACCTGCTGACCGGTCCCGACGACGGCGCGCAGGACCTGTTCCCCTGGGAAGGCCTGGCCCCGCGCGACGCGCAGCGGCTGCTGGTGCGGCTGGCGCGGCTGGCCGCGCAACCCGACGAGTTGGCCGCCAACGGCGAGGCCCTGGTCCGCACGCTGTGTTCGCTGTTGCTGGAACAACAACGCGATCTGCAGGCGCGCCTGCCGCGCTGCAGCGGCCGCACCCAGCGCCGGCGCCAGCAGACCTTGCTGCGGCTGCTGCGCGTGCAGCACCTGATCCGCCGGCATCCGGAGATCCGTCTGGACCTCAACCGCCTCGCCCGCAGCGCCAATTATTCGCCCTGCCACCTGATCCGCATCTACCGCGACGTGTTCGACGAAACCCCGACCGAGTATGCCGCGCGCCTGCGCTCGGACCGCGCCTGGCGCATGGTCCGCGACACCCGCATGCCGGTGTGCGAGATCACCGAGGCGCTGGGGTTCGAAAGCCAGAGTGCGTTCTGCCGTGCGTTCAAGAATTCGTTCGGGGTGACGGCGACGCAGGCGAGGCGGTTGGAGCGGGCGGTGGTGCGGGCGGCTTGATTGGGTGGGGATTCGGGATTCGGGAATCGGGAATCGGGAATCGGATTTTCCAAAGGCGCGCATCGGTCATGCAATCGCTCGTGAGTCATGACGTTTAAGTCACTGGATTCCCGCGTTCGCGGGAATGACGAGCAAAAGCACGAACGCGCGAAACACTTTCAAGCCGTCATTCCCGCGAACGCGGGCTCCGCTGTACTTCGGCGGAGCCGAATATCCAGCGACTTTTTCTCAAGACCGTTGAGTGACTCGGTCTGGCTGCATACGTCCTACACGCCAATCGCATACCGCCGCATCTGCAACACCCCGCAGCGAGCGAACCACGCATCGACCTCAAACAGCGACAGCCGCCCCACCCTCTCCAACCCGAGCCCACCATGCCCGCCACCACCCGCTCCCTGCCCCTGTGGACCGCCATCGGCGGACTCATCGCCGGCACCCTAGACATCGTCTACGCGATCACCTACTGGGGCCTCACCAAGCACGTTCCCGCACAACGCATCCTGCACAGCGTCGCGTCCGGCCTGATCGGGCGCGAGGCGGCGCTGGCCGGCGGCGCGGCGACCGCGTCGCTGGGCTTGTTCCTGCACTACTTCATCGCCCTGGTGATGGCCGCGGTGTACGCCGCCGCCGCGCGCAAACTCGACTGGATGCGCCGCCACCCGTGGCTGGCCTCGACCGTGTACGGCCTGTGGCTGTTCGTGGCGATGAACTTCATCGTCGTGCCGCTCTCGCGCGCCGGCGCCAAGGGCCTGCCGCCGGACGTGCTGTGGATCGTGCTCAGCGTGGCGGTGCATATCGCGTTCGTGGCCTGGCCGATCGCCTGGGCGGTGAATCGCGCGCTGTCGAGTCAGGGATCGCGTCATGGGCGCTGATCGTGATCGCGGCGCGCGACCCGCGCCGTCGCGGCTGACATCGGCGATGTTGAACGCGGCCGTGTTCGCGCTGGCGATCAGCTGCTGGGCCAGCGCCGCCACACCGCCGGCCGTCGCCGACGACACGCTCGCAAGCGCCGCGCGCGCCGAAGACCGCATCGCCTATCCGACCGGCTATGCGCGCTGGACCCACATCCGCAGCGGCCTGATCACCGCCAAGCACCCGGCGTTCGCGCGCTTCGGCGGCCTGCACCACATCTACGCCAACCCGGCCTCGCTCGAGGGCTATCGCAACGGCCGCTACGCCGACGGCTCGGTGCTGGTCTACGACCTGTTCGAAACCCGCGACCACGGCGACGGCATCGTCGACCAGGCTCCGCGCCGGCAGATCGACGTGATGGTCAAGGACAGCAAGCGCTTCGCCGCGACCGGCGGCTGGGGCTACGCCGAATTCGCCGCCGGCACGACGACAGACCGCCTGAACAACACCGATCGCGACGGCTGCGCGGCCTGCCACGCCAGCCGCAAGCAGCACGGTCATGTGTTCAGCGAATGGCCGAACCGGGTCGAACCGCAGGCCGGCGAGTCGTAACCACCGCATTGGATGCCCGGCCCATCGCGGGCCCGGGCAGATATTCGAGCCAGTCGGGTGCTGCGCATACGCACCACCGTTCGCGCCCGGTTCCGCACGCGACCGACGAATGCAAACCTCGTCCCGTCCGTTCCAACGGCGCCTGACGGGCGGTCGAGTGCCCTCGCCGCCCTCGAGGCTCGCGCCGATACGCACCGATCGGGGCGAAAACTGGCGCATCCAGGCCCCATCCGTCCCCAGCCCCGCCCGAAATGCGAGAATCCGCCCTCGCACCCCTTCTCGACGGCCGCCGGGCGTTCTCGCCGGGCGCCGCATCGACGACGGCACTCCATCGGACGGCGGCGCCCCGCGCGCCGGCCGACAGCTTCACCCACCGGGCCCGGCGGCCCGGCCCGGCAGGACAGACCATGATCACCAACGACGTATTGCGCAGCATCCGCTACATGCTCGACCTCAGCGACCTCAAGGTGGTCGAGATCGTCAAACTCGCCGATCCCGACTTCGCCCTCGACAAGGCCGAGGTGCAGGCCTTCCTCAAGAAGGACGAAGACGAGGGCTACGCCGAATGCAGCGACGCGGTGCTCGCGCGCTTCCTCGACGGGCTGGTGTTCCATTACCGCGGCCGCGACGAGAACGCGCCGCCGCGGCCGATGGAAAAGCGGGTCAGCAACAATCTGGTGCTCAAGAAGCTGCGCGTCGCCTTCGAACTCAAGGACGTCGACATGCACCAGGTGTTCGAACAGGCCGGTTTTCCGGTGTCGAAACCTGAGCTGAGCGCGCTGTTCCGCCAAAGCGACCACAAGAACTTCCGCGCTTGCGGCGATCAGATGCTGCGCAACTTCCTCAAGGGCCTGACCTTGCGCGTGCGCGGCGGCTGATCGATCAGGCAGCGACGCTCAGCGCGACGCTCGCGACCGCGACTCAACGCCCGGCCACCCCGATCCCCACCGGCGCGCCGTTCGCGAACACGATCGGCGCGCCCGCGCGTTGCAGGCGATCGTCTTCGATCCGGAACGTGTACATCGCGCGCTCGACGATGCTCTGCGCGAACAATGTGCGCGAATCGTCGGCGAAACCGATGCCCTCGGCCCAGGCCCCGAACGGCGCCTGATCCAGCCGCCGCAGGCGCCGGCCTTCGATCTTCAACAGCACCACCAGGCTGTCGGGCGAATAGAAGGGATGATCCTTCGGCCGATTGCTCATGTTCTGCACCGCCGCGACCGCGTAGCGGCCATCGGGCGAACAGGCGACATCCTCCGGCGCGGAACCGACGCTGACGGTGTCGACGATGCGCGGCCGTGCGCCGGACAGATCGATCAGGCTGACCGTGTCGACATCGCCGTTGCCGCTGTCGGCAACGCCGAAGTTGGCGACCACCGCAAGACCGCTGTCGCCGCAGTACGACGGCGTGAACGGAGTGATGCCCGCGCCCATCTCGCGGATCGCCGGCAGGCGCAGGCGGTCGTTGTCGACCGCGTACAAGGCCACGCGCTGGCCGTCGGCCTGGGTCACCAGCACATGCTTGCCGTCGGGCGCGAACCCGGCCGCGAGCGCGCCCATGTTCGCGGCCATCTTCACCGTATCCACCACCGCGACCTTGCCCTCGCGCACCGACAGCACGGTGACGCTGTTGCCCGGACTCGACGGCACCAGCGCCATCGTGCCGGCCGGGTTCAACTTGATCGAGGACGGCGACACGCCCAGCGCCAGGGTTTGCGTCAGCTTCGGCGCCTTGCCGCTCAGATCGATCACCGATACGCGATCGTCGTCGGCGTATTTGCCCGGATCGTTCGGATCCAGCCGCGTCGACGAACTGACCAGCGCGAGCTTGCCGTCGCCCGACACCGCCACCGACGACGGCGCGCCGAGGTAACTGGCCGGCACCCGCACTTCGCCGAACCTGCGCAGCGCACCGTCGGCGAAGCGGAAGAACACCGCCGAATCGCGATGCGGCCCGGGCGCGATCGCGCCGGCGCCGTCTTTCAGGATCACCTTCGAATCCACCGCGACGCCGACGACCTGGCTCGCGGCGGCGAACGGCAATACGGCGGCGACGACGGCGAGCGATACGGCGCGTAGCTTCATGACGGCGAATCCTGCGGGGCTTAGCCGTCGATCATCGGCAAACCGGCGCGGACTGCCCAATCCCAAACGTCACCACTTCGCCCTGCGCCGATTCCGCGCGGCATCGGCTCAAGAGCCGGGTGACGGCTCGCTCAATCCCACCAGTTGAACAAGGCATCGCCGAGTCTTCGCGGCTGCCAGTAAGCGACATCGTTCGGTGATCGCTGCGGAAAATCCCCGGGCACCGCCATCGACAGGTCGTACGAAGACCACATTTCGATGCCATGGAAATCGGCCATCGCCGCGATGATTCCCTCGTGGTCGAGGAACTCCGGCTCGTACAGATGGGTCCAGCCCAGCGGCGGCCACTCGATGCCGGGGTCGGCGGCGTGCCTGAATTCGCGCGGCATCACCGCGGCCCAGGCGTCGTAGTCGAGCGAATACAACAGATAGATCCGCCGCGGGGTTGCCCACGGCTGCGGCTCGTCCAGCATCACCGCGACGAAATTCCGCGCGGCATCGGGTTCGTCAATCGTCAGTATCCGCGCGCCGATACGCTGGGCGACCGGATGAACGATGCCGCGAATCTCGGCCAGCGATAAATGCTGGCCGAGCGGGCTGAGCCGTATCTCGCGCACGTTCCCTGCGTTCGGGTTCGCGATGCGTTGAAGCGATCAATGCCCGCCGTCGAGCCCCTTCAACTCCGACACCAAGGCACTGGCCATTTCCGCGCCGTCGCCGTACAGCATGCGGGTGTTGTCGGCATAGAACAGCGCATTCTCGATGCCGGCGAAACCGGTGCCCTTGCCGCGCTTGATCACGATCGTGTTCTTGGAATTGATCACGTCCAGGATCGGCATGCCGTAGATCGGCGAGGCCGGATCGGTCTTGGCGACCGGGTTGACCACGTCGTTGGCGCCGATCACCAGCGACACGTCGGTGTTGGCGAACTCGGGGTTGATGTCGTCCATGTCGACGATCAGGTCGTAGGGCACGCCGGCTTCGGCCAGCAGCACGTTCATGTGCCCGGGCATGCGCCCGGCGACCGGATGGATCGCGAATTTCACCTTGACCCCGCGCTCCATCAGCTTCTGGGTGAGTTCCCAGATCTTGTGCTGCGCCTGCGCGACCGCCAGGCCGTAACCGGGCACGATCACCACGCGTTCGGCGAAGGCCATCATCGCGGCGACGTCGCCGGCTTCGATCGGCTTCTGGGTGCCGCTGATTTCCTGGGCTTCGCCGCCGCCGCCGAAATTCGAGAACAGCACGCCGCTGATCGGCCGGTTCATCGCCTTGGCCATCAACCGCGTCAGCAGCATGCCGGCCGCGCCGACCATGGTGCCGGCGATGATCAACGCCTCGTTGCCGAGCACATAGCCTTCGAACGCCACCGCCAGGCCGGTGAACGCGTTGTACAGCGAAATCACCACCGGCATGTCGGCGCCGCCGATCGGCAGGGTCATCAGCACGCCCAGGGCGAGCGCGACCACGAAGAAGGCGATGATGATCGGCACGTTGAGGGTCATGAACGCGGTGATGCCCAGCGCGACCATCGCCAGCGCGACGATCGCGTTGAACACCTGCTGGCCCGGAAACACCACGCGCCGGTCGAGGCGACCGTCGAGCTTGGCCCAGGCGATCACCGAACCCGACAGCGAAATCGCGCCGATCGCCGCGCCGATCACCGCCAGCACCAGCGACACGCTCGGGGTCTGCATCGCGATCACGCCGCGTTCGATCTGCGCCTGCAGCGGATCGGCCGGCATCCGCGCCGACAGCCGCAGCAGTTCGACCGCGCCGATCGCCGCCGCCGAACCGCCGCCCATGCCGTTGTACAGCGCGACCATCTGCGGCATGTCGGTGATCGCGACCTTCTTGCCCGATACCCATGCCAGCACCGTGCCGATAAGCAGCGCCAGCGCGATCAGACCGAAGTTGTGGACGCCCGGCAACGCGAACGTGGCCACCGTGGCGATGACCATGCCCGCGCCGGCCCAGCGGATGCCGCTGCGCGCGGTCACCGGCGAGGCCATGCGCTGCAGGCCCAGCAGGAACAAGGTGGCGGCGACGAGATAACTGCTCTTGACCAAGATCGGCAACAGATCCATCAGGACGCGCGCTCCATAGAAAGACAGCTGCCCGGACGGCAGGACGTAACCGAGGAAGGACAGGCCGGCGACCAGCGCCAGGCCGATGACGGCGGCCGCGGCGATCGCGGCGAATGCTCGGGCGTTCTCATTCAACCGCCCGCCTTGCCGGCCGGCTTCTTGCTGGACTTGAACATCTCCAGCATGCGTTCGGTCACCACGTAGCCGCCGGCGGCGTTGCCCGCGCCGAGCAGCACCGCGACGAAGCCGATGGCTTTCTCCAGGGTGGTTTCGGCGTGGCCGAGCACGATGATCGCGCCGATCAGGACGATCCCGTGGATGAAATTGGAACCCGACATCAGCGGGGTGTGCAGGATCACCGGCACCCGCGAAATGATGACGTGGCCGGCGATACCCGCCAGCATGAAGATATACAGCGCCACGAACCCGTCGCTCATCCGTTCTGTCCCCATGCGATGTCAGCCGCATCATAACCGTCCGTGAATGCAGCGCCACCGCTGTCAACCGATCCGGGGCGGGGACGTTTGCGGTTTGTGTAAGCGCCGCACATTCCGGTGCCTGGATTTGCCCATGCCGACCACCATCCGCCGTCACACCCGCTCGCCCGGCCCGGTCGGCCGCCGTTGAGGAGGTCCAGGTGCTGCTACCGCCAAGCGCCCGTATGCTGGAGGCCGTGAGCGTCGACAACGACCCGCCGAGCGATCCGCTGGAACACCGCTACGACCACCGGCGGCCGGCCGGCGCACGCCCGGAGCCGGCCACGCCGGGCACATCGACCGCGCCGGGCACGCCAGCAACGGCGCCGGGCATGGCCCCGGACCCGGCCGCGTCCACGAGCAGGCTGCGCGAAAGCGCGCCGCCGGACGCCGCCGCGCACGAACGGGGCCCGCACGAACAGGCGCGGCCAGAGCCGTCCGCGCGCCTGCCGGCGACGATCGAGGAGTTCCTCGCCGGCCTGGGCACGCGCGCGTTCCGTTTCGCCGAACTGGGCCTGCGCCATCGCGAGGACGCGCTCGACGCGGTGCAGGACGCGATGATGAAGATGCTCGGCTACCGCGAGCGTCCGCCGCAGGAATGGACGCCGCTGTTCTGGAGCATCCTGCGCAGCCGCATCGTCGACATCCAGCGCCGCCGCACCTTCCGCCTGCGCTGGCTGATGCCGGCCGCGCGCGACGACGACGATGCGCCGATGGACTGGGCCGACGACGGACCCGACCCCTCGCGCACCCACGACGGCCGCGAGGCCTACGGCAAACTCGCCGATGCGCTGGCCAAGTTGCCGCGCCGGCAACGCGAGGCGTTTTCCTTGCGGATTTTGGAAGAACTCGACGTCGCCACGACCGCGCGGGCGATGGGTTGCAGCGAAGGCGCGGTGAAAACCCATCTGTCGCGAGCACGCGAAGCCCTGCAGCGGCAATTGGAGGAATGGCGATGAGCACTCAAACCCCACCCGGCGGCGATCCGTCGCGATCCCCGCGTCACGACGACCCGGAGCAGCGCTTCGACGCGGCGATGCGCGCGATGTACGCGCAGGCGGTCGAACAGGTCAGCCCGGACACCCGCATGCGCCTGCGCGCGATCCGCAACGATTCCAGCGCGCGCGCGCAGCGTCGCGGCGGCGTGTTCGGCTGGGCCCTGGCCAGCGGCGGCGTGGCCGCGTTCGCGCTGGCCCTGGGCCTGCAGTTCGCCGGCGGTTCGGGCAGCGCGCCCGGCGTCACCGCGGTGCCCGCGCTCGCCGGCGGCGCCGAGGTCGCCCATCCGGTCGTCGACGTCAGCTACGACCCCGACACCGCGGTCGCCGCGCTCGACGAAAACCCCGACCTTTACCTGTGGCTGGCGTCCAATACCGACGCCCTGCCGACTCACACGGAGTAACCCGCCATGCCTCGCCTCGCTACGCTCCGCTTCGCCGGCCTGGCCCTGGCCGTCGGCGTCCTGTTCGCCGCGCCGGCCTTCGCCGCGCCGCCGCCGCCCGCGGGCGCCTCCGCGGCCAACCTGCCGAAGTGGGAACAGCTCAGCCCGGCGCAGCGCGAGCAGCTGATCGCGCCGATGCGCGACCGCTGGAACAACTCGCCGGAAGAACGCGAGCGCATGTTCGAACACGCCCGCCGCTGGCAGCAGATGAGCCCCGACGAACGCCAGAACGCACGCCGCGGCATGAAGCGCTGGGAGCATCTGAACCCGGAAGAGCGCGGCCAGATGCGCGCCCTGTTCGGCAAGATGCGCGGCCTGGACGACAACGCGCGCCGCGCGCTGATGGAGAGATGGCGCACCATGACCCCGGACCAGCGCCGCGCCTGGGTGCAGGCCAATCCGGCCCCGCCGAAGCCCGAGGGTGGGCGGCCGCCGCGGGATTGAATTTCGGGAATCGGGAATCGGGAATCGGGAATCGGGAATCGGGAATCGGGAATCGGATCGATTTGATTCGGCCCTGGCAGTCCACACAAGCGCGCATCGGTCGTTTAGTTCGAGCAACCTCATGACGTCGCAACCGGACCGTGCGTGTCGCGGCTTGCGCCGCTCCTACAGGGCTTGACCGCAGCCACGACCGCCCCCTGTAGGAGCGGCGCAAGCCGCGACCGCGCCACCCCACCCACCGCGTCACCGCACCTCATCTCGCAGCACACATCCAGGCCATGCGAGCGTGATCGCTTCAGACACGCCATCCCCTTAGGTGGGGATGCAGCAACACACAGCGCCACCGCATCGCTCAAAACTCACGGAAAACCCAATCGGCCCGCCGCAAAGCCTCGCCACCCCCGAACCACCTAGCGCAACACCCCGCTTGCATCCCCCGCCGCCACGCCATCGAGCCGCACCGCCAACCAGGCGATCGCGTCCTGCAACGCCTCGAACCGGGTGTCTTCGCCGCGATGCGGCTCGCGATAGCCCAGCACCTGCCAATCCCCGCATCGCGGATCGAAACTCAGGCTGAAAGCCGCGCGACCGCGCTTGAGCTCATCGGCATCCACTAAATCGCCCTGCGCCGGGTCGAACAGCAATATGCGCGAATTCGACCAATGCCGGTCGCTGCGCACCGCGAACCCGCGCATGCGCAACTGCGACAGCGCATCGGCGAGCGCGTCATGGCCGCGGCCGCGTTCGTTGCGAAGCGCGTTGATGCGGCGGCCGACTTCCAGCGCGGCCTCGTGCAGGGAATCGAAATCTTGCGCTTCGCTCTGCGCCGCGCTGCCCACGACCTGCCAGCGCGCGCCGTCCTGAGCAATCAGAAAGGTGTCGTGATGCAGATCGAGCACCGTGCCCGGATCGTCGGGCCCGCGACGGCCGGCCCCCAGCACCACGCGTTCGGCTTCGCCGGCGATGCCGATGTGGCCGGGCCGCTCGGCGCCCGGCCAATGCAGGAAACCCTGGTCCCTGAACCAGGCGATCGCGTCCTCGCGGGTGACGATCCGCTTCACCGATCAGGCGGGCGCCGCGCGCTCCGGCCACACCGTCTTGGTCAGCAGTTCGTCGTTCCAGTCGAAATTCACCGCGCCGTCGTTGACGAACAGGCTGACGAAGTTGAACACGTTGCGCGCATACATCTCGCTGGCGTGGACCGCGCCGCTGCTGGCCAGGTTCAACGGGCCGGCGACGGTCACGCCGTCGACGTCGATGGTTTCGCCGGGCTGGGTGAGTTCGCAATTGCCGCCGGTTTCGGCGGCCAGGTCGACCAGCACGCTGCCGGGCTTCATCCCGCCGATCATCGCCGCGGTCACGATCTTCGGCGCCGGACGCCCCGGCACCGCGGCGGTGCAGACGATCACGTCGATGTTCTTGAGATGCTCGCCGAGCCGGCGCTGCTGCTCGGCGCGTTCTTCCTCGGTGAGCTGGCGCGCGTAGCCGCCCTCGCCCGCGGCGCTGACGCCCAGGTCGAGGAACTTGCCGCCGAGCGATTCGATCTGTTCGCGCGTTTCCGGGCGCACGTCGAAACCTTCGACCTGCGCGCCCAGGCGCTTGGCGGTCGCGATCGCCTGCAGGCCGGCGACGCCGGCGCCGACGATCAGCACCTTGGACGGACGGATCGTGCCGGCCGCGGTGGTCAGCATCGGAAAGAAGCGCGGCGCCAGCTGGGCGGCGATCAACACCGCCTTGTAGCCGGCCATGCCGGCCTGCGAGCTGAGCACGTCCATGGCCTGCGCGCGGGTGGTGCGCGGCAGGCGTTCGAGCGGGAAGGCATTGAGTTTGCGCGCGACGATCGCCTCGCCGCGCGCGGCATCGCCTTGCGGCTGCAGCAGGCCGATCAGCGCCGCGCCTTCGCGCAGAGTCGCCAGCCGCGCCGGGTCGGGCGCCTGCACGCACAGCACCACTTCGGCGTCGGCCACGGCCGCGGCCGCGTCGTCGGCGAGTTCGGCGCCGGCCTGGACGTAGGCATCGTCGGTGAAGCTCGCCGCGCGGCCGGCGCCGCGCTGCACGCGCACCCGCGCGCCACGGGCGACCAGTTTCTTGCAGGTTTCCGGCGTGAGCGCGACGCGCTTCTCGCCTGATGCGGTTTCGCTCGCAACGCCAATCGTAATGCCCGACATGCTCCGCTCCGTACCCCGTTCACCGCATCGTAGCGGAATGCCCGGCGGCCGTGCGATCTCGGATCGATGACGGCGGCGGCGCGAGGGCGCGGAAACGGATTGGGGTCACATCGCGGGGTGAAGCTGGGTGCCTGGGTCGCCTGATCCGTCCGGCCGCCGCGGCCCGCAGGTTTCGCGGGAAGGGCTTGAGCCCCGACGCGGTCCGATCAGGTCCCCACAACAATCGATGCGATCGGAGCCCAAAGCGTCGGAGCCGAAAGCCACCCCACAAAAAACTTCGGGGCTTTCGTCCCGTCGTGGTCGTGCTTTTCGTGACACACCCATCGCCGAGGTCCGGCATCGACGGCTAACGCAGCCGCTGAACGCCCGACAGCCCGCGCAAACTCAGATCACCCGATCCAGATGCCGGCGTACCTGCCGCATCGCCTCATCGAACGCGGTGCGTTCGGCGCCGACCAGCAACCGACCGGACGCCGCCAATACCGCCAGTTCCTCCGCCGACGCCACCAGCGCGCGTACGCCGCGCCGGTTGACCAGCAGGAAACGCGAGGTCAGCGGACTGACCCAGGCGACCTTGACCGCGACGGTCTCGCCCTGGGTATTGGTCAGGCGCAGCCAGTCGCCCGGCTCGAGCTGGCGCATGCGCTCGGCCAGCAAGGGATCGTGCGCGCCGGAACCGTCGCCGCCGGCCATGTACAGGCGGCGCTCCTCGGCGATGTCTTCCTCGACCTCCGACGCGCTCGGCGGCGCATGTTCGTCGCGCTCGCTGTCCGGCGTCGCCAGCGCCCGCACCAGACCGGCCATGCCGTGCTGGGCCGCGCTGTCGTCCAGGCCCGAACTGGCCAGGCACTGGACGATGATCGGCTGCAGCGCCAGCAACTGATCGGCCAGTTCGCGGCCGCGGTTTTCGGCGGCAAGCTTGTCGGCCATCACCAGCGCATCGCCCAGCGCCAGCGCCTGCGCGCGGCGCTTGGGATCTTCGTTTTCGCGCAGCAGCACCTGGACCATGTGGTGACGCCACGGCGTGGCCAGGAAATCGGCCACCGCCTGGGTCAGCCGGCCTTCGCCGATGCGTTCGCGCACCGCCGCGTCGGCCTGGCTGCGCGCCGCGCCGAGGCGCTCGCGGCCGTAAGTGGCCTTGGCCGCGCGCTGTTCCTGTAGTTCGATCCGGCGCCGGTGCTGCGACAGCAGCGCGTCGAGTTCGGCATGGGCCAGTTCGAACACCGCGAGGTCTTCGTTGTAATCGGAGACGATGCGCTGCGAGATGTCGGAGGCGCGCTCGAGCAGATCGCGGTCCTGCGGGGTTTCGCCGTCGTTGCCTTCGCAGGCTTCGGTGATCGCGTCTAGCAAGCGCCGCGCCGGGTGCTCGCGTTTGACGAATACCTCGTTGTCGGTCAGCGCGACCTTGACGTACGGCATCACCAGCCGCGCATACACGCGCCGGGCGCGATCCTGCAGGGCGTGGTTGCGGAACAGCGAATCGAACAGCAACGCGACCAGATCGATCGCATCGTCCTCTTCGGCGCTGAAGCAGGTCTGGTCGGGATTGAAGCCGAGCCGGCGTGCGCCGTCGAACAACTGGTCGCGGATGGTTTCGCCCAGGCGTCCGGACACCGCCAGGGCGCGCGCGTACGCGTCCGGCGGTTCGGGCTGCAGCAGCGAGGCCATGCCAACCACTTCGTCGATGCGCAGTTCGCGCCGCGGCGCCATCGAACGCTGCGGCGCCTGGCCCGGCGGCAGACCGCCGGCCTTGACCATGCCCTCGCGCCAGGCGTGCAGTTGCGAACGCAGCTCGGCCAGTTCGCTGGCCATCGCCGCCACATCGGCCTGCGATATCTGCGGATTGTCGTGACCGCCGGCATGCGCGGCGTGGCCGTCGCCGCCGTAGCCGCCGCTCGCGGCGGAATGAGCGTTGTAGTCGTGGGGCACGGACGCGGCAGCCTCGCGATGCGGGACGGTGTCGAACACGCTGTCGAGCGTGTTGCGGTCGCGGCGCTCTTCGGCCGCGCGGGCCGGCGCGACGGGCGCGCCCGCGCCACCCATGCTGACCCCGTAACCGGCCGTCGCCATTAGATTGTTGACGCGGCCGTACAAGTCGCCGAGCAGCCGCGCGAGTTCGTGTTCGTACTGACGGAACAGGCGCAGGCGCAGGCTTTCGTTGACCTGCGCCTCGCTGTAGATGGCGGTGAAGGCCTTGACCAGCCGGTACGGTCCCAGCGGGTTGTCGCCCTCGGGCGCGCCCATCGCCTGCGACATCATCTGCAGGCGGCTGCGGATCATTTCCAGCGGGCGCTGATAGCGCAGTTCCAGCGCCTCGGTCAGGCGCTCGCCGTCCAGATCGAACGCCAGTTGCTGTTCGCCGACCAGTTGCAACGGCGAGCCGCCGAGCCCGCCGACCACGCTGCCGGGCTGGCGGAACGCGTCGAAGCCGTGACCGACCTGCTGGCGAAACGCCATGACATGGCTGGCCTGTTGCTGACGCAGGATCCACAATGCGGCCTGGTCTTCGTAATGATGATTGCGACCGTCGCCCTTGAGCGAGTCGGCCTTGAGCGCTTCCTCGATCGGTCCATACAGGGTGCCCGGCAGCCCCCCGAGTTGCTCGAGCGTCTGTCGTTTGATTTCTTCGAGCACGCGCGACGGATCGCTGCGCGTGGTCTGAACGACGCCGTGCAAATGACCGGACACGTACGGAGTTCCCCCTGATGGATGCGGTCGCGTCTGTTTGCGACGGCCACGGTCAGGATAGTGCCTAGATGCGACCATTTATGTGTCGCCGTTCATTTTTGTGACCGAGGTTCAACTTACTTCCATGCCCTCCGCCTCCCCCGACTTGCTCATCGCGCTCGACAGCCGCCGATCCGTCCCCGCCAAGCAACTCACCGCGCCCGGACCGGACGAATCCACCCTTAAACGTATGTTGGCCTCGGCCGTGCGCGTGCCCGATCACGGCAAGCGCGTGCCGTTCCGCTTCCTCACCATCGAAGGCGAGGCCCGCCACGCGCTGGGCGAACGCGTCGCCGCGCGCGGCATCGAGGTGTTTCCCGACGCCGGCGAGGCCGCGGTCGAAAAGGATCGCGGCCGCTATTCCTCCGCGCCGCTGATCGTCACCGTGATCGCCAGACTCGGCCCCGACGAAAAAATCCCCGAGTTCGAACGCGTGCTCACCGTCGGCAGCGTGTGCTTCGCTTTATTGCAGGCGGCGCAGGCGTTTGGCTTCGGCGCGGTCTGGCTGACCGGCTGGCCGGCCTACGACGAGCAGGTCGCGCGGTGGCTGGGTCTGCAGGCCCACGAACGCATCGGTGGCTTCATCCATATCGGCACGCCCAAGCTCGATGCGCCCGAACGCGAGCGGCCCGATCCGCTCGAGTTGACCCAAGCCTGGTCGCCGGCCTGAGCGCCGCGTGTTTGAATGAGCCCATGAACAACGCCGCACCCACACCGGTTTATCTTGTCGACGCCAGCCTGTACGTGTTCCGCGCCTGGCATTCGATCCCCGACGAATTCCAGGACGCCGAAGGCTGGCCGACCAACGCCGTCCACGGTTTCGCCCGCTTCCTGCTCGAACTGATCGAACGCGAACGCCCGCGCCATATCGCGATCGCCTTCGACGAAGCGCTGGACTCGTGCTTCCGCAACGCGATCTATCCGGCCTACAAGGCCAATCGCGATCCGGCGCCGGACGCGCTCAAGCGCCAGTTCGTACATTGCCAGGCGCTGTGCCGCGCGCTCGGCCTGGCGGTGCTGTCGGATTCGCAGTACGAAGCCGACGACCTGATCGGCAGCGCGATCGTGAGCATGCGCGGCCACGGCTACCGCGGCGTGATCGTGTCGGCCGACAAGGACCTGTCGCAATTGCTCGACACCCACGACGAACAATGGGACTTCGCCCGCGGCCAGCGCTGGGGCGCCGACGGCGTGCACGCGCGCCAGGGCGTGCATGCGCGCCAAGTCGCCGATTACCTGGCCCTGACCGGCGACGCGGTCGACAACATTCCCGGCGTGCCCGGCATCGGCGCCAAGACCGCGGCCGCCCTGCTCGCCCACTTCGATACCCTCGACGCCTTGCTGGCGCGGGTCGAGGAAGTCCCGTTCCTGCGCCTGCGCGGCGCCGCCAGCGCCGCGGCGCGCCTGCGCGAACACCGCGCCCAGGCCTTGCTGTGCCGGCAACTGACCACGATCGCGCTGGACGCGCCGCTGGGCGACAGCAGCGGCCACTTCGTGCGCGGCCAGGCCGACGCGGCCGGCCTGCTGGAACTGTGCGACCGTCTGCGCTTCGGGCCGATGACCCGGCGCCGGCTGCACGAAGCGGTCGGCCTGGACTTCGCCGCGTCACAGGTTCCGTCGTAGCATCACCCGCTCACGGCGCGGCGCGCCACGGCACCGACCGACCCCGTCCCGCTGCGGTACGCTGAAGGCATGAACGCGTCGCCGCGCGGCCGCGGCCGGTTCCGGCCGGCCCCGCCGCGACGCGCCCCACTTTCAGCCACGGCCAAGCGCCTCGCCCCGCCGCGAGACGCCCCTGCGAGGAACGCAATGACGTCAGCCGACCACACCGCGCACGACCAACCGATCGAAACCATCTACACCGGCCAGTGGCTGCGCATGATGCGCCGCGGCCATTGGGAATACGCCGAACGCACCCACGGCAAGGGCATGGCGGTGATCATCGTCGCCGTCACCCCCGCCGACGACATCCTGTTCGTCGAGCAATACCGCGTGCCGCTGGGCGCGCGCACCATCGAAATGCCGGCCGGCCTGGTCGGCGACGACCACGACCACGACACCCTCGAATCGGCCGCGCAACGCGAACTGATCGAAGAAACCGGCTGGGACCCCGCGCGCGTGGAAGTCCTGCTGACCGGCCCGACCTCCGCCGGCATGAGCAGCGAACGCATCGCCTTCGTCCGCGCCACCCAGCTGCGCAAGGTCGGCGACGGCGGCGGCGTGGCCGGCGAAGACATCATCGTCCACCAAGTCCCGCGCGCCACCGCGCCGATGTGGCTGATGCAGAAACAGGCGGAAGGCTACGAACTCGACCTCAAGCTGTGGGCGGGGCTTTGGATGATTGAGCGGAATCCGGATGGGTCGGCGGTGGGCTGAATCGAGCCGGCCGTCCGCTCGGCTGCTATCGATTCGCCGCGCAACCGGCGCGATCAAGAGCGCGACGCGCCTCGATCGAAGTCAGGATTCGTCCTGTCGCGTCAACACGCAGACCGACTGCCCCAGACAGCCGTGGCCTTCGACCTGCCGACCGTCGCTCCAACGTATGACACGGTCCAGCGCGATATGCGGCAGATGCCCATCCTGCAGTTCGAGCACCGTCAGTCCGAGATCGTGGGCGAAGCAATGAATCATGTCGCGATCCATGAACTGGTTGAGCACCTTGTCGGGCCGGTCGTCGCGCACTGAATGCTCGAAGATGAACCAGTGCGATGGCAGACGGTACTCAAGGAAAGAGAACACGATCTTGCCGTCGGCCTTGAGCACACGCCGGGCTTCGCGCAGGTAGCGATAAGTCTCCTCGTGCTGCAGATGAGTGAAGACCGAAAAGAACGTGATGAAATCGGCCGATCCGTCCGGCTCGGGTATCGTCGTTCCTGGTGCGCTGTAGAAACGCCAGTCGTCTCGTCCGCACAGCCGTTGCGCATACTCGTACAGCTCCGGCACCACATCCAGCCCGACCAGTTGGCCGGTCAGGTAGTCCTTGAGCTGCACCGCGAGCCGGCCGCTGCCACAGCCCACGTCCACCACCGTGTGCCCGGGCGAAAGACCCAACTGTTTGAGCAGGCAGAACTCCAACACGCCCACCGTCTCGAAGTCGCCGCCCACGGCCAGTTCCATCGCGCGATCCAGGTCGTGGTTTTGCAGCAACGACCGACTCTGCTTGAGATAACTGGACAGGAAATGCGGGAGTTTCATCGCCGGCTCCATAAGCGCGACACAGGATGAGGGGCATTCAAGGCGACACCCCCGGCTTGCGGCCGAACAGCGCATGCGCGCTGGCCAGTTCGGTCGACGCCTGCGCACTCAGATCGATCACAACAGGAAGCGTTTCGAGCGACTGCGGCGATGCCAGCAGTTGCGCGACCGTCATCGCCTCGAATGTTTCGCGCAGTTCGGCAGGCAGGCCGGCACGATAGCTCGACATGAACCAGTGCAGCGCCCATATCGGCCGCATCGCGCCGTAGATTTCGACCCGGCACTCACCCAGTGACTCGAACAGGCTCGCCAGTCCCTGCCGGGTCATATTGAAGTAGTGATGCGGATAGCCGTGCAAGGGCTGCAGGAACGGCGCCACGCACATTAATTCACCGCCCGGCTTAAGCACGCGCACAAGCTCGCTGGCCGCGCGGAACGGGTCCTTGACGTGTTCGAGCACGTTCATGCTCATCACCGCATCGAAGGTCGCGTCCGCGAACGGCAGCCGCTCGGCGGCGGCGAGCACGTCGGTGCTGTCGTAGTCCACGATTTCGCAGTTCACGACATTGCGGAAATACACGTTGCGCAAGCCGGCGCCGCAGTCCAGTACCAGGCCGTCCGCATGGCGATCGATCAGCGCTAAGGCTTCATGGTCGTACGCATGCGAACTCACATTGTTGGTTGCGACAAGGCCGAACTCATCGCGTACCCCTTGATCGATGAAGTCGAGACGATCCGCCCTGTCGCCACAGGCCAGATTCGCGCGAAGCGAAGGACGCAAGCGATCCAGTTTTTCCGCTCGCCAGCCCTTGGGAACCTCAAGACGCACGCAGCGTCGTTCGTCGCGGCCGAACGCGATGAAGTGCTCCCAACCCGAAGCGCATACACCCGACTCGACCGCGCGGGCGATATCCGGGTTGGCCCGCAGGTACGCGGCCTCGTCGAAATTCACGTCCGTGGCGACGACCATGAGCTCCAGGCGATCCGCGCGGATCGCCTGACCCATCGAAAGAGAATCAGTCATTTCCGTGCCCGATCACCGGTTCGAACGGCATGCGGTCCAGATACGCCGGGAAATCGAACTCGAACCGGTAACGCTTGCGCACCGCTTTGGCGATCTGCTCGACAGTCTTGCCCTTGAGCAGGAAGAACGGTGTCTCGCGCTTACGCCCGCACGAGGAAAAATAGTCGTAAAACTTGAAACCGGCTCCGACCACGCCATCGGATAACTGCATCCAGCGATTTGGAACCCCCAACGAATCGCAAGCGATCAAGCCATGCAGCGAACTGGACAAGCAGGTCTCGCAGTCCTGGATATCGGCAATCACCTGATCGATCCCGGCCTGGATATCGATTACTTTCACTCCATCCATCTTGCCGAACAACGAGACCAGAGGATGATCTTTCTCCACGTAGTGGGGGATCAGGCCGAGCTTGTACTTCGGCACCACGAATTGTCGCGCGCAGCCCAGATACCGCACGAACAGGCCCAGGTCGCCATAGACCTTCGGGCAGGCGATGCCATTGCCCTCCAGCACCGCGCGGCTCAAGTTACCGCGCACCGAGACGATCCGCTTGGGCTTGTGATCCACGTACAGGCATTGCTCGGCGAGCATGAAGCCCGCTCCGAGCACATTGCTGTGTTGATTCGCCAGCGAAAGAATCGATCCCACTACCACCCAGCTTTCCATGCCGCGCTCGACCTCCGGCACATGCTGGCACTCGATGCCGAACAACTCCCCCAGCAAGCGCTCGGTCAGATCGTCGCCGAAGTTGCCCTTGAAACCGACGGTTACAATGCGCCGTGCTGGTCGATCAGTAGGCATGGATGTCACCACGACCGGCGAGGTAAGCGGCCCATTCCGCGGAAGGAATCCGATTGTCACGCATCCACGGCAAATGCACCGCGACGAACTCCCCAGCCAATCTGTAGCTGCCGGGCGTATCCATGCAGGAGAATCGCCCGTGCGGACGCATGCGATCGACTTGTTGCTTGAACCGGTCGCGATCGTAAAGCGCGAACGTCGTATCGACGGGCGCCCGATACACCTCCAGGCCAGTGGCCGACGGCACCCGCTCCTTCCAGAACTGCGCCTCCCAGGACTGGATCGTATATAGCTGCCCGCCGATGCTGAAATCCGCGCGGATCATGTCCGCGGGCTGCGAAATGTCCAGCGCCAGCCCGACCTTGATGGCGGACAAATCGTCCAGCACGGCGTCCATAGTGTCGATAAACCCGCTTTTGAGCTGCGCCGAGAACAACAGGTCCGCGTCCGTATACGCGAATCTAGGGGGAAGCAGTTCGAAGAACCGCGACAGAAAGAACCAGTGCGGGCCGTTGTTGTCCGCCAGCTTGACGACCGGGTAACGATGCTTCAACTCGTCCAGCAACGAGAGCAACTCGGGCGAGGTCGACGCCTGATCGATGATGACGAGGTTATCGACCCCGAGCGCCGACAACTGGTTCACCATCATTCGCAGATAGCTGGGCTGGTTAAAGGAATTGATCACGACTGGAATGGAGCCGGCTGACATGCTCATGCCCTTCCGGCGCGATGCCGCGCTGCGAGGGCCGCGGCTTGATAGCGTCCACGCACCACCCTGGTTTCCAGCGATGCCACCCCCGCGAGCTGCGAGAAGGAGTTGCTGGAATGAATGCGATAGAAGTACAGGTCCTCCGGAACGTAGATTGGATCGGCAAGCAACGAAGCACGCAGGATGAAGTCCCAGTCGTGGCAATACTTCAGGTCGCAAAACGGCCCGACCGCATCGTAAAGATCGCGATGGAAAACGAAGTTTCCGGTGGATATGGCGAAATTTGCCCTGAGCAGGTCCTGCGCCGGGTCGATGCTGTTCGCATATACCTGGTCGGCGAGGTGGAAAACTCCCGTCAGTTCACGAGGCAGGGCGACGGGCGACATCAACCGGCCATCATCGTCGATCGGTACCACGCGGGAAAACGCTAATCCACCTTCACGACTGATCAGGCGATCCACCAGCCTGCTCAGGCGCGAAGGATGAAACAGGTCGTCCGAATTGAGCACGGCGATGTACCGGCCCGCGGCCATGGCGCACCCGCGGTTGATGCTGGCATGGGCGCCGGAATTGGAACCATTGGATACGAAACTCATGCCACGAAAGCGCGCGGCGACCGCCGAACGCCCCGCCCACAGTCCAATCGCGCTGGCCGTGTTGTCCGGCGATGCGTCGTCGACGACGATCAACTCGACGTTCGGATAGTCCTGGTCGAACACCGACTGCAATGCCGGCACGACGAAAGACTCGTGCTTGTAGGCCGGCACGACCACGCTTACCAAAGGCAGACTGCGTGGATCACACGACACGGATCACCCCATCGGCATAGTTCAACGAGAACGACTCCGCGGCGACCTGTACTATGCCGATCCTGTACTCACCCGGTTCCAGCCGGGTGATATCCACGTAGGCGCGGAAGCCGCTGTAGCGGGTCGAGGACGCCGACAAGCCGCTGAACGCGACCACGACGTCTTCGCGGACTTGGCGACCGAAGATCGGTGCGTAGTTGCGCCCCTTGCCCTTGAGCGATTCCATGACCAGGTACGAGACGGTCCTGTTCCCGACTTCGACCTCTGGATGAACGCACCAGCCTTCGACGAACAGATCGGCCGACCGGCGAACCACGACCACCTTCATATCGCCCGCGAGCGCGCCGATACGATCGAAATTGGCGCGCGCTGCCGGGACCAGCGGCAGGAAGTCCATCATGTACGGAACCGTGTCGCTCATGACCGTTCCGCCGTCGGTCAAACCGTGATTGCGGGAAATCAGGCGCTGCGCATGCGCCTCGATACGCTCGGCGTGTGCAAATCGTGCCTGTATTTCCGCCAGCCAGTCGTGCAGATCGTCGCCGGACAGGCCGCCCTTGGCTTGCGCGTACTGAATCAACGTCTGCCACTCGCTCAGACCGGACAACGCCCGCATCGTCGCTTCCAGATACGCGCGCCCGTGCTTGACATCGGGTTCCAGGTGAGTGCCTTCCGCCCACTCGTTCCACGCGTTGATGAAAACCAGCTGCTCCTGCGGAACATGATGGTCCCGGGTCCACTGAACCGCGGCGCGCATCCAAAGTTCGTAGGCAGCGGGAGTGGCCTTGTGGAACATGTGCGCTTTGTTCTTTCGGCGCGCCGAGTTGTCCCAGGACAGCATGACCCCGCGATAACGCTTGTAGCCCGGCTGCGGCGCGACGAGTTCGTTCTGAACTACTTCTTCGTAATCGAAAACATGCCCTTCGAAGTCCTTGTCCAGGCCTTTCAGCGAGGCGGCGATTTCGCTGGCGCTTATGCCGTGCGGCGGGAACTGCACTGAGGAATCGAATCCGATGGAGTACGGGTCGTTGAACCCGAACGACTCCACCGCACATAAATGTATGTGCGGCAGACCTTCCTCAGCGCAGATTCGCCGCCACACGTCCGCGGTCGCCTTCATGTCCGGGAACAACGTAGTGCGGTAGATCAGCAACAGCGGAGCGCCGGCGATGGTGATGTAGCGCGGGTCCTTGAGGATCGGAATGACATCGCGGATGAAGGCGATATCGTTGCCCTGGGTGTGTTCCTGCTTGAGCAGCACCTCATGTTCCGATCCGTCCCAACGCCTTGACCAGGTTTCGTTGGCCCAGCAGATGCAGAACGGAAAATCTGGCGAGCCCGAACTGAGCATGTCGTTCAACGGGCGCTCGAGGATCCTGCGTCCGGCGAACCAATAGTAGTAGTAGCAAAACCCGTGGATGCCGTGCTCTCGCGCCAACCGCGCCTGCGCTTCGCGCACCTCGGCCAGGCGCAGGTCGTAGAAACCCAGCTCACCGGGAATTCGCGGCTGATAGTGATCCTGGAACGCCGGCCTGGCCTGGGTGACGTTGGTCCATTCAGTGAAGCCCGGCCCCCACCATTCGTCGTTCTCGGGCACCGGATGGTATTGGGGCAGGTAGAACGCGATGGCCTTGACCTTGGCATCGCTGGTTGCGGGCAACGCCAGTTCCTCGACGTAGCGATCGACTTCTGCGCGTATCTGGGTTTCTGATTGCGGAACAGATCTGGCGCGCATGTGGGCACCGACGGCCTTGAGGTCCACCTCCTGCCCAGGCAGGAACGGTAGGCACGCGGATGCGTCTTCTATCTTGAAGACCAGGGGGATCGACTCGGCCTGTTCGCCCTGAAGGCGGGCGGGAATCTCGAGCAACGCTACCGGATAGGTGAAACCAGACTTCGCGGTCCGGCCCAGCAGAGCCGCGATATCGGCCCGGTTCTCGGTGCAGTAGGCCCGACCCAGCAATTCATCATCGGCGTATATGCCGATCGACAGCATGCGACCGGTATCGCTGGCATCCACCGCCCAGCCGGTGATCTCATTGGAATGCTTCAAGCCCTCCACGCAGCCGAAGAATCCATCCGAACTGATCCGGTCGGCCGCGGCCGTTACGGTTTTCAGCAATTGCTTTGCGCTCTCTTTTTTGCTGTTCATTAAGGTCTCAAGCTGACAATTGGTTCAAGTGCGCTCTATCAGTGCGGCGGCGGCCAATCCGAGCGGCAGAGCCGGCCGATCGGCACGCCCGAGGGCGCTCACATACAGCTGGGTCGGCGACCAGTCCACGCCCTGGCCGCCCGCCCCGCTCACCGTTAGGCGGAACCCGAATCGTCCCTTGGCCCGCCCGAGGTGCAACCTGACATCGACGCGATCGATGCGTTCGAAATCTCGGATCTGGTGCTCGCGCCCATCGATTTCGACGCATAACGCCTCGACTTCCTCGCCGCCAGCCCCCATCGCCCACCCTTCCAGTTCCAGGCCGCTGGCGTGCGTGCGTATGCGCTCAACAAGGCCGGTCGAGCCGCCGAACAACATTGGATCGTAGTCGGCCAGGGCTTTTCGGACCTGCACGTCGGCTCGCGAAACCAGCTCGCGATACTGCTGGATCGCTTCGTCGATGCCGCCGAAGAAATGCATTGCTCCCTTGTGCAGCACCAACCCCTTGTTGCACATATCATTGAGCATCGAGGTGTTGTGGCTGGCCAGGACAACGATGTGGCTGCCTTCAAAACGCGTCACCATCCGTGCCTGCGCGCGCTTGAGAAAGGCCGCATCGCCGGTGGCGATCCACTCGTCCATCAACAGGATGTCGGGCTGGATCGCGGTGGAAATCGCGAAACCCAGACGCATGCGCTGGCCAGACGACAGCGTGTGCAGGCTTTGATTGGCGTATTCGGTCAGGGCCGAGAAGTCCAGGATGTCGGGCAGCGAAAATTCCAGCTGCCTGCGGCGCAGGCCCATCGCCGTGCCGCGCAGGATCACGTTCTCCGCCACGGTCGCGTACTCGGAAAATCCGAGAGTGGCGTTGAGCAAGGACTGCATATCACCGCAGGACTCGACATGGCCTTGGGTGGGCGGGAACGCGCCGTTCAATACGCGCAATAGGGTGGTCTTGCCGGCCCCATTTAGCCCCATCAAAGCGATTCGGTCGCCGGGCTGCGCGGCGAAACTCACGTTTTTCAACACTCCGCGATACAGGCGTGAAGCGCGAGCGAGCGAAGCACGGAAGCCGCTGTTGCCCACACCCGACCGCAGCCGCTGAAGATCCAGCGGAAGTTCCAGATTTACCGAATGCACACGCAGATAAGCACTCACGACAAAGTCCTCAAAGCCACAGCGGAACGCGGCGTGCGAACGCCTGGTAGGCAACCGGCGCGGCGACGAGTCCGAGCACGGTGGTCGCAACCAGGTAATAGATCGTCAACTGCTCCAGGGGTTCTCCAAGCAATGGCGCGCGCACCGACGCGAGCAGGTGATGAAATGGATTGGCGCGCATGAACGCGCCCTGGATCGTCCCGGCCGGCGCCATGTCCGGATACCACACCACCGGCGTGATCAAAAATGACGCCATCATCGCGCTGCTCATGAACTCGCTTAGGTCGGGAAAGCGCGCACCAAGCAGCGACAGCAAGACCGAATAGAAGAACAGGTTGACCAGCACCGCGGCCATTCCGAGCATGGAGCCCAAGATGCCCAGCCACTCGAACTGCTGCGACGCGAATACGGCGACCGCCACCACCGGCAGCGCCAACAGGAAATAACAGAACGATCGGTTGATCATCCTGAATATCAGGTCCGTCAGGCGCAGGCTGCCGTCGTATATGTACGGCTTGAAACCGCTGAAAACGGCCGTCGCATCGCTCAGGACGGTCATGATGAAGCGAAACACCACAAACCCCACCGCAACGTGTGCAAGGAAGTCCTGGGTATTCGCGCCTGGCTGCAGCGCGCTGATGAATCCTCCGATGCCCCAGATGTAAACAGCGATCGGCACAAACACCCATGACAGCCCCAGGTAGGTCTTCCTGTACTTGGTCACGATGTCCAGCCAACTTCCGTACAGCCAGTGGTCGGGCCGGCGTAAGCTCTGGCGCAAATGAAAAAACAACAGATTCATTGAACTACCGGCATCGCAGTGAGAGTTGAAGGCTTTTGCGCAACTCGGCTCGCCGGGTTGCGCGGCGGAAACGCCAGCTCGAAATGCAGGCTATTGAGCGACAGGTTCGGGTTGTAGGCAGGATCGTTGAGGAGCAGGTCGCCCCAGCGCTGGCGCATGATGTCGGTCTCAGCACGAAACCTCGCGCGTTTTTCCGGCGTGTTCTCGTGCCCGCGACTCGCCGATTCGTGGTGGTACAGCTCTGCGAACGGCGTCCATACGTTGCGATAGCCACGCTCGTGGATACGCAGGCACAGGTCGATGTCGTTGAAGGCGATGGCCAAGCCTTCATCCATGCCGCCGACCTCGTCGAACACCTCGCGCCGTATCGCCAAGCAGGCGCCGGTGACGGCGCTCATGTTTTGCACGACACCCGCGCGCCCGAGGTAACCGTTGCTACCGCGACGCAGGTGGACGTGGGCATGGCCGGCAACGCCGCCGACGCCTAGGATCACCCCCGCGTGTTGGATGGTGTCTCCGGGGTAGTACAGCATGCCGCCTACGGCGCCGACTTCGGTGCGCGTAGCATGCGACACCAATTCGTCCAGCCATCGGGCGGCGATTATTTCGGTGTCGTTATTGAGCAGGCACAGCACGCTGCCCGCTGCCTGGCGCGCGCCATGATTGATGATCGCGGAAAAATTGAAAGTGCCCGGATACTCGATAACGCGGACACGCTCGCGCGTTCGGAGCTGGTTGAGATAGGCCAACGCGGACGGGTCGGTTGAGCCGTTGTCGATCACCAGTATTTCGTACGAACGATAGGAGGTCCGCTCGAGCAAGCTGGCGATACACTTCTTCAACAGGTCGGCGCGATCCCGGGTCGGCACCAATACGGATACCTGGGGCGGTTCCGCGCCGAGTTTTCGCACCGTGCGGTAATAGCCATGCTGCGTCACCTCAACGCTCGCATCCACGCCGGTGCGGCCCAGGTGATCCTCGATCGCGCGTCGGCCCGCATCCAGTGCGTAGGGCTTGCTGCCACCGCTTTGCGCCGTGGATTCGCCGCTCGATCGCCAGTGATAGAGCACCTTGGGTACATGCACGATCTGATCAGGCCGAATGCGTTCGACGCAACGCAGAATCAGATCATGGTCCTGCGCGCCTTCGTAGCCGGGACGCAATCCAC
This sequence comes from Lysobacter capsici, assembly GCF_014779555.2. Classification (NCBI taxonomy): domain Bacteria; kingdom Pseudomonadati; phylum Pseudomonadota; class Gammaproteobacteria; order Lysobacterales; family Lysobacteraceae; genus Lysobacter; species Lysobacter capsici. The sequence continues at coordinate 4,544,511 of NZ_CP094357.1, forward strand.
CCAGCTCACGCACCAGTTCGGCCTGGATGACTGTGAAGTGACAGACATAGTTCTGTCCACACAGCAGATCCGGATTCCAGGCCGGCTTGAAGTGCGGCTCGTAGCGATCACCCGATTCATCGATCTTGTCCTCATCGGAATACAGCAAGCGCACCTCGGGGTGCTCGCCGATCGCCCGCGCCATTTCGCTCAGCGCGTCGCGATGCAGTTCGTCGTCATGATCGAGAAACCCAAGAAATTCCCCGCGCGCCAGATCGATCGCGTTGTTGCTCGCCTCGCAGATATGCCCGTGGTTCTCGCGGAAATGCACGGCGATGCGCGTTTCGCGGCTGGCGTAGCCGCGCAACAGGCGCTTGACCGCGCCCGAGGAGGACGCGTCGTCGGCGATGCACAGTTGCCAGTTCGGATAGGTCTGGGCGAGAACGCTGTCGATGCAGCGCCTGAGCCACGGCAGCGGCGTGTCGCGCACCGGCAGCACGATCGAGATCAGCGGGCCGTCGCCGCCCGGGTCGGGCGATGCCGCGCCCGGGCGTTCGGACAGATGGCCGCCGAACCGGGCCAGCCACTGTTGATACGAATGCGCGCGCTGGCGCAGCGTGCGGCGATAGCGTTGCGCGAGCAGTTCGCCGCCGGCGCCGACCTTGCCGCGCAAGGCCCGGCTGAGGAACAGCGCGAACGCGATCAGCGCGTCTTCCCACAGCAGTCGCCGGGTGATGCGCTGGATGCCGCGCAGCATTTCGAACACCGCGCGCACGCGGGAAATCGGTTGGAAATCGAACCGGCGCAAGCCGAAGCGCGCGCTGCATTCGGTCGGATCGAAACGCAGCGCCAGCAGCGACGGGCCGATGACGATCACCGTGCGCGAGCGTCCGTTCGCGCTCGGATCGGCCAGGTCGATGCGGATGGATTCGTTCAGGCCGCTGCCGTAATCGGGGTACAGGCACGGCGCGACGATCGCGCCGTCGTCGACGTCGAAATCCACCGTCACCAGATACCAGCCGGTCGCCGGCAGCGCGCCGTCCTGCGTCGCCCGCACCTCGAACTGAGGATCGTCACCCTCGGCTATGTAGCGAGACCGCGCGCCGGACGGCTCAGGCTGTTCCAGCAATTGCTGCAACGGCACCAGCGCCCACGGCTGACCTGGCCGATGTAGTGAACTGTTCTTCGACATCCCCTGCCCCGCACCCTCGTGACCCGGACGCACCGCGTCCGCCCCCACTCAAATCGCCGCCGGCGAAATCCCCGCATCGCCGCAGCGTTAAAAACTCATAAAATATTTATTCTGATTAGAGAATCACACTCTGATCAGAGAAATGTCAAGCAAGCGGCTGGGGACCGGAAACGGCGCGTCGGCGAGGGTATTTCGGCTGAAAAGTAACGGTGCGAAGGGCGCGCGGCCGGGCTTTACCGGTTTGCTGTGCCGCGATTCGCGCGAAATTCAACGATGGCCTGTCGAGCAGGCCACGCGTACGCACATTAATTGCGCTGTCTGCGACGCGAGTGGCTCGAAACGCGACGGCGCATGCCGGCCTTGGGCCACGAACGCCGGGCGCGAAAACCGCGACACACCGGCGCGCTGCGATGATGCGGCCGCTATCGCGACCACTGACGGTGTCGCCGGCAGCGTCGGGCCGAAGCCCGACACCGCGGTCACGTACGCGATTGCAATCGATCAGGCGAAGCGGTCGGTCGCCTGCACCAGCGCGTCGATGTTTTCGATTTCGAACGCCGAATGGCCCGAGGCCGGGGTGATGTTGAGCTCCGCCTTCGGCCAGACCTGCTTGAGGTCCCACGCGTTCTGCAGCGGGCAGACCACGTCGTAACGGCCATGCACGATCACCCCGGGGATGTCGGCGATCTTGTGCGCGTCGCGCAGCAACTGGTCCTCGACTTCGAAGAAGCCGCCGTTGACGAAGTAGTGGTTCTCGATGCGGGCGAAGGCCAACGCGAACTTGGCGTCTTCGTGGCCGCTGACGAAGTCCTGGTCGACATGCAGGAAACTGGTCGCGCCTTCCCACACGCTCCAGGCGCGCGCGGCGTCGAGCCGGGTCTGCTCGTCGTCGCCGGTCAGGCGGCGATGGAAGGCGCTGATCAGGTCGTGGCGTTCGACCGGCGGAATCGCCTTGAGGTAATGCTGCCACGCATCCGGGAACAGGCGCGAGGCGCCTTCCTGGTAGAACCATTCCAGTTCCCAGCGCCGCAGCATGAAGATGCCGCGCAGGACCAGTTCGGTGACGCGTTGCGGATGAGTCTGCGCATACGCCAGCGACAGCGTCGCGCCCCACGAGCCGCCGAACACCTGCCAGCGCTCGATGCCGAGCCGCACGCGGAGTTTTTCGATATCGGCGACCAAATCCCAGGTTGTATTGCCGACCAGATCCGCATGCGGCGTGGAGCGGCCGGCGCCGCGCTGATCGAACAACACGATGCGGTACTTGGCCGGATCGTGGAAGCGCCGCATCTTCGCGCTGCAGCCCGCGCCGGGACCGCCGTGCAGCAGCACCACCGGCTTGCCGTTCGGGTTGCCGCACTGTTCGTAATACAGGCTGTGACGATCGTCGACCTGGATCGTGCCGGTGTCGAAGGGTTCGATCTCGGGATAGAGCGTGCGCATCGCAGGTCTCGCAGTCGGGGATGCGCCAGTTTACCGGGCCGGACCGGCCGGTCGCGTGCGTATGTAGCGGTTGGGGCGCGGATCGTCGCGTCGACGGGCCCGCCCTGGCTGCGGGCGACGCTTCAGCCCGGAGCGCGTCGCGCCAGGCTGACCCGGTCGCGGCCTTCCCAATCCTGCTCGGTCGCCACCTCGATCAGCCCCGCCGATTGCAACAACGCGCGCACCACCTCGCCCTGCATCCATCCATGCTCGATCAACAGCCAACCGCCAGGCCGCAGATGCGAAGGCGCTTCGCGGGCGATAGTGCGGATCGCATCCAGGCCGTCTTCGCCCGATGCCAGCGCGTTGGCCGGCTCATAACGCAGATCGCCCTGGCGCAGATGCGGATCGTCGGATTCGATGTACGGAGGATTGCTGGCGATCAGGTCGAAATGCTCGCCGGCCAGCGGCGCGAACCAGTCGCCTTGACGGAATTCCACGCGACCCAGCCCCAACGCCGCGGCATTGCCGCGCGCGACCTCCAGCGCCTGCGCGCTGACGTCGACCGCGATCACCCGCGCCGATGGCCGCTCCATCGCCAATGCCAGCGCGATCGCGCCGCTGCCGGTGCCCAGGTCGGCGAGCGTGAGCGCGCCGGATTCGGGCAACCGCTGCAAGGCCAGTTCGACCAGCCGCTCGGTTTCCGGGCGCGGAATCAAGGTCGCCGGCGTGACCCGCAGATCGAAGCGCCAGAACCCGCGCGAGCCGGTCAGGTAGGCCACCGGTTCGCCGTCGGCGCGGCGGGCGATCAGCTCGCGCACCTCTTGCGCCTGTGTGTCGTCCAACACTTCGTCGGCATGCGCGAACAACCAGCTGCGCGACTTGCCGAGCGCATGGCAGACCAGCAATTCGGCATCGGCCTCGTCCATCCGTTGGCGCGCCTCGCGCAGCAGGGCATCGATGCGGGTCATGGGCGGCGCGGACGGGATCGACAGGAAGGGGCGCCATCGTAGCGCGATCGGTCGCTCGTCCGGATTGCGTGGGCGGCGCGAATCGGCACGCACGACGTCGGCTCACGAATCGTGACGCGCGAAACTGACGCGCGCTCCGAGCGAAGCCGACGGCCGCGCGAAACCGTGCTGCGACGCAACGCACCGCTTCGGCGATCTGTGCGCGGCGTCGAATCCTCGCGGCCGCGCGCGAACAGGCACAGCGCCTTGATTGCTCAGGAAAAACTCCGCGACCGTAACGCGTTTAAACGAATTTACCCGTTTTAAATCGATCCAAATATTGACACGCCCAAATCCGCGCTCGCACTGTCGCCCCCGTCGCCGCACGGCGACAAGGACTGCGTTCCTGTGATGCGCAAGCCATCGCGACGTGGGAACGCGCATTGCCGCCATTGCGTCGCCGTCGACGCTTATCGCAGGGGATCGCTCCATGTCGAAGTCGCACCAGCAACCGTCCGCCACCCTCCGCCGCCTCGCTCCGGCCTTCGCCGCGTTGACGCTCGCCCTGACCGCGCCGGCCGCGATCGGCGCCGAATCGGCGATCTTCGGCGGTGGTCCGTTCTATTCCGGCGGCCAGACCGTGATCAACGACCTACGCAACTCGGGCTTCACCACGGTGTTCCTGTGGAGCATCCACATCGAGGACAACGGCGATCTGGTCTACAACGACATCCCGATCGTCAAGAACGGCGCGTACGTCGGCGCCGACGCCGACTGGCCGGCGCGACTGGCGACGCTGAAGACCGCGCCGACCTCGGTCAAGCGCGTGGAAGTCTCGATCGGCGCCTGGGGCGTGCCCGACTTCGAACGCATGGCCAAGCTGGCCAACGGCACCGCCGCCGGCTGCGGCACCACCGTGGTCTGCGGTACCGGCAGCGGCAGCATCCTGTACCGAAATTTCCAGGCGCTGAAGACCGCCACCGGCGCCGACGCGGTGAACTTCGACGACGAGAGCCATTACAACGTCGCCGACACCACCACCTTCGGCCAGATGCTGGTCGGGCTGGGCTACAAGATCACCTTCGCGCCCTACACCAATCAAAGCTTCTGGAAGGGCGTGAAAGACAACCTGGGTGCTTCGGTCGACCGCATCTACCTGCAGGTCTACGACGGCGGCGCCGGCAACAACCCGGCCACCTGGAACACGGCGATGGGCATGACCGTCATGCCCGGCCTGTGGACCAAGCACGGCAGCGGCTGCAGCGCCGGCGACAGCCCGGCGCAGGTCAACACCCGCATGGCCGGCTGGAAGACCAGCGCCGGCATCAGCGGCGGTTTCCTGTGGCTGTACGACGATATCCAGGCCTGCTGGGCGCAGGGCACGACCGCGCAATACGCGGCGGCGATCAACAACGCGCTCAGCGGCAACACCGCGCCGGTGGCCAACTTCGGCGTCAGCATCAGCGGGCTGACCGCGAATTTCAGCGACTCCTCCAGCGACGCCGACGGCAGCATCGCCTCGCGCAGCTGGAACTTCGGCGACGGCGGCAGTTCCACCGCGACCAATCCTTCGCGCACCTACGCGAGCGCCGGCAACTACACCGTCAGCCTGACCGTCACCGACAACGGCGGCGCCACCCATACCAAGACCCAGACCGTGTCGGTGGGCGCGGGCAACGTCAACCTGGCGCTCAACAAACCGGTCACCAGCTCAGCCGCGTGCAACAGCAACGAATCGGCGGCGAAGGCGGTCAACGGCAGCACCTCCGGCGGCACCACCGACAAGTTCTGCTCGCTCGCCTCGCCGGCGTGGCTGCAGGTCGATCTGGGTTCGGCCCAGACCGTCAGCGGTTTCACGGTCAAGCATGCCGGCGCGGGCGGCGAGTCGACCAGTTGGAACAGCAAGGCCTTCACCATCCAGACCTCGAGCAACGGCAGCACCTGGAGCACGCCGGTGAGCGCGACCGCCAATACCGCCAGCACTTCGACCCATGCGATCACGGCGACGTCGGCGCGTTACATCAAGCTCAACGTGACCACGCCGACGCAGAATGGCGATCCGGCCACGCGGATTTATGAGTTCGAGGTTCGCTGAAGGTTGGGATATGGGCCGGCTCGCGATGCAGTCGCGGGCCGGCTTTTTCATGGGGTCTGGATTCGGCTTGATCGAAGAGCGTAAGGCTAAAGCCGCGCCTGAAAAATCGTCGCTATGGCGAAGTTTGGTTCTTACGTGGCTATTGCGTACTTGCCGTTCATCCGCCTGGCTCCGCGCGCCAGCACCCGTCTGGCTTCACCTCCGCCTTTAGCTCGGCTTTTGGCTCAAGCGTCGGTATCGAAACCTACGATGCAGCTCAGTTTTCGCGGTCGCGGCTTGCGCCGCTCCTACAGGTAGGCCATGTCGCTTTTGCTTGGGCTTGAGGCAGCGCAGTTCATCCAGCGCTGCGAGGCTTGTAACTCGCGTTAGCAAAAGCACACCCGTAGGGTGGCGTGCAGGATGCACGCCGTGCGCCACCGGGACATGGATGTCCCGTGTGGCGCATGCCCGCGTCAGCCTCGATCTTGCGGGCCCTTGATTCACAAAAAAGCATTTTTCTTTGGTTACCTTTCTTTTGTTGCTTTAGACAAAAGAAAGTAACCCGCCGCTTCAGCGGCGGAACGCTTTTGATCCTGCTTGCAGCTTTAAAGGCTTCAAAGCTTTAAAGTCTTCAAAGTTTTGAAGCTCTAGAGCTTTTGAAGCCAGAGGCAAGATCAACAGCTTTCGTCCGCAAGCGGCCGAGTTACTTTCTTTTGTCTAAAGCAACAAAAGAAAGGTAACCAAAGAAAAACGCTTTTCTTTGAATCAAGGGCCCGCAAGTGCGGTGCTTCCGCGGGCATGCGCCACACGAGACATCCTGTCTCGGTGGCGCACGGCGCACATCCATGTGCGCCGCCCTTCGGGTGTCCTGTTGTTCTCGCGAGTTCCGAGCTTCGCAGCGCTGGATGAGCTGCGCGGCTTCAGGCTCAAAACCAAGGCATAAAAAGCAAAGGTCAAGCTAATGCGATAGCTACAGCGACGACGCACCCAAGTCCGACTTTGGGCCTTCATTTCATGAAAACACCGCCATAAGATGGCATCAAGCTGACGACATCCATCAACAAAAACGCCGGCTTTCGCCGGCGTTTTCGCAATACGATCGCAACGAGCGATCAACCCATCACATCTGTTCCAACGTCACCGCCACCGCATGCACCACCGCGCCGATCTTGAGCGCGCTCTGCACGCCCTGCGCGCTGATGTCGTGCTTGCGCAGCACCTTCTCGTGCGAGTCCATGCAGGCGCCGCAACCGTTGATCGCCGACACCGCCAGCGACGCCAGTTCGAAGGTCATCTTGTCGATGCCCGGATTGGCCATCACGTTCATGCGCAGGCCGGCGCGCAGCTGGCCGTACTCTTCGTTCTGGATCAGGTGGGTGGCGCGGTAATAGATGTTGTTCATCGCCATCACCGCGGCCGCGGCCTTGGCGCCGTTGATCTCCTCGGGCGACAGCTTTTCGGCGGCGAATTCCTCGATCGCCGCGGCGAACGGCTTGTAGCGCGAGGCGATCGCGCACGCCAGCGCGATGGCGCGGATCTGCTTGGCGTCCAGGCCCTGCGAACCGGCGTCGCTGAGCACGCTATCGAGGTTGAGCTTGAGGTCCTTGGCGTAATCGGGAAGCGAGTTGCGAAGATCGGAAAGGCTCATCGAAAGCTCCTTAAGGCGAAAGATCCGTCGCGCGACGGACACGCGTCATCGCCTGGCGGGCATGCGCAAGCGCACGGCTGGCGGGGTCGATAACGAAACGAAAGAACATCGGAAGAAGTGCAGCCGGGGCGAACCCCGGCCGCGGGCATCCCGCATGGGAGGGAGGTTGGCCGCTGGTGGCCACATGCGGGGTACTGCCTTGAAAGTCTGCGCCGACGGCATGAGCCGGCAGCGCAGTAGAACCAGAGGGGAGCCGGGTCACGGAATCCGGCTCCGCGGGAGGTCACTCCCGGTCGAACGATCTACACGGACGAACCGCGAGGATCGAGCCTGAAAAATCAGGCGACCTTGAGGGTGCTCTCGCCCTGGCTCCAGTTGCACGGGCACAGCTCGTCGGTCTGCAGCGCGTCGAGCACGCGCAGGACTTCCTGCGGGTTGCGGCCGACCGAACCGTCGGTGACGTAGACGAAGCGGATGATGCCGTCCGGGTCGACCAGGAAGGTCGCGCGCTGGGCGACGCCGTCTTCGGTCAGGATGCCGAGCGAGGAGGTCAGGTCCTTCTTGATGTCGGCCAGCATGGGGAACGGCAGGTCGCGCAGGTCCTTATGGTCCTTGCGCCACGCCAGGTGGACGAACTCGCTGTCGGTCGACGCGGCCAGCACCTGGCAATCGCGGTCGAGGAACTGCTGGTTCAGGTCGCCGAAGCCCTTGATCTCGGTCGGGCACACGAAGGTGAAGTCCTTCGGGTAGAAGAACACCAGCAGCCACTTGCCCTTGTAGGTGTCGTTGTCGATATCGGCGAACGCGCTATCGAGACTGTCGATACCAACGGTGGCCTTGACCTTGAATTTCGGGAACTTTTCGCCGATCGAAAGCATGCGGATGACTCCTTGAAGGGATGGGATGGGTGGAAAGGGGTGATTGGTGCCGACGGACACAACCTATGTGCTACATGTTGCAGCACAGCAATTGATAAATAAAATGAATTGTTCCTATTATGCCGATAGTCGCACTCAATTGACAGGCCGCACATGAACCTTCGTGATCTCAAATATCTGGTCGCTCTGTCCGATCACAAGCACTTCGGCCGGGCGGCCGCGGCCAGTTTCGTGAGCCAGCCCACGCTGTCGACCCAGATCAAGAAGCTGGAGGAGGAACTGGGCGTGTCGCTGGTCGAACGCGCGCCGCGGCGGGTCATGCTTACCCCGGTCGGGCGCGACATCGCCGAGCGCGCGCGCAAGGTCATCGCCGACGTCGAGCAGATGAGCGAGATCGCCCGCCGCAGCCAGGACCCGGAGGCCGGTTCGGTGCGATTGGGTCTGTTCCCGACCCTGGGACCGTATCTGTTGCCGCATGTGGTGCCGGGGCTGCGCAAGCGTTTCCCGCGCCTGGAATTGCTGCTGGTCGAAGAGAAGACCGACCAGATCCTCGCGCGCCTGCGCGACGGCCGTCTCGACGCCGGCCTGCTCGCGTTGCCGATCCATGACGACCAGTTGCATGTCGAACCGCTGTTCGACGAACCGTTCCTGCTGGCGGTGCCGCAGCAGCATCCGATGGCCGGGCGCGATTCGCTCGATCTGCACGATCTCGACGACCAGCACCTGCTGCTGCTCGAAGAAGGCCACTGCCTGCGCGAACAGGCGCTGGACGTGTGCCGCCTGGCCGGCGCCGACGAACGCGACGGTTTCCGCGCCACCAGCCTGGAAACGCTGCGGCAGATGGTCGCGTCCGGGGTCGGCATCACCTTGCTGCCGATGCTGTCGGTGCAACCGCCGGTGCCGCCCTCGCCCGACATCCACCTGCTGCGCTTCAACGGCGAGTCGCCGCATCGGCAGATCGGCATGCTGTGGCGGCGCAGTTCGGCGATGTCGGAGTTCCTGATGCAGCTGGCGCTGGAGTTGCGCAAGTTGCCGGCGTCGTTGTTGCAGGCGCCGCGGCCGGTGGGGGAGAAGCGCAGGAGTGCGCGCGGCCGCATTGAGGGGACGTGACCTGGTTGTTTGATATGGATCGGGCTGCTGGAGTGGCTTCGTATATGAAATGCCGCGGTCGCGGCTCACGCCGCTCCTACAGTGAGAAACGTGGCATCGCCGCAGGCCGGCTGTAGTGGCGGCGTCCTACTGGATTTCCTTCGGTCATGAGCCGCGACCGCGAATCCGCCCGCTCTCGACGAATCGACATCTCCTGCATCGCCGCACACCTGACGCCCGTCACTGGCTGCATCACCATCGTGCGCGGATCATGTCCAGCCTCGAAACATCAGGACATGCCCGCATGAGCAAGACCATCGCGTTCGTCATGATCGACCGCCCCGCCGATTGGGAATACGGCCCGCTCGCTGGCGCCGCGCATGCCTGGTTCGGGGTCGATGTCGTCAGCGCGAGCATCGACGGTACGCCGTTGACGACGATGGGTGGCCTGACGCTGCAACCGCATGCCCGCCTGGCCGAGCTCGATCCGCTCGCCGCCGACCTGTGGGTCGTGCCCGGCAGCGCGCTGTGGGACGAAGCGCCCGCGCCGGAAGCGATCGTCGCCGCGCTGCGGCTGCGTGCCGCGGCCGGACGTCCGATCGCCGGCATCTGCGGCGGCACCCGCGGGCTCGCCGCGGCCGGTCTGCTCGACGAACGCGCGCATACCAGCAACGAGCCGGGTTATCTCGATGAAGTCGTCGGTTACCGCGGCAAGGCGCATTACCGCGACGCGGCCTGCGTCAGCGATGGCGGGGTCGTGACCGCGCCGGGCAGTTCGCCGATTTCCTTCGCCGAAGCCTGCCTGCGGATCGTGGTGCCCGAGCAGGCGGAAGGGATCGCGCAGATGAAGGCGATGTTCGCGCGCGATTTCGGCTGAGGCATCGCCGTGGCGTTCGCTCGCAAATTCGCATGCGAGCGAACAAAACCGCGCAACGAAAAGCCGCGAGGTCCTTGCGAGACAGGCTTCAGCCGCGACGCTTTGCGATCAAACGATGATCCGGAAAAAGCGCGTCGCGGCTGCACCACATCTCGCAAAAAATCTCGCGGCTTTGCTTATCCCGGGTTACGGCTTGCCGCCGCGGACTGCCCAGGCAATCCGCCGACTCACACCACCCCGATCGGACAACTCACCCCGGTCCCACCAAGGCCGCAATACCCCATCGGGTTCTTGGCCAGGTACTGCTGGTGTTCGTCCTCGGCGTAATAGAACACCGGCGCCGGCGGCTCGGGAATTTCGGTGGTGATGTCGCCGAACCCGGCCTCGCGCAACTTGACCTGAAACGCGTCGCGGCTGGCCAGCGCGGCCTGGTACTGGCTTTCGTCTTCGCAGTAGATCGCCGAGCGGTACTGGGTGCCGGCGTCGTTGCCCTGGCGCATGCCCTGGGTCGGGTCATGGCTTTCCCAGAACACTTTCAGCAGATCCTCGAACGCGACCTGCTTGGGGTCGTACACGACCAGCACCGCCTCGGTGTGACCGGTCTGGCCGCTGCAGACTTCGCGGTAGGTCGCATTGGGCGTGTAACCGCCCGAATAGCCGACCGCGGTGGTGACCACGCCCGGCACGGTCCAGAACTTGCGCTCGGCGCCCCAGAAACAGCCCATGCCGAACTGCACCCGCGCCAGCCCGGCAAAGGCGTCGCGCAGCGGTTGGCCGTTGACGAAATGACGGTTGTGCAACGGCAGTTCCTGCGCGCGCCCGGGCAACGCGTCCTCGCGTTGCGGCAGCCGCTGCTTGAACGCGCCTATGCCAGGAATGAATGAACCGGCCATCGTCTCGCCTCCGTATCGTCGATTGTCGCTGGGGATTGCTGCGGGCGAATGCCCTGCCGATGAAATGCGGCATGTGTCGCAGGATTCAAGCGCCGATCGCGCGCGCATGGCTTGTCGGTCGCGGCCAAACCCGGGAAGCTCGAAGGGCCCCGCCCGCCCCTGCGTGCGCACCGCCACGGTGCCGCGCCCGCCTGGACGGCCCGCCCTCTTTTCAGGACCTGGCTATGAACCCTCATCTGCTTCGCGTTGGCCTGATTTCCACCGGCTTGTTGTCGGCCGCGTTGGCCTTCGCCGCGCCCGCCCATGCCGCCGACGAATTCGGCAGCGACTGGGACGACCCGCGCACCGCCGACCCGACCGTCGCGCGTCCCGACACCCGCAGTTGCACGGTCGAAATCCTCGACACCGCGTTCGCCGATTTCGATTGGCATCCCGGTACGATCGCGCCGCCCGCGGCCTGTCCCGGCCCGTGGAGCAAGGTCGTGCTGGAAATGGACGGCCAGGTGAAGGGCGTCCAGTACGACCGCCTGGGCTATCTGCAGATCGCCGGCATGACCGTGCTGTCGACCAGCACGCCCGAACCTTCGCGCGACGGCATCGGCTGGCATGTCGAAAAAGACATCAGCGCCTACGCCTCGCTGCTGAAATCGCCGCAGGCGGTGCGCATGTACCTGGGCAACGTGGTCAACCAGACCTACACCGGGGTGATCTACGTCCAGGCGCGGGTGGTGTTCTACACCGCCGACCGTCGCCACCGCGCGCTCGACAGCGCCGACGTGGTCGCGCCGCTGGCCAACGAACGCCGCGACGGCGCCGACCTGATCGGCGACTACACCCTGCCGGCCAATGCCACGCGCTGGCTCGGCGAGGTCTACGCGACCGGTTCGGGCGGCGGCTGCGAGGAATTCTGGTACTTCACCGCGCCGCCGGAAGCCAACTACTCCTGCCCGGCCCAGCACGGCGCCTACCGCGAAGTGCAGGTGCTGATCGACGGCCGCGTCGCCGGCATCGCCATGCCCTACCCGCACATCTACACCGGCGGTTGGTCGAACCCGTTCCTTTGGTACGTGATCCCGGCGCCGCGCGCGTTCAACATCGAACCGATCCGCTACGACCTCACGCCCTTCATCGGCCTGGTCAACGACGGCCGCGCGCACGAAGTGCGCTTCCGCGTCGCCAACCTGCCCGACGGCGCCTCGGGCTGGACCTTGCAACCGAACCTGCAGGCCTGGACCGACGCCCGCCGCGGCGCCACCGGCGGCCGTCTGTTGAGTTATGAACTCACTCCGCTCGCGGCGAAGTCGGTCTACACCGCCTTGCCGGACGGCACCTTCAAACTCGACACCCGCGGCGGCCATCGGCTGCGCGCGAGCGGCTATGTCGACACCTCCAAAGGCCGCGAATTCACCAGCATCGACCGCATCGTCGGCAACGAAAACCTGCACACCTGGGGCGCGGAGGAAAATCCCGATGGCGTGAAGGGCGAATGGAACGACACCCAGACCGTCACCCGGATCGGCCGCGGCCTGCCGACGGTGGCGGTGCAGTCGCAGCGTTTCGGCCTGGACGGTTCGATCAGCGTGGTGCCGTCGGGCGATTACCAGCGCATCGTGACCACGATGAAGATTTTCGACGAGGCCAACGCCTTGCAGACGCCGGGGCTGGGGCAGCCGCTGATTGCGCAGGCCACGCGCAACAGTTTCGAGGGCGAGGCGGGCTGGAATTACGGGGTTCCGCGTCCTGAGCGTCATGCGACGGGGCATTCGACGCAGCGGCATCGCAGTGTGGGGACGCAGGGGTGTTATGACCACGAGATCGCGCAGGAGAATGGGTTCATTCAACTCGATCGGTATCGCTGTGGCGGGGCGCGCTGATTGAGTGTTCTTGGGTGGGGCTCGTCCTCGTTTGAGGTGTGAGTCGGGGCTGACGCCCCACCGACAAGACCTCGTGCCTTGATGTCGACTACCGATTTGCTTTGCCGTTGCTTTGCCTTTGTTCCGCCCTTGCTTTGCATTTGCCTTGGCCCGGCGCGGCTTGTAACTCGCGATGCAATAGCAGGCCCGAAGGGCGGCACGCATGGATGCGTGCCGTAGGCCACCCAGGACATGGATGTCCTGTGTGGCCTACCCCCGCGTAAGCACCGATCTTGCGGGCTCTTGATTCGAAACAGGAACGCCTTTTTCTTTGGTTACTTTTGACCGAAGGGAATCCAGGCGGACTTTTGTGGCTTTGGACAAAAGAAAGTTACCCGCCGCTTTAGCGGCGGAAGCTTTTGATCCTGCTTCCAGCTTTGAAAGCTCTAGAGCCTATGAAGCCAAAGGCAAGATCAACAGCTTTCGTCCGCAAGCGGCCGAGTTACTTTCTTTTGTCAAAAGCGACAAAAGAAAGGTAACCAAAGAAAAACGCTTTTCTGTGAATCAAGGGCCCGCGCGATCGGTGCTTACGCGGGCACGCGCCACACGGGACATCCTGTCCCGGTGGCGCGCGGCGCACATCCATGTGCGCCGCCCTTCGGGTGTGCTGTTGCTAACGCGAGTTACAGGCATCGCAGCGCTGGATGAACTGCGCGATGGCAAGCTCAAGCCAAGCGATGCAAAGGCAGAAGCTGAAGCGATCAGCCATGCGCGACATGCTTACTCGACTCAGGCGTCCTGCCGCGCCGAAAACAACGGCTGATCGCCTCGCGCCAATCCCAGAAAAATACCGGCCAGCGACAACCCGATGCCGACCAGCTCAATCGCCCCGAGCGACTTGTGGAACAGCAACACGTCCCAGACATAAGCCAACAACGGCTGCAACAACAGACACAAACCAACCACGCCCGCCGGCAGCTTCGGCATCGCCCGACCGATCACCAGCCAACCCAGCACCTGCGCGATCGCCGCATACGCGGTCAGGATCAACCAGTCGTGCGCACTCGCCGGCAACAAGGTCTCGCCACCGAACGGAACGCTGACCCCGAGCATCACCGCGCAGCCCAGACACAGCCACCACTGCAAGGCCTCGTTAGGCGTCGGCCCACGCCGCGCCTGCGCCGCGCGGAACGCGAGCAGGAAACCGCCGTAGGCCAGCGCCGCGGCCAGACCGAACGCCACGCCCAGGCGAAAGCGCGCGTCCATGCTTTCCCAACCCGGCGCGAGCAGCAGGCCGAGCCCGATCAGGCCCATGATCAAACCGACCCACAACCGCCAACCCGCGCGCTCGCCGAGAAACAAGGCGCCGACGCCGGCCAGCACGAACACCTGGAAATTCGCCAGCAAGGTCGACAGACCCACGCCGACGTACAGGATGCTGCGATGCCACAGCCACAGGTCCAGCGCCAGGAACGCCGCGCCGAGCATGACCAGACCGAGCACCCGGCCATCCGGGCGCCAGTGACGCATGCGGCCGCGCCGCCACGGCTGGCCGAGCAGCACCAGCAGGATCACCGCCGCCAGCGCCATGCGCCAGAACGCCGATGCGGCCGGACCGATCTCGACCCATTTGACGAACACCGCCGAACTGCTGATGACGCTGGCGCCCAGCAGCATCTGCAGCAGCGGCGTACGCGAGGAAGGAGCGTGAGCGGCGGCGTTCATGCGCGCCTCCGCAGTCGGGACAGATCAATAACGAATCGCATGTCGAATACTCCGGTCGTCCCCGCCCACGGCGGTCGCCGTGGACGGGTGGCGCCGTCGCGGCGACCGGCAGCGCGCCGGTCGCGCCGCGGGCGGCGCATCGAATAGGAAAGAGGTGGGATGCGGTCCGGCCCGTGGGCGCGAACCACTGGCGCCGCGAAGGCGCCGTGGCCTGACTCGGGCGCGCGACCGAAGTCCGCGCCCGCGCTGTCAGGCCGGCAGCCAGCCGGTGGGCGGCAGGCCGCCGACCGGGTCCGGCTCGTCGGCGACATCGGGCGGCGGATCGCCCAGCGACAAGGCCTCGACCACCTCGCGCGCCCGCGGCCAGGCGGCTTCGGGCACGCACACCTGCACCGCGCCGAACACCGGCAACTCGCCGATCCCGCCCAGCAGGGCTTCGCCGCGCAGGAACACCGGAATCCCGGCGTCCTCCAGCGCATGCCGGACCAGATGGGCATCGATCAGATGAGCGGCTTCGTAGACGACTTTCATCGTCCTTCCTTCGGCGCGGGGCCTGGCGGGGTCTGCGCCCAGCATACGCCGGCCGCGCGCGCCCGGCCCATGAACGCTGTGTCCCGCGCGACGATCGGCCCGACCCGGCAAGGGCCGCGACCGTTCAGGGCCGGGAGCACGGAATGCCGGCAACGGCTAAACTCCCGGTTCTCCCTTTCCTGTGTCCGCAAAGCATGTCTGCCGATCCCTCCCGCATGGCCCCCGAAATTCCGACCGACACCGCCGCCACGAGCGCGGTCAAGCAGGATTTCGTCCGTCAGATCGTTCGCGACGACCTGGCCAGCGGCAAGCACCAAGCGATCCGCACGCGCTTTCCGCCCGAGCCCAACGGCTACCTGCACATCGGCCACGCCAAGGCGATCGCGCTGGACTTCGGCATCGCCGGCGAATTCGGCGGCCGCTGCAACCTGCGCTTCGACGACACCAACCCGGCCAAGGAAGACCCCGAGTACGTCGCCGCGATCCAGGAAGACGTGCGCTGGCTCGGTTTCGACTGGGCCGAACTGCGCCACGCCTCGGACTATTTCGAAGTGTTCTATCTGGCCGGCGAGAAGCTGATCCGCCAGGGCGACGCCTTCGTGTGCGACCTCAGCGCTGAGGAAGTGCGCGCCTACCGCGGCTCGCTCAACGAGCCCGGCCGCAATTCGCCGTACCGCGACCGCAGCGTCGAGGAAAACCTCGACCTGTTCCGGCGCATGCGCGCGGGCGAGTTCGCCGACGGCGCGCGCACCTTGCGCGCGAAGATCGACATGGCCTCGGGCAACATCAACCTGCGCGACCCGGCGCTGTACCGGATCAAGAAGGTCGCTCACCAGAACACCGGCGACGCCTGGCCGATCTACCCGATGTACGACTTCGCCCATTCGCTCAGCGATTCGTGCGAAGGCATCACCCACTCGCTGTGCACGCTGGAATTCGAAGACCATCGCCCGCTGTACGACTGGTGCGTGGCCAAGGTCGACCTGCCGAACTCGCCGGAACTGCTGGCGCCGCTGCTGGCCAAGGGTTATCCGAACGAAGCGGCGATCCCGCGCCAGATCGAGTTCTCGCGCGCCAACCTCAACTACACCGTGATGAGCAAGCGCAAGCTCATGGTGCTGGTGCAGGAAGGCCTGGTCGACGGCTGGGACGACCCGCGCATGCCGACCCTGCAGGGCATCCGCCGGCGCGGCTACACGCCCGCCTCGCTGCGTTTGTTCGCCGATCGTCTCGGCGTGAGCAAGCAGAACTCGACCATCGACTACTCGGTGCTCGAAGGTTGCCTGCGCGAAGACCTCGACGCGGCCGCGGCGCGGCGCATGGCGGTGATCGACCCGCTCAAGCTGGTCATCACCAACCTGGACGACGCGCACGAAGAGTCGCTGCAGTTCTCCAATCATCCCAAGGACGAGAGCTTCGGCTCGCGCCAGGTGCCGTTCTCGAACCAGCTGTGGATCGAGCGCGAGGATTTCGAGGAAGTGCCGCCGAAGGGCTTCAAGCGCCTGATTCCGGGCGGCGAAGTGCGCCTGCGCGGCGCCGGCATCCTGCGCTGCGATGAAGTGATCAAGAACGACGCCGGCGAGATCGTCGAACTGCGCGGTACCCTCGACCCGGAATCGCGTCCCGGCATGGCCGGCGCCGATCGCAAGATCAAGGGCACCATCCACTGGGTCAGCGCGCGTCACGCGGTCGAGGCCGAAGTGCGGCTGTACGATCGCCTGTTCGACGTGTCCGCGCCCGACGACGACAGCGACGGCAAGACCTACCAGGATCATCTGAACCCCAACTCGCGCCGCGCCGTGACCGGTTACGTCGAGCCGTCCGCGGCGCAGGTGGCGCCGGAGCAGGCGCTGCAGTTCGAGCGCGTGGGTTACTTCGTCGCCGACCGCTACGACCACAGCCCGGGCCGGCCGGTGTTCAACCGCAGCGTCACCTTGCGCGACACCTGGGCGTCGAAGGAATGAGCCCGAAGATCCCCAACCTGCTGACCGCCTCGGTCACCCTGGCGCTACCGAGCTGGATCGACGAAGTGGTCGACCGCAAGCGCGCCTACCTCGGCGACGACGACAAGGTCGCGCTGGCGATCGAACTGTCGCGGCACAACATCGAGCTGGGCACTGGCGGCCCGTTCGGCGCGGCGGTGTTCGACGGCAACGGCCTGGTGGTCGGGGTCGGCGTCAACCGCGTGGTGCCGCAGAACTGTTCGGTCGCCCACGCCGAGATGATGGCCTTCATGTGCGCGCAGGCCGCGGTCAGCGCGTTCCGGCTCAACGAGATCGGGCCGATGACCCTGGCCACCTCGGCCCAGCCGTGCTGCATGTGCTACGGCGCCAGCTTCTGGGCCGGCATCAACAATCTGCTGATCGGCGCGCGCTCGGAAGACGTGATGCGGCTGACCGAATTCGACGAAGGTCCGCTGCCGGCGGACTGGGTCGGCGAACTCGAACGTCGCGGCATCGCGGTACGCCGCGATCTGCATCGCGACGCGGCCTGCGACGTGCTGCGCCGTTATGGCGAGAGTGGCGTTTCCTACTGAGTCCCCGCTTTATGTAGGAGCGGCGCAAGCCGCGACCGCGACCTCTCGCCTGCGTCGTCGCTGTGAGGTCGCGGTCGCGGCTCGCGCCGCTCCTACATTGAGACACCCGCACCTCCGCAACCCATGTGAGTTCCGACGATGACCGAGTCCGCCCTGCTATGTTGGTGCCGTGCCGGCTTCGAGCCCGAACTCGCCGCCGAATTGAACGAACGCGCCGCGATCGCCGGCCATCCCGGCTATGCGCGCACCCAGCGCAACAGCGGCTACGTCGAGTTCATCGTCGAGGACGCCAACGCGTTGTCGCGCGCGCTGCCGTGGTCGCAGTTGATCTTCGCCCGGCAGAAACTGGTGCGCATCGCCGACCTGAGCGACCTCAATCCCGCCGATCGCATCACACCGATGCTGGCCGCGCTCGATGCATTGGGCGGCTCGGGCCTGAACGTGTCGATGTTCGGCGAGTTGCTGGTCGAGCATCCCGATTCCGACGAAGGCAAGCAGTTGTCGGGCCTGGCGCGCAGCTTCGGCAACGCGCTGCGTCCGGCGCTGCGCAAGGCCGGCTGGCTGAGCAAGACCGACGATGCGCGCCGTCCGCGCCTGCATGTCGCCTTTGTCGCCGGCGATCACGCCATGCTCGCGCTGTCCGATCCGCTCGACAGCTCGCCGTGGCCGCTCGGCATTCCGCGCCTGCGCATGCATCCCGATGCGCCGAGCCGTTCCGCGCTCAAGCTCGAAGAAGCGCTGCTGACCTTTCTCGACGCCGACGAGCGCCAACGCCGCGTGCGCGACAACATGCAGGCCGCCGACCTGGGCGCCGCGCCCGGCGGCTGGACCTGGGTGCTGATGCGCAACGGCATGATGGTGACCTCGGTCGACAACGGGCCGTTGAAGCAGGAGCTGATCGACAGCGGCCGGGTCGATCACCTGCGCGCCGACGGCTTCACCTGGCAGCCCAGGCGCACCCTGGACTGGATGGTCTGCGACATGGTCGAGTCGCCGGCGCGCGTGGCCGAGCGCATGGCGACGTGGTTTCGCGAGAACTGGTGCCGGCAGGCGATCTTCAACCTCAAGCTGCCGATGAAGAAGCGCTGGGAAGAAACCCGCATCTGTCTGGAAGCGTTCGAACATCAGGCCCATCGCCCGCTGATCGTGCGCGCGCGCCAGCTGTATCACGATCGCGAAGAGATCACGGTGTTCGCCACGCCGAAGTAAGCGGCGCGCGCCACGAAAATCTTACGTTTGGTTGACCGCATGCGAACATTCGCAGCGATGCTCGCGACGCATTGAGCGATCTGCGTCGCATCAGGCGTCGATGCCGCGTGCAGGTTCAGCCTGGGTTGCGAAGATTTACGCGGCATTGATCTTGCGCGGTCTAGCGTCGGGGCGTCCCTCAAACGACGCGAGGCTCCGCCATGCAGCAGCACGCGAACCGATCGAAACATTCTTTCTCCAAACACGCTTTCTCCAAGCGCAGCCTGCTGGCCCTCGCGCTGCTGACGGCATTTGCCGCCAGCAGCGCACAGGCGCAGGTGCCGTCCAAGGTCCAGTCGAAACACGACGCGATCGAGAAGGCCGAAATGGCCGCGGCCGAAGCGCGCGCCGCGCGCCAGGACGCGCAGACCGCGCAAGCCGCGGCGCAGGCCGCCGCGGCGACCCGCGACGAAGGCGCGTTGACCGCGCGCGGTGCGCTGACCGCCGAAGCCACCGCTTACGACGCCAAGCAATCGGCACTGGATGCTCAAGACGCGGCAATCAAGGCCCGTCGCGCCGCCGAAGCCGCGCGTTCGGCGCAGGCATCGGCGGTGTCGGGCAACAACCCGACCGGCGCGGCGATCGAAGCACGTGCCGCGATGAACGACGCGATGACCGCGAGCTCGATCGCCACCGACGCCACCACCACCGCTCAGGCCGCCGCGTCGGCGACCGCGGACGCGGTGCAGCAGACCGGCGCGACCACCAACGTGCAGACGATGCCGCGCGCGATGGATTCGACGATCGAACCGCGCATCGACTTCAGCGCGCTCGACACCAATCGCGACGGCAGCGTCAGCCGGGTCGAGGCCAGTCTGAGTCCGGCGCTGACCGCCGATTTCGCCATCGCCGACCGCGATGCCGACGGACGTTTGAGCCAGCGCGAACTGGCCGGTTGGGCGCCGCGATAAGCAAGCAATGAGTCCCGCGTGACGCATCGAAGCGCGCGCCGGACCAAGTCGACAGGGGCGAGGACGCCTTCGGCAACGAAGGCGTTCTTGTTTGCATGGCAGGGATTGAACAGGCCGCATCGCGCCGATATCCGGCATGCGTTCAACCCTCGTGATCGAGCGATATCGGCCTGCGGATAACGCGGCGATCGGATAACGACGTGTCGCGGCTTGCGCCGCTCCTACAGGGAGCCCATGTAGGAGCGGCGCAAGCCGCGACCGCGAATCCACAGACACCCGCGCTTGTTTGATTCACCACGCGCGCCGCCGCCCACATCGCCTACCTGTAGGAGCGGCGCAAGCCGCGACCGCGCGCCCGCAAACACCCGCGCTCACCCGCATAACCCGCGCCCGCCGCACCCACTGCGCCCGAGCCGACAGACATCGCCACCGGCGAAAGCACCCCGCTTGCACCCCGCCCCCATTGCGGCATAGTGCCTTGCCCGCCCCGCCGCCCTCGCCGCCCATGCCCGCAAGCCCCGTCCCGACCGGCTCCGCTTCGATCGAATCCGACTCGCTCGAACGCGCCCCCGCCCGCCGCCTCGACCGCAAGGACGCGCGCACGCTGATGCTGGCCGCGCTCGGCGGCGCGCTCGAGTTCTACGATTTCGTCATCTTCGTCTTCCTGACCGAGACCCTGCGCCATCTGTTCTTCCCGCCCGACATGCCCGGCTGGCTAAGCACGCTGCAGATCTACGGCATCTTCGCCGCCGGTTATCTGGTGCGCCCGATCGGCGGCATCGTCATGGCCCATTTCGGCGACCGCACCGGGCGCAAGCGCATGTTCACCCTGAGCGTGTTGCTGATGGCGCTGCCGACCCTGTGCATCGGCCTGTTGCCGGTGTACGCGCAGATCGGCGTCGCCGCGCCGCTGCTGCTGTTGGCGCTGCGCATCGTCCAGGGCATCGCGATCGGCGGCGAAGTGCCGGGCGCGTGGACCTTCGTCGCCGAACACGTCCCGCGCGGCCGGGTCGGTTTCGCCTGCGCCAGCCTGTCGGCCGGGCTCACCGCCGGCATCCTGATCGGCTCGTTGATTTCGACCGCGATCAACACCTGGTTCACCCACGAGCAAGTGCTCGGCGGCGTGTGGCGCGCGCCGTTCGTGCTCGGCGGCGTGTTCGGTTTCCTGGCGGTGTACCTGCGCCGCTGGCTCAGCGAAACGCCGGTGTTCGCGGCGATGCGCGAGAGCCGGCAGTTGGTGCGTGAGCTGCCGCTCAAGCAAGTGCTGCGCGATCACCTGGGCGGCGTGGTGCTGTCGATGCTGGTGACCTGGCTGCTGACCGCGGCGATCGTGGTGATCATCCTGATGACCCCGACCATCGTGCAGCAGCAGTTCGGCATCGCCCCGGCGCGCGCGTTCTTCGGCAACAGCCTGGCGGCGTTCTGCCTGACCTTGAGCGCGATCGGCGGCGGCCTGCTGGTCGACTGGCTCGGACGCGGGCGCGCGCTGTTGATCGGTTCGCTCGGCGTGCTGGTCAGCAGCTTCGCGCTGTACTACGACCTCAACCACGGCGCCGAGCATTTTCTCGCGCTGTATGCGCTGGCCGGCGTGTTCGTCGGCGTGGTCGGAGTGATCCCGGCGGTGATGGTCGCCGCGTTCCCGGCGCCGGTGCGGTTCTCGGGGCTGTCGTTTTCCTACAACGTCGCCTATGCGGTGTTCGGCGCCGCCACTCCGCCGCTGATCGGCGGTTATCTGGCGCCGCATCTGGGCGGCATGGCGCCGGCTTATTACGTGATGGGCGTGGCGGTGGTGGGCATGGCGGTGGCGGTGTATCTGCTCAACACCCGGCGGCGGTTTCACGAGGATTGATCGGCGGCCGCGCGTGCATCAACAGCGCAAGGTAAAGAACTCGACGAACACCAGCAGGCCCGCGAGCCACAGGCCGAGCATCGGCACGCAGGCGGCCAGCGTCCAGGCCATGCGGCGGGCGACGCGGCGGCCGCGGGTGATGCGGATCGCCAAGATCGGGATCGCAAGACCGATCAGCACGAACACGCCCAGCACGCAGAAGCCAAGCGCCCAAAACCCCGCGCTCTTTTCGCCGTATTCGGGCGGGCATGACACCGTGGCCACGGCCAGCAGCGGCCACGCCGCCACGGCCGCGAGGCTCAGGCGCTGACTCAGCCGCCGCATTTCAGCAGCTCATGATGAAGACGCGGCCGAACACGAACAGGCCCAGCAGCCACACGGCGAGCATCGGCACGCAGGCCGCCAGGGTCAACAACACCCGCGCCACGGTTTTGCGCGCGCGGGTGAAGCGGATCGCCATGACCGGCGCGACCAGACCCAGCAGCAAGAACAGGCCCAGCACGGTGAAAGCGACGGCCCAGAACAACCCGTTCTTGTCGGTGGAGCCGGGCGGGCATTGGGTGGTGGCCGCGGCGAGCAGCGGCCATGCGCTCGCGGTCGCGATGCCAAGGCGCGCGAACCCGCGCGTGCAGGGCGATCTTGTATGTCGATTCGAAGCCGGTGTCGCCTCATCCATGTGCGTGCTCTCCAATTCGGGCGCTGCTCTTTTTTGAGGCGCAGCTTCAGCCACAACGCGTCTGGCTCGGATCGTGGCGCTCTTCAGATTTGAAGCCGCCGGTGACCGGAGATAAAAGCGTCGTGGCTGAAGCCTTGCCCACAAATGAAAACGTCGTTACACGGGTCGTCCAGCGCCTCAAACCCCCGCCGCGCGCCGCCAGAAATAATGGGTCAACGGCGGCAGCTTGCCGGCCAGTCCGAGTAACGGCCCGCGCAGCATCGTCGCGGCGAAGTCGTCGTTCGAGAACAGCTTGTTCAAGCCATCGAACCCGTACGCCGCCAGCGCGTTCTCGCTGCGGCGTTCGCGCGCCCAGCGCTGCAGTCGCGCGGGCGAGCCGATGTCGAGGCCGCGCTTGCGCGCCTGCGCCAGCGCACCGCGCAGACCGGAGATATCGCGCAGCCCCAGGTTGACGCCCTGCCCGGCCAGCGGATGCACCACATGCGCCGCGTCGCCAGCGATGACCACGCGGCCGGCGACATAACGCTCGGCCAACTGCCGCCGCAACGGAAACGCGGCGCGCTTGGATACGCCGGTCAAGGCGCCCAGACGTCCGGCGAAGGCGCGTTCGAGTTCGTCCAGGAACGCCGCGTCGTCCAGCGCCAACAGCCGCTCGGCTTCGGCATTGGGCAAGGTCCAGACGATCGAACTGCGGCGGTCGCGCGCGCCGGGCGCGCCCACCGTGGGCAGGAAGGCCAACGGCCCGCCCGGCAGAAAGCGTTGCCAGCAAGTCGCTTCGTGGCTCAGTTCGCTGTCGACATAGGCGACCAGTCCGCGCTGGCCGTAATCGTGCGCCGGCGCTTCGATGCCGGCGAGTTCGCGCAACCGCGATTGCGCGCCGTCCGCGGCGACCACCAGCCGCGCGCGCAGGCGACGTCCGCTGGCGAGCACCACGCCCACGCCGTCGGCGGCATCGTGTTCCAGGGCTTCGACCGCGTCCGGGCAATGCAGGCGCACGCCGGCCGCGGGCAAGGCCGACCACAACCGATCGACCAACACGCCGTGCTCGACGATCCAGCCCAGCTCGCGCCGGCCGAACGCGTCGGCATCGAAATGCAGCTCGCCGCCGCCGGCCGCGTCCCACACCCGCATCGCGCGATACGGTTGCAGCCGCGCGGCCTGCACCGCGCTCCACACGCCCAGATCGTCCACAAACGCGGCGTTGTCGGGCGCGAAGGCGTACACGCGCAGGTCCGGATCCTCGGGCGACCACGGCGCGGGTTCGCGCGCTTCGACCAAGGCCACTTCGAAACCGTCGCGGGCGAACGCCAGCGCCGCCGCCGCGCCGACCACGCCCGCGCCGACCACGACGATGTCCAGCACCTCGCGCCGGCTCATGCGCGGCCTCCGCGCAGCATCGGCTCATCGCCGCGACACAGCGCCGGCACGTCGCCGCGATAGCCCATCGCGCCGCCGACCAACAGCGACTGCGCGGTCGGCATTCGATCCAGCGCGAACAATCCCAGACTGCGCAACGGCCGCATCAACGCGGTTTCGTTCGAGGCCAATCGCGCGATGCCGTCGGAGAACTCGACGGTACGGTCGCGATCGGGCTTGCGCCGCTGTTCGTAACGTTCAAGCAGATCGGCGCTGCCGCAGTCGGCCTGGTCCGCGCTCGCCGCAAGATCGTGTTCGATCAATTCGGCCAGGGTCATCGCATCGCGCAAGCCCAGGTTGAAGCCCTGCGCGCCGATCGGATGGATGGTCTGCGCGGCATTGCCGACCAGCACCGCGCGCGGCGCGATGGTGCGGGCGGCGAGCACGCGGATCGCCGGGTACAGGCTGCGCGCGCCGCAGGACACGAAGCGTCCCGCGCGCCAGCCGAAGGCGTCCTGCGCGCGGGCGAGAAAGCCGGCTTCGTCGAGCGCGGCGACCGCGTCGGCCTGCGCGTTGGCGACGCCGTGGATGAAACCGTAGTGGCGATCGCCGCGCGGCAACAGCGCGGTCGGGCCGTCGTCGCCGAGGCGTTCGTACGCGGTGCCGTCGGGCGCGCGCTCGCTGCGCAGGCGGGTGACGAACAAGGTCTGGCCGTAGTCGTATTCGTCCGCGGCGATGCCCAATGCGTCGCGCACGCCGCTGCGGGTGCCGTCGGCGGCTACCACGAGGCGCGCGCGCAAGATCCGTTCTCCGGCACCGTCGGCAACCCGGATAGCGCGCCATTCGGAGCCTGCGCCGGCAGCAGCGCCGACGCCGCGTCGAGAGGCGTCATCGCCGTCGCGTGCTTGGGTTTGATCTATCGAGCCGGCATCACGCGTGCAGGTTTCGTCAGCCAACCCGACGAACCGCACCGGCCGATAGCGATGCAGCCGCGGCAGCTCGGCCAAGCGCGCTTCCAGCGCTTCGCCGAAATCGCGCGCCACCACGATGCGGCCGAATTCCTCGCGGCCGTAGCGTTGCGCGTCGAGCACGGTGCGGCCGAAATCGCCGCGCCGGCTGATATGGATGCGCTGGATCGAACCGGTCGGCGCGCGCAGCTTGGCCAGCACGCCGAGCGCGCCCAAGGCGTTGAGCGTGGCTTCGGCGAAACTGAGGTTGCGTTCGTCGAACACCGCCGGCAAGGCGCCGGGCGGCGCGGCTTCGATCAGGCCCACGTCCAGGCCAAGCCGGTCCAGGGCGATCGCGAGACTGGCCCCGACCAGGCCGCCGCCGACGATCAGGACGTCGTGACTGGCGTGCAGCGCGGGGGTGGAAGGCATCTGCGGCTTTGCATCTGAAGTCATGCGTTCATGATACGACCGCGTCCGTGCAGCGTCTGTTCGGATCGCGGTGGAAGCGGTGGGCGGATCGGCGCGGCGCGGCGGCGGAGCGAATCGCGTCGGGCTTGAAACGCCCAGCCACGAAAGGATCGGGCGATTCAACGCGAGATCGAACGCGAAATCGTGGCCTCGCCGACGCGAAGCGTGCTTGCGCGAATCCAGGCCGGCGGCGCGCCTGCAAGGCCGGCCGGCGGCCACGAGGTCGTTCGCGGGACGGCCTTCAGACCCGAACCTATTCGATCAAACCTTCCGAATCAGACACTTAGTCGTCCTTCACCCACCTGCCGCGCCCGCGCGCGCCAGCCAAACCGGCACTTTCGTCGCAGGTTCCTTAGAATGTGCGGATCGACGCGCCAGTCCGGCGTCAGGAGCCCTGGCCATGAAGCCGAACACCCAACGCACCCTCATTCTCGCCCTGCTCGCCGTGCTGATGATCGGCACCCGCGTCAATCATTGGACGCCGATTCCGGATGCGTCGTGGGCGGTGTTCTTCATCGGCGGCTTCTACCTGCGCAACTGGACCCGTTGGGCGTTCCCGCTGCTGATGGTGCTGGCGGTGGCGATCGACTACGCGGTCATCACCGGCCAGGGCATGAGCTTCTGGCAGCACTACTGCGTCTCGGCGGCCTATTGGTTCCTGGTGCCGGCGTACTTCGCGATGTGGGCCGGTGGCCTGTGGGTCGCGCGTAATTATTCGCGCAGCTGGCGCACGCTGGGCCTGACCGCGGTGGCGCTGCTGGCGTCGGTCGCGGTCTGCCAGCTGTTGAGCCAGGGCAGCTTCTACTGGCTGTCGGATTCGGTCGCCAACAAGTCGGTGGCCGGCTGGGCCGCGAACTACTTCGAATGGCTGCTGCCTTACCTGCGCACCACCGCGACCTACGTCGGCATCGCCACGCTGGTCCAGGCGATCGCCGCCGGCGCGAGCAAGACCGACGCGCTGCCGGGCCGTTCCGACGACGCGCGCAAGCGCTGATCGGGCGGCGCGGATCGATGGGCAACCGTCTTTCGAAAATCTATACCCGCACCGGCGACGACGGCAGCACCGGTCTGGGCGACGGCAGCCGCACCGGCAAGGATTCGGCGCGGGTCGATGCCTACGGCACGGTCGACGAGGCCAACTCGACCATCGGCCTGGTGCTGGCGAGCGAGTTGCCGCAGCTGGTGCGCGATCAACTGGTCGCGATCCAGCACCAGATGTTCGACCTCGGCGCCGAGCTGTGCATTCCCGGCCATGCGGCGATCTTCGACGCCGATATCGATCGGCTGGAGCAGTGGCTCGACGGCCATAACGAAGACCTGCCGCCGCTGAAGGAATTCATCCTGCCGGCCGGCGGCGAGGCCGCGGCGCGCTGCCACATCGCGCGCACCGCGGTGCGCCGCGCCGAACGCGAGACCGTCGCGTTGTCGCGGCTGGAAAGCATCCGGCCCGAAGCGGTGCGCTATCTCAATCGCCTGTCCGACCTGCTGTTCGTGCTCGCCCGCGTGCTCGCGCGCGCCAGCGGCCACGGCGAGGTCACCTGGAACCACGAACGCCGCAAGGGCTGACCGTGCGCATCTACACGCATCCGGCCTGCACGCGTCACGACCCCGGTCCGGGGCACGCCGAGCGGCCGTTGCGTCTGGTCGCGGTCACCGAAGCGCTGCGCGAAGCCTTCCCGGGCCTGGACTGGCGCGAAGCGCCCGCCGCCAGCCGCGGCCAACTGCTGCGCGCACACACCGACGAATTGCTGGCGCTGGTGCTCGACACCGCGCTCGACGGCCCCATGCACCTGGACCCCGACACCGTGCTCGCGCCCGGCTCGGCCGAAGCCGCGCTGCGCGCGGCGGGCGCCGGCGTGGCCGCGGTCGACGCGGTGCTCAAGGGCGAAACCCAGCGCGTGTTCTGCGCGGTGCGTCCGCCCGGCCATCACGCCACCTTCGAAGTGGCGATGGGCTTCTGCCTGTTCAACAACATCGCCGTCGCTGCCGCGCATGCCTGCGAAAAACACGGCCTGTCGCGGGTGGCGGTGATCGATTTCGACGTGCATCACGGCAACGGCACCCAGGCGATCTTCGACAGCGACCCGCGGGTGATGTACGTCAGCTCGCACCAGATGCCGCTGTACCCGGACACCGGTTCGGTGCACGAGCGCGGCGTGGGCAACATCGTCAACGCTCCCCTCGCCCCCGGCACCGGCAGCGAGGGTTTCCGCCGCGTATGGCGCGAACGCCTGCTGCCGACGATCGATTCGTTCCGCCCGCAACTGGTGCTGATCTCGGCCGGTTTCGACGCGCACAAGCGCGATCCGCTGGCGCAGGTGGAACTCGAGGGCGAGGACTTCGCGTGGATCACCCGCGAACTGGTGGCGATCGCCGATCGGCATGCGCTGGGCCGGGTGGTGTCGATGCTCGAGGGCGGTTACGACCTGGCGGCGTTGCGCGAGAGCGCGGTGGCGCATGTGGGTGCGTTGATGGCTTGAGCGCGTTCGGCGCTCTGGTGGGCTCGCGGTCTTGCGCGGACGAACTCTCACGTTTTCAAAGTCGCACCCGTCGGTTGCGCGGCACTGCTTGCGCGCACGCAACTCTTTAGCCTTTGGCTTTGGCCTTGGCTTTGACCTTGAATTTCAGCCGTTGGCTTTTTAGCTTTTCGCCCGGCGCGGCTTGTAACTCGCGATGCAATAGCAGGCCCGAAGGGCGGCACGCATGGATGCGTGCCGTAGGCCACCCAGGACATGGATGTCCTGTGTGGCCTACCCCCGCGTAAGCACCGATCTTGCGGGCTCTTGATTCGAAACAGGAACGCCTTTTTCTTTGGTTACTTTTGACCGAAGGGAATCCAGGCGGACTTTTGTGGCTTTGGACAAAAGAAAGTTACCCGCCGCTTTAGCGGCGGAAGCTTTTGATCCTGCTTCCAGCTTTGAAAGCTCTAGAGCCTATGAAGCCAAAGGCAAGATCAACAGCTTTCGTCCGCAAGCGGCCGAGTTACTTTCTTTTGTCAAAAGCGACAAAAGAAAGGTAACCAAAGAAAAACGCTTTTTGGTGAATCAAGGGCCCGCAAGATCGTTGCAGACGCGGGCACGCGCCACACGGGACATCCTGTCCCGGTGGCGCGCGGCGCACATCCTTGTGCGCCGCCCTTCGGGTGTGCTTTTGCTAACGCGAGTTACATGCCTCGCAGCGCTGGATGAACTGCGCAACTTCAGGCTTAAGCCAAAGCCACATCGCCTACCTGTAGGAGCGACGCGAGTCGCGACCGCGGGAATGCAACTACGGCGCAGGTTGCGAAGTTGTCGCAATGCCGCGGTCGCGGCTTGTGACCGAAGGAAATCCAGTAGGACGTCGCTCCTACAGGAGGGCCATGCGAGTCGCGATTCGCTCGTGTAGGTACGGATCAAAGCCGCGACCGCCATCGGGCGGCCGCCCGCGCAGATCAGCCCGCCCGCGAAACGGTCGCAAGCCCAGCCCCGCCACGGGACTCAATAACGGAAAATCCCAACCCGCCAATCACCCACCCGACGCCTTGCCCTCACCCGCGCCCTCAAACCCCAGCGACGCCGAGTTGATGCAATACCGCAACCCGGTCGGCCGCGGACCATCCGGGAACAAGTGCCCCAGGTGCGAGTCGCAACGCGCACATTTGACCTCGATCCGGCGCATACCGTGACTCTCGTCGGCATGCTCGGTGACCGCTTCGGGTGCCAACGGCTGCCAATAACTCGGCCAACCGCTGCCCGAGTCGTACTTGGCGTCCGAGGAGAACAACGGCTCGCCGCAGGCCACGCAGGTGTAGGTGCCGGCCTCCTTGTGATTCCAGAACTTGCCGGTGAAGGCCCGCTCGGTGGCCGAGCAACGGCAGACCGCGTACTGCTCCGGCGACAATTGCTCGCGCCATTCAGCTTCGCTCTTCGCGACCGCCGGCGCCGCGGTCGCCTGCGGTTCGGCCGACGGCTGCGTCGCGGCGGGGGCGGCCGGGTGCGGGTTCGGGTCGGGGTGCTGGCTCATGACGTCCTCCTGGGTAGGCAAGCGGATCGATGCGGCGTTCGCGGAAGATGAACGCCGAAGCCCGATAGATGGCGCTCGCGTTGCCCGCTTGCAAGGGATACGGCAAGCTAACGGCCGTTTTTCCGTCTGCCGGATGCTCGCGTGCGCAAACCCTTCCGCCTGCTCCCGTTATCGTTGTGCATCGCCATCGCCCTGCCCGCTTACGCGGCGGACGACAACGAGAATTGGGGGCTGTGCCCGCTGATCGACGCGGTGCCGTCCTTCGACGACGCCCCCGCCCCGACCGGCACCGCCGACCAGCGCACCGCCCAGCCGACCGACATCGACGGCGGCACCCTGCAGCGCGGCAGCAACGAGCAGAACATCGTGGTCCAGGACAACGTCCGGCTCAGCCGCGGCGACCAGTTCCTGGGCACCGACAAGCTCAGCTACAACCAGGAGTCGGGCAAGTACACGGCCGAAGGCCACGTGCGCTACCAGGACTCGAGCATGCGCATGGTCGCCGAGCACGCCGAGGGCGACCAGAACGCCGATCAGCACCGCATCGACGACGTCGAATACCAGCTGACCTCGCGCCGCGGCAACGGCGGCGCCGAACGCATCGACTTGAACGGCGCCAAGGGCGCGCTGCACAGCTCGACCTACTCGACCTGCGCGCCGAACCAGCGCGTGTGGGAACTGCGCGCCCACCGCATCGACCTGGACACCGACAAGGGCATGGGCGTGGCGCGCAACGCGACCTTGCGCATCGGCAAGATCCCGGTGCTGTACGTGCCGTGGTTCATGTTCCCGATCGACGACCAGCGCCGTACCGGCCTGCTGTTTCCGAACATCGGCGTGTCGGGCAAGAACGGTTTCGACTGGCGCCAGCCGATCTACCTCAACCTCGCGCCGAACTACGACGCCACCTTGTTCCCGCGCTACATGAGCAAGCGCGGCGTGGCGATGGGCGGCGAGTTCCGCTGGCTGTACGAGCGCGGCTCGGGCGAGGTCTCGGGCAACTGGATGCCCAGCGACGACCTGCCCCGCAACGACCCCGACCGCTACACCGATTATCGCCGCAACGACCCCAACGGCCTGTTCGAGATTCCCAGGGACCGCATGCCGGAAAAGAACCGCGGCGAGTTCGCGCTCAAGGCCCAGCACCGCCTCGACGGCACCTGGTACGCCGGCGCCAACCTGGCCTGGGTCAGCGACAAGTACTACCTGCAGGACTTCAACAACAGCCTGTACGGCCAGTCGGCGATTTCGCTGCGCAGCGAAATCGGCCTGTACGGCCGCGGCCGCTACTGGGACGCGAGCATCATCGCCGACCACAACCAGCTGGCCGACTTCACCCTGCAGGAAAACTCGCTGGCCTACGACCGCCTGCCGCGCGCGACCTTCCACTGGGCGCAGCCGTGGGGCAAGTGGGTCGAGACCGGTGTCGACACCGAGGCGGTGCGCTTCCAGCACGAAGACATGAAGTTCACCCCGGGCGACCCGGCCGCGCCGATCGGCCTGCGCCGCGAGATCCCCGGCGGCAGCCGGTTCGACATCAAGCCCTACGTCAGCTTCCCGCTGGAAGGCTCGGCCTGGTTCATCCGGCCCAAGCT
Organism: Lysobacter capsici; assembly: GCF_014779555.2. Classification (NCBI taxonomy): domain Bacteria; kingdom Pseudomonadati; phylum Pseudomonadota; class Gammaproteobacteria; order Lysobacterales; family Lysobacteraceae; genus Lysobacter; species Lysobacter capsici. Next base: position 4,575,213 of record NZ_CP094357.1, read on the forward strand.
GGCCTGGCGCTACACCGCGTACGAACTCGAAGGCGACCTGGCCCAGCAGCTCGCGGCCAGTCAGGCGGCGGCCTTCGCCACGGCCAACAACGTGCCCAACACGCCGGAGCTGGCGCGCAGCTTCTATAACAAGTCGCCCACGCGCAGCCTGCCGATCACCTCGATCGACGCGGGCATGTACTTCGACCGCGAGACCGAAATCCGCGGCGAGAACTACCTGCATACCCTGGAACCGCGCGTGTTCTACCTGCGCGCGCCGTACCGCGACCAGGGCGGCATCCCGCTGTTCGACACCAACCCGATGTCGTTCAGCTGGGGCGCGCTGTTCCGCGACAACCGCTACTCCGGCGCCGACCGCCAGACCGACGCCAACCAGCTGACCACCGCGCTGACCACCCGCCTGATCAATTCCGAGGACGGCCGCGAGCGGCTGGCGGCGAGCATCGGCCAGATCCAGTACTTCGACGACATCCGCGTGGTCGCCGGCGCGGAAACCCCGATCAAGCAGGGCAAGTCGGCCTGGGTCGCCGACGTCAGCGTCTCGCCGAGCGACCGCTGGACGATCAACGCCACCTACCAGTGGGACCCGCGCCTGCGCAGCGAGGACCTGGCCACCCTGCGCGCGCGCTATCTGTTCGGCGACGCCGGCGTGGTCAACTTCGCCTATCGCTATCGCCGCAACCTGTCGGTGCTGCCGACCGCGCCGCGCGAGCAGCGCGATCAGTTCGAGCAGGCCGACTTCTCGTTCCTGTACCCGATCAACAACAACTGGAGCGTGGTCGGCCGCTACTACTACTCGATCAAGGACAAGCGTCCGCTCGAGCAGATCGCCGGCGTGCAGTGGGAAAGCTGCTGCCTGGCGGTGCGCGCCATCGCCCGCCGCTACCAGCGCAACCGCTCCGAAGACCTCAACAGCTCCTTTCAGGTGGAGTTCGAACTCAAGGGTCTAGGCTCCGCCGGCCAGAACACGGAGCGCGTTTTGCGCCGTGCTATTCTCGGCTATAACCGCGACGACCTGTATCTGGCGCCGCCGTCTCCCACGGTCAGCCGCGAAAACCGCGGCAACGACGCCGACGACTCGACCCTCGACCCGACCCTATGAACAAACTTTTCGCGAGTCCGTTGCTCGCCGGCCTGATCGCCGGTGGCCTGCTGTTCGGTGGGGCGGTCCACGCCCAGGACGTGCAGCCGATCGATCGTATCGCCGCCGTCGTCGATGAAGACGTCATCCTCAAGACCGAACTCGACCGCGCGGTCGCCAACATCCTGGCCCAGTACGCCGGCCGCAGCGAGCAACTGCCGCCGCGCGACGTGCTCGAAAAGCAGGTGCTCGAGCGCCTGATCCTGCTCAAGATCCAGGTCGCCCAGGCCCAGGGCACCGGCGTGCGCGTGACCGATCAGGAAATCGATCAGGCCATCGGCGGCATCGCCCAGTCCAACAAGATCAGCGTCGAACAGCTGCGCCAGCAGCTGGCCCGCGACGGCAGCAGCTACACCGATTTCCGCGCCTCGATCCGCGACGAGCTGCTGGTCCAGCGCCTGCGCCAGCGTTTCGCCCAGACCCGGGTCTCGGTCAGCGACGCCGAGGTCGACGCCGCGCTGGCGGCGCAGGCCAACACCGGCACCCAGTACCACCTCGCCCACATCCTCGTGGCCCTGCCCGAGGGCGCCACCGCCGAGCAGATCGCGACCGCGCAGAAGAAGGTCGACGGCGTCAAGGCGCTGATCGACAAGGGCGAGATGGACTTCAACGCCGCCGCCGTGCGCTATTCCGACAGCCCCAACGCGCTGGAAGGCGGCGACCTGGGCTGGCGCAACGGCGACGAAATCCCGGCCGCGTTCAGCGACCTGATGAAGCAGATGAAGCCGGGCCAGATCACCGCCCCGCTGCGTGGTCCGAGCGGCTTCCAGCTGCTCAAGCTGGTCGAAGTCCGCGACGCCTCGCAGTCGGCGCCGCAGATGGTCACCCAGTACCACGCCCGCCACATCCTGGTCCGGGTCAGCGACAAGGTCAGCGAAGCGCAGGCCAAGGCCAAGGCCGAGACCCTGCGCGCGCGCATCGCCGGCGGCGCCAAGTTCGAGGACGTGGTCAAGGAAAGCTCCGAGGACCTGGGCACCCAGAACAAGGGCGGCGACCTGGGCTGGTTCATGAAGGACGAATTCGGTCCCGAGTTCGGCGGCGCGGTCACCAGCCTGGCCGACAACGACATCTCGCAGCCGATCCACACCAGCGCCGGCTACCACATCGTCCAGCGTCTGGGCACGCGCGAAAGCGACGTCGCCGACCAGAGCAAGCGCGCCCAGGTCCAGGAGACCATCGGCCGCCGCAAGCTGGAAGAAGAGTGGAACCGCTTCCTGCGCGAGAAGCGCGGCGAAGCCTACGTGGACTTCCGCATCGGCAAGGGTTCGGAGGGCAACCAGCCCGGCACCGAGACCACCCTGCCGACCGCCAAGCCCGCCGGCAGCTGACGTGACCCCGCCCCGGCTCGCGCTGGTGCCGGGCGAGCCGGCCGGCGTCGGGCCGGAGCTGTGCGTGCGGCTGCTGCAACGGCCGCGCGATTACGATCTGGTCGGCTTCGCCGATCCGCGCAGCCTGCGCGCCGCCGCCGACGCGCTCGGCCTGCCCCTGACCCTGCTGCCGCCCGATCGCCCCTCGCGGGCGCCCGGCGAACTGGCCCTGGTCGAGATACCCAACCCGGTCCACCCGGCCTTCGGCACGCCCGAGCCGGGCAACGCCGCGGCGGTGATCCAGGCCCTGCTCGACAGCGCCCAGGGCTGCCTGGACGGCCGGTTCGACGGCGTGGTCACCGGTCCCGTGCACAAGGCCGTGATCAACGCCGGCGGCATCGCCTACACCGGCACCACCGAACTGCTGGCAAACCAGGCCGGACGCGAGGTGGTGATGATGCTGGCCAACGACATCGTCCGGGTCGCGCTGGCCACCACCCACCTGCCGCTGCGCGCGGTCGCCGATGCGATCGAGCCCGCCGCCCTGACCCGCACCCTGCGCACCGTCCACGCCGCCCTGCGCCACGACTTCGGCATCGCCCGGCCGCGCATCGCCGTGCTCGGCCTGAACCCGCATGCCGGGGAGGCCGGGCACCTGGGCATGGAAGAGATCGAGGTGATCGAACCGGTCATGGCCGCGCTGCGCAACGAAGGTTTCGACCTGATCGGCCCGCTGCCGGCCGACACCGCGTTCCTGCCGGCCAAGCTGCAAGGCTTCGACGCGGTCCTGGCGATGTACCACGACCAGGGCCTGCCGGTGCTCAAATACAGCGGCTTCGAGCGCGCGGTGAACCTGACCCTGGGCCTGCCCTACCCGCGCGTCGCGGTCGATCACGGCACCGCGCTGGACCTGGCCGGGCGCGGCCTGGCCGACCCGTCCAGCCTGATCGGCGCCGCCGACACCTGCGCGCGCATCGCGCGCACCCGCCGCAACCTGCCCGGAGGCACGCCATGACCGGCACCGCCAAGAGCCACGCCAAGGGCTTCAAGCCCGAAGCCAAGAAACACCTGGGCCAGCACTTCCTGCACGACCAGGGGATCATCTCGATGATCGTGCAGGCCGTGGACCCCAAGCCCGGCGACCGCCTGGTCGAGATCGGCCCGGGCCAGGGCGCGATCACCTTCCCGCTGCTGGACCGCCACGGCGAGCTGACCGTGATCGAGTTCGACCGCGACCTGATCTTCCCGCTCAGTGAAGGCGCGCGCGCCCACGGCACCCTGGAAGTGATCCACCGCGACGTGCTGACCGTGGATTTCAGCGCGCTCGCCAACGAAAGCCCGATCCGCCTGGTCGGCAACCTGCCCTACAACCTGTCCTCGCCGATCCTGTTCCATGCCCTGGACCACGCCGGCTCGATCGTCGACATGCACTTCATGCTGCAAAAGGAAGTGGTCGACCGCATGGCCGCCGGTCCCGGCAGCAAGGTCTACGGCCGGCTGAGCGTGATGCTGCAGGCGTATTGCCAGGTGATCGCGCTGTTCGATGTGCCACCTGGCGCATTTCGTCCGCCGCCGAAGGTGGATTCGGCGGTGGTGCGGATGATCCCGCACCCGCCGCAGAAGATCGGCATCGACGACCGCGCGCTGTTCGCGCGCGTGGTCCGCGACGCCTTCGGCCAACGCCGCAAGACCCTGCGCAACGCCCTGTCGCGGATCTGCGAAGGCGCCGCGATCGAAGCCGCCGGCCTGCGCCCGGATGCGCGCGCCGAGCAGATCGAAGTCGCCGATTTCGTGGCCCTGGCCAATTGGCTCAAGGCCAATGCGCAGGTCGAGGCCGATACCGGCGAGGACGCGGCCGACAACACGGATTGAGCGATTACGATCCACCCGAGGCAGCCGATCCACACACCCTCGCCAGCCAGCGCCGCATCGGCGCCAGCGCGCCACTGAACGACACGGCGAAGTTTTCCGCCGGCGAAAACCGCGGCGCGCCGGCACCGCTTCGCGCATGCCAATTCGCGTGAGCGTTCGCACCCTACCGCCTCGCACGCCGCAGGACCGCGGTCCTGCGACCGCATCGCCGTTGTCCCGGATTCGACCGCATAAGCCGTTATCCCGAAGACTCATTCCCGCTTCATCCCCGCTTTGCTTAAACTGCCGCCATGGAACCGCAACGCCACGACTACGCCTTCGACATCGATGTCGCGACCCGCTACCTGGACGACCAGTCCGAGCCGGAGCAGGATCGCTATGTCTTTGCCTACACCATCCACATCCGCAACGCCGGCAAGGTTCCCGCGCGCCTGATCTCGCGCCACTGGGTGATCACCGACGCCAACGGCAAGGTGCAGGAAGTGCGCGGCGACGGCGTGGTCGGCGAACAGCCCTGGCTGCGGCCGGGCGACGATTACGAATACACCTCGGGCGCGGTGCTCGAAACCAGCCTGGGGACGATGGAGGGCAGCTACGCGATGGTGGCCGACGACGGCACCCAGTTCGAAGCGCCGGTGCCGACGTTCACGCTCACCATTCCGCGCACCCTGCACTGAGCGCGGACGACACATGACTGTTTGGGCAATAGGCGACCTGCAAGGCTGCTACGACGCGACTCAGCGCCTGCTGGAACGCATCCGGTTCGATCCCGCGCGGGATCGGCTGTGGTTCTGCGGCGATCTGGTCAACCGCGGCGGGCAATCGCTGGAAACGCTGCGGCTGGTGCATTCGCTGCGCGAGTACAGCACCACCGTGCTCGGCAATCACGACCTGTCGCTGCTGGCGATCGGCGAGCGCACCGAGGAAGAGAAGCGCAAGGTCAATCCCGATCTGCAGCGCATCGTCCTGGCCGAGGACGGCCCGGCCCTGCTCGACTGGCTGCGCCTGCAGAAACTGGTGCATGTCGACCGCAAGCTCGGCTGGATGATGGTGCATGCCGGCCTCGCGCCGAAGTGGACCACCGCGATGGCCGAGCGCCACGCGCGCGAAGTCGAGGAGCGCCTGCACGGCGATCAGTACAAGCGCCTGCTCAAGAACATGTACGGCGATCGCCCGGCCTGGAATCCGAAACTCGCCGGCATCGACCGCCACCGCGCGATCATCAACATCTTCACCCGCCTGCGCTATTGCACGCCGCGCGGCCGCATCGCATTCGAGGACAAGGGCAGCCCGGGCACGCAGCCGGTCGGCCTGTACCCGTGGTACGAAGTGCCGGGCCGGGCCGAGCGCGATCTCAAGATCGTGTGCGGGCATTGGTCGACCCTGGGCCTGTTCATCGGCCACGGCGTGCATGCGATCGACACCGGCGCGGTATGGGGCGGCAAGCTCACCGCGCTGCAGCTCGACACCGACGAACTGCGGCTGGTGCAGGTGCCCGGTCGCGACGTGCCGGCGCATCCGCCGCGGCCGCGGCCACCGCGTCAGCCTAACTGAGCGAGGCACGCGCATGCGCCAGGGAAGGTCGCGATCACAGCCATCCTCGGGGCCTGCACCGACGATGCGGCAAATCTTCGCCACACCCGCGCGAGTGGCGCGGATTTCAGTAACGGCGAAACCGATGCCGGCGACGACCTTCGCGCGAACGGTCACCGCCTTGCTGATCGCCGCGCTCGCCGCCGCATGTTCGCAGCCCGCCTCGCCGCCGGCCGAACGCACGACCGTGAGGGTCTGGCCGGCGCCATCCGCAGAACCCGCGGCAGCGTCGCCGCCCCTAGTCGCCGCCGCGCGCGCCCAGGTCGGCGTGGTGCGGCGGTACGACCCCGCCTACGTGCAACTGGCTTATCCCGGCGGCGACGTCGCCGCCGATCGCGGCGTCTGCACCGACGTGGTGATCCGCGCCTTGCGCGTGCAGGGCCTGGACCTGCAACAGACCGTGCACGAGGACATGCGCGCGAACTTCGCCGCGTATCCGTCGATCTGGCGGGCGAAATCCACCGACCGCAACATCGATCATCGCCGCGTGCCCAACCTGCGCCGCTGGTTCGAACGCCAGCGCTGGTCGTTGCCGGTCAGCGAGCGCGCCGACGACTACCGCGCCGGCGATCTGGTGACCTGGGAGCTCAACGGCGGCCTGCCGCATATCGGCATCGTGTCCGACCGCAAATCCTGGGACCGGCAGCGGCCGTTGATCCTGCACAACATCGCGCGCGGCACCCAGGAAGACGATGTGCTGTTCGATTATCCGATCACCGGGCATTACCGGCCGGTGTTGCCCGGCGCCGCGGTGGTCTCGCGATGACCGCCCCCGGGCGATCCGGCACGGACGCGCGCAGCGCCGCGCAATCGCCGGCGCGCAGCAAGCAGGACGAACTCGACTGGCAGGCCGCGAAGGCGAAAAGACCCGATCTCATGCTGCTGATGATCTGCACCGTCCTCGCCGCGATGGTGCTGGTGGGGATCGTGCGCACCCACCTCGAGATTCCCGAGCCGGCTGCTGCGCGAAGTGCCGAACGCGCCGCATCCGCGAACGCCGCCACGGCGCGCGCCGGTCCGCCGCCGAGCGCCACCCCGCTCATCCTGGAGCGCGTGTTCGACAGCACGCTCGCCAATCTCAAGAAAGAAAACGCCGTGCAACCTGAGGCTCAACGCCGGACCGCGGCCTATCGTTCGATGCTGACGCGCATGATCGCCAGCGCCCAGCTCAAGCTGGGCCTGGAAACCTTTGAGTGCGGACTCAGACTGTGCATCGGCTCGCTGCGCGGCGACGCAGCCGCCTACGCCACCTTGTTCGGCGCGATCGTGGACGCGCCGTTGCCGGTCTACGACGTCATCGATTACTCGACCGAACGCGAGCGCGGCGACGGCCCGCATCGTTTCGTCTTCTCGGTGAACCAGGGCAACGACGAAGCGAGCGCGCCCGCGCGCCCCGACGCCAACCGCTGATCCAGCCGGCCTCAGTCCATGCCCAGGCGGACGTATTCCACGTATTCGACATCGAACTCGTTGCGCTCGTCGGCGCGATGCGACTCGCGCGCGACCTCGCGCCATTCGTCGCGATCGAAACGCGGGAAGAACGTATCGGCGCCTTCGACCTCGGTATCGACCCGGGTCAGGTGCATGCGCGAAGCCGACGGCAGGCACAGCGCGTAGATCTCGCCGCCGCCGATCACGCACAGCTCGGCGGCGCCGTCGGCCCGGGCCAGTTCCAGCGCCTGTTCGGTCGAACCCACCGCTTCCATGCCGGCGAACGGCACCTCCCCGGAGCGGGTCAGCACCAGATTGCGTCGGCCCGGCAGCGCGCGGCCGAGCGATTGCGCGGTCTTGCGTCCCATCAGCAAGGGTTTGCCGAGGGTCAGCGCCTTGAAGCGCTTGAGGTCGTCGGACAAGCGCCACGGCAGCGCGTTGTCGCGGCCGATGGCGTGCTTGCGGTCGAGTGCAGCGATCAGTACCAAAGCGGTCATACCCAACTCCTTCGCTGTGGCGCCCGCGGCAGGCGGACGCCGGCTTATTCGCTCTGCCTGAGCGTATCGGACAGGCGTCCATGCGCCGCGAAATTCCGTTCGCCGTCACGGTCGCGCTCGCCGTCGGAGCCGTCCTGGCGATAGCCGCCGTATTCGACATCGTCGAGCTTCCAGCGCCCGTCCTCGCGCAGCATCTGCACGCGGTCGGTCCAGCGCGAGGTGCCGCTGGGTTCGGTGTAGCTGAATTCGATTTCGAAACTTTCCAGATCCGCCGTCCGCACGATGTGCTTGCCAAGTTTGAAGGTGGTCACACCGTCATCCCTGCTGGTGAAGAAATCGCCTTCGATGTACGGCGGCTTCACGCCCGGCGCCTGCGCGATCACCCGATCGCGCTCACGCGCGGCCGGCGCCATCAGCGCGAGCAACCGCCGGGACAGCATGGGTTGGTAACGCGCGAGGTCTTCGCCGACCGGCAGGCCGCTGGCCTTGAGCCGCACATGCATCCGATAGAAGGCTTGCAGCGCATCGGCGGCGCTGTCGCCGACCGCGGGCGGCTCAGCGACCGCTTCGGCGCGCACGCCCGGTTCGACGGCGGGCGCGGGCGGCGGCGGTGGAGTCGGCGGCGTGCGCTCGGTCGCCTGCATCGGCGCGATGTCCCGCGGCGCGACCGACACTTCGTCGGTCGGGCTCAGGCACGCGGTCGAACTCAACACCAACATGGACGCGAATCCGACGTTCAAACGCTGCCGCAACGGCCTCATCGCGCCGCGCTCAAACCGCCACCGGAGCCTTGATCGCCGGCAACGGGTCGTAGCCTTCGATGGCGATGTCGTCGAAAGTGAAATCGAAGATATCGCGCACGTCGGGATTGAGCTTGAGCGTCGGCAGCGCGCGCGGCGTGCGCGACAACTGCTCGCGCGCCTGGTCGAAGTGGTTGCTGTACAGATGCGCATCGCCGAGGGTATGCACGAAATCGCCGACGCCCAGGCCGCAGACCTGCGCGACCATGTGGGTCAGCAAGGCGTAGCTGGCGATGTTGAACGGCACGCCGAGGAAGATGTCGCCGCTGCGCTGGTACAACTGGCAGCTGAGCTTGCCGTCGGCGACGTAGAACTGGAACAGCGCGTGGCACGGCATCAGCGCCATCTTCGGCAGGTCGGCGACGTTCCAGGCGCTGACGATCAAGCGGCGCGAATCGGGATTGCGCTTGATCTCGTCGATCACCCAGCGGATCTGGTCGATCTCCACGCCGTCCGCGCCGGACCAGCGTCGCCACTGCTTGCCGTAGACCGGGCCGAGTTCGCCGTCGGCGTTGGCCCATTCGTCCCAGATGCTGACCTTGTGCTCTTTCAGGTAAGCGGTGTTGGTCTCGCCTTTGAGAAACCACAGCAGCTCGTGCACGATCGAGCGCAGATGCAGTTTCTTGGTGGTGAGTAGTGGGAAGCCGGCGTTCAAGTCGTAGCGCAGCTGCCAGCCGAACACGCTGCGCGTGCCGGTGCCGGTGCGGTCGGATTTTTCGGTGCCGTGATCGAGCACGTGACGCAGCAGGTCGAGGTAGTTGTGCATGGCTCAGCCCTTGTTCGTGGTCGCGGCGGCATCGGCCGGTTCGGCGGCCGGCAACTGCGGCTGCAGGGTCGGCGAACGCGTCGACCGCCACAGCCAGAACAGGCCCAGCAGGATCAGCGGCGTGCTCAGCACCTGGCCCATGGTCAGCCAACCAAATGCGAGGTAGCCGTGATCGCCGATCTGCGCATCGGGCACGCGCACGAATTCGACGATGAAGCGGAAGCAGCCGTATAGCAGCGCGAACATGCCCGACACCGCATAACGCGGACGCGGCTTGCGCGAGAACCACCACAGGATCGCGAACATGGCCACGCCCTCCAGCGCGGCCTGATACAGCTGCGAGGGATGCCGCGCGTAGCGGTCCAGCGCGCCGGCGGCGTACTGGGTCTGCAGTTGCTGGGTGGTCCAGTTGGCGAATTCCGGCGCGCGCGGGAAGATCACGCCCCAGCCGGCGTCGGTGAACTTGCCCCACAACTCGCCGCCGATGTAATTGCCCAGGCGGCCGAAACCGAGGCCCGGCGGTACCAGCGGGGCGACGAAATCCATCACGTCGAAGAAGTGGGTGCGATGGCTGCGCGCCCACCACCAGGCCGCGACCATCACCCCGATCAGGCCGCCGTGGAAGCTCATGCCGCCTTCCCAGATGCGCACCAGCATCAGCGGGTCTTTGACCAGTTCGGCGAAGTTGTAGAAGAACACGTAGCCGATGCGGCCGCCGAGGACCACGCCGAGCATGGCGTAGAACAGCAGATCGCCGTAAGCCTGTTCGCTGACGCCGGGCAGACGGCCGGCGCGCACGCGCTGGCGGCCGAGCCACCAGGCGCTGACGAACCCGAGCAGATACATGATCCCGTACCAATGGACTTGCAGCGGGCCGAGATGGAGTGCGATCGGGTCGATCTGGTGCAGGATGGTCATGCGGCGGGGCGGCTCGAGGGCGGATGACCGGCTTATTGTGCCCCAGGCCGCCCGCAGCCGGGGTGCCGGTTGCGGCCGCTGACCGCGGGCGCGGATCGGGTTTCAGCGTGGGTTCGGGCTGGGTTGGGTCGGGGCTGGAACTCGGTTTTCGATCGGGCTGCGGTCGGTACGAGTCCGGCGAGAGGACTTCGGCGTCAACGCTTTGCGATTCGATAGTGCGAGGCGCGCGGACCGTCTTGGGGAAGTAGCTTCGTCGACAGAATATTTCGCGCAATGCAGCGGTCCCGAAGGTCGATCAGGCCGTGCGCCGCATCGCTTAGAGCCGCACCGGCCGATCCGGCAACTCATTGCCCTCGCCGTCCGCTCCGCCGCGCTTGCCAAGGGACGACTCTGCCGAGAATTCATCGCGCGGGAACTGCTCGGCGATGATCTCCGACAAGGCCGCGATCCCGCCGAGCAACGCCGCCTCGGCCTCGCCCGCGGCCAAGGCCTGCTGGATGCGCTCGCACACCGCCTGCCAACGCTCGTCGCCGACCCGCGCGGCATAGCCGCGATCGGCGACGATCTCGATCCGGTGATCGGCCAACAGCAGGTACAGCAGCACGCCGTTGTTGGCCGCGGTGTCCCACACCCGCAACTGCGCGAACGCGACATGCGCGGCGTCGCGCGCATCGCGTCCGTCGAGCAGTTCGCCCAGGCTCAATCGCGACTCGACCGCGAAACACAACTGGCCGCGATGATGGCGTTCGCCGGCCGCGATCGCCTCGCCGATCCGCTCCAGGCTGGCGGCCGGAAACACTCGCCGCGACGAAAGCGCGAACAGATGACGTAGCCAACGCATCACCAACTCCCCGAGGCGCCGCCGCCTCCGCTGGACCCGCCGCCGCCCGACCAGCCACCGCCACCGCCGCCACCACCGCCCCAACCGCCACCGCTGTAGCCGCCCGAGCCGCCGCTGCTGACGAACATCCCGCCACCGCCGCCGATCAGGCCGAATACCAGGCCGACCACACCGGCCACCACGACCAGCCACAGCGACGGCGACAACTGCCACACCACGAAGGCCGACACCAATCCGGACACGATCCCGCGAATCAAGGCCGGCAGGCGGCGGATGAAAATATTCAGGATGCCGTTGGCGAAACTCGCCACCACGATCGCCAGGATCAGACCGGTCATGCCCGAGGCGACGGCCTGGCCGGCGACCGCGTCGTCGTCGCCGGCCAGCGGCGGCGGCAAGGGTTCGCCGTCGATCAGCTTGGTCAGCATCGCGGTGGCGTCGGCGAGGCCGCCGGCGTAATCGCCTTCGCGGAATTTCGGGGTGATGTATTCCTGGATGATGCGTCCGGCCTGGGCGTCGGTGATCGCGCCCTCCAGGCCGTAACCGACTTCGATGCGCACCCGCCGATCGTCCTTGGCGACCACCAGCAGCACGCCGTCGGACACGCCCTTGCGGCCGAGCTGGAACTGATCGAACGCGCGCACCGCGTAGGAATCGATGTCCTCGGGCTGGGTGCTCGCGACCATCAGGATCTGCAACTGGCTGCCCTTGCGTTGCTGCAACGCGCGCGCCTGCGCATCGAGCTGCGCGCGCGCGCCGTCGTCGAGCGTGCCGGTGGTATCGACCACCGGCGACTGCATCGCCGGGATCGCCGCCAGCGCCTGCGCGAACGCGCTGGCCATCGGCAGCAGCAGGCACACCATGAGCAACACGCGCAGCGCGAACGCTGCCCGCATCGAACGGCCGATCGACATGTCGTGGCGATTCACCATGAGCTGTTCACCATGATCCGCTCGCGCCTCCACCGCCGCTGCGTCCGCCGCCGCCGGACCAGCCCGAGCTGCTCGAGCCGCCGCTCGAACTGCTGGACGTGCTGCTGGACGTACCGGAACTTCGATAGTCGCGCGACGACGAAGACGAACCCGACGCCGACTGACGCGAGCCGCCGCGCCGGGGCCCGAACACGAACACACCCGCCCACGCGAACATGCCGACCACGCCGAGCAACAGCCCCGAAGCCATATCGATACCGGGTTCCATCCCGGCCCACCGCTGCGCCGCGAGCATGCCTTGCCACCCAAGCCAGGCCAGCGGCAGGAACAGCAGCGCGCGGATCACGCAGCCGACCCGGCTGACGTCCCAGGCGATGATCGGCGGCGCCAGCACCCCGGCCAGCAAAGGCGCCGCGAATAATTCCAACGCCAGGCCGAACACGATGCCGAGCAGATTCGGCTCGCGCTCGTGCCAGGCGAAAACGATCCCGATCGCGATCACCACCGCGATCGCGAACACCGTCATCGCGATCCGCAACCAGCGCTGGCGCGGCAGGCAATGGCCGATCGCCACGCCGGCCGCGGCGAACGCGGCCGCGCCCCCGACCGAACCGATGCCGCTCCACATCCAGGCGAACAGCAGCGGCGGCAATAACGCCAGCGGCCAGGCCATAGCGCGCGGCCACTCGCGCGTGCGCGCGAATGCGGCCGCGCCGAGCGCGAACACGAACGCGAGCGACCACGCGGTGTCGAGCGGCCGCCAACCCACCCCGGCCACCGGCGCCTCGGGCGGCGGCGGCAAGGCTTCGCCGTCGATCAATCCGGTCAATGCGGCCGTGGCCTCGCGCAGGCCGCCGGCGTAGTCGCCTGCGCCGAAACGCGGACCGATGTAGTCGCGGATGATCGTCGCCGCCTGCGCGTCGGTGATCGCGCCTTCCAGGCCGTAGCCGACTTCGATGCGCACGCGCTGGTCGCGCTTGGCGACCACCACCAGCACGCCGTCGGATACGTCCTTGCGGCCGAGTTCGAACTGGTCGAACGCGCGCAGCGCGTACGAATCGATGTCCTCGGACCCGGTGCTGTCCACCATCAGGATCTGCAGCTGGCTGCCCTTGCGCTGCTGCAGCGCGCGCGCCTGCGCCGCGAGCTGCGAGCGCGTCGGCTCGTCGAGCGTGCCGGTGGTGTCGATCACCGGCGAATCCATCGCGGGGATCGACGCCAAGGTCTGCGCCAACGCGCTCGCCATCGGCAGCAACAGCAACCACGCCACCAGCAGCATCCGCGCCAGCCAGCGCGCGCGGCCAAACCCCATGCGCGGATCGGCGCGCGTGTTCACCACGACCCGCTCGAGCCGCTGCCGCCGCTGCGCCCGCCGCCGCCGGAATAACTCGAACTGCTGCTGGAGCTGCTGCTGGAGCGACTGCGGCGACGGCGACGGTCGTCGTCGTCATCGCCGCGCGTACCGCTACGCCAGCCGCCGTCGCCGAACGCGGTGAAAAAGGTGAAGATGGTCGTGAGATACGTGATCAGCACCAGCGGCATGAAACGCTCCCAGCTGGTTTCGCTGACGATGGCCGAATACGACGCCGCCAGCGCCCAGCCGGCCGCCACCGCGACGATCGCCCAGCGGCCGAAGAACGCGAGCGGACCGCGCCGCCAGGCCGCGCGCATGCCCAACAGCGGCACCACGATGAACGGCAAGGCGAACAGCGTGCCGAAGATCGATACGAAGATCAGCAACGGCATCGGCATGCTGTTGTCGGGTTCGGGCAGCGGGGTGCCGTCGATCAGGCCGATCAGCGCGTCGCTGCCGCGCAGCAAGCCCTCGCCGTATTCGCCGTTGCGGAACGCGGGGGTCAGGTACTCGTCGATCACCTGGGTCGCGGCTTCGTCGGTGACCGTCTGCTCCAGGCCGTAACCGACGTGGATGCGCATGCGCCGATCGGTCTTCGCCACCACGATCAACACACCGTCGTCGATGTCGGCGCGTCCGGGCTTCCATTGCTCGAACACGCGCTGGGCATAGGCCTCGATCGATTCCGAGCCGGTGCTGTCGATCATCAACAGCATCAGCTGCGAACCCTTGCGGCGCTGCAGATCGAGCGAGCGCTCGCGCAGCGTGCTTTGCGTCGCGGCGTCGAGGGTGCCGGTGGTGTCGGTCACCGGCGAGGTCAGTTTGGGAATCGCGCGCAGCGGCTGCGCGGCGAGGTTCAAACCAAGCAGCGCCAACATCAGCAACACGGCGAGTCGCGCCCATGCGTTGCGCGCGCGCCGGCGCGATCGGTGGTGCGAATCCATCACGACATCCTTCAAGCGTTCCATGCCCATCAGCGGCGCCCCGCGGCGCCGCCGCCTTCGTATTCGCGCTCGCCGCTCAGCGCGACCGCGGCCAGCCGGCAATACGCGCGAACGCGCGGCACGGCCGGCTCAGCCGCCGGCCGGCGGCGCGGGTGCCGGAGCAGGCGCCGGAGCGGCGGCCGGCTGGCCGAAATCGACCTTCGGCGCTTCCTGGATTTCGGCCGCGTTCTGCACGGTGAAATTCGGCTTGGTCGAATAGCCGAACATCTTCGCGGTGAGGTTGGTCGGGAACTGGCGCAGGTAGGTGTTGTAGTCCTGGACCGCGGCGATGTAGCGCTGGCGCTCCACCGTGATGCGGTTTTCGGTGCCTTCCAGCTGGGTCTGCAGGCTCAGGAAGCCCTGGTCGGCCTTGAGCTGCGGGTAGTTCTCGCTGACCACCAGCAGGCGGCCGATCGCGCCGCGCAACTCGCCCTGGGCCTGTTCGAACTGCTGCAGCGAGGCCGGATCGTTGGCGTCGACGTTGATGCTGCCGACCTTGGAACGCGCCTCGGTGACCTGCACCAGCACCTGCTGCTCGTGGCTGGCGTAGCCCTTCACCGTCGCGACCAGGTTCGGCACCAGGTCGGCGCGGCGCTTGTAGACGTTGAGCACCTGCGACCAGGCGGCGTTCACCGCTTCGTCCTTCTGCTGGATGGTGTTGTAGCCGCAGCCGCTGAGCACGACGGTCAAGGCAAGCACGATCAAGGCTCGGAACATGGCGCGACTCTCCCGCTGGATGACGGCCGCATTGCAGCACCGGGCGCGGATCGGCGCAATGGTCGCGGTGTGACGACGGCTGGCGGGCGGCGGAGCCTCGCTGCGCGGCCGTTGCCGCGAGGTCGCGGCCGGGGCTTCAAACCCGGTCGCGCGTCGCGAAAACCCGAGCGCGGGCCCGCGCCGCGGCCACGAAAAAGGCCGGCGATCGCTCGCCGGCCTTCGGGGTTTCGCGCCGCGCCGTGCGCTTACTCGGCCGACAACCGCCGCGATGCGCGCTTCTTGGCCCACAGGTTCAGGCACTCGACCAGCGCCGAGAAGCCCATCGCGCCGTAGATGTAGCCCTTCGGAATATGCACTTCCAGGCCGTCGGCGATCAGGTACACGCCGACCAGGACGATGAAGGCCAGCGCCAGCATCTTGATGGTCGGGTTGTTGTCGATGAAATGGCCCAGCGGCTTGGACGCCAGCAGCATCACGCCGACCGCCAAAAGGATCGCGGCGACCATCACCGGCGTGTGGTTGGCCATGCCGACCGCGGCGATCACCGAGTCGAGCGAGAACACGATGTCGATCACCGCGATCTGCGCGATCACCGCCATGAACGACGCCGCCGGCTTGGTGTGCACGTCTTCGGATTCGTCCTCGCCGACGATCAGGTCCTTGACCTCCATCGAGCCCTTCACCAGCAAGAACGCGCCGCCGAGGATCAGCACCAGGTCGCGCACCGAGATGCCCTGGCCGAACACGGTGAACAGGTCGCTGGTCAGACCGGCCAGCCAGGCCAGGGTCAGCAGCAGCGCGATACGGGTGATGCAGGCCACCGCGATGCCGAACTTGCGCGCCTTCTCGCGGCTCTCGTACGGCAGCTTGCTGACCGCGATCGAGATGAAGACGAGGTTGTCGATACCCAGCACGATTTCGATCGCGCTCAGGGTGATCAGGGTGATCCAGACTTGCGGATCGGTCAGCAGTTCAATCACGTGCGGCATACCTCAAGGTGTAGTGGGAATCCCGCGGCTGGGTCCGCGGACGGGCGCGCCGCGAGGGCGGCCCGGTTGGAACGGCCTGCGCCGTTCCGCGATGCGCGTGCGGCCCGCGCGGGCGCGCTCAGCCCATCAGGTGGTGCCACAGCCGCGGGCCGAGGATCGCGGCCCAGGTCAGCAGCACGTTCATCAGCAGCACGAACACCGCCGCCGAGCCCATGTCCTTGGCGCGTCCGGCCAGTTCGTGGAACTCCGGGCCGTAGCGTTCGATCACCGCCTCGACCGCGGAATTGAGCAGTTCCACGCTCAGCACCAGCAGGATCGAGCCGATCAGCAGCGAGCGCTCGACCCCGCTTGCGCCGAAATACCAGCCGATCGGGGCCAGTACCACGAACATGTACACCTCGAGCCGGAACGAGGACTCGTGCAGCCAGGCCGCGCGCAGGCCCTGGAACGACCAGGTCGCGGCCTTGAGGATGCGGCCGGGACCGCGCGGCTTGTGCCCGTATTCGTCAGCCACGGGGACGCTCCATGGCGGCCGCGGGGCGGGTTTGATCGGGGCGCTCGGGCGGAGACGGCTCGAAGGTCGGCATGGCGTGCGGGTCTCGATCGTGCGGGCCGGGGCCGGCCGGGCGCGGCCGGGGCCGCTACAGGGCGGAGATTTTGCCACAAGCCCGGCGGGGCTGCCCTTGCGCTGGGGTGTCGGGCCTGGCCGGTCCCCGGGGCGGCGGGTTTGCCGCGCCGGTGTTGTCCTGGCGCGAGGACCGGGGGTCGGGCTGAGCGTTGCACCTGTCGGGCGGGGTTTGTGGGATTCGGGGTTTAGCTGCGGATCGGGTTTGATCGGGCGATGTCCAATCAGGTTCCGGCTTTTGGCGGGCGAGCGGTTTCGGACATGCCAACAACGTGGCTGCATCGCAGCCCCTGTAGGAGCGGCGTGAGCCGCGACCGCGGCAATGCGGCCACGGCGCAGGTTGCGTCATTGTCGTGATGGCGCGGTCGCGGCTCGCGCCGCTCCTACAGGTAGGCCATGCCGCTCCGCTTGAGCTTGAAGTCGCGCAGTTCATCCAGCGCTGCGACGCTTGTAACTCGCGAGAACAACAGGACACCCGAAGGGCGGCGCACATGGATGTGCGCCGTGCGCCACCGGGACAGGATGTCCCGTGTGGCGCATGCCTGCGAATGCTCCGAACTTGCGGGCCCTTGATTCACAAAAAAGCATTTTTCTTTGGTTACCTTTCTTTTGTTGCTTTAGACAAAAGAAAGTAACCCGCCGCTTTAGCGGCGGAACGCTTTTGATCCTGCTTGCAGCTTCAAAGGCTTCAAAGCTTTGAAGCTCTAGAGCAGAGCTTTTGAAGCCAAAGGCAAGATCAACAGCTTTCGTCCGCAAGCGGCCGAGTTACTTTCTTTTGTCAAAAGCAACAAAAGAAAGGTAACCAAAGAAAAACGCTTTTTTTGAATCAAGGGCCCGCGCGTGCGGTGCATACGCAGGCATGCGCCACACGGGACATCCATGTCCCGGTGGCGCACGGCGTGCATCCTGCACGCCGCCCTTCGGGTGTGCTTTTGCTAACGCGAGTCAGTGGCCTCGCAGCGCTGGATGAACTGCGCGGCTTCAAGCCCAAGCAGAAGCGGCATGGCCTACCTGTAGGAGCGGCGCAAGCCGCGACCGCGCCATCGCGGCAACGGCGAAACGTTCGTCGTAGCTGCATTGCCGCGGTCGCGGCTTGTGACCGAAGGAAATCCAGCAGGACGCCGCTCCTACAGGGGCTGCGATGCAGCTACGCGAATGGCATGTCCTGCCCACGGCCATTGCGGTGACGATGGCGATACCGACAGCGGCAATCGAAAGTCGCCGGGTCGCCCCAGGCAACAGCAACCATGACGGCCGGATCGACGCGTCCGCAAACGACCCGGCCACGATCCAGAATCGGATCCCGGCTCGAACACGAAACCACGCCTGCGCCGAGAATGAACCGACGCATCCCCACAGACCTCACTGCTGCCGCAACGCCTCGATCGGATCGAGCTGCGAGGCCTTGCGGGCCGGGTAATAGCCGAAGAACAAACCGGTCGCGATCGAGAACCCCGCCGCCAGACCGATCACCTGCCCGTTCAAGGCGATCGGCAAGGCGCCGAACTTGCCGACCAGGATCGTGCCGACCACGCCGATCGCGATGCCCAGCGCGCCGCCGATCAGCGAGATCAGCATCGCCTCGGCCAGGAACTGCGACTGGATGTCGCGCGGGCCGGCGCCGACCGCCATGCGCAGGCCGATTTCGCGGATGCGCTCGGTCACCGACACCAGCATGATGTTCATGATGCCGATGCCGCCGACGATCAAGGAAATCGTCGCCACCGCGCCGAGCAGCAACGACATCAGCCGCGTCGTCTGGGTGCGCGTGGCCACCACTTCGGCGATGTTGCGCACGGTGAAGTCGTCGTCGCCGCCAGGCTGGATCTTGTGGCGCTGACGCAGCAGCGCTTCGATCTGCTCCTGCGCGTACGACACGTCCTCGGCGCGACCCACGCCGACCGCGATCTGCATCACCGCGCCGTTGGGCAGGCCCATCGCGCCGAGCAGGCGGCGACGGCCGGTTTCCAGCGGCACCAGCACCACGTCGTCCTGGTCCTGGCCGAAGCCGCCCTGGCCCTTGGGCTTGAGCGTGCCGATCACGGTGAACGGCACCCGGCCCAGGCGGATGGTCTGGCCGATCGCGTCTTCGTCGCCGAACAACTCGCGGCGCACGCTCTCGCCGAGGATCACCGACTTGGTGCCGCTGCCGTAATCGCGCTGTTCGAAGCTCGATCCGCCGGCGATGACCCAGCCGTTGATGTCGAAGAAATCCGCCTGCACGCCCTGCCACTGGGTCGACCAGTTGTTCTCGGCGAACACCGCCTGGGTGCCGCCGCGCAAGGACGCGGCCACGTACTGCACTTCCGGCACTTCGTTGCGGATCGCTTCGCCGTCGTCCTCGGTCAGGGTGAAGAAACTCGACGAACTCAGACGCACGCCGCCGGTGCCGCGCCCGCCGCCGCCGGAACTGATGTCGAGACGGTTGGAACCCAGGCCCGAGACCAGCTTGTCGATTTCCGCCTGGGTGCCCTGCCCGACCGAGACCATCACGATCACCGCGGCGATGCCGATGATCACGCCGAGCGAGGTCAACGCGCTGCGCAGCCAGTTGCCGCGCAAAGCGAAGATCGCGGTGCTGAGCACTTCGAAGAAATTCATGCCCCGGCCTCCTGCACGTGCAGTTCGCCGTCGCGCATCACGAAGATGCGGTCGGCGTGCGCGGCCACGTCCGGGTCGTGGGTGATCAGCACCACGGTGTGATCGTCGGCCTGCAGGCGCTTGAACAGGGCCAGGATTTCCTCGCCGGTGCGAGTGTCGAGCGCGCCGGTGGGTTCGTCGGCGAGCAGGATCGGCGGGCGGTTGATCAACGCGCGCGCGATCGCCACGCGCTGTTGCTGGCCGCCGGACAATTCGCTGGGACGATGGCCGGCGCGCGCGCCCAGGCCGACCGATTCCAGCGCCTCGTGCGCGCGCCGCAGACGCTCCTCGCGCTTGATGTTGGCGTAGCCCATCGGCATCGCCACGTTCTCCAGCGCGCTCATCCGCGGCAGCAGATTGAAGCCCTGGAACACGAAGCCGATCTTGTCGCGGCGCAGGATCGCGCGTTCTTCCTTGTCGAGGCTGTCCACGTCGATGCCGTCGCACAGGTACACGCCGCTGGTCGGCGTGTCGAGGCAGCCGATCAGATTCATCAGGGTCGACTTGCCCGAGCCCGACGGCCCCATGATCGCCACGAATTCGCCGCGCGCGATCGACAGCTCGACCCCGTGCAGCGCGATCACCTCGGCCTCGCTGCCCGGCGAATAGACCTTGCCCAGATCGCGGGTCTCGATGACCGCGGTGGCCTCAGCGGCGCGGCTCATTTCGTGCCGCGCCCCGTGCCGACCACGACCTCGTCGCCTTCGGCGATGTTGCCGGAGACTTCGGTCCAGCTGCCGTCGCTCGCGCCGACCCGCACCGTCACCGCCTGCGGTTCGCCCTTGACCAGTTTGTACAGCGGCACGCGGCGCGCGCTGACCAAGGCCGCGACTTCGCCGTCCCACTGCGCGCGCTGCGCCTCGCTCAGCGATTCGCGGAACGCGCCGAACTGCTGGTTGAACCGTTCGAGCATGCGCTGACGCGCGGCGCCGGACATCGCGCCGCCGCTGCGGCTGGCGTTGCGGTTGTTGTTGCCGCCACCGCCGCCGCCCGGGCCGCGTCCGCCGCCCATGATGATCGGCGCGCCGCCGCCGGGCGGTCCGCCCGCGGCGCCGGCCGGGGCCGCGGTGCGCGCGGCCATGCGCTGTTTCATCTGTTCCAGCGCGGCGTCGAACGCGGCCTGCTGGTTCGCATCGAGCTTGAGCTTCGCCGCGACCGCCGGCAGATCGTTGCCGAGTCCGCCGCGCGCGCCGCCGGGGCCGCCGGGGCCACCGGCCGCGCTGGCCGCGGCCGGGTCGTCGTCGGCCGGCTTGTAGCGCAGCGCGGCGTTGCCGACCCGCAGCACGTCGTCGCGATGACTGACTTCGATCTCGGCGTTGGCGGTCATGCCCGGCAGCAGCACGCCGTCGGGGTTGTCGACCGCGACCACCACCGGATAGGTGATGACGTTGCTGGTGTTGGTCGCCGACAGCCGCACTTGCTGGACGCTGCCGCGGAACTTGCGGTCGGGGAAGGAATCGACGGTGAAATCGACGCTCTGACCCGGCTTGACTTGGCCGATGTCGGCTTCGTCGATCGCCAGCACGATCTCCATCTTCGACAAGTCCTCGGCGATCTGGAACAGCACCGGCGACTGCAGGCTGGCGGCGACGGTCTGGCCGGGTTCGATGGTGCGGGTCAGAACCACGCCGTCGACCGGCGCGCGGATCACCGTGCGCTGCAGGTTCAAACGCGAGGTCTGGGTCGAGGCGATCTGCTGATTGATCTGCGCCTGCGCGCCGGCGAGCTGCGCGCGCGCCTGATCGCGCGCGGCGCGGGCGAGGTCGGCGTCGCTGCGCGCGACCAGCTGGTTCTTGGCCAGTTCGGTCTTGCGCTGATAGTCGAGCTCGGCGTTGCGCAAGGTGGCCTGCGCGGTCGCCAGGCCGGCGCGGGCGTTGTTGACCTGGGCGGTGCCCTGGGCGATCTGCGCCTCGTAGGTACTCGGATCGATGCGCGCGATCACCTGACCCTTGGTCACCCGATCGTTGAAATCGACCAGCACGTCGGTGACTTGCCCGGAAATCTGGCTGCCCACGTCGACGGTCGAGATCGCCGACAGCGCGCCGGTGGCCGAGATCGCCACGCGGATATCGCCGCGTTCGACCTTGGCGGTGCGGTAGGCGCTCGCGGCCTGTTCGGCATTGCGCTGGCAGTAGAAGTACCAACCGCCGCCGGCCACCGCCAACACCACCACGGCGATCACGATGCGCTTGGGCCAGGGCGACCGGCGCGGGCGCAGGGTCTTGTTCGGGCTGGACGGGGAGGTCGGCTTGGCTGCGCTCATGGAGTTCGGTTCGAAGGCTATGGAGGCGCGAACGCGCGCGGCTGAACAGGGTTGACACTCGCGCTGCGATTGACCGCTTTTGGCGCGATCGGTTCAGTTTCGTCATGGGGCATCGATACGGCAAGCGCGGTGGACGCGGGCCGTCGCGATGCCGTCCGCGGAAGTCCATGGATGCACGGATGCGATGGGGCGGCGAAACGTCGCGCGGTGCGTTCGCCACGGTTGTCGCGGCGCGGCGCGCGCCGGTACAGCGGTGGCGATCAGCCCGACAGATCGAAATGCAGATCGGCGGTGTAACGAAGATCTTTCGCGCCCGTGCGCAGCCGGGTGGCTTCGTGCTTGCGCGCATGCGGCGGCGCGACGAGGCCCTGCGCCACCCGCCGCACCCCGGTGGTCTTCGCAAGGCCGGTGCACCAGGCCTGCCAGCGCTGGCCGTTGCGACGGTCGCGATAGCCCACGCCTTCGAGCTGTTCGGGGATGACCGGCGCCGGCGTAAGCACATCGAGGTATTCGACCAGGCCGCGCTCGGGACCGTCGTCGTCGGCCACCGCGTGGCAGTACACCGCGGTCCACAGGTCTTCGCGCAGACGCACCGCGTACACGTCGCCGGCCGCGACCGGCCCAGGCAGCGAGCGTCCGGCCACGCGCGGCGCGGTCGCGCGCCTGGGCTTGGCCGCCACTGGCAACGACGACGGCCGCGTCGCGGGTTTGCGAATAGCGCCGAACAAACGTTCGACCACCGCCGTGTTGATGCCGTCGTCGGCGCTCCACCACGCCAGCGGCGCCGGCACTTCGACCCGGGTGTTGGGCCGCTGATCGCGTTCGACCGCGCTGGTCCAGGCGGTGACCAGGCCCGGGTGCCCGGCGTTTTCGATCACGCTGATGAAGGACAAGGCCTCGAGCGTGGACTCGCAGCGATAGACCGTGTTGGCGCTGAGCAGCTTGGCGGCCTTGAGCTGCTTGCGCGCGACGCTGTAGCGGCTGCCCGCGGGCAATCGGGCGAGCAGTTCGAGCAGGCTGTGGAAGGTCCAGGCATCGTGTTCGCCCGGTTGCGGC
The DNA here is from genome assembly GCF_014779555.2 of Lysobacter capsici. Lineage (NCBI taxonomy): Bacteria > Pseudomonadati > Pseudomonadota > Gammaproteobacteria > Lysobacterales > Lysobacteraceae > Lysobacter > Lysobacter capsici. Next base: position 4,597,938 of record NZ_CP094357.1, read on the forward strand.
CAGGCTGGATCGGCGAGCGCGAATTCCAGCGCGGCCACCGCTTCGACCGGGCCGTAACTGCCCCAGCCGGTGCCCTGGATCGAGCGGAACAGCGCGCGTTCGGTCAGATCGAGCGGGCCGCGCGCGTCGTGGAAACACACCCGGCAGATCGGGTTGCTCTCGCTCATCGGCAGGAACTCGTGCGCCGGCATCGCCAGGCCCAGACAGGCGGCGGGCAAGACCGATTGCCAGCTCAGGTCGGCGCTGGTCAGCGAAGTGACGAAGGCATCGGCCGCCTTGTCCAGATCGATGCGCGCGGCCAGGGCGCGCAATCGCGTCACCGCTTCGTCGTGCGTGCTCGTGCTCAGTGCGTTGGGCGGCAGTCCGGCCGCATCGAGCGCTTGCAGGTCCTGCGCCGAGAACGTGTTCGGCACCTTGTGCAGATAGCGTCCGTCGGCATCGAAATAAGTGGTGCCGTCGAGATAGATGCGTTCGAGCAGACCACGGATATCCGGATTCATGACGGCGACGGCTACTGCGCGTTGATCGGCCGACTATAACCGCGCTGGTTGTGTCGTCGCAGCGCTGGTGTGCGTGCGCAGGCCATCAGGACGAGGAAGGCGAATCGGCACGCACACAGGCGCGCGGAAACGATGCGGCCAGCCGTCGCTCAGGCTTCCGGCACCCGCGGCGCCGGCAGGATCGCGCCGCCCAATACCGTGGCCGCGCTCGGCTTGAAGCGGATCACCGCGGTGGTGCCCTGCTCCGGCGCGCTGGTCAGGGTGACCGGCCAACCGAAACGTTCGCCCAGACGGCGCACGATCGACAAGCCCATGCCCTTGCCATCGCTGGCGGAAAAATCGGCGCGGTAGAACGGGGTGAAGGCCTTGGTCAGCGTTTCCACCGACATGCCGATGCCGGTGTCGCGGATCTCGATGCAGTCGCGGCTCAGATACACGTCGATGCGGCCGGCATCGGTGAAGCGCACCGCGTTGCTGAGCAGGTTGCCGATCATCACTCCGAGCGCATGCGGCGGCGCGGTCAGGCGCGGACCGCCTTCGTCGTACAGGTGCAGCTCGACCGGCTTGCCGTTGAGCAACGGCAGGATGCGTTCCATCTCGTTGTCGACGATGTCGCGCACCGCGAATTCCTCCGACTGCGGCTCGACGTCGGATTCGCGCGCCAGGATCAGGAAGGCGTCGATCACCGCCTCCATGTCGCGGCCGGCGCGCTGCACCCGCAGCAGCGAGCGCTGCGCGCGCAGCGGCGTGTCCGGATCGGCCAGCATCAGGTCGGTGGCGACCCGGATCACGGTCAGCGGGGTGCGCAGTTCGTGGCTGGCATCGCGAGTGAAATCGCGCTCGCGCTGGACGAAATCGCTGACCCGTTCGGCCAGGCCGCTGAGCGCGCTCGACAGGCGGCGCACTTCGCTGCCGGGGTCGTAGGGGAATTTGATCGGCTCGATCAGGCTGGTGTCGGGATCGCGCGGGTCCCATTGCGAGACCACGTTGGCCAGCCAGCTGACCGGCGACACCAGCCGCTTGGAGGTGCGGTAGGTATGCCAGGAAATCAGGTAGGTGGTCAGCAGCGACAGCAGCAGCGAGAACAAGCCGGTGTAGAGGATGGCCTCGTCGATCAGCTCGGTCGCGTAGACCATGTAGAAGGTGCCGGCGTCGCGCCGGTCCACCAGCACCACCCGGCCGCCGCCGGGCAGGTTGTGCAGGCCCGAGTCGGCGCCGCGGATCGCCGCCGGCAGCAGCGAATCGCTGGCCCCGGCCGGAACGAAATGGCCGCGCGTGGTCGAGGTGCGCGGCAACGGGTAATCGACATCGCGGGTGCGTCCTGCCCAGTAGTCGTCGGCCTCGCGCTGCATGCGCTGTTCCAGCACGACGTGGCGCACCGCGAGCCCCGCCAGGAGAATACCCAGCGTGATCGCGATGCTGCCGATCACGGCTTGCAGAATGAACGCAAGCTTGATCTTGCGCGGGAGCCCTTGCGGCATGGCGGCGAAACCGCGTCAGTCCGGCGGCTGGGAAATGTCCGCCACGCGATAGCCGGCGCTTTGCACGGTGTGCAGCAGTTGCTTGCCGAACGGCTTGTCGATGGTCTTGCGCAGGTTGTACAGATGGCTGCGCAGGGTGTCCGAATCGGGCAGGCCGTTGCCCCAGATCTCGCGTTCGATTTCCTGGCGGCTGACCACGCGCGGCGATTCGCGCATCAGGATGGTCAGCAGGCGCAGGCCGATCGGCGAGAGCTGCAATTCGCTGCCGCCGCGGGTGACCCGCAGGCTGGCCGGATCGAGCACCAGATCGGCGACCTTGAGCACTTCGCCGCCGACCTGGCGGCGTTCGCGACGGATCAGTGCGCGCAGGCGCGCTTCCAGTTCCTGGATCGCGAACGGCTTGGTCAGGTAATCGTCGGCGCCGGCGCTCAGGCCGGTGAGTTTTTCGTCGAGCGTGTCGCGCGCGGTCAGCATCAGCACCGGGGTGGACTTGCGCGCTTCCTCGCGCAGCTTCTTGCAGACCTCGATGCCGTCCATGCGCGGCAGCATCAGGTCCAGCACGATCACGTCGTAGCTGTTCTCGGTGGCCAGACGGTAGCCGTCGAGGCCGTCGGCTGCGTAATCGACCTCGAAACCGCGGCTTTCGAGGTATTCACCGACCATCTCGGAGATATTGCGGTTGTCTTCGACGATAAGGACCAGACCCCCGTCTCTCGTACCCTGCATGCAGCCTCTCCATTCCTTCAGTTTTGTGAAGGTTGCCCTCCACAAGGTGGACGGCCCGTGAAGGCGGTGGCTACGCTGGCCCTTAATCTCACCATCCCTGTGCCTTCCCTTTCATCCCTCCGGACTTCCGATGCTCGCCGACCGCCTCTATCCGATCCTGCTGTTGCTGGGGTCCAACATCTTCATGACCTTCGCCTGGTACGGACACCTGAAGTACAAGTCCTCGCCGCTGGTGCTGGCGATCGCGGTCAGTTGGGGCATCGCCCTGTTCGAGTACTGCCTGCAGGTGCCGGCCAACCGCATGGGCAGCGCGGTGTACTCGGCGCCGCAGCTCAAGGGCATGCAGGAGGTGATCACCCTGCTGGTGTTCGCGGGGTTCTCGGTCTGGTACCTGGGCGAGCCGATGAAGTGGAACCACTGGGCCGGGTTCGGCCTGATCGTGGTGGCGGCGTGGCTGATCTTCCTGGAATGAGCCGCGGCATGACGCCTTCTGGCGCCCCGCCGAGCGTGGACATCGGCCTGTACGACCTGCTCGGCGACTATCTGGTCCACGGCGATCTGGCGCCGCGCCCGCAGCTGGGGCTGTTCCCCGACGACAAGCCGCGCATGCTCGCCGAGGGCTTCGAACCGGTCGGCGAACCGGCTGAATTCCACATGCTGGAAAAGGACGTGTCGATCCGCCATCGGCGCGGCTGGTTTGCGGCCACGCTCAAGCCGTTCTATTACGGCGACCGCTACATCAGCACCGGCCTGGCCCTGCCATGGCGGCGGCTGCGCCTGTCCTCGCTGCTGCGCTGGCTGCGCACGCACCACCCGGCGCGGGCGCGGCTGCTGTTCCATCTGGTCGACGCCGAACAAGGCGCGCTGCTGGTCGGCGAGACCACCGCGTTCCATTTCCATCGCCAGGGTCGGCGCTATTACGTCACCACGATCGAGACCGGCCGCGCGGCCGGCGAAAAGCCGCAATGGCAGTACAGCGCCGCGGATTGGGTCAGGCGGCTGATGAGCGAGTTCGGCGACGTGGCGCGGATGCGCGCCCTGGCCGGGGGCGATGCCGACGTGCTGACGGCGCTGGCCGAAATCGAGCCCTGCTTCAGCGGCGACTGATCGGCTGCGCGGTTCGCTTGCAGGGCCGCGTCAGGGACCGCAGAGCGATTCGACTTCGACCTCGCGCGTCCACATGTTGTCGTGGATCCGCATCGTCAGCACGCCGCGCCACAGCGTGCGCGTGCTGTCGTCGTCCTCGCCGCGCGCCTATCCGGGCGGCTGCGCGATCCAATCGCCGTCGCCGTTCTCGACGAATCGCCGCGGCGGTTGCAGACGCAGATGCGCCCACACCCCGTCGGCCGGCGCCGCCCACTCCAGATCCGCGCCGCGCTGGCCCTGCACGGTCCTGGCTTCGACATCGAAATCGCCGTCGCTGCGGCGCAAGGTCAGCGCGCGGCCGCTCAGCGAGACGAACAAGGCCGGCCAGGCGGCCAGGTCGGAGCGGTCGTCGTCGTCCGCGCGCCAGACCGTCGCCAGCACCGCATCGCGTTCGCGCTCGCCTTCGCCCCGCTGCGGCGCGGCCGGGCGCATACGCACGATGGGACAGGTCTTGCTGTCCATGGCCTGATCGAGCCAGGCCGAACGGCGCATCGGCAGATCGGGTCCGGCGATCTGCCCCACGCTGGCGGGCGCGGTCGGCGGCGCGAGGCACAGCGCCGCGAGCAGTGCGAGCACGACGGGGCGGATCGATGGCATGGCGTTGCGTCCTTGCGTTGCGTGTGGGTGGAGCATGGCGCTGATCGTCGTGCCGATCGGATCGGATGAGCCGACCAGATGAGCCGGATCGGATGAAAGCGGCCGCGTGGCGACAGCCTTCAGAATTTTATCTTGCCGGTGAGGATGTCCTTGAACATCACCCAATCGCCGACGAAGGAATACAGCGGATGCTTGAAGGTCGCCGGCCGGTTCTTCTCGAAGAAGAAATGCCCGACCCAGGCGAAGCCGTAGCCGCACACTAACGCGCCCAGCAGCAGCCACGGTCGGCCGCTGAAGATCGCCAGCGCGAGCAGGATCAACACACCCCAACTGCCGATGAAATGCAGGCGCCGGCTGGTGCGGTTGCTGTGCTCGCTCAGATAGAACGGATAGAACTCGCTGAAGCTTGCGAAACGGCTGGCCATCGATTCCTCCTGCTCGCTGTCATGCCTGCGGTTGTGCTGGTTGTTGGGCCGCGCATGCGGCGCCGCGGTTGTTTCAGTTGCCTGGCCAAGTGGCGATTGCGCAGCCAGATCGCCACGCCGGACACGGCCAGGATCGCGCCCATCGCGGTCAGCTTATTGAACCACCCGCGCTCGCCGAAACCGAAACGGAACAGTAGCGCGCCCAGCAGCAACGGAAATATCACCACGACGACACTTCCGCGCCGGGCCTGGCGGAAACTGGCTTCGCTGTTGGCGATCAGCGCGTCGCCGCGGCGCACCCGCGCCTCGCATTCGTCCGAACACACCAGCGACTGCCCTGGGTGGCGCACCCACTGCGCGCATCCGCCTCGCCCGCAGGCGCGGCGGATGCCGAGGGCTGCGCTGGGGGCGTGGCGGTAGCGGCGCATGGGCGTGGGGTCCGGTATTCCGGGATTGCCTGGATCGTGAACCGGGCGCTGGCGCGCTGCAAGTCACGGGCGTGACGGCTAATCCTCGACCTTGCCGCCGAATATGCCACGCGCCTTGAGCACGGTGCGTTTCTTGACCTCGAACAGATCCTGCACCGGCGTTCCGGTCAGGCAATAGGCTTTGTCCTCGTCGAGGCGGAAATCGCGCCTGGAAAACTCGCGAGGAGTCGGATAATCCCACCAGTGTTCGCCCAAGGGATGATAGGCCTCGGGACCGAAACGCATGGGCCGGGCCCAAGCGATGCCACGCCGCTCTTTGGTATCGCTCTCGCCGACCGGCCCGCATCCGGCCCAAACGCCTGAGCGATTGAGAAACACCGGATAGAACTGGTACTTCTGGTGATACAGCTTGCCGTTCGCGCGCGAAACGAACAGCAACGAATGGGGAAACGCTTCGAACGCCGGCCGGCCACGGTGATCGTAGGCCTCGAACTCGATCGTATCGCCGTCGTAATGGCCGTAGACGATCTGCTTGATCCGGAATTTCGCCTTGAACGCGACGTCCATGAGAATTGTATTGGGTCCCAGGACGGGTTCGAATTCCTCGACCGAGATCTTCTCGCCGACGAACACGATCAGGTTTTCCTCGGGTCCGGATTCAGCGTGCGCGGCATGAGCGGGCAACCCGCCCACGATCAGCCCCATCGTCGCCAACCAGCGCATCGTGCACTTCATCGCGTTCTCCATGACCACCCGTCGCGATGATGCTCGGCCAATCGTCGCGACGCCGCAAGCTCACCCCGCCCGCGGCGAAAACATGATCACCGCCATCCCGGCCAGGCACAGCGCGGCGCCCAGTAAATCCCAGCGGCTGTGCCTGATCGAATCGACCCACCACAGCCAGAAGATCGCCACGGTGATGTAGACCCCGCCATAAGCCGCATAGACCCGGCCCGACGCGGCCGGATGCAAGGTCAGCAACCACGCGAACGCCGCCAGGCTCAACGCCGCCGGCAGCAGCAGCCAGGCGCTGCCGCCCTTGCGCAGCCACAGATACGGTAGATAGCAGTCGACGATTTCGGCCAGCGCGGTGATCACGAACAACAGCAGCGTCTTGAGCATGCGCGACGCCGCCAGCGGCTCAGCCGTCGCCGCGTTCGTCGCGCTTGGATTGCTCCCAGTACGCGTCCTGGCCTTCCAGCGGCAGTTCGGCCAGCGACAGCCCGTCCTGCGCGGCCAGCATCTCCATCGCGCGGAAGCGGCGTTCGAATTTCAGGTTGGCGCGGCGCAAGGCGGCGCCGACGTCGACCTTGCCGTGCCGCGCCAGATTGGCGCAGACGAACAGCACGTCGCCGATTTCCTCTTCCAGCCGCGCCTGCGCGGCCGCGTCGTCGGGCGCGGCGGCGACCGCTTCGAACTCGACCCGCACCTCGTCGATCTCTTCGTGCAGCTTGGCGATCACCGGATCCACCGCCGGCCAGTCGAAGCCGACCGCGGCGGCGCGCTTTTGCAGTTTCACCGCGCGCTGCCATTCGGGCAGGCCGCGCGAGATCCCGGCCAGGGCCGAGCTGTCGGTTTCGCCGGCGGCTTCGCGTTCGCGCCGCTTGAGCTCTTCCCAGACCACGGTCTGCGCCTGTGAGTCCTCGACGCTGGCCTCGCCGAACACGTGCGGATGCCGGCGCACCATCTTGTCGCTGATCGCCGCGACCACATCGTCGAAGGCGAACGCGCCCTGCTCCTGGGCCATGCGCGCATGGAACACCACTTGCAGCAGCAGATCGCCGAGTTCGTCCTTGAGCGCGCCCAGGTCGTTGCGGTCGATCGCGTCGGCGACTTCGTAGGCTTCCTCGATCGTGTACGGCGCGATCGAGGCGAAATCCTGTTCCAGGTCCCAAGGGCAGCCGCCGTCGCGATCGCGCAGCTTGGCCATGATCGCGAGCAGGCCGGCGATGCCCTGCGGCAGATTCAATACCTCAGCCATCGAGCCACTCCCGCCAGGGCAAGCCGGCATCGCCCAGGGCGATGAAATCGCCGTTGAGGATGCTGCGGCGCTGGTTGTAACGGAACGGCCGGCCCTGCGGATCGAACACCGCGCCGCCGGCGGCTTCGAGCACGGCCTGGCCGGCCGCGGTGTCCCATTCGCTGGTCGGGCCGAAGCGCGGGTACAGATCGAGCTGGCCTTCGGCGATGCGGCAGAATTTCAGCGACGACCCCAGGCTCAGCATGGCGATGCCGCCGAGCGCTTCGCGATGCGCGCTGACCATGAAACCTTCGACGCGCGAGTTGTGATGCGAACGGCTCGCCGCGACCCTCAGCGGTTGCGCCGCCGGCACCTGCACGCGCAGCGCGGTTTCGCGCTCGCCGTCGCGGCGGAACGCGCCAAGGTCGCGGCCGCCGTACCACAGCGCGCCGCCGACCGGCGCCAGCACCAGGCCGAACACCGACACGCCGTTTTCGATCAGCGCCAGGTTGACCGAGAACTCGCCGTTGCGCTTGACGAATTCGCGGGTGCCGTCGAGCGGATCGACCAGCCACAGCCGTTGCCACGGGCTGCGGCGTTCGAAATCGATTTCGTCGGCGGACTCCTCCGACAGCACCGGCACGTCCGGGGTCAGCTTGGCCAGGCCGTCGAGGATGATGTGGTGCGCGGCCATGTCGGCGGCGGTGACCGGCGAGGCGTCGGCCTTGCGCTCGACCGCGAATTCGCCGTCGTAGACCTGCACGATCGCGTCCGACGCGGCGCGCGCGATGGCGATCGCGCCCTCGATCAAGTCGCGATCGGCGATGCCGGGAAGCAGGCTCATGGCGTGGGTCCGGCCGGCGCGACGGCGTCGGTGGCGACCGCGGCATCGGCGGTGACCTGCGGATGCGGCTCGGGTTCGCCGTTGCGCAGCCATTCGCGGGCGATGAACAACGCGGCGATGCTGCGGCCTTCGGAGAAATCCTCGCGCAGGATCAGCTCGTGCAAGGCATCGAGCTTCCACGGCACCACTTCGAGTTCTTCGGGTTCGTCGCCGACCAGGCGCTGCGGATACAGATCGCGCGCCAGCACCAGATGGGCCTGGTGGCTCATGTAGGTCGGCGCGAGGGTCAAGGTGCGCAGCACGGTCAGCGAGCGCGCGCCATAGCCGGCTTCTTCCTTGAGTTCGCGGTCGGCGGCTTCGATCGCGTTCTCGCCGGCGTCGATGCGGCCCTTGACCAGGCCCAGTTCGTAGCGATGCACGCCGGCGGCGTATTCGCGCACCAGCAGCACGGTGTCGTCATCGAGCATCGGCACCACCACCACCGCGCCCGGGCCGGCGCCGCGATTGCGGCCGTGCAGGCGCTCGTAGCGGCGGCGTTCGCCGTTGGAGAACTCCAGATCGAGCGATTCCATCCGGTACGGACCGGCGTCGTGCTCGGTGACGCTGTGGATGATCGGCAGCCGGCGGCTCATGGCGCCGCGCCGAGCAAGAATGATCCGGGCATGAGCACAGGGCAGAAAGGCACGATAATAGGGGGATGCGAGAGATCACTCACGACCCGATGATGCTAACAGAGCCGGGTGCCGACGCGGCGGACTCATGGCGCGAACGCGACCTGAAAGTGCTGTGGCACCCCTGCACCCAGATGCGCGAGCATCCCCACACCCTGCCCTTGCTGCCGATCGCCAGCGGCCGCGGCGAATGGCTGATCGGCCAGGACGGACGCCGCTACCTGGACGCGATTTCCAGTTGGTGGACCAACCTGTTCGGTCACGCCGAACCGCGCATCGCCCAGGCCATCGCGACCCAGGCGCGGACCCTGGAGCACGTGATCCTGGCGGGCTGTTCGCACCCGCCCGCGGTCGAACTGGCCGAGCGCCTGCTCGCGATCGCGCCGCGCCAGCCCGATCGCGCGCCGCTGAGCAAGGTGTTCTACGCCGACAACGGTTCGGCCGGGGTCGAGGTCGCGCTGAAGATGGCGTTCCACTGGTTCCGCAACCGCGGGGTCGAGGGCCGGACCAAGTTCATCGCCCTGGAAAACGGCTATCACGGCGAAACCCTCGGCGCGCTCGCGGTCGGCGATATTCCGCTGTATCGGCGGATTTATGCGCCGCTGTTGGCGGAATCGATCTTCGCGCCCTCGCCCGACGCCTACGCCTGCGAGGCCGGGCAAACCCCGGCCGATCGCGCGCGCTTCGCCGCGCAGGCTTTGCGCGATCTGCTCGAACGCCATGCCGATGGAGTCTGCGCGCTGATCCTGGAGCCGCGCGTGCAGTGCGCCGGCGGCATGCGCATGCACGATCCGCTGTACCTCAAGCTCGCCCGCGAACTGTGCGACGAGCACGGCGTATTCCTGATCGCCGACGAGATCGCGGTGGGCTTCGGCCGCACCGGCACGATGTTCGCCAGCGAACAGGCCGGAGTCATGCCCGACCTGCTGTGCCTGTCCAAGGGCCTGACCGGCGGCGCGCTGCCGCTGGCGGCGGTGCTGACCACGCAATCGATCTACGATGGTTTCCTCGACGATTCGCGCGAACGCGCGTTCCTGCATTCGCACAGCTACACCGGCAATCCGCTGGCGTGCGCGGCGGCGCTGGCGAGCCTGTCGATCTTCCACGACGACCAGGTGATCGAACGCAACCGCGCGACCTCGCGACGCATGGCCTCGCTGGCCGCGGAGTTCGTCGATCACCCGCAAGTCGCCGACGTACGCCAGGCCGGCATGATCGTCGCGTTCGAACTGACCCGCGGCGGCGACAAGCGCACGCCGTTCGATCCGGCCGCGCGCATCGGCCTGCGCGCCTACCGCGCCGCGCTCGAACGCGGCGTGCTGCTGCGCCCGCTCGGCGACACGCTGTATTGGATGCCGCCGTACTGCATCGACGACGATGCTTTGAATCTGCTCGCCGCGACCACGCGCGCGGCGATCGACCACGCCGTCCAGGAGGCCGACGCATGCGCCTGACCCGAGTCCATGTCGACGCCGACCTCGCCGCCGGCCGCGAAGTCGTACTGCCGGAAGGCCCGGCGACCCATCTGGCGCGCGTGCTGCGGCACGAGGTCGGCGATGCCTGCGTGCTGTTCAACGGCGACGGCCGCGACTATCACGGCCGCATCTGCGCGCTGGGCAAGCGCGAGGTGCGGGTGGACATCGTGTCGGTCGAAGAGGTCGCGCGCGAATCCTCGCTGCGGTTGGTTTTGCTGCAGGGCATCGCGCGCGGCGAGAAGATGGACCTGATCCTGCAGAAGGCGACAGAACTGGGCGTCAGCGCGCTGCATCCGCTGTGGTCGCAGCGCAGCGAGGTCAAGCTCGACGAAGCGCGCGCGGAGAAGCGTCTGGCGCATTGGCGCAGCGTGGTCGGCTCGGCCTGCGAACAAAGCGGACGCGCGCGGGTGCCGCCGGTGTCGGCGCCGCGCTCGCTGCAGGCGACCTTGGCCGCGCTGGAACCAGGCGGGCTGCGCCTGATCCTGGATCCCGAAGGCGAGCTGTCGTTCTCGACCTTGCAGGTGGACGCCGACACGCCGGTGCTGCTGGCGATCGGCCCGGAAGGCGGCTGGTCGCCGCTGGACCGCCAGCAACTGCGCGATGCCGGTTTTCAGGGGCTGCGGCTGGGACCGCGGATTCTGCGCACCGAAACCGCCGGCCTGGCGGCGATCGCGGCCTTGCAGGCGCGGTTCGGCGATTTGGCTTGAGCGGGGATTGCCGAGCCGGCTACCTGCCTACCCGCTCGCCCGCGTCAGTTGAATTCGCCCACTACGCGATTACCCCCTGAAACACGTCGGCGAATGAAGTAACGCGGTCGCGGCTCGCGCCGCTCCTACAGTCGCTTCGCCCGACCGCGTCCTCGCCCGCAGCCCCCCCTGTAGGAGCGGCGCGAGCCGCGACCGCGACAACCAAACAGCGTCGCAACCACGAGGTCGACATCGGCAACCGACCGCCAACACCAGATCGGTGACGCCGGCACGATGAAGTGGCGCGGTCGCGGCTCGCGCCGCTCCTACAGTCGCTTCGCCCGACCGCGCCCTCGCCCGCAGCCCCCTGTAGGAGCGGCGCAAGCCGCGACCGCGACAAACAAACAACATCGCAACCACGAGGTCGACATCGGCAACCGGTCGCCGACACCAGATCGGTGACGCCGGCACATGAAGTGGCGCGGTCGCGGCTTACGCCGCTCCTACAGTCGCTTCGCCTAACCGCGTCCTCTCCCGCAGCCCCTGTAGGAGCGGCGCAAGCCGCGACCGCGACAACCAAACAACCTCGCAACCACGAGGTCGACATCGACAACGGATCGCCGACGCCAGATCGGTGACGCCGGCACGTGAAGTGGCGCGATCGCGGCTTACGCCGCTCCTACAGTCGCTTCGCCTAACCGCGTCCTCTCTCGCAGCACCCTGTAGGAGCGGCGTAAGCCGCGACCGCGACAACCAAACAACGTCGCAACCACGAGCTCGACATCGGCAACCGACCGCCGACACCAGATCGGTGACGCCGGCACATGAAGTGGCGCGATCGCGGCTTACGCCGCTCCTACAGTCGCTTCGCCTAACCGCGTGCTCGCCCGCAACCCCCTGTAGAAGCGGCGCAAGCCGCGACCGCGACAAACAAACAACGTCGCAACCACGAGGTCGACATCGGCAACCGACCGCCGACACCAGATCGGTGACGCCGGCACGTGAAGTGGCGCGGTCGCGGCTCGCGCCGCTCCTACAGTCGCCCCGCCTAACCGCGTCCTCGCCCGCAGCTCCCTGTAGGAGCGGCGCAAGCCGCGACCGCGACAACCAAACAACCTCGCAACCACGAGGTCGACATCGGCAACCGACCGCCGACCGCCGACACCAGATCGGTGACGCCGGCACATGAAGTGGCGCGGTCGCGGCTCGCGCCGCTCCTACAGTCGCTTCGCCCGACCACGCCTCGCGCGAGGTCTCCGGCGCAATTCAACCGCACGACCATCGTGCCCCAAGATCGCGAAGACGGCTCCGGCCTGACGGCATACCGCATCAACGCCCGCGGTGACGCACTGTTCAGGGGGGAACTGCGCCACGGACGCCGCCGTCGCGACCGAAGCCGCCTTCGCAAACCGCTGGAGCGTCGCTCAGTCCAGGCGCTCGATATCGACCACCAGCGAGGCGCTGTAGGTTTTCCAGCTGACCATGATCACGTACGGCCGCTTGCGCGATCCGCTGTTGCTGATCGCGCCGGCCGCGGTCTTGGGCACCGAGATCTCCATGTCGCCGCCGAAGTGCTTGCGCGCGTTGCCGGCCAGGGTATTGGCCAGCTCGCCGACGGTGTCGCGCAGGTTGGCGTCGGACTGGTCGCTCTCGTTCAAGGCCAGCAGCAGATGCCGGATCATCGCGCGCGGCGCCGACACGGTGATCGTGCCGCGGAACTGGCCGCTGATCGAGATCTGGCCGCTGTAGTCGTAGACCGGCACCGTGCCGCTGTTGTCGTCGAGGAACGCGCCGCGCACCTGCGCGGTTTCCTGGGTGAGCTGGTTGAAGTAGTTGGTCACCGCGTCGATGAAGACCTTGATCTCGGTCTCGTTGAGGTCGCTCAAGGCAGCATCTCCAGTAAGGCTTCGACCAGTTGGTCGTCGGTGAACGGCTTGTACAGGAAGCCGCGCGCGCCCTTCTTGAGCGCGCTGATGGCGGTGGTTTTGTCGCTGAGCGCGGAGACGACGAGAATGTTCACCTTCTCGTCGATGGCGGCGATCTGCTCGGTGCACTCCACCCCGCCCAGTTCCGGCATGGTCAAGTCCATCGTCACCACGTCGGGGTGATAGCGCACGAACATGCTCAGCGCCTCGGCGCCGTTGCGGGCCTGGCCCACGATCTCCAGACCGGGCAGGCGCGCGTCTCCCGCCAGGCGCGCGATGCGCTGGCGGATCACGTTGGAATCGTCAACGATCATCAGCTTCATCGTGGATCCTGCTCAGAAGGTCAGTTGAAAGTCGGCCGGACCGGCCGGCAGCGCGGGCGCATGCGCGCCGTTGCCGGTCTCGACCGGCCTGCTTTCGGCGACCGGCAAGCGGATGCGGAACTCGGTGTAGGCGCCGACCTTGGTCGACAGCGCGATGGTTCCCGACAGCGAACGCACCTGCTTCATCACCAGATCCATGCCGATGCCGTGGCCGGCGTCGCGATCGCTGTGCTCGGCGGTGGACACGCCGGGCTCGAAGATCTTCATGATCACGTCGCGGTCGCTGAGCGCTTCGAGCTGTTCGAAGCCGTAACGGCCCGACGCGCTCAAGGCCGCGCGAATCCGCGCGACATCCAGGCCGCGGCCGTCGTCGCGCACCACCAGCTCGACCTGTCGGCTGCCGACGTCCTCGCTGCGGAAACTGACCGTGCCGACCGAAGGCTTGGCCCGCGCCTGGCGTTCGGCCGCCGGTTCGATGCCGTGCACCACCGCGTTGCGCAGCAGTTGCAGGCCTATCGTGCGCAGCGCGTTCAAGGTGTCGCCCGGCAGACGGTCGAACGCCTGCAATTGCAGGTCCAGCTGCACCTGCTTGCCCTGTTCGCGGGCGATGCGCTCGGCCAGCGTGTTCCAGCCTTCGACCGCGCGCTGCGACGGAGTGACGGCGGCCTGCGGCACCGACACGTCGCGGTTGCCGGCCATGCGGTCGAGGAAGTCGCGGATCGTCGCCACGCACTCGAACATGTCGTCCAGATGCACGGTCATCTTGACCATGTCGCTGCCTTCCACCGAGCCGCGGTCGCGCAGGTTGATCAGGTCGACCTCGAAGTTGTGGGCCAGCGCCTCGATCATGTCCAGGCTAAGCGCGGCGGCCTCGCTCTTGAGCGAGTGCACGTCGCGGAAGATCGCGTTGACCAGTTCGCTGTAGTCGGTGCCGGTGCGGCGCGCGGCGGCCTGGCGCAGATCGTCGTTGACCCGTTCGAGCACCACGCCGACGCGGTGCAGGAACAGCCGCACTTCGCTGGACTCGCGGCTGAGCACGCGCAGCAGCGCCTCCATTTCCTCGCGGGTGCGGGTCTTCGCCGCGGAGATCTCGTTGGTCAGGCGCACGCGCTCGGAGGCGTCGGACACCGTCACCAGCAGATAGACCGTGTCCTCGCTTTCCTGCACGCGGTTGAACTGGAAGTTCAGATAACGCGACTGCAGCTGCCCGCGGCCGTCGCTGCCGCCGGCCACCGGTACTTCCGACAAGGGGTTGAGGCTGGCGACCAGGTTTTCCTTGACCCGCTTGCCGAACAGCAGGCCCAGGTAATCGCGGGTCGCCTCCAGCGTCTGCGGCGTCACCATCGTGCGCATCACCTCGATCAGGTTCATGCCCGGCTCGACCTTGCGCTGCATGATCTGCGGCAGCGAGTTCGACATCTGGCTGCCGATCACGAAGTCGCTGGTCACCAGGAACAGGCCTTCCTTCACCGTCGCCAGGATGTCGTCGGTCTGCTTGCGCGACTGGACGACGGCCCGGTCGCCCGCGACCAGACGGCGGAACGCGACCAATGCGGTGAACAGGAAGTTCAGCACGATCAAGGCCGCGCCGATGGTCTGGGCCAGGCTGAGCTGCCGGTTGGCCTTCTCCGTGATCGCCTGCGATGCGCTGACCTGCTGGTTGAGCAGCTTGAACAATGCGGTGTTGTTGGCGCGGCCGTAGTCGACCGCGCGGGTCAGCGCGGCCGCGTCGATCGTCTCGCCGGCGAGCACGGCGTCGATGTGGCCCTTGTACGGCCCCCAGATCGCCGCGATGTCGCGGTTCAACCCGGACATCTCCGCCGACACGATGCCGCGGTCGAGCGCGGTCGGATTGTCGTCCCCGGGCATCTTGCCGCCCTCGTTGAACAGCTTGATCGTATTGCTGATCAAGCTCGAACGCTGACGCAGGGCGTCGATATTTTCAGCCGAGGCCGGCCGGCCCGCGGCGATGTCCTGCTGCATCTCCAGCATCGAGCGAAGCACGATCTGCGATGCGCTTCGCTCGCTGCCGGACAGGTCGCGGGCGTGGGTGCCTTGCCCGATCCGCGCCGACAGCAGCAAGCTGGCGCCGATCAGGGCCACGGAGATGATCAGGAACAAACTCACTGCCACGATCAGGATGAAATACCGCTTCCAGAACGTGCTGCCCTTAGCCTGTTGCATGGTGGCTCCCCCTGTGAGCGAGGCCGGAATGCGTCCGGCGCGTTTTGGATCAGTTCGCCGTCCGCATGGCCCCATGACGTCGATGCGGCCGCTGCGATGGCTTGCAGCGGCGCGGCACGTCGTTCATCCCGACGCGCGATGCCGAACCCGCCGCGAGGTCAGAAATAGACCTGCATGCGCAGTTCGGTGATGTTCGGGTCGAGTTCGACGCCGCGGCGCTCGCTGTCGACCAGCACGTAATTGGCCTGCAGCTTGAAGTGCTGGCCGATGTACCAGTTCAGGCCCAGCGTCCAGTCCTTCTGCCTGCCGCCGCGCAGCAAGCCGTGATCGATATTGACCGTGGAATAGCGCAGCGCGACTTCGAACGCGCCGTAGTCGTGCTTGGGCTTGACGTTGCCGAACGCGGCGCTCTTGTAGCTGCGCTTTTCGCCGGTCAGCACCCAGGCGCCCGACACGTAGTAACCGTCGGCCTCGAAGTCGGGCTGGCCCTCGCGCTGTACTGCCATGCGCAAGTATTCGCTTTGCAGCAACAGCGGGCCGTGCTGCCAGATCGCCTCCAGACCGGCGCGGTTGATCGCCTCGACCGAACCGATCGCGCCCGAATCGACCAGACGCACCGGGGTCAGGAAGGCCTCGGGCCGTACCCGGATGCGCGCGCTGTCGTCGTCGCGTTTTTCGTTCGAGCCCGACAGGCCGACATGCACGATGTCGGCATCGGTCTTGACCGGATTGAACACCACCCGCGCGGCCAGCATGCGGCCGTCGTTGTCGCCCTGCAGGTCGCCGCCGCTCATCAACGCGGCGTTGATGTACCAGCCCTTGAGCTTTTCGTAGGTCCAGTCGACGCCCAGTCGACGGCCCGCGTAGACCGTGGACACCGGCAGCGCGCGTTCGAGAAAGGTGGTCGACGTGGTGCCGACCGCGCCTTCTTCGTAGCCCACCGCGGTCTTGAACTGGCCGATGCGCAGATCGCCGCCGCGCTCGTTCGACAGGCGGATGAAGTTGTCGAGCCAGACCTTGTTTTCGAAATCGTAGCCCAGCCCGAGCTCGAACACGCCCGGCTTGCGCAGGTAGGCGTTGAGTTCCTGGCGGCGCCAAGCGTGGTCGTCGGCGAAGCGCGTGCCGCCGCCGGGCAGCCGGTCGTCGCCGAACTCGTTGTAGTCGTAGCTGAGATTGCCCTTCAGGCCGATTTCCACGCCCGATTCGGTCGTGGTCTTGACCGGCCAGTCGCCCAGCAGGCTGTAGCTCGGTGCCTCGGCCGCGAAAGCCGACGAAAACGCCAACGACATCGCGCCCGCGAGCGCGCTCTTGATCCACATACCACTGCCCCCTGTTCACAGCCATGCCGCCCAATGCGGCGATTACGATGCCGGCGCGGCGTGCGTGCGACGCCGCGTTCCTTCACTCGGCGCGGACCGCGCGCCGCGCCGATCCGCGTGATTCCAATGCATGAGGCCGAGCGTCCGCATCCGATCCCGACGGGCTTGCGTCGCGTGATCGAATGCGGCGCCGGCGCCATGTCCATGCGTGCGCGGCCACCGCGCATCCCCATCCCGGTGGCCAGCGCACCTGTTGCCGCGCCATGGACCGCGCTCTGGCGACACCGACGCATCGACGCGCAGCGGCCGCGCGCGCTCGATTCGCGATGCGAAATCGACGCTGCGTCGGATCTGCGTGATGCGTCATGCCGCCTCCCCTTTTCATCGCCGTCGCCGCCGATAAATCGCCCTATCCGGCGTTCGTCCAGGCGGTTGTTGCGCGCCTTCGATAATCGAGGCCTTCGGGCTTGTCCATAGGGAAAAAGTGGATGCGATCAGGCGAACTGCATTGCGCATGCCCGGCACGATCACGGGCGCACATGCGTTGCGTGTTTCTCATACCCACCGACAAAAACGCGCCCATCGGCCGTGCGCGCGGGCGGCGATCGGCATCGCGTTATAACGAAACCCAACAAATCAGTACGCCGCCGCATTGCTCCAATGCAGTGCCCGGGCGGGTCGTGTGTGATACGGCGCGACGAAGGCTGCAATGCGTGGCACAGGTTTCGCGCCGCATGGTGCGTTCGGTGCAATCGGCCCAGAAAATCCGAAAAAATGTGTTGTTCATCATTATGAAATCGTGATGAGCATCAAATTTCAGCGTTCAGGCGCGCAAGAGAGGTGTGCCTCTCGGCATGCGAAATGTTTCAACGCTATCCAGGGGATCCGGCGCGACCCGGACGCTCGGCCGCGCCGGTCAGATCTTGAAATAGATCCGGCGCGCGTCGAGCCAGCGCACCACGCCCCACCACAGCGCGACAAACGCCAGCGCGAACGCGAGCGAGGGCAGATAGGGACCGAACCGCGGCGTCATCCAGTCGGCGAACGCGTGCCGATAGATCGGTTCCAGCCAGCCCATGCCCATCAGCAGATACAGCAGCAGCGCCGAGCCGCCGTACGCGGCGATCGCGTTGACGCCGAACGCGCGGCCCCAGGCCGGCCAACCGCGCCGGTCGATCAGTTGATGGAACAGCGCGAGCACCCAGCACGATACCCCGCCGCTCCACAGCACATAGGCCGGGGTCCACAGGTTCTTGTTGATCGGCTGCGCATACGCCAGCAGCACGCCGGCGAGCGCGCACACGGCACCGGCGATCAGCAACGCGCGCACTTGCCCGCGCCGCAACCAATCGCCCGCGCGCAAACCGAGCAAGGTGGTGGCGAGCGCGCCGAACGTGGACACCAGGCCTTCGGGATCGTGGCCGCGCCCGCTCGCATCGATCTGGTAGACATGCGCGCCGAACAGCGCGCTGTCGAAACGGCTGGCGATGTTCTCGAACGGCGCGTAACTGCCGCCCGACGCGAGCAAGGCGGCATAGCCCAGCAACAAGGCCACGAACGCGATCCATTGCGCGCGCGCCGACAGGTACAAGGCCATCAGCGCGGCCGCGGCGAAGCACAGGCCGATGCGCTGCAGTACGCCGGGCAGGCGCAGGTACTCACGATCGGTCACCCACATCGCGATCAGATGCAGCAGCAGCCCCAGGCCGAGGATGCGCAATCCGCGCCACAACGCCGGCCGCAGCAGGCTGGCCGCGGCGACGCCGCTTTCGCGACGCGGCATCAGCGCCAGCGCGATCGACACGCCGACGATGAACAGGAACATCGGGAACACCTGGTCGGTCGGCGTGTAGCCGTTCCATTCCGAGTGCAGCAAGGGCGCATACACGTGGCCCCAATCGCCGGGATCGTTGACCAGCAACATCGCCGCGACGGTCAATCCGCGCAGCGCATCGACCGAGGCGTAGCGTTTGGGCGCGGGCGATTGAAGCGGTTGCGGGACCGACGGGTTCGGCGCCGCGGCGCCGGGCTCGGCAGGCCCCGGACTCACGCGGCTTGCGCGAGCGCTTCGCCGATCATGGCCTCGATGGCTTCCAGATCGGGCAGCAGCGCGGCATCGTCATTGAGCAACACGCGCGCCTGCACGCCGTGCGGCAGCAGGTCGTCCTCGCGGCCGTCGACCAGCAGGCTGTCGGCCGAGACCGTGACCAGGCGCGGGAAGCCCTGGGTCAGCAGGGCGAAATACGGCAGTCGCGACGCCGCGCTGAGCGCCTTGAGCACCACCACCTTGCTGCCGAGGCCGCCCTGTTCGCGGGCCAGGCCGGACAGTTCGCCGAATGCGATCAGCGGCAGGGTCCAACCGCGCCAACGGGTATTGCCGAGCAGCCAGCGCGGCGCGCCTTCGATCGGCGCCGGCGGTGCGTACGACAGCACCTCGGCGATGGTCGCGTTGGGCAGCAGCAGGCGGGTGCCGCCGGCCTGGATCAGCACGCCGCGGATATCGGCGCGCGAAGCGGTGTCGGGGGTGTCGCTGGCGGGAGTTTGATTCGACATCGCGGCATCCTCGCCGCGGATCGCGCGGCTTTCAAGCGAAGGCTTCGACGCGCGAAGCCGGTACGTACTGCATCGCGGTCCGCACTGGCGCCGCGATCGGGTCTGACTGAATCCGCCGCGAATCGCTCCGCGTCGGATCACTGGATCGAGCCGAGCCGCCGCATCGTCGCTCGATCTCATTCGAGCGCGCCGGCGGCCCGCGTTTGAATCAGATCGGACTCTGCTTCGACCAGCGCGAGGCCAGCTTGGCGGCCAGTTCGGCCGGTTGCCCGCTGCCGGCGCCACGCGCGATCGCGGCGCTGGCCGCGGCGGCGTCGTAGCAGCCGTCGGGCGACTGGCCGACCACCAGCGCGCCGTGCGCCGACAACTTCATCGCCGCATCGACCTGGGCGACGTCGGCGCCGCTGAACAGCAGCACCGCGCTGTCGCCGGCCGGCAAGGCCTCGAACACGTCGCCGCCTTCCACGAACTGGATACCGTTGTCGCCCGCTTCGATGCCCACGCCCGCCGGCAGGATGTAGATCACCCCGTCGATGGTGCGCGCGCCGACCTCGGCCAGCTTGACCAGCACCGGCGTCGCGCGCTGCATCTGCGCGACCAGCTTGTCGTAGCGGCCGCCGTCGAGGCGTTGCTGGACCAGCACCGGCCGGTCGAAATTCTCCGGCAGCGCGCCGAGCAGCTGGCGCACCGCGTCCGGACCGCCGATGCCGGCGAGCACCAGCACCGCGCCGTTGCGGGTCGAGACCGGCAGCCGATCGTCGACCAGTTCCAGCCCGGAAATGCGGCGTTCGATTTCGTCCAGATCGTGGCGGTTGAAATCGGGTTTGCCCGCGCCCGCGGCGGCGTCCGTCGCCGAGCCGGCATGCGCGCCGCTCTGGCCGGTCGCGGCGCTGACCAGGCTGGCCTCGTCGGTGAACGACCAGTCCGGCACCGAGGGCGCCGGCGGCGCGGGCGCCCTGGCGGCCAGCGGCGCGTTGTCGTCGTTGAGATCGAAATCGAGGCTGGATTCGAACGTCACCACGCCGTCGCCGCCGCGGCCGCGGCCGTCGTCGAAATCGATCGGCGCGATCGGGGTGGGATCGCGCTGGGTCGCATCGAAATCGATGCGCGCACCTTCGCTGGCGAAGGCCGCGTCCAGGTCGATCAGTTCATGCACCTGATTCGGCGCCGGCGGACGCCAGGCTTCCATGTCGCCCAGACCGGTTTCGTCCAGCGGCGGCAGGTCGGTCTGCACTGCGTCGGATGGAACCCATTCGTCCAGCCCCGGCGTGTACGGCCTGGCTTCGCCCGGCACGGCGGCGACGCTGTCGACCGCTTCCAGGGTCAGGCCGTCGAAATCGAAATCCGGCTCGCTGTGCGCATCGCTGGCGACCGCGGGAGCCGTCAATTCTTCGATGCCGTCGTCGTCGGCCGCGTAAGCCTCGATTTCGACGATGTCGGCATCGGCGATGGAATCATTGGAATAAGCACCGGCCGACGTATCGAGCGGCGTGCTGCCCAGCGCCTGACGGGCGAAGAACTCGCGCGCTTCGTCCGGCAGCGGCGGCGGGTCGGACAGAATCCGGTCGCCCGAGGAACCCAGCGGCGCGACCCGCGCCAGCTCGCCGGCTTGCTCGGCCGCGGCGAACGCGGACGGATCGGACGCGGGCTCGACCGAGCCGGCATCGAAGGCCTGCGACGGCGCGGCCGGTTCGGCTTGGAACCCGTCCTCGACGACGAAGGCTTCGCCGGCTTCGATCACTTCGATCGTTTCGCTGGCTTCGATCGCTTCGATTTCCTCGATGCCGTCGTCCGCGGCGACGTAGGCCGCTACCAATTCTTCGGCGACTTCCTGCGTCGGTGCCGGCGTCGGCGCGGCTTCGGTGAAACCGAAGATCGACCCGGGCGCCTGCGACGAAGGCAGTTCCTGCTCCAGCGTGGCCGGGCGCACGAAGCCCTCGGCGATCAGCATCGGATCGGGTTCCGGCTCGGGCTCGCGGCCCGGCGGCAGCACGTCGTCGTGGCGATTGAGCTTGGCGCTGAGATGGCGCGCCCAACGCGCCGCGTCCCAGCCTTCGCGCGAGGCGGCCAGTTCGGCCTCCTCGAAGATCACTTCGATCGACGGATCCAGCAGCAGGTTTTCGAACCGGTCCAGCGCGTCCTCGGAGGCCGGATCGAGCACGACCACGACCACGTCGGGATCGGCCGCGTCCAGCGCCCGCGGATCGAGCACGGTCGGGTCGCCTTCCAGCACCAGATTCGCGCCGGCTTCGGCCAGCGCACCGCGGAGACGTTCGCAGGCCACACCGGCCCGCGCCAACAATACGACGCGACGCTCTGCTTCAGACATGACTACGGGTAATTCCCAGCAATTCGAAGACGTTGCGCATCAACTCGGGCTCCTGGTACGGCTTGCCGAGATAACGCTCGACGCCGATCTCGAACGCGCGCTGGCGATGCTTTTCGCCGGTACGCGAGGTGATCATCACGATCGGCACGTCGCGCAGGTGCGGATCGGCCTTCATCTGGGTGGCGAGTTCGTAGCCGTCCATGCGCGGCATTTCGATGTCCAGCAGCATCAGGTCGGGCACGCGCTCGCCCAGACGCTCCAGCGCATCGATGCCGTCCTTCGCGGTCACGACTTCGAAGTTGTGACGCTCCAGCACGCGGCCGGTCACCTTGCGCATGGTCACCGAATCGTCGACCACCATCACCAGCGGCACCCGGCGGGTTTCCGCCGGCGCCGGCGGCGGCGCGGCGTTCTGGCTGAAGTCCTGCAGCAGCGCGGCGCGACGACGCACCAGCGGCGCGATGTCGAGGATCACCACCACGCGGCCGTCGCCCATGATGGTCGCGCCGAAGATGCCGGGCACCGAAGCGACCTGCGGGCCGACCGGCTTGACCACGATTTCGCGGTTGCCGATGACCTGGTCGATGGTGACCGCGGCGCGCAGATCGCCGGAGCGGATCAGCAGCAACGGCATCTGCAACTGGCCTTCGGCCTTGGCCGGCGCGTGGCCGACCAGCATGCCCAGGTCGTGGACGTGGTAGTCCTCGCCGCCGTAGCGGTAACTGACATCGCCGGCGTCGAGCACGTCGCGCGACAGGCGGCCGACGCCGCGCACCGAGGCGATCGGCACGGCGAAGGTGGTTTCGCCGATGCGCACGAACACCGCCTGGGTGACCGCGAGCGTCTGCGGCAGGCGCAGGGTGAAGTGAACGCCCTTGCCCGGATTGGAATGGATATCGAGCGTGCCGCCGAGCTGACGCACTTCGCTGGCGACCACGTCCATGCCGACGCCGCGACCGGCCAGGCGGCTGACTTCGTCGGCGGTGGAGAAGCCCGGTTCCAGGATCAGGGTGTCGAGATCGGCTTCCGACAGCACCGCATCGGCGCGGACCAGGCCGCGCTCTTCGCCGCGGCGACGGATCGCCGCGCGGTCGAGACCGGCGCCGTCGTCGGCCACTTCCAGCACGACTTCCGAACCTTCGCGGCGGACCGCGATGCGCACCGTGCCTTCGTCCGGCTTGCCGGCGGCGCGACGCTGTTCGGGTTTTTCCAGGCCGTGCGCGACCGCGTTGCGGAGCATGTGCTCCAACGGCGCGGTCATGCGCTCGAGCACGTTGCGATCGAGTTCGCCCTGGGTGCCTTCGAGCTTCAGCGCGACCTGCTTGCCCAGTTCACTCGAAGCCTGACGCACCACACGGCGCAGACGCGGCAGCAGCGTATCGAACGGCACCATGCGCGTGCGCATGAGGCCTTCCTGCAGTTCCGAGCTCACGCGCGACTGCTGCAGCAGCAGGGTTTCGTACTGACGGGTCAGGTCGTCGAGGGTGTTCTGCAGGCTGTTCTGGTCGGCCGCCGATTCGCCCAGCGCGCGCGACAGCTGCTGCAGGGTCGAGAAGCGGTCGAGTTCCAGCGGATCGAACGACTGGTCGCCCGATTCGCCCTCGCGCTGGTAGCGCGCGATGATCTGCGCTTCGGTTTCGATTTCCAGACGGCGCAGCTGATCGCGCATGCGCAGGTTGGTCTGCGCCATTTCCGCGATCGCGCCGCGGAACGCGCCCAGCTGCTGTTCCAGGCGGGCGCGGTAGATGGCCACTTCGCCGGCGTAGTTGACGAGGCGGTCGAGCAGGTCGGCGCGGATGCGCACCTGTTCCTGCGGAGCGCGCACGCCGATGTCGTCTTCGTCGGCGAAGGGCGTATCAAGGATCGGCGCCGACAAGGGCTTGAGTTCGCCGCTGTCGGTCGCTTCGCCGCGCGGCGCGGGCGTGGCCGCGGCGCCGGCGTGTTCGTCCTCGATCAGGCCGGGCACGGTCTGACCGCGCGAACGCGCTTCGAACACCGCGATCAATGCATCGGGCATGGCGATCGCGCGACGCGTGCCGACCCGGGTGACCATGCCGTGCAGGCGGTCGAACCCGCGTTCGAGCAGAACGATGCCGTCGCGGCCGAGTTCGGTGCGCTGGTCGACCACCGCTTCGAGCAGCGATTCCATGACGTGGCCGAGTTCGCCGACCGCCATGATGCCGGCCATGCGCGCGCCGCCCTTGAGCGTGTGCAGATCGCGCTGCAGGCCGACCAGCGGTTCGCGCTCGTTCGGCGCTTCGCGCAGTTGCGCGAGCAGGCCGTCGGAGTGATCGAGCAGGTCGCCGCCTTCTTCGACGAAGATGTCGACCAGTTCCGGATCGAGCTCGCTCAGGTCGAGCGCCTCTTCCGGATCGGGGTCGGCGCTGTAGGCCTTGGCGAACGCCGCCGCGAGCGCGGCGGAAATGCCGGCCACGGCGCTGGTCGGCGCGCCGCTGTGGGCGGCGGCCGCGGGTTGCGGTTCGGCTTCGGCTTCGGCGGTGGCGTCGGCTTGGGTTTCTTCGTTGCTGGCGCCGATGCCGCTGTGGTCGTCGAAGCGCAGGTCGGCCAGATCGTCGGTCGAAGCTTCGTCGCCAGCTGCGGCGTCCACCGTTGCGCCTTGCTCGGGCGTCAGGCGTTCGGCGGCGTAGTCGGCTTCCAGGCGTTCGTATTCCAGACGCTCGGCTTCGGCCTGCTCGGCGGCAAGGCGTTCTGCTTCGGCCTGCTCAGCAGCAATGCGCTCAGCTTCGGCCTGCTCGGCGGCAATGCGTTCGGCTTCGAGGCGTTCGGCTTCGGCCTGTTCGGTGGCGATGCGCTCGGCTTCGAGACGTTCGGCTTCGGCCTGCTCGGCAGCGATACGCTCGGCCTCAAGGCGTTCGGCTTCGGCCTGCTCCGCAGCGATGCGCTCGGCTTCAAGACGTTCTGCTTCGGCTTGCTCGGCGGCGAGACGCTCGGCTTCGAGACGTTCGGCCTCGGCCTGTTCGGCTGCGACGCGCTCAGCTTCGAGGCGTTCGGCTTCGGCCTGCTCAGCAGCGATGCGCTCGGCTTCGAGACGTTCGGCTTCGGCTTGTTCGGCGGCGATGCGTTCGGCTTCGAGACGCTCGGCTTCAAGCCGTTCGAATTCAGCCCGCTCGGCGGCGGTGCGCGCGGCGTGCTCGGCGGCGAGACGCTCGGCTTCAGCGCGTTGCGCCTGCTCGGCGTATTCGGCTTCGAGACGTTCGTATTCCAGCCGCTCTTCTTCGGCGACGCGTTCGGCTTCCAGACGCGCGGCTTCGGCGCGTTCGGTTTCGATGCGCTCGGCTTCGAGACGTTCGGCCTCCAGGCGGGCCGCCTCGGCCTGCTTGGCGGCCAGACGTTCGGCTTGCACGCGCTCGGCTTCGGCTTGTTCCGCGGCCAGACGCTCGGCCTCCAGGCGCGCAGCTTCGGCCTGCTCGGCGGCCAGACGCTCGGCTTCCAGGCGCGCGGCCTCCGCCTGTTCGGCGGCAAGGCGCTCGGCTTCGAGACGTTCGGCCTCGGCCTGTTCGGCGGCGAGGCGTTCGGCTTCAAGACGCGCGGCTTCGGCCTGCTCGGCCGCAAGGCGCTCGGCTTGCGCCTGTTCCGCGGCGAGGCGCTCGGCCTCGAGGCGCGCGGCTTCGGCTTGTTCGGCCGCAAGACGTTCGGCTTGCGCCTGCTCGGCGGCGATACGTTCTGCTTCGATACGTTCTGCTTCGATCCGCGCCGCTTCGGCACGTTTGGCTTCCAGACGCTCGGCTTCGACGCGCTCGGCTTGCGCCTGTTCGGCCGCGAGACGCTCGGCTTCCGCCTTCTGCGCGGCTTCGCGCTCGGCGGCGAGGCGGGCCTGTTCGATCGAGGCGTCGCTCAGCCCCATCGGGCCGACGGTGCTCGGGTCGAACTCGGCCGGCAGCACGTCCAGGCTGATTTCGAATTCGTCGTCGTAGTTCGGCGACTGATGACCGGCGGCGTCGGCCGTTTCGGTCTTGCCGGCGCCCTGCGGCGACGAGTCGTAGCCGTCGAACGCGCTCAGGTCGGCGACGGTGAGTTCCGACAGCGACTGCCCTTCCGGCAAGCCGTCGAGGTCGTGATCGAACTCGTCGACGATCATCGGCGAACGCGCATCGGGCAGGCTGTCGCGCAGCATGGCGATGCGTTCGGGCAGGCCGACGAACATCGGCACGTGCGGGGTCGGCGACTTCAGCGCTTCGACCGTGCGACGGATCGCGTCGGCGACCGCGCTGAGCGCGGACATGCCCTCGGCGCTGGCCGGCGCGCCGCTGGCGAGCAGACGCTTGACGTAGGCTTCGGTCGGCGCGGTGACGTCGGTGATGACCGGTACTTCGGTCATCGCGAACGCACCGTTCAAGGTGTGGATCGAGCGCTGCACCGCATCGGTGACCGGCTGCGGCGCGGTGTTCGACGCGGCCAGCCAGGCTTCGATCGTGACCAGATGCCCGGCGACTTCGCCGTCGAGGATTTCCAGCAGCACCGGATCGACCGAGGCCGGCACGTACGGGCCGTCGCTGACGACCGCTGGAGCGGTGTCGACGATTTCCGACTCGCCCGCGACCGCGGCGACCGGCGCCTGGTAATAGGCTTCCTCGCCGTTGGCGAGGCGGTCGGCATGCGCTTCGATGCCGGCCACGTCCACGCTCAGCGGCGCTTCGTTGCGCAGCGCGGCGTAGAAGCCCGGCAGCGCGCGATGCGCGTGCTCGACCAGATCGATGACTTCCGCGCTGGCCGGTCGGCCGTGCTCGCGCACGCGGTTGAGCAGGTTCTCGACCTTCCAGCTGAATTCGCCCAGGGTGCGCGCGCCGACCAGGCGGCCGCTGCCCTTGAGGGTGTGGAACACGCGCCGCACCGGCTGCACCCGCGCCAGATCGTCGGGCGCTTCGCGCCACGCCGGCAGCAGGTGTTCGAGGTTGGCGATTTCTTCCTGGAATTCCTCCAGGAAGATTTCCCGCACTTCGTCGTCGATGTCGTCGACGGTTTCGAAACCGCCCTGGGCCGGCGACGAGGCACCGAGGAAGGACGGCGGCGAGGACGGCAGCGCTTCGAGCATCGCCGTGTTGACCAGGCCGCCGGACACGCGTTCGGCGATGTCGGCAGGTTCGGCGGGCGCGGCATGGCTGGCGTCGGGTTCGAACGCCGAGGTGTACTGCGCGGCGCCGTGTTCGGCATCGACAAGGCCGCTGTCGACGGGTTCGGCGGATGCGCTGGCGTCGTGCGCCTGCGCTTCCGACACGCTCCAGTCGGGCGCGACCGGAATCTGGGTGTGCGATTCGCTCGCGACGGTTTCGCTCGCGCTCGGCGGCGACGCGGTTTCGTCGACGGCGGGCGCCGCGACCTCGGCGGCAACGACGGGCGGCGCGGCGACTTCGGCCTGCGGCTCGGCGCGAACCACGTCCGGCAACGGCCAGTAACGCAGCACTTCCAGGCTCTGGCGCGCGATGTCGAGGATGTCGTCGCGGTTCGGACGCTGCTCGCGCAACGCTTCGAGGTAGTACTCCAGGCTGGCCAGGGCATCGGCCAGGGTGTCGAGCTGCTGACCGCTGGGCACGCGGCGGCGGCCGATCAGTTCGACTTCGGTGTAACGCTTGACGCCGGTGAGGTAATCGGCCGCCAGCGGCAGCTCGATCATGCGCAGTGCGCCGGCGACTTCGTCGAGCACGCGCGGCACTTCGGCCAGTTCGTCGTGGTCCCACTTGGTCTCGACGAAGGCGACGAAGGACTGGCGCGCATCGCCGAAGTTGGCGATGGCTTCGCGCGCGACCACGTCGAGCACCTTGCGCGCTTCGCCGGCGAGCAGGTCCTCTTCGGCCTTGTCGTCGGGCAGGCCCAGGCGCGAGACCTGGTCGTCGAGCGAGGCGTCCACGTACAGCAAGGCGCCGGCGACATCGAGCAGGGTGCCTTCGTCGGCGGCGCGGCGGCCGTCGACGATCTCGCTCATCGCATCGCGCTGCTGCAGCACGACGGTGCGGGCCATGCCCAGCCCCATCATGCCGAGGGTGTCGCTGACCCGGGCCAGCGCCTCGACCTGCGGGCGCAGTTCGCCGGCATCGGTCTGGTTGGTGCGCAGGTGCAGGTCGAGGGCGTCCTTGACCCGCAGCAGGTCTTCCTTGATCGCCGCGGCGACGGTGTCGAGCAGGGCGCGATTGCGTCCGCTCAGGCTGCCGCGGGCGTGTTCGAGTTCGGATTCGCTGGGCAGGTGCGCGGCGAGTTCGAAGGTCTGGCGCAGATCGTCCAGCGCCGGATGGCGGCCGTCGCTGTGGGCGACGTGATACAGCAGCTGGCGGGTCGGTTCGGCCGCGGGTTCGCCGCGCGGCGCGCTGAAGCCGTCGTCGGACAGGATCTGGCGCGCTTCGCGCTCGACCCCGCCGAAGGCCTGACGCAGCGAACGCGTCGCCGGCAAGGCGCCGTCGCGCACCGCGTGGGACACCGAGGAGGCGACCCAGAGCATGCGCCGCACCGGTTCGAGCACGACATCGGCGAGCAGGCCGTCGATCGCCGAGGCGAGCTGGGCCGGGTTGGACGGCACACCGTCTTCCGGCCACGCGGTCAGCGCATCGCGCAGCGCGGCCAGATGCGGCGCGCTGGCGTTGCGGCCGCCACCGCTGCCGACCGGCAACGGCGGCGGCAGATGCGCCGGCAGCGGTCGGTCGAGGTTCGGCGCGAACAGCACGCTTTCGTTGAGGCCGGATTCGCCGCGGGTGGCGCGCAATTCGTTGAGCAGCGGCAGCAGCACGATCGGAATATCGCGATGGCCGCCCTGCAGGCGTTCGAGGTAATCGGGCAGCAGCACCACGCCGCGCATCAGCGCCGCGCAGGCTTCGTCGCGGTCGGCGACGCTGCCTTGCTGCAAGGCCAGGGCCAGGCGTTCCATTTCCTCGGCGACCATCGCCGGGGCGTACAGCTCGACCATGCGCAAGGTGCCGTGCACCTGATGCAGATGGTTGGCGCACACGCGCATGCGCGCGGTGTCGGCGGGATCTTCGGCAAACGCCTCGATCTCCTGCCGCGCCTGGCGCAGGGTTTCGTCCAGCTCGGGCTTGATCCAGCCCAGCGTGGTGGTGTCGATGGCTTCGCGCAGCGCGGTCATGGCGTGCTCCGCACGTCAACGCGGTCGCGTCGCTGACGCGGTCCGTGGCTCTGCCAGCGATGTGTCGGAAGCTTCATCCTCGGTACAACCCTTCTGTAATGCTTGATCACCGCCGCCCGATCCATCACCGCCCTGCCCGACCGCTTGCGCGGATCAGGCCGGCAGCTTGAAGTCGGCGACCGAACGGCGCAGGTCGGCCGCCAGTTGCGCCAGGTTTCCAATCGACGCGGCGGTCTGGTTGGCGCCCTGCGAGGTCTGCGAGGTGATCTGCTGAATCGTGTTCATCGTCTGGGTGATGTTCGACGCCGCGCTGGACTGCTGCTGGGCCGCGCTGGAGATGCCTTGAATCAGGTTCGACAGATCCGACGACACCTTTTCGATCTCGCCCAGTGCGGTACCGGCGTCTTCCGCCAATCGTGCGCCCGCGACCACTTCCGAAGTCGTCTGTTCCATCGAGCTCACAGCTTCGTTGGTGTCGGACTGAATTGTCTGGACCAACGTCTCGATTCGCTTGGTCGCGTTGGACGCGCGCTCGGCGAGTCGTTGCACTTCGTCGGCCACCACCGCGAACCCGCGGCCCGCCTCACCGGCCGATGCGGCCTGAATCGCGGCGTTCAGCGCCAGGATGTTGGTCTGTTCGGAAATGTCGTTGATGAGTTCGACGATCGAGCCGATTTCCTGCGAGCTTTCGCCCAGGCGCTTGATTCGCTTCGAGGTCTCCTGGATCTGGTCGCGGATCGAGTCCATGCCCTGAATCGTCTGCCGCACCACGCCCGCGCCCTTGGTCGCGATCTGCACCGAGCGCTGCGCCACGTCGGCCGACTCGGCCGAGTTCTTCGACACCTGGTCGATCGAGGCGGCGATTTCGCTGATGCGGTCGGAGGCCGAGCTGATCTCGTGCGCCTGGTGTTCGGCGGCCTCGGCCAGATGCATGGCGGTGGCCTGGGTTTCCTGGGCGCTCGACGCCACCTGCACCGAGGTGTCGGTAATCGTCTGCACCAGGCTGCGCAGCTGTTCGACCGCGAAGTTGATCGAGTCGGCGATCGCGCCGGTCATGTCCTCGGTCACCGTCGCCTTTACCGTGAGGTCGCCTTCCGCGAGCGAACCCATTTCGTCCAGCAGGCGCATGATGGCCTCCTGGTTGCGGTCGTTGAGTTCCTTGGTGGTCTGGTAGCGGCGCTGCTGGGCGTAGTTCAACGAGAACAGCAAGCCGGCGATCGCGACCAGCGCGGCCAGGCCGGAGATGATCGAGACCCAGATGTTGCCCATGAAGCTGGTGTCGCGCAGCGAGCCGAACGCGGTGAAGGCGCTGAACAGCGACTGGCTGTCGGTCAGCATCTTGTCGGCGCCGCCGGTGATCGATTCGGCCGCGGCCTGGGCCTGGAACAGGTCCTTGGAGCTGGCCGAGATCGCGTCGAGGTCCTTCTTCATCTCCAGCCACAGCGCTTCGGCCTGGCCCAGCGCGGCCAGCGCGCCGCCGTTGGACAGCGCGTTGACGCCGAACGAGGCGTCGCCCTTGCGCAGGCCGGTGAGGATGTTGCCGAACACGATCGCGTCGCGGCCGAGCGCTTCGCCGGCCATGCCGGCGCCGCTGCCGCCGGCGCGGATTTCGGTGATGCGGCGGGCCATGGTCGCCGACAGCACGACCTGGCGCAGGGCGATGTAGACCTGCGAGGACGGCGAGCCGGAGGCCGACATCGCGCGGACCAGTTCGTCCAGGCGCGCCTGCAGCTGCGGGACCTTGCTGGAGAAGCTGTCGGCGTTGCCGGCCAGGGCCAGCACCGCGGTCTCGCTGGCGGTCACCTGCGCGGCGCTCTTGCCCAGCGGCTCCCAGCTCTTGCTGACCGCGCTGATCGGCCCGGACACGCCGGCGGTGGTGCCGTAGTTGTCGTTGAGCTTCTGGATGTCGGCGTCGATGTCGCCGCGGGTCTTCTTGAACGCGGTGAACGCGTCCTTGTTGCCGCCGACGGCTTCGCGCGCCTGCACCGCGAGCTTCTGCGAGTTGACCTGCAGGCTCGAGGCCGAGGAGCTCGCGCCGCCCAGGCGCGCGGCTTTCCATGTCGCATAGCCTGTGTTGAGACCGAACACCAGGACCGATAGGGCCAGCACGATCAGCCAGGTGTTGGCGCCCAGAAGGCGGCTCTTGCCGGCGTTGTCCATCACAGTGCTCATGGTTCGGAAACCTCAGGTGTACTTGCGTGTACTTGCTGGATTGAAGGGAGCGGCTTCAGGCCGCTGCTTGTCGGAATTCGGGAGTGCGCGCCAGCCGGTCGAGGCTGAAGATGCCCCAGGGCTGGCCGTCGATCAGGTAGGCGCGATCGACGAAATAGCCATAGCGGCCCTCGGTGAGGCCGTGCCCGGCCGCTTCCTCGAGGGTCACCTGCTGTTGGTCATGAAAACTGCGCTGGCCGAACAGTTCGTCGATCAGCACCGCCACGTCGCCGCCGGGCTGGCGCACCAGCAGGATGCGGTGGCCTTCGTGCAGCACGGTGCGCTCGCCTTCGAGGAACTGCTTGAGGTCGACGATCGGCAGCAGGTTGCCGCGCACGTTGGCCAGCCCGAGCATCCACGGCTGCGCGCCGGGGACCTGGGTGACCTGCGGCAGCGATAGGATTTCCACCACCTCGGTGAAGGTCGAGGCCATCCGGCGGCCGCCGATGCGGTAGCCGACGCCGCGCCACAGGCCGGGCGCATCGAGCTGTTCGGGCAGGCCGGGCACGTGCGCCAGGGAGCGGCGCTCGTAATCGGTCAGCACATCGAACGGCGGCTTGAACGTCATCGTTTCGGTTATCCGGCAAGTAGTGCGTTGATTCGCGCGATCAATTCGTCTTCCCTCGGCGGCTTGACGATGTAATCGCGCGCGCCCTGGCGCATGCCCCAGGCGCGATCGGTTTCCATGCCCTTGGTGCTGACGATCAGAACCGGGATCTGGCTGGTGTCGGCGTCGCGGCTGAGCGCGCGCGTGGCCTGAAACCCGTTCATGCCCGGCAGCACCACATCCATCATCACCAGGTCCGGCCGCTCGCGCTTGCAGGCCTCGATGCCGTCCTCGGCACTGCCCGAGGCGAACACTTCGTGCCCGTTGCGCTGAAGCAACTGAGTCAGGACCGCGGTATCCGTCGGCGAGTCCTCAATAAGCAGGATGCGTGCCATGGTGTGCCTTACCCCCCGGTCAGGCGTGAACGTGCTTGCGGATCGCGTCGAGGAGCTCCTCGCGCGTGAATGGCTTGGTCAGGTACTGCTCCGATCCGACGATGCGCCCACGCGCCTTGTCGAACAGGCCGTCCTTGGAAGACAGCATGATGACCGGCGTGCTCTTGAACAATTGATTGTTCTTGATGAGCGCACAGGTCTGATAGCCGTCCAGACGCGGCATCATGATATCCACGAAAATGATCTGTGGCTGCTGATCGGCGATCTTCGCCAACGCTTCGAATCCGTCGATGGCCGTGACCACCTCGCATCCTTCGCGCTTCAACAGCGTCTCGGCGGTTCGACGGATGGTCTTGGAATCGTCGATCACCATGACCTTCAGACCATCGAGGCTGCCGCTACGAACCTCGTCGAGCATTCTTTGTATCCCCCATTGCGACGCCGTTGAATCCCCGGGCGTCGCGAAGCCGTCTTTATTCCAAGCCGCACGCGGGCTGTCAAGCGCGCCTTCCGTGCTCGGAAACTGAATACGCAACGTATCGGCATCACAGGGCAACCTTGCCGCGCATCACCGATGCCGGCGGCCGCTTCCATCGGCCCGCGTACCTCGCCCCTCGCATCGTGCGATGTGACCTGATCGTTGCGTGTCGCAAATGGACGCAGGGCGACCGTTTCCGACCCCGCCATCATGACAGATACCGGCGACCTGCCTGCTACCATCACGTCAATCTTTCAGGATTCCGTTCCCATGCCGTTGGACATCGTCGTCGTGATGGACCCGATCGGGTCGATCAAGATCGCCAAGGACTCAACCTTCGCCATGCTACTGGAAGCGCAGCGGCGCGGACATCGGCTGTGGTATGTGCGGCCCGGCGGGCTGAGCCTGCTCGGCGGCGCGGCGCGGGCCACGGTGGCGGCTTTGCGGGTCCGCGACGACAAGGCCGGCTGGTTCGAATTGGGAGACTGGTCACAGATTGAGCTGCATCACGGCCACGTCGTGCTGATGCGCAAGGACCCGCCGGTCGACGCCGAGTACCTGCACGACACCCAGATCCTGTCGGTCGCCCAGCGCGCCGGCGCGTTCGTGGTCAACGACCCGCAGGGCCTGCGCGACTACAACGAGAAGCTGGCCGCGCTGCTGTTTCCGCAGTGCTGCATCGACACCCTGGTCAGCCGCGACCCGGCCGAGCTGAAGGCCTTCGTCCAGCAGCACGGCCAGGCCGTGCTCAAGCCGCTCGACGGCATGGGCGGGCGCTCGATCTTCCGCGCCGCGGCCGGCGAGGCCAACCTCAACGTGATCCTGGAAACTCTGGGAGACGGCGGTCGGCACCTCGTCATGGCGCAGAAGTTCCTGCCGCAGATCAGCGACGGCGACAAGCGCATCCTGCTGGTCGACGGCGTGCCGGTCGACTACGCGCTGGCACGGATTCCGCAAGGCGACGAGTTCCGCGGCAACCTCGCCGCCGGCGGCCGCGGCGAAGGCCGGCCGCTGAGCGAGCGCGACCGCTGGATCGCCCACGAGGTCGGCCCGGAGATGAAGCGCCGCGGCATGCTGTTCGTCGGCCTGGACGTGATCGGCGACTACATGACCGAGCTCAACGTCACCAGCCCGACCTGCATCCACGAGCTCGACGAACAGTTCGGCCTGAACATCGCCGGCCTGCTGTTCGACGCGATCGAGGCCCGCATCGCAGCCGCCCAGGCGGCATGAGCGCGGCCGCACCCACCCTGCCCGGCGGCGGCCTGGCCGAACCGCAGCGTTTCAGCGCCACCCTGGTGCTGTCGGTGATCGTCCACGGCATTCTTCTGCTGGGCGTCGGCTACACCCTGGAGCAGGCTGCGCCGGTGGTGCCGACCCTGGACGTGATCCTGACCCAGACCCAGACCGCGCTGACGCCCAAGCAGGCCGACTTCCTCGCCCAGGCCAACAACCAGGGCGGCGGCGAGCACGACAAGAGCACCCGCCCGCGCGACAACCAGTCCGGCCCGGCGCCGCAGGCCGAGGCCGGCGTGGCCCAGATGCAGTTGCGCGCGCAATCGCCGACCGCCCAGCCCGAACCGGTCGCGCGGGTGGTCAGCAGCACCCGCGGCGAGACCGTGGTGGCCCGCGACCGCGCCACCCAGACGCCGACCGAGCGCCCGCTGCCGGCCGGCGAGCGCAAGATCGAACACGATATCGAGATGGCGCGTCTGGCGGCCGAGATCCACATGCGCTCGGAGCGCTACGCCAAGCGCCCCACCCGCAAGTTCGTCTCCGCGAGCACCACCGAATACGCCTGGGCCGGCTACCTGCGCGCCTGGGTCGACCGGGTCGAGCGCGTGGGCAACCTCAACTACCCCGACGAAGCGCGCCGGCGCCGTCTGGCCGGCCAGGTCGTCATCAGCGTGGCCGTACGGCGCAACGGAAGTGTCGAACGCGCCGACATCGTGCGCAGCAGCGGCATCGCCCTGCTCGATGCCTCGGCGCTGCGCATCGCCAGACTGGCCGAACCGTATCCGCCGCTGCCGAAGACCGAGGAGAACCCGGACATTCTGCATGTGACGCGGACCTGGAATTTCTTGCCGGGGGGGTCGTTGGTCGACGAGTGAGGATCGGTGGCGCCGGCTGCGTCGGCATCGGATCAAGCTGACTTACCGAGCCGACGCATCAAGCGATTTCGTCGAACCATCGGCTTATCGCATCGCCGCGCTATTCCGCGCGGCCGTTCTCGAAATGCAGATGCGCCTGCGCCGCGCTGGAGAAGGCGCCGATAAATCGGGCCTCGGACTGTGCCTGCGACTTGGGTTTGAAGTGGCCGTTGGCGAGCGCCCAGTCGTAGACCGATATGTCCAGTGGATAGACGGTCAACACTCCGCTGAGCGCATGCCGCTCGATCCAGGTAATCGCCTGGCTGCGTTCGCGAAACACCGCGGACGCGAACCGCGCGTCGGCGCCATGAAATACCCACACTGCATCGGTCTGGTTCATGCCTGCCTCGTGCTGGTGACCATTCGCCGCAATCGCCTCACATCAATCGAATCGATCCGCGTCGCCGGCTTCGGCTTCGGCTTCGGCTTCGGCTTCGGCTTCGGCTTCGAGCATGACCTCTTCGAAGCTCATCGCCTGACAGGCCACTTTCAAGTACAGCCCGTCATCGAACTCGAACACGTGTTCGAGCAGTTCGCCTTGCTCGTCGAGTCGGAACTCATGCATCAGCAGGTCCTGGGCGCCGTGGCCGGTGCGAACCTGCTGGTTCAGGCCATAAGCCAGCACATCGTCGTAGTACAGACGGAAGATCCGGTCGTGATACGGGCCGAGGAATTCCAGCTCCAGGCGCATGGGCGAAGCACGCGCATGCATATCGACGGGCATCAAGCTCATCTTGCGCAGCCAGGCATCGTGCAGCGATTTTCGCGAGGTCAAATTGTAACGGTCCACATCGCTGACGAAGGCGTACAACGCGGGATCGAGCCGGTGTTCGATGCTGGCCAGGTAGGCGAAGTACGGGTCGACGGTCCAGCCCAGAACCTCATCGTCGCGGATGAAACGAAACACGTCGGTCATGGCTACTTGGCGCGCGCGCGCAACGCGACTTGCTCGGCGATGGTCAAGGCGACGTTGTTGCGCAGATACGCCGGTTCGATCCGCTCCGGCGCGAGGGCTTCGCCGCGCGCATAGGCCAGCGCGGCCAGACTCGCGAGATCGGCGGCGTGCGGCAAGGCCTGCGCGTCGATCGCGGCGAAACGGTGGCCCAGGCGCTCGCGCAACGCGCCTTCGGCGGCGGCGAAACCGGTGCCCACGCCATGCCAGCCGTTGCGTTCGCCCGGTACGACCGCGGCGGCGGGCGCGATCACGACCTCTTCGTCCAGCGCGAACGCGTCGCCGTCGCGCAGTTCGTAGGCGGCGGTGTAGACCTCGCCCATGCGCGCGTCGATCGCGGCGAATACGCGTTGCGGCTCGGCGCTTGCGCCTTCCGGCTTGAGGTCGTGCGCGCGCAGGGCGAGCACGGCCAGGGTCGACACCGGCACGATCGGCTTGTCCAGGGCCAGCGCGATGCCCTGGGCGATGGCGATCGCCAGGCGCACGCCGGTGAAGGCGCCGGGGCCGCGGCTGATCGCGATCGCATCGAGTTGGCTGCGCTTGATTCCGGCTTGCGCGAGCAGTTCCTCGGCCCAGGGCAGCGACAGTTCGGCGTGGCGGCGCGGCGCGAGTTCGAAGCGCTCATGCACTTCGCCGTCGAGCCATACGGCGACGGAGCAGGCTTCGGTGGCGGTTTCGAAGGCTAGGAGGTTCATGGGCTCGGGGGTGTTCGGTGTCGGGGCTTGGTTAGGATTCGGTGTCGAGTGCGAGATGTTTTTGCTCTCTCGTTTTTGCGTTTTTCGTTCTCGCGCTTTCGTTTTTATGCTTTACGTTTTTGCTCGTCATTCCCGCGAAGGCGGTTCTGCTTTACTTCGGCGCAGCCGAACATCCAGAGCCTTTCGTGCGAGAACGTTTGAAGTCACTGGATTCCCGCTTTCGCGGGAATGACGATCTGGATGGATGACGCTGAAGTCTCTGGATATTCGGCTGCGCCGAAGTAAAGCAGGTCCCGCTTTCGCGGGAATGACGCTCTGGAAGGATGACGCTGAAGTCTCTGGGTTCCCGCGCTAGCGTGAATGACGATCCGGAGAGATGACGCGGAAGCCTCTCGATGATCCGCCTCGGCGAAGTAAAGCGGAGCCCGCATTCGTGGAAACAACAATCGCATCACCCTCGATCGTTCCACCATCACCGCATCACTCCGCACCCGGCTCCCACAACTCAATCAACCCGCCCTCCGGATCGACCACATACCCGAACTTGCCCTGCTCGCTTTCCTCGTAGCGATCGAGCACCTGGCAGCCTTCTTCGCGCAAGGACTGCAAGGTCGCCGCCAGGTCGTCGACGCGGAAGTTGATCATGTAGGGCTTGTCGCTGGGCTTGAAATACTCGGTGGTTTCGGCGAACGGCGACCACACGGTGTAGGCCGCCTCGCCGGTGTCCTCGCGCTTCCACCCGAACATCGCGCCGCCCCACTCCTGCCCGCCCACGTCGAGATGGCGGCCGTACCAGGCCGACAGCGCGGCCGGGTCGCGGGCCTTGAAGAACACGCCGCCCAGGCCATGCACGCGCGGCTTGCGCGAGTCGGTTTGCGCCGGCGATGACGCCGGCGAGGCGTCGCCCTGCTCTTGTTCGGTCATGGTCCTGGCCTCGTGGTCACTGGTAGTAATAGTCGTCGTCGGACGACGCCGACGTGGCCGATTCTAGTACCAGCGGCTCGCCGGCGAAGAACCGGCCCACGTCCTCGACCTGACGGGTGCGCGGCAGCGGCGGCAGCGAGTCGAGGAAGGTCTTGCCGTAGCTCTTGGACAGCAGGCGCGGGTCGCACAGGACCAGCACGCCGCGGTCGGTCTCGCTGCGGATCAGGCGGCCGGCGCCCTGCTTGAGCGCGATCACCGCCTGCGGCAGCTGTTCGTCGCGGAACGGGTTGCCGCCGCCGCGGCGGATGGCGTCCAGGCGCGCTTCGAACACCGGGTCGTCGGGCGCGGCGAACGGCAGTTTGTCGATCACCACCACGCTCAGCGCTTCGCCGGCCACGTCCACGCCTTCGCGGAAACTCGCCGCGCCCAGCAGCACGCCGTTGCCCGAGGCGCGGAAGCG
The DNA here is from genome assembly GCF_014779555.2 of Lysobacter capsici. Lineage (NCBI taxonomy): Bacteria > Pseudomonadati > Pseudomonadota > Gammaproteobacteria > Lysobacterales > Lysobacteraceae > Lysobacter > Lysobacter capsici. The sequence goes on from NZ_CP094357.1 coordinate 4,635,412, forward strand.
TTCGAGCAGCACGTGCCGCGGCGCTTCGCCCTGCACGAATAAGGGCCAAGGCCCGTCGCGCAGCAATTCGGCCGCTTCGCGCAAGGCGCGGTGCGAGGCGAACAGGACGAAGGCGCGGCCGCCGGAGGCTTCGAGCACTGGGCGCAGGCGATCGACCATGCTCTCGTTGTAGTGGCGCACCGCCGGATCGGGCAGGCCGCGCGGCAGGTACAGCAACGCCTGTTCGGCCCAGTCGAACGGGCTGGGCGCGAGCAGGGTCGTGGGTTCGACCAGACCGAGCTTGGTCGCGTAATGCTCGAAGCGGCCGCCGACCGCGAGCGTGGCCGAGGTGAAGATCCAGGCCGCGCGCGAACGTTCGCGATGCTCGGCCAGGGGCGCGGCGACATCCAGCGGCGTGCGCGCCAGGCGGAACCCGCGCGCGGTGAGCTCGTACCACAGCACGCTGGTGTCGGGCGCGGCGGGGGTTTGTTCGGCTTCGTCTTCGGCCGGCTCATCGGCAAGCGCCTCGACGGGTTCGGCGATGGCCTCGACCGCGACGACCCGCCGCGGCGGCGCGAAATCGTCGTCCTCTTCGATCGGTTCGACCACGGCCGCAACCGGCGGCGGACCGCCGCGCCAGCGCCGCAGCTTGGTCTGGAAATCCTTGGCGCGCGCGTGGCAACTGTCGAAGCCCGGCGCGGCGCCGCGCAGCGGTTCGAGCGTCTTGTGCATCGCGCCCAATGCGGCATCGAGCGTGTCGAACGCGGCCTCGACCGCGGGCACCTCGGCGGCGCGGCGACGGGTCGCGCGCACCGGCAGTTCGTCCATCGCCGCGCGCAGGCCGCGCACCGCCTGTTCGAGATCGCGCGACGGCGTCTGCACGCTGGCCAGCGAACCGCTCACGCTCTTGCATTCGGCCAGCGCGTCGCGCGCCAGTTCGACCAGCGGCCGCGCGCTGATCGCTTCGCCGAAGAATTGCGAAGCCAAGTCCGGCAGCTGATGCGCTTCGTCGACCACGAACGCCTGCGCGCCCGGCAGGATTTCGCCGAAGCCTTCCTGCTTCAAGGCCAGATCGGCCAGCAGCAGATGATGATTGACCACCACCAGGTCGGCAGCCTGGGCGCGCTGCCGCGCCTGCACCACGAAGCAGTCGCCGAACATTGGGCATTCGCTGCCCAGGCAGTTTTCCGCGGTCGAGGTGACCATCGGCAGCAGCGGCGAGTCTTCCGGCAAACCGTCGAGTTCGGCCAGATCGCCCATGCGGGTGCGCCCGGACCAACTGACGATGCGCTGGAACTGCGCGGCGTAATCGCGACTGGTGAAACGCGGCTCGCCCTTGGCCTGCTCGGTGCGGTACTTGCACAGATAATTGGCGCGGCCCTTCAGCAACGCGGTCTTCAGGCCGACGCCGAGCGCGTCGCGCACGCGCGGCAGGTCGCGGTGATACAGCTGATCCTGCAGCGCACGGGTGCCGGTGGAGACGATGGTCTTCAATCCCGACAGCAACGCCGGCACCAGATAGGCGAAGGTCTTGCCGGTGCCGGTACCGGCTTCGGCGAGCAAGGTCGAACGCGCTTCGAACGCGTCGGCGATCGCCACCGACAGGTCCTGTTGCGCGGGTCGCGGCGCGAACGCGGCGATGTTGCGCGCGAGATCGCCGCCTTCGCTCAGCGCGGCACGGGTGGCGACGCCGAGGCGGCTGGGTTGTGGCATGCCGTCCTCAGTAACGCGCCGGCGCGGCGACCGTGCAGGTGGCGATCTGGGCTTCGGCCTGTTTGGCCGATGCGGTCAGCTGGGTGCGTTGCGGAACCAGCGCGTCGTAATGGTCCTGACGCTCGGCCAGTTTCATCGCGGCGTTGACACCTGCCAGCTTGGCGCTGCGCACTTGCGCAATTGTGGTCCAGTTGCGACGGCACAGCGGCCCGACCTTGGAACTGGAATCGAACGCCTGCTGGGCGAAACGCTCGGCATCGTCGAGGCGATGCAGCAGCAGCGCGGCTTCGGCGCGCTCTTGCAGCAGCGCCGGGTCGTTGGCGTTGAGCTGCAGGGCGTGATCGAGCGCGGCGGCGGCTTCGGGGTACTTGCGCGCCTTTTCCAGTTGTGCCGCCTGTTGGCGCAGGTCCTCGACCTGCGGGTCGCGGATCGGCTGCACGTCGAGTTCGCGCGATTCCAGGCCGCCGGCCGCGACCACCTTGGCCACCGCGGCTTCGCCGTTGAACGAGGCCTCGGCCAGCGCGGTCGGCTGCGGCGGCGCGACCGTGCAGGCGATCACCGCGGTCGTCAGCATCAGGGCGGCGCATCGGGGGATGGCGCCTGCGAAAAAACTGCGCTTCATGGATTACTGCTCCGGGGACGGGGGATTGGGCGCCGGCTCGCGCGCGGGTTCGTCCTTGTCCTTGCCGATGCCGAACCACTCGCGCCAACCGCCGCCGCTCGATTCCTCGGTCTCGGGCTGCGGCGCCGGGCACGGCGCGTACTGCGGCGCGAAACCGGCCACGAACGGGAAGCGGCGCGCGCCGGCGCAGCTGGCGTCGGTGGTGTTGGTGCCGACCACCGACTGCCAGTCCAGGCCCTTGTCGGTGACTTTCAAGGCCGCGCTGGGCAGGCGCGAGAAGATCGCCGACCACACCCGCATCGCGCCGGTGCCGCCGTACAGGCCGGTGGCCTGATTCTGGTCGTTGCCGACCCAGATCACCGCCAGATGATCGCCGGTCCAGCCGGCGAACCAGCTGTCGCGGCCGTCGTTGCTGGTGCCGGTCTTGCCGGCCGGCGACAGGCGGCCCAGGCCGTCGCCGACCAGTTGCCGGCCGGTGCCGTTGGTGATCGCGTGCTGCAGGGCGATGGTGATCAGGCGCGCGGCGATCGCGTCGCCTTCCTGCGCCGGCGCGGGTTCCTTGTCGTAGCGCTTGACCGCCTTGCCGTTGGCGTCGAGTACGCCGCGCACCGCGTGCAGCGGCTGGATTTCGCCGCCCGAGGCGAGGAACTGGTACAGCTGCGCCATCGCGTACGGGCTTTGATCGACCGCGCCGAGGATCAGCGAAGGGTTGTTGTCCGGCGCCTCGATCCCGGCCAGGGTCTTGATCAGCGCCGAAATGCGCTCGGGCGCGACCTGCATGCCGATGCGCACCGTGGCCTGGTTATAGGACATCGCCAGCGCATCGATCATCCGCACCATGCCGTGGCTGCGGCCGTCGGAGTTGCCCGGGTTCCAGTTGCGGCCGCGGCCGAGCTTGACCGTGACCGGAGAATCGTCGATCCACGAGGACAGGTTGAACTCACCCGGCTGCGCCAACGCGAGCAGATACACGAACGGCTTGAGCAGCGAACCCACCGGCCGCTGCGCTTCGACCGCGCGGTTGAAGCCGTGCTGGGTGAACTCGCGGCTGCCGACCACGGCGAGCACTTCGCCGTTGTGCACGTCGGTGACCACCAGACCGGCCTGCAACGGCGGCCGGCGCTTGTTGTCCAGGCTCTTGAGCGTGCGCGCGACCGCGCCCTCGGCCTGCGCCTGCGCCGACGGCGACATTCCGCTCATCACGCTCAGGCCGGCGCCGGCCAGCGCATCGGCCGGATAGTCGCGGGCGAGCTGGCGACGGATCAGGTCGACATAGGCGGGGAACCGATTGGCGGCGATGTTGCCGGGGTTGGCGGTGATTTCCAGCGGCGCCTTGATCGCGCGGTCGTGTTCTTCGGGCTTGATCAGGCCGGTCTCGAGCATCTCGCCGAGCACGAAGTTGCGCCGTCCCAGCGCGCGCTCGGGATTGCGCCGCGGGTCGTAGTACGACGGGCCGCGCACGATGCCGATCAGCAACGCGATCTGCTCGGTGTTGAGATCGCGCAGGTCGCGGCCGAACCAGAATTCGGAGGCGGCCGACACGCCGTGGATCGCCTGCGAGCCGCGCTGGCCCAGGTAGACCTGGTTGAAATAGGCCTCCAGGATCGTGCGCTTGTCGTAGCGCGCCTCGATCAGCAGGGCGTAGATGATTTCCTTGCCCTTGCGGGTCAGGGTCTGTTCCTGGCCGATGCCGAGCAGGCCGCTGCGCGCGAGCTGCTGGGTCAGGGTGCTGGCGCCCTGCTTGGCGCGGCCGGCGGCGACGTTCTTGAACGCGGCGCGGATCATGCCGGTGATGTCGATGCCGATGTGACTGTTGAAATCGCGGTCCTCGACCGCCTGCAGGCCGGTGACCAACAGCTCGGGCACCTCTTCGATGCGAACCAGCCGCCGCTCTTCCTGCTTCTGCCCGTACAAGGTGGCGATGCGCGCCGGGTCCAGGCGCGCGACCTTCAGCGCTTTCTTCGAGGTCAGGTCGCGCAGGCTGGCGACGCGGCCGCCGGACACCACCACTTCGATCCGGCGCGGCTGCACGGTGCCGTCGACATCGTTGAAGCCGCGGCTGGCCACGGTGAAACGGCCGCCGTCGCGGGCATAGGTGCCCGGGCGTTCGCCGCCGTCTTCGCGATAGGAGGCCGCGTCCAGCTCGGTCTTCAGCGTCGCCGGATCCAGCGCCAGGCCCGGCGCGAGTTCCAGCGGGCGCCCGTAGACCCGGGTCGGCAGCTGCCATTGCAACTGGCCGAAGCGTTCGCCGACTTCGTGATTGAGGTAGAGCGTGTAGGGAATCAGGAACCCCAGCCCCAGGCCAATCGCGGCCAGGGCCCAGGTCACCAGACGGCGGCGCCAGGTCGGCGCCGGGGCGCTGTCATCGCGGTCGTCGTCGCGTTCGTCTTCGTCGTAATCGATTCGGGCCACGGATCTGCAACACAGGGAGTCGCGGGCAAGTCTAGCGCAGGCGTCCCTGGCCCGTGCCCGGGTCGGATGGCAGGGGCCTGACGCATTCAGACCCCATGAATAAGCGCTGGTTCAGGGATTTGGGCGTGAACGCCTGGAAATCGCGGTGTTGCTGGCGTGACGCCCGCCCTTGGCGGAGCGGAAGGCCGCGAGGTCCGTTGTTGGAGGCCGCTGCGTTCGCTGATGCGGGCTTTGCGCGGCGATCCGGTGCGGGAGCGTCGGTGCCATGGCCCTCACACCGCGATCCGATCACGGGTCGAACAACGCGCGCGCAGGATTTCGACTACGCAAAACCGCGCCGGGCGGTGGCTCTAGTCCTCCGCCGGCGGCATCGGCCCATCGCGTCCGCGCAGGCCATCGCGCAGGCCGCGCAGCATCGCCTTCAAATAAGCGCCCCGCGGTTTGAGCAGCACGACGGTGCCGACGAATTTCAACACCAGCCGCGGCAGGTCCTGCGCGGCCCAGCGCCGCGGCACTTCGACGCGGCGGTACAAGGCGATGCGGTTGCGCATCATGTAGTACAGCCGGGTCGGGCTGTGGACCACGGTGCGGTAGGGAATCAGCCGCGACACCGGCTCCAGTTCGCCGATCCGGTGCTGCATGCCGGCGTCGCAGATGCCGTACAGGCGATAGCCGCGGTGCTTGGCGCGCGAACTCCATTCGACGTCGACGTTGTCGATGAACAAGCCTTCGTCCATGCCGCCGACCGTGTCCAGCACCTCCAGCGGCAACAAGGTGCCCGAGGTGATCAGGAAATCGCAGTCGATGACCTGGCCCGGGCCGCCGTAAAACTTGCGGTTGAGCGGAAACCCGATCTGCACGAACGGCGCGATCGCGCCGGTGCGCTGGTCGCGGAACTGCGGCCCGACCGCGGCGACCGGGTGCTGCGCCTGCAACTGGTGCAGATGGCGCTGCAACACCGCGACCATGTCCGCATCGACGATGCTGTCCTGGTCCATCAACAGCAGTTGCGCGAAACCGGCCGTGCGCGCGGCCCGCGCGGCATGGTTGATCGCGCTGCCCAGGCCGACGTTGCGGTCGCCGCGGATCACCTCCACGCCCTGCCCGCGCAGCCGCTCGAAATACGCGTCGAGCGCCTCGCCGGGACTGGCGTTATCGAAGATCAGCACGCGCCCGACCTGCGGCTTGATCGCGGCGACAACCTGGTCGAGCAGTTCGATCTGCGGGTGATAGGTGACGATCGCGGCGCATACGTCCGCGGCCTGGGCCGGCGCTAGAGCTTGCATGTCAGCGCAGCCCCAGCAGGTCGCAGACCATCGAGCGCAGACCGGCGGAGTAATCGAGGTAACGGCCGTGACGCCATTCTTCGCGCACCAGCGGCCAGCGCCTGGCGAAGTTCGCCGGCAGGTCCAGGCGCAGGCGCAGATGGGCGATGCGCGCGTCGATCGCGGCGCGCTTGGCCGCGCCCACGTCCAGGCCCGCGCGCTGCAGGTGCTCGCGCAACGAGTCGAGCTTGGCGACCATGGCTTGCATGTGTTCGCGCCGTTGCTTGCCGCCGCCGAGCCGCTCGATCAGGCTGCGCTGGCGCGCGCCGATCTGGTTGCCGCCGTGCTGGCGGTAACCCATCGTCGGCGCCTCCATGCAATCGATCTCGCCGGTCGCGGCCGCGATCAGCGCCAGCCATTCGTCGTGGACCCAGGCGCTGCGTTCGAGTTCGGGATGTTCGACGTCGGGAATGGGCAATGCCTGCGCCAACACCTCGCGCCGCAGCGCGGTGGTCGCGCCGGTCACGATGTTGCGCCGGACCAGCACCTCGAAACCGCGGCCGGCGTGGATCGCGGCCAGTTCGGCGGCGCTCACTTCCAGGGTCTGGAACATGCGCCGGCCCAGTTCGCGGCCTTCGCCGTCGATCAGCCGCGAGTCGCTGTGCAGCAGGTTCAAGCGCGGCCGGGCGCGGAACTGTTCGAGGTAATCGGCGAGTTTGTTCGGGTACCAGACATCGTCCTGATCGCACAGGAACACGATGGCTTCCTCGGCGCGGCGCAGCGCGGCCTCGAAATTGCGCAGGTAGCCCAGATTGCGCGGATTGCGCTGCAGGTCCACGGCGATGCCGCGCGCCCGCGCGCGTTCGGCGAAGGCTTCCAGCAGCGTCCAGGTGTCGTCGCTGGAGGCGTCGTCGGCGATCACGATGCGCTGCGGCGCCAGAGTCTGCGCGAGCAGGCTGTCGAGTTGCTGCGGCAGGTAGCGCGCGCCGTTGTAGGTGCACAGCACCACCGCCACCGAGTCCGGCGCCGGGCGGGGGTTCAACGCCATGCGCGCTCCGGCGGCGCGGCGAACGGGCGCGGCGCGTCGCTGACGGCAGGCAGGGCGAGGGTCGGATCGAAAGGCAACGGGGCGGTCTGACGGCGGAAACGGCCGGCATTATCGCCCAGCGCCGCGCCGACGGGAGCGGCGGCGCTGAACGGTCGCCAGCGGGCGATCCGCGGCTGGCGCGCTGCGACGGCGATCGCGTTCGCGCGGGCCGGGTCGCCCGGGTCCTCAGGCCGATGCGCGGGCCCGGGTGGGGTATGGAACAAAATCCCGGAACAAAGGGACGCCGGTCGATGGATCGGGAACCGACCCCGAAAGCGATCGCGCCGCACGGATCAACGATGCGGCGCGATCGAAGCGCGAAGCCCCGAGGCCTGAAGCCCCCGCGCGTGGCGTCGCGCGGTTACGGCGAGGCCGCCCGCGAGCGCTCCTTCGCGCCGGCCGACACGCCGCGCACATCGACGCTGGTGATGGTGTGGCCTGGAATGCCCAGATTGAAACGGATCGTGCCGAAGCTGATCCACGGCGCGCTCTGGGTCCCGCTCTGGCCGCCGGCGAACAACTGCGGATTGTTGCCCTGCGCGTCGGTGATGATGATCTGCGCGTTGGGCTGGTTGCTGTTCCAGGTGATCGTCGCGGTGCAGATCGCGCCGCCGATCGGGATCACGCAGGGATTGGGGCTGGCGCTGATCGAGCCGGTCGGCTTGGGCTTGACGGTCACCACCACGTTGGGCGTGGCGTCGCCGAACCAGGCGACGCCTTCCTTGACCAGCTTCCATTGGAAGTTGTAGTTGCCCGGCGTCGACGGCGGGATCACGGTGAAGGTGAAGGTGACGCTCTGCTGCGGCGCGACCGTATACGGCACATCCACGCGGCGCAGACCCCAGGTCAGATTGTCGCCGGGATTCTGCGAGCCCAGGCCGAGGAAGTCGTTCGGCCGCCAGGTCTGGCTGCTGGTGTTCTTCATCGTCACCGACACCGTGGTCGGCACGCCGGCCAGCATGGTCGGGTTGACGCTCTGGCTGACGAAGCTGCCGAGCAGGCCGTGCTTCACTTCCTTGCCGATCGCGGTGTAGGACGCCTTGAGCGAAGCGTGGGTGCGCACGCCGTTGGTATCCGCGTGGCCCCACAGGAACGGCAGCAGCATGATCACGCGCGCGTCGCCCTTGCCGATGGCGTACATGGTTTCGGGCGTATGCGGCGAGTTGTCGAGGATTCCGCCGATGCCGGCCTGCGGGACCATGATCTCGCGCTGCTGCGGGCGCATGTAGTCCTGCAGGTCGCCGACCGTGTCGATGTAGCCGCTGTCGTTGGCGCCGTAGTTGTTGGCGCCGACCCAATCGACCAGGCGCAGGCCCTGCGCGGCGTCGCGGAATTTCCTGCTCAGAATCATCGCGATGGGGATCCCGGCGGTGCGGGTATCGGCGCGGATCACGCCGATCGCGTTGGCGAGCGCGGGATGGGCCGCGCCGCCGACGTCGGCAAGACTGTGCAGTTCCGGCTCGTCGACCGGATAGAACGCGGCCACCGTGCTCTGCGCGGGATCGCCGGGCACCAGGTAACCGGCGGTGACCAGGTCGCTGAGCAGCGCGCCGAACTCGGTGGCCGCGTTGGGACGCTGGCTGTAACTGGTATTGGAACCGGAACCGGAAATGGTGAACAGGAACGAGTCGACCGAAACGACCGCCTTGACGCCGTTGGCCTTGGCCTGCTGCAACTCGGCGAGGATGGTGGTGCGCGCGGTGGCGCTGTCGGTGCCGGTCCACACGTGGGTGATGTTGGTGTGGTCCTTGTTCTCTTGCTGATAGCCGTTATTGGCCCAGTAACCGAAGTATTTGACCTCGGCCTGCGCGGCCGGCGATGCGGCGGCGGCCAGCAGCAGGGACAGCATCAATGCAGTGGGTTTCATGAAAAGTCCTTTTGACGATGAAGGGGAGCCGACAGTGCTTGCTCAGATCGCGGCGGCGGCGCGCGGCCGTGGCCGCACGCGCGAAACCTCCGCGAATTCGGCGCGACCGGCGCGCCGACCCGTCGCCCGGTTGCGCGGCGTGAGCGGCGGCATCGGGCGGCGGACATTCATGACTCGCGAAAGGTGCGCGGAAGGGATCATCACGCGCACGGATCGCAACGCACACCAGGCACCGGGAAGACGCACCGGAAGAAAAAGTCGCTGGCAGGTTCGAGCTACGCGGCCGCAGCGCAGGCGCCGGCCGAACGTGGCCTCAAGCAGGACAAAGCCGACGCGAACCTCGCAAAAACGGGCTCGAATGCAGCCAGACCGCTGTTATCGCGCAAGGCGGGAAAGGAGCGGGGTGAGGGCCGCTTTTAGCTCAAACCGGCGAGCACCCGCGTCGCCACGCGCCGCTGCCCTGCGACCGCGGGCGCAACAAGCCATCGACTGCGCGCGCTCAATTCGCCGCGGCCGCCGCCTGCACCCGCGCGGCCAGTTCGCTCAGCCCGGTCGCGCCCGGATCCAGCCGCCGCGCCGAATCCAGCGCGCTGCGCGCGGCATGCAGTTCGCCGGCGCCCAGGCGCTCGTCGCCGACCGCGATCCAGCGTTGCGCCAACCGCGTCGCCGCCTCGCGCACCGGCGCGCTCGCGCCTTCCAGCGCGCGCCGCGCGTCCAGGCATTCGCTCGCGCGGACCAATCGATTGCCGCTGAGTTCGGTTTCGAAACAGCGCCTGGCCGCAGGCAGCAGGCGCGCGGCGGCGGCGCGCACCGCCGGGTCCTGCGGCGCGATCGCCTGCGCCGCGCGCAATTTGTCGTAGGCGCTGTCGCCCGGCGGAGTCAGCAGGTCGCCGCGCTGCTCGGCGGCCGCGGCTTCGCTGAGCAGGCGCCGCAGCGACTGGCGCCGCGCCAGCGGCGGTTCCTGGTCGAAACGCTTGCGCGATTCGCGCGCGCGATCCAGATGCTGGTGCGCCAGGGTCACCGCGGGCGCGTCGACCGCGAGTTCGCGCGCGCGTTCCAGTTCGGCCTGCGCATCGGCGAAACGGAAGTCGGCGGCATAGCGTTCGCTGAGCGCGGCATGCGCATTGGCGACCGAGATCAGGCCGCGCCGCGCCGCTTCGTCGCCGGGCTGGATCGCGAGCAGGTCGCGGTAGGCCTCCGCCGCCCGATCCAGACGCTGCCGGCGCAGCGCCTGATCGGCGTCGCGACGGCGTTGTTCGACATGGCGCTCAAGCACGCTCAAGGCGTCGGGCAGATCGGCGTGGCCGGGATCGGCCGCCTGCACCCGCGCGATGCCCTGCGCGCCGCGCGCGAGTTCGCCGTGTTCCAGCGCCTGCCGCGCCTGCTGCAGCAGGTCGGCCAGGGTGTCGTCGCGGCCTTCCAGCGCATCGTTGCGTTGCGGCTGCAGTTCCAGCACCCGCAGGTACAGCGGCAAGGCCGCGTCGGGCGCGCCGTCGAGCCGGCCCTGCGCGCGCGCGTTCGCCGCCTGCGCGACCAGCCGGTCCAGCCCCGCATGCGCGGCCTCGCGCTCGCGCAGCCGCCGCGCCAGCGCCTCGACCTGATCGCGCGGCGTCGCCAGTTCGCGCGCCAGCTCCAGCCTTTCGCGGGCGAAATCGAAATGGCCGCCGTCGATCGCCTGACGCGCCTGCACCAGCGCCATCGCCCCGACCCGGGCCAGCCCCTGGCGCGCGTCGCCGCGATCCGGGTCCAGCGCCAGCGCCGCCTCGTACAGCTCGCGCGCGCCGTGGCCGTCGGGGGCGGTCAGCTTGCCTTCGGACAAGGCCTGCGCGGCCTGCTGATGCAGGGCCTGCAGGCGCGATTCGGGCCATAGCCGGTCGGACAGGGGTTGGCGCAGGGGGATCAGGGCGATCAGCGCAAGCACCAGCAGCGGCAGACCGATCCGCAGGCCGAAACGGCGACGGTTGTGCGCGTGCTTGTCGACGGCGCGTTGCGGCGCATCCTCGAAACGCAACCGATCCCAGTCGCCGACCGCGCCGACAGGCTCGATCCGGCCGTCTGGCGCCGGGTACGGGCGATCGGAACCGGATTGGGACGGCGGGGTGGGATTCACTGCGACAGCATAGCGCTGGGTAGGTGACGGCGGTTTGTCTTTTCCCGAATTCCACCGCGGCCGAAACGCGCGGCACTTCGATCTACACCAGGCCCTGCGCACTCACTCAGCTAAAGCCCACGTCTGGCGTTCAAGTTGCGCGGCAGAGCTCATGAAGTCGAATCCTCAATTCATCGAATTCGTTGTTTTCCCGAGACAAGGGCTGACCATTTTTGTACAGGACCACATCGTTCAGCGAACCCATGCCGCCATACATCGCCAGTATTCGAGCCTTGGTGATGTCCGGCGCCGTCCCGATGGCCTCGCGATGTCGTTCCAACGCGCCGGCCCAGTCAGGCTGCGCGGCCAGATTGAGCAAGTCGACCATCCGATCCAACAACGCCTGTATTTCCCGAAGCTCGGTCATTTGAGTGGCTTCCAATCGATTACTTGAACACCGTCAATCTGCCACGGCTTGCGCACGACGATCTGCTGAGTACCGCCGACATAGAAGCCGCCCTGCGTCCCCACTTTCCCGACATACACCTCGGTGCCGGCTGGGATCTTAACCGCGAACACCGTATCGATCGGCGACTTTCCGCCGCCCGGCCACTGCGGCAGCACGGCCTTGTCGATACGCGTCTGCAGCACGCCCAACGGCGATTGCCTGCTGAAATATTGGCCCAGCGGCTGGCTCTGGGTACCCGCGCGATACAACACCGTATCTTTATCGAGCACCACCGCCTTGTATCTTCCTCCAGCGAAGGTCCCCGCCATGCCGTCATCCAACGGCCCCGGATTCATCGCGGAATACTCGCCGCTGAGCTTGCCCAGCCTGCTGCCTGGAATGTCCTGACGGCCTGTCCTGGAACGCGATGCCAGGCGCAGGGGACCGCGCGCGCTTCCCGAGCGGGAACTGTACAGGTCGAGCACGACGGCGCCCGCTTGAAGCGCGGCTCCCACTCTGGTTTCGTTACCTCCCACTGCACGGGTCAACATGGCCGGCAGCGCGAACACCCCCAGAAAACTCATGCCGACATCGTTGGCGAAGCGCCGCTGCGCCTCCGTTTCCGCCTCGCTCTGCCCTGCCAGCGGCAGTGGCGTATCGCCCATGTAGAAGCGATTGAACGCGTTCAAGGTGAGCCGCAGGCGCGCGGCCTCTTGCGCGGACATCTCGAGCTCGCCGGCGTCGTAGGCCATCATGCGGCCGTAGTAGTCCTGCACGGCCTGCAGCGGGATGAAGTCGGGTGCCTGCTCGAAGGCTAGCAGCTCGCGCCGGGCATCGGTCAAGCCCTCGGGCTCGCCGACGCGACCACGATGCTCGCTCAGATACCAGCTCGCTCGCTCCAGCACACCGGCGTTGCGCGCGTGCTCGAGTTGTTCGGCCAGATTGCGACGGACGATGCTGTCGTCCTTGTAGAAGCCTGGGTTCTGATCGACCGGCAGCGATTCCACCATCGCATCGATATCGCCGACCGCCACCACCCCGCTGCCGGACGCCGACACGGCCATGCTCGCGAACGAAGCCGCCGCCAGCCGTCCGCGACCGCCTACCACGGCATATAGGTCGGCTTGGGTGGAAGCGAAGTTCTGCCTCGACCATTGCGACATGTTCACGCGGGCATCGGCCTGCATATCGATCGCGGCCGACAAGCCCATATCCGCGGACGCCGCCAGACCGGCGAACTGACGGTCCAGGTCGGCGCCGACGCTCAGCGCGGTATCGCGCTCGATCTCGGCGTCCAGGCGACGCTGCGTCGCCGCCATGGATTTCGACAGTCTCGCTTCGAGCGTCTTCGCACCGCCGCCGGCGTTGCTCGCGACCCAATTGCCCAAGGCATTGCCGAACGCATCCAACGCGATCCGCCCGTAATCGCCCGCACCATCCAGGCCGAACGCCTGCCGCACATGCAGACTGACCACGCCCTCGGTCAGATTCGCGCCGAAACCGACCGCGAAGCCCTCGCCCTGCAGCCCCAGCGCGCCGTTGATCTTGCTGGACACCGCGGCGCTCACCGCGCTGGCGGCGACGTTGCGCCAGCTGAAAGCGGTGTCCAGGCCGGCGACTTTCTGGCCGACATAGTTCGCCGCCGAACCGATCGCGGCCAGCGCGGCTTTGCCTTGGGCGGTCCTCGTCATCACTTCGCCGAACGAAGTCGCGCCGATGCCGGCGGTGATGCCGCCCGCGACCGCGCTGGCGGCGACGTTGCGCCAGCTGAAACTGCTGACCCCGGTCGCGCTGCCGACCGCCTGGCTGGCCACGCTGCTGGCCGCGCCGGCGGCGGCGCCGGCCAGGATCGCCCCGCCGGTGGCGCTGCCCACCCACGCCGCGGCGGGAGCGGCCAGGGCGCCGTAGGTGACGACCGACACCACCACCGCGACCACCACCATCAACACCATCGCCACCGCGTTGCAGTGGTTCTTCGGCGGCGGCGCGATCATCGGCAAACCCGGCGCGGTCGGACCGATCGCCGCGGCCGGGTCGTAGGGCTTGAAGGTGGACGCGTCGTTGTGCGCGACCGTCGTATCCGGCGCGGTCAACTGGGTGCCGGCGGCCAGTTCCTGATCGGGATCGCCCAGGCCGTTGGCGTCGGCGAGCAGATACCACAACTGCTCGGCGCCATACACGCGCTGGGCCAGCGAACGCAGGGTGTCGCCGGGTTGGGCGACGACGGTGTCGCCACCGGCCTGGTAATAGCCGCGTCCGCCCAGGCTCTGGATCTGGCGGCTGGGCAGGCCGCTGCTCAGTTGCACGCCCTCGCGCAGTTCGGCCTGTTGCTGCCCGCCGGCGTGGACGAGGAAGTAATTGCCCGGCCCGCCCGCGCCGTCCTGGGTGAACACGCCACTACGCATTACGCCTTCGCGCCGGGTCTGCACCCGGCCATCGCCGTCGTGACTGTAATAGCGCATGCGGTCCTCGATCGAACCGCTGTTCAAGCGGGTGTGTTCGAGTTGCGAGCGCAGACGGCCGAAGCTGTCGTAGGTCAGGGTGTTGGTGGTGGCCGGCTGGGCCGGCTGCGCCGGCCGCGTACCGGTGACGGTCTTCTCCTGGTAGCTGTCCCAACCGTAGTAGCTGTAGCTGTAACGCTGGGTGCTGGCGTAGCTGGCGTCGGGGCTGTAGTCGTAGCGGATCAGCCGGCCGGCCGCGTCGTAACCGGTGGCGCGGTTGTCGGCGAGCGGGCCGTTGGGCTGGCGCCCGGTGTTGATGCGGTAGTCGGCGTAGGTTTTGGCCTGCAGCACCCCCAGGTCGGTGTACTGCGCGGCGAGGTTGTTGTTGTGGGCCGGACGTATCCAGCTGACGTTGAGCGCGGCGCGGCCCTTGGTGTCCAGGCTCATCAGGCGGCCGTCGATGTCGTAGACGTAAATCTCCGCCGCCGACAGCCAGCCGCCCAGGCTGATCCACTGCGCGCCATCCACGCCGATGTCGAAATTCATCGAGTTGGCGTAGTACTCGCGCACCTCGGTCACGCGGTTGTTGTCGTCGTACGTGAAACGCTTGCGCACGCCCTGGTAGGCATCGACGCCGCCGGCGGCGACTTGCTGGTGGAACTCGATCTGGCGATTGCCGCGCAGGTCGTACACCGAACGCTCCACGCGCAAGGTCGGCACGGTCGCGCCCGGCGCGGCCATGCGCAGGCTGAAACGCGCGACGATGTTGCCGGCGGCGTCGTACTTGAGCTCGTAGGATTCGGGCTCCGCATGGGTGAGCACGATCTGCCCAGCCTGCAGGACGCCGTTGTTGATCTTGAGCCGGTTCTCGGCGTCGTAGGTGTACCAATACTCCTTGGTTTCGACCGGGACGGCGGCTTCGATCCCGCCGGGTTCGACCACGCCCGGCTCGACGCCCGAATCGGCTTTCTGGCCGAGCAGCGGCAGGCCAGTGCCCATGTCGAACTCGAACGATTCCACCGCTGGGTCGATCCCCGGCTGTTCGAGCAGGGTGGCCCGTCGGACCCGAACGGTGATGTTCAGCGCGGTCCGACCGCCCTCGCCGTCATCCGCAGTCAGCGTGAAGCTGCTGGGCTGGGCGAGCCATGCGCTCCGGTCGGCGTGGAAGATATGTCCCTCGGGGCCGAACTCGTGCCGCAGCCACGAGGGGTGTCCGGAGATCATGTAGCTCATCGGATTGCCGTCGGGATCGACGAACAAGCCCGCATCCAGGGTGAGATCCGGTGGCTCGGAGTTGCTGGATGTCATCTCGAAGGTCAGCGACGCCGACGCCACGGTCGCCACCGGCGGCTGATTGGCCGCCGGCGCGGTCACCGTCATCGCGAAACTCGTCACCGTGGTCGCGCCGAAGCGGTCCCACACCGACATGGTCACGTTGAAGCTGCCCTGCGCGGTCGGCACGCCGGTGATTTCGCGGGTGAGGTGGTTGAAGCTCAGCCCCGGCGGCAACTGCTGCGCATTGACCCAGTAATCCACCGGCGCGTCCGGGTCGAACGATTCCGGGATCACATAGCGATACGCAGCGCCCTGGCGCGGATTGGGCGGAGTGAACGCCGGCACGGTCGGCGGCGCGTTGTCGCGAACGATCACCCGCAGCGATTGACTGACGCTGCCACCGCGGCCGTCGTCGGCGCTGTAGGTCAGCCAGTAGGTCCCCAACGCCGCGTTGCCGCCGATCTGGCGCGTGACCGGATCGAAGCTCAGCCCCGGCGGCAAACCGGTCAGGCGCACGCTCACGACGTCGCCGTCGCTGTCGAGGAAGGCCGGCAACGGCGGCGGGTAATGGCTGCCGTCGCGGATCAACACCATGTCCGCGTCGTTGATCGTGCCGCCCAGATACGGGTCGGTGTTGAACGCGCGCAAGGTGATCGACAGGCTGGCGAGCTTGCTGTTGCCGTCTTCGTCGCTGGCCTTGAACTGGAACGTGTAGACGTGACCGGCGGCGACATCGTCGGGCGCGCGGCCGCTCAGGCGCAGCTGCGGCTGGCCTTGTTCGTTGGTCTGCTGGAACGACAGCCAGTTCGGCAAACCGATCGTGGCGATGCTCAGGCGGTCGCCGTCGGCGTCGGTGAACACCGACGACAGCGGCATGCTCCAGTCGAATTGACGGCCAATAGTCGCCGCACGCGGCGGCAATGTGTTCGGGCCGGTGGGCGCGGTGCTGGCGACGACGCGGATCACCACGGTCTTGATCGCGCTGCGACCGCCCTGGTCGGTTGCGCGCAGGCGCAAGCTGTAGTCACCGGGCGTGGCGGGCGGCAGGGTGCTGCGCAGGCGCAGCAGACCGCCGTCCGCCGACGCGCTGAGCCAGCTCGAGATCGACGGCACCGCGCTTTCCAGTTCCAGCCGCAGCACGTCGCCCAGGTCGGGGTCGACGAAGTAGTCGCTGGCGAGCAGATCGCGGGCCCATGACTGGCCGACCTTGGCGCGCAGCACCGGTTCGACCGTGTCGATTACCGTCGGCGCGCGATTCGCACCGACCGACAGCACGAACGAAGTCGCTTCGCTGAGTCCGCCGGGACGGTTCTCGGTCGCGCTCAAGCGTATTTCGATTTGCTGGACCGTGCCGGCGGGCGGGTTGGCGATGAAACGGACCTGGCCGTTGGCGTCCGGCCCGCTCAATTGCAGCCACGACGGCCACGGCAAGCCGTCGGCGCGGCCGACGCCGAGCGTCAATGCGTCTTGTTCCGCATCGCGGAAGATGTCGCTGAACACGATCGAGAATTCCGCGTTCTGGCCGCTGCGCAACCAGCGCGCCGGCGGCGTCTGCACGACCTGCGGACGCGTGTTTTCGGCGCCCACGCCTGTGGCATTGGGGCCGTAGCCGGAACTGGCGCGGACGCTGCGGCGGTTGCCGGCCGCGTCGTAGCTGTAGCTCAGATCGAAGATGCGTTTGGTCGGCGTGCCGCCGCTGCCCAGTTCGTCGGTGTAGACGCGCTGGATGCGGTTGTTGCTGTCGTACACGGTGCGCGTGCGGGTGCGCACTACCCGGCCGGACGCATCGCGGGTATCGACCTCCTCGACCACGCGATTGCCGGCCGCGTCGTATTCATAGCGATAGCTCGGCGTCGTGCTGCCCTGTTCGTAGACGGCCTTGATCCGACCATCGGGGTAGTACGTCGTGCGTCGCGCGCCGTCGACGACATCCAGGCCGGCGCCGCCGGTCTGGCGCTCGTTCACCAGCTGACCGGTGACCGCGTCGTACTCGTTGCTGAGGTCGCGCCCGCCCAGGTTGCGATGGGCGATCAAGCGGCCGTGCACGTCGTAACTCCAGCTCATCGTGTCGATGCCGTTGAACTCGGCGATCTTGCGGCCCTGGTCGTCGTAACCGTAGGTGCTGACCGCGCCCGACGCGCTCTGGCTGCGCACCACCCGTCCGGCGCTGTCGTAGCGATAGCGGACCAGGTTGTCGAGCGCGTCGTACAGGCCGTTGCGGTCGCCGTTCTGATTGAGCACGTAACGCTGCAGACTCTTGCGTTCGCGCGCGATGCCGGCGCCGATGGGCAGATAATCGCCGATGCCGACGATGCGGCCCTGGTTGTCGTAGTCCTTGTAGGTCAGATAGCCCATCGGGTTCTGGGTCAGGCGCTGATTGCCCAGGGCGTCGAAGGCGAACAAGGTTTTCTGGTTCAAGGCATCGGCCGACGCGATCATGCGTCCGGTCGCGTCGTAGTCGTTGGTGCGGGTGTTGCCGTTGGCGTCGCGGGTCGCGACCAGCCGGCCCAGCGCGTCGTAGAACCACTGATTGACCGGACGCAGCCACTGGCGAACCCCGCTCTCGGACACCACTTCCACCAACGGGCGTTCGTCGCGGGTGACCTGGTCGCGTTCGTTGTAGCGGTAGTCGGTGCGGTAGCCGCGGGTGTCGACGATGCTCAGCACGTTGCCCCAGCGGTCCAGTTGCCGGCTCGTGGTCGGCTTCGGCGCGGCGCCGTCCTGATAGGCGGGTAGTTCGCTGCCGATGGTCCGGCCCAGGCGGTCCAGGCCGAAGCGGGTGACCGCCGATTCGACACCGGCCGCGCCGAGCACGAAATGCGCCTCGCGTACGCGGTGGCCGGCCAGGTTGTAGCCATAGGAGCGGATCGCGCCGGTTTCGTCGTCGCTGAGCAGGCGTCCGGCCAGGTCGTAGCGGTAATCCAGCACGCCGGCCACGTCGCCGTACTGCTTGCTGACGATTTCGCCGAAGGCGTTGTAGCCCACGGTTTCGAGCAGATCGGTGGCCAGCACCGCGCCGGCCGCGGATTCGCGGGTGCGCTGCGATTCCAACTGGCGACCGGCCGCGTCGTAACGGAAGCGGTCGTGCACGCGCACCGCTCCGCCCGCCAGATCGGTGTCGAGCACCGACCAACGCTCGACGATGCGGTCGGCGTCGTCGTAGATCAGGTAGGTCCTGTTGCCGTTCGCGATGCCGGTGCCGGTGTCGGTTTCGCGCTTGACGAACACGACCACCGCCCTGCCCTGCCCGTCGTAGCGCACGCGTTCGATCTGATCGCGTTGGTCGTCGGCGACCGCGCCGCCCGCGCGCAGGCCGTTGGCGTAACGACGGGTCTCGATGACGTTGCCGAACGCGTCGTAACGCATCTGGGTGTAGGGCGAGGCCCACGCATACAGCGTGCCCACGCCCAGGTCGGCGCCGTTGCGCAACTGGGCGTCGGCATCGGCGGCGAGCACGTTACGGGCGGGTTCGGTCAGGTTGATCGCACGACCCAGCGCGTCGTACACGGTGCTGGTCACACCGGTGTCGTCGCTCAGCCGGATCAGGCGATCGCGGCCGTCGTACTCGAACTGGCTCATCACCTCGCGCACGCCGGAACTGCCCTGGCTGTCGGCGAAATGACGCTGCATGTACTCGCGGTGCTTGCGTCCGAGCGGGTCGTACTCCCAGCGGGTGATGCGGTCGAAACCGACGATGTCGTCGCCGCTGGCCGGCAACGACGGCGGCGTCGCGGCGCTCAGGTTCGAAGTCGCGATAGCGCGCGCGTATTCGACGCGGCGCTTGAGTTCGCCGGTGGGGTGGTACTCGTTGGCGGTGACATACCCTTCTGCGTCGACGCTCAACAGCAGCCGGCCGAGGTCGTCGTAGTAGAAATAGCTGTCGGCCCAGCGCGCGTCGCTTTGGCCGCGGGTGCCCTGCAGCAACACCGATTCCTTGACCTTGCGGCCGTAGGCGTCGTACTCGTACGCGGTCGTGGGCCGACCGGTCGCGGCGGTGCCGTCGTCGCGGTAATACTCCAGCGGGCTCTGTTCGACCCGCGCCACCTGGCCGCGCTTGTCGTAGAAGGTGGTGATGCCGCGGTCCTTGGCGGCGTCGTAGACCACGCCGTTGACCGACTGCGCATAACTGATGGCATGGCCCGCGGACCAGCCCGACAAGGCGCCGAAATTGAACGCGGTCGCGTGGCGGTACAGGCCGGTGCGTTCGCCGAAGACGTTGTATTCGTAGCGGGTGACGTAACCGGCCGGGTCGATGTCCAGGTACAACTGGCCGAAATCGTCATAGACCTTGTAGCTGTAGCGGCCGGACACGTCCTTGTTGACCACCGCGCGGCCGAGGCTGTCGTAGCCGACCTCGGTGCTGGGCCGGGTGCCGCCGATATCCAGCGCGCCGGTCGCCGGATCGATGCGACCGGCCAGCGGGAACACCGTGCGATTTTGCCGGCCGGCCGCGTCGTACTCGTAATGGGTCATCCGCGCCTGCGCGGTGCCGTCGTCCTCGCTGCGCGAGAGCACCTGTCCCAGCGCGTTGTAGTTGGTGCGGGTCACGATCGAACGGTTCTGCGTGGTCACCACGCCGTCGGCGTCGATCGTCGACACGTCCACCCGCGGACTGGTCTCGGTGATGCGGCGGCCGGCGCCGTCGTAGCCGTAGGTCCACACCCGCCCGTTCTTGTCGAGCAGTTCGATCAGCAGACCGGAGGCGTCGTAGGTGTAGCGCTCGACTTGATCGGCGGCATCGGTCACCCGCTCGACCCGGCCCGCGTTGTCGTAGCGGGTGACGGTCATGCGCTGGCGCATGCCGGCGACCGCGAGGCTCAACCCGGTCTCGGTCATCGGCGTGGCCGCGGCGATCAGGCCCTCGTACTCCCGCACCACGGTCACGCGCCCGGCTTCGTCGTACTCGCGCGCGACCACCGCGCCGGCATCGTCGACGGTGTAACGCGCGCGGCCGGCCTGGTCGTAGACATAGCGGGTTTGGCGCAGATTGCCCGTGCCGCCGGCGATGCCGAGCGCGGTGGTCACCGCGGCTTCGGAAACCGCGGTGCTGATCGGGATGCGCACGCCGTACAGGTTTTCGGCGACGACGCGGCCGCTGTCGTCGAAGCGGCGTTCGCTGACCGTCGCGGTGCTGGCGCTGTCCTGCACCAGCGTGTAGCGCTCGCGGCCGACGGCGTCGTAGACATGCCTCACCATGCGCGCGTCGTTCGAGACGATCAGGGCGGCGATGTCCTGCGGCGGGACGGTGCCCGCGCGCAGACGCTGCCGCAATGCGTCGCTGATCGCGATGGTGTTGGAGTAAGTCAATTCCGAGGCTAGGCGCCCGGCCACGTCATAGCGGCTTTCGCTGATGCGGCCGTGCAGGTCGATGCGGTAGCGCACCCGGCCGTCGCCGTCGTAAACGATGTAGCTGCCTTGGTCACCCGCCTGCTCGATGCTGAGCCCATTCAACTGCGCGAGCGTGGTGGTATCGCTGAGCCCGGCCGGCGCGGTCGCCTCCAGGTAGGCGCGCGTGGCGACCTCGCGGCCGGCCGGGTCGTACCAGCGGCGGACGATCGCGCCGGTCGCATCGACGCTGTAGATAAGCCGGTTGGCTTCGTCGTAATAGCTGCGCTGGGTGTAGCGTTGGCTGCCCTCATCGATGACATAACGACGCAGCAAATTGTCG
The DNA here is from genome assembly GCF_014779555.2 of Lysobacter capsici. Lineage (NCBI taxonomy): Bacteria > Pseudomonadati > Pseudomonadota > Gammaproteobacteria > Lysobacterales > Lysobacteraceae > Lysobacter > Lysobacter capsici. The sequence continues at coordinate 4,656,278 of NZ_CP094357.1, forward strand.
TTGGCATCGAAGACGTAACCCGTGGTCAGCGCGAGACCCGCGGGATCGACCACCTCGCCGATACGACGGCCCAGCACGTCGTAGTCGTAGCGGACCGTGCGCGCCTGGGCGGTGCCGGCGCCTTCGGTGACGGTGAGCTGGCGGCCGTGCGCGTCGTAGGAATATCCGGTGCGCAGATTCAGGTCGTCCGGATCGAGCGCGGTTTCGAGCAGGCGCCCTTCGCGATCGTAGCGATGCTGCACGACCCGCCCGCTCGCATCGGTCACGCGCTGGTTGCGGCCCTGGCCGTCGTAGACATAGCTCGTCGTCAACGCCAGTTGCTGCGGATCCTCGATGCGCTGCAAAACCCGGCCGACCGCGTCGTAGCGCAGTTCGACCCGGCGTCCGCTGGCGTCGACGCTCGCGCTGAGCAGGCCGCGGCTGTCGTATTCGTTGACGGCCTGCTTGTTGAGCGGATCGGTCACGCTCAGCAAGTGACCGTCTCGGTCGTAGCGGTAATTGGTGACCGCGATGCCGCCGCCGGGAATGGCCTGCGACACCGACAACTGCTGGCCGTGGCGGGTGTACGCCGTGGTGACTTCGACGCCTTCGGGCGTGGTCACGCGCATGCTGCGCGCGGCGGTGTCGTAGAAATAGCTGGTGACGCGTCCGTTCGGATCGGTCTGGCTCAGCATGCGCGCATAGGCGTCGTAGCTGCTGATCCAGGTTTCGGCACGGCCCTGCACGGTCTGGCTGCGGCTGACCTGACGTCCGAGACGGTCGTAGCCGAACGTGGTCGTCGCGCCGCGCGCGTCGCTGGCGGCGACGACCCGGCCGAAGGCGTCGTAGCTCCACGACAACTGCCGCTGCAAGACGGTGTTCGGCGCTTCGATGCGGGTCTTGATCAGGCCGCGGTTGTCGTAGCTGCTGTCGATGCGCAGTTCGAGCGCGGTGCCGAATGCGCGCTGCTCGACGGTGCGATCGCCGTGGCCGTTGTAGCTGTAGCGCAGCACCGCGTTTTCGGCGTCGCGCACTTCGGCGAGCTGGCCGCGGCGGTTGTAACTGTAGCTGCGACGGCTATCGCTGGCGGCGGTATAGGCCAGGGTGGTCAGCGCGGTGGCGACGCTGTCGCGGTCGCCGGGCACGGCGATGGTCAGCAAGCCGGTATACGCGGTGGTTTCGATCGCATCGCCGAACGCGCTGTAGCGGACCTGGCTGACTTCGCCGCGCGCGTTGAGCACGCCGCTCGTGCCCGGCAGGCCGCGCACGGTGTAGGTCGGGCGGCCGTCGGCGTCGTGGAAGTACCAGGTCTTGTGGCCGTCGGCATCGATGCTTTCGATGCGCCGTCCCAAGCCGTCGTAGCTGTGGCGGGTGCCGTACTGGGCGAACACCGCGTCGATCTGCGCCTGGGTCATGTCCGGACGCAGACGGGTGGTGCCTTCGCCGCCGAGTTCGCCGATCAATTCGCCGAACACGTTGTAGCGCAGCCGGCCCTCGCGCACTTCGCTGGTGTCGGCCGCGAGTTCCGTGCGGACCAGATTGCCTTGCGCGTCATAGGTGTTGCGGGTGACCGTGCCCTCGGGATCGGTCTGCACCGTCAGCCGACCCAAGGCGTCGTAGCCGCGCCGGGTCTCGCGCACGCGTCCGGCCTGCGCGCGGCTGAGCAAGGTCGCCAGGGTTTCCGTGCCGGTCAGGCCGGTCAGCTGGGTTTCGAACGCGCGGGTGGTGTCCTGGGCTAGGCGTTCGTTGCGCAGGTACTGGGTCAGATAGCCCTCGGCGTCGAGCATCGCCAAGGTGTTGCCGCGGCCGTCAAAGAACCACAGCGTGACCTGGTCCTGCGCGGTGGCGGCCGGACGCATCTGGCCCAGCGTGGCTTCGCGCAGGTTCGATGCGACCGCGCTCGCGTAGGCGACGCTGCGGGTGCGATTGCCGGCGAGGTCGTAGTTGTGCTCGACCAGATAGCCCTCGGCGTCGAGGCGGCCGAGTTCGCGCCCCATCGCGTCGTAAAAATACCGAGCGATGCGTTCTTCGTTCTGCGGCGCGTTCACGCGCGGCAGTTGCCGGGTGCGGATCAGACGGTCGTTGAGGTCGTGGCTGAAATAGGTGACCCGGCCCTCGCCATCGGTTTCGACGTTCTTGCGGCCGAGCAGATCGTAGAACGTGGTGACGGTGCGATCCTGCGGCGTGGCGGTCGGCCGTACCAGGGCGATGTCGGTCGGTACCTGGGCCAGATTCGGCGAGGCCGGCGGCGCCGGCATCCACGCGCGGGTGTCGAGCACGGTTGCGTAGCGCACGGTCTGGACGATGCGGCCGAAGGTGTCGCGGACGTATTCGACCAGGGCGCCGGTCGCGTCGACCTCGCCGACCAGTTGTCGTTCGACGTCGTAGAACAGATAGCTGCGTCCGCCGTTGGCGTCCTGCACCGCGCGCAACAGGCCGGCGCGGTCGTAAAGGTTGCGGGTTTCGCGCGTTGTCGTCGGGCCGCCGAGCGCGCGTTCGCTCACCAGCACCACCTGCCCGGCGGCGTCGCGCTGTTCGATCCGGACCCGATCGTTGCTGATGTCGCCATCGTCGACCGCGCCGCCTTCGACGATCGCGGTCGCCAGCCGCTGCGAATCGGTGTAGGCCCAACTGCGCGACTGCAAGGCCACGGCATTGCGATCGAACACTTTCTCCGCGAGCAGCCGGCCCATGCCATCGTAAACGTAGACGGTGCGGCGCAAGTCCACGCCGCTGGACGCGCTGCGTTCGAGCACGCGGCCGCGTTCGTCGTAGCGATAGTCTTCGATCAGATCCGCATCGCCGGCGATGCCGTTGCCGGCGGCGTCGACCGCGGCGTAGCGGCGCCAAGCCACGCTGCCGAAGGCGTCGTAGCTGTACTGGGTCAGGCCGCTGTTGGCCTTGCGCGGCGCGGTGCTTGCCCAGGCTTCGAGCGCGGCCAGGGTGTAGGCGCCGGTGTAGGTCGCGTCCAGATACTGGCGCGCCTTGAGGATGCGCCCGACGCCGAAACCGGCGCTGGCGTATTCGCTCTCGCTGACCTCGCCGGCGGCATTGACCACGAAGCGCAGGCGATTGGCCGCGTCGTAGATATAGCGGGTGATCAGCGCGTTCGCCGGCGGCGTCAGCGCCTCATTCTTGCCGGTTTCGCTGCTGACGCCGGCGCCTGCGCTGGCGCGACCGAGAATGTCGCCCTCGTCGACTTCGTAGACGGTTTCGCTGGTGACCTGATTAGCCGCGTTGAAGCTTCGCTCGGTGACGCGGGTGATTACCCGCAATCCGGAGGAAATGAATTCGCGCTGCTCGATCGCATTGCCGTTGGCGTCATAGCGATACACCCGACCGGCCGCGCCGTCGACCATGGCGGCGGTGAGATTGCCGTCGGCGTCGTATTCGTAAGTGTAGGTTTCCTGCCAGCCGCCGGCGGACGGCTGTTCGGCGGCGATCAGTTGATTGCTTTCGTCGTAGTAATAGACCCAGGTGCGTCCGGTCGAATCGCTGACCCGGGTCGAACGTGCCCCGGTGTCGTAGGCGAAGCTCAGGGTCTGGCCCTGGCCGTCGGCGTCGTTGTCGTTGAGATCGCCGCGGGTCAGCGTGCGCACCCGGCCGAGCGCGTCGTAGGTGTAGCTGACCACGGCGCCGTCGCTGTGCTGCACCGATGCGATCTGCAGGCTGCTCGCATCGACATAGCTGTAGACGGTGCGGAACAGATGGCCGTCATTGACGGCGGCGGTCGCGCTCCATTCGTCGTCGCCGGTCTTGCCCGGGGTGAGGTCGTGGGTGACCGTGCTCAACCGCCCGGCCGCGTCGTAGCCGTACCAGACCCGGCCGACCGCCTGACTGCCGGAATAACTGGTGACGCTGGCGAGGTTGGCGCCGGCGTAGGTGAACTGCATCCGGCTTAGGTTGCCGTTGCCGTCGTTGGCGGCGACTTCGGTCACCCGCCCTTGCGGGTCGTAGCTCAGGTTCCAGGTGGTCGGCTGCTGCGGATCGCTCTTGAGATCGCGGATGCGGGTCAGGCGGCCGCCGGTGGCGGGATCGGCGTAGGTTTCCTCCAGCCGGGTATCGCCTTCCTCGTACAGCCACTGCAGGGTCTTGCCGTCGCGGCGCAGGCTGTCGTGCGCGCCGTCGCCGACGGTCGAGCGATACAGGCCGTTGCCGGCGTAGGCGAAATCCTGATACGAGCCGTCGCCGCTGTGTCGACGCATCACGCTGCCGGCCTGGTTGAGCGTGCCGATCAATTCGATCCGGCGTTCGAACCCGGTCAACCAGGCGTCGCTGCCGGCGTCGGCGAACGTGCCGCGGCTGTTGTAGGTGCGGCTGAAGCCGACCGTCATGCCGCGCATCACGACCTGATCGTCGAAACTGTGCAGCAGCAGATTGCCGGTGGCGATGTTGACGTACTGGCTGTCCTGCCCCTGCCCGTAACGCGCGCTCGCGCCCAGGCCCTTGCCGATCTGGCTGAAGGAGCTGTTGAACAGTCCCAGCCCGCTGCCTGAAATCACTGCCGCCATCGTCCTGTCCTCGAGCGTGGTTACGGCCCGGATTGGTCGGGCCTCTCGAGGAATTCATCCGCGCCGAAGGTGCGCGGGTTTAGATGTTTTCGGCCGGGAATATGCGGTTTTGCGATGCGGCCAGCAGAAGCGGAAATTGCCTGCGGAATTTCGCGGATTGGGTGATCCGTTTTTTCTGGTTGTTACGAGTCTGGTTTTTTATGGGCGGGGGTTGGGTTGGTGGAACGGGTGAGTTTTTGGGGCGGCGAGAGGGGCTTGGGTGCAAGCAGAAGCAAAAGCGAATCCCCCCTGCCCCCCTTTTCCAAAGGGGGGAAAAGCAACGGCGAGGATGATTGGGCTTGTGGTCGCGATGGCGGCGACAGCTTCACTATTGCCATTGCCATAGCCATAGCCATAGCCATAACCAAGCCATTGCTGTCGCTATCGCTGTTCCCCCCTTTGGAAAAGGGGGGCAGGGGGGATTCGCTGTTGCTGTTGCTGTTGCTGTTGCTGCTGTTGCTGCTGTTGCTGTTGTTGCTGCTGTTGTTGCCGCAGCCGTAACCGCGCCGCTACCCCACCCCATCCACCGCGAACCCGACGCATCACTGCCGCTGCGCATACTCCACAGCCGGCAACGACGACAGCTTGCCGAGCAAGGTCGACAACTGGCCGTAGTCGGCCACCCGCAACCGCAGGCGCAAACGCACCTGCGCGCCGTTGCGCTCGACATCGCTGCGGATGCTCAGCACGTGCGCGTTGGACTGGGCGATCACGTTGGTGACTTCCTTGAGCAGCCACTTGCGGTCCAGCGCCAACACTTCGATGTCGACTTCGTAGCCGCTGCCCTTGCGGCCCCACTCCACCGGCAGCACCCGCTGCGGCGTGGCCGCGGCCAGGCGTTCGAACGCCTGACAGCCGGGACGATGCACGCTGACGCCGCGGCCGCGGGTCAGATAGCCGACGATGGGTTCGCCCGGCAGCGGCTGGCAGCAGCGCGCCAGCTGCACCAGCAGATTGCCGACGCCTTCGACGGTGAAATCGGTGGACTTGCCCGGCACCTTGCGCGGCGCCGGCGGCGTGACCACGGTGGTGCCGCTGGCATGGGTCGCGGCCGGCGGCGGCGCCGACTGCGCGCGTTCGTGCTCGAGCAAGGCGCGGCCGATCTGATGCGGGCCGATGTCGCCGAGCGCGACCTGCACGTAAAGATCGCCGTCGCTGGCCAGGGTGAAGCGCTCGCGCGCCGGCGCCAGATCGGCGCCGAGCAGGCCGAGCCGGCGCAGTTCCTTGTCGAGCAGTTCGCGGCCGGCGGTTTCGTTGCGCGAACGGTCGAGCTTGTGGAACCAGTTGCGGACTTTCTCGCGCGAACGATTGCTGGCCAAAAAGCCGTTCGCCAGCACCAGCCAGTCGCGCCGAGGCTCGCCGGTTTTCGCGGTCAGGATCTCGACCCGGTCGCCGCTGCGCAGCTTGTGATCGAGCGGCACGATGCGCCCGTCGACCTTGGCGCCGCGGCAGCGATGCCCGACCTCCGTATGCACGTGGTAGGCGAAATCCAGCGGCGTCGCGCCGGTCGGCAGATCGATCACCTCGCCCTTGGGGGTGAGCACATAGACCCGGTCCTCGACCAGTTCGGTATCGAGTTCGCTCGCCAGCGCCTCGTCGCCGCCCTGGCCGCCATCGCCCTTGGCGTCGAGCAATCGGCGCATCCAGGCGATCTTGCGGTCGAACGCGGCGTCGGCGCTGTGGCTGCCGGCTTCCTTGTATTTCCAGTGCGCGGCCACGCCGAGTTCGGCCTGGCGGTGCATCTCGTGGGTGCGGATCTGCACTTCCAGGGTCTTGCCTTCCGGGCCGATCACCGCGGTGTGCAGCGAGCGGTAGTCGTTGCGCTTGGGCCGGGCGATGTAGTCGTCGAATTCGCTCGGCACCGGTGTCCAGGTCGCATGCACCACGCCGAGCGCGGCGTAGCACGCGCCCACATCGTCGACCATCACCCGCACCGCGCGCAGGTCGTACAGCTCGCTGATCGGCGCGTCCTTGCGCTGCATCTTCTTCCAGATGCTGTAGATGTGCTTGGGCCGGCCGGCGACCTCGGCCTTGAGCCCTTGCGCGCTCATCGCCTCGCGTAAGGTGCGCTTGACCTGCTCGATGTAGCGCTCGCGATCGCCGCGCTTTTCGTCGAGCAGGCGCGCGATCTTCTGATAGGTCTGCGGCTCCAGGTAACGGAACGCGAGGTCCTCGAGTTCCCACTTGAGCTGCCAGATGCCCAGCCGGTTGGCCAGCGGCGCGTGGATGTCGCGGGTCAACGCGGCCAGTTCGCGGCGCGTGTCCGCCGGCAGGTGATCGGCGTGGCGCATGCGCGCGAGCTGACGCGCGAGCAGGATCGGCACCACCCGCAGGTCGCGCACGATCGCCAGCAGCAGCCGGCGCAGCCCTTCGGTGCCCGAATGCCGGCCCTGTTCGGCATGCAGCGCCCACACCTGGCCGGCGGCGCGCTGGCCGTCGAGCAGGGCCGCGACCACCGGGTAATCGCGTTCGAAGCCCGCGCCCATCGCGCTCGCCCAGCCGGGATGGGCGTGCAGGATCGCCGCGGCGACGGTGTCGCTGTCGGCGTCGAGCAGGGCCAGCGCGTCCAGGGTCGCGGCGACCACCGCCGGCGCGTCCAGCGCATTCGCGCCGGCCTGCGGCGCCTGCGCCGCCTCCAGCAAGGCCTTGCGCAGCGGTGCGGCCAGGGCCGCCGCCGCGGGCTGGGCCAGGACGTGGGTCAGATCGGGTCGGGGCTGAGCGGCGGGAACGTTCACTGCGTGGGGACGGATCGAAGCGGGAAGAGCGAGCGTCTACACTAGCGAGCATCCGCCCCGAGGAACAGCACGATGTCCGCGATTCTCCTTTCCACGCCGCGCCCGGCGCTGTCGCGCCTGCTCATCGCCGCCGCGATCGCCCTGGCCCTGGCCGCGCCGGCCGCGCTGGCGCAGTCGAAGATCGAACAACAGATGAGCGCCGAACAGTTCAAGGCCGCCGGCCTGGATCAACTGAGCCCGGAGCAGCTGAGCAACCTGAACGCCTGGCTCAACCGCACCCTCGACAGCGAGACCACCAAGGCCGTGGTCAAGGCCAAGGAAGAAACCCGCGCCCAGGTCAAGCACGAAAACCGCGGCTTCCTCGGCTCGGGTTCGCGCGAAGCGGTGGTGGCGCGCATGACCGGCCCGTTCAACGGTTTCTCGCGCGGCCAGACCTACATCCTCGACAACGGCCAGGAATGGCGTCAGGACGACAACGCCGACCTGCCCGGCGTGCATCTGGACGCGCCGCAGGTGCGCATCACCCCGAGCGTGATCGGCAACGTCTGGTACATGGCGGTGCAGGGTTACAACACCCGCGCCAAGGTCACGCGGACCAAGTAAGCTGCGCGGCGACGGCCGATTCCCCTTTCGCGTCCTATTTTTCGGAGTGTTCTCATGCGTGCGTTCGCCCCACTGAGCCTTGCCGTGCTGCTCGCCGTTTCCGCCGGCGCGAGCGCGGCCGAACGTCATTACGTGCCCGTCGAGCAGCGCTTCAGCGCCGAACAGATGCAGGCCACCGGCCTGTCGTCGCTGTCGCCCGCGCAGCTGACGTTGTTGAACGAATTGCTGAGCCAGGATCAGACCAAGGCGGTCGCCGAGGCCGAGCGCAAGATCCAGGCCGAGCGCAACGACCCGTTCTCCAAGGTCGCCGCCGATCCGATCCATTCCACCATCAAGGGCGAGTTCCGCGGTTTCTCCGGCGGCAGCGTGATCGTGCTCGACAACGGCCAGCGCTGGCGGGTGATCGACGGCTCGCTGTTCATCGGCAAGCCGGTGACGTCGCCGAAGGTCACCATCAAGCCCGGCATGATGGGCGCGTGGTATCTCGAGGTGGACGGGCAGATTCCGAAGGCCAAGGTCAAGCGGGTCGACGGGGGCTGAGGCTTGGCTTTCGGTCGGCGGCCGGGCTGTCGGTCGCACGACGCATCCCAGAAGCATTTGATCGCAGACGCCGGCGCATAGCCGGCGTTTGCGTTTGTCGGGATGCCGCTCGCAATGCGTGCGCTTGGCTCGCACCTTCTCATCAAGCGTTCGTCGACGCGGGTGGTCCGCGGTCGCGGCTTGCGCCGCTCCTACAGGGTGGCCAGGCAGCTTCGGCTTGAGCTTGAAGCCGCGCAGTTCATCCAGCGCTGCGAAGCTCGGAACTCGCGAGAACAAAAGGACACCCGTAGGGCGGCGTGCAGGATGCACGCCGTGCGCCACCGGGACATGGATGTCCCGTGTGGCGCATGCCCGCGCAAGCACCGCACGCGCGGGCCCTTGATTCACAAAAAAGCATTTTTCTTTGGTTATCTTTCTTTTGTTGCTTTAGACAAAAGAAAGTGACCCGCCGCTTCAGCGGCGGAACGCTTTTGATCCTGTTTGCAGCTTTAAAGGCTTCAAAGCTCTAGAGCTTTTGAAGCCAGAGGCAAGATCAACAGCTTTCGTCCGCAAGCGGCCGAGTTACTTTCTTTTGTCAAAAGCGACAAAAGTCCGCCTGGATTCCCTTCGGTCAAAAGGTAACCAAAGAAAAACGCTTTTCTTTGAATCAAGGGCCCGCAAGTGCGGAGCATTCGCGGGCACGCGCCACACGGGACATCCATGTCCCGGTGGCGCGCAACGCGCATCCCTGCGCGTCGCCCTTCGGGTGTCCTTTTGCTAACGCGAGTCAGTGGCCTCGCAGCGCTGGATGAACTGCGCGGCTTCAAGCACGAGCCGAACTTGCATGGTCTACCTGTAGGAGCGGCGCAAGCCGCGACCGCGCCACATCAATAACCGCGCCACTCAGCCCAAGCTAATCAGACGCACGCCGCGGCGTTGTAATCCGTCGCACAAGGCGCACGCCGCGCCTGTCTGATCCACCACACACCTCACCCCCGCAACGAAGCCAACCGCTGCGCCAACTTCTTGGGCGACACCCCACCACGCACACCCAGTTCCTGCGCGAACAACGACACCCGCAACTCCTCGATCTCCCAACGCAAGGCCTGCCAGCCCGCATCCTCGGCGAGCCCCGCCGCCTGCGCCGCATCGAACGCATCGACGAACGGCTTGAGTTCCAGCATCCGCGCCTGATCGCGCACCGGATCGCGCAAGGCGCGCTCGCTGCGCACCGACAAGGCCTTGAGATAGCGCGGGTACTCGGCCAGCGCCGAAGTCGCGACATCGCGCAGGAACCCCGGCGGGGTCAGCCGCGCCAGCTGCGCGCGCATGTCGTCGAGGTTGCCGCTGGCCCAGCCCATCAACGACGACTCCAGCCGCGCGCGCGCCTCGGCGACCGCGCCGAGAATCGTCTCGGCCTGACGCAAGCGTTCCATCGCCTCGGGAAACAGCTTGCGCGCGACGGTCTCGCGGCGCAGTTCGAACCCGGCCGGATCGCGCACCGCGACCAGGTCGGCGTCGTCGCCCAGCAACGACTGCAAGGCGCCGTCGACCAAATCCTCGCGCAGGCGATCGCTGTCGCGCGGTCGATCGTGCGAGGCGCGGTCCTGCGCGGCGCGCGTGGGCGACACGCGGTCCTTGCGCGGCGCGGCCGACTCGATCGCCGCGTACAGCAGCCCGGTCTTGGCCTGGATCGGCATCTGCTTGCGCGCCTGCTTGAGCTTCTCGGCCATCGCGATCGCGAGCAGCCGGCGCACCCCGCCCGGATGCGCGCGCAACGCGGCCTCGCGCTCGGCGTGCACGCGCAGCGACACCGTGTCGCCGTCATCGTGCAAGGCCGGAAACGCCGGCACGCCGGCCGCGCCGGGCACCGACATCGGGATCGGCTGATCGGGAAACGCGGTCAGACCCTGCTGGCCCAGGCCATCGGCGGCCTGCGCGGCGAACGCGCGCGCGGCGCGCTCGCCGAAGCGCTGGCGCAGCTCGTCGAGATCGCGCGACTCGGCCAGCACCTTGCGTTCGGCGTCCTTGCCGCCGCGCGGATCGGCCGCGTCGAGCAGGCGCAGGTTGATGCGCAAATGCGGTTCGATCGTGCTCGGATCGAAATCGGTCGCGGCCACTTCGGTGCCGGTGAGCTTGCGCAGGAACCGCGCCAGCACACTGACCAGATCGTCGGCCTCGGCCTGGCGATGCGCCTCGTGGAAGGCCTTGGCGAAATCCGGCGCCGGCACGAAATTGCGGCGCAAGGTCTTGGGCAACGATTTGATCAGCGCCGCGGCCTTGTCGGCGACGAAACCCGGCGCCAGCCACGACAACTGCGCCGGATCGAGCGCGTTGAGCAGATGCAGCGGCACCGCCACGGTCATGCCGTCGTCGACCGCGCCGGGCTCGAAGCGATAGCGCACCGCCAGCCGCGCATTGCCCAGTTGCAGGTACGGCGGGAATCGCGACGCCTCGGTCTCGCCGCCGACCATCAGATCGTTGTTCGACCATTCCAGCGCGCGCTTCTCGTCGGCCGACAGCTTGGCGTACCACGCGTCCATCGCCTGCACGTTGTGGATCTGCGCCGGCAAGCGGTCCAGATACCACTGCGCCATCCATTCCTCGTCCACGACCAGGCCGGCGCGGCGCTGCTTGGCTTCTTCCTCGTGCGCCTTGGCCAAGGTGGCGAGGTTGCGCGCGACGAACGCGGCGCGGGTGTTGATCTCGCCGGTCACCAGGGCGTCGCGGGCGAAAATGATCCGGCTTTCTTCCGGATACAGCGCGCCGTAATGGATCGGCCGCTTCGGCGCCAGCACCAGGCCGAACAGACTGATCTGTTCGCTGCCGACCACGCGGCCCTGCGAACGCGCCCAGCGCGGATCGTGATGGCGACGCGCGAGCAGATGCGGCAGTTCCTGGATCGCCCAGTCCGGCTCGATCGTGGCATTGGTCATCGACCACACCCGCTCGGTGTCGAGCAAGGTCGCCGACAGCAGCCACGGCGGCGGTTTCTTGGCCAGCGGCGAACCCGGGAACAACTGGTACTTGCGCCCGCGCGGGCCGTCGTACAGCCCCTTGTCGCCGCGAAAACCGATCTGGGTCGGCAGGCCGGCGATCAGCGCGCGGTGCAAGGTCGCGTACGCCGAGGCATCGAGTTCGCCGGAACTCGCCTGCGCCTGCCAGCCCAGCTCATCGCACAGCAATTTCAGCTGCCGATGCAGCTCGCGCCATTCGCGCATGCGCAGGAAGCCGAGGAAATGCTTCTCGCACCAGCCGCGCAGCTTGGATTGGGTCAGGTCTTCGTGCGCGGTCTGATACGCGTCCCACAGCTTGAGGATGCCGACGAATTCCGAACGCGGATCGGCGAACAGCGCATGCGCCGCATCGGCCGCGCCGCGCTGGTCGGCCGGACGCTCGCGCGGGTCCTGGATGCCGAGGAAGGCGGCGATCGCGATCATCTCGCGCAGGCAGCCGTGGGTGTTGGCCGCGACCAGCATGCGCGCGAGCTTCACGTCCACAGGCATGCGCGCCATGGTCCGGCCGATCGCGGTGAGCCGGCGCTGCTCGTCGACCGCGCCCAGTTCGGCCAGTTGCTGCCAGCCGTCGGCGATCGCGCGGCTGTCGGGCGGATCGAGGAACGGGAAGTCCTCGATGATCCGCGCCGAGGCGCCGTGCGCGGTCGCGGCATCCTGTTCGGTGGTCGCCGCGGCGCCGCGCGGTCCGCGGCGTTTGTGACCGCCGCCGTCGACGCTGCCCAAACCCAGCGACAGCATGCGCAGGATCACCCCGGCCAGGGCGGCGCGACGGATTTCTGGATCGGTGTAGCGCGGCCGCGATTCGAAATCCGGCTCGCTGTAGAGGCGATAGCAGGTGCCTTCGCTGATGCGTCCGCAACGGCCCTTGCGCTGGTCGGCGCTGGCCTGCGAGACCGGTTCGATGTGCAGCCGGTCGAGCTTGCCGCGCGGGCTGTAGCGCTTGACCCGGGCCAGGCCGGGGTCGACCACGTAGCGGATGCGCGGCACGGTCAGCGAGGTTTCGGCGACGTTGGTCGCCAGCACGATGCGGCGCTTGGGGCCGGGATTGAATACCCGGTCCTGATCGCGCACCGACAGCCGCGCGTACAGCGGCAGCACCTCGGTTTCGCGGTACTTGCGCCGCTCCAGCGCCTGGTGCGCGTCGCGGATCTCGCGTTCGCCCGACAGGAAGATCAGCACGTCGCCGCGCGGATCTTCGCGGGTGATTTCGTCGCAGGCGGCGACGATGCCGTCGTTGACGCTGCGCGCGGGAGTCGAGATTGGGGATTCGGGATTCGCGGAACCCGCACGACGAGCGCCGCCGACATCGCGAGCCGCGGCCTTGCCGATTCCCGACTCCCCATTCCCCGTTCCCGCATCGTCCAAAGGACGATACCGAACGTTCACCGGATAACCGCGACCCTCGACGCTGACCACCGGCGCGCCGTCGAAATGCGCGGCGAAACGCTCGGTGTCGATGGTCGCCGAGGTGACGATGATCTTCAGGTCGCCGCGCTTTTTCAGCAGTTGCTTGAGATAGCCCAGCAGGAAATCGATGTTGAGGCTGCGTTCGTGCGCCTCGTCGATCAGGATCGTGTCGTAGGCCGACAGCCAGCGGTCGGACTGGATTTCGGCCAGCAGGATGCCGTCGGTCATGAACTTGACCGCGGTGCGTTCGCCGACGTTGTCGTTGAAGCGGACCTGATAGCCGACCACTTCGCCGAGCGGGGTATTGAGCTCCTCGGCCACGCGCCGCGCGACCGCGCGCGCGGCGATGCGGCGCGGCTGGGTGCAGCCGATCATGCCGGCGGCGCCGCGGCCGGCGGCCAGGCACAGCTTGGGCAACTGGGTGGTCTTGCCCGAACCGGTCTCGCCGGCGATCACCACCACCGGATGCTTGCGAATCAGCTCGACGATGCGATCGGCCTCGGCCGCGATCGGCAGCGCCGGATCGGCCGGCACCCGCGGCAGCGACGCCGCGCGCGCTTCGCGCTGCGCGACCGAGGCCGCCAAGGCCTGCGCGAACGCCGCCTGCGCCTGCGCGTCGGCGGGCTTGCCGCTCCAGCGCGACCACAGGCCGTGCAGGCGGCCGCGATCGCGGCTCAATGCGCCGTCGATCGCGTTGCGCGCCTGCCGTAACGCGACGCTAGCATCCGCGTGGCTAGACTGGTGTTTGGAATTGCTGGTGTTCATCGATAGATCGTTTGCATCGCAGCGCAAGGAACAAACCATTTCACATCGCGGTCGACAGCGCCTATTGTCGCCGCAGTGTCCGACGCGAGCGTCGGAACCCTTTCGATTCGATACCGGCCCACCGGAGCGCTTGAAATCCGGGGCCCGCGTCGAAACGTATTGAACTTCGGCGCGCGCGCCGAAGCGTTCTGCCACCGTCCCGCCTCACCATCCCGCACTGGAGTAAAGGAGTCCCCCATGGCCAAGGTCAGCAAGCCCGGAAAACCGGACAAATCCTCGTCCAAGAAGTCCGCGTCCCCGTCGTCGTCGAACAGCCCGGCCGCGTCGCCCGCCGCCGGCAGCAGCGCGCCCTCGATCGATATTGGGATTTCGCCGGGCGATCGCAAGAAGATCGCCGAAGGTCTGTCGCGCTTTCTGGCCGACAGCTACACCTTGTACCTGAAAACCCACAATTTCCATTGGAACGTGACCGGGCCGATGTTCAACGCCCTGCACGTCATGTTCGAAACCCAGTACACCGAGCAGTGGACCGCGCTGGACGACATCGCCGAGCGGATCCGCGCGCTGGGCTTCAACGCGCCGGGCTCGTACGCCGAATTCGTCAAGCTCAGCTCGATCCCGGAGGAAGCCGGCCTGACCGAAGCCGCCGATTGGCGCGAAATGGTCCGCCAGCTGGTGGTCGGCAACGAAGCGGTATGCCGCACTGCGCGCAAGGTACTCGACCAGGCCGACGACGTCGATGACGCGCCGACCGAGGACCTGCTGACCCAGCGCCTGCAGACCCACGAGAAGTATGCGTGGATGCTGCGTTCGCTGCTGCAGTAATCGCGATCTGGCGGTAACCCGGCGGGCGCGGCGATGGCCGCGCCCGTTGCGTTTGCGGGGTTTGGCGTGTTCGCGGGCGACCCAGGCGAGCGCTCATCACGGGCCGTCATCCCGCCAGCGCGCGCGCCGAACGGCGGCGGCGCTGAAGCCCGGCGCTCCGCGCTCGGGCCTGCAGTCCGGCCGCCAGCCCGAGCCCGCGGCACATTCCGACCGCGGCGCAGGCCGAGCCCCGAATCCTCGACGCCGCAATCGCCGACCACCCGCGACGCCGGTTTCCGACCGGTCCGCGAACCGGCCCGGTTAAACTAGCCTCATGCCTTCCCCCGCACTCGAGTTACTGCACCGCGTTTTCGGCCATACCGCGTTCCGCGGCGAACAGGCGCAGATCGTCCAGCACGTGATCGACGGCGGCGACGCCCTGGTGCTGATGCCCACCGGCGGCGGCAAGTCGCTGTGCTACCAGATTCCCTCGCTGATCCGCGAAGGCTGCGGCCTGGTGGTCTCGCCGCTGATCGCGCTGATGCAGGACCAGGTCGAGGCGATGCGCCAGCTCGGCGTGCGCGCGGCCTATCTCAATTCCACCCTGAGCAGCGAGGACGCGGCCGAGGTCGAGCGCCAGTTGCTGGCCGGCGAGCTCGATCTGCTCTACGTCGCGCCCGAGCGCCTGCTCAGCGGCCGCTGCCTGAACCTGATCGACCGCGCCAAGATCGCCCTGTTCGCGATCGACGAGGCGCACTGCGTATCGCAATGGGGCCACGACTTCCGCCCCGAATACCGCGAACTGACCATCCTGCACGAGCGCTGGCCCGACATCCCGCGCATCGCCCTGACCGCCACCGCCGACGAGCCGACCCAGCGCGAGATCGCCGAGCGGCTGACGTTGGAGGACGCGCGCCGCTTCGTCAGCTCGTTCGACCGTCCCAACGTGCGCTACCGCGTGGTGCACAAGGACAACGGCACCCGTCAGCTGCTCGATTTCCTCGCCGGGCATCGCGACGAAAGCGGCATCGTCTATGCGTTCTCGCGCAAGCGGGTGGAATCGGTGGCCGAGCAATTGGCCGCCGCCGGGATCAAGGCCCTGCCCTACCACGCCGGCATCGACGCAGGCGTGCGCGCCGCCAACCAGCGCCGTTTCCTGCAGGAAGACGGCGTGGTGATGGTCGCGACGATCGCCTTCGGCATGGGCATCGACAAACCCGACGTGCGTTTCGTCGCCCACATCGACCTGCCCAAGTCGATCGAAGGCTATTACCAGGAGACCGGACGCGCCGGCCGCGACGGCGAACCGGCCGAAGCCTGGCTGTGCTACGGCCTGGGCGATGTGGTCAATCTGCGCCAGCTCATTCAACAGGGCGAAGCCGGCGAGGAACGCAAGCGTCTTGAGCTGCGCAAGCTG
Source organism: Lysobacter capsici (assembly GCF_014779555.2). Classification (NCBI taxonomy): domain Bacteria; kingdom Pseudomonadati; phylum Pseudomonadota; class Gammaproteobacteria; order Lysobacterales; family Lysobacteraceae; genus Lysobacter; species Lysobacter capsici. The sequence continues at coordinate 4,672,074 of NZ_CP094357.1, forward strand.
GATTCCTTATTGGGCTTCTGCGAATCCACCGAATGCCGGCGCAAGGCGCTGCTCGGGTGGTTCGGCGAGCCGCATCCGGGCAACTGCGGCAACTGCGACAACTGCATGGAGCCGCCGCAGAGTTGGGACGGCACCACCGCCGCGCGCAAGGCGCTGTCGTGCGTGTACCGCACCGGCCAGCGCTTCGGCGCCGGTCATGTGATCGACGTGCTGCGCGGCACCGCGACCGAGAAAGTCACCCGTTTCGGTCACGAAGCGCTGAGCACCTTCGGCATCGGCAGCGATCTGGACGTCAAGCAGTGGAGCAGCGTGTTCCGGCAGCTGGTCGCCGCCGGCCTGCTGGAAGCCGACATCGAACGCCACGGCGCGCTGCGCCTGACCGCCGACAGCGCGCCGGTGCTGCGCGGCGAACGCGAGCTGCGCTTTCGCACCGAAGCGCCCAAGGCCGCGCGCGCCAGCACCCGCAAGACCCGCGGCGGCGCGGGCGCGGCGCCGATGATCGACATGGACCCGGCCTCGCTGCTGCGCTTCAACGCCCTGCGCGAATGGCGCTCGACCACCGCGCGCGAACAGAACGTGCCGGCCTATGTGATCTTCCACGACAGCACCTTGCGCGCGATCGCCGAGCAGGCGCCCGACGACCTCGACGACCTTGGCCGCATCCCCGGCATCGGCGTGAGCAAACTCGATCGCTATGGCGAGGCGGTGTTGCAGCATTTGCTCGATCACGGCTGAGGCGGCGATCCCGGAGTCGGCGCGCGGTCAGTTAGGCGGAAGCGAGCGCGGGAGCGTCGCAAGTCGAGGCAGCCGCTGCGACCTCAGAGCCGCGACGCAAGCGCGATGACGCGGTCGCGGCTCGCGCCGCTCCTACAGGGGGCGACCGCGGCTTCATTGCTCGCTGTAGGAGCGCCGCAAGTCGCGACCGCGACCTCACAGCCGCGATGCAAGCGCGATGGCGCGGTCGCGGCTCACGCCGCTCCTACAGGGGGGCGGCCGCGGCTTCGTTTCGCACTGTAGGAGCGGCGTGAGCCGCGACCGCGACACAACGGCTACGTCGCAACCAACACGAACGGCGACGGCAACAGCGGCAACGGCCACAACTGAAACGACAACGACAACAACCGCAACGCCGCCCTACTGCAGCTGATACGAGAAATTCAAATTCCACCGCGGCTTGCGATCGTCGGTCTCCAGCGGAATATCCGCGGTCGGCTTGGCGTAGGCGAAGTCGACGTTGAAATGCTTGTTGTCGGACAACCGCAATCCCAGCGCGACGCTACCCAGGTCGTCGATCGGCGGGCGGCCCTCGGTCAGGGAAACCCGCGCGTGCTGCACGCTCAGATACGGGGTCACCGACTTGAGCCATTTGGCCTTGGGACGGAAGTTGCGGCTCAGCTCCAGCGCCGCGCCCCAGCCGCGGTCGCCCGAGGTTTCGCCGGGGTCGTAGGCCAGGGCGAAACGGCTGCCGCCGAAGCTGATCTGCTCCGACGACGGCAGGCGCTGGCGGCTGTACTGCGCGGTCGCGCGCAGCACCGCGGCGTAGCGCTGTTCCTTCCAGGTGCGGCTTTGCGCGTACCCCAGGTTGTAGCGGGTGAACGACACGTCGCTGGCGCCGGCCACGTCGACGCCGTCGATGTTGGTGACGGTGTCGGCCGACGCGCCCCAGGTGTCGAGCCCGCGCGCGACCGAAATGCTCGCCTGGCGCGCGTGGTTCTTCTTGGCCTCGGCGTAGTCCAGCCCCGCGGTCACCACCCGGGTCTTGGAGCGCTGGTCGAGCAAGGCGCCGTTGATCGTATTGAAATAACGATCGGACTGATCGGCGGCATACACGCCGGCCGAGACGAACAACGACCGCTCGTTGCGCAACAGCAGCGGATAGCGCGCGCTGATCGCCACCCGGTCCTGTTCGACCCGGTGATCGAGAAACGCCGGCAGCGGGGTCTGGGTGACCGGCACGCCGCGATAGCGCGAACCGTCGACCCGGCCGATCCAGCCGTCGCTGCCGATCAGCTGCGAATACCCGGCGCTGTAGAAGCGTTCGTTGCTGCGGCCGTCGGGGTACAGCGCGGCCAGGCTCCATTGCTCGGCCAGCGAGGTCAGCGCATTGAGGTTGAGCGTCGCCAGGCCCTGAGTGCCGGGGTGATTGAATTCCAGCGCCCAGGTGGCGTCGTAGCGCTTGCCGCCGACGTTGAGATCGAGCGAGGTCGCGCCGTCGGTGGTGGTCGGCGCCGGCACGTTGATGGTCATCTTCGCGCCCGGCAGGAAGCCCAGGATCTGCGAATAGCGCTCGAAGGTGCTCTGGCGCAGCGGCCGGTCGTCGACGATGCGCTGGGCGATCGCGCGGATCTTGCGTTCCAGCTTGCCGGGCTTGCCGCCGATGCGGACCTGGGCGACATAGCCCTCGACCGCGACCACGCGCACGGTGCCGTCGGCGAAGTCCTGGGTCGGCACGTAGCAGAACGACAGCGCATAGCCGCGCTCGCGATACAGCTTGGTGCAGGTCTCGGCGGCGCCGAGCAGGTCGGCGACGGTGATCTGCCGGCCGATCAAGGGAATGAACAATCCGGTGACCTGTTCGAACGGCACCGACTTGACCCCGGACACCTCGAACCGGATCGGCGTCAGCGGCACCGCGAGCAAGGCGGCCATTTCCGGATTCTGCTGCGGCGCGACGATGGTGCCGACCTTCGGCTCGGCCTTGGGCAGCGGCGCTTGCGGCAGGGTTTGCAGTGGATTGCCGGTGGTCGGCAATCGTGGCTGAGTCTGAGAATGCGCCGTGGTCGCCGCGAGCATCGCGGTGATCGCCAGCGCCAGTGGATAGCGCTTCCCCCAAAGCCCTGTATCCATGCGGAACCCCTTGTGCCTCGGCGGTGGCTTTCGCCTTTGCTACGCCGGGCCGGTTGTCGTTGTTGTTTTGGTTTGACTCGGGCGAACGGTGGTTCCTGAGGTCGTTCGTGTTTCGGGTGGCTGGCTTGGGCTCCCGTCTGGATCACGGCCCCGGATGCGCGCGGCCGAGGCCGAAAACGCATCCGCAAGCCTTGGGTTGGACTCTACGACCTGTGCGCGCGACGGGAACGGCGCGATGCCGTTCCCGCGCGCCAGATCACATCCGATCAGGGCTTACCGCCCTTTTTGCCCAGCAGGCCGGTGCCGAGCAGGCCACCCTTGCCGCTGTCGTTGCCGAGCACGCCGCCCAACAGGCCGCCGTTGGTGTTATTGAGCCCGGTCGCCCCGGCTACGCCGTTGACGACCGTGCTCAGCCCCTGAGTCACCGGCTGCAGCGGTCCGTTGACCGCCGCGGTCGCACCCGTGCCGACCGTGGTCACGCCACTGCCTACGCCGGCGAGCGCACCGCCGACCAGGCCGGTGACCGGCGCCAGCGGCGTCGAGCCGCCCACGCTGGCCACGCCCGCTCCCACGCCGCCGACCGTGCCGCCCAGACCGGCCACGCCGCTGGTCACGCCCGCCGCGGTCACCCCGACCGGGTTGGCGATGCTGCCGGCGTTGCCCAGTCCCGCGGTGATGCCCGCGCCGACCGTACCGAGATTGTTGCTGACGCCGGTGACCGCGCCGCCGACCAGACCGGCCGCGCCGCCCGGAACCGGAGCGCCGCTGAGCGCGCCGCCGACCGCCGCGCCGGCCGAAGCCACGCCGCCGACCACGCCGCCCGCGCCCTGCGACACGTTGGCGACCAGATTGCCGCCGCCGCTGCCGCCGGTACCGCCGCCGTTGGTCTGGCCCAGCCCCGCGATCGGCGTGAGCACCTTGCTGACCGCGCCGGTCAGCGACTGCCCGGCCGAGCCCTCGAGCACACCGCCGAGCTTGCCGCCGATGTCCTTGACCCCGCCGCCGACGCCCGAGACCAGTCCGCCGGCCGCGCTGGTCAGCGGCTGGATCGGCGAGCCCTGGAACGCGCCGACCGTGGCGACCGTCTTGCCCAGGTCGTCGACCGTGGTGCCGACATTGACCACCAGATTGTCGACCCCGCCGACGGTGGTGCCGACCGGATTGCTGATATTGCCGATCTGGCCCAGGCCGCTGCTGGTCGACAGACCCAGCCCGCTGACCGTCTTGCCCAGGTCGTCGACGACCTTGGCCAGGCCCTGCGTGGTCGGGTTGTTGCCGCCGAGCAAGGCCTGATTGGGAATCTGCGCGCCGAGCGTGCTGACCCCGCCGCCGATGCCGGTGACCAAGTTGCCGGCCACGGTCACGATCGCGCCCAGAGCATTGCCAGGCACGCTGGTGCCGCCGGGACCACCGGGACCGCCCGGATTACCCGGACCGCCGGGGCCACCGGGTCCGCCCGGATTGCCGGGACCGCCCGGGCCACCGGGTCCGCCCGGATTGCCCGGACCGCCGGGGCCACCCGGATTGCCGGGGCCGCCAGGACCACCCGGACCGCCGGGATCGCCCGGGCCACCGGGGCCACCGGGGCCGCCCGGATCGCCGGGGCCGCCGGGACCGCCCGGATTGGGATTGAAGCTGGACTTGACCCCGCCCGAGCCCGAGCAACCGGTCGTCGAGACGGTGACCGTCAAAATGCATGCCGCCAACAAGCTGTAGGAAAGGGCCTTGCGAATGCCACGAGTGTCCATCACGTCCTCCGAGCGCAGCGTTGCGCTGCTCCGTGCCTGGGTTTATCGCTATGCCTGCGTTCGCGGGGGCGACACCGGCTGAGCGCCGATACCACACATTCAAAGTGTTATTTGAGTGTGTACGGCGTGAGGCTGCTCCTGTTTAGGGTCTAGGACAAGTGATGAAACCGGTCCAGGCGAGCGGCCAATGCGATATTTCCGATAATCGGTAATTCTCGTGAGAAAGCGTGATTTTCGTTCACCGTCGGCTGCTGGAACGCGACGTTGCCGACAAACAGGACAGCGCCGGGCCACGCGGCAAGAGCGCGATTTCGCGCTGCGGAAAAAGAATTTCAATCCGCTACTTGAACGTGCATTTCGCACGAGCCGTCCGACTGCATCGACTTTGCATCGGCTTTGCACCGGCGTGGATCGCCCTGCGTACGCGGATCAACCGCTAATCCGTACATTTACTGACCACAAAGGCGCAGCTTTTATGCAGCGATTTGGCATTTTTTACGTAAATACGGGCAAGACGTAAATTTTCGCCGCGCAATCTAAATTCGGTGCCGCGCCGGCGAGCCCGAATGTGCCGGCGGTCTCACCACTCGACCGTGCCGCGGATCACCGCCTGGACCTGGCCGCCGATCCAGACCTCGCCGTCCTCGTCGATGCGCACCTCGACACAGCCGTCGCGGCCGACTTCGCGGCCCTGGCTGACGCTGTAGCGATCGCCGGGCCGCAGCCGGCCGGCCTCGACCAGCGCCGCGGCGATGGCCGCGTTCGCGCTGCCGGTCACCGGGTCCTCGGCGATCCCGTCGCCCGGGCAGAACGCCCGCACCACGTAGTCGTAACCCGGATCGCGGCTGCGCGCGAACACCGCCAGCCCGAGCGCGTCGTCGCCGGCCAGGGCGAGGATGGCGTTGAGATCGGGCTGCAGGCTGCGCACCGGGTCGGGCTGGTCGGGCGCGGCGTCGAGTTCGACCACCCACCAGCGCGGGCCGTTGTCCCACAGCGCCGGCGCCAGCGCGCCGCGCGGCCAACCGGCGAGCGCCGCGTCCAGGCGCGGCGCGGTGGCGCGATCGTGATCGCAACGTCGCGCGCGCGGCGCGCGCACGCTGACCCGCATGCCGGTGCTGTCGTGGACGATCCGCACCGGCAGCAGACCGGCCGCGCATTCCTGCACCAGCGACTCGCGATCGGCCGGCACCCGTCGCGCGTCGATCGCCGCCCACGCCGCGCCGAGGCTCGGATGGCCGGCGAAGGCGAGTTCCTGGCGCGGAGTGAAGATGCGCACGCGATAGTCGGCGCCGGCTTGCGGCGGCAGCAGGAAGATCGTCTCGGGCAGATGCATCCAGGCCGCGAACGACTGCATCGCCGCGGCGTCCATGTCCTGCGCATCGAACACCACCGCCAGCGGATTGCCGGCGCCGATGCGATGGGCGAACACATCCAGTTGCAGGTAGCGGCGCAGGGTCATGAGCGCGGATCGTACCGGTTGCCGGCGCCGACGACAGTGGCTTCAGGCCGATTGACGCGGTCGCGCTGGCGGCGCTAATCGCCAGGCCGCTTCGCTTGCGCCCAGCGATTGCCGCGCGTGCCGGCGCCGCGGCCGAGACGACAGCGATAAACCGCCGCGCAACGCGCCGCATCCACGAATGTAGCGCATTGCGCGACGCTCCGCGAATCGCAGCCGCCGGTGCGTGGAGCGCGCGACCGGCGTGAGTCGGAGGGGGCGTCGGACTCGGCTGCGTGGCGGAGAAACGAGGATGCGGCCATGGCGGCGGCTGACGGCGCCGCGGTGGACGCATCGCGAAGGATCAGCGACGCGAGGATGGAACCCCGCGCTCGTGCATCGCCGGCGCGGCATCGTCCGCCGCGCGCAGCGCGTCGCGATCGACCGACGAGACGACGCTGCTGAAGAACACAGTCTGGCAAACAATCGCCAACCACAGCCGGTGCACGACCGGGCGGCGCGGGAACGAACGCATGCGATGCAACTCCTGAAACGAACAGACGAACCGGCAAATCGACGACCGGGAATCGCGCGGCGCCATCGAACTTCGGACAAACGGCGCCCGCACCGGCGCGCCGACGGCGATGGTCGAAACCACAAAGGATCGGCGAGAACGCGCAAGCAATGCCGCGGTTACGAGCCGCGAGGCGCCGTCACCCGAGCGAGGCAAACGCTCGGATGCGACTCGCCCGCAGCTCAACGCCCCTCGATCAAACGCGTGGCGATATCGGGCGAAAATTCCCCGGCCGGCGTATTCGGCGCGATCCCGCACTTGCCGTCCGAATCGCCGGGCACCTTGACCCACAACAGCATCTCCGCGCCCGTGGCGCTGTTCTGCGAACCCGCGCCGAGCTTGCGCCCGCCCGGATTGCACCACTCGCCGTTGGAGCCGTTGCCGTTGCGGCTGGTATCGACCACGAAGGCCTTGCTGTAACCGAACTGGCGCTGCAGCGAGGCCGCGACCGCCGCGCCGTAGGCATTGGAATCGGCGGTGGTGTGATAGTTCGACACGTTCAAGGCGAAGCCGCGCAGATCGCGCGCGCCGGCCGAATTCAGCCGCCGCGCCATTTCGTCCGCGGCGATCCAGCTGGCGTTGCCGCCATCGTGATAGACCAGCGCATTGGGCGCGCGCGCCTTGAACTCGCGCGCGGCGTGCTGCAGCAGGCCGATGCGCACCGAACGCTGATCCGCCGCGAGGCAATCGAGTTGCGCCAGCGCGTCGGGTTCGATCACCACCACCGCGCGACGGTTGCCGATGCCCGAGGCGAAACTCGATATCCAGGTGCGATAGGCCTCCGGACTGCCCGCGCCGCCGCCGGAATGACTGCCGCAGTCGCGTCCGGGAATGTTGTAGGCGACCAGGATCGGCAGCTTGTCGGCCGCGCGCGCGGCGTCGACGAAGACCGTCACCGCGGTGCCGATATTGCCGCTCCAGTTGCCGAACCAGCGCGCCATCGGCCGGGTCGCGATCGAGTTGCGGATCGCGTTCGCTCGCGTGTCGGCCGGATGGTCGCGCACCCACAGCGCCGGGTTGGAATCGGGATCGACGTAGAAGCCGCTGTTCTGGTTCGCGGCGAGCGCGCAGGCCGGCGTCAGCGCCGCGGCCAGCGCGAGCGTCGCGAACACCCGGCGCGTCTGCGCTAGCGGGGCCGAATTGGATCGGAATATTTGACGCATGTCTCTTCCTGCAAGTGACGCGGGGATGGATACCGCCGACGGCGACGCGAAGGTTTCGCGCGCTACTTAGTTTTGCTTACGACTGCCATCAGCTTTGCTTTGTTCGCCGATGCCGATGAGGCCAAAAATGACCTCGAAATCCAAGCCGCTCTTCCAAGCGCCTCACACTTTCGAACATCCGCGTCGACACCGCATCGACAGCCTGAAAATCGCGTGTTAGTCGTGGCGGCATGCTCACTTCCCCGGAGCATGCCGCCTTCGACTTCGACCTCAGCCAATCAGATAAGCCGATCGGACAAACCGATCAGCGATAAACGATCAAACCGCTGCCGAACACTCCCTCCAGAGCATGCGTTCCAGTCTAGGCCGATAGCCTGTCGCCGACCTGTCGCGCGCGTCCACGCCGCGCGCCGGCATGCGGTGTCCGCGATATCGGCTTGCGCTCAAGCGCGTCGTCCGCGCGTTCGCGCGCGGCGCCGCCGGCATTGATCCAGCCACTCATCAGGAGTTTCTTCATGCGCATCTTGCTGGTCGAGGACAATCTCGATCTGGCCCACGCCGTGGTGCAGCATCTGCGCCGCGGCGGCAACGCGGTGGATCACGAAGCCGACGGGCTGTCGGCCTGCCGCTTTCTCGAACACGAACGCTACGACCTGGTGCTGCTCGATATCGGCCTGCCGCGCATGGACGGATTGAGCCTGCTCGCCGAACTGCGCCGTCGCGGCGACGCGACGCCGGTGCTGATGCTGACCGAGCGCTCCGACATCGAGGACCGCATCAGCGCGCTGGATGTCGGCGCCGACGACTACATCGGCAAGCCCTTCGATTTCCGCGAACTCAGCGCGCGCTGCCGCGCGCTGACCCGGCGCCGGCAGGCGCAGACCTCGGCGCTGGTGCGGATCGGCCCGATGACCATGGACAACGCCGCGCGCCGGCTGCGCTTCCACAATCGCACCATCGACCTGCCCAATCGCGAATACAGCCTGCTGGAAATCCTAGTCGGCCGGCTCGGCCAGGTGGTCAGCAAGAACGAGATCACCAACCGTTTGTTCGCGCTCAGCGAGGAAGCCGGTTCCAATACCGTCGAGCTGTACGTGGCGAGACTGCGCAAGAAACTGCCGCGGGATTTCCTGCGTATCGTGACCGTGCGCGGCACCGGCTACCTCGCCGAAACCACCCACGGCAACGGCATGGCGCATGACTGAGCTCGAACAGGCCCGGCCATCGATCCGGCGCACCCTGCTGCTGTCGATCGGGCTGCTGTCGCTGGTCGGCATGCTGCTGTTGTTCTTCGGCGCGCGCCAGTACGGCCGGCGCGCGGCCGATCTGTCCTACGACCGGCTGCTCAACGCCTCGGCGCTGACCATCGCCGACAGCATCACCCTGGTCGACGGCCAGTGGGAAGCCAACATCCCCTGCGCCGCGTTGGAACTGCTGTCGGCCGCGCCGGACGACCGCGCGTTCTACCGCGTGTTCCTGGTCGGCGGCCGCACCCTGACCGGTTACGACGACTTGCCGCGGCCGCCGAGCCTGACGGCCGACCATAGCGTGTTCTTCGATGCGGATTACCGCGGCGAAGCGGTGCGTTTCGCGGTGCTGCGCCGCGCCGCGAGCAGCGCCGACGGCCCGGAAGCGGCCTTGATCCAGATCGGCCAGACCCGGCGCGCGCGCAACGAAGTCGCGGGCGACATCGTCTGGCACGTGACCGGCTGGATCGCCTTGTTCACCGTGGCGATCCTGCTGCTGGCGCGGCTAGCGATCGATCGCGCGCTGCAGCCGCTGGCGCGGATCGAACAGGATTTCAGCGTGCGCACCCCGTTCGATCTGCGCCCGATCACCCGCGCGGTGCCGACCGAGCTGTCGCACGTGGTCGCCGCGCAGAACCATTTCATGTCGCGCCTGTCGAGCAACATCGACGCGCTGCGCGCCTACATCGCCGAAGCCGCGCACCAGATGCGCAATCCGCTGGCTTCGCTGCGCGCGCAGGCGCAACTGGCCCTGGATCAGAACAGCCCGCAGCAGTGGCGGCAGGGCCTGGTCGCGGTCGAGCGTCATTCCGACAAGCTCGGCCGTTTGCTCAACCAGTTGCTCAGCCATGCCAGCGTGACCCATCGCGCCGAACTGCATCACTTCAAGCCGCTGGACCTGCGAACCATCGCGAAACAGGCGCTGCGCGAGTCGGTGCCGCAGGCCGAGCCGCGGCCGCGGGTGCGGTTCGATTGCGATGCCGACGACACCCGCCTGCACGGCGATGCGTTGATGCTGCGCGAGGCGATCAAGAACCTGATCGACAACGCGATCAAGCACGGCGGTAGCGAGGACGCGCCGATCCTGGTGCGACTCCAAGCCGACGGCGCGGGCCTGCTGCTCAGCGTCGAGGATGCCGGCCCGGGCATGAGCGCCGAACAGCGCGAGCGCGCGTTCGATCGCTTCGATCGCGGCGAACACGCCAGCGCGCAGGGCGCCGGCCTGGGTCTGGCGATCGTCAAGCGCGTGGTCGAGAGCCATGGCGGCCGCGTGGTCCTGGACACATCCGCCAGCGGCGGCCTGAGCGTGCGCCTGCACCTGCGCAGGGACGCCGCATGAAGCTGCTGCGTTACGCCTTCTCGCTGCTGCTGTACCTGGTCGCCGCGATCGGCACGTTGTATCTCGGCCATGCCCAGGCACGCCCGCCGCAGAGCGAACGCATCGCCGTGTTCGACGCGACCATCGCGCGACAAGGCCGGCTGGTGCTGCACGGTTCGAGCAACGTCGGCCTGGTCCGCGCCCTGATCGAGGACTATCAACGCCTGCATCCCGCGGTCGAGGTGCGCTATTCGCATCTGGACACCGCGCAGATCTACGCACGCGGCGCGCGCGCCGGCGCGGCGCAGGAACGTCCCGACCTGTTGCTGAGCAGCAGCACCGACCTGCAGATCAAACTGGTCAACGACGGCTACGCGCTGGCGCATCGCTCGCCGCAGGCCCAGGCGCTGCCCGCGAGCGCGCGCTGGCGCGACGAAGTCTTCGCCTACGGTTACGAGCCGGTGGTGATGGTGTACAACCGCGAACGGCTCGATCCGCAACGCGCGCCGCAGACCCGCGAACAACTGCGGCGCCTGCTGCGCGATCCGCACGGTCCGTTGCGCGGCCGGATCGGCCTGCAGGACCCGCGCGACAGCGCCGTGGCCTATTTCATCGCCACCCAGGAAGCCAAACTGCTCGGCAACGATGCCGGCCCGATGCTGACCGCGCTGGGCGAGAACGACGCGCGCTTGTTCAAGCGCATGGACCCGCTGCTCGACCGGCTCTCCGACGGCGAGATCGGCTTCGCCTACGGCGTGTTCGGCTCCTACGCGCTGCAACGCATCGAACGCGGCGCGCCGCTGCGGATCGTGCTGCCGCGCGATCATCTGCTGCTGGTCGCGCGCACCGCGTTGATCCCGCGCGCCGCGCCCAACCCGGCCGAAGCGCGGCGCTTCCTCGATTACCTGCTGTCGCCGCGCGGCCAGGTGCTGCTCGCGCGCGAAGCCAAGCTGATCCCCGCGCGCGACGACCTGCCCGACCCGCCTCGCCTGTACGGCGACCTGTCGCAACGCAGCGCCGCCTTGCGTCGCACCTCGCTGGGCCTGGGTTTCCTCGTGTATCTGGACGAGGTGAAGAAACGCCGGTTTCTGCGCGAATGGATCGAGCATCTGGCGCCGACCGAGGCCGCCGCGCCGCCACGCTGACGCCCGGCGTCAGCGATGGTCATGACGCGACGGCGGCGATGTAGATTAGCCATCGCAGTCGCCCATTCCATCCAGCGCTTCGATCCGGGGACGTCATGCCGCAGCCACGGCCATTGTTCGCATTCGCCATCGCCCTGTCGCTCGCCGCCGTCGGCGTTCGCGCCACCGAACTGGGCGAATCGCCGTTCTCCCTGCGCTCGGCCGAACCCGGCACGGTCCGCGCCCTGGCCGTGGCGCGCGCCGAATTCGTCAAGCGCCTCGCGCTGGAAGCCGGCCCGGACCCGGCCGACGACGCAACCAGGCGGCAAGCCGACGACTTCGATATCGCGATCACCCAGGACGCCGATCACTACCGGGTGGATTTCACCCCTTCGCAGCGCGGCCACCGCGGCGGCGGCTACGGATACCTCATCGCCAAGGACAGCTACCGCGTGGTGGAGCGGCGGATGTATCCCTAATTTCGGCGATAGCCGAATCGATGCGCGACGCCATCACTTCGATGGCATCGCATGAGGCGGGGCCTCGGAATCCAACTGCAGCGAAACCACAGTGCGGCCCTTGCAGGCCTTGGCTTGCGGCGCGAACCGCCACTTCGATACCGCGGCCAGGATCGCTTCGCGATAATCGATCGGCGCGCGGCCGCGATGTCCGATGGGGCGCCACTGTTGCGACACGATGACCGGCGAATGCACTTGGCCGGAACGGTCGAGCTCGAACGCGACCACGGCCGTGCCCTCGTACTCGTTGTGCAGCCGTGCCGGCAACTTCGGCGGGATGGTCGCGATCGGGTCCACTGGCTGCGCACACCGCGGCAATTCGTTTTTCGGCGCGGCGATGGCGGCGGCCGCGACCGCCACGATGCCGATCAGCAAGACCGTGATGATCGGGCAAGGCATCGGCTTGGGCACTAATCATCCTGCGACTACTGAGCGGCCGACGCCTCGGAAACGCCAGCCTACCGCGACGACCACCGCTCCAGATACGGTGCAATCTTGCCCTTCACTCGCCCTGCGGCGGCGTGGCGGGCGCCGCATTGGCGGACAACCCCTTATAGAACTGGATCGTCGCGGCCGCGTTGGCGGAGGTGGTGTAGTTCCTGACATCGTCCGGGCGCTCGGTGAGGTTTGCCGACCACTTAAGAAGGCCCTCGTCGTCGAGCCATATCCGGCAGGCAGGTGCCAGTTCCTCGTTGACTTGGATATCGCGCGCATCCAGCCAATCGTACAACTGCTTGGGCAACCAGTTCGGGGTACCTTCCGACCAGTACAACACCGCTTCTGGCCTGCCTTTCAGCATCAGTGCACGCGAGCCGGCAAAGGCTTCGTTGAGGGCTTGCAGGTACCCGGCCGAGCCGTCCGCGGGTATCCAAGTCGCGGCGGTGCAACCGGAATACACATGCGCGAGCGAAATCATGTGGCCCCAACTCATGCCGATCGCCACGCAACCGGACAATCCCGCGGTGTTGAGCTCGATCCGTTGCGCCGACTGGCCGGAACCGACGCGATTGCCATTCACCATGATCCATTGATCCAACCCGACTCTGATATACATCGCCTTCGCCTCCGTCGCACGCATCCAACCGGCAACCACTGCCGGCCCTTCGCCTTCTTAGACGCGGCTGCACTGGGGTTGTGAACCCGCTTCATGCACAACGCGCTAAACACCGGCCACGGAAAAAACAAAGGCCGGGCGCTGAGCACCCGGCCTTGCGTTCACACCAACACCGATGATTCACACCGACCGTCGAATCGGCGCATCGCTCACTGCAGCGGCTGCAGCTCCAGCGACTGGAACAACTGGTTTTGCGCCTTCTTGGCGATCGAGCGCGGCAGTTTCACCAGGAAACCGTCGCCGGCCAGGCCGACATCGCCGTGCAGAACGAAACCGTTGATGCGCACGTAGCTCTTGATCGAGTACGTCGCGCCGACCCGGTTGAGTTCCAGGAACATCGGCGCGGTCAGGAAGCCCGAACCCTTCTGATACTTGCGCGCATCGCCTTCGCTGCGCTTGAGCACGTAGCCGTTGCTGGCCGCCCACGCATCGACCATCGCGTAAACGTCCTTGTCCGAAGCGAATTCCACGTAGTCGAACTGGTTCTTCCCGTTCTTGGCGATCAACGCCATGACATTGAGAAGAACGAGCCCGCAAAAGGCGCCAAAAATCGCCATTCCTATAATCGAAGCCATATCGTTCCTTGAACTGTAGTGAGCGTCCAGCCCGCATGGGCCGCGAGGCCGCAACTGGGCGGCGATGGACACGGCCGAGCACTATACCGAAGCCTTTGCGCACGCTGCTTGCGCGATGCCTACAGTGGCCGACCGTGACGGCGGCAAGACGCGCGACCCGCGTTCGATCAGCGCCCGTGCGAACGCATTGATTGAACCACGCGCGGGCAAGCCGAACGCGACGTGGATCGCGCGTGATCCAGCTTGGACACAACCTCCAGGATCGACGCATCGAAGATCGTGGCGTCGAAGGCCACGGATCTGAGCCGCGGGCTCGGCACGAGCCGCCGCGAATCGCGGTAGTCGAGTAAACGACTCGAACCGCGAAATCGCCCCGGTTCAGGCGATTTTCGACCGGACAAAGAAAAGGGGCCCTGCGCGAACGCAGAGCCCCTTTGCTGTTTGGTGGGCCGTGTAGGATTCGAACCTACGACCAAAAGATTAAAAGTCTTCTGCTCTACCGACTGAGCTAACGGCCCGAATGCTGGATGATTCGGCCCCGACCTGCGCCGGGGTCGGGCATTCTAACAAAGCCTGCGCCGTGGCGTCATGCCCCGGGTAGCCGGCCTCGTTCAGATGGGCGGATGCGCGGCGATCAGACGTAGCGGGTCGGGTCGGCGACGCCGGCGGCGTTGAAGCCCTCGGCGCGCAGGCGGCAGGCGTCGCAATGGCCGCAGGCGCGGCCGGCGTCGTCGGCCTGGTAGCACGAGACGGTCTGGCTGAAATCCACGCCCAGGCGCTGGCCCTCGCGGACGATGTCGGCCTTGCTCATGAATTGCAGCGGCGCCTGCACGCGCAGGCCGGCGCCTTCGACGCCGGCCTTGGTCGCCAGGTTGGCCAGGCGCTCGAAGGCTTCGACGAATTCGGGGCGGCAGTCGGGGTAGCCGGAATAATCGACCGCGTTGACGCCGCAGAAGATGTCGTTGGCGCCGAGCACTTCGGCCCAGCCCAGCGCGATCGACAGCATGATGGTGTTGCGCGCCGGTACGTAGGTGACCGGGATGTCGTCCTTGGCCGCGGCCGCGCCGATCGCGTGGCCGTCGTTGTCGAGCGGCACCGAGATGCGTTCGTCGGTCAGGGCCGAGCCGCCGATGCTGCGCAGGTCGACGCTGACGGTCTTGTGCGCGACCGCGCCGAGCGACTGGGCCACCAGCGCGGCGGCGTCGAGTTCGGAGGTGTGGCGCTGGCCGTAGCGCACGCTCAGCGCATGCACGGCGAAGCCCTGCTCGCGCGCGATGGCGATGACGACGGCGGAGTCCATGCCTCCGGAGACCAGGACGACGGCTTTTTTCATGGGTGCGGGGCTCGGAATCGGGAATCGGGAATCGGGAATCGGGAATCGGGAATCGGGAATCGGGAATCGGGAATCGGGAATCGGGAATCGGGAATCGGGTAAGGCTAAACCAGGGGGCTGACGTTTTTGCTCGTTATTCGGGCGAAAACGGGTTCCGCCCTACTTCGGCCAAGCCGGACGTCCGCGGACTTCAGCGCACTCCATCCAGGCCGTCATTCCCGCGAAGGCGGGAATCTAGTGACTTTGGTTGTCTCGCACGAAGGCCGTGATGTTCGACTGTTCGGCTCCGCCGGATATCGGGCCTGCTCGATACACGGCGCTGAAGTCACTGGATTCCCGCGTTCGCGGGAATGACGAGCGAGGTGGCGCGGGGCTGGGGACGATTACGCCATTTAAGACAGGAAGCGATATATGAGGCATGACGCCAGGACGGGTCGCGGGTCGCGAATCGCGGCATTCAATCAAACCCCGACGAAACCGCTTTTACGACTCCCGACTCCCCATTCCCGATTCCCGCCCCCTCACCTACCCGGCTCGTCATTCCAAAGAATCTTGTGCAACTGCAGCTGGAACCGCACCGGCAAACGATCGGCGACGATCCAGTCGGCCAGGTCGCTCGGCTTGATCTGGGTGAAGCTCGGCGAGAACAGCACGTCGCAGATCGCGGTCAGGCCGTGCTCGGCGACGATGGCCTTCGACCACTCGTAGTCCTCGCGGCTGCAGATCACGAACTTGATCTGGTCGTGCGCGGTCAGCAGCGGCAGGTTGCTCCACAGGTTGCGGTGGACTTCCTTGGAATCGGGGGTCTTGATGTCGACGATGCGCGACACGCGCGGGTCGACCGGGCCGATGTCGATCGCGCCGGAGGTCTCCAGCGACACCTCGTAGCCGGCATCGCAGAGCTTTTCCAGCAACTGGATGCAGCGCTTCTGCGACAGCGGCTCGCCGCCGGTCACGCAGACGTGGCGCGCGCCGTGCTGGGCGACCTCGGCCAGGATCGCGTCGAAGTCCCACCATTGCCCGCCGTGGAAGGCGTAGGCGGTGTCGCAGTACTGGCAGCGCAGCGGGCAACCGGTCAGGCGCACGAACACGGTCGGCCAGCCGATGCTGTTGGACTCGCCCTGCAGCGACAGGAAGATTTCGGTCAGCCGCAGGCGCTCGGACGGCGCATCGGCCGTCGGAGTGACAACGGCGTTCATGAGGACCTTAGTTGCGCAGCCGGCTCAGCTGGATCGCGTTGAGGCGATCGACGGCTGTGCGGGCGGCGTCGGTGCCGGGATAGCGGTTGGCGACGTCGGCGAGCGTGCGCTCGGCGGCATCGACCTGTTTCAGGCCGAACTGGGCCAGACCGACCTTGAGCAGGGCACCGGCGGCCTTGTCGTGGGTCGGATAGCGATCGAGCAGGGTCTGGAACTGTTCCTGCGCGAGCTGATAGTTCTGGGTGACGTAATAACTTTCGCCGAGCCAGTACAACGCGTTCGGCGCGTAGGTGCCGCTCGGGTGGACGCTCAGGAATTCCTGGAACAATCGCGCCGATTCGGCGTACTGACCGGACTTGAGCACGTTGAACGCGGCGTCGTAGGCGGCGCGCTCGTCGCCGCTCTGGGCGACCAGACCGGCATCGCCGTGGACCACCGGCGCGCTGTCGCGGACCGCCGGCGGCGGCGCGGGAACCGACGCCTGCGGTTGCGGCGCGGCCGCGGGCACCGGCGCGCCGGCACCGCCTTCGAGGCGGTTCAAGCGGTTATCGGTGTCCAGATATTCGGCTTTGCTGCTGTCTTGCAGTTGCTTGTGCTGTTGCTGCAATTCCTCGACCTGGGCGCGCAGGGACTGCAGCTCGCTCTTGAGCTGGTTGACCTGGTTGAGCAGATCGAGATTGGCCTGGTTGTCCGAGGCGCGCTGTTCGAGGACCGCGACGCGGTCGGCGAGGCTGGCGCGCTGGGCAAATGCGGGCGTGGCGGCCGTTGTGGCCGCCACGATCGCCAAGGCTAGTGCGAATTTACGCATCGCTGGGTCAGCCTTCGTTGTTCTATCGGTCATGCGGGCTTGCCGGAGAGTGAGGCCCGGCTCGTCGTGCCGCGGCGATTCGCATCGCCGCGGGCACTTCATCGCGCCAGCGTATTACTTGGCGGTGTAGACGATTTCGACGCGACGGTTCTTGGCCCAGCAATCTTCGTTGGACTCGGTGCACACCGGACGCTCTTCGCCGTAGGAGGTCACGGTGATCTGGCTGCCCGAACCGCCGTTGGCCTGGACCGCCGAGGACACCGCGTTGCCGCGACGCTCGCCCAGGCCGAGGTTGTACTCGCGGCTGCCGCGTTCGTCGGCGTTGCCTTCCAGGGTCATGCGCGAGGACGGACGGTCGCGCAGGTACTTGGCGTGGCAGCCGACGATGGCCTGGAACTCGGGCTTGAGCGAATCCTGGTCGAGGTCGAAGTAGACCACGCGCTGACGCAGGCAGGCGTCGGTGTCCAGATCGTTCGGGCCGTAGGCGCCGGAAGCGACCGGACCGGTGTCGCCGCCGGGCTGGGTGGTGGTGGGGCCGGTGCCGTTGTCGGTCGGAGCGGTTTCCTTGACCTTCTTCGAGCAGGCGACGGCCGCGGTGCAAAGCACGGCGACGAGCAGGATGCGGGCAGCGTTGTTCATGGGGTATTCCTCGTCAGGTGGGGCAGGAGTTGTTCGGGGGTTTGGCGCGTTGGGTGGCGCGAATCTGCGCGTTGGGGTGTGGCCGGCGCCTTAGCGCGGCAGCCTGTACGGCCCCCAGGCCGGTTCGCGCACGTCGCCGTCGGCCAGCACCAGGCGCTGGCGCACCCGGGCATCGGCGGAAACGGCATAGAGCACGCCACGGCGTCCTTCGCGCGCAGCATAAATGATCATGGAGGCATTCGGGGCAAAGCTCGGCGACTCGTCCAGCGAACCGGGCGACAAGGTGCTCCAGCGCGGCGAACCCAGGCTGGAGTCCATCATCGCGATCCGGTAGTTGTTGCCGGCGCCCTGCGCGGTGGCGATCTTCTTGCCGTCGAACGACACGCTGGCGCTGGCGTTGTAGCTGCCCTGGAAGGTGACCCGGGTGGCGCCGCCGCCGCTGGCCGAGACCTGGTAGATCTGCGGCTTGCCGCCGCGGTCGGAGGTGAAATAGATCTTGCTGGCGTCGGCCGCCCAGGTCGGCTCGGTGTCGATGCCGAAGTGGTTGGTCAGCTGGGTCAGCGCCTTGCTGCCCAGATCCATCACGTAGATCTCCGGATTGCCGCTGCGCGACAGGGTCAGGGCCAGGCGACGGCCGTCCGGCGAGAACGCCGGGGCGCCGTTGATGCCGCGGAACTTGGCGATCAGCTCGCGGCTGCCGGTGCCGATGTTCTGGATGTAGATCGACGAATTGCCGCCTTCGAAGCTGACATAGGCCAGGCGGTTGCCGTCCGGGCTCCACGACGGCGACAGCAGCGGCTCGGGCGAGCGCACCACGGTCTGCGGGTTGTAGCCGTCGGAGTCGGCCACCATGAGCGCGTAATTGCTGCCACGGCCCAGGCCGGTCGCGGTGACGTAGGCGATGCGGGTGAAGAACGCGCCGCGCACACCGGTGATCTTTTCGTAGACCGCATCGGCGATCTGATGGGCCACATCGCGCATCGCATTGGACCGCGCGGTCAGCGCGAACCCGAGCAGGCGCTGCTGCTTGGCCACGTCGAACAGCTCGTACTCAACCCGATAGCTGCCGGCGCCGGCATCGGCGACGCGACCGACCACGAGGTAGTCCTGGTTGAGCGCGCGCCAATCCGGATAGCTGATCTCGCTGCCCTTGGTCGGCTTGGCGGTCATCTGCTCGACCGGCAGGCCGCGGAACTGGCCGGAACGGTTGAGGTCGTTGCGCACCACTTCGGCGATGTCGGTGGGCGGCGCGGCGCCGCCGCCCTGGTAGGGCATCGGCACCACGGCGATCGGCAGGGCCGAGGCGTTGCCGCCGACGACATCGATCTCCAACCCTTGCTGCTGGGCCGCGGCGGCGAAGGGAAGCAGGACTGCCAGCAGTGAAGCCAGCCAGCGCAGGGGTCGTTTCATCGGCACTCCGTGGGGTTCAACGGGGGTTTGTTCAGGTTCGGCATTGTTAACGCTGGTGGGTGAACGTGGGCTCAAAACCCGGGGTCAATTTGCGGTGCGGATGCGAACATTCGGCCAAACGGTCGTAAATGTTCGGATCAGGTGACGAAATCGAGCCTAAAAGTCGTTCTGACTCCACTTTCTGCGCGGGTCGCGATCGCGCTCAACGGTCGCGGATCGCGTCCACGCGGTCGCGGAGCCGGCGCCAGCGGCTGGGTTTGGCGTCGTCGTCCGGGTCCGGCGCGCTGATCTGCAGGCGCAGCTGCGGGCGGAACACTTGCTCGTAGCCTTGGTACGGCAGTGGCTGGGCCTTGAGGACCGCGGCGACGATGGAGTCGCGACCGGCCGCATCGAAGCCGCAGGGCTCGACCGCCTGCACCGAGGTCACCCGCCCGCCCGAGGTCTGGCGCAGGTCGAGGATGCAGCTCGCGTCCGCGGCCAGACCGGCCGGCGGGTGCCATTTGGCCAGGATCGCGTCGCGCAGCACTTCGGCGTAGCGCAGGTTGTTCTGGGCCACGCAGCGTTCGGGGTAGGTCTGGCAAAACTGCGCGCTCTGGCTGGCCTGCCCTTGCCGCGAGATCTGGTCGGCGCTCTGGCTCGACGGCCTGGCCGCCTGCGCCGACCACGGCAGCGCGATCAGCATGCTCAAGGCCATCCAGCGGCGCCGGCCGAGGATCGCGCGCGCACTGTCCATTCGACCGGCCGCGGATAAACGCATGCTCAGCGATCCTGCGCGGTGAAGTTGATGTTGAGCTGACGGCTGAACACCGTCTCGAACCCGGCATACGGCAAGGGTTGCGCCTTCAGCACCGCCGCCTCGATCGAACGCCGGCCTTGTTCGTCATAGGCGCACGGCTCGACCACTTCGGCCGAATTGACCCGGCCGCCGGGCAACTGGCGAATGATCAGGCGGCAGCGTGCGCCCAGCGGCACGGTGTCGGGACGCGACCATTTCGACAGCACCGCTTCCTGGATCGCGGCCTGGTAACGCGCCATCAGGCCGGCATCGACGCCCTGATTGCCGGCCGGAGCCGCGGTGGGCGTGGCGGCGGCGACGTTCTGGCTGGCGCGGGCGGCGCGCGCGTCGGCGAGCTGCTGCAGTTTCTGTTCGGCCAGTTCGCTCTGCTTCTGCAGCTTGGCGCGTTCGGCGCGGATCTTCTCCAGCGCTTTTTCGCGCTCCACCTGCTCCTCGGCCAGGCGCTTTTGCTGCTGCGCCTCTTCCTGGCGCTTCTGCTCGGTCAGATCGACCTGTTCCTGCTTGGCCTTGGCTTCCTGGAGTTTTTGCTCGTCGCTGACCTTGGGCGTGGGCGTATCGACCACCGCTTCCTGGCTGGTTTCATCCGGCACCGGAATGAAATCCTGCGGCGATTGCTGCTGCGGCGCGGGCGCGTCCTGCGGCTTGGGCTCGGGGATCGGCTGCGGCAACGGCGCGCTGTCTTCGGGCTCGGGCTGCGGCAACGGATCGATCGGCTTGGGGCGGTTGCGCAAGGTGCGCTGCATCGCCGCCGACAGGTCGCTGACTTCGGTCAGTTCCGAGGACATCGGCGAGCCCGCCGCGGACACCTGCTTGCTGTCCCAGTTCCAGAGCATGCTCAGGAAAATGGCGGCGATCAGCAGGCCGTGCAGCAGCAAGGCCAGCCCGATCGCCTGCACGGTGTCGGCGCGGGTTTCCCTCATTTCTTCGCGCCCTTCTCGGGCTGGCTCATCAGGCCGACCTTCTCCACGCCGGCGTCCTTGAGGATGTTCATCGCATCCATGACCGGCTGGTAGTTCGAACGGCCGTCGCCGGCGATGTAGACCTGCAGCTTTTCCTTGCCGTTCTGCTTGACCAGCGCGCCGACCTTGGTCGCCAGGGTTTCCTTGCTCACCGCTTCGTTGCTGCCGGCCTTGACCGCGAGGAAGAAGTTGCCCTTGTCGTCGATCTGCACCACGACCGGGTCGTTCTTGGTCTCGATCGACTTGGCGTTGGACTTGGGCAGATCGACGTCGATGCCCAGGGTGAGCAGCGGCGCGGTCACCATGAAGATGATCAACAGCACGAGCATCACATCGATGTACGGAACGACGTTGATCTCGGACTTGAGCTTACGTTTGCGGCGGCGGATGACGGTGCCGGACATGACGGGTTTCCTCGGTTACGCGCGGCGCTCGCACGGGGCGATGCGCAGCGGTCGCGCTGGGCGCGGGCGGCAGTGCGGGCGGCACTGCGAGTGAATTGGCGCGGGCCGCATCACTCGTCCAGATGGGTCTGGCGCTGCAGGATCGAGGAGAACTCTTCGGAGAACGCGTCGTAACGCACCGCCAGACGCTCCACGCTGGTGGCGTAGCGGTTGTAGGCCCACACCGCCGGGATCGCCACGAACAGGCCCATCGCGGTCGCCAGCAGCGCTTCGGAAATGCCCGGCGCGACATCGGCGATGCCGACCTGCTTGGACGCCGACACCAGCGAATGCATGGTCACCATGATGCCGAACACCGTGCCGACCAGGCCGATGTAGGGCGAGGTCGAGCCGATGTTGGCCAGCAGTTCGAGGTTGTGTTCCAGGCCGTCGAGTTCGCGCGAACCGGTCGCGCGCATCGCCCGCTGGGCGCCTTCGAGCTGGGCGCGCGCGTCGACGCCGCGACGCTGGCGGATGCGGTTGAATTCGCGGAAACCGGCTTCGAAGATCGCTTCCAGCCCGCCGACGCTGCGGCTGCGCTCGGTGGTGCCGGCGTACAGCTTGGACAGCTCGGCGCCGGACCAGAAGCGCTCTTCGAAATGATCGGCTTCGATGCGCGCGCGCCGGATCACCCGCCACTTGCGGAAGATGATCACCCACGAGGTGATCGAGGCGATCACCAGCAAGCCCATGATGAGCTGGACCGGGATGCTGGCGTTGGCGATCAGCGGCCACAGACTGAATTCGGTGGTGGCCTTGCCGGCGGCCTGCGCGCCATCGGTCACCGCCTGCACGGCTTCCTCCGGCAGGGCTTGTACCGTGGTGGCCAGAAGCGCGATCAGCGATGACGTCATGCTTGGTTCTCCGTAGCCCGATGCGCGGGCCTGTGGTGGGGCTGCGCGGTCCGTGGGGAGTAACGAGCCGCGGGAGGTGGTGGGGTTGCAGCGGGTGAGTCTATTTCAGCAGTGTTCTTGGCGATCTTGGTGAATTGTCGGTGGCCGACGGCGACGCGATGCGGCGCGCGGCGATGGGCGAGGCTCAGGCCCCGTCGCCGGGAACCTGCCGCGCCAGCAACTGCGCGTAGAGCTCGGGCGGAATCGCGCAGGGACGCTGATGTTGCGCGTCCACCGCGGCGACCCGGACCTCCGCGCTGATCAGCCGATCCGGCCCGCGCAGCACGCTCTGCGCGAAAATCAGGCTGGCGCGGCGGCAACGCCGCAGTTCCACCGTGACCTCCAGCCCATCGTCCAGTCGCGCCGGCTTGAGGAAGCCGATCTGCATGCCGGCGACCACGAACAGCAGCCCGTGATCGCGGCGCAGACCGTCCTGGCCGTAGCCCAGCGCGCGCACCCATTCGGTCCGCGCGCGCTCCAGGAACGCCAGGTACTGGGCGTGATAGACCAGACCGCCCGCGTCGGTATCTTCCCAATACACGCGTGTCGGCCAACTGAATAGCCGGGATTCGGGCTGGGAACCGGCAATCGGGAATGGGGAATCGGAGGTCAAGCGCTCGCTCCATGCCATATCGCCGCGAAGCTCATCATTCGGGCTCCTGGTCGAACAGGCTGACGTTTTCCACCCGCGGTTTCAGGCCCATCAGGCGGTAGGCCTTGGGCGTGGCCATGCGGCCGCGCGCGGTGCGGATCAGATAGCCCTGCTGGATCAGGAACGGCTCGATCACGTCTTCGAGCGTGCCGCGCTCCTCGCTGAGCGCGGCGGCCAGCGATTCCACCCCGACCGGGCCGCCGTCGAAGGATTCGATGATGGTCCGCAGCAGGCGCCGGTCGAGGTCGTCGAACCCCTCCGGATCGATCTTGAGCATCAGCATCGCCGCATCGGCGACGTCGCGGTCGATGAAACCGCCGGCGCGGACCTGGGCGTAATCGCGCACCCGACGCAGCAGGCGGTTGGCGATGCGCGGGGTGCCGCGCGAACGCCGGGCGATTTCCGCCGCGCCCTCGGGCGCGCAGGCGATGCCGAGGATCTGCGAGGAGCGGCGCACGATCCGGGTCAGCTCCTCGGCGTTGTAGAACTCCAGCCGCTGGGTGATGCCGAAGCGGTCGCGCAGCGGCGCGGTCAGCAGCCCGGCGCGGGTGGTCGCGCCGATCAGGGTGAACGGCGGCAGGTCGAGCTTGATCGAGCGCGCGGCGGGGCCCTCGCCGATCATGATGTCGATCTGGTAGTCCTCCATCGCCGGGTAGAGGATTTCCTCGACCACCGGCGAAAGACGATGAATTTCGTCGACGAACAGCACGTCGTGCGGCTGCAGGTTGGTCAGCAGCGCGGCCAGATCGCCGGCCTTTTCGATCACCGGGCCGGAGGTCTGGCGCAGGTTGACGCCCAGTTCGTTGGCGATGACGTGGCTCAGCGTGGTCTTGCCCAGGCCGGGCGGGCCGAAGATCAGCACGTGATCCATCGCCTCGCCGCGCTGCTTGGCCGCTTCGATGTAGATCTTGAGCTGCTCGCGCACCGGTTGCTGGCCGAGGTATTCGTCCAGGCGCTTGGGCCGGATCGACGCCTCGATGGCGTCGTCCTCGCGGGTGGCGCCTGGGGCGATGATGCGCGGATCGTTCATGGCCCTATGTTCGCATGGCCGTCGGAAATTCGCCCTCTTTGGAGCGGGGCCGATGGCGCCGCGGGCGTGGCGGAATAAGGCGGGACGGTGGCGCAGGACCGGGCTCGGGGCGGAAGCACGGCCTTCCCTGCCCCGTTTCGAAAGAACCACGGCGACGCCGGAACCCCGGCTCAGTCCAGCTCGCCCTGGCGCAGATCGGCGAAGAAGCGGTCGAAATCGCGCGCGCGATAACGCGGGATCAGCTCGTCGAAGTATTCGAAGTAGACCACGTCGGGTTCGCGCTCCGGCCCGCGTTCGCGGTAGTCCAGGCACAGCATCCAGTGGATGCCGTGCATCGCCAGCACGACGATGCGCTCGCAGCGCGCGTGCATGCGCGCGAAGCTCGACAGTTCGGTGCCGTCCTGAAAGTCGCTCGCCACATCGGCCAGGGTGCGCAGATGGCCGAGCGAGCTGAGGTAGCGGTCGGGAACGACGCTTTCCCAGTCGTAGAAATGCCGCGAAGGATGGCGTCCCAGCGGCGCCCACTCGAAACGGGTATAGCCGCCGTCCTGGCGCCGGTACAGCGCGCGCAGCAAGGCCGGCAGGCGCACGCCCAGGCGGAGCTCGGCGGCGGCGATCGCATCCTCCGACGCCGGCGCGCCGCTGGCGTCGTCCCAGAAACCCGGACCGCTCCAGAACGTGTCCAGGCTCGGCGGCTCGGGCCGCCAGTCCAGGGTCTGGGCCGGGTCGTGCCGCGCCTGCAGCGCCGGGCTCCAGTACTGCAGATCGATCAGATCGGCGAGCCAGGCCGCCGCATCGGCGTATTCGCGCAGGCGCCGTTGCTGATCGGTCAACACGATCGTCGGCTCGGTGCCGGCCGAATAATCCAGGCACAGGGTCTTGTTGCGCTCGTCGATCGCGATGGCGATCAGGCGACGGTCGTCCGCGGCCACGGCGGCATAGGCATCGTCGCGATAGCCTTCGCGGGCGCGCAATTGCGCGAAGGAAAACCATTCGTGCAGCGGCAGCAGACGCGCGCGCGGGATCAGCCATTCGGCCTTGAGCCACTGGCCCGGTTGTTCGATCGAGTCGGCCCGCGCCATTCGCGCCGCGCCGCCGTCGTAACGCGCATACAGCGTGCGCAGCCAGGCCGGCACGACGATGCCCAGCCGCGTTTCCGTTTCAGCGATGGCCTCGGCGGTGGCCGCCACCCGACCCAGGTTGAGTTCCTCGTCCCAGAAGGTGTCCAGCGTCGGCGCGCGGCCGTACACCATCCACTGCAACGACGACGCACCGCTCATCTCAGATCTCCACCTGCGCGCCCAGTTCGACCAGCCGGTTGCCGGGAATATGGAAGAACCCGGTCGCCGGCGCGGCATTGCGGTGCATGAAGGCGAACAGCCGATCGCGCCAGATCGGCATGCCGCGGTGGCGACCGGCGACGACGGTCTCGCGGCTGGCGAAATAGGTCGTGTCCATCGGGTCGAAATACACCCCGCCGGCATCGCACGAGCGCATCAGCGCCAGCGGCACGTCGTGGACTTCCATGAAACCGAAGCGGATCAGCACGCGGTAGAAGTCGTTGCCGATCGCCTCGATCTTCAGGCGTTTTTCCGGCGGCGCGTACGGCACGCCGAGCGTATGCACGGTCAGGAACACGTTGCGCTGGTGCAGCACCTTGTTGTGCTTGAGGTTATGCATCAGGCCGTGCGGTACCACGTCCTTGTCGGCGGTCATGAAGATCGCCGTGCCCGGCACCCGCACCGGCGGCGCCAGCATCAGGCCGGGCAGGAAGCTGTCGAGCGCGATGCCTTCCTTGCGCACCTCTTCGTGCAGCAATGCGCGGCCGCGGCGCCAGGTGCGCATCATCGTGAACAAGATCACCCCGAGCAGCAGCGGGAACCAGGCGCCGTCCAGGAACTTGATGATGTTGGCGTAGAAGAACGCGACGTCCACCAGCACGAACATCGCCGCGAGCAGCCAGAACAACGGCGCCGGCACCTTGGTGTTGGCGCGCAGGTAGATGATCATCAGCACGCTGGTGATCAGCATGGTGCCGGTCACCGACACGCCGTAGGCGGTGGCCAACGCGGTCGAACTGCCGAAGCCGACCACCGACACGATCACCAGCGCCAGCAGCATCCAGTTGACCGCCGGGATATAGATCTGGCCGATGGTGTCGCGCGAGGTGTGCTTGATCTGCATGCGCGGGATGTAACCCAACTGCATGGCCTGACGCGCGACCGAGTACGCGCCGGTGATGACCGCCTGCGAGGCGATCACGGTAGCCGCCGTGGCCAGGCCGATCATCGGAAACAGCGCCCATTGCGGCACCGCTTCGAAGAACGGATTGCCGACCGCGCTGGGCCTGTTGAGCATCAGCGCGCCCTGGCCGAGGTAGTTCAAGGTCAAGGCGGGCAGCGCGAAATAGGTCCAGGCCAGGCGGATCGGCCATTTGCCGAAATGGCCCATGTCGGCGTACAGCGCCTCGCCGCCTGTCACCGCCAGCACCACCGCGCCGAGCACGAACACCGCATGCCAGTTGTGTTCCATGAAGAAGCGCACGCCCCAGATCGGGTTCAGCGCCTTGATCACCTGCGGTGCCTCGACGATGTTGTGAACGCCGATCGCGCCGAGCACCAGGAACCACACGATCATGACCGGGCCGAACGCCCTGCCGACGTTCGCGGTGCCGAAGCGCTGGGCCAGGAACACCAGCACCAGCACGGCCACGGTGATCGGCACGACGAAATGGTCCAGATGCGGCGCCGCCACCTGCAGGCCTTCGACCGCCGACAGCACCGAAATCGCCGGGGTGATCACGCCGTCGCCGAAAAACAGCGAGGCGCCGAAGATGCCGAGCACGCCGACGATGTAGACCCCGCGCGGGTTGTGCTTGAGCGTGCGCTGGGTCAGCGCGGTCAGGGCCATGATCCCGCCCTCGCCGTCGTTGTCGGCGCGCATGATCACCGCGACGTACTTGAACGTCACCACGATCATCAGCGACCAGAACACCAGCGACAGGATCCCGAGCACGGTGTGTTCGTTGGGGATCAGGCCGTAGTGCGGCGAGAACGCTTCCTTCAGCGTGTACAGCGGGCTGGTGCCGATGTCGCCGAAGACCACGCCGATCGCGCCGGCGACCAGGCCGGCCATGCCGGTCCTGGCGTGGCCGGCTGCATGCTCGGCCTGGGGATGGGACGGCTCGTTCGCGGACATGCGCCTTCCTGGAGGTATGGCGGCAGGAGCCCGCGCGGCGGACCGGCGGGCGAAGGGTGAACTCTAGCGGTTTGCCGATGACGCCGATGCGGCGCGGGTCGAACGGTACCGATCGAGCGGTATTGACCGAACCCGGGCACCCGCCTCAGCCGGCGCCCGGATGGCTGCGCGCTGCGCTCAGATCTCGACTTGCGCGCCCAGCTCGACCAGCCGGTTGCCCGGAATGCGGAAGAACCCGGTCGCCGGCGCCGCGTTGCGGTGCATGAAGGCGAACAGGCGGTCGCGCCAGATCGGCATGCCGCGGTGGCGGCTGGCGACCACGGTTTCGCGGCTGGCGAAATAGGTGGTGTCCATCGGGTCGAAATAGATGCCGCCGGCATCGCACGAGCGCATCAGCGCCAGCGGCACGTCGGGCACTTCCATGAAGCCGAAGCGGATCAGCACGCGATAGAAATCGTTGCCGATCGCCTCGATCTTGAGCCGCTTGTCCTTGGGCGCGTACGGCACGCCGAGGGTTTCCACGGTCAGGAACACGTTGCGTTCGTGCAGGACCTTGTTGTGCTTGAGGTTGTGCAGCAAGGCATGCGGCACCACGCCCTTGTCGGCGGTCATGAACACCGCGGTGCCGGGCACGCGCGCCGGCGGCGCCAGCATCAGGCCGGGCAGGAAGCTGTCGAGCTGGATGCCTTCCTTGCGCACTTCCTCGTGCAACAGCTCGCGGCCGCGGCGCCAGGTGCGCAGCAGGGTGAACACCACCAGGCCGAGCACCACCGGGAACCACGCGCCCTGGAAGAACTTGGCGCCGTTGGCGATCACGAAACCCACGTCGACGACGAAGAACACCACGCACAGCGGCAGCACCCACTTGCGCCAGCGCGGCCACAGCGCGCGCGCGACCAGCGCCAGCAGCAGGGTGTCGATCAACATCGTGGTCGCGACCGAGATGCCGTACGCGGTCGCCAGCGCGGTCGAACTGCGGAACGCCAGGACCACGCCGATCACCGTGATCGCCAGCACCCAGTTGATGTACGGCACGTAGATCTGGCCGATGGTGTCGCTGGAGGTGTGCTTGATCTGCATGCGCGGGATGTAACCCAGCTGCATGGCCTGACGCGCGACCGAATACGCGCCGGTGATGACCGCCTGGGATGCGATCACCGCGGCCATGGTCGCCAGCACGATCATCGGGTACAGCGCCCACGACGGCACCGCTTCGAAGAATGGGTTCTTGACCGCCTCGGGGTGATGCAGCACGAACGCGCCCTGGCCCAGGTAATTGAGCATCAGGCAAGGCAACACCATGGTGTACCAGGCGTAGCGGATGGGCTTGGCGCCGAAGTGGCCCATGTCGGCGTACAGCGCTTCGCCGCCGGTCACCGCCAGCACCACCGCGCCGAGGATCAGCACCGAGTGCGAGCCGTGCTCCATGAAGAAGCGCAGCGCCCACCACGGGTTCAGCGCCTTGAACACTTCCGGGCCCTGGATGATGTTGTGGATGCCGATCGCGGCCAGCGACACGAACCAGACCATGGTGATCGGCCCGAACACCTTGCCGACTTTCTCCGTGCCGAAACGCTGGGCCAGGAACACCATCACCAGGATCACCACGGTGATCGGCACGATGAAGCGGTGCAGCCCGGGCGCGGCGACTTCCAGGCCCTCGACCGCGCCGAGCACCGAGATCGCCGGAGTGATCACGCTGTCGCCGAAGAACAGCGACGCGCCGAAGATGCCGAGGATACCGACCACGTAGGCCGAGCGCCCGCCCTTGGCCAGGGTGCGCTGGGCCAGGGTCATCAGCGCCATGATCCCGCCTTCGCCGTCGTTGTCGGCGCGCATGATGATGGTCACGTACTTCAGCGTGACCACGATCATCAGCGCCCAGAACACCAGCGACAGGATGCCCAGCACGGTGTCGTGGTTGCCGGTCAGGCCGAAATGCGGCGAGAAGGCTTCCTTGAGCGTGTACAGCGGGCTGGTGCCGATGTCGCCGAACACGACGCCGATCGCGCCCACGACCAATCCGGGCAACCCTTTCTTGGTGCCGTGATGGTGCGAGCCGTTGCCGGCCTTGTGGCCGTGCTTGCCGTGGGACGAAGGAACAGTGGAGGACATTTCGCGTGGTTCCGGGGCGGAGACCGCCTTGGCTCAACGAAGCGCGGACTTTAGCGCTTTGCGGATGATGGCGGCGGCATCGTCGCCGGCGGCGGTCGCTTCGCGCGCCATGCGCGCGGCTTCGACCGGTTTGTAGCCCAGTTGCTGCAGGGCGACGGTGGCTTCGCTCTGCGGATCGGCCGGCACGCCGGCGCTGGTGAAGGTGGCGCCGGAGCCGGCCAGGTCGGCGGCGCGGTCGCGCAGTTCCACCACCATGCGTTCGGCGGTCTTCTTGCCGATGCCGGGGATGCGGGTCAGCGCGGTCACGTCGCCCGCCTGGACCAGGCGCGCGAATTCCTCGACCGGCACGCCCGACAGCACCGCCAGCGCGATCTTCGCGCCGATGCCGCTGACCCGCTGCACATCGCGGAACAAGCGCCGCTCGGCCTCGCGCAGGAAGCCGTACAGCGACACGCTGTCCTCCTTTTGCGCGTAGTGGGTGAACAAGGCCACTTCGCGGCCGAGTTCGGGCAGGTCGTAGAACGTGCTCATCGGCGCTTCCAGCTCGTAGCCCACGCCATGGACGTCGACCACCAGCCACGGCGGCTGCTTGTGCACGATGATGCCTTTGAGACGACCGATCACGCGCGAACTCCCAATAGGATCGGCGACCCGCCGGCCCGCAGGACGGCGCGTCGCACGCAAGAAATCAAATACCCGGCGGCGAAGTATCCGGCGCCATCGGCCACAACGCGACCGCGGCCGCGACCCCCCACCTGTCGCCGTGACGACGCGACCGCGCCGCGTTGGGCGGCGACTGCGACGGCAATGGCGGCGAGCTGGCGCAAGGCGGCGCTCACTCAGGTCCCGCGCCTGCGCAGGTCGAGGGTGGAAATGCCGGTACGCCGCGCGGTAGCACTCATGTGGGCATGGGTCAGCGCCACCGCAAGCGCGTCGGCGGCGTCGGCCTGCAGCTTCACTTCGGGAATATTCAGCAACAGCCGCACCATGTGCTGGACCTGTTGCTTGTCGGCCGCGCCGCGCCCGACCAGCGACTGCTTGATCACCCGCGGCGCGTACTCGCTGATCGGAATCCGCCGCCGCACCACCGTCGCCAGCGCCGCGCCGCGGGCATGGCCCAGCTTCAGCGCTGAGGTGGCGGACTTGTCCATGAACACGGTCTCGATCGCGACCTGCTGCGGCTGGAATTCGTCCAGCGCCGCTTCCAGGCCCTCGCACAGCAGACCCAGCCGCGACGGAAAGTCGTCGGCGTCGAGCAGCTTGAGCGCGCGCGCATGCACGAAGGTGCAGCGGCCGTCGGCGCCCACGTCGATCACGCCCAGACCGGTGCGCTGCGAACCCGGGTCGATGCCGAGGATGCGGGTGGCGCCGGCGGGAATCGGGAATGGGGAATCGGGAATCGACATCACGATGCGTCAGGCAACCATCGCGATCGGGCAGGCATCGGCGAGCCAAAGCTTTTGCTTCACCCGAATCCCGAATCCCGAATCCCGATTCCCGGCCTCACACATATGCGTCTTCAGCCAGATCCGCGTTCGAATACACGTTCTGCACGTCGTCGATGTCTTCCAGCCAGTTCAGCAGCTTGACCACCTGCTGACCGGTTTCGCCGGAGACGGCGATGTTGTTGTCGGCGCGCAAGGTGACCTGCGCCTCGCCCGGGCTCAGCCCGGCCGCTTCCATCGCCGCCTTGACCGCCTCGAACGCGTCCGGCGCGGTCAGCACGTCGATCGAACCGTCCTCGGGGTAGACCACCACGTCGTCGGCGCCGGCCTCGATCGCCACTTCGGTGATCTTCTCCTCGTCCGAACCGGCCTGGAACCACAGCACGCCGCGCTTGGCGAACATGAAGGACACCGAGCCGTCGGTGCCGAGGTTGCCGCCGAACTTGCCGAACGCATGGCGCACATCGGCGACGGTGCGGACCTTGTTGTCGGTCAGGCAGTCGACGATCACCGCCACCCCGCCCGGGGCATAGCCCTCGTAGCGGATTTCCTCGTATTCCACGCCTTCCAGCGCGCCGGTGGCTTTCTTGACCGCGCGCTCGATCACGTCCTTGGTCATGTTCGCCGACAGGCCCTTGTCGATGGCGCTGCGCAGCCGCGGGTTGCTGTTGGGATCGCCGCCGCCCGAACGCGCCGCGACGCTGATTTCGCGGATGATCTTGGTGAAGATCTTGCCGCGACGCGCGTCTTCGGCGTTCTTGCGTGCTTCGATCGAAGGACCTCTACCCATGGCGTGACCGGACGTAGTGTGTGAACAAGCCGGCGATTTTACTCGATCGGGCCTGTCCGCCGGGGCATGGAATGCGGTTTTCGCTCGGCCGGCGTCGGTTGGCCCGGTCCGACCGGCCCAAATGGGTCGGTGCCGGCGTCGCGCCGGGTCGAAACCGGCCATGGCGCGAGCGCCGGTAGCGACGGCCCGGGACCGGACCTGCGAGCGCGCAGGCCCGCCCCGCCTCAGTCGGCGAAGCGGCCGCGGCGGAAAAAGCTCTCGGCCATGCGCGCGGCCTGAGCCGAAAACAGCAACCCACTGTGGCTGGCCTCGATCACCTCGTGCGCGGCCAGACCGGGCAGGCGCGTTTCCGACACCGCCACGGTGCCGTCGCTGTCGCCCTCGAAACGGCCGAAATAGCGGCCCAGGCCGCGCGGGCTGCGGCCGGCGATCAGCCCGATCTCGGCCGCGCCCTGCCACGGCGGGCAACCGGCCTGCAGCAGCTGGGCGGCGCGGCCGAGCATGGGCGCGCTCCAGGCATGCCGGGCCAGACCGTCGGCGGCGGAACTGCCGCACAGCGGCGAACCCAGACAGACCACGCGCGGCACCGGCAGCTCGGGGTGTTCGCGCAGCGCGGTCAGGGTGATCAAGCCGCCCAGGCTGTGGGCGAGCACATGGACCGGTTCGCGCCGCAGCCGTTCGACCAACCGCGGCAGGGTCGCCTCCGGGCCGCCGCCGGCCCCGGCGTAGGCGAATACCTCCGGTTCGAAGCCGGCCGCGGCCAGCCGCGCGCCGAGCCAGGCCATCGACACGCCGGGCATCCAGATGCCGTGCAGCATCAACACTTTGCGGGTGTCGCTCGGTTTTGCCATCTGCGTTTCTCGCGTCCGTTCGATCCAGCATAGACATCGGGCCGCGCGGGTGCGATCCAAGCGCCGCGCGCGGCGGCGGCCACCGCGACTTCAAGCGCCGGTCAGGTTGCGGTCGCGGACGGGATTGGGCGCTCATCGATGTCGCTCGGCAACGCAGGCGATCGACGGCGGCGCGGTGGCCTCGCGAATCGATTCGACCGACCAGCGTGCATCGCGTTCGTGTCGCCGATTGCGATGACGCATCGCGCGGACGCGATGCACCGGGATTGGTAGCAACTGAAACCGATCAAGCCCTTTGGAAATGTTTATTCAAAGCAAAAAGTGATGCGCATCGCCGATGGCGAACATAAAAACATTCGACACGTGGGAATGTGATCACGCGCCAACTCTGCGTTGCGATCGCGCTCCAGGATGCGCGCCACCTCCCCCCTGTTTCGCGGACCGAGCATGCGCCTGCGATACCCTGCCCCGCCTCTCGTCGGCATCCTGGCCGCGGCGTTGCTCGCCGCGGCCTCGATGTCGCCGATGACGCCCGCGCATTGCGGCGAACTGCGGCCCGCGCAAAGCAACGACGACCTGTCCAACCCGCATCGCGGTTTCCTGTTGTGGGGCACCACCGTCGGCGCCGACGGCGGCCTGCCCGACAATCACTACGGCGCGTCGATGTACCAGATCTACGTGCCGTGGCGCGAAATCGAAACCGCCGACGAGCAGTACGACTGGGCCGGTTTCGAGAAACGCCATCTCGAACCGATCCTCAAGGAAAACCCTAACGCGACCTTCGTGCTGCGCCCGGTCGCCGACTACCCCGACGGCGTGTCCAACAACATCAGCTTCTACTTCGACAAGACCGAAGGCCAGCTCGAACGCGATTACCCGAAGTTCCTGGAACTCGCGCCGCTCAACATCGCCGCGCACGACTACAGCAGTTGCGGCGGCGACGGCCCCGGACGCGCGCCGGAGTACAACTCGCCGGCGATGCGCCAGCAGTTGCAGCAGTTCGTCCAGGCCTTCGGCCGCCGCTACGACGGCGACCCGCGCATCACCGCGATCCACGTCGGCCTGCTCGGTTTCTGGGGCGAATGGCATACCTCCGGCTGCGAAGCCTGGGAACCCGACGCGACCACCCGCGCGCTGGTGCGCAATGCCTACGCGGCGGCGTTCACGCTCACGCCGGTGCATACCCGCTATGCGCGCAGCAGCGATCTGGACGGGGTGAACTTCGGCGTCAGCGAAGATTTCTTCCCCTCGTTCACCGCGATGTGCAACGCCTACAGCCCCAAGCTGCCGCGCTGCGACGACACCGGTTGGTGGAATCTGGAATGGGGCTTTCGCAACGAAGTGCCGGCCGCGCGCGAGAACTGGAAGCACAACCCGATCGGCGGCGAAAGCCCGTACGCCGACCAGAAGAAGACCTGGACCTCGCGCACCGCCGACATCGTCGATCTGCTCAAGCGTTACCACTTCAGCTGGCTCGGCCCGGCCGGTCAGCACGAGAACACCGGCAGCGGTTTTCCGGCCAAGATGCGCGCGATCAAGCGCGCGCTCGGTTACGAATTCACCGTGCGCCAGGCGGCGTGGCCCGATGCGATGCGCGCGGGCGCGCCGATCTCGGTCACGCTCAGCGTCGAGAACACCGGTTCGGCGCCGCTGTATCACCTCTACCAGACCGAGCTGCACTGGGTCGATGCGGGCGGCGCGACGCGCGCTCGCGCGGCGTTCGATTTTCCGTTGAATGCGTTGTTGCCGGGCGCCGCGCCCAGCACGCAGGTCAGTGCCACGACGGTGCCGGCTTCGCTGGCGCCAGGCAGTTATTCTTTGCGCCTGGCGTTCGCCGACAGTTGGCGCGAGCGGCCGGGCATCGCGCCGCAGAACGTGGGGCGCGATAGCACTGGACGGTTGAGCTTGGGGACGGTGACTGTCGCTGCGGCGGCGGTCGACCATTGAATGAGCGGGCCGGCGTAATCCCTCGGACGCCGGCCCGCTTTTCATCGAGCTGTTTGTATTTCGGGATGGGTTTGGCGGTGGGTGGCTCGTTGGCGGGGTTTCTCTGGCGGGCGTCTTGCGATCCGTTGACGCGCGTTCGATAGGTTTTTCGGTCTCGTTTTTTCTTGAAGACGATTGGGCTTTTCGGGCTTTGAGGCTTTCAAAGCTTGAAGCCAGATCAAAAGCTTCCGCCGCTGATGCGGCGGGTTACTTTCTTTTGTCTAAAGCAACAAAAGAAAGGTAACCAAAGAAAAATGCTTTGTTGTGAATCAAATGCCCGCGCGATCGATGCCGACGCGGGCATGCGCCACACGGGACATCCTGTCCCGGTGGCGCACGGCGCACATCCATGTGCGCCGCCCTTCGGGTGTACTTTTGCTAACGCGAGTTACAAGCTTCGCAGCGCTGGCAATAAAACCTGACTTCAGGCGAAAGCCACATGGCCTACCTGTAGGAGCGGCGCAAGCCGCGACCGCGCCATTGCAACCACGACGAAAATTTCGCCTCTGGCCGCCATCCCGCGAAGGCGGGATCCAGGGCTTCATCGCGATAAATGCACGACGCCGGGCGAATCCCGCGCGCCTTCTCCACCGCGACGAATTCCCGGGTTTATTAGAAAGCGTGCGCCTGACACTTTGTCACCGCCGCCACGCCTTCACATTGAACCGATCAGAACGCACCGCCGCTTAGGTGCGCGCAAAAAAGATGCCCGGCGGCGGCAATAAAAAAAACTACGCCGCCCGGCACCATTCACCCCAAAGGTCCGCTCCAAAACCGCCGCCGCTCACATAAGCGCGAAGCGCAATAAGCCGGAACGATGACACCGACGCGATCCGCGCGCGCAGTCACGGTCGCGGCCCGGGCCGGCTTCTAGATTCCCGCCACGCCCGACGTGGGCGATTACCAGGGAGTCGGTATGAATCGATCGTCATGGTTCCTGGCGTTGAGCCTCGCGCTCGCGCCTTCGCTCGCCGCCCAGGCGGCGCCACCGCGGGTCACCAATGGCCTGGTCGGCGAGTGGCATCTGGACCTGTCCGGCAACACCGCCTACGACACCAGCGGCTACGCCCGCAACGGCACGGTGCTCGGCGGCACCGCGTCGTCGTGGGGCTGGCTGGGCACGTCGGCCGATCTGAGCGGCGGCAAGTATGTGGAAGTGCCGAATTCGTCGAACCTCAACTTCGGCACCGGCAGCTTCACCCTCGCCGCGTGGATCCGCATGGCCGCGCCGACG
Source organism: Lysobacter capsici (assembly GCF_014779555.2). Lineage (NCBI taxonomy): Bacteria > Pseudomonadati > Pseudomonadota > Gammaproteobacteria > Lysobacterales > Lysobacteraceae > Lysobacter > Lysobacter capsici. The sequence goes on from NZ_CP094357.1 coordinate 4,707,518, forward strand.
TCCTCGGGGGTCAAGACCTTGATCGAGAATCGAGGCGGCGGCAGCGGTCGCGGCTATGCCTTCGGCGTCGATCAGGGCCGCAACGTGCTGCTGCAACTCAACGACGGCACCACCTGGGCCAATTACGTGTCCGACGGCAGTCTGACGATGGCGCCGAACCGCTGGCATCACGTCGCCGCGGTGGTCAATCGCAGCAGCGCGCCGTACACGATCTCGTTCTACATCGACGGCCGCCGCGCCACCACGCAGCCCTCGCCGATGTTGGCCAACATCGACAACACCGCCTTGCCGTTCCAGATCGGCGGGCACATGAGCATCCCGTCCTATCGCTTCAACGACCGCGCCGACGAAGTGCTGGTCTACAACCGCGCGCTGCCGGCCGACGCCAGCGGCGGCCTGGGCGACATCATGGCCCCGGGCCGCACCACCTTCCAGCCGACCTACTGGAACGACGGCAGCACCCGCCAGCGCAACAACAACTGCTACAACTACGCCAACGCGCGCGCCACCAACACCTTCGCCCAGCCCGGCCGCGCCGCCGGTTCGATGTACAGCTCGCTGACCTGTACCGCGGTGCATGCCGCGGCGGTGCGCGACGGCCTGGAACCGATCGCCGACACGCTGATCAACGCCAGCAGCTACAAGAACATCGCCGCACTGGTGGTCGGACCGAATTACGACTATCACTGGTACCGTCGCGACAGCAACGGCAAGTGGACCCACAAGCCCGGTGGCACCGCGGCCACCAACCGCGACAATTCCGGCAACGAAATCACCGACCCGCGCACCGCCAATCGCGGCGCCTACACGGATTTCTGCGGATTCTTCCGCGTGTGGTCCGACAGCATCGAGGGCAGCGGCCATGAACAGATCAACTAAGCGTCGATCGGCTGCACGCGCCTCATCCCAGTTCGCGGCTCACGGAGGATCCATGTCCCAGCGCTCGCTCAAGACCTTGCTCGCCGGCCTGTTGCTGCTGGCCGCGCCCACCTTCGCCCTGGCCGCCGACGCGCCCGGAGTGAAGATCACCTACCTGGTCTATTCCGGTCGTCCCGACCCGACCATCACCGTGACCGACGCGGCCTCGCTGCGCGCGATCGAAACCCGTTTGGCCGACGCGCTGGCCGCCCCCGCGCAATCCGGCGCCGCGCCCGATCCGGTGCTGGGCTACAACGGCATCCTGATCGAGCACGTCGGCGGTTCCAGTGCGAAGGCCAAGCCGCAGCCGCTGGTGATCAAGGGCCGGCAGGTGCGTATCGACACCGCGCCGGCGACCGAGTTGAAGTCGGCGACGGCGTCCACGCGCACTTCGGCCGCCGCGGGCGATCTGGAGGCGATGTTGCTCAAGCTTGGGCAGAAGCAGGGTGCGTTGGATGCGACGACGTTGAACGTGTTGCTCGACGGGCGCTGAGGGTCGGGTTGCGATGCTAGTACGGCCCTCTCTCGCTAAGGCGAGGGAGGGTCGTTTTGTTTTGGGGATTGGTTTTCGTTCGGGCGCGGTGAGATCGCGAGAATTGATGGTGCGGCTGCGAACGGATGCGCGTCGGTGTGTTCGTGCGCGCTCGATTTACAGGAAAGGCTGTATGGAATGCCCTGCGCTCGCCTACGCGTGGATGACGGTGACTGATGCAACCTTCGTCGTAATCGCAATGGCGCTGTCGCGGCTCGCGCCGCTCCTACAGGTAGGCCATGTCGCTTTTGCTTGAGCCGGAAGTCACGCAGTTCATCCAGCGCTGCGAGGCCTGTAACTCGCGTTAGCAAAAGCACACCCGTAGGGCGGCGCACATGGATGTGCGCCGTGCGCCACCGAGACAGGATGTCTCGTGTGGCGCATGCCCGCGTCTGCTCCGCACGCGCGGGCACTTGATTCACCAAAAAGCGTTTTTCTTTGGTTACCTTTCTTTTGTCGCTTTTGACAAAAGAAAGTAACTCGGCCGCTTGCGGACGAAAGCTGTTGATCTTGCCTCTGGCTTCAAAAGCGCTAGAGCCTCAAAGCTTTGAAGCTTTGAAGCCTTTAAAGCTGCAAGCAGGATCAAAAGCGTTCCGCCGCTGAAGCGGCGGGTCACTTTCTTTTGTCTAAAGCAACAAAAGAAAGGTAACCAAAGAAAAATGCTTTTTTGTGAATCAAGTGCCCGCGCGTGCGGTGCTTACGCGGGCACGCGCCACACGGGACATCCTTGTCCCGGTGGCGCGCGACGCGCATCCATGCGCGTCGCCCTTCGGGTGTGCCTTTGCTAACGCGAGTTACAAGCGTCGCAGCGCTGGAAGATAAGCTCGGCTTCAAGCTAAAAGCCGAAATCAAGCCGAAGCGGAGCCAATGTGGCTCTGATATCCACAGCCAAATTCAAAATCAAGGCGCAGGCGCGGGTGGGACGATGCCCGCCCCTCGCAGATAACGACTCATGCCAAACAAGCGTCGATGCACCGAAGCATCGACCACACAGACATCATCTCGCCGCATTGCGCCGCAGGATGAACTCATGATCCCGCGTCCCACCCACGACGAATTCGTACTCGCCGGCCTTCTCGAACCCATAGCGCCCATAGAACCGCTGCGCCCCGAAATTCTCCGACCACACCCCGATCCACAAGGTGCGCGGACCGTCGCGCTCGAGCCAGGCCAGGACCGTATCGAACAGGCGCGCGCCCCAGCCGCCGTTTTGCGCCTCGCGCAATACGTACAGGCGCTTGAGTTCGCCGTCGCCCGGGGCGACCTGCGGATGCGGCAGGCCGCACGGCCCGGCCGCGGCGTGGCCGACGACGATACCGTCGCGCTCGAGCAGGAAGATCGCGTAGTCCGGGTGCGACAGGATCACCGCCTGCTTCTCGACCGAGTAGCTGTCCTTGAGAAAGAAAGCCAGATCCTCGGGCGGGTACATGTCGCCGAAGGTTTCGACGAAGGTGCGCGTGGCGATGTCGGCCACGGTGGCCGCGTCGGCGACGACGGCGCGGCGGATCGAGAACTGCGGGGTTTCGCTGGTCATAACGCCTCGCGTGGAACGACGATGTGTCGGCGCGGCAATGGATCGGATCAATCGACTCAGGCCGATCGAACCGGTCACCGAATCAAATCAGGCCCGATCGAATCGGATTGCATCGAAGCACCGACCCGGCACGACGCCGGATCGCTGCAACGATCAGCGCCGGATCAAGCCCGGCGCGGCCAGATCAGGCCGGATCCTTCTTCGGACGCACCATCACATGCACCTCGGCCAACTGCGCGTCCGGGATCGGCGACGGCGCGCCGGTCATCAGGCATTGCGCGGTGGTGGTCTTGGGGAACGCGATCACGTCGCGGATCGACTCGGTGCCGGCCATCAGCGCGGCGATGCGGTCGATGCCGAAGGCGATGCCGCCGTGCGGCGGCGCGCCGTACTTGAGCGCGTCGAGCAGGAAGCCGAATTTGCCCTCGGCCTCTTCCGCGCCGATGCCGAGCAGGTCGAACACCGCCGACTGCATCTGCGGACGGTGGATGCGGATCGAACCGCCGCCGATCTCGTTGCCGTTGAGCACCATGTCGTAACCGCGCGATACCGCGGTCTTGGCGTTGGCGCGCAGATCGGCGATGTCGTCCACCGCCGGCGCGGTGAAGGGGTGATGCAGGGCCACGTAGCGCTGCGCTTCTTCGTCCCACTCGAACATCGGAAAATCGGTGACCCACAACGGCTTCCAGCCGTCCTGGATCAGGTTCAGATCCTTGCCCAACTTCAGGCGCAGCGCGCCCATGAAATCGCTGGCGGTCTTGTAATCGGCCGCGCCGAAGAAGATCGCATCCCCAGTTTGCGCGCCGCTGGCTTCGACGATCTTCGCCAGCGTGGCGTCGTCGAGGAACTTGGCGATCGGCGAGTTGATGCCTTCGCGGCCCTTGCTCGCGTCCTCGACCTTCATCCACGCCAGGCCCTTGGCGCCGTACTTGGCGGCATGCGCGCCGGCCTCGTCGATCTGCTTGCGCGACCAGCCCGCTGCGCCCGGCGCGCGCAATGCGATCACGCGGCCGTCTTCGTGGTTGGCCCAATCGGTGAAGACCTTGAATTCGCAGCTCTTGACCAGTTCGGCGATGTCTACGAATTCAAGCTCGATGCGCAGATCGGGTTTATCCGAACCATAACGACGCATCGCTTCGGCATAGGTCATGCGCGGAAATTCGGCGTCGAGTTCGACGTCGATGGTTTCCTTGAACACCACCCGGATCATGTCCTCGACCGTGTCCTGCACATCGCGCTCGGACACCCAGGCGAACTCCATGTCGAGCTGGGTGAATTCGAGCTGGCGGTCGGCGCGCAGCGCTTCGTCGCGGAAGCAGCGCGCGATCTGGTAGTAACGGTCGAAGCCGGCCACCATCAGGATCTGCTTGAACAGCTGCGGGCTCTGCGGCAGCGCGTAGAACTCGCCCGGGTGCATGCGCGCCGGGACCAGGAAGTCGCGCGCGCCCTCGGGCGTGGCCTTGGTCAGGATCGGGGTTTCGATGTCCTGGAAATTACGCGCGTCGAGCCAGCGGCGCAGCGACTGCACCAGACGGATGCGGGTGCGCATCATCTTCTGCATCTCGGGGCGGCGCAGGTCGAGGTAGCGATAGGTCAGGCGGGTTTCCTCGCCGGCGTTCTCGTGGGCGTGGAACGGCAGCGGTTCGGCCTTGTTGAGCACTTCGATCGAGCTCGGCAGTACTTCGACCTTGCCGCTGCGGATCTTGTCGTTGGCCGCGCCGCGCGCGCGCACGGTGCCGGTGACGCGCACGCAGCTTTCCACGCTCAGGTCGCTGGCGGTCTTGAACAGATCGGCCATGTCCGAATCGACCACGATCTGGACCACGCCTTCGTGATCGCGCAGATCGGTGAACACCACGTGGCTCTGGACGCGATTGGTGTTGACCCAGCCGCACAGGGTGACGGTCTGGCCGATCAGCGCCTCGTCGACGAGGCCGCAGAAGTGGGTACGCATGGAAACTCCGAATTGGTCGATCTGTGGATCGTGGGGGTGCAACAGGCGGGTCCGGACCGGGCCGCGGCGGGTGGCCGGGCGCGATCGCTCACCGGCCGGGGGTCGGGACCGAGCATTCTAGAGCACCCGGGCGGGGATGCGTCTGGTAACGCGGCCCTCGCGGCGTCTTTGCGGGGCTCAACGGGAGATGGGCGCCCTTCGACTTCCCCCGTTCCCCTCGACCGTCATTCCCGCGAACGCGGGAATCCAGCGACTTTCGTGCGGATCGCGGAAAGACACTGGATTCCCGCGTTCGCGGGAATGACGGACTTGGGGAAACGCCGCCGGCAGGGAAGTCGAGACGCCCAGAAGCAGAAAGGGCGCCTCGCGGCGCCCTATCAGGTCAGTGTGGATCGCAGCGGCATCGACCGAATCGACGGACGGTATCGCCCCGGCGAACCCGTCAGCTCGCGGCGCCACCGCTCGCCGGCTTGCTAGCCGGAGCCGGCTCGGCCTTCTTTTCGGACTTGCTTTCCGCGGGCTTGCTTTCGGCCGGCTTGCTGTCGCCGCCGCCGGAGGCCGACCCACCCGACGAAGAACCGCCTGAGCTGCCCTCGCCGGCCAGATTGCGCTTCTTGTCGCCGTCCTTCTTGAAATCGGTCTCGTACCAGCCGCCGCCGGCCAAGCGGAACTGGGGCGCGGTCAATTGGCGGCCGACCTTTTCGGCGCCGCATTCGGGGCACACGGTCGGATCGGCATCGGACAGCTTCTGCAGGCGATCGAAGCTGTGTCCGCAGGCACTGCACTGGAAGGCGTAGATGGGCATGGCGGTGGGCTGTGTTCGGGAACGGCGGACTGGCAGTGTGGGGGCGGATCGCGCCGATGCAAGCGCCGGCGTGCGTTCCGCAGTGGCCGGCGGGCTGTTGCCAGCCACCTCGACGGCCCCGAATCGGGACCATATCGGACCCGGTTCGACGTTTACACCGGCACGGTTCGCGCCTTCTCAGGGTTCGCCCGGCGGCGCCCCGGGCTCGACCGGACCATAGGCGCACTGCGGATCGGTGGCGGCATCGATATCCAGGCAATCCGAGAACAGATAGACCACCCGGGCCTCGATCGTGGCCACGCGCTCGCCGTCGAGCTGGGTATGGCCATCGATCCGGCCGACGAAGGTGACTTCGCGGAACGGCGCGAATCGCAGCGCATCGTAGAACCCGGCGCGGCAGGCGACGAAGCGCTCGTTGTTGGACTCCCGGGTCCAGTCCGGCTGGCCACTCGGAGTCAGCCGCGCGGCGCGCATCGTGAAACAGCTGCGGCCGTCCTGAAACACCACCCGGTCGATCCCGCCGCCCCAGCGCACGGTAGCGCCCAGGCGATCGGTATCAGCGGCCTCGCCCGGGGTGATCGGGTCGAAGTCGCCGCGCAGCGGGTCGGCGACCCGCGAGGCGGGTATCGGCGCGACCGCATCAGTGCGCGATGGCGACGGCCCACCGCTCGCACACGAGGCCAGCCCAAGCGCGCACACCACCGACACAAAGCCACGTACATCCATTCGAATCATCCTTTACCGCCTTGCATCGCGCCGGGCCCGATACGCATCAATGAAAACCCGATGCTGCCGATGCGGGCACGGCGCCCACATCGGCAAAGTTGCCTGCATCAAGGCCCGGTCGGCGGCACCGACGCCAAGCAATCCCCGGCAATGCATTCGATATAGTCCGCGCGCGAATCGAGCAATTGCACTTGGTACGGGCCGGTGTAGCCGGCGGGGGCGAGGAAATCATTGGAATAGAAATCCGACACTCCGTACAGTCGCGCGCCGACCCGGTATAGCGGTCGGAAATAGCGCACACGCGAAGGCGCGCAGGTCTCTGCCCCGGTGGCGAACGCCTGCGTGCAATTGGCCACGATGAATGAGGTGGGCCGATTGGGAAACAGCGCACGGAAAGAATAGTCAGGGACGCCGGAGCCGGTGGGGTAGTTCCAACTGGTCTGAGTGGAGCTCACCTGGTTGCCCATGATGTTGACATCACGTCCGCTTCCGTCGGGGAAACGGCGAATTTCGAAAGTTCGAACCGCCGGATAGCGCGCCAGTCGAGCCTCGGACGCCGGTGTCCGCCACGAACCTACCGGCGATCCCAGCGTGATGCCGGGCTGCTCCACCATCGCGACGCTGGCGCCCACGAAGTAACCACCGGCCGCGCGCGCCAGATAGATCAGCGGACGCGAGGCTGCGCTGCCGGCGGCATACCGCCAGAACGTGCTGTCGGTCCCGGGCTCCGTCGGCGTGTTGCCCCTCACCACCTGCAACGCGCCGTTGCCGATGAGTTGATAACTGAAACTGCGCTCCAGGCCGTAGCTCGGGAGGATCTCCATGCGCTCACCGACGCCGTCGACGGCGCGAAAGAAACCGCCGTGGCCGTAGCGAAACCAATACGGAGCATGCGCGCATTTGCCGAATCCCGGCTGATACGCGGCGCGCTGGGTCGAGGTGCAGGCGCTCGGCAGCGAGTAGGTCGGAAACTGCAGGCCATCGCCGAGCAGCTGGCCCCAGGGATGCTGCAGTGACGCGGCATTCAGATCGAACGCCGACCAGATCGCGTAAGTCGCCGTCTCCTCTTCGAAGTCGCCTGCCGGCGAGTGATGGCTGTCGAACCACAGCGAACGCGAAGCCCACAGACTGTAATCGTCGCCCACGACCAGCCGGCGCAGCCTGTGGCCGCGCGAGACACGCTGCACCGGCAGCGGTTGGAACAGAGAGAACGGCAGATAACGCAGCACGTTGCGCGTGCCGGCCTCGCCGACCGGAGTGAGCGACAACTCGCCCTGGCCGTTGATCGCCGCGGTGTAACGCGGATAGGTGACCAGCACCTCTTCTTCGAACAAGGTGAAGCTGCCGTCGTTCTGTCGATACAGCAACTGCAAGTCGCCCAACGACACCGCGGGTTCGTTGATCGGCAATGGCGCCAGCATCGCGGTCACGTCGGGCAACTGCGCCAGCGAGGTCAACGGGACGTAATCGGCCTGGGAGAACAGATAGGCTTGCGAGGCCGGATAGAAATCCTGGGTCCAGAGGAATTCCGCATAGGCGGCCGGCGCCTCCAGCAATTGCTGGCCGTCCTGATAGCCCTGCGGCAAGGCGACCGCGCCGGACGCGAACGCGTCGAGCAGATAGGCGACCATCACCAGATCGTTGCCGACGATCGAACGGGTCATGGTTTCGAATTCGCTGTCGCTCGCGGCGTCGCGACCATCCAGTCCAATCCGCACCAACCAGGCCAGCGCGGTGCTGAACGGCGACACCCGCAGCGAGGCGCGCTCGGCCAAGGTGACGTCGCCATCGCCGCCGGAAACGGCCTGCAACTTGCCGGCGCTGCCGAGCACGGAGCGGTAACGCGCGCGCGTGGAAACCACCTCCACCGTCACCATCTCGGTGTCGCTCAAGGCATTGATCGATGCGGTGTACGTCGCGCCCTGGACGATGGCCGGGAACACCCGGCCGCCGACGACCACGGTCGCGGTCACCGGCTCGTTGGCCGAAGCCAGGCCGGCGATCTCGCCGTTGAGGCTCAGATCGATCGATACCTGGCTTGAACGATGCCCGCCAGCCGCCGACAACGGCGCGGCATCGGTTTCAGTGACCGACGAAACGCCGATGCGTTGCGCCCACTGCGTCACTGCGCCCGGATCGGACACGGCCGTCACGGTGGCGCCCGCGCTCAATACGACGAAAGCGGCCAAAAGGCCCTTCCCTGCTTTCATGTTCGAATCCCTCGAAGCCGAAGACCATCGTCCTGGACGGCATCCGCCTCCGTGGCTGCGGCGAACCCGCCTCAGCCGGACCATCTCCCGGCACGCAATCTATCTCAGCAAACAGGGCTTATCCAGATTGTTTTATCTTGAGCGGCTTATCGACACGATGGCGCGACGGGCATGACCGCCGACGCCGGCGGCTCAAGGCACGCCGGCGACACGACCACGAATCAAGCCGCGTCGTACAACGCCATCCACTCCGCCTCGGCCTTGGCCAATTCGGCGGCGACTTTCTCGCGCTGCTTCGCAAGTTCCGCGGCGTTGTCGCCGCCGCCGGCGTACTTGGTCGGGTCGGCGAGGTCCATGTCGAGCGTGTGCAGTTTCGATTCCAGCTCGGCCATGCGCTTCTCGGCTTCGGCGAGTTTGAGCGGGTTGGCCTTGCGCGAGGATTTCGCCGCCGGCGCCGTCGCGCTCGCGGCGGCCGCAGCCGCGGCGGCAGCTTTGGACGCGGCCGCGCCCTTGCCGTCGTTGCTGTTGTCGCGCGTGCGCAGCCACACCGCGTAGGCGTCGAGGTCGCCGTCGAACGGCTGGGCCACGCCGTCGGCCACGCGCCAGAAGGTTTCGCAGACCAGGCCGATGAGGTGGCGGTCGTGCGAGACCAGCACGATCGCGCCGGCGAAATCCGACAAGGCCTCGGCGAGCGCTTCGCGCACGTCCAGGTCCAGATGGTTGGTCGGTTCGTCGAGCAGCAGCACGTTCGGCTTGCGCCAGGCGATCATCGCCAGGGCCAGGCGCGCGCGTTCGCCGCCGGAGAACCCATCGACCGATTCGAAGGCGCGGTCGCCGGGGAAATTCCATTTGCCGAGGAAATCGCGCAACTGCTGGGTCGGCACGCCCGGCGCGATCTCGGCCAGGTGGTCGATCGGGCTCACGCCCGCGTGCAGCGATTCGACCGTGTGCTGGGCGAAGTAACCGATGCGCAGGTCCGGGTGACCGCCGCGTTCGCCGGTCAGCAGTTCCAGCTCGCCGACCAGCGATTTGACCAGGGTCGATTTACCCGCGCCGTTCGGCCCGAGCAGGGCGATGCGATCGCCGGCTTCGAGGATGAAGCTGACATCGTCGAGCACGACGTGGTCGCCGTAACCACAATCGGCATGGACCAAACGCAGCAACGCGTGCGGCAGCTTGACCGGGGCCGGGAACTCGATCCGCATCGCGCGTTCCATGCGCACCGCCTCGGTGCCGACCATCTTGGCCAGGCGCTTGACCCGCGACTGCGCCTGCTTGGCCTTGGCCGCGCTGGCGCTGAAGCGGTCGATGAAGCTCTGCAGGTGGGCGCGTTCGGCCTGCTGCTTTTCGTGGGTGATCTGCTGCAGGCGCAGGTGCTCGGCGCGTTGGCGCTCGAACGCGGTGTAATCGCCGGTGTACAGCTTGGCCTTGCCGTCGTGTAGGTGCAGGGTGTGGGTGGTGACTTCGTCGAGGAACTCGCGGTCGTGCGAGATCAGCAGCAAGGTGCCCGGGTATTTGAGCAGCCATTGCTCCAGCCACAGCACCGCGTCGAGGTCGAGGTGGTTGGTCGGTTCGTCGAGCAGCAGCAGGTCCGACGGCGTCATCAGCGCGCGCGCCAGGTTCAGCCGCACCCGCCAGCCGCCGGAGAATTCCTTGACCGCGCGTTCGTGGGTGTCGGGCGAGAAGCCCAGGCCGTGCAGCAGCTTGCCGGCGCGCGCCGTGGCGTCGTAGCCGCCGAGCTCCTCGAGCTGATGGTGGGCCTCGGCGACCGCTTCCCAGTCCTCGCGCTCGACCGCTTCGCGCTCGGCCACCAGGACCTTGTAGACGGTGGCGTCGCCGGACAGGACGAAGTCCAGCGCCGGGTCGTCCAGGGCCGGGGTTTCCTGGGCCACGCTGGCGATGCGCACGCGGTTGGGCACGTCAATATCGCCGCGATCGGCCTCGACCTCGCCCTGGATGGCGGCGAACAGCGACGACTTACCAGTGCCGTTACGACCGATCACGCCCACCCGCCAACCGGCGTGCAGGGTCAGGTCTACGTTGGACAGCAGCAGGCGTTCGCCGCGCCGCATGGCGAAATCACGGAAAGAAATCATGCCGATATGGTCGCATGACTGATCGGTATTTGCTCATGAGCACATGTTCGGCCGCGCCCGGGGCGGGCATCGAATAATCGGGACGTCGGCCTCAGACCGCCCCCACGCGTCAACGAGCTCGCCATCCGCGGCAAAGCGCCCCTCGCGCCGGCCGCGGCGGCGGCGTTCGTCCCGACGTCCCCGATCGACCGCCCGGAGTCACCATGTCCCGTCGCATTTCCCTGCTCAGCACCGCCGTTTCGATCGTCCTGTCCACCTCGCCCGCCTGGGCCCAGGACGCCGGCGCCCCCGAGTCCGCCCCAGCCTCGAACCCCACCAACCTCGACACCCTGATCGTCACCGGCACCCGCGTGGCCGACCGCACCGTCGCCGAGTCCACCGCGCCGATCGACATCATTTCCCCGCAGACCCTGGAGTCGACCGGCACCGTCGAACTGGCCACCGCCCTGGCGCGCGCCCTGCCCTCGCTGAATTTCCCGCGCCCGGCGATCACCGACGCCACCGACGCGGTGCGTCCGGCCCAGCTGCGCGGGCTGGCGCCGGATCAGGTGCTGGTGCTGGTCAACGGCAAGCGCCGCCACACCACGTCGCTGATCAACCTCAACGACAGCATCGGCCGCGGCTCCTCGCCGGTCGACCTCAACGCGATCCCGATCGCCGCGATCGAGCGGGTCGAAGTGCTGCGCGACGGCGCCTCGGCGCAATACGGCTCCGACGCGATCGCCGGCGTCATCAATATCGTGCTCAAGGGTTCGGGCGAAGGCGGCTCGATCGCCGCGCGCTACGGCCAGTTCAGCGCCGGCGACGGCAAGCAGTATCAGTTGTCGGGCGATGCCGGCTTCAAGCTCGGCGAGAACGGCAGCGTGCACCTGTCCGCGCAGGGCGGCCACAGCGACAACACCGACCGCGCGCGGCCGTACCTGGGCACGGTCACGCCGACCAGCAATCCGCCGGGCAAGGTCGTGCATCGCTACGGCGATCCGGAAATCGATCAGGCCGCGGTCGCCTTCAACGCGCAGTACCAGGCCGCCGAGGGCGTGGAGTTCTATTCCTTCGGCACCGCCAGCCGCCGCCGCGCGATTTCCAACGGCTATTTCCGCGCGCCGGGCAACGCTAACAACATCCTGTCGGTGTATCCCAACGGCTTCCTGCCGCAGATCGATAACGTCAGCAAGGACCGCGCGCTGGTGCTCGGCCTGCGCGGCCAGACCGCCGGCGGCTGGAACCTCGATCTGAGCTACAACTACGGCCAGAACCAGCTCGATTTCGACGTGCGCAACAGTCTCAACCGCACCCTGGGCGTCGCCTCGCCGCACGACTTCTACATCGGCGCGCTGGAAGTCACCCAGAACGTGCTCAACGCCGATTTCAACAAGGCCTTCGACGTGGGCTGGCTGAAATACCCGCTGACGGTGGCCTTCGGCGCGGAATGGCGCGGCGAGAAATTCAACCAGAGCGCCGGCGAACTGGCGTCGTATGTCGCCGGTCCCGAACCCGGCGCGCCGGGCGCGCAGGTGTTCCCCGGCTTCACCCCGTCCGACGCCAGCCGTCGCAATCGCAACAGCCATTCGTTCTACGCCGACCTGGAAGCCGACGTGACCGACAAGCTGTCGCTCGGCGCGGCGGCGCGTTACGAAAGCTACAGCGACTTCGGCGAAACCACCTCGGGCAAGTTGTCGGCGCGTTACGCCTTCACCGACAAGGTCGCGTTGCGCGGCACCGTGTCGACCGGTTTTCGCGCGCCGTCGCTGCAGCAGCAGTTCTACCAATCGACCCAGACCGTGATCGTGCTCGGCGACCCGATCCCGTTCCAGGTCCGCACCTTCGCCGTCGACGACCCGGCCGCGATCGCGCTCGGCGCCGAGCCGCTCAAGGCCGAGGAATCGACCAACATCGGTCTGGGCCTGGTGCTGCAGCCGGTCGAATCGCTGTACATCACCATCGACGCGTACCAGATCGACATCGACGACCGCATCATCCTCTCGGAAAACCTGCGCGGGCCGGCGGTGGCGAGCTTCCTGGAAGCGCGCGGCTATCCCGGCATCACCGGCGGCCGCTACTTCACCAACGCGGTCGACACCCGCACCCGCGGCATCGACATCGTCGGCAGCTACAAGTGGACGCTGGGCAACGGCGCGCTCGACCTGACCGCCGGCTACAACCACAACAAGACCACGCTGGAACGCATCGCCGCCAATCCGCCGGAGCTCACCGCCGGCGGCCTGAACCTGCAGCGCATCGGCCGGGTCGAGCGAGGCCGCATCACCCAGGGCGCGCCGCGCGACAAGTTCTTCCTCGGCGGCAGCTGGAGCACCGGGCCGTGGCGTTTCGACGCGACCGGCACGCGTTACGGCGAGTTCCACACCTTCAACGACGACCCCAGCGGCGTGCGCGACCAGACCTACGGCGCGAAGTGGACCCTCGACCTGGCCGCGACCTACGCCATCGACGGATGGGAGTTCACCGTCGGCGGCGACAACGTGCTCAACGAATACCCGGACGAATCGATCTACGCCAACAGCGAAAGCGGCCAGTTGCCGTACAGCGGCAATTCGCCGTTCGGGTTCAACGGCGCGTTCGCGTATGCGAAGGTCGGGTACAAGTGGTGACTAAGCGCTGAGGTTGCGGGCGGCGGCTGAAACGCCGCCGCCCGCGTTTTCCCGGCCCCGCGCGCAGCGGGGCTTTCTTTGCGCTTGCCAGACTCAGCCGAGCGCCCGCTGCAGGAAATCGCGAACGCGCGGCAAGGCTTCGTCGAAGTGGGTTTCGAGCAGCCAATGGCCGGCGCCTTCCAGCAGATGCAGCTCTGCCTCGGGCAGGTCGCGTAGATAGGCCCGCGCCGCGGCGGCGGGCATATAGCCGTCCTTCGGACCCCACACGATCAGCGTCTTCGGCCTGTGCTCGCGCAGGTAGGCCTGGTAACGCGGGAACCAATCGAGGTTGGCTTCCAGCTTATCCATCAAGCCGACCATCGCCTCGCGCCGCACCGGCGTGTCCATCAACGGCCAATGCAGCTTCCACAGGTCCGGGGTGATTCGCGCGGCCACGTCGGCATCGACTTCACCGATGAACTCGTCGCGAAAACCGTGTTCGCTGACCGCCTGTTCCAACGGCTTGCGATGCTCCGGCGATCGGTCCGCCCAGTAGGTCTTGATGGTCTCGTACTTGGGGCCGAGCGCATCCTCGTAGATGTCGCCGTTCTGGACGATCAACGCGGTGATTCGCTGCGGATGCGCGATCGCATGGCGCAATCCGATCTGCGAACCGTAGTCGTGCAGCCACAGCGCGTAGCGGGTCAACCCGAGCCGGTCGGCGAACTTCGCCAGGAAATCCGCGTAGGCGTCGAAGTCGTAGCCAAAGCGCGAGGGGTCGGGCGTGCCGCTGTAGCCGAATCCCGGGAAATCCGCGGCCAGCGTGTGCCAGCGATCGCCCAGGGCCGGCATGAGGTTGCGGTATTGAAACGAAGAACACGGGTAGCCGTGCGGCAACAGCAAGACCGGCGCATCGGCCGGGCCGTGCTCTCGATAGAAAATCACGACGCCATCGACTTCAGTGGTCAGATAGTGCATGGGAATTCCTCGCTCGCGATCAGAAAATTCTGCTTGCACTGATCGATGCTATCGCCCGGGCGTCCACGTTCCGTTAATCAGCGTCGTCAATAAGCGCCGTTGGAAAGTCGTCCGGATCGAGGAGCGACGCGGTTGATGCCGGGCCTGACAACGGGCCGGGCCATCGGGCTAGCAGGCAGGCGTCTTACGTCCCGACGCCTTTCATCCGACCCGACGAACTGAAAGAGAAACATCGCAGCCCAAACCCCTCGCAGCAGACTTCGCGATCCCCGCTTTCGCGCAGATCGACAATGCGCGCGCCGTCCAACGCCGCGCGACTGAATCGCTGTTCATGCATTCGCCGCTATCGGCGACGCACTCGCGGCGCGCGTGAACGAACGTCGATCCTGGTGGTCTCAAGCCCCGCTGGGCCGGGACGCGGGCACCGCCGACGCAAGCCCGCCGACCGTCGGCCAGCCGCGGAAAATGTCGCAGAAACAATCATTTGCGACGACATGCCAAACGAGAAAGGCTTGCATCCAGCCGGCTCAGCACACATTCTTAAAAGGACCAGACCACAGGAGAGCCGATGCACCACACGTCCCTGATCGCGATTCTGGTAGCCGGCTTCGTCCTGGCCTTCATCTTCGGAATGATCGCGCAACGCCTGCGGCTGTCGCCGCTGGTGGGCTACCTCATCGCCGGCATCATCGCCGGCCCCTTCACGCCCGGCTTCGTCGGCGACCAGACCCTTGCGCCGCAATTGGCCGAAATCGGCGTGATCCTGCTGATGTTCGGCGTCGGCCTGCATTTCTCGCTCGGCGACCTGCTCGAAGTCAAAGCCATCGCCTTGCCGGGCGCGATCGTGCAGATCGCGGTGGCCACCGCGCTGGGTTGGGGCATGGCCGAGTTGCTCGGCTGGTCGCACGGCGCGGGGCTGGTGTTCGGCCTGGCCTTGTCGGTCGCCAGCACCGTGGTGCTGTTGCGCGCGCTGGAGGAGCGCCGCCTGGTGGAAACCACCAAGGGCCGCATCGCGATCGGCTGGCTGATCGTCGAGGACCTGGCGATGGTGCTCGCGCTGGTGCTGCTGCCGGCGCTGTCGGGCCTGCTCAAGGGCGAGGCCGGCGAAGCCTCGGAAGTGTGGAGCAAGTTGTTCATCACCCTGGCCAAGGTCGGCGCCTTCATCGCCTTCATGCTGATCGTCGGGCGGCGGGTGATTCCGTGGATTCTCGAACGCGTGGCCGGCACCGGTTCGCGCGAGTTGTTCACCCTGTGCGTGCTCGCGATCGCGCTGGGCGTGGCGTTCGGTTCGGCCGAACTGTTCGGCGTGTCGTTCGCGCTGGGCGCGTTCTTCGCCGGCATGATGCTCAACGAATCCGAGTTCAGCCATCAGGCCGCCAACGAAACCCTTCCGCTGCGCGAAGCGTTCGCGGTGCTGTTCTTC
The DNA here is from genome assembly GCF_014779555.2 of Lysobacter capsici. Classification (NCBI taxonomy): domain Bacteria; kingdom Pseudomonadati; phylum Pseudomonadota; class Gammaproteobacteria; order Lysobacterales; family Lysobacteraceae; genus Lysobacter; species Lysobacter capsici. The sequence continues at coordinate 4,723,282 of NZ_CP094357.1, forward strand.
GTCTCGGTCGGCATGCTGTTCAATCCGATGATCCTGCTGGAGAAGCCGCTGGAAGTGCTGGCGGTGTTCGGCATCATCGTGATCGGCAAGTCGGTGGCGGCGTACGCGATCGTGCGCGCGTTCGGCAAGCCGAACTCGACCGCGCTGATGATCTCGGTCAGCCTGGCGCAGATCGGCGAGTTCTCCTTCATCCTGGCCCAGCTCGGCATCGACGAGGGCATCCTGTCGAAGGACGGGCAGGATCTGATCCTGGCCGGCGCCTTGCTGTCGATCGTGGTCAATCCGCTGCTGTTCGGCTGGCTCGACCGCAAGCAGGCGCGCGCCGACGCGGCCGAGGCCGATGCGCGCGCCGACGCGGCGGTGCCGCCGGTGCCGGCCGATATCGGCGGTCATGTGATCCTGATCGGCTACGGCCGGGTCGGCAGCGAGCTGGCGCGCTTGCTGACCGATCACCACGTGCCGCTGGTGGTCATCGACGGCGAGGACAGCCTGATCGACAAGGCGCGCGCCGCCGGTCATCCGGCGATCCTGGGCAACGCGGTCAACGAGCGGGTGCTGCGCGAAGCGGTGCCCGAGCGCGCGACCACGGTGATGCTGGCGATTCCGCAGGCGCTGGAAGCCGGCGAGATCATCGCCAAGCTGCGCGAACTCAATCCGGCCCTGAGCATCGTCGCGCGCGCGCACAGCGACAACGAGGTCAAGCATCTGCTCAAGCACGGCGCCGACGGCGCGGTGATGGCCGAACGCGAGCTGGCGCACAGCCTGGCCGAGATGGTGCTGGCCGCGCCGGTGTACCGCGGCGCGCGCAATCTGCCGCCGTCGACGGCGCTGGCGTGAGCCGGCGCCGTCCCGAGCCCGGCCACGCAATCGGTTAGTCTGAGCCCGCCCTTCATCAGTACCCAACGACCATGAGCGACATCGACCCGACCAGCAGTGAACCGTCCGGCAGCCACGACGCGCCCGACAGCACGCCCGAGAACACCGCGCCGCAACTCAGCGCGGTCGAGGCGCGGGTCATCGGCTGCCTGATCGAAAAGGAAGCGACCACGCCCGACGTGTATCCGCTGACCTTGAACGCCATCGTCACCGCCTGCAATCAGAAGACCTCGCGCGAACCGATGATGCAGCTGGAACCCGGCGAGGTCGCCAACGCCCTGCGCCGGCTGGAGCCGCGCGGCTGGATCAAATCCCAGCATCACTCGCGCGCGGAGCGTTACGCGCACCGCGCCACCACCGCGCTCGACGTGACCCGCCCGCAGGCCGTGCTGATCGCGCTGCTGATGCTGCGCGGTCCGCAGACCGTGAACGAGCTGTTGTCGCGCAGCGAACGCATGGCCAAGTTCGATTCGGCCGGCGACGTGCAGTACGCGCTGGAACGGCTGGCCCAGCATCAACCGCCGCTGGTGCGCCTGCTCGGGCGCCAGCCCGGCCAGCGCGAGGATCGCTATGGGCATCTGCTCAGCGGCGAACCGGTGTGGAACGGCAGCGTGTCGTCGTCCGGCGACGACGCGGGCTCGGGCGGCGGATCGCAGTCGGCACTGGCCGAGCGTGTGGCGGCGTTGGAAGCGAAGGTCGCGGAGCTGGAAGCGCGGCTGGAAGCGGCCGGGGCTTGAGTTTTTCGCGGTAGGCGCCTGGCGGCGCGCGTGAATCCGGACGTCTTTCGCGGGCGGAAGCGTCAGCCCTGCAACGGCAGATAGATGTCGGTACGCAGCAGCGCTTCGGGCACTTCGTCGGGATCGTCGAGGTATTCGTGATGCAGCGGCGCATCGCGCAAAAGCTCGCCGCTGCCGGGCAGCCAGTGCGCCAGCAGCGCATCGGTCAACGCCTCCAGTCCGTCGAAGGCGCCGACATGGCGGATGCGCGCATAGCGGCCGCCGCCCAGTCGCATCGTGCCCAGGCCGCTGCCCGCTTCGATCCGGAACGGTCGGCCCAAGGCCAGCATGCAATCGAATGCGCAGGCCTGCGGCGGCACGTCGCGGCGATCGTCGACCGGCACGCCGTACAGCCCGTTCAACGCGTCCAGCAAACCGTGCTCGGCGGCCCAGCCGAACAGACGGCCATAGCCCTGGTTCTGTTCCGGATAGGCGCCGGTCACGCGCAGCGTCACCACCTCGAACGGATCGACGCTGACCACTTCGACCCGCAACGGCGGCGACGGCGCCTGGCCCGAATCCGGCGGCAGCGACAGACGATCGATCTCGCGCCACAGGCGTTCGGGTTCGGCGCGCAGTTCGCTCGGGGTGCCGCCCACGCCCTGGCGAAACGCACGGGTGAAGGCCTGCGGGGTCTGATAACCGACCGCCAGCGCGGCATCGGTGACGCTGCGATCGGCGCTGGCGAGCAGGCGCAGGCCCTGCAGCAGACGCAGCCGGGCCACGGTCTGGCCGGTGGTCTCGCCGGTCATCGCGCGGTACACGCGATGGAAGTGGAACGGCGAGAACGAGGCCGCTTCGGCCAGGCGGGCGAGCTCGGGCGGGTCTTCGCCGCGCGCGATCGCCTGCTCGATCAGCGCCACCGCGCGCTCGATCCGGCGCTGGTGCGCGTCGCGGGTGCCGGCCTTGAGCGCGGGGCCGGCGCGATCGGGCGCGGGCTCGTAGACGCGATCGTCGACGGCAGGCGCGGCGCTTTCGGCGGCGTCGGCAACGGCCGCCGCCGCGGCTCGAACGGGATGATCCTTGACGGGAGGCATGCGCTCGTTCCTTGCGGATGGGTAATGGGTCGACGCTCAGGTTCGCAGACCGCCAACGCGGCGGCGGTTCCTATCTTGCGCTTTCCTCGCCTGCCCGACCCGACGCTTCAGTACGACAAGGCCAGCGCGACCAGCACCGCCGCTTCGATGATTTCAGTCAATGCGCCGCAGGCATCGCCGGTCATGCCCTGCAAGCGACGCAGGCAGGCCCGGCGCCAGATTGCGAACACCACCGCCGCGACCACGACCGCCAGGCAGCCGCGCCAACCGGCCAAGGCGCAGCCGCCGACGGCGATCGCGACCGCGACCCAGCACGCCGCGCGCGGCGCATCCACCAGCGCCTGGCCCAGGCCGCCGCTGCGCACATACGGCAGCACCAGGAACGCGAGGGTCAAACCGGTGCGCGCCAGCAACGGCGCGAGCAGCAGCGCGGCCCATGCCGGCGCCGGCAGGCTCGCCAGCGCGGCGAATTTCAGCAGCAGCGCCAGCACCACCGCGACCACGCCGACCGGCCCGCTGCGCGGATCTTTCATGATCTCCAGGGTGCGTTCGCGGCTCGCGGCCGCATCGGCGCGCATGCCGCCGACCCAGGCATCGGCGCTGTCGGCCAGCCCGTCCAGATGCAAGGCGCCGGTCAATGCGACCCACGCCGTCAGCAACAACGCCGCCGACGGCAGCGGCGGTCGCGTCTGCAACGCCCAGGCCAAGGCGCACAGCACGCCGCCGATCAGCAAGCCGACCGCGGGATACCAGGCCAGCGAGCGCGATTGCGCGCGCGGTTGTTCGAACACCCGCGCTGGCACCGGAATCCGCGTGAGAAAACCGATCGCGGCGAGCAAGGCCTGCATCAGCCGTCGACCGGATCGGCCCGTGCCGCCTCGTGGCGGGCGTCGTCGCCGCGCGGCGCATCGACCGCATCGCGCGGCGGTTTCGGCGGCCACGGCAAGGCATGCAGCGAGGCATGCGCGACATCGATATTGAGCAGGTCGGTGTAACGCCGGCCCGCGGCGAGACAACGCAGCAGACGGATCACGCCGCCGTGGGTCACCACCAGCACGCGCCGGCCCGGATACGTGCGCAGCAAGTCGCCGACCGCGCCGGTCAGGCGGTTGGCGAAATCGACGAAGCGCTCAGCGCCCGGCGGCGGATACGCGACCGGATCGGCCCAGAACCGCGCCAGCGCCTCGCCTTCGTTGGCGGCAATGGCGTCGACCGTGCGGCCCTGCCAATCGCCGAAATGGTATTCGCGCAGCGCCGGTTCCAGCGCCAGCGGCAGGCCGCGCGACTGCGCCAGTTCCTGCGCGAACGCCGCGCAGCGCTGCAACGGCGAGCTGACGATTACATCCCACTCGCGCCCGAGCACGGCGTCGCGCATCTGTCGCCAGCCCAGTTCGAGCAAAGTGTCGTCGAGCTGGCCGCGATAACTGCGGTGGCCGGTGTCGCCGTGCCGCAGCAGATCGATATGGGTGGTGGTGGACGAACTCATCGCAGCTCCTTTCCTTGTGCGCGATCGATGGCGATGCGAGGGCTCATCGCGGGAGCCACATCATGCCTGTTGCGCGGCGGATTCGGACACGCCGGCCTGGGCAAAGGTCGCCATGCCGTTGTGCAGCGCGCAGGCCAGGCGCAGCAACGGCACCGCCATCGCCGCGCCGCTGGCCTCGCCCAGGCGCATGCCCAGATCGAGCAAGGGCCGCGCCCGCAGGGCCTCCAGCACCATCGCATGACCGCGTTCGTGCGAGCGATGCGCGTACAGCAGCCAATCGCCACAGCCCGGGTTGAGCCGCTGCGCGGCCAGCGCGGCGACGCTGGCGATGAAGCCATCCACCAGAACCGGCAAACCGGCCTGGGCCGCGGCCACATACGCGCCGGTCAATGCGGCGATCTCGAAACCGCCGAGCCGGCGCAGCCGTTCCCAATCGCTGTCGGCCGGCGCATGCAGGGCCAGCGCGCGTTCGATCACCGCGATCTTGTGGGCAATGCCGCCCGCATCCAGGCCGGTGCCGGCGCCGGTCAGTTCCGACGGCGAGCGCCGCAACAAGGCACTGGCCAACGCTGCCGCCGAGGTGGTGTTGGCGATGCCCATCTCGCCGCCGATGAACAACTGCGCGCCGGCATCGAGCGCGGCGCGCACGCTGGCCGCGCCGGCGCCGAGCGCGGCGCGCAACTGCGCATCGCTCATCGCCGGGCCTTCGCAGAAATTGCGCGTGCTCGCGGCGATCACTGCCCGGTGCACGCCGGCCACCGCGCCGGGATCGTTGACCGTGCCCAGGTTGACCACGTCCAGGCTCGCGTCGAGCGCGCGCGCGAGCACCGCGATGGCCGCGCCGCCGCCGGCGAAATTGCGCAGCATCTCGCCGGTCACCGCCTGCGGAAACGCCGACACGCCCTCGGCCGCGACGCCGTGGTCGGCGGCGAACACGCTGATCCACACTCGATCGACCTTAGGCGTGGGGCTGTGTTGCAAGCCGGACAACGTCACCGCGAGGTCTTCCAGCACGCCGAGCGATCCCGGCGGCTTGGTCAACTGCGCCTGACGCGCGCGCCCCTGCGCCTGCAGGTCCGCATCGGGACGCTTGCAAGGCCGCAGCCACCACGCGTCCGCGGCGAGGGTCGATTGGTTCGATACTCGATCGTTCACTGCTTCGCTCCCATGCGACTCGTTGCGTCCCGCGCTCACAGCGCGGGACCTTTCAATACCAGCGGCAAGCCCGCGGCGACGAACACCACCCGTTCGCACACCGCGCCCAGCGCCTGATGCAGGCGCCCGGCTTCGTCGACATAGCGCCGGGTCAATTCGCCCATCGGCACCACGCCGAGGCCGATTTCGTTGCTGACCAGCAGCACCGTTCCGTCCAGTCCTGGCAAGGTCGCCAGCAACGCATCGCGTTCGCGCTCGAATACATCGCCATCCGCATCGCCCAGCAGATTGCTCAGCCACAGGGTCAGGCAATCCACCAGCACGCAGCGTCCTGGCGCCGCGTGCGCGCGCAAGGTTGCGGCCAAGGCGATCGGCTCCTCCACGCAGCCCCATTCGGCGGGACGCCGCGCGCGATGATGGGCGATGCGCTCGCCCATCTCGGCGTCGCGCGCCTGCGCGGTGGCGATGTAGACCACGTCCGCGAACGGCAGGGCCAGACGTTCGGCCAAGGCGCTCTTGCCCGAACGCGCGCCGCCGAGAATCAGGCTGTGCATACGGCCTCCAATCCGAACAGGGTTTCGAGCCGGGCGATATCCAGATGCGCCTGCACCGCATCGGCGAGGCGATCGATCCCGGCTTCGCGCAAGCCGCGCAGGTCCAGCGGCTGCGCCTGCGCCAATCCGGCCCAGCGCAACAGCGCCGCCAGGGCTTCGGGTTCGTCGAACAGACCGTGCACATAGCTGCCGAGGATGCGGCCGTCGGCGGAAATCGCGCCGTCGACGCGGCCGTCTTCGAAACGCAGGCACAGCCGCTGCAACGCGGCGCCGGTGCTGACGCCGCAGTGGATTTCATAGCCGCTGACCGCGGCATCGTCGAGGCTCAGGCGACCGCGCACATTGCGCAGCTGCTTTTCCGGCTCCAGCACCGTGTCCAGTTCGAGCCAGCCCAGGCCTTCGTCGCTGCCGGGCTCGCCTTCGATGCCGAGTGGATCGCTGATGCGCTGGCCGAGCATCTGCAGACCGCCGCAGATCCCGATCACCTTGCCGCCGTAGCGCAGATGGCGCGCGATCGCGGTCGCCCAGCCGTTGCGCCGCAGCCACTGCAGATCGGCGCGGGTCGACTTGGAACCCGGCAGCACGATCAGATCGCACGCCGGCGGGGTTTCGCCTGGGCCTACGAACCAGCAGTCGACCTGCGGATGCGCGCGCAGCGCATCGAAATCGTTGTGGTTGCTGATCCGCGGCAATGCCGGCACCGCCACTCGCAGTCGCTCGCCCGCCGCGGCGTTCGCGTCGCCCGCGCGCTCGCGCGGCAACGCGTCCTCGGCTTCCAGATGCAGGCCGTGCAGATATGGCAATACGCCGATCACCGGCTTGCCGGTCTCACGCTCCAGCCAGTCCAGGCCCGGCTGCAGCAGGGCGATATCGCCGCGAAAGCGGTTGATGACGAAACCGGCGACGCGCGCGCGTTCGCTGTCCGACAGCAAGGCCAGGGTGCCGACCAGATGCGCGAACACGCCGCCGCGGTCGATATCGGCGATCAGCAACACCGGGCAGTCGACCGCTTCGGCATAGCCCATGTTGGCGATGTCGTTGGCGCGCAGGTTGATCTCGGCCGGACTGCCGGCGCCTTCGACCACGACCGCATCGAAGCCGTCGACCAAACGCCGATGCGATTGCAACACCGCGTCCATCGCCACGCGTTTGTAGTCGTGGTAACCGCGCGCATCCATGTTGGCGACCGCGCGGCCGTGCAGGATCACCTGCGCGCCGGTGTCGCTGTTGGGCTTGAGCAGCACCGGATTGAAATCGGTATGCGGCGCCAGCCCGGCCGCCTGCGCCTGCACCGCCTGGGCGCGGCCGATCTCGCCGCCGTCGGCGGTCACCGCCGAATTAAGCGCCATATTCTGCGGCTTGAACGGCGCCACCGCGACCCCGCGCCGATGCAGCCAGCGACACAGCGCGGTCACCAGCGCGCTCTTGCCGGCGTCTGAGGTGCAGCCTTGGACCATCACTACGCGCGCCGTCATGCGCAGGCCCTCTCGTGCATGACCTCGGCCAGGGCCGTGTCGAGCCGCCGCCATGGGTCTTCTCCACCGGGCAGGCCGAAACGCAGGCTGCGCGGCTCGTCGAAATAACGAGTGAACACACCACGACGGGCCAGCGCTTCGTGCAACGCCAGCGCCTCGTCGTTGCGATGCCATTGGAAGAACGCGCAACCGCCGCTGGCGGGCAGACCATGCGCGCTCAGCAACGTGGCCAGCCGTTCGCCTTGCGCGAGCAGATGCGCGCGCATCGCCGCCTGCCACTCGCGGTCGGCCAGCGCGTGCCGCAGCGCATGCCGGGTCGGGCCGGTCACGGTCCATGGCCCGAGCCGTTCGCGCAGCGCCTGCAGCAAGGCTTCGTTCGCGCAGACGAAACCGGCGCGCGCGCCGGCCAGGCCGAAGAACTTGCCGACCGAGCGCAACACGATCAGCCCGTCGCGCGCGCTGTCGCCGCATAGGCTACGTTCGGGCGAGGCGTCCATGAAGGCTTCGTCGATCAGCAGCCAGCCGCCGCGCGCGGCCAGCCGCGCGTGCAGGTCGAGCAAGGCCGCGCGTTCGAAGCCTTCGCCGCCCGGGTTGTTGGGATGGATCAGCACGACCACATCGAAATCGTCGGCCTGCGCGAACAACTCGGCGGCGCCGCGCAACTCGACGCGATGGCCGCAACGCCGCCAGGCCTGCGCATGTTCGGCATAGCCCGGCGCGAGCACGCCGACCGTCGATGCCGCGCGCAATTCGGGCAGCGCCTGGATCGCCGCCTGCGAACCGGCGACCGGCCACAGCGATTCGGCGCCGTAGTAAGCGCGGGCGATATCGATCAAGCCATCGTCGTCTTCGGGCAAACGATGCCAGGCGCGCGCGGGAATATCGGGCACCGGCCAGGCCACCGGGTTGATGCCGGTGGACAGGTCGAGCCAATCCTGCACGGCGATGCCGTACTGCCGTGCCGCGCGCAACAGACGGCCGCCGTGTTCAAGCATTGCGATGGGTTCCTTGCGAAGGTCGCGAAGCCTTTTGTGTCACAGACCGATGCCACGAAGTCTTTTGTTGGCGGGGTTTCAACCCGGACGCTCTTCTATCAGCCTCGGCGATCCGAATGGAAAGCAGCGGGCCTGAAAGGCCCTCCCACAAAAGACCTCGGGCTTCGGCCGGAAAAAATGCAGCGGGCATGATCGCCTCGATCATCCTGCTGGTCTGCGCTTCATGCATGCGCATACCACCACCCCACCCAGCCCACCGCAAGAAACGCCAGCACCCAGACCGCCACACCACGCTTCACCAAACCCAACGCGCGACGAATCGAATCCGCGCTCGGCGCCTCGCCTTCGCCCAGCAGCGGCCGTGTTTCCCAAACGCCGTGATACGGCGCCGCGCCGCCCAGCCGGACCCGCAGCGCACCCGCGCCGGCCGCCATCACCGGCCCGGCGTTCGGGCTGTCCCAGTGCCGCGCCTGAGTGCGCCAGCAACGCCACGCGCTCGCGGTGTCGCCGAGCGCGGCGTAGGTCAGCGCGGTCAGACGCGCGGGAATCAGGTTGAGCGCATCGTCGATCCGCGCCGCCGCCCAGCCGAAGCGTTCATAGCGCGGCGTGCGATAGCCCCACATCGCGTCCAGGGTGTTGGCGAGCCGGTACAGGACCGCGCCGGCCGGGCCGAGCACGGCGAACCAGAACAACGCGGCGAACACCGCGTCGCTGCCGTTTTCCAGCACCGATTCGGTCGCCGCCGCGGCCACTCGTTCGCCGTCGAGCGCATCGACGTCGCGGCTGACGATGCGTCCGACCGCCGCGCGCGCGCCGGCCAAATCGCCGGCCTGCAACGCCGCCGCCACCGGCGCGGCGTGTTCGTCCAGGCTGCGCAGGCCGATCGCCAGATACAACGCGAACGCAGCGTATGCGGCGCCCAGCCAGAACGAATATGCGAACAGGTTGCGCTGCAGCCACCACGCGGCCGCGCTCAACGGCACCACCGCGAGCAGCCAGACCATCAGCCCGCGACCGCGGCTGTCGGCATGCAAGGCGCTTTCGAGCGCGCGCGCGAAGCGGCCGAAACCGATCAGCGGATGCAGCCGCCGCGGCTCGCCGAGCCAGGCGTCCAGCAACACGCCGCACAGCATCGTGGCCGACAGCGACGCCGCGTTCATGGCAGAAACAAGCGCGCGGCGGCCTGCGGGTTCGACGGAAAATAGAAGTGGATGAAGCTTGCGCTCAGGCGCTGGTCGCGATACAGCGCTTCGCGGCTCGGCCCGCCGTTGGGGTTGGTCGATTGCGCGATCGCCGCGGCCTCGATCTGCGCCTGGGCGTAATGGAAGGTATGCCCGCGCAGCACGCCTTCGGGCAGTTCCACCGATTGCAGGCCGAGCGCGGCCATGCGCGGCTGGATCCGCGCATGGCCGCGCAACAGGCCCGCCATCGCGCCGGAATTTCCTTCGCGGTCGCTCAACGAATCGAGCGCGTACAACAAGCCGCCGCATTCGGCGAGGATCGGCTTGCCGGCGTCGCGATGCGCGTGCAGCGCGTCGCGCACGGCCGCATTGGCCGACAACGCCGGCAGATGCAGTTCGGGATAACCGCCGGGCAACCAGACCGCATCGCAGTCGGGCAGGCTGTCGCCAGCGATCGGCGAAAACGCGATGCACTCGGCGCCTGCTTCGATCAGCAATTGCAGATTCGCCGGATAGACGAAACAGAACGCAGCATCGCGTGCGATCGCGATACGCCGACCTTGCAGCAGCGGCGGCATGCGCACAGGCTCGCTCGCGGCGAACTCCACCGGCGGCGGCAATTCGGCGTCGGCATGCGTGGCCCAGGCATCGGCGAGCGCATCCAGGCGCGCATCGATATCGCCCAACTCGCCCGCCGCGACCAAGCCCAGATGGCGCTCGGGCAAGGCCAGCGCCGGATCGCGCGGCAACGCGCCGAGCCAGCGCAAATCCGCCGGCAGACTCTCGCGAAGCAACTGCGCGTGATACGCGCTGCCGATTCGATTGGCGGCGACGCCGTAGACCGTCAAGCCTTCGCGATAACGCGCCAGACCGGTGGCGAGCGCGCCGAAGGTCTGCGCCATCGCCGAGCCGTCGATGACCGCGAGCACCGGCACGCCCAGCGCCTGAGCCAGATCGGCGCTCGACGGATTGCCGTCGAACAAACCCATCACCCCTTCGATCAGGATCAGATCGGCCTCGCGCGCCGCCGCATGCAGGCGCGCGCGCACGTCGGCTTCGCCGCACATCCACAGATCGAGCTGCTGCACGACGTGACCGCTGGCGCGTTCGAGCACCATCGGATCGAGAAAGTCCGGCCCGGTCTTGAACACCCGCACCCGTCGCCCTTGCCGCGCATGCCAGCGCGCGATCGCAGCGGTGACGCTGGTCTTGCCCTGGCCGGACGCGGGAGCGGACACGAGCAGCGCCGGGCAGCGGGCGCTGCCCTCGGGAATCGGGAATGGGGAGTCGGGAATCGTAAAAGCGGCCGCGTCGGAGTTTGTTGCTCCTGCGATTCCCGATTCCCCATTCCCGATTCCCGCGATCACAACTCAATCCCCTTCTGCGCCTTGATCCCCGCCTTGAACGCATGCTTGACCACGCGCATGTCGGTCACGGTATCGGCCGCTTCGATCAGCGCATCGGGCGCGCCGCGTCCGGTGATGACCACATGCTGTTGCGGCGGCCGCGCCGCGACCGCGGCGAGTACGTCGTCCAGGGCGATGTAGCGATGCGCCAGGGCGATGTTCAACTCGTCGAGCAAAACGAAGTCGTAACCCGGGTCGGCCAGCATCCGCGCGGCGATCGCCCAGGCCGCCTGCGCGGCGCGGATGTCGCGCTCCTTGTCCTGGGTTTCCCAGGTGAAGCCCTCGCCCATCACGTGATAGTCCAGTTCCTCGAAACGGCGGAAGAACGCTTCCTCGCCGGTCGAGAAACTGCCCTTGATGAACTGCACCACGCCGCACTGGAAGCCATGCCCCAGCGAGCGCGCGAGCATGCCGAACCCCGACGAACTCTTGCCCTTGCCGTTGCCGGTGTTGACCACCAGCACGCCGCGCTCGATGGTCGCGCGCGCGATCTTGCGGTCGATCAATTCCTTCTTGCGCTGCATGCGCTCGCGATGGCGTTCGTCGCTGGCCGCGGCGAAGCCGGCGCGATCGTTGTTGTCGTTGCCGCCCGCGCTCATGCGGCCGCTCCGCTGCGCTGGCGGATATGGGCGAAACGCAGCGCCGCATAAGCCAGGAAACCGGCGCCGACGTAGCCGGCCAGGGTGCCGAGCGTGCGCGGGTAGTACTGTGGAATCCGGTCGATGAAGCCGGCCAGCGAGGCGTCGGGATAACGACCCGACAGGAAATAGAAGCCGCCTTTCGAGATCAGATACGCCACCACCGAGGTCGCCAGCAGCACCAGCACCAGACGCGGCACAGTGCTCCAGTGATCGCGATGCAGCCGCGCGTAATAGCGCCCGCCCAGCCACAGCGCGCCGTAGGCGAAGGCCAGCGCCCAGTACGCCGGCGACAGGCACCAGTCGGTGACCCGGCCCAGCGCCAGGCTCGCCAGGTCCAGCAGCGAGGACAGCACGAACAAGGCCGGGAAGGTCCAGCCCGGCCGCAGCAGCGCGCCGGCCAGGAAGAACACCGCCCACGATGCGCTCGGCAAGGCATCGACCGTGGCGAAATGCTGGCCGCGGGTGCAGACCATCAGCACCGCCAGGGCGAGGCCGGCGGCGGCCTGGACCGGACGCGAGCGCAGCGGCAGTGCGGTGGAGACAACGGGATCGATCGTCGACATATCAAGCTCCGTGAAGATCGGTTTCGAACCACCGCGCCGCGAACGACGAGGCGAATGCATCCGGCGCGATCAAGCCCCGGCCAGCGGACGCGCGTCGCGAGGCCGCGCGTATCGCGCGATCAGCGCATGGACGAGAAAGCCCGCGGCGACATAGCCCAGTGTGGTGCGCACGAACAGCGGGCCCCACTTCCACACCCGCTCAATGTATTCGGCGAAATGCGGCTGCGGATAGCGCCCGCCCCACCAGTAAAACGCGCCGTTGGAAATCAGGAACGACACGCTGGCCGCCAGCAAGGCCACGCCGAGCCCGCCGAGCAAGGCGCGCGGGCGCGCCGCCATATGCGGTGCGTACATCCGGCCGGCATACCACAGCACCGCGTAGGCCAGCAGCAGGAACGCGTACGACGGGGTCACGCAGTAATGCTGGAAGAAGCTCAGGCCGCGCCCGGTGATGGCGGTGTAGTCGATCGCCACCGCTATCAGCAGATAGCCGACGAACGCCGCATGCCGGCGCAAGTACAGACCGCCGAGAAAGAACACCGCCATCGACGCGTCGGGCAGATGCAGCGCATCGCCGAAATGATGGAAGCGGGTGGCCAGCATCAGCGTCAGCAAGGCCGCGAACAGGCCGTATTGCGCGGGTCGGGACGGTAGGTTCATTGTCGGCTCTCTCGTTGCGAACCGGCCGCGCGGGCGGCCGGCGGGATGCTGATCCGTCAGCGGGAGGGTCGGTAACGCAGACTCAACAGATAGTTGCGACCGGGTTGATTGTAGAAGGCGGCGGTTTCGTAACGGCGATCGAACACGTTGTTGGCCGACAGTTGCAGGCTCCAGGCCGCGTCGATGGCGTAGCCCAGACGCAGATCGGTCAGCGCGTAGCCGCCCAGGCGGCGGGTATTGGCCAAGTCGTCGTAGCGCTCGCCGGCGGCGTAGACGCTGGCGCCCAGCGACCAGGACGAGGCCCCGCCGAGTTGGAAACGGCGATCGGCGTCGACCCGCGCGCTCTGCCGCGCGCGTCGCTGCAGATAGTTGTCGCGATAGGCGTTGGGGCTGTCGTTGCGCGGGTCCAGCCAGGTCGCGCTGGCGCGCAGCTCCCACTGCGCCAGACGCGTGTCGAGCACCGCTTCCAGGCCGCGGATGCGGGCGCGGTCGACATTGCCCGGCGCGCCGATCGAGGCGTCGTAGGCGATCAAGTCGTCGACCCGGGTCTGGAACGCGTTGAGCGACCACACGTGCTGGCGCTGCGCGCCGTGGGTGCCGCGCAGGCCGACTTCGACGCTGCGCGAGGTTTCCGGTTGCACCCGCGGGTTGCCGTAACCGGGGTAATACAGCTCGTTGAAGGTCGGCGCCTTGAACGCGGTGCCGTAGCTCGCGGTCAGCCGCAGCGAGTCGCTCAGGTCCCAGCCCCACAGCGCGCTGCCGGTGGTTTCGCCGCCGAACTGGCTGTCGTCGTCGCGGCGCAGGCTGGCCTGCACCGCGTGCGCGCCGAAGCTGCGCTGCCATTGCGCGAACGCGCCGCGCAGGATGCGGTGGTCGCGCGCGTAAGCCGTGTTGCTTTCGATTTCGTCGCGCTGCCAATCGAAGCCCGCGCTCAACAGGCCCTCGCCGATGCCGAAATCGCCCTGCACCGAGCCCAACTGGCGACGCGTGTCGAAGGTGCTGGAATACTTGCCGTTCTTGTAGGTGTCGCTCAAATCGGCGCTGTGCCCGGCGTTGGCGCTCAGGGTCACCCGTTCGCTGGGCTGGTAGCGCAACTTGACGCCGGCCACTTGTTGGACGTTGTCGGCCTCGTTGTTCTGGCTGCCGTCGTAATGGTTGTTGCCTTCGGCGCGGAACACCCGCGCTTCGCCGTCCCACTGTTCGTTGAAGCGATAGCCGCCCTGCATGGTCAGCGAGCTGTTGCGATAACCGTCGCGGTCGGGCGAATTGGTGAAACAACCCGCGCCGCCCGGCGAGGGCTTGCCGCGGCAGGCGTTGATGCCGTCGGTGTCTTCGTGCGCGGCGTTGATCGAGTACCAGCCGCGCTCGCCCTTGCCGGCCACGCCGGCGCTCGCGCGACGGGTGGCGTTGCTGCCGATCGACACGCCGAAACTCGGCGCGAACGGGCCTTGCGGGCGGCGGGTGAAGATCTGGATCACCCCGCCGATCGCCTCGGAGCCGTACAGGCTGGAAAACGGCCCACGCACGATTTCGATGCGCTCGATCTGTTCGACCGGAATGTCCTGCAGCGAGGCGCCGCCGCTGGTCGCCGAACCGATCTTGATGCCGTCGATCAGCACCAGCACATGGTCCGATTCGGTGCCGCGCAGGAACAACGAAGTCGATTTGCCGGCGCCGCCGTTGTTGGCCAGGGAAACGCCCGGGGTGCCGCGCAACAGATCCGGCAGCGAGGATGGCTGGCGCCGTTCGATCTCATCGCGATCGATCACGGTCACCGCCGCCAGGGTCGCGTCCTGGGTCTGCGCGGTGCGGGTGGCGGTCACCACCACTTGATCCAGGTCGACCGCGGCCGGCGCGGCGAACGTGGGCAGCGCGCAGGCGCTCAGGGTCAGGCTCAAGCCGCATGCGCGCAGCGTGGACGCCCGCGACGACACAGGCGGCGGGACGGCATTGGAACGGGTACGCAAAGTCACTGGCAGGTCTCCACGGCCGCGCCTCACCCGCGCGGTCCAGACAGGGTCGTGACATGCGGAGGGATGCAGCGCGGGCGCGCGCGGACGCACGACGCCCGAGACCGGCCCTCCGCCTGTCGGTTCGCGCTCCGGGCCGGTCTCCGGGCTTGCGAGCGAAGCGCGGCCGGCGCGGTCGTTGTCGGACCGAGCGCTACCGCCTCTTCCGTAGCGCGCCTTCCCGTGTCGAGACACAGTGGCCGATTGCGCTACGTCTACTCGCCTACCGTTGCGGGGGCAGCTCCGGCTTGAACGCGCTGACGAACGACAGCGACGCGACCGGATTCCCGTTTCAATCGCCGAACCGTGTCGGCGATCACCTTGAGCGCGGGCATCTTAGCAGCGGCGTCCCACACAAACGCCACGGTATGGGCGTCGCCGTGTTCATTTAGGAAGTTATGGGCACATTTCGGACGCGTCTGATTCATCCACTTCCGGCCGTTGCGCAGGATAGGCACATTCTTCGTAAACCGAGCCACGCCATGAGCGCAGCCCATGTCCGCCTGAGTCCCGCGCCGATCGTGCGCAGTCTCGTGATCGGTGCGCAGTCGAGCATCGGCCGTGCGGTAGCGGCACGTTTGTCGCGCCGCCGCGGTGAGTTGATGCTCGCCTGCGGCGATCTGCCGGGCCTGGAAGGCACCGCGCACAGCCTGCGGGCGCTGGCCAAGTCGGAGATCCAGACCCATCAGGCCCTGCTCGAAGACACCGACAGCCTGCGCCGTCTGTTCGACCACGCCGGCCAGATCGACCACCTGGTCATCACCGCCAGCGTGCCCTCGCCGGGCCTGCGCCTGGCCGAGCTGGACCTGGACGAGGTGCGGCTGGCGTTCGAACGCAAGCTGTGGGGTTCGATCCAGGCGGTGCAGCTGGCCCTGCCCTACCTGAGCCGCCACGGCAGCGTGACCCTGACCACCGGCATCGTCGCGCGCAAGGCCACCCCGGGCGCGCTCGGCCGCACCCTGATCAACGCCGCGCTGGAAGCCAGCGTCAAGGTGCTGGCGCGCGAACTGGCGCCGCTGCGGGTCAACGCGGTCAGCCCCGGGTTGACCGACAGCGACGGCTACAACGGCCTGGACCCGATGGCGCGCATGGCGATGCTGGCGCGGGCCGGCGACCGGCTCCCGGCCGGCCGGGTCGGCAGCGCCGACGAAATCGCCTCGGCCTATTTGTTCGCGATCGACAACGCCTTCGTCACCGGCACGGTGATCGACGTCGACGGCGGCGCGCTGATCAGCTGAGCGTCGCGGCCTGGCGCCGCGCTTCTTCTTCCGGACGCCGGGTTCGCGTTTGTTGCGGCCCGGCGTTTTTTATTTTGGGCGCCGGGAATCGGGAGTCGGGAATTGGGAATCGTAAAAGCGGCGGGCGCGGCGACCGTTGTGTATTCGCGTCCTTTCCTGACGTCATTCCCGCGAACGCGGGCTCTGCTCTATTTCGGCGAAGCCGCCTATCCAGTGACTTTGACGAGGCAACGGTAACGACGTCGCCTGCCGGGCCTGCGTTCAAGTCACTGGATTCCCGCGTTCGCGGGAATGACGAGCAAAAGCGAATCGGCGGACTTCGTGGCTCAACTGCGATGACGCCCTTAGCCGCCGGACACAGTGATCGACCCGATCGCGCCGCAATCGCTGTTGCTATTGCTCCTGCTCCTGCCCTTCCGATTCCCGACTCCCCATTCCCGATTCCCGCCCCCGATTCCCGCCCCCGATTCCCGCCCCCCAATTCCAAGACGCCTAGCACCTTTTAACTACTTGCGTTAGCCAGATCCTGGCCGCTTTATTGACCGACTTGTTAGAACCGTGTTAAACCCAATGACATCGCTGTCATCCCCCTGCAAGGAGTCGTCATGCCCGTCCGCCGCACCCCAGCCGGTCCGCGCCACCCTTTGGCCCTCGGCCTGCTGCTCGCCCTGTCCGCATCCGCCGCCCAGGCCCAGGACGCCGCTCCGCGCAGCGATCCCAAGACCCTCGACCAGGTCATCGTCACCGGCACCCGGGTGTCGGACCGCACCGTCGCCGAGTCCACCGCGCCGATCGACATCATCACGCCCGAAACCCTGGAAGCCACCGGCACGGTCGAACTGGCCAGCGCGCTGGCCCGCGCCCTGCCCTCGCTGAACTTCCCGCGCCCGGCGATCACCGACGGCACCGACGCGGTGCGTCCGGCGCAGCTGCGCGGCCTCGCGCCCGATCAGGTGCTGGTGCTGGTCAACGGCAAGCGCCGCCACACCACCGCGCTGATCAACCTCAACGGCAGCCAGGGTCGCGGCTCCTCGCCGGTCGATCTCAACGCGATCCCGATCGCCTCGATCGAACGCGTGGAAGTGCTGCGCGACGGCGCCTCGGCCCAGTACGGCTCCGACGCCATCGCCGGCGTGGTCAACATCGTGCTCAAGGGCAGCGATTCGGGCGGCAGCATCGCCGCGCGCTACGGCCAGTACAGCGCCGGCGACGGCGAGCAGTACCAGTTGTCCGGCGACGCCGGCTTCAAGCTCGGCGAAAACGGCAAGCTGCATCTGGCCGCGCAGGGCGGCCATCAGGACCAGACCAATCGCGCGCGTCCGTTCCAGGGCGTGGTCGAACAGCGCTACGGCGATCCCGAGATCGACCAGGGCGCGATCTCGTACAACGGCGAATACAGCCCGACCGATTACCTCACGTTTTACTCGTTCGGCAGCTACAGCAAGCGCGACGTGCTCTCCAACGGCTATTTCCGCTTCGCCGGCGATCCGCGCAACATCCCGTCGATCTATCCGAACGGCTTCCTGCCGCAGATCCATAACATCAGCAAGGACCGCGCCGCGGTGGTCGGCCTGCGCAGCGAAACCGCCGGCGGCACTCAGATCGACCTGAGCTACAACTACGGCCACAACGGCCTGACCTTCGACATCGAGAACACCCTCAACCGCAGCCTCGGCCCGACCTCGCCGACCAACTTCTACGCCGGCGCGCTGGAAGTCACCCAGCACGTGCTCAACCTGGACTTCACCAAGTCGGTCGACTTCGGCTGGCAATACCCGGTGACCTTCGCCTGGGGCGCGGAGTGGCGCGGCGAAGAGTTCTCCGAACGCGCCGGCGAGCCGCTGTCGTACGCCAACGGCGGCGTGCCGGCGTCCAACGGCCAGATCATTCCCGGCGCGCAGGTGTTCTCCGGTTTCCGCGCCAGCGATGCCGGCGACTTCGACCGCCACAGCTATTCCGCGTACATCGACGCCGAAGCCGACCTGACCGAGAAGTTCTCCGCCGGCGTGGCCGCGCGCTTCGAAAGCTACAGCGACTTCGGCGATACCACTTCAGGCAAGTTGTCGGCGCGTTACGCCTTCACCGACAAGGTCGCGTTGCGCGCGACCGCCTCGACCGGTTTCCGCGCGCCGTCGCTGCAGCAGCAGTTCTTCCAGTCGATCGCGACCAATTTCATCAGCGGCGTGCCGTATGAAATCGGCACCTTCCGGGTCGACAACCCGGCCGCGGTCGCGCTGGGGTCCGAAGCGCTCAAGGCCGAGGAATCGACCAACTACAGCCTCGGCCTGGTGCTGCAGCCGGCCGACGGCCTGTACATCACCGTCGACGCCTACAAGATCGAAGTCGAGGACCGCATCTTGCTGTCGGAAAACCTGACCAGCGCCGCGGTGCGCAACTACCTGCAGGCCAACGGCTATCCGGGCATCGGCGGCGGGCGTTATTTCACCAATGCGGTGGATACCGATACCCAGGGT
The DNA here is from genome assembly GCF_014779555.2 of Lysobacter capsici. Classification (NCBI taxonomy): domain Bacteria; kingdom Pseudomonadati; phylum Pseudomonadota; class Gammaproteobacteria; order Lysobacterales; family Lysobacteraceae; genus Lysobacter; species Lysobacter capsici. The sequence goes on from NZ_CP094357.1 coordinate 4,741,808, forward strand.
GTCGATGTGGTGGCGACGCAGGCGTGGGATCTGGATTCGGGCAAGTTCAACCTCACGCTCGGCTACAACTATTCCAAGACCGAGATCGACAAGATCGCGCCGAACCCGGCGCGACTGGCGGCGATCGATCCCAACGCGGTGCGCATCGGCCGCACCGAGATCGGCCGCATCACCAAGGGCGCGCCGAAGGACAAGTTCTTCCTCACCGGCGATTGGAAGACCGGCAACTGGGGCTTCGCCGCCACCGCGACCCGCTACGGCGAATTCACCGAACTGCACGCGAGCGACCCGCTGCAGGACCAGACCTTCAGCGCCAGCTGGACGCTCGACCTGGCCGCCAGCTATCGCTTGAACAACTGGGAATTCACCCTCGGCGGCGACAACGTCCTCAACGAATACCCGGACGAATCCAAGCTGGTGCGCGGCACCCGTAACTACCTACCGTACAACACCGCTTCGCCGTACGGCTTCAACGGCGCGTTCGGTTATTTCAAGATCGGCTACAAGTGGTGAGCTGACCCACCCATGCGATAGCAGACGGCCCGGATTTCCGGGCCGTTTTTTTGGGTGTCGCCCGGCACATACCTGCCCTCGCCGGATCGGCTATACAGAGGCCTGCCGCCGTCCCGGTCGCTTCGGGCATGCGCGCGGCGTCCCGCCAGCACATCCTTCCAGGAGCCCGTCATGCGTCCGACCGTCGTGTTGTTGCTGTCCCTGGCCATTTCCAACGCTCTCGCCGCGCCCGCCAAGCAACAGCAGACCGTATTGATGCAAGGCAAACCCGCCGGCGGACAGACCGTCGACATCGCCGCCGACGGCAGCACCCGGGTCGAATACCAATTCAAGGACCGCGGCCGCGGCGATCACACCAAGACCCGCTGGAGCCTGGACGCGGCCGGCCTGCCGATCGAGTTCGATGCCGAAGGCCACAACTATCTGCAGGTGCCGGTCCACGAGCGTTTCAGCCTGAAGGGCGGCAAGGCGAGCTGGAACAACGACAGCGAGAACGGCGAGAAAACCCTGAGCGCGCCGGCGTTCTATCTGCCGCTCAACGCGCCGCCGGAAATGCAGGGCGTGCTGGCGCGCGCGCTGCTCAAGGCGCCGGGCCACACCCTGGCGCTGCTGCCGGCCGGCGAGGCGCGGCTGGAAGCCGCCGGCACTTTCGATGTCACCACGAAGAACGGCGCCGCAACCTTGTCGCTGTATCGCATCAGCGGCCTGGACTACACCCCGGGTTCGGTATGGCTGGACGCGCAGGGCAATACCGCCGCCTTGATCATGGCCTCGGGCTGGGTCTCGGTGATCGCGCCGGAATATCTGGACGCGTTGCCGAAGCTGATCGAATTTCAGGAACGCGCCGCGGCGCAATGGTCGCTCAAGCTCGCGCGCGAACTCGCGCACACGCCCAAGGGCCCGCTGCTGATCCGCAACGCGCGTCTGTACGACCCGCGCGACCTGTCGGTAACGCCGAACACCAGCGTGCTGATCGAGAACGAACGCATCGTGCGGGTCGCCTCCGACAGCGCGATCAAGGCCCCGGCCGACGCCGAAGTGTTCGACGCCGGCAATCGCTTCCTGATGCCGGGCCTGTGGGACGTGCACAAGCACTACTCCGACGCCGACGGCGCGCTCGACATCGCCAACGGCATCACCAGCGCGCGCGATGTGGCCAACAATACCGACGCGTTCCTGGACAAGGTCAAGCGCTTCGACGCCGGCACCGAGATCGGCCCGCGCGTGCTTTACGCCGGTTTCATCGACGGACCCGGCCCCTACGCCGGCCCGACCAAGATGCTGGTCGCCACGCCCGCCGAAGCGATCAAGGCGGTGGACTGGTACGCCGACCACGGTTACATGCAGATCAAGAGTTATTCCTCGCTGAAACCCGAGCTGGTGCCGGTGATCGCCGACCGCGCCCACGCGCGCGGCCTGCGCTACAGCGGCCACGTGCCGGCCTACATGTCGGCCCGGCAATTCATCGAAGGCGGCGCCGACGAACTGCAGCACCTGTTGTTCGTCGAACTCAACTTCATGTATCCGCGCGTGCAGGAAACCCACACCATGAAGCGGCTGACCGAAGTCGCCGCGCACGCCGCCGAATTCCCGCCGGAAAAACCCGAGGTGCGCGAGTTCATCGACTTCCTCAAGCGCCACCACACCGTGCTCGATCCGACCATGGGCATTGGAGAGGATCTGTTCGCCGGCAACCCGGCCGACAAAATCCCGCCCGGATTGAAGACGGTGGCCTCGCGCCTGCCGCCGCAGGCGCAGCGCAACCTCAGCTGGGGCGCGTTGAAGGCGCCCAAGGGCGAGGAGCACGCCTACGCGCAATCGTTCCCGGCGATGATGCGGCTGCTCAAGGCGCTGTACGACGCCGGCGTGACCATCATGCCGGGCACCGACGCGCTGGCCGGTTACATGCTGCATTCGGAACTGGCGATCTATTCGCGCGCCGGCATTCCCAACGCCGAGGTGTTGCGCATGGCGACCCTGACCCCGTCGCAGGTGCTCGGCGTGGACAAGGACCGCGGCGTGATCGCGCCGGGCAAGCTCGCCGACCTGGTATTGATCGACGGCGACCCGATCCGCGACATGCAGGACATCCGCAAGGTCGATGCGGTATTCAAGGGCGGCAAGCGCTTCGATCCGGCGCAGATCGAGAAGGCGTTGGGGATTCAGCCGCGTAAGGCAATCACCGTCGGCGCACCATAACGGGAGATGGACGATATGAACTCATCATCCGACCTCGACTTGGATCGGCAGATCGTCGATTTTTTGCGGAATGATTGTCTTGCCCTCGGTTACGCCCAGACGTTTGAACTGGCCGAGCTGGAAAGCGCGCTGTCGCGATGGATCGGCCAGCCGCGGTGCGCAAATCATCGAAGCGGTGCATGGCACGCGTTTTCTACAAAGGACCACGCACGGACTCACGAACGTTCTGCCATTCGTTCTCGGTTATACCGACGGTGTCGGCGCGGCGCACCTAAGCCGGCTTCAGCTATCTGACCATGCCTGCAGATACCCGAGCGATTACGGCTTTTGATGCAGGCATCCAACCGCGCCGGCCGCCTCGAGCGGCACCGGCCGGACCTGCCCCTTGAAGAACACCCCCGCAATCTTTCCTCAAAACATGACCGCTGACATAATTCCACCGTGAGCCTGGGGAGGCTCTTTACAGGGGGATACACATGACGCGAGCAATCGCGACTGCGATGCTCATCGCATCGCTCCTTACCGGCTGCGCCACCGGTTACCACAGCGCGACAAACCCCTTGCTGGGTTGGACAGGCGGGTACTGGGACAAGCCCGGGCCTGGCGAACTGATCAAGGTCGGCTTCGCCGGCAACGGCTACAGCAAAGAGGCCAAGGTCGAGGACTATCTGATGTTGCGCTGCGCGGAGATCGCGCAGTCGCGCAACAAGCCGTATTTCTCGGTCTACGGCTCGATCGCCGAGGCGGTCATCGATCAACGCCGCACCGAACGCTTGGTCACTCCGGTTACCAATGGACCGTCGGGCTACGCCTACATCCTGCTGGAAGACCAGGCAAAACCCGGTGCGCTCGTCACCGCCGATGTGCTCAAGCAGTATGCGCACATCCGCCCACAGGGCGCGGGCAATACGCCCACCGACACGAAGGCGCAGGATGCCTCCGGACAGTCCGGCAAGGCGGGTGCGCAATGAAGCGCGCATGGATTCTCGGATGGATCGCGATCGCCGCGACCAGCGGTTGCGCCTCGTTGCCGGCGTACACCTTCCAGCCCGGCGAGATCACCGCGACCGTCAATCTCAAGGGCGTGCCCGCGCCGTCGTTCTGCGCCGGCGGCACGGTATACAAATTCACCCCGGACAAGCAAGGCCGCGCTCACGTGCCGGTGGGCAAACGGATCGACGTCAATTCCTTCGTCTACCTCAGTGGGTACCAGCAATATTGGACGTGTCATGCCGGCATGAGTTTCGTGCCCGAGGCCTCGCTGAGCTATCTGGTCAACCTGGAAATGCGCGACCAGGCCTGCCGTGTCGAGATTTATCGCGAGGGCGCGAGCAACCGCACCGGCCTGGATCTGGAACCCAGCTTCGGTCGCCCGTCCTGCCGCTAATGCGCGCCATTCGGCGTAGCCGTCGCGCGTATCGCGGCTGCGCCGATGGCTCGGACCCTGGCACAAAGAAAGCGGCCCAGGCTGCGGGCCGTTCTCGTAGGCGCTTGAGGCCACCGGCGGCCGCCCCGCTCGATCAGGTCTTGCGGAACACCACCTGCCCCGTCGCAGGCAGGTGCGCGGCATGGACAAGAAGCGCGGGGTGATCGCGCCGGCAAGCTCGCCGACCTGGTATTGATCGACGGCGACCCGATCCGCGACATGCAGGACATCCGCAAGGTCGACGCGGTGTTCAAGGGCGGCAAGCGTTTCGATCCGGCGCAGATCGAGAAGGCGTTGGGGATTCAGCCGCGTAAGGCCGTGGCTGGCGGGAACTAACGCCGGCGTTTGAATTTCGCGGTCGCGGCTGGCGCCGCTCCTACAGGTAGGCCATGTAGGAGCGGCGCGAGCCGCGACCGCGTTACGTCACCCACGTCGCAACCTCGCAAACAAGAACGGCCCGCAAGCGCGGGCCGTTCCCATATCAGCCGATCGCGATCGGATCAGCCTTTGCGGAACACCAGGTGCCCCGCCTCGGCCTCGACCTGGATCGTGTCGCCGCTGACGAATTCGCCGGACAATATCTTCTGCGCGAGCGGATTCTCCAGTTGCTGCTGCACCGCGCGCTTGAGCGGTCGCGCGCCGTACACCGGGTCGAAGCCGACGTTGCCGATCAGGTTCAAACCGGCGTCCGACAGCGCCAGCTTCAGGCCGCGCTCGGCCAGACGCTTCTCCAGACCGTGCAGCTGGATCTTGGCGATCTCGCGGATCTGGCTCTTGTCGAGCGGATGGAACACCACGATGTCGTCGAGGCGGTTGATGAACTCCGGACGGAAGTGCGCCTGCACCACGCCCATCACCGCGGCCTTCATCTGGGTGTAGCTCTCGGGCGTATCGTCGGAATTCAATTCCTGGATCATCTGCGACCCCAGGTTCGAAGTCATCACGATCACGGTGTTGCGGAAATCCACCGTGCGGCCCTGGCCGTCGGTCAAACGGCCGTCGTCGAGTACCTGCAACAAAATGTTGAACACGTCCGGGTGCGCCTTCTCGACTTCGTCGAGCAGGATCACGCTGTACGGACGGCGACGCACCGCCTCGGTCAGATAACCGCCTTCCTCGTAACCGACATAACCCGGAGGCGCGCCGACCAGACGGCTGACCGCGTGCTTCTCCATGAATTCGCTCATGTCGATGCGGATCATCGCGTCGGCCGAGTCGAACAGGAATTCGGCCAGTGCCTTGCACAGCTCGGTCTTGCCCACGCCGGTCGGGCCGAGGAACAGGAACGAACCGCTCGGGCGATTGGGATCGGACAGGCCCGCGCGCGAGCGACGCACCGCATCGGACACCACGCGCACCGCCTCGTCCTGGCCGACCACGCGCGCGTGCAGCGCCTGCTCCATCTTCAGCAGTTTGTCGCGCTCGCCTTCGAGCATCTTCGACACCGGGATGCCGGTCCAGCGCGCGACGACCTCGGCGATTTCCTCGGCGGTGACCTTGTCCTGCAGCAGCTTGAAGCCCTTGGTCTCGACTTCCTGCGCGGCCTTGAGCTGCTTTTCCAGCTCGGGCAGGCGGCCGTACTGGATTTCGCTCATGCGGCCGAAATCCTGGGTGCGCTGCGCGGCTTCCAGGTCGAGCTTGGCCTGCTCGATTTGCTCCTTGATCTTGGTCGCGCCCTGCAAGGTGGCCTTCTCGGCCTTCCAGATTTCCTCCAGGTCGTTGAACTCGCGCTCCAGGGTGGCGATCTCGGCTTCCAGATCGGCCAGACGCTGCTTGGATTCGGCGTCCTTCTCCTTCTTCAGCGCCTCGCGCTGGATCTTGAGCTGGATCAGCCGGCGTTCCTTGCGATCGAGTTCCTCGGGTTTGGAGTCGATCTCCATGCGGATGCGCGAAGCCGCTTCGTCCATCAGGTCGATGGCCTTGTCGGGCAGCTGGCGATCGGCGATGTAGCGATGCGACAAGGTCGCCGCGGCGACGATCGCCGGATCGGTGATCTCCACGCCGTGATGCACCGCGTAGCGCTCCTTGAGGCCGCGCAGGATCGCGATGGTGTCTTCGACCGTTGGCTCGCCTACGAACACTTTCTGGAAGCGGCGCTCCAGCGCGGCGTCCTTTTCGACGTACTTGCGGTACTCGTCCAGCGTGGTCGCGCCGATGCAATGCAGCTCGCCGCGCGCGAGCGCCGGCTTGAGCATGTTGCCGGCGTCCATCGCGCCCTCGGCCTTGCCGGCGCCGACCATGGTGTGCAGTTCGTCGATGAACAAGATCACCTGGCCTTCGTTCTTGGACAGGTCGCTGAGCACGGCCTTCAGGCGCTCCTCGAACTCGCCGCGGAACTTGGCGCCGGCGATCAGCGCGCCCATGTCGAGCGAGAGCACGCGCTTGCCGCGCAGGCCCTCGGGCACTTCGTTGTTGATGATGCGCTGGGCTAGGCCTTCGACGATCGCGGTCTTGCCCACGCCGGGTTCGCCGATCAGCACCGGGTTGTTCTTGGTCCGGCGCTGTAACACTTGAATGGTGCGGCGGATTTCCTCGTCGCGGCCGACCACCGGATCGAGCTTGCCCGACTCGGCGCGCGCGGTCAGGTCGATGCAGTATTTTTCCAGCGCCTGCCGCTGTTCCTCGGCGTTTTCCGATTGCACGCTCTCGCCTCCGCGCAGTTTTTCGATGGCCGGCTCGAGCTTGGCCTTGGTCGCGCCGGCGGCCTTGAGCGCGCGGCCGGCGTCGCCGCCGTCGTCGAGCGCGGCGAGCAGGAACAGTTCGCTGGCGATGAAGGCATCGCCGCGTTGCTGGGCGAGCTTGTCGGTGACGTTGAGCAGCCGCGCCAAGTCGTTGCCGACCGAGATGTTGCCGGCCTGGCCCGAGACCTTGGGCAGCTTTTCCAGCGCTTCGCCCAGGCGCTCGCGCAGCAGCGGCACGTTGACCCCGGCCTGGCTGAGCAAGGGCTTGGTGCTGCCGCCGCTCTGGTCGAGCAAGGCGGTCAGCAGGTGCGCCGGTTCGATGACGCTGTGGTCGCGCCCGACCGCCAGCGATTGCGCGTCCGACAGGGCCTGTTGGAAACGCGAGGTGAGCTTGTCCATCCGCATGGAGGGTTCTCCGAAAGGGTGTGGCGGCCGGCGGTCGCGAGTGTCGCGCGACGGCTGCGAATGACCTGTTAATGCGGGCTGTGGCGGGTGTTTCAAGACTTGGCGAGACTGCGGCCGGGGTTGGCTTCAGCCGTCGCGGCCCGGGCGGCGCGCGTCCCGCCGGCAGCGGTGAGCGTCGTCCGCGATCCACCAGGGCGTCGCCCGCGGCCGGGTGCGAGGCGAGGTGGAAATTCGCCGCGAATGCGCGCGTCAGGACGAACCGGCGTGATGATTTACCACGTCATTTGCGCGGCCCCGGCATATTCAATATGGAAACGATTATTTTGTTACCCGCCGATTAACAACCCGCTTCAAACCCCGTGTTTTGCTGGATTCGCACAGGCCGGAAGCTCGTGCAAAACGACTTATCCAAGGCACAAAAACGGGGGTTTCAATGTTCAACTCACTCATCCGCGACGCCGCGGAGCGATTCAACCTGGGCGATAAGGCCGAGCGCTTTATCGGCCTGTTGCTGGGTTTGATCTTCGATCCGGCCCAGGGCGGGTTTTCCGGCCTGCGTTCGCGTTTCACCCAGGTCGGCCTGGGCGATCTGTTTCGCTCCTGGATCGGCGCGCATGTGGTCGATAACGTGCTGCAACCCGACCAGTTCAGCGCCGCGCTCGGCGACGAGGCCCTGGCCTCGATGGCCGCCAAGCTCGGCGTGCCCAAGGTCTCGATCAGCCTGGCCGGCGCCACTTTGCTGCCCAAGCTGATCGGCCTGTTGACCCGCGACGGCGAGCCGTCGACGGCGCCCGCCGAGGCCCTGGCGCTGATCAACGGCGCGCCGGCCCCGCGCGCGCAGCACGTCGCGCCGACCAGCGCGCGCAAGGCCGACAGCCGCCCAGGCTGGCTGCTGTGGCTGGTTCCGCTGCTGCTGTTGCTCGGCGGGTTCTTGCTGATGCGCAGTTGCGGCAAGGACGAGGCCGCCGCACCGGCACCGACACCGACACCCACGGTGACCGCGCCCAGCGAGCCGGAAGCGCCGGCCGCGCCGGTCGCGCAGGCCAATGCGCGCTTCGACCTGAGCAACGTCGACGGCAAGGTCACGGTCAACGGTCAGGTCGCCAGCGACGCCGACAAGCTCAAGCTGTGGGACGCGCTCAAGGCCGCGTTCGGCGAAACCAATCTCAGCGGCGACATCCGCGTCGATCCCGCGACGCTGCCGGCCGGCTGGATGGACAAGCTGATCGGCTTGCTGCCGCAGCTCAAGGCCAAGGGCCTGAAGTTCGGTTTCGACGGCGACGCGCTCAGCATCGACACCTCCGCCCTGCCCGAGGATCAGCGCATCGCGGTCAGCGAGCAACTGCGCAAGGCGTTCGGCGGCTTCCAGATCAGCGGCCTGTGGGATCGCGCCGCCGCCGCGCTGAGCGGGTTGAAGGCCGGTTTCAGCGGCGACGACCTGGTCGGGGCGCTCAACCTGATGAACGTCTACTTCGACAGCGGTTCGGCCACCATCACCCGCGACAGCCTGGAGACCCTCGACCACGCGGCCAAGGCGATCAAGGCCGCGCCGACCGGCATCCGCATCGAGGTCGGCGGCCACACCGACAACACCGGCGACGCCGCGGCCAACCTCACCTTGAGCCAGCAACGCGCCGATGCGGTGATCGCCAGACTCGCCGAACTCGGTGTCGCCCGCGAGACCCTGGTCGGCAAGGGCTACGGCCAGGATCAGCCGATCGCCGACAACGCCAGCGAGGAGGGCAAGGCCAAGAACCGGCGCATGCATTTCACGGTGTTGAAGTGAGTCGCAGTGAAGGCTGGATCTGGCGAATCGATCCAGCCCGCACGCTGATGGGTCGGTAGACACTCAGCAGAAACGGACAAGCCGGCGCGAGCCGGCTTGTTCGTTGTTGCGACGTTATGGCCGTGCGGCACGAGGAGACAGCGGCAGATTCACTCTCGGCAACCGTCCCGGCCCGCCGCTCACGATCGGGCAGTCGCGGCGCAACCAGTTCCTGGGACGCGGGTAGTACAGATTGAGCAACTGTACCGGCACTGCCCAGTCGGGGCGATGCTCGAACTCGACGATGACCAGTACGCCATCCGCATCGCCCGCCTCCGCCGAGACGTAGGGCGATAGGTTGACTGTCGTACGGTAACTTTCGCCGCTTTTGAGCGTTTTTTCGGTCACGTAATACAGGGAAAGCGGCAGCAGGACCGGCAAGGTACGCAGCCCGGCTCGGCGCGTGTATGCGTATGAATCGATGTCGACGAAATACCTGGGTACGTTAGGAAACGCGATCGGGCGCGGCCCGCGATTGCGTACATCCAGAGTCAATGTGTATGGATCGTCGCAAGAATACGAATAGCTCACGCGAAGGGCGGACGGCGCTCCTGGAAATGAGGCGTGGCCGCTCGCGGACCACAACACGAGCGCGCATGCAGCGATCAGCAGTTTCATGGAGCCATCCCCGGTGACGGTCGCGGGGATGGTATCGGTTCCTGGGCCTGATTCGCGCTCGGAACATTGCGGGTGCGCGGTGACTGAGCGAAAAACCGATCCCCTACCCCCTTTCGCAAAGGGGGAGCGCTTGGGCGGCAATGGGGGATTGTGTCGGAAACCGGAAGCCGGCTCAGCCGGCTACGCGGTACGGATCAGACCCGCGAAGTCGGCTGCAGAATCTCGACCCAATACCCATCCGGGTCCTTGATGAAGGCGATGTCCTTCATGCGCCCGTCGCTGAGTTTCTTCTGGAACGCGACGCCGAGTTGCTCGAAGCGCGCGCAGGCGGCCTCGACGTCGGGCACCGATACGCAGATGTGGCCGAAGCCGCGCGGTTCGCTGTTGCCGTGGTGGTAGGCGAAATCGGCGTCGTCTTCGGTGCCGTGGTTGTGGGTCAGTTCGAGCACGCCGCGCTGGCTCAGCAGCCATTCGCCGCGCGCGGGTTCTTCGGCGGGAATCCGCGCGGGGTCGTTCACCAGCACCAGGAAGTACAGGCTGAATTTCGCCTCGGCGAAATCGCGCTTGCGCACCAGGGTGAAGCCGAGCACGCGGGTGTAGAAATCCAGCGAAGCCTTGGGATCCTTGATCCGCAGCATGGTGTGGTTGAACACGAAGTCGCGGGTCGCGGCTTCGGGCTGCGCGGTCACGCCGGGCACGGCGTCGAGTTCGGATTGCAGGGACATGGCGTGGGCCGGTTCGAAAAGGGAATCAAGGATCTAGGGCCGCAAGGCCGCTGTCTCAAGCTTGAGCCGACGGCGCGACCGGATCGCGCTGCAACGACAGCAGGATCAGCAATACCGCCAGGCCGACATAGGCGCCGATGAACTGCCAGGCGATCACCCGCTGCAGGCCTTCGAGCGCCCATGGCAGGTACACGCCGCCGCGCGGGTCGACCGAGTGGATGATGCCGAACAGGCTCAGGCCCGCGCCCGCGAGCAGGAACGCCGCGGCGCGGCGCAAGCGGCCGTCGACCATCGCCGCGACCGCCGAGGTCCAGATCATCGAGGTCATGATGAAGCCGTTGCCCAGGGTCACGATCACCGCCAGTTCCGGCAGGCCGTGGCCGTCGAGCGCGCTCATCAGCTGGGCGTGATGCTCCGGCGCGATCCAGCCGGGGTTGCCGGTCTTGATCGCGAGCATGTAGGCCACCGACGGCAGGAAGCCGAACACCATCGCGGTGGCGTGCTTGCTCGGCGTGGCCTGGAACGCCTGGGTGGTGATGTCGAGCGCGACGTAGACGATGATCGGCGCGAGCACCGCCAGCGGCAGCCACTGCACCAGCCCCGAGACGATCCCGAGCATGCCGCCCAGGCCGATGAACAAGCCGGTCAACAAGGTGTAGCCGCTGCGCGCGCCCATGTGCTTGTACGCGGGCTGGCCGATGTAGGGCGTGGTCTGGGCGACGCCGCCGACGAAACCGGCGACCAAGGTCGAAAACGCCTCGGCCAGCAGAATGTCGCGGGTGCGGTAATCGTCGCCGGCCGCGCGCGCGCTTTCGCTGACGTTGATGCCGCCGACCACCATCAGCAGCCCGAACGGCAGCAGCAGCGGCAGGTACGGCACGGTGTAGGGCAAGCCGTCGAGGAAGCCCAGGGTCGGCAGCGGCAGGACGAAATGCAGCGGTTGCGCGGTCGGAAAGCTAAAGCCCGGCGCGCCCAGGCCGATCGCGCCGAAGCCGTAGAACAACGCGGTGCCGAACACGAACGCGACGAACACGCCCGGCAACTTGATCGGCAGCCGCCCTTTCGCGATCAGCACATACAGCAACAGCCCGAGGGTCATGAACCCGACCATCGGCGAGCGCAGGGTTTCGATCAGCGGCAGAAAGCCCATCAGCACCAGCGCCACGCCGGCGATCGAGCCGAGCAGGCCGGCGCGCGGAATCAGCCGGGTCACCGTGTCGCCGGCGAACGACAGCACGAACTTGAGCAGGCCCATCACGATCAGCGAAGCCATGCCGAGCTGCCAGGTCGCGGTCGCCGCGGCCTGTTCGTCCATGCCGGCCTGCTTGAAACCGACGAAGGCCGGGCCGAGCACCAGCAGCGCCATGCCGATGCTGGTCGGCGCGTCCAGGCCCAGCGGCATCGCGGTGACGTCGTCGCGTCCGGTTTTCGCGGCCAGCCGTCGCGCCATCACCGTGTAGATCAGATTGCCGACCAGCACGCCGAACGCGGTGCCGGGGAACATGCGCGTATAGATCACCTCGGCCGGGAAACCGAAGATGCCGATCAACGCGGCCGAGATGAAACCCAGGATCGACAGGTTGTCGACGACCAGGCCGAAGAAGCCGTTGAGATCGCCGGGGACGAACCACGAGCGCCGCATAGTCTTGTTATCGACGTTCACCAGCCGCGTCCCCCGTTACGAATTACGGCATCGACGTTCACTGTCCGAGCCCCCCAGTTACGAATCAAGGCATCGACGTTCACCAGCCGCATCCCCCGTCCACCATCGCGCCAACAGCCGACGCCTTCAGCGGAAAACGAACAAACCGGCGGCAGCGCAGCCGCAACGCCGGGGTTAAACGTTGAAGGCAACGAATCGATGACGCTCATGGGTGGTACTCGGATGCGCGATGCGGGAAGGGACGCGTCCTTGCCGGTGCACCCGCGATCCGTTTGCGGGAGGGTGGTGCATGGGGCGGATTGAGAACGAATGCGGAAGCGGCGGAAGCGAGGTGCGCGGTGCGGCTGGCGGATCGGTTGCGGTGAGGTCTGCGGTGGTTGCGGTGTCGCGGTCGCGGCTTGCGCCGCTCCTACAGGGCCTGATCGAAGCTAGGTTTCGCCCTGTAGGAGCGGCGCAAGCCGCGACCGCGACACCACGACTCACCACCCAACCCACATCCGCGCCGCGCACGAACCCGGCTTACCCAGGCGATTCCCCTGAAAATCCGGGAATTTCGCCCTGCCCGACCACATCCGCAGCATAGAACGCCACGCCACCGCCGCGCATCCGGTCCACGGAAACACAGCGGCGCGAAATTCGCACAGGTCGGCGCCGGCCCGGAAGGCCGCCCCGCCCCTCAATCGCCGATCGTCAGCCAGCCGTGGTAATGCACCAGCAAGCCGATCCCGGGCAAGGCCGCGCGCACGTCGAACCGGTAGCGCCCTTCGCGTTCGAACTCGTGCGCGCGCATGCCGTCGAACCAAGACAACGGCAACGCCATGCCGAGCGCGCGCACGCTGCGCAGCCGCCAGATCAGCCCGTCGTCGACGAGTTCCAGCGCGAACGCAAACGCCATCGGGCCGAGTCGTTCGTGGATCAGGCCATCGCGTTCGCGCAGGCGCGAACGCATGGCGCCGTGGCCGAAGCGGCGTATCCAGGTTTCGCCGTGGCGGCCGGCGTCGATCTCGACTTCGATCGCGCCGGCATGCGCGGGCGGCAGGCCCGCGATCCCGCCGCACAATCGCGACAGCCAACCCGCGCCGCGCGAGGCCTCGGCCTCGCCGGCATAACGCCGCACGCCGTCGCGGGCATGCAGCGCGCGCAGACTCGCCGGCAAACGCTCGAAATCGGCGCCGAGGATGCGCTGGTACAAGCTGCGGGCGTCGATGCCCGACGCCTGCTCCGATCCCGAACGCGCGCTGGCGAGGCCGCTCATCCGCGGTCGCTCAGCCGCCACTGTTGCCGATGTAATCGTCTTCGAAGCCGCGCAGGTCCTTGGGCACTACGTACTGGCGACCGTCGTAACGCAGGCGCACGCTGGACTTGTCGGTACCGCCGTCGACTTCGTCGCAATCCTCGCCCTTGGGGACGTTGCGGGTGGTGCGCGCCACGGTATTGAGCAGCAGCCCGGCATAGCCGTTATCGCGCTTGGCGTCGACCGAGATAGTGCGCCGGGTGTCGGTGAACTCGCCGGCGCACCGGGTATCCCACTCGCCCTGGTTGCGCATCACCACCAGATTGCGCAGCACCGGCCGCAGGCCGGTCGAGTCGATGACGTACAAGCGCAGGGTGCTGTCTTCGTAGGGATTGGGCCGCGAATTGCCGCTGCGGTTGACGCGCAGGCCGAACGCGGTGGTCTTGTCGTCGAGGCGATAGCGCGCGGTGTCGAACGCGAACGAGGACACCCGGATCGCATCGGAGGACAACACACCGTCCTCACGATGGCGCTGCACGATGCGATCGCGCGCGCTGTCGACGACCAATAGATCGAGGTCGGCCTCGTCCACGGCCTGATCGCCGTCGCGAGCGTGCTGCAGCTTCACCGCGACCAAGGTCTTGTCCGGCGAGGCCGGCCACACCTTGCACACCACCTCGGCGGGATTGACCCAGCGCGTGGGCGTGCCGCTCAGGCGCAGCAGGTCGCCGTTGTCGCCGCTGTCGTCCTTGGCCCCGGGATAGGCGACGTCCAGCAAGGCGGGAATGCGCGCCTCGCAGTCCCCGGCCGCGGTCGCGGCAGTGGAAAACACCGCGATGCAGAGCATGGCCGTGCAAAGCAGGGCGGTACGAATCGAAAAAGCGGACAGCGCCGTCCGATGGGCTGGGTTTCGCATCAGGTCATCCATATGAGAGTCGCCATGCGGCCGGTACGGCGGTCGCGGCGGTGGGAATAGAAGCGGTCGGGCTCGCTGATGGTGCACAAGCCGCCGCCGTGCACATGATCGGCGGCCAGGCCGGCCCGCGCCAGTCGTCCGCGCGCCAGCGCATACAGATCCACCCGCCAATGCCCGGGACGGGTGGCGACGAAGGCCGCCTCGGCCCCGGCGTCGCGGGCGACGAAGGCATCGCGCACCTCCGCGCCGATTTCGTAATGCCGCGGCCCGGCCGCGGGCCCGAGCCAGGCATGCACGCGCGCCGGTTCGGTGCGCATGGCCGCGACGGTGGCTTCGAGCACGCCGTCGGCGAGCCCGCGCCAACCCGCATGCGCGGCGCCGACTTCGCTGCCGTCGTCGGCCGCGAACAGCACCGGCAGGCAATCGGCGGTGAGGATCGCCAGCACGCTGCCGCGGGTCGAGGTCACCGAGGCGTCGGCCTCGGGTTCCTCGGCGAGGGTCGTCGCGCTGGTGCGCGCCGCATCGAAACGCAGCACGCCCGCGCCATGCACCTGGTGCAGCCAATGCGGGGGCGATGGCAACCGTGCGAGTTCGATCAGCAGTTCGCGATTGCGCGCGACCGCGAGCGGATCGTCGCGGTCGCTGCCGTAGCGCGTGCCGAGGTTGAAGCTGTCGAACGGCGGCTGCGACACGCCGGCGCCGCCGCGCACGGTGGTGAAGCCGCGCACCGGGGTCAGCGGCCAGGCCGCGGCGATCCACGGCGCCTCGGCGTCGCCTGCCGTCACCGCCCGGCCTCGACCGCCGCGCGGGTGTCGGCGCGCAGTTCGGCGATCAGCCGCTGCAGGTCGGCCGGCACCGGCGCGGTGCAGCGGATCGGTTCGCCGCTGGCGGGATGCTTGAATTCCAGAGTTTCCGCGTGCAGGGCCTGGCGCTTGAAGCCGCGCAAGGTCTCGACCAGCCCCTCGGTCGCGCCCTTGGGCAGCTTGAGCGGGCCGCCGTACAGCGGGTCGCCGACGATCGGATGCTTGAGGTGCTGCATGTGCACGCGGATCTGGTGGGTGCGGCCGGTTTCCAGGCGGCACTCCAGCAAGGTGTGGGCGCGGAAGCGTTCGCGCAGCCGGTAATGGGTGACCGCGTCCTTGCCGTCCTCGCGCACGCCCATGCGCAGGCGGTCGCGCGGGTGGCGGTCGATCGCGGCATTGGCGGTGCCGCCGGACACCAGCGCGCCGACCACCACCGCCAGGTATTGGCGATGCACGTCGCGCGCGGAGAGCTGTTCGACCAGCGAGGTATGCGCCGGCAGGGTCCGCGCCACCACCATCGCGCCGGAGGTGTCCTTGTCGAGACGATGGACGATGCCGGCGCGCGGCAGCGCCGACAGGCCCGGGTCGTGGTGCAGCAGCGCATTGACCAGGGTGCCGGCCGGATTGCCGGCGCCGGGATGCACGACCAGCCCGGCCGGCTTGTCCAGCACGATCACCTCGCTGTCCTCGTACAGGATGTCCAGGGCGATGTCTTCGGCGACCGCGTGGGTCTGGGTATCGAGCACGACGTTCAGTTCGACCGCCTCGCCGCCCTGGACCGGATCGCGCGGGCGCACCTCCTGGCCGTTCAGGCGGGCGTCGCCGGATTTGATCCAGGCCGCCAGCCGCGAGCGCGAATAGTCGGGGAACAGCTCGGCGAGCACCGCGTCGAAACGGCGCCCGGCGGCGCTGTCGGGAACGGTGGCGGTCAGGGTCTGGCGGGGTGAGGTCATCGGGTCGGGTCGATTGGGTCTTCGGCGTGAGCCGGGCCTGGGGCCTGGGGGAGCGGGATCGCGGCGGCCGGTCGCGAACGCGGCGGCCGGCACAAGGAAGTACGGGATCGGTTAAGGGGGCCGACCCGCGGACTGCTATTATCGGCTCTTCGTGCCTCCGGCGCCCGTTGATGCCTGCCATGACCGTACGTTCCGCCCCGTCCAGCCGTTTCGTTCGCCTGTTTTGCCTGCTGCTGATCGCCGCCGTCGCCACTACCGGCTGCAAAAGCGTCGGCAAGATGTTCAAGAAGGACAAGGATGCGGACGAAGGCCAGCCGGTCGAGGCCATCTACGAGAAGGCCCACAAGGCCATGACCAACGGCAACTGGTCCTCGGCCGAGACCAGCTTCAAGCGCCTGGTGGCGCAGTACCCGTACGGCCCGTACACCGAGCAGTCGCTGATCGAGACGGCCTACGCGCAGTACAAGTCGGGCAAGCACGACGACGCGGTCAGCAGCATCGACCGTTTCATCCGCACCTACCCGACCCACCGCAACATCGCCTATCTGTACTACCTGCGCGGGTTGGTGAACTCCAGCCGCGACACGGTGTTCCTGCAGAAGGTCTGGCGCCTGGACGTCAGCCGCCGCGACCTGGCCACGCCGATGCAGGCGTACAACGATTTCCTGATCGTGGTCGAGCGCTACCCGAACAGCCGTTACGCCGAGGACGCGCGCAAGCGCATGCTGGTGCTGCGCGACACCTTCGCCCGTCACGAGCTCGATGCCTCGCTGTATTACCTGCGCCGCACCGCCAACGTGGCCGCCGCCGACCGCGCCAAGTACCTGCTGGAAACCTATCCGCAGAGCCGCTACCAGAACGACGCGGTCGCGGTGCTGCTCAAGGCCTACGAAGGCCTCGGCAACGCCACCCTGGCCGCCGACGCCAAGCGCGTGCTGCAGCAGAACGACCCCAGCCATCCGGCTCTGTCGGGCGACGAGTGGCCGGATTACCCGAGCAACCTGCGCAAGCTCAACCCGTTCGCGGGCGAGAAGTCGGCGGTGGACAACCGCGACAAGGAAGAAGCCAAGCGCAAGCAGCAGTAAGCGTCCGGTTCGAATCGCAGAATAAAAAACGCCGCCTTCGGGCGGCGTTTTTTTATTGTTACTGAGCGCGGCGCGGGTACGAGCGCCCCCTGTAGGAGCGGCGCAAGCCGCGACCGCGACATCGCGCTTGCGTCGTAACTGCGGTGTCGCGGTCGCGGCTTGCGCCGCTCCTCCAGGGGAGGCACGGGCCAGAACGTCAGGCCGAATATCCGTTGGTGATCGGATACCGCCGCTCGCGCCCGAACGCGCGATGCGACACCTTCGGCCCCGGCGCGGCCTGATGCCGCTTCCACTCGCTGATTCGTACCAGCCGCAGCACCCTATCCACCGTCGCCGGGTCGAAACCCGCGGCGACGATCTCGTCGCGCGACTGCTCCTGATCGACATGGCGCAACAAGATCGCGTCGAGCACGTCGTACGGCGGCAGCGAATCCTGGTCCTTCTGGTTGTCGCGCAATTCGGCCGACGGCGGACGCTCGATCACCGCCCACGGGATGATCGGCGCGCCGGCGATCGCGTTGCGCCAGCGCGCGAGCGCGAACACCTCGGTCTTGTACAGGTCCTTGATCGGCGCATAACCGCCGCACATATCGCCGTAGATGGTCGCGTAGCCGACCGCGTATTCGCTCTTGTTGCCGGTGGTCAGCAGCAGCCCGCCGAACTTGTTGCTCATCGCCATCAGCAGCGCGCCGCGGGTGCGCGACTGCAGGTTTTCCTCGGTCACGTCGACCGCCTTGCCGGCGAAGGTTTCGGCCAGGGTGTCGAGATAGCCCTGGAACGGTTTTTCGATCGGCAGCGCGATCAGTCGCACGCCTTGGGTCGCGCATTGCTCGGCGGCGAGGTCGTTGGACATGTCGGCGGTGTAGCGCGAGGGCATGCGCACCGCGACCACGTTGTCCGGGCCGAGCGCATCGACCGCGACGGCCATGACCAGCGACGAGTCGATCCCGCCCGACAGCCCCAGCCAGACTTTTTCGAAACCGTTCTTGCGGCAGTAATCGCGGGTGCCGCGCACGATGGCCCGCCACGCCAGCGCATCGCGGCCCTCGTCCGCTTCGCTCGGCCACGACACATGGGTAAAGCTGCGGGTTTCGTCGTGGTAGTCGGCGACCAGCCAGTGATCCTCGAACGCGGTCGCAGCCGGATGCACGTTGCCGTCGCCGTCGGCGAGCACCGAGGCGCCGTCGAACACCAGCGCGTCCTGGCCGCCGACGACGTTGAGATAGGCCAGGGCCACACCGGTTTCCTGCACCCGCGTTTCCAGCAGCGCATCGCGCTGGGCGTGCTTGTCGCGCTCGAACGGCGAGGCGTTGGGCACCAGCACCAGGCGCGCGCCCGCGTTCGCGGTCGCGGCCAGCGGCTCGGCGAACCACAGGTCTTCGCAGATCACCACGCCGACGCTGACGCTTTCGTCGGACCCGCGGCCCTTGACCTCGAACACGCAGGCTTCGCCGTCGGGATCGACGTCGAAGTAGCGGCGCTCGTCGAACACCGCGTAATTGGGCAGTTCGCGCTTGCGGTAGGTGGCCTCGACCCGGCCGTCGCGCAACACGCTGGCGGCGTTGTAGACGACCGCGCCGGCCGCCTGCGGCCAACCGACCACGGCGACGATGCCGCGCGTGTTTGATGCGATGCGCAGCAGCGCGGCTTCGCAATCGGCGAGAAAGCTGGGCCGCAGCAGCAGGTCTTCGGGCGGATACCCGCTGACCGCCAGCTCGGGAAACAGCACCACATCGGCGCCGTGTTCGTCGCGCGCCTGCACGATCATCGCCGCGATCCGCTCGGCGTTTTTTTCGACCGCGCCGACGGGGAAGTCGAACTGGGCCAGGGCGATGCGCAAGGTGTTGGGCATGGGAGTTTCAACAGGTAAGTCAGTCCAGGCTGACGACATTGCGGGCCAGGGCGGCGTGGATCTGCTCCAGCACCGCGTCGGTCCGCATCAGGGCGTCATTGTTCCAGAATCTGAGGACGCGGTAGCCGCGGGATCGCAGATAGAAGGTCCGCCGCTCGTCGGCGTGGCTATTGGAATGCTGGCCGCCGTCGACTTCGACGATCAGACCGCGTTCGATGCAGGCAAAGTCGGCAACGTAGGGGCCGACGGGGTGCTGGCGGCGGAACTTGCAGCCCATCAGGGCCCGGTTTCGCAGATGGAACCATAACCTGTGCTCGGCGTCGGTCATGCTGCGGCGCAGGCGGCGGGCGAAGGTGGATTTTTGGCCTGGGCGCATCCTTGCGCTCCTTGGGGCGAGTGGAACTGCAGTTTCTTCGCTGCGGCTTTGTCGGGGCATAGGGGAAGCGGCCCTCACCCCAACCCCTCTCCCGCAAACGGGAGAGGGGCTTTATCCCGCAGATGGGTAGGAATCCGCGCCGTTGGTCTCGACGTCCCAACTCATCCGCGTAAAACCATGGGCCGAGGTGCATCGAGCCCCTCTCCCGCTCGCGGGAGAGGGGTTGGGGTGAGGGCCGCCCCAAACGCAGAAAGGCCGCCCGAAGGCGGCCTTTCCGACAAACCATGACGCTTCGGCTTACTTCGCCAAGCGCTTGGCAATCGCCGCGCCCAGGTCGCCCGGCGACTTCACCGTGGTGACGCCGGCCTTCTCCATCGCCGCGAACTTGCCCTCGGCCGTGCCCTGGCCGCCCGAGGCGATCGCGCCGGCGTGGCCCATGCGCTTGCCCTTCGGCGCCGAGGCGCCGGCGATGAAGCCGACGACGGGCTTGGTGACGTACTGGCTGATGAACTCGGCCGCTTCTTCCTCGGCCGAACCGCCGATTTCGCCGACCATGATGATGCCTTCGGTCTGCGGATCGTCCTGGAACCACTTCAGCGCATCGATGAAGTTGGTGCCGTTGATCGGGTCGCCGCCGATGCCGATGCAGGTCGACTGGCCCAGGCCCACGTCGGTGGTCTGCTTGACCGCTTCATAGGTCAGCGTGCCCGAGCGCGAGACGATGCCGATCTTGCCCGGCATGTGGATGTGGCCCGGCATGATGCCGATCTTGCACTCGCCCGGGGTGATCACGCCGGGGCAGTTCGGACCGACCAGGACCACGTCCTCGTAGCCGTTGAGGGTGTTCTTCACCCGCAGCATGTCGAGCACCGGGATGCCTTCGGTGATGCACACGATGACCTTGATGCCGGCGTCGGCCGCTTCCAGGATCGCGTCGGCCGCGAACGGCGGCGGCACGTAGATCACCGACGCGTCGGCGCCGGTTTCCTCGACCGCGTCGCGCACGGTGTTGAACACCGGCAGGCCGAGGTGCTGGGTGCCGCCCTTGCCCGGGGTCACGCCGCCGACGACCTTGGTGCCGTAATCGAGCATCTGTTCGGCGTGGAAGGAGCCCTGCGAGCCGGTGAAGCCCTGGACGATGACTTTGGTGTTCTTGTTGATCAATACGGACATGTCATTAACCCCTTACTTGCCAGCGACGGCAGCAACCGCCTTCTTAGCGCCGTCGTTGATGTTGTCGGCCGGGGTAATGGCCAGACCCGAGTTCTTCAGCAGTTCCTTGCCGGCTTCCACGTTGGTGCCTTCCAGGCGCACGATCACCGGCACCTTGACGTCGACTTCCTTGACCGCGGCGATGATGCCCTCGGCGATCATGTCGCAGCGGACGATGCCGCCGAAGATGTTGACGAAGATCGCCTTGACCTTGTCCGAGCTGAGAATCAGCTTGAACGCCTCGGTCACGCGCTCCTTGGTGGCGCCGCCGCCGACGTCGAGGAAGTTGGCCGGCGAGCCGCCTTCCAGCTGGATCACGTCCATGGTCGCCATGGCCAGACCCGCGCCGTTGACCATGCAGCCGATGTTGCCGTCCATGGTGACGTAGTTGAGGTCGTACTGGCTGGCCAGCACCTCGGTCTCGTCCTCCTGGCGGATGTCGCGCATCGCGGCCAGGTCGGCGTGACGGAAGGTGGCGTTGTCGTCGCTGTTGACCTTGCCGTCGAGGACCGCGAGGTCGCCGTTGGTGAGGATGGCGAGCGGGTTGAGCTCGACCAGCGCCAGGTCCTTCTCGTTGAACAGCTTGTACAGGCCCAGCATGATCTTGGTCAGCTGGCCGGCCTGCTTGGCGTTGAGGCCCAGGTCGAAGGCGAGCTCGCGGCACTGGTAGGCCTGCAGACCCTGCACGTAGTTGACGTGGATGGTCTTGATCGCGTCGGGGGTTTCCTCGGCGACCTTCTCGATCTCCACGCCGCCTTCGGCCGAGGCGATGAAGGTGACCGACTTGGTCGAACGGTCGACCAGCACCGACAGGTACAGTTCCTTGGCGATGTCGGTGCCTTCGGAGATCAGCACCGTATCGATCGGCAGCGCCACGCCGGCCGACTGGTAGGTCTCCATCTTGGTGCCGAGCATGGCCTTGGCGTACTGCTTCACTTCATCGAAGTTCTTCGCCAGCTTGACGCCGCCGGCCTTGCCGCGGCCACCGGCGTGGATCTGGGCCTTGACCACCCAAAGATCGCCGGGAATGGCCTTGGCGGCCGCGACGGCTTCGTCGGGAGTGCGCGCAACGCGCCCGGCCGGCACTGCGATGCCGTAGTCGGCAAACAGCTGCTTTGCCTGATATTCGTGAAAATTCATGCGTCACCGAGGGGAGTGAAAGACGTCCCGCGCGTGCGACCGGCCCGGAGCCGGCAGACGTGCGAGGGGGCCGCATTGTCGCCGATCGCGGCGGGCCGAGCAAAACCCGGCCCGCGCAGGAGCCCGCGCAGCGTCCGCCAGGCCCATTACAGGACGATCGCAGGCCGGTTACCGCCGACCAGGCCCCGCCGGAGGCCTGTTCGAGCAAAGCCCGCGGGCTCTCGGCACCCGCCGCAGACCGCCCCGCGGCACGCCGCGCCGGTTCGGACCGGTCAGCCGCCCTATACTGATCGATACTCCGCCCGCGCAGGGAAACCCGCTTGCCGTCAGGTCTCGCCCCCGTCAGTCCGGCCGAAGCCGACCTCGCGCTGCGCCGCGAACTGTATTTCTTCACGCTATATCGGCTGCTGGAAGCCGCCTTGCTGGTGCTGTTCCTGTTCGGGCCGGTCGAGAACCTGATCGGCTCGCCGCGCCACGACCTGTTCGCGCGCTCGCTGTCGCTGTCGTATCTGTTCATCGCGACCTTGCTGTTCCTGTTCGGCCGGCGCGGCGAACTGCGCGGCCAGGCCCTGGCCGGGATCGCCTGCGACCTGTTCTTCGGCATCCTGGCGATCCACGCCTTGCCCGGCGCCGGCACCGGCATCGCCTTGATGCTGATGTTCAACGTCGGCGCCGCGGCCTTGCTGCTGCGCGCGCGCTACGGCATCGGCGCGGCGATACTCGCCTGCGCCGGCCTGATCGGCGAATGGATCTGGAACGAGATCGGCGGGGAAACCACGGGCCGCACCATCGCCGAGCCGATCATGTTCGCGGTCGGCTATCTGTCGATCGCGCTGCTGACCAACATGCTCGGCCGGCAGATGCGCGAGAGCCAGGAGCTGGCCGAACGCCGCGGCGCGGAAGCGGCGAACTACGCCGAAATCAACGAGCTGATCATCCGCCGCATGCGCACCGGCGTGCTGCTGGTCGATGGCGAAGGCCGCCTGCGCCTGGCCAACGAGGCGGCGATGCTGCTGCTCGGCGACAGCGGCGAATACGACGGTTCGCGCCATGGCCATCGCATTCTCGCCATCGCCTCGCCCGAGCTCGCGCGCCGGCTGAGCCGCTGGCGGGTCGAGGGCCGGCCCGACGAAAGCCCGCTGCAACTCGCGCCGGACCTGCCCGAAGTGGTGCCGCGCTTCACCCGGCTGCTGGCCGGCAGCGACCAGACCCTGATCTTTCTCGACGACACCTCCTTGGTGTCGCGCCGCGCCGAATCGATCACCCTGGCCGCGCTGGGCCGCTTCTCGGCCAGCCTCGCGCACGAGATCCGCAATCCGCTGGCGGCGATCAACTACGCCGTGCAATTGCTGGAAGAGTCGCGCGACATCGCCATCTCCGACCGTCGCCTGCTCGAGATCGTGCGCCAGCAGGGCTCGCGCATGAACGGCATCGTCGAGAACGTGCTCGGCATGGCGCGACGCGAACCGGCCAAGCCCGAGCATCTGGAATTGATGGGCTTCGTACGACAGTTCCTCGACGAGTACCGGGTCAGTCATCCGCTCGAACAGGACACCTTGCGCGCGACCGGGCCGGACGCCCGGGTCGCGGCGATGGTCGATCCGCGCCAGTTGCATCAGGCCTTGACCGTGCTGGTCCACAACGCGCTGACCTACGGCCGCATCCCCGGCGAACCGGCGCGGGTGACCGTGCACGTGTATTTCGATGAAGTGGGATTGCCGGCGATCGATGTGCTCGACCGCGGCCCGGGCATCCCCGATTCTGTCGCCGAGCGCCTGTTCCGCCCGTTCTTCACCACCTCCAGCCACGGCACCGGCCTTGGCCTGTATATCGCGCGCGAGCTGTGCCGCGCCAATCAGGCCTCGCTGGATTACGTGTCCGTGCCCGGCGGCGGCGGCTGTTTCCGCATCCGCCTCGCCGGCGCCAGCGCGCTGTCGCCGGCGTGAATCGTCGTGCGACAAGCAGAATCTGTGCCACAAGCGTCTTGGCCGCGACCATGCCGTTAAGCTATCGTGGGCGATGGAGGGCGCAATGGCTGAAACACGTAGTGCATTGGTAGTCGACGACGAGCGCGATATTCGCGAGCTGCTCGTCATGACCTTGGGCCGGATGGGCCTGCGTTGCGACACCGCGTCGGGCCTCGGCGAGGCTCGCAGCCAGCTGCTGCGCAACAGTTACGACTTGTGCCTGACCGACATGCGCCTGCCCGACGGCTCGGGCATGGACCTGATCGCCGAGATCAGCCAGAAGTATCCGAACACTCCGGTGGCGATGATCACCGCCTTCGGCAACGTCGAAGCCGCGGTCGACGCGCTCAAGGCCGGCGCCTTCGATTTCGTCGCCAAGCCCGTCGACCTGGCGGTGCTGCGCGATCTGGTGCGGCACGCGCTCGAACTCAACGACACCCGCCGCAGCGCCAGCGAAGCGGTGGGTTCGCGCCTGTACGGCGAGTCGCCGGCGATGATCAAGTTGCGCCAGACCATCGGCAAGGTCGCGCGCAGCCAAGCCCCGGTGTACATCGCCGGCGAGTCCGGCGTCGGCAAGGAACTGGTCGCGCGCACCATTCATTCCGAAGGCGGCCGCGCAGACGGTCCGTTCGTGCCGGTCAACTGCGGCGCGATCCCGGCCGAGCTGATGGAAAGCGAATTCTTCGGCCACAAGAAAGGCAGCTTCACCGGCGCCCACGCCGACAAGCCCGGCCTGTTCCAGGCCGCCGACGGCGGCACCTTGTTCCTGGACGAAGTCGCCGAGCTGCCGCTGCCGATGCAGGTCAAGCTGCTGCGCGCGATCCAGGAAAAATCGATCCGCCCGGTCGGCGCGCAAGCCGAACTGGTGGTCGACGTGCGCATCCTCTCGGCGACCCACAAGGACCTCGCCGCGCTGGTCGCCGACGGCCGCTTCCGCCAGGACCTTTACTACCGCATCAACGTCATCGAGCTGCGCGTGCCGCCGCTGCGCGAGCGGCTCGACGACCTGCCCGGCCTGGCCTCGAAGATCCTGCACCGGCTCGCCGGCAACCAGGGCCGGCCGGTGCCGCGACTGGGCGAGGACGCGCTCGAAGCCCTGCGCGCCTACGGCTTCCCGGGCAACGTGCGCGAACTGGAAAACATCCTCGAACGCGCCCTGGCCCTGGCCGAAGGCGAAGTCCTCAACGCCAGCGACCTGCGCCTGCCGCGTCTGTCGACCCAGCCGCCGCCGTTGCCGGCCCACGCGGTCCAGGCCGGTAACCCATCGCCGCAGCCCGGCGCCGTCGACCCGCGCACCCTCAACCCGCGCGACACCGCGACCAGCGCCCTGCCCTCGTACATCGAGGAAATCGAGCGCGCCGCGATCCAGCAGGCGCTGCAGGAAAACCGCTACAACAAGACCCGCACCGCCGCGGCCCTGGGCATCACCTTCCGCGCGCTGCGCTACAAGCTCAAGAAGCTCGGGATCGATTGAGATCGCCGGTGGCCGCGTGGCCACCCGGCGCTTGCCGTTCGGGCGCAGCCTGCGGCTTATTAAGCGATAGCGCACCCGATAAGGCCTGCCTCCGCCGATGGCGAAGACAGCGCGCGGACCGAAGCTATCGCCTCGTCATCGGCAGGCCCAGACCCGATCCGCTCCAGGCACCCAACGAAACGGCCGCCACGACCGTCCGTCGCCGGAATCCGATGCTTTCCGCCCGGCTACGCCTCGAGCCCGCCGAAGCGGCCATGCATTGCGTGATGAAAACCGCAGTTTCTGCCCAGGAAAATCCAACCTGACGCATTTGGTCACCCGCCCAAACCATCGACTGACCTTCCGCGTCACACGACTGCGAGCACAACCGGGCCGATACGTGATGACGCTACCAGTTTCGATCCCGAGCCCAAGCCGCAGCGAAGTTGGCATGGGTTGTGCGTACTCTTCCATGCACGTGCGGCACGCACGGCTGCCGAAGGATCGAACATCCGGACCTGTTGGCACGTGAAGCAACTCAATCACCACTCCTAGGGGATACACCATGAAGAAGCAGCAAGGCTTTACCCTCATCGAACTGATGATCGTCATCGCGATCCTCGGCATCCTGATCGCCATCGCTCTGCCGGCGTACCAGGACTACACGATCCGTACCAAGAACGTTGAGTGCCTGAACGTCGCCGCTTCGGCCAAGCTGGCCGTGTCGGAAACCGCTCAGGACCGTGGCTCGCTCGCCGCCATCACCAGCCAGGCGATGACCGGCTACAGCTTCGCCGCCAGCAGCTACTGCGCCAGCGTCATCATCACCCCGGTCACTGGCGTGATCACCGCGACCACGCAGAACACCGGCGCTACCGCTCCGGCCGTGTTCACCCTGACCCCGACCGCTGCTGACGGCCGCGTTGATTGGATGTGCCGTGGTACCGGCAAGGCTTCGCAGCTGCCGGCCGAATGCCGCACTCCGTAATTAGCTTCGCTTCGAGTTCTTAGTTCGCTTGAAAAAACCCCGGCATATTGCCGGGGTTTTTTTGTGTCACGAAGAATCCATAGGAACTGCTCTGCGTTCAATCAGCGGCACTGATTTACACATACGGCCTTATCTGTCCTGGAGCGAATCTGACGCACTTCCAAGGCAAAAAGCGACCTTGCTTGATACTCAAGCACCAAGCGCGCCCCAACCAACTACTGCAGGTACTGCCCAATGCTCCGGCTGACTGTGATCGATCGCAAATGATCGAATGAAATTTTCATCCCTACACAGGATGCCTTTAGGCGAGCAATCCGCCAGATAGCGTGACGATCACCACACTTAAGAGCGCAGCAAAAAGTTGGCATGACTCATGCTTGGTATTACATGCAGCGTAGCTCGCCGAAGGACTGGGTACCGGCTCGCTGGCATTGCACCAAACCCTGCTGACGGCGTTGGCCCGCGCCGCTTCGAGGTAGAGCGGATCACCCCCCTAATGATCCTTTCCTTTCAGTCCGCACACCCTGGGGTACCCCATGAAACGGCAACTCGGCTTCACGCTCATTGAGTTGATGATTGTCATCGCGATCATTGGCATTCTGGTCTCGATAGCGCTCCCAGCTTATCTCGACTATGTAACGCGAACCAAGAATGCTGAATGCCTCAATGTGGCGGCCGGAGCCAAGCTTTCAGTATCCGAAACTGCGCAAGACCGCGGCTCTCTCAGTCTGGTCACCGCACTCAACACCGGATATAGCTTCAGCGCTTCCAGTTACTGCGCCAGCATCACAATTGGCAACAACGGCGTGGTGACAGCTGTATCTTCGCCGGGTGCGGCCCCTTCGGTGACCTTCACCTTACGTCCCACCGAATCCTTAGGGCGCCTGGAGTGGGATTGCAATGTCGCAGCCGGTACCAACCTCACGGTGGTGCCTGCGGAGTGCCGTTAAAAGCAGTGCGACGCACCTTGCACGGGCGCTCATCGCAAGAGGTTTAGTTGTCATCGGCAGCACTCGGCAGAAAGCTCACCTGTCCGTATAGTCTGCACCAGCCATTTTTGGAACAGACTCATGCTCGCTCGTCTTGTGCTTCTTGCTGCGATGGCATTGGCCGTTTTCGCCTATTGGGCAGGCCTATCCGGCCCGTTCATATTTGACGATCTACCCAATCTCAGTCCGGTAGAAAGCTGGCTCAAGGGCGAAATAAGCTGGCAGTCGGTAATGTTCGGCAACCAGTCCGGCATGATGGGACGGCCTTTGTCCATGGCCAGCTTTCTCCTCAGCGCGGAGCTTGGTGGGCATACTCCGTTCGCTTACAAATTCGGCAATCTAATCGTCCATTTGCTTTGCGGCTTCATCGGTTGGCAAGTCGTTCGCCGCCTTCTCGCTGAAGATCCGCGCTTGGCCGCGCGCGCCGATTTGCTTGCCAGCGTAGTGGTCGCTTTGTGGTTGCTGCACCCAATCAACGCCAGCACCGTACTCTACTCTGTACAGCGCATGGCGCAGTTGAGCACGCTGTTCGTCCTGCTTTCGCTGTGGACGTATCTGATCGCGCGACGCCAGCTAATTGAGGGCAAATTAGCCGCAGCCCTGCCGAGTCTGTTCGTGCTGTTCCCCGTATTCATGCTGGCCGGGCTGATGAGCAAAGAGAACGCAGCTGTCGCCCCGGCGCTGTGCCTGGTGATAGAACTGGCGTACTTCCTAGCCCGGGCCGAGCACAAGCGGATCAGGCAAGCGTTTTTCGCGGCCTTTCTGGTATTGCCTTTGCTGGCGGCAGCGGGGGCCTTCTTGTTTGCCCCGAGCAAGCTATTGGTCAGTTACTCCGAGCGCGATTTCACTCTGATCGAAAGGCTGATGACCCAGCCGCGGGTGCTGATGGATTACATCTTCACCATTCTCATTCCCCGCACGCCGCTGATGGGCTTGTATACCGACGACTTCGTGCCGTCGCGTGGTTTATTCGCACCCGTGACGACAGCGATATCGATCCTTGCACTTCTGGTAATCAGCGCATTAGCGGTCAAATTGCGCAAGCGAGCGCCAAGCTTCTTCGCCGGCTGGTTCTTTTTCCTCGTCGCTCACGGGATCGAGTCGAGCATCATCCCCCTGGAGCTCTATTTCGAACACCGAAACTATCTACCGGCTCTCGGCCTGATCTTGGCGGTGGTAGGTCTTGTCGCACTGTTGCCCCAAGAACTTCCGCTGAATATCTTCACTCCTAAGCAGCTAGGCACGTTGATCGTTGGTGGTTTCGCGCTTTCGTTCTTGTTCGCCACTGCTGGCCGAGCCAACGTATGGGCCGCGCCAGACACAATGCTCGAGCAGGGCTTGAAGCATCACCCAGGATCCATGCGGGCACAGCTTGAACGAGCCACCATGGCGCTTCAGCAACACGCCAATCCTCAAGGAGCCTACGACGCTTTTGCCGATTTACTCAGTGGAAGCAATCCCCGCTACCGAGTGGTTGGCCGCATTAGCTGGGTGACGTTAGATTGCATGACCGGCAAAACCGTGACATCGACGGACCTCCAACGAGCGGTGTCTCAAGCACAGCCCAGCTTGAGCATGGCCGAAGTTCCTGCCTTGCGATTGCTGACAAGATTCAGCAGGGAGCGCGGTTGCGGTCAATTGACCGACTCGATGATCGCTGATGGCATTGTCACCATGCTCGACCGCGCTTCGAATCAGCCGGACCAATCGCGCGCAAAATGGCTGACCCGCTTTCTGGCGGCGGAGACGCTATTACGTGCCGGGCGATCTGAAGATGCACAGAAGCAGGCCGAATTAGCCTGGAAAGCCAGTGGCGACCTTCCGGCAGGTGTGCTGCTCTCACAGATCTACGCGAGTCGAAAGATGAAGGCCGAAGCGCAGCAACTAGTGGGAATGCTGGAAAAACGGATCAAGCCCTACGACAAGCAGGGACTGGCCGAGCTAGCCAAGACCCGGACGTTGCTCCAGCAGCAGTGATGGACTCTATGAGGGAAGCTCGCAGGGTAGGTGCGCTGCCGGCTCAGTCGCTCGCGCGCGATGCCACCGCCACGAGGCTCGCTGCCATTTGAAGCGGTTGGACGAAAGAGTCGGTAAGAGGGATACGCCGGGCAGACGATCTTAGGGCCAGTTCGCGAAATGCTTTTAGCGCCCTGGTCCGCGTCCTTGAAACCGGCACTGCCTGGCAACGCTCGATAGTTACACAGTGTCACAGACCCGGAACCGCATCGCGGATACCAAGTTCTAAAAAATCCGACGCTTAAAACGAAAAAAACCAAGGTGCAGCGATAAAAATAAGCCGGACGGCACAGGCTATGCCAGCTCGCCGTCTGCCTGCTTGTGTTTTTCTTGGCTTTTATTACTGCCGCAGCCCACAAGCTATGACAGCAATCCGCGCGGTCACTTGGAGCGCAGTATGGTGCGCATTGGGGCCGAGACATTGTTGTTTCACCTGCGGCCTCCTGAGACTGCTGCGCGATCAATACAGCTACAGCCCTCCAATGCCACTGCCCGCGTTTCAGCAGGAGGAGCCCCAGAGATCGACACGAAGTATGACCGTGCCCAACTCGGTTTCTGGCTTATGTTCCGTCACCGCTGACAATCCAAATCGTTGCGGCCGACCAAATAATACAGACAAGCGCGATCATCGCGCCGCCCCTTGTCGGAACTCGATGAAGGTCAGATAGACCACCGGACAATGGTTAGTCCCGCAACAGGATCAAGCGCCATGCGGAAATCACCCGAGCCGCCGCCAAATGCTCGGTGAAGTAAGCACGTGCCTGTTGGGCCAGAGAATATCTGTGGCGAGAATCGTCGGCGAGTGACGTCAGTGCCCGTGACAGTTCAATCCCATCCGCGGTGTCTATAGCCACCAGCGGCGGGGGCGGCGCTCCGTTCGGCAGCGACATCTTGCCCTGACTGATAACAGCTCGTCCCGCGGCGAAATACATATACAGCTTGAACGGCAGAACCCGCGCGGCCTTACCGTCCCCTCCGAATATACCCAGGCAGATATCGGCATCGGCGACCTCCGTCGCCACGGCTTCCAACGATTGCCATTGCCGAACCCAACTCACTCGCCCGGAGCCGTGCTCGGCGATGAAGTCATTCAACGCCGGGCCAAGCTGGCCGTCACCAATGAATCGAAAGTGGAAACGACAACTTTGCCGATCATCGCTCAACAGTCTATGGATCGCCGCCAAGATCGTCGGAACGCCATGCAACGGAATTAACGTACCCACGAACAGCACTCGCAGCGGTTCGCCTCGCTCATGTACGCCGGATGGCACGGCTAAAAAAGGAGCTTCATCGATAGCCAATGGCAATGATCGCACTTGATTTGGCTGCAATGCGAAGTCGTCGATCATCGCAAGCCGATTGGCCTCAGTATCCACCAAGACCATGGATGCAGCGCGCAGGGCGCGGGCTTCGAAGCGCCTGATCCATAGTGAGGCAGCAGAGCCGCCACCTGTTCGATCGCGATCACGAAACATCGAATCCCATATCGAGATATAGGCGTCCACAATGCAATAAGGACGCACGCGCCTGGGCAGCCACGAGGCCAGCCACATGAAAAAGACACTGGGATAAGGCACGTACACGGGAATATTCCTGCCGCGTACCGCGCAGAGCACTCGTACCAAGCTGAGCAAATTGCCTGCACCCAGCCCTACTAGCGCCCGCAATTTTTTTGGCGGTGAAAGATGGCGTAGTGTCCACAGATGCAATTGCGGAGGCAATACCCGACCGAGATCGCGAATTCGTACTACCTCATGGGCTTGCAGCAGCCTTAAAGTCTGCTCGGCATTGGGATAGCCCGACCCCGATGCACGCAAGCCGCCAACGATCAAGGTCTGCGTCATCGCACAGCTCCGGCACGACGCAGCAATACATGACCAACCAAAGTCCCAAAACATTCGCTGAGCAGAATCAAAGCTCTTGCTGAAGCAACCCCCGCCAGGACCGTGCTTGCCTGGGTGGCGCTGGACATCGAGGCAATCACCGATTCGCGCACACCCAGACCGCCGGGCACCATAATCGCGAGTACGCCGGCAACTGTGCCGGCGAAGAGTGCCTGGATGAAAGTCAGTGTGCTGGCGGGCTCGACCAGTAACACATAGGCACCCGCATAAGGCGCCATCGCAAAGGTATAGCCGAGCAATGACGCACTCAGAGGGACGATTCTCACTCCGATGCGATTGCGCACCGCCCAGGCTGCCGACAGCAAGACACCGATGCCTAATACTGCAGCCAAGCCGATCCATACGGCATAGTCGGCTCGGCTCATCAAAGCAGATGCCGCCAAGGCGATCGCGGCACAGATCAATAACGAGAACCCCTGCTCCAGCACACCGACGATCACCGTCGTCCGCGGAGCGATACCGAATTCCGACAACATCAGTCCACGGCCGAGAATATGGCCGATGCCGACTGGCACGTATTTGGCGAGCAAGGTCGCCAGCCACACCCCACTCAATCGTAAGCCCGCAGTGCTGACGCCGAACGCCCGATTGGCCAATGCAAACGCGGCTGCGTTGAGGACCAGGGAGAGCGTGAACAGCAAAAACGCCAGCGCTAGCCGGCTTGGATCAATGACATAAATCGCTTGCAGAAACTGCGGCCCCTGCACGCCCAGGTAGTGCGCAGCGAACACCAATGCCGCCACGGCCAGCGCATATCCCAGGCTCAGGCGCCAATACTTGCCCGAATCAGCCGCCATGGTCGTGATCGGCCCGCACCCAGCGGTGCAAATACTGGAACGTCACGAATCCGCGGAACGGCCAGAAATCCAGGCACTTGGCCGGCACCAGACTCCAGGCCTTGGATTCGATCAGGCGCACATTCCTGCGTTCACTACGTGGTTCCAGGCCGGCCGACCGGCCAAGGCGGATGATGTCGTCCCGCGCGAAAAATCGTAGATGTGTTCGATCGTGGATGCCGCGATCGCGTGCCGGCCACGTGCCCAGTAATCCCAGTGCAAGGAAGGTCGAGAGATGGCGAACGTTCGGGATGCTGGTAATTACGCATCCGCCGTCAGCCAAGCGCTGCGTCAGCGCCTTCAACACCGTTAAAGGTTCAGCCAGATGCTCGAGTACATCGGCGCAGATAATCGCGTCGAATAGATCTTGCGCGGCCAGCTCGCGGACGGTTTCGAGGTCGTCGATCCGCCCCTGCAGGATTTCGTCCAGATTTTCACGCGCGTGTGCCGCGAGCTCCGGCGATGGCTCGACCCCGATCACGCGGGCGTGAGGGCAACGTTCGCGTATTAACGCTGCGCTCATTCCGGCGCCGCAGCCCACGTCCAGTACCCTCTTGCTTTCGCGCGGAAGCAAGCGCACGACATCGGGGCGAGCGCCTGAGTAGCCACGAAAATGGCTACGCAGTCCGCCACGAGCCTGTGCTAACGCCATTCCGGCTTCTCGTCCGGATCGATCCCGGCGTCCCGCCCATGCAGGTAGGTCAAGCCGGTGATCTGCTCGGACACCAGGCCGATCAGAAATACGATCACCGCCGCGCTGAGCATCAACGCGCTCATATTAGTGAATCGCCCCTCGGTCGCGAAGGTCCAGGCGTAGTGCCCCAATCCCAGCAACGCAAAGCCGACCGCCGTCGGCGCGAACAGCTTGAGCGGCGAATACAGCGTGGCGATCTTGAAGATGATCAACAAAAAACGCACACCGTCACGCAGGGGCCGGATATGGCTGTTGGTGCCGACCCGGCGTGAGACCTCGATCGGCACGTAGGTCACCGGATAGGCACTGCGGAAGAACGCCATCGTGCTGGTCGTGGGGTAGCTGAAACCGTTCGGCAGCAAATGCAGGAATTCGCGGAACTTGGCCGCGCGCACGGCGCGGAAGCCCGAGGTCAGGTCTTGGACCTTGTGCCCGGTCATCCAACTGGCCAGCCGGTTATACAGCGCGTTGGCCGCGCCGCGGCCGACACTGGCCTGGCCGCCCGAATTACGGGCGCCCACGGCCATGTCGTAGCCATGGTTGAGCCGTTCCAGCAGCAGCGAAATATGCGCCGGGTCGTGCTGGCCGTCGGCGTCCATGAACACGATGACCTCACCCGACGCCGCGCGCGCGCCGCGCTTGATCGCCGCGCCGTTGCCCATCGAGTACGGCGAGGAGAGCACGCGGGCGCCCAGTTCAGCCGCGATCGCCGCGGTATCGTCGGTCGAGCCGTCGTCCACCACGATGACCTCGGCCGACGGAAATGCCTGGCGCAATGCCGGCAACGTGCGCCGGAGCCCCTCCGACTCGTTCTTGGCCGGTAAAACAATTGATACGTGCATGCCACCTCCCCGGGAGCGCAGAATAGCCTGTCCTCAACGCAGTCGACACCGCCCATCCGCGGAATAGCGACAGCGGTCAGCTCGCCAAGAGCTGAGATTGAGGTAAAGTCAGGGTGGGGAAAACTGAGGGATGTAATGTCCACTGTCGCGACCGCCAACTTGGTGGGAATCACCGGCATTGCCCGGCGTTTGGTCATGGATGGGGCTCTGGACGAGGTCAGGGCGCGCGAAGCCATGACCGCCGCCAGCGCCGAACGCAAGCCGCTGGCCTCCTATCTGGCCGAACACCGCCTGGCCACTCCGGCCCAGCTCGCCGCCGCCAACTCGATCGAGTTCGGCGTGCCGCTGTTCGACCCGAGCACCATGGATCCGGGCCAGGCCCCGATCCGGGCGATCAGCGAAGAGCTGATCCGCAAGCACAACGCCTTGCCGCTGTTCAAGCGCGGCAACAAGCTGTTCATCGGCCTGGCCGATCCGACCAACACCAAGGCCCTGGACGAGATCAAGTTCCAGACCAATGCCGCGGTCGAGGCGATCTTGGTCGATGAGGAACTGATCCGCCGCACCCTGGACCGCTGGCTGGAGACCTCCGACGCCCTCGGCGACGCGGTCGGCGACGGCGAGGGCCTGGACAACCTGGAGATCGGCAAGGACGACGACCTCAACACCACCAGCGACACCGGCATCGACGCCAAGGGCGACGACACCCCGGTGGTCAAGTTCATCAACAAGGTGCTGGTCGACGCGATCCGCCGCGGCGCGTCCGACATCCATTTCGAACCCTACGAAACCGACTACCGGGTGCGCCTGCGCATCGACGGCCTGCTCAAGCAGGTCGCCAAGGTGCCGAACAAGCTGCATCCGCGCATCGCCGCGCGCCTGAAGGTCATGGCGCAGCTCGACATCGCCGAGAAGCGGGTGCCGCAGGACGGACGCATCAAGCTCAACCTGTCCAAGACCAAGCAGATCGACTTCCGCATGAGCACCTTGCCGACCCTGTTCGGCGAGAAGATCGTGCTGCGTATCCTCGACGGCAGCGCGGCGCGGCTGGGCATCGAAAAGCTCGGCTACGAGGACTATCAGAAGGAATTGTTCGTCAACGCGGTGGTCAAGCCCTACGGCATGGTGCTGGTCACCGGCCCGACCGGCTCGGGCAAGACGGTGTCGCTGTACACCGCGCTCAACATCCTCAACGACGAACAACGCAACATCTCCACGGTCGAGGACCCGGTCGAAATCCGCGTGCCGGGCATCAATCAGGTGCAGATGAACGTCAAGCGCGGCATGACCTTCGCCGCCGCGCTGCGCAGCTTCCTGCGTCAGGATCCGGACGTGATCATGGTCGGCGAAATCCGCGACCTCGAAACCGCCGAGATCGCGATCAAGGCCGCCCAGACCGGCCACATGGTGCTGTCGACCCTGCACACCAACGACGCGCCGCAGACCATCGCCCGTCTGATGAACATGGGCGTGGCGCCGTACAACATCACCTCGTCGGTCACCCTGGTGATCGCACAGCGTCTCGCCCGCCGTCTGCACGACTGCAAGCGCGAGGTGCATCTGCCCGAACACGCGCTGCTCGCCGAGGGGTTCACCCACGAGGAGATCGCGTCGGGTTTCAAGTTGTACGAGCCGGTCGGATGTCCGGACTGTACCGAAGGCTACAAGGGACGTACCGGCATCTATCAGGTCATGCCCATGACCGACGAAATCCAGGCCATCGTGCTCGAAGGCGGCAATGCGATGCAGATCGCCGCCGCGGCGATCCGATCGGGCGTGCCCGATCTACGCCGCTCCGCGCTGATCAAGGTGATGAACGGCGTCACCGGCCTGGCCGAAATCAACCGCGTAACCAAGGACTAACCCATGTCCGCGACTCGATCCGCCACCAAGACCCCCACCCCGGTACGCCGCGCCAATCCCCTGGACGTCTTCGTCTGGCAAGGCACCGACAAGCGCGGCATCACGATGAAGGGCGAGCAGGCGGCGAAGAACGCCAACCTGCTGCGCGCCGAACTGCGTCGCCAGGGCATCACCCCGACCGTGGTCAAGCCCAAGGGCAAGTCGCTGTTCGGGGCCGCCGGCAAGCGCATCACCCCCGGTGAAATCGCCATCTTCAGCCGTCAGATCGCGACGATGATGAAGTCGGGCGTGCCGATCGTGACCTCGCTGGAGATCATCGGCGAAGGGCACAAGAACCCGCGCATGAAGAAGCTGCTGAACACCGTGCGCGCCGACCTGGAAAGCGGCTCGTCGCTGCACGAGGCCATGTCCAAGCATCCGGTCCAGTTCGACGAGCTCTACCGCAACCTGGTCAAGGCCGGCGAATCGGCCGGTGTGCTCGAGACCGTGCTCGACACGGTCGCCAGCTACAAGGAAAACATCGAAACCCTGAAGGGCAAGATCAAGAAGGCGCTGTTCTACCCGGCCACGGTCGTGGCCGTGGCGATCCTGGTCAGCGCCATCCTGCTGATCTTCGTGGTGCCGCAGTTCCAGGCCACCTTCAAGAGCTTCGGCGCCGACCTGCCGACCTTCACCTTGATGGTGATCGGCATGAGCGACTTCATGATCAAGTGGTGGTGGGCCGTGCTGATCCTGGTCGTCGGCGCCGCGGTCGCCTTCATCATGGCCAAGAACCGCTCGCCCGCCTTCGCCCACTTCCTCGACCGGGCGATGCTCAAGATCCCGGTGGTCGGGCAGATCCTGCACAACGCGGCGATCGCCCGCTTCGCCCGTACCCTGGCGGTGACCTTCCGCGCCGGCGTGCCGCTGGTCGAGGCGCTCGACACGGTCGCCGGCGCGACCGGCAACGTGGTCTACGAAAAGGCGGTCTACCGCATCCGCGACGACGTCTCGGTCGGCTACCAGGTCAACATGGCGATGAAGCAGGTCAACCTGTTCCCGCACATGGTGGTGCAGATGACCGCGATCGGCGAAGAGGCCGGCGCGCTCGACACCATGCTGGTCAAGGTCGCCGAGTTCTACGA
This sequence comes from Lysobacter capsici, assembly GCF_014779555.2. NCBI lineage: Bacteria > Pseudomonadati > Pseudomonadota > Gammaproteobacteria > Lysobacterales > Lysobacteraceae > Lysobacter > Lysobacter capsici. The sequence continues at coordinate 4,778,110 of NZ_CP094357.1, forward strand.
GCAGGAAGTCAACAACGCGGTCGACGCGCTGTCGAGCCTGCTGGAGCCGCTGATCATGGTCATCCTCGGCGTGATCGTCGGCGGCATGGTCATCGCCATGTACCTGCCGATCTTCAAACTTGCTGCGACCATCTGATCGGCGAAGTATCCTCATCCAATGGCATTTCTAGATCAGAACCCCGGCCTCGGGTACCCGCTCGCGGCCGGGCTTGGCTTGTTGCTCGGCAGCTTCTACAACGTGGTGATCCTGCGCCTGCCCAAGCGACTGGAGTGGGAGTGGAAGAAGGACGCGCGCGACGCGCTTGACCTGCCGGAGATCTACGATCCGCCACCGCCGGGGATCGCGGTCGAACGCTCGCACTGCCCGCACTGCAAGCATCAGCTGTCCTGGTACGAGAACATCCCGGTATTCAGCTATCTGGTGCTGGGCGGCAAGTGCCGCCACTGCAAGGCGCCGATCTCGATCCAGTACCCGGCGGTCGAACTGCTGACCATGCTGCTGATGGTCGCCTGCGTGGCCCGCTTCGGCTTCGGCTGGCAGGGCTTCGGCGCGATGGTGTTCACCAGCTTCCTGATCATCCTGTCGGGCATCGACCTGCGCACGCAGCTGTTGCCGGACACCCTGACCTTGCCGCTGATGTGGCTGGGCATCATCGCCGCCAGCGACAATCTGTATTTCCAGGTCAAGCCGGCGGTGCTCGGCGCGATCGCCGGGTACATGAGCCTGTGGCTGGTCAACTGGATCTACAAGCAGTACCAAGTGGTCGTGCGACGGGTCAAGGACCCGCAGGAAGGCATGGGTCAGGGCGACTTCAAGTTGCTCGCGGCGCTCGGCGCCTGGGTCGGCCTCAACGGCGTGCTGCCGACGATCCTGATGTCGTCCCTGGTCGGCGCGGTGATCGGTTCGATCTGGCTGGCGGTGAAGGGCCGCGACATGGGCATCCCGATTCCGTTCGGCCCCTACCTCGCCATCGCCGGATGGATCGTGTTTTTCTGGGGCGAATCCCTGCTCCAGGCCTACCTGCGGTTTTCCGGACTCGCCTGAGCCATGGCGGGGTTCTGCGTCGGCGTCACCGGCGGTGTCGCCTCGGGCAAGAGCGAGGTCACCCGTCGTTTCGAAACGCTGGGCATCGTCGTCGCCGATGCCGATTTGGCCGCGCGCGCCGCGGTCGCCGGCGGCAGCGAGGGCCTGGCCCAGGTGGTCGCGGCGTTCGGCAACGACATCCTCGACCCGCGCGGCGCGCTCGATCGCGCGGCGATGCGCCGGATCGTGTTCGCCGATCCCGCCGCGCGCAAACGCCTGGAAGCCATCGTCCATCCGCTGGTGCGCGCCATGCTGCGCGAGCAATGCGCGGCCGCGCCCGGCGCGTATGCGATCGCGGCGATCCCGCTGCTGGCCGAGGGCGGCGGACGCGAGGCCTATCCCTGGCTGGACCGCTGCCTGGTGGTCGATGTGCCGGTGGCGGTGCAGCAGGCACGGGTGATGCGTCGCGATGGGATCGACGCCGAGCTGGCCCAGCGCATGATTGACGCCCAGGCCACGCGCGAGGCGCGGCTGGCGATCGCCGACGATGTGATCGTCAACGACGGGGCGCTGGAGGCGCTGCAGGTCCAGGTCGAGGCACTGGATCGGCGCTATCGCGCCTTGGCGGCGAGTCCGCGGGCCTGAGGATGCGGACGAACCGGGCCGGGAACAGCGGGCCTGAAGACGCCGCCACAAGCATCTAGCGACTGAGCCTTCGCGGCTTCGACAGTCCAGCCAGACAGCCTTGAGGCCCGACGCCGTTCGATCCGAGACCGCAACCCCCACCCTGCCCGATCAGGCCGTCGCCCACAGACTGCGGATCGCGGCGATGCCCTGCGCGCCATGCCGGCGGGCTTCGTCCAGATCGCCCGGCTCCAATCCGCCGATCGCATAGATCGGCAGCGACACCGACTCGCGCAGCGCCGCGAAGGCCTCCCAGCCGATTCCCAGCACGCTCGGGTGGCTGGGCGTGGGCTTGATCGATCCGACCACGACGAAATCGCAGCCCAGTTGCTGCGCCGCGCGCAGCTCATCGGCGTCGTGGCAGGACGCGGCCAGCGGCAGTTCGGCGGCGACGGGACGTTCGCGCAACCCGCGCAGTTGCGCGGCGCGCAGATGCATGCCGACCCCCAGCTGCTGCGCCAAGGCCTGATCGCCATTGATCAGCACCTCGGCCTTGGCGGCCCGGCAACGCTTGACCGCGGCGGCCGCCAGACGCTGCCAGCGCTCTTCGGCCATGCCGGGCGCGCGCAGCTGCACGCGCCGCACACCGGCGGCCAGCGAGCGCGACAGCGCCGCCAGCCAGACATCGTCGCTGTCGCCGGGCTCGGGGGTGACCAGGTAATGCTCGGGTTGCCCCAATGCCGCCACCACCGGCCGATCGGCCGGCGGCATCGCGTAGCTGGCGAGCTTGTGCGGCGGCACCCAGGCCAGGGCCTGGCCTTCCAGGCCGCGCGCGCTGCCGCGCCAGGCGCGGATCTCGCGCACGTCCAGAATCAGCCGCTTGTCGGGATAGGCCTGCGGCACGCAGATGATCTGCGCGCCCACCTCGGTCTCGATGCCGAGCTCTTCGTGCAGCTCGCGCGACAACGCCGCCTGCGGCGTTTCGCCGGGCTCGCACTTGCCGCCGGGAAATTCCCACAGCCCGGCCAGATCGCGCCCTTCGGTGCGGCGCGCGAGCAGGATGCGCCCGCGCGCGTCGCGGATCACGCCCGCGACGACGTGCACTACCCTGGATTGGGGATTCGGGGTTCGGGATTCGGGTTCCACGGCCGCGGCCGCGTCAGACGCGGAAGTCGGCTCGGCTTTCGCTTTCCCACTCCCGATTCCCGATTCCCGATTCCCGCCGCTTTCAGCCCAACTGCCCATGGCAATGCTTGTACTTCTTGCCGCTGCCGCAGGGGCAAGGATCGTTGCGGCCGACATTGGCGAAGGCTTCCTCGGACACTTCCGCGGCTTCCTCGTCGGCGCCGAAACCGCCGGCGCTCGCATGCTGGAACTGCATCTGCTGCAGCTGCGCTTCGGCCTGGGCGCGCTCCTGCGCTTCCAGGGCGGCGACTTCCTCTTCGCTCTGGATGCGCACGCGCGCCAGCAGGGTCACGACTTCGCGCTTGACCTTGTCGAGCATCTCCGAGAACAGCTCGAAGGCTTCCTTCTTGTATTCCTGCTTGGGCTGCTTCTGCGCATAGCCGCGCAGGTGGATGCCCTGGCGCAGGTAGTCCATGCGCGCCAGATGCTCCTTCCAGTTCTGGTCGAGCACGTTGAGCATGATGTGCTTTTCGAGCATGCGCATGGTTTCGCTGCCGAGCTGGACCTCGCGCGCGGCGAAATGCTCGGCGACCGCGTCCTGGACCTTGGCGGCGATCGACTCGGCGTCGAGTTCCTCGGCCTTGCTCGCCATCTCCACCAGCGGCACCTGCACGTTGAATTCCTGGGCGATGGTCGCTTCCAGGCCCGGCAGGTCCCACTGCTCGTCGACCGAATTGGCCGGCACGTGGCGCTGGACCATATCGGCGACCACGTCGCCGCGGATGCCCTCGACGTTCTCGTTGACGCTTTCGGCTTCCAGCAACTCGTCGCGCTGGCCGTAGATCACCTTGCGCTGGTCGTTGTTGACGTCGTCGAAATCCAGCAGGTTCTTGCGGATGTCGAAGTTGTGCGCTTCGACCTTGCGCTGCGCGTTGGCGATCTGCTTGGTCACCAGCGGGCTTTCGATGATGTCGTCTTCCTTCAGGCCCATGCGCGCCATCACGCGCTGCACCCAGTCGGCCGCGAAGATGCGCATCAGGTTGTCTTCGAGCGACAGGTAGAAGCGCGAGGAACCCGGGTCGCCCTGACGGCCGGCGCGGCCGCGCAGCTGATTGTCGATGCGGCGCGATTCGTGGCGCTCGGTGCCGACGATGTGCAGGCCGCCGGAGGCCTTGACCGCATCGTGACGCTCCTGCCATGCCGCCTTCAGGCGCTTGTGGGTGACTTCGTCGATCGGCTCGCCGTTGTTCTGCGCGGCCAGTTCGGCCAGTTCGCTTTCCAGCGAACCGCCGAGCACGATGTCGGTGCCGCGACCGGCCATGTTGGTGGCGATGGTGATCGCGCCCGGACGGCCGGCCTGGGCGATGATGTTCGCCTCGCGCTCGTGCTGCTTGGCGTTGAGCACTTCGTGCGCGACGCCGGCCTCGGTGAGCTGCTGGCTGAGCATCTCCGACACTTCGATCGAGGTCGTGCCGACCAGCACCGGCTGACCGCGTTCGTGCGCGGCCTTGATCTCGCCGAGCACCGCGCGGTACTTGCCCGCGCGGTTGAGGAACACCTGGTCGGAGTGATCCTTGCGCTGCATCGGCCGGTTGGTCGGGATCACGATCACTTCCAGGCCGTAGATGCTCTGGAATTCGTAGGCTTCGGTGTCGGCCGTACCGGTCATGCCGGACAGCTTCTTGTACATGCGGAACAGGTTCTGGAAGGTGATCGAGGCCAGCGTCTGGTTCTCGCGCTGGACCGGCACGCCTTCCTTCGCTTCGACCGCCTGATGCAGGCCGTCGGACCAGCGGCGACCCTGCAGGGTGCGGCCGGTGAATTCGTCGACGATCACCACTTCGCCGTCGCGCACGATGTAATCGACGTCACGCTGATAGATCGCATGCGCGCGCAGCGCCGCGTTGAGGTGATGCACGACCGAGATGTTGTGGCCGGCGTACAGCGAATCGTCGTCTTCCGACAGGATGCCGGCCTTGCGCAGCAGTTCCTCGGCGTGTTCCTGGCCGGCTTCCGACAGATAGACCTGCTTGCCCTTCTCGTCGACCCAGTAATCGCCGTCGCCGTCTTCCTTTTCCTGACGGGTCAGCGAGGGGACGATGCGGTTGACCTTGATGTACAGCTCAGGCGATTCGTCGGCCGGGCCGGAAATGATCAACGGGGTGCGCGCTTCGTCGATCAGGATCGAGTCGACTTCGTCGACGATCGCGTAATGCAGGCCGCGCTGGAACCGGTCGTCCTTCGACAGCGCCATGTTGTCGCGCAGGTAGTCGAAGCCGAATTCGTTGTTGGTGCCGTAGGTGATGTCGCTGGCGTAGGCGGCATGCTTGTCGCTGTGCTGCATGCCCGGGTACACCACGCCGACGCTCAGGCCGAGCCAGTTGTACAGCTTGCCCATCCACGCCGAGTCGCGCCGCGCCAGGTAATCGTTGACGGTGACCACGTGCACGCCCTTGCCTTCGAGCGCGTTGAGATACACCGGCAGCGTGCCGACCAGGGTCTTGCCCTCGCCGGTGCGCATTTCGGCGATCTTGCCCAGGTGCAGGACCATGCCGCCGATCAGCTGCACGTCGTAGTGACGCATGCCGAGCACACGCTTGGACGCTTCGCGGCAGACCGCGAACGCCTCCGGCAGCAGCTTGTCGAGCGTCTCGCCGGCGGCGATGCGCTGCTGGAACTCCGGAGTCTTGGCCTGCAGCTGCGCATCGGAGAGTTTTTCCATCTCCGGCTCGAGCGCATTGATCTTGACGACGGATCGTTGCAGTTGACGCAGCAGGCGATCGTTGCGGCTGCCGAAAACGCGGGTAAGCAAGCTGTTGAGCATGAACGGGTCCGTGTAAAGCGAACGGGGATTGCACAGGCGGGACGCTTAAGAGCGCGTCGGCGCCGGCAAGTTCCCAGGGAATCCAGACAACCGGCTCGATCCGTTCGCTTCGCTGCCCCAAAACGAAATCAGCAAAACGAGATCAGGGGCGCCGTGCGCCCCCGATCGGATCGAGCCTGGTCTTTGGCCACACGCATTCTAGCGTGGGGGGCGTGCTGAACGGTATCAAGGGGGATGTGCGCCGATCGAATGTGGGACTTTGCCCGATTCCACAGTTTCGGGATTCGGGATTCGGGGCGTTGAGGTCGCTTGCTTGCCGGCCCGCAGACGAGCCTACGGCTAGGGCACCGGCTGGCTGGTCAGCTTGGGATCGCGGCCGCGGCGCACTGCGGGGCAGCGGGCGTTCTAGCCCGCTGCTGCTTTTGCGGCGTATGGGTGCGTCGGATCGCCACCTGGCAAGCGAGATTGGGAGTGCGCTCCCGGCCCGCCGCGGTGCGGAGGGCGCTTAGCCTGCTGCTGCTTTTGCGGCGTATGGGTGCGCTGGATCGCCGGCTGGCCGGCGAGATTGGGAGTGCGTTCCCGGCCCGCCGCAGTGCGGCGGTCGTTCTCAACAGGGCGCGAGCCAGTGGCTCGCGAGCGCCCCGTTTCACCCCTTCAGCGGCGACTGCTGGTTGAGGAACTTGACCGGATTGACCACCCGGCCGCTTTCCCAGACCTCGAAATGCACGTGGGCGCCGGTGGAACGGCCGCTGGAACCGGCCTTGGCGATCTCCTGGCCCGCGCGCACCAGCTCGCCGACCTTCATCAGCAGGCGCGAGTTGTGCGCGTAACGGGTCACGTAGCCGTTGCCGTGATCGATCTCGACCACGTTGCCGTAGCCCGAGCGCACGCCGGAGTAGCTGACCACGCCGTCGGCCACGGCCAGGACCGGGTCGCCGACGTCGGCTTCGAAATCGATGCCCTTGTGGAAGGCGGCGCCGCCGTTGAACGGATCGGCGCGACCGCCGAAGCCGGAGGTGATGTAGCTGTTGGCGATCGGGGCGCGCGAAGGCACCGCGTTCATGTCGATCTGGCGGTTGAACAGCAGCGACTCGAGCACCGAGAGCTGTTCGCCGGAGGCCTTGAACTGGCTGGCGAGCTTGTCCATGCCGGCGTTGAGCTCGGGCTTGGCCATGTCGCGGACCGGACCGGCGCCACCGACGCCGACCGGCTTGTCGAAATCGAATTCGCCGTCCTGCAGCTGGCCGATGCGGGTCAGGCGTTCGCCGAGCGCATTGAGGCGGTTGGCCTCGGCCTGCAATTCGCCCATGCGCGCGGCCAGGGCGTTGATCTCGCGTTGCGCGTCGAGCTTGGTGGCGGCGATCTGCGCGTGTTGCTGGGCCAGTTCGGCGCGTAGCATGCGGTTGTCGGCGAGGCCGGCGCCGGCACCGACGGCGACACCGGTGCCGAGCAGCAGCGCCATGGCGAGGGCGGGACGGCGGGCGCCGATCCGGCCGGCCTGCTGGAGCAGATGATCCAGCCTGGCGCGCGTGTTGTTTACGATGGATTGATAGGTCATGTGTCCGATGTCTGATTACAAGCCCAAGCCGAAGTCGCCGCCGCGAAAGTCCTCGACGCCGCGCATCGCCATGGATGCCTTGCTCGAAGATCCCGCTGGCAACAACCCCATCCGACGAGCGCTGTGGCTCGAAGGACTGGACCGTCGGTTACGCCCCTACCTGCCGCCTTCGCTCGCCGCGCATGCGCGGCTGGCCAACTTCGAACGCGGCAGGCTCGTGTTTGTCGTCGACGCTCCGGTGTGGCGGGCCAAACTGCGGCTCGCGGCGCCGGAACTGCTCGACGCAGCCCGATCCATCGGACTGGACGCGGCCGAATTCGTCGTCAAGACGACGATCCCGAACCCGGTGGCAGCACCGGTACGGAAGGCCAAACCCATGTCGGCCGCGACGCTCATGTCGCTGCAGGCCGCGCTGGCATCGTTGAAGAAACCCGATCCGTCGGGGTCCAGCGATGCCGGCTGACACTCGGTAGGGCCGCATGATGGGATGCGTACCGACGGGGGTCCGAGTGTCGGGGTCGGGGCATCCTACTGGCCCAACCCGGGGGTTTTGTTAAGCCTTCACTAGCTTTCCGGAAAAGTTTCGTTAGAAATTAGTTAAGCCGTCACGCACCGTTCACGAGTGTGATCGAGTTAACGTTCCTGACTTTCCCGGGCAAGCGTCACAGGCCGCTGGGGGTGCGCGTTCAGGTTGGGCGAACGCGGGGCGACCTGGAGAAACGAGTGCGCAGGAGTGAGGAGTGAGTAAAAAGCCGGCGGCCCCTACTCGTTCCTCACTCCTCTGCACTAGTTTTTAGCTGGCCCTAGGCCAGCGCGGGCTCGCCGTAAGCGACCGGAACCGGCTCGGAGCCGCTGTAGCTGACCAGTTCCCAGGCCGAACGCTCGGCCAGCAGGGCGCGCACCAGCTTGTTGTTGAGCGCATGGCCGGACTTGTAGCCCTCGTAGGCGCCGATGATGGCGTGGCCGGCGAGGTACAGGTCGCCGACCGCATCGAGGATCTTGTGACGGACGAATTCGTCGGCGTAACGCAGGCCGTCGTCGTTGAGCACGCGGAATTCGTCGAGCACGATCGCGTTGTCCATCGAGCCGCCCAGGCCGAGGTTGCGCTCGCGCATGTATTCCAGGTCGCGCATGAAACCGAAGGTGCGCGCGCGGCTGACTTCGCGGATGTAGTTTTCGGTGGAGAACTGCACTTCCGCGCGCGACTGCGAGGCCGGGATCGCCGGATGGTCGAAGACCACGGTGAAGCCCAGGCGGAAGCCCTCGAACGGCTCGAAACGCGCGACCTTGTCGCCTTCGCGCACTTCCACCGGATGCTTGATGCGGATGAAACGCTTCGGCGCGTCCTGCTCGGCGATGCCGGCGGACTGCAGCAGGAATACGAACGGACCGGCCGAGCCGTCCATGATCGGCACTTCCGGCGCGGACAGCTCGACGATGCAGTTGTCGATGCCCAGGCCGGCCATGGCCGAGAGCAGATGCTCGACCGTCATGACCTTGCCGACGCCGTAGGTCAGGCCGGTGCACAGGGTGGTTTCGGTAACCAGATCGGCGCGCGCGGGCATCTCGACCACGGGGTCGAGGTCGGTGCGGCGAAACACGATGCCGGTGTCCACCGGGGCCGGGCGCAGGGTGAGGAACACCTTGTCGCCGCTGTGCAGGCCCACGCCGGTGGCGCGGATCACGTTCTTGAGAGTGCGCTGACGCAGCATGGTCGTGGGGACTTCCGCGAGTGTTCTGGTTCTGCTGGCTGTCCGACCGACGGCCGAACAGGTCCGGACGGACGGATAGCTAATGGGGACGGGCACGAAACCGCGCAAGATTAGCACGGGGGTTGCTGAACCTGAACGAAAAGGACACAGCGTCCCGCCGTTGTCAACAGCGCTCGTCAAACTGACCGGTCGGCCCGCCTTTACGGGTCGGGCCGACCGGCCCAAAGCCCCGCGCGTAACGCCGGGGCAAGATGCCTCGGGCCGGGGACGAGTCCGGCCCTTGGTGCTTTGCAGCAGGAACGAGTTCAGAGGAGTGAGCAGTGAGTAGGAGCAACGGCTCTTACTCGTTTCTCACTCCTACCTACTCGCTCCTGATTTTCAGTCCGCCTGGCGGCGCAGGAACGCCGGGATATCCAGGTAGCTGTTGTCGCTGCCGAAATCGGCCACGGCCGGGCCGGTCGGTTCCTGGCGCGAGCTGCCGCGCAGGCTGCCGCCGAAGCTCGGCATCGGCGCATGGCCGACGTCGTCCATCGCGCCGAACTCGGGCTGACCGGTGGTCGCGTTGCGCACCAGCTGGATCGGCGCGCGCTGCGATTCGCGCTCGTAACCCGAACCGCGCACCGACTGCTTGGTGGCCACGCGGTTGAGGCCGGTGGCGACCACGGTGACGCGGACTTCGTCCTGCATGTCCGGATCGAGCACGGTGCCGATGACCACGGTCGCGTCCTCGGAAGCGAAGCCTTCGATGGTGCGGCCCACTTCGTCGAACTCGGCCATGGTGAAGTCCGGGCCGGCGGTGATGTTGACCAGGATGCCGTTGGCGCCGGCCAGGTTGACGTCGTCGAGCAGCGGGTTCTGGATCGCCGACTCGGCCGCGGCCTGGGCGCGATCGTCGCCGCGCGCGGCACCGGTGCCCATCATCGCCAGACCCATCTCGCTCATGACCGTGCGCACGTCGGCGAAGTCGACGTTGATCAAACCCGGGCGCACGATCAGATCGGCGATGCCCTGCACCGCGCCGAGCAGCACGTCGTTGGCGGCGCGGAAGGCCTGGATCATGGTCGCGTTGCGGCCGAGCACGGTGATCAGCTTCTCGTTGGGGATCGTGATCAGCGAATCGCAGTGGTGCGACAGCTCCTCGATGCCCTTGAGCGCGACCTGCATGCGGCGGCGGCCTTCGAACGGGAACGGCTTGGTGACCACGGCCACGGTCAGGATGCCCATCTCTTTGGCGAGCTGAGCCACCACCGGCGCGGCGCCGGTGCCGGTGCCGCCGCCCATGCCGGCGGTGATGAACACCATGTCGGCGCCGGTCAGCGCGTCCATGATGCGTTCGCGATCTTCCAGCGCCGCCTGACGGCCGACTTCCGGATTCGCGCCGGCGCCCAGGCCCTTGGTGACATTGCTGCCGAGCTGCAGCTGCAGCTTGGCGCCGCAGTTCTTGATCGCCTGCGCGTCGGTATTGGCGGTGATGAATTCCACGCCATCGACATTACCGCTGACCATGTGCGCCACGGCGTTGCCGCCGCCGCCGCCCACGCCAACGACCTTGATGACCGCGTTCGGGGCCATTTTTTCAACCAGTTCGAAATGTGCCATGTTCTCGTCCTCTTATGTGCCGGGAGTCGGGAATCGGGAATGGGGAATCGGAAAAGCGTTCCGTCCTAATCTCGATCTCGTCCTCGTCGACGTTTATGGTTTTAGTTGCTTTACCGCTGCCACAACCTGCCAGTGCTGTTGCATGTTGCTGTTGCTGTTGCTGTTGCTCTTACGATTCCCGATTCCCAATTCCCGATTCCCGGCCGTCAAAACTCGCCGCGATACCAGTTCTTGATCTTGTTGAAGAAACTGCCGGCGCGGCCGGTGGAGATCACCGGGCGACGCGGGTTTTCGATCTGGCTGCCCATCAGCAACAGACCCACGCCGGTGGCGTGAACCGGGTTGCCGACCACTTCGCCCAGGCCGGTGACGTGCTGCGGAATGCCCACGCGCACCGGCATCTGCAGCATTTCCTCGGCCAGTTCGACCACGCCTTCCATCTTGGCCGCGCCGCCGGTCAGGACCATGCCGGCGCGGACGTGATGCTCGAAGCCCGAACGGCGCAGTTCGGCCTGGATCATTTCGAAGATTTCCTCGTAGCGCGCCTGCACCGCCTGCGCCAGCGAGTGACGCGGCATGCGCCGCGGCGGACGATCGCCGACGCTGGGCACCTGGATCGATTCCTCGGCGGTCGCCATCTGCGCCAGCGCGCAGGCGTAACGCACCTTGATCTGTTCGGCTTCCGGCGTGGGCGTGCGCAGCATGTGGGCGATGTCTTCGGTGACCTTGTCGCCGGCGATCGGCAACGACGCGCTGTGCGCGATCGCGCCCTGCACGAACACCGAAATATCGGTGGTGCCCGCGCCGATATCGACCAGCACCACGCCCAGTTCGCGCTCGTCGTTGGTCAGCACGGCGTTGCTGGAAGCCAGCACGCCGAGAATCAGATCGTCGACCTGCAAGCCGCAGCGCTGCACGCACTTGCTGATGTTGGCCGCGGCCGACTGCGCGCACACCACCAGATGCGCATGCACCTCCAGGCGCACGCCGGTCATGCCGACCGGATTGCGGATGCCTTCCTGCGAATCGTCGAGCACGTAGTCGCGCGGGATCGCGTGCAGGATCTTCTGGTCGGCCGGTATCGCCACCGCCTTGGCCGCTTCCAGCACCCGGTCGAGATCGCCGTAGGTGACCTCGCCGTCGCGGATCGGGGCGATGCCCTGCGAGTTGCGGCACTGGATGTGATTGCCGGAAATCGAAGCGTAGACCGAGCGGATTTCGCAGCCGGCCATCAGCTCGGCTTCCTCGATCGCGCGCTGGATCGACTGCACGGTCGATTCGATATCCACGACCACGCCGCGCTTGAGCCCGCGCGATTCGTGCGAGCCGATGCCGATCACCTCGATGGGGTTGCCAGGCGAATACTCGCCCACCAGCGCCACCACCTTGGAGGTGCCGATGTCGAGGCCAACGATCAGCGACTTGTCGCCTTTGCGGTTCATGACTGTCCTTGCTGCTGCTTCGGTGCGGCCGCGGGCGCCTGCACGGGCGCCCACGACAGCGAAAAACCATTGGTGTAACGAAGGTCGGCGCGCGCCAGCACCTGCACCCGCTGCGCCATCAGCTGCGGCAGCAGCTTGACGAAGCGGCTCAGACGCGCGCGCGCCTCGTTGCGGCCGACCACGATCTGCGCGCCGTTGGCCAGGCCGAGAGTCCAGCTGCCGCGCTGATCGACTTCGACCTGACGCACGTCCAGACCCACCGGCGCGAACAACTCGCGCGACTCGTTGTAAAGCGCCACCACGTCCTTGATCCGGCTTTCCGGACCGGCGAACTGCGGCAGGTTGGCCGGCACCTGGATGTTGGCGGTCGGAAACAGACGTCCCTGCTCCGACAACAAACGATCCTGGCCCCAGCGCGCGAACGGCTTGTGCTCGATCACGGTCACTTCCAGCACGTCGGGCCAGCGCTTGCGCACTTCGGCATGGCCGACCCACGGCAGCTTGGCGACCGCGACCTGCGCCGACGCCAGATCGACCGCGAAGAAACCGCGCTGCGCATACGGCAGCAAGGTCTTGCGCAACGCCGTCGCATCCACCCGCTCGAACTCGCCGGTCACGCGCAGGCGCTTGAGCGGCCATTGGTTCGCGCCGATCCAGCCGTTGAGCACGGCGACGACCGGCAGCGCGACCAAGGCCAGCGCAAGCAACCATCCGACGAGGCGGAGCATGGCGTTCACGCCGTCGCACCTCCTTGCACGGTCGCCTCGAGCACGCGCCAGCACAGCTCGTCGTATTCGATCCCGACCTGACGCGCGGCCTTGGGCACCAGCGAATGGCTGGTCATGCCCGGCGCGGTGTTGACCTCGATCAGATACATCTGGCCGCTGTCGCGGTCGCGCATCACGTCGACCCGGCCCCAGCCCTTGCAACCGGCGGCGACGAAGGCTTCCATCGCCATGCGCCGGATTTCGGCCTCGTCGACGCCTTCCAGGCCCGGACACAGGTACTGGGTGTCATCGGCGATGTACTTGGCGTGGTAGTCGTACCACTCGCCCTTGGGCACGATCCGGATCGACGGCAGCGCGGTGTAGCCCTCGCCGTTGATCAGCACCGCGACGGTGAGCTCGTCGCCGATCACCATCTGCTCCATCAGCATTTCGCCGGGATAGCGCGCGGCCAGTTCGACCGCTTCGTCGATGTCGGCGTCCTTGAGCACGCGCGACACGCCGACGCTGGAGCCTTCGCTGGACGGCTTGATGATCACCGGCAGGCCGATCGCCTTCGCCGCGGCATGCACGTCGTCGCCCTTGGCGATGCGGCGATAGCGCGGGGTCGGCAGGCCGGCCGACATCCACACCTGCTTGGTGCGGATCTTGTCCATCGCCAGCGCCGAGCCGAGCACGTCCGAGCCGGTGTAGGGAACGCCGAACGCTTCGAGCACGCCCTGCAGCACGCCGTCTTCGCCGCCGCCCTTATTGCCGTGCAGGATGTTGAACACGCGGTCGACGCTGCCCACGCGAATGGCTTCGATCAACGCCGGAATGCCGTCGACCGCGAACGCGTCCACGCCGCGCGAGCGCAGCGCTTCGAGCACGCCGCGGCCGGAATCCAGCGACACCTCGCGCTCGGCGCTGGTGCCGCCCATCAGCACGGCGACGCGGCCGAACACGGCCGGATCGGTGACGCGGAGCGGGGCAAACTGCGAACTCACTTCGATTCTCCCTGGAAACCCTGGCTGGCCAACTGCTGCGCCGCCGCGCCGATATCGCCGGCGCCCATCAGCAACAGCAGATCGCCGTCGTTCAATACATCCGGCAACACGCCGGCCAGATCGCCCGCGCCGCCGACCACCACCGGGTCGATGCGGCCGCGCGCGCGGATCGCGCGCGCCAGCGACTTGGCGTCGGCGCCGGCGATCGGCGCTTCGCCGGCCGGGTACACCTCGGTCAGCACCAGCGCATCCACCGACGACAGCACCGCGGCGAAATCGTCGAACAGATCGCGGGTGCGGCTGTAGCGATGCGGCTGGAACGCGACCACCAGACGCTTGTCCGGCCAGCCGCCACGCGCGGCGGCGAACACGGCCTCGAGTTCCTTCGGGTGATGGCCGTAGTCGTCGACCAGTTGCACGGTCGCGCCCTTGTCGGTGTGCAGCTGCGCCAGCAGATTGAAGCGGCGGCCGATGCCTTCGAATTTTTCCAGCGCGCGCGCGATCGCATCGGGCTGCACGCCTAGTTGCCAGGCGACCGCGCACGCCGCCAACGCGTTCTGCACGTTGTGCCGGCCCGGCAGCGCCAGGGTCACCGCGGTGCGAGTCGCATCGGGCAGGCACAGGGTGAAATGCATCGCGCCGCCGGCTTGGCTGACGTCTTCGGCGCGCACATCGGCGGTTTCGTCGAAGCCGTAGGTCATCACATGGCGCGGGGTTTCCGCGGCGAGCTTGGCGACGTTCGGGTCGTCGATGCACAGCACCGCCAGCCCGTAGAACGGCAGCCGGTGCAGGAATTCCTCGAACGCGGCCTGGACCTTGGCGAAATCGCCGCCGTAGTTTTCCAGGTGATCGGCGTCGATATTGGTGACGATGGCGATCTGCGGATTCAGGCGCAGGAAGCTGCCGTCGCTTTCGTCGGCCTCGGCCACCAGCCACTGGCCGCCGCCCAGGCCCGCGTTCGCGCCGGCCGCGAGCAGCTTGCCGCCGATCACGAAGGTCGGATCGATGCCGCCTTCGGCCAGCACGCTCGCGGCCAGCGAGGTCGTCGTGGTCTTGCCATGGGTGCCGGCCACCGCAATGCCGCGGCGGAAGCGCATCAGTTCGGCCAGCATCTCCGCTCGCGGCACCACCGGAATGCGCTGCGCGCGCGCTTCCATCAATTCGGGGTTGTCGCGCTTGATCGCGCTGGACACCACCACGCAGTCGGCGCCGAGCACGTTGGCCGCGGCGTGGCCGCGATGCACGTTGGCGCCCATCGCGGTCAGGCGACGGGTGACCGCGTTGTCGGCGGTATCCGAGCCCGACACCTGATAGCCGAGCGTGCACATCACTTCGGCGATGCCGCTCATGCCGGTGCCGCCGATGCCGACGAAATGCACGCGCGGAAACGCCTTGGCCAGGTCGCCGGTGTGCTGCAGGCGGCGGCGGAGTGCGGTGCTCATGCTTTGAAATCCGGGAGTCGGGAATGGGAAATCGGGAATCGGGAGGAGCGGGTTTCGTCGCGATCTGAAAGTTCGTGCATCGAGAAGCATCCGGACGGGACGGCGCTCGGCTCTTGCCGATTCCCCATTCCCCATTCCCGATTCCCGTGAGCGAAGCGACTCATCGCGCTATCTCCAGCACAATCTGCGCGACCCGATCGGCCGCGTCGGGTTTTGCGATGCTTCGCGCCGCTTCGGCCATCTGCAGCAGCACGCCGCGTTCGGCGAGAATTTCGATGGTCGCCGACAGGCGCGCGCCGAGGTCGTCGCCGGCCTGCGGCAACAACTGCGCGGCGCCGCGGTCGACCAGGAAACGCGCGTTCTTGGTCTGGTGGTCGTCGACCGCCTGCGGGAACGGCACCAGCACGCTGCCGACGCCGGCCGCGCACAGCTCGGCCAAGGTCAGCGCGCCCGAACGACAGACGACCAGGTCGGCCCACGCATACGCGGCGGCCATGTCGGCGATGAACGGTTCGACCGAAGCGATCACGCCGGCGTTCGCATAGGCCTGTTCGGCATCGGCGCGCAGCTTCTCGCCGCTTTGATGCCGCACTTCGCAGGGCACGCGGCCGCGCAGGCCGGCGATCGCGGCGGGCACGGCCTGATTCAAGGCGCGCGCGCCCTGGCTGCCGCCGAGCACCAGCAGCCGCAACGGGCCGCTGCGTTCGGCGAAGCGCTGCGCGGGCGGCGCGACCGCGGCGATCTCGGCGCGCACCGGGTTGCCGACCACTTCTTCCTGGCCACCTGGGAAGGTGTCCGGAAAACCGGTCAGCACGCGGCGCGCGAAACGCGACAGCACGCGGTTGGTCATGCCCGGGGCGCGATTTTGTTCGTGCACGATCAGCGGCACGCCGGCCAGGCGCGCGGCCAGGCCGCCGGGACCGGCCGCATAGCCGCCGAAGCTGATCACCGCGCGCGGCTGACGCGCGCGCAACACGCGCTGCGCGGCGCGCACCGACGCGGCCAGCCGGAACGGCGCGCGCAACAGCGTCGCCAGCCCTTTGCCGCGCACGCCGCTGATCGCGATGGTGTCGATCTCGATGCCATGCTGCGGCACCAGACGCGTTTCCATGCCGCCGTCGGCGCCGAGCCACGATACCGGCACGTTGCGCGACAGCAAGGCTTTGGCCACCGCCAGACCCGGGAAGATATGTCCGCCGGTACCGCCCGCGAGAATCATCACCGGACGCTCGCTCGTACGAAGCTCGCTCATGCGGGCCTCCCGAACGAGGGCTCGACGCGTTCGCGCAGCCGGCTGGTGCCGCGCGCGGCGTCGCTGCTGCGGGTGGCGCCGACGGCCGCGGGCGTCGCAGTCGCGGTCGCGGTCGAAGGCGCGCCACTCGCGGCCGGCGCGGCCGTCTGCGCCGCTTCGCCGCGCAAACGCGCGACCTGGCGCTGGGCGCGGTCGAGTTCGTAGGACACGCGCAACAACACCGCCAGCGCCGCGCAGCTCATCAGCACGCTGGAGCCGCCGGAGGAAATCATCGGCAGGGTCAGACCCTTGGTCGGCAACAGACCCAGGTTGACCCCGATCGAAACGAAACTCTGCAGCCCCATCCACAAGGCGATGCCGAACGCGACATAGCCGGAGAAGTGGCGGCGCATCTCCACGCACTTCAGCCCGATCCACAGTGCGCGCCCGGTCAGCAGCGCGTACATGCCGACCACCGCGCACACGCCGGCGAAACCGAATTCCTCGGCGATCACCGCCATGATGAAGTCGGTATGCGCCTCGGGCAGGTACGACAGCTTCTGCACCGACGCGCCCAGGCCGACCCCGGTCCATTCGCCGCGACCGACCGCCATCAAGGCATTGGTCAGCTGGTACCCGGTGCCGAATGGATCGCTCCACGGATTCATGAACGAGGTCAGGCGGATCACCCGGTACGGCTCGGCGATGGCGATCACCGCCAGGATCGGCAGACCGATCAGCACCGGACCGAACATGCGCGGCATGTTGACGCCGCCGAGCACCAGCATGCCGGCGGTGATCGCCAGCAGCAGCGAGGACGAACCGAAGTCGGGCTGCATCAGCAACAGGCCGACCAGCACGATCGCCACGCCGATCGGCTTGAGCATCGCGCCCCAGGTCGCCGAGATGTCTTCGCTGAAACGCTTGAGGTAGCTCGCCAGCCAGACGATGTAGAGCAGCTTGACCGCCTCGACCGCCTGGAAACCGACCGGGCCGAAGTTGATCCAGCGCTTGGCGCCGTTGACCTGCTTGCCGATCACCGGCACGAACACCAGCAACAGCAGCACGATGCACACCAGCAGCAGCCACTGGTTGTGCTGTTCGATGGTCTTGAGCTCGGTGCGCATCAGCCAGAACGCCATGCCCAGGCCGACGCCGAGGAAGATCAGGTGGCGGGTCAGGAAGTAGAACGCGTCGACCTCGTGGGTCGCGGCGACGCCGAGCGAGGCCGAGCCGACCATGACCACGCCGGTGCAGGCCAAGGCGATGGACACGAACAACAGCCACGGGTCGTAGCGACCGTGGATGGCGTCGAGTCGGGTTGCCTGGCGCGCGGAGTTTTCCATCAACGGACCTTGAGAGTGGCCAGACCGACCAGCACGAGCACGACCGAGATGATCCAGAAGCGCACGATCACGCGCGGCTCGGGCCAGCCCTTGAGTTCGAAGTGGTGATGGATCGGCGCCATGCGGAACACGCGCTTGCCGGTGAGCTTGAACGAGGCGACCTGGATCATCACCGACAGGGTTTCGATCACGAACACGCCGCCCATGATCACCAGCACCAGTTCCTGGCGCACGATCACCGCGATGGTGCCGAGCACCGCGCCCAGCGCCAGCGCGCCGATGTCGCCCATGAACACCATCGCCGGATAGGTGTTGAACCACAAAAAGCCCAGACCCGCGCCGGCGATCGCCGCGCAGATGATCACCAGTTCGCCCGCGCCCGGCACCTGCGGGATCTGCAGGTACTTGGAGAACTCGGCATGGCCCGAGGCGTAGGCGAACACGCCCAGCGCGCAGGCGACCAGCACGGTCGGCATGATCGCCAGGCCGTCGAGGCCGTCGGTCAGGTTGACCGCGTTGGAGAAGCCGACGATCCAGAAGTACGCGACCACGATCAGGCCCGCGCCGAGCGGAATCGCGATGGCCTTGATCAGCGGCACGTAGAAGGTCGTGCTCGCGACCACCGCCGGATCAGCGGTGAAGTACAGGAACGCGCCCGCGGCCAGGCCGAAGATCGACTGCAGCAGATACTTCCAGCGCGATTTGAGGCCGTTGGGATCGCGGCGCACGATCTTGATCCAGTCGTCGTACCAGCCGATCGCGCCGAAGCACAGCATCACCCCGAGCACCAGCCACACATACCTGTTGCGCAGGTCGCCCCACAGCAGCACCGAGGCCAGCACCGTCATCAGGATCAGCGCGCCGCCCATGGTCGGCGTGCCGGCCTTGGAAAAATGCGTCTGTGGGCCGTCCTGGCGGATCGGCTGGCCGCCCTTGTACTGGGCGAGCTTGCGGATCACCGCCGGGCCCCACCACAACGACAGCGCGAGCGCGGTCAACGCGCTGAGGATGCCGCGGAAGGTCAGATAGCCGAACAGCCCGAACAGGCTCTGCAACTGCTCCAGCCAACGAGTGAGTTCAAGCAGCATGCGTGGTCCCCTTCCCCTGTGCGGGCTTATGCGCGGACAGCAACGCCGTCACGATCTTGTCCATCGCACTGCTGTGCGAACCTTTCACCAACACCCGTACGCCTTCGCGCAGCTGCTCGCTGAGCGCGCGCGCCAGCGCGTCGTGGCTGTCGAACACCTGCGCGCCGTCGCCGAAGGCCTGGGCCGCGGCGGTCGGCAGTTCGCCGAGCGCGAACAGGCGACGCAGCCCGGCGGCCTTGGCGCGACGGCCGATGTCGGCGTGCATGGCGATTTCCTCGTGGCCGATCTCGCGCATCGCGCCGAGCACCAGCCAGTTTTCGCCGCCCATCTCGGCCAGGGTGTCGATCGCCGCCGCGGTCGAACCGGGATTGGCGTTGTAGCTGTCGTCGATCAGCACCGCGCCGTTGTCGAGGCGATGGGTGATCAGGCGGCCGTCGACCGGCAGCGCGGCATTGAGGCCGGCGGCGATCGCGGCCAGCGACACATCGGCGCCGAGCGCCAGCGCCGCGGCGGCCAGCGCATTGCGCACGTTATGACGGCCGCTGAGCTTCAGCGCGACCGGGGCCTCGCCCTGCGGCGTCACCAGCACGAAGCTGGAACCCTCCGGCCCGACCCGAACGTCCTTCGCGGTCACGTCCGCACTGGCGTCGATGCTGTAGCGGATGATCCGCCGGCCCGAGGCGCGATTGTCGAAGTACGGCGCGAACGCGTCGTCGGCATTGATCACCGCCACGCCGTAGGACGGCAGCGCGTCGTAGATCGCGCCCTTGGTGTCGGCGATGCCGAGCAAACTACCCATGCGCTCCAGATGCGCCGGGGCGATGTTGTTGACGACCGCGACCTGCGGACGCGCGACCCGCACGAGGTAATCGATGTCACCGGGCTTGCCCGCGCCCATCTCGTAGATCGCGAACAAGGCGTCTTCGGGCGCATCGAGCACCGCCAGCGGCAGGCCTATCTCGTTGTTGCGGTTGCCCGGGGTCGAATAGGTCCGGCCCGGCGCGGCCTGCTCCAGGATCGCGGTGGTCAGCGCCTTGACGCTGGTCTTGCCGTTGCTGCCGGTGATCGCGATCACCCGGGTGTCGCGGGTCGACTGCACCGTGGTGGCCAGATCGGCCAGCGCGCGTTCGGTATTGGCGACGATCACCTGCGGCATCGCCGCATCGATCTCGCGCGAGACCAGCGCGCCGGCCACGGCGGTGCCGAGCAGCTTGGCGACATGGTCGTGGCCGTCGAAGCGCTCGCCCTTGAGCGCGACGAACAGCGCCGCGCCGCTGACCGGCAGCGCGCGGCTGTCGGTGCTCAGCAGGTCGATCGCGGCGTCCTCGCCGTGCAGGCGGCCGCCGGTCATGCGCGCGATTTCGGACAGCATCAGGCGCCTCATGCTCGCGCCTCCAGTGCCGCCTGCGCGATCAAGGTGTCGTCGAACGCATGGCGCACGCCGTGGATTTCCTGGTAAGGCTCGTGGCCCTTGCCGGCCACCAGCACGATGTCGTCGGGACCGGCTTCGCCGATCGCATGTTCGATCGCGGCGCGGCGGTCGCGCAGCACCACCGCGCGCTGCGGCGCGCGCAGGCCTTCGAGAATGTCGGCGACGATGACGTCGCCGTCCTCGCCGCGCGGGTTGTCGTCGGTGACGATCACCAGATCGGCGCCGTGTTCGGCGATCGCCGCCATCTGCGGACGCTTGCCGCGGTCGCGTTCGCCGCCGCAGCCGAACACGCAGATCAGCCGCGCGTTGGCATGCGCGCGCAGCGAGGCCAGCGCCTGCTCCAGCGCGTCGGGTGTATGCGCGTAATCGATCACCACCAACGGCAGCACGCCGTCGCCGCCGAGGCGGTTCATGCGGCCGTGGATCGGTTCGAGTTGCGACAGGGTCTGGGCGATCTGCGCCGGCGCTTCGTCGAGCGCGTACAGCGCGCCGGCCACCGCGAGCAGATTGTCGACGTTGAAACGCCCGAGCAGCTTGGAAGCGACCGGATGCGCCTTGCCGGCGACGACGAGATCGAAGCCGATGCCGCGGCTGTCGAAACTCAACGCGTCGGCGCGCATGGTGGCGCCGTCGCGGCAGCGCGAGCTCAGGCCGATCGCGCGCACGCCCTTGGGCAACTGCGCGATCAGTTCGCGGCCGAACTCGTCGTCGAGATTGATCGCCGCCGCCCGCAGGCCCGGCCAGTCGAACAATCGCGCTTTCGCCGCGCCGTAGCTCGCCATGTCGCCGTGGTAATCGAGGTGATCGCGGGTCAGATTGGTGAACACGCCGACATCGAAATGCACGCCGGCGACGCGGCCCTGATCGAGCGCGTGCGAACTGACTTCCATCGCCACCGCGGTCGCGCCGGCATCGCGCATGTCGGCGAGCAACTCGTGCAGCGGCAGCACCAGCGGCGTGGTGAAGCCGTTCGGCACGACCGCGCCGTACAGGCCCGCGCCGAGCGTGCCGACACTGCCGCAGCGGATGCCGCGCAAGGTCCAGGCCTGCGCGATCAGCTGCACGGTCGAGGTCTTGCCGTTGGTGCCGGTGACGCCGACCACGGTCATCGCCTCGCTCGCGCGGCCATGGAAGGCATCGCCCATCTCACCCAGGCGCGAACGCAGCCCCGGCACCGCGATCGCATCGGCCGGCGCCGGCAGATCGTCGGGCGCGGGCGGTTCGAACAGGATCGCGACCGCGCCCTGCGCGCGCGCCTGCTCGACGAATTTCAATCCGTGCGCGCCGAACCCGGCGATCGCCACGAACGCATCGCCCGGACGCACCGCGCGGCTGTCCATCACCAGACCGGAAATGCGCAGATCGCCGGGGATGCCGGCGATGTCGGGCAGCAGGTCGGCCAACGGCATCAGGCGGCTCATCGCACGCCTCCCGGGGCCAGCGCGCCGGCCGCGATCGGCGGCGGCGGCGCGGCTTCGTGGGTCGCCGCCGGCAGCACCGGTCCGCTCGGCTTGCCGCCGTTCTGCTTGAGTCGCTTGGCCTCGGCCGCGGCCTGCACCGCGAGCCAGGTTTCGATGTCGTCGGGCGCCACGTCCATCAGGCGCAGCGCGCCGTCCATGACGTTGCGGAACACCGGGCCGGACACCGAACCGCCGTAGTACCCCTTCTTGGTCGGATCGGGTTCGCTGACCACCACCACCATCGAAAAGCGCGGCTTCTCCACCGGCACGACGCCGGCGAACAGCGACACGTACTTCTTCGAATAGCCGCCGGTCGCGCTGAACTTGCGCGTGGTGCCGGTCTTGCCGGCGACGTGATAGCCCAGGATCGCGGCCTGCTTGGCGGTACCGCCCGGCTCGGTCACGGTCTGCATCATGTGCATGATTTCGCCGGCCACGGCCGGGTCGAGCACTTGCTGCGGCTCGTTGCGCTGGCCCTTGACGAAGGTCGGCTGGATCAGCTTGCCGCCGTTGGCCATCGCCGCGTAGGCCATCGCGATCTGCATCGGCGTGGCCGATAGGCCGTAGCCGTACGACATGGTCGCCTTGGTCGTGCCGCTCCAGCGCGACGGCGGCGCGAGCAGGCCCGAGGACTCGCCGGGGAAGCCGCTGTTGGGCTTGCGGCCGTAACCGAAGCCCTGGATGAACTTGTAGTAGTAGTCGTTCGGCAGCGGCAGCGCGAGCTTGGCCGCGCCGACGTTGGAACTCTTGGTGATCACGCCGGTGACGGTCAGGGTGCCGTTGTTATGCGTGTCGGTGATGCGATACCGGCCATTGGGCATCCAGCCCGGCTCGGTGTGCACCAGGGTCGAGGGCTTGACCGTGCCGGCGTTGAGCGCGGCGGCGACGGTGATCGGCTTCATCGTCGAACCCGGCTCGACCACGTCGGTGATCGCGCGGTTGCGGTGGGTGTCGCGATTGCCGGCGCCCAGCAGGTTCGGGTTGTAGGTCGGCAGGTTGGCCATCGCCAGCACTTCGCCGGTCTCGATGTCGAGCACCACCGCCGAGGCGCTGCTCGCGCCGGTGTCGATCAGCGCGCGGCGCAGCTCGCGGTAGGTCAGGTACTGGATGCGGCGATCCAAGGTCAGCGTGATGTCCTTGCCCGGCTCGGCGGTCTGGACCAGATCGACGTTCTCGACGATGCGGCCGGCGCCGTCGCGGATCACCCGCTTGACCCCGGGCTTGCCGCGCAGTTCGTGGTCGAACGCGAGCTCCAGTCCTTCCTGGCCGCGGTCGTCGATGTTGGTGAAGCCCAACACGTGCGACATCGCCTCGCCCTGCGGGTAGAAGCGACGGAATTCGCGCTGCGAGAACACGCCGGGGATCTTGTAGGCGAGGATCCGCTTGGCCTCGTCCGGATTGATCCGGCGCTTGAGGTACATGAACTCCTTGCCCGAACGCTGCGACAGCTTGCGGGTCAGTTCGTCCGGCGCCACGCCCAGGGCCTTGGCCAAGGCCGGCAGGCGCTCGGGGCTCTTGGCCAGTTCCTTCGGATTGCCCCAGATCGACTCGACCGGCGTGGACACCGCCAGCGGTTCGCCGTTGCGGTCGGTGATCATGCCGCGCGAGGTCGGGATCGGGATTTCGCGCAGCGAGCGCGCGTCGCCCTGCTGGCGATAGAAATCGTTGTGGATCACCTGCAGGTCGAGCGCGCGGCCGAGCAGCGCGACCGCGCACAGGCCCAGCGTGCCGCCGACCAGGATCAGCCGGTTGCGCAGGTTGAACTGGGCGCTGCGGCCGCGCGGCTTGTTGCCGGCGCGCGCGCGGTCCTCGCGCAGGCGCGCGAAACCTTCGCCGAGGTTTTCGACCAGGCGATCGAAGCCGCCGCCGCGATTGCCGCGCTCGCCGAGCACGCGATCGAGCGGACCGCTGCGGCCGGGCCGCTTGTTCTTGCGCCCGCTCATGGACGGATCACCACGGTTTCGGCGCCTTCGGGGAACTTCATCCCGATGCGCTCGCGCGCGACCTGATCGATGCGGTTGCTCTCGGCCCAGGTCGCCTGTTCCAGCTGCAGCCGGCCGAATTCGATGTTCAGCTCGTCGCGCTCGCGCTGCAGCTTGTTGAGCTGCACGAACAACTGCCGATGCTCATGGCGCGCGAACACCACCAACAGCGCCGAGACGACGTTGGCGACGATCAGCAGGGCCAGCAGCAGGCGCATCATGCGGCGCCTCCTGGCGGAGTCGCCGGGAATCGGGAATCGGGAGTCGGGAATCGGGAAAGCAAAGAGCCGGGCATGCCGTCACCGGCGTCGGCTTTTGCCGTTCCGATTCCCGATTCCCGATTCCCGATTCCCGGCTCTCCCAGCTTCTCAGCCACCCGCAACACCGCGCTGCGCGCGCGCGGGTTCTCGGAAGTTTCGTCGTACTCGGCCTTCTGCGCGCCGCCGATCATCAACAGATCGGGGGTGAACGCGATCTCGACCGGCATGCGCCGGTTGGCCGGCGGGGCCTTGGCGTGGCGCAGGATGAACTGCTTGACGATGCGGTCTTCCAGCGAATGGAAGCTGATCACCGCCAGCCGGCCGCCGGGCTTGAGCCGCGCGAGCGCCGCGTCCAGGCCGAGTTCCAGATCGGCCAGTTCGCGGTTGATGAAGATGCGGATGGCCTGGAAGCTGCGGGTCGCCGGATGGATCTTCTGATCGCCGCGCGGCATCACCGAGGCGATCAGGTCGGCGAGCTGGGCGGTGCGGGTCAGCGGCTGGGCGTCGCGGCGGGCCACGATGGCGCGGGCGATCTTGCGGCTCTGGCGTTCTTCGCCATAGGTCCACAGCACGTCGGCGATTTCTTTCTCGCCGGCGCTAGCCAGCCACTGCGCCGCGCTTTGGCCGCTGTCGGGGTCCATGCGCATGTCCAGCGGGCCGTCCTTGCCGAAGCTGAAACCGCGCTCGGCCACGTCGAGCTGGGGCGAAGACACGCCCAGGTCGAGCAGCACGCCGTCCAGGCCGGCGGCGGTCGCGTCCCAGTGGGCCAGGTCGGCGAAGCTGCCGCGGTAGATGGACACGCGCGCGTCGTCGCCGAACTCGCGTTCGGCCACGGCGATCGCTTCGGGATCTTTGTCCATCACCAACAAGCGGCCTCCAGCCTGCAATTGCGAGAGCACGCCGCGGGCATGCCCGCCGCGTCCGAACGTTCCGTCCAGATAGGCTCCGTTCCCGTGCACCCGCAGGCCTTCCAGCACCTGCCGGTACATCACGGGAAGGTGGCCGGACCGCGCACTCGTGCGTTCCATGCCACCGCCCGTCATAGCTGCAGGTCGAGCAGTTCGTCGCTCAGATCGTCGTCGGAGATGGTCTGACGGATCTGCGCGTGGTGCGCCTGCTCGCTCCAAAGTTCGAATTTGTCGCCCATGCCCAGCAACACCGCCTTCTTCTCGATGCCCACCGCGGCGCGGTGGCTGGCCGGCACGGTGATGCGGCCGTTGCCGTCGAGTTCGACGAACGCGGCCGCGCCGACCAGCTTGAGCTGCATGTTGCGATTGACCTGTTTGACCTTGGGCAGCTTGTTGACCTGGTCGCGGACGCGTTCCCAGATCGACAGCGGATACAGGTAAAGGGAGCCCGACTCGAACGGGTTGTAGGTGATGACCAGGCGGTTGTCGCATTCGCGCGCGACAAGATCGCGGTAAGCGGTGGGTACCGCCAGCCGTCCCTTGTCGTCGATCGTGATGGCGGTTTCGCCCTGGAACATTGCGCACCTTTGGGGTTCCCGTCTCTACCGGACGGGTCACCTCGTTCGTTCACCCGGCTGGGCGGTTGTCCTTCGAAAACCCACAAAAACCCAGGTTTTCCCTCGGAAGCCCACATTAGCAGGGTGCTCAGGGTTGTCAACAACTTTCCGGGGTAAATTTCGCTAGGCACATCAATGGCTTGCAGCGAACTTCAGAGTCTTATTCAAGACTTATCCACTAGCCTTTGTTTCGTCTCATATTTTGAGACTCTGAACGTCACAAAGTGACCTTCGCGCGAACTCCGTCACAGTTGCCGCGCCATTGCTGCAAGGCAGCACGAAACGCCGATCAGCGCAGAAGATCGAAAAAGACGGCGCGATCGCCGATATCCATGGGAAGAAGCGGACAGGCCGCCGGGCGACGCATTCCGACACCCGGTTCACGTAGCCGCGCCTAGCGTGAAGTTTTCCTGCGCCCTGGAGCCACCCGATGTCCCCACCCGCCCTTCCCGGCCGCCACCTCCTGCGCGCCGGCCTGCCGTCGGTCCTGCTGGCGGCCGCCCTGCTGGCCGGTTGCGGCCGCGGCGAGCCCGACCGGCCGCCCCTGACCGCGGCGGCGGCCGACGCCGAACTGCTCAAGCGCTGGCAGGCCGAGCAGGCGCGCGAAGACCAGCACCTGCAGACCTTCGACGAGCTCGATTTCGTCCATTACAGCGGCCAGC
Source organism: Lysobacter capsici (assembly GCF_014779555.2). Lineage (NCBI taxonomy): Bacteria > Pseudomonadati > Pseudomonadota > Gammaproteobacteria > Lysobacterales > Lysobacteraceae > Lysobacter > Lysobacter capsici. Next base: position 4,804,157 of record NZ_CP094357.1, read on the forward strand.
AGTGGCAGGACTTCCACAAGAGCCACGCCCCGGACATCGTGGTCCACTACCCCGACGGCCACACCACCACCGGCCTGGACGCGCACATCGCCGAACTCAAGCCGCAGTTCGTGTTCGCCCCCGACACCAAGATCCGCCAGCACCCGATCAAGCTCGCCCAGGGCGACCTGACCGCGGTGATGGGGGTGATGGAAGGCACCTTCAGCCAACCGATGCCGCTGGCCGACGGCAAGACCCTGGCCCCGACCCACAAGCCGTTCAAGCTCGAGATGACCACGATCGGCCGCTGGAAGGACGGGGTGATGGTCGAGGAGTGGCTGTTCTGGGACAACCAGGCCTTCATGAAGCAGATCGGGGCGGCGCCGTAAGTCAGCAGCCGACGCACTGCCCTTCTCCCGCAAGCGGGAGAAGGTGGCCCGAAGGGCCGGATGAGGGCGAGAGCAGACTCATGTCGGCCATGGCGGCAGCGCGCGCCCTCACCCAACCCTCTCCCGCAAGCGGGAGAGGGCTAAGGCAAAAGCAAGGGTCTATAGAAAGCAAAGGCTGCGCCAACACCCGCACACCACGCCCCACCAGTACGAGAGCCCCCTTTAGTAAAGGGGGCGCCCCGAAGGGGCGGGGTTTTGGAAGCACATAGCGGGGCCCGAAATTTGCTACGCAAATTTTGGGGCTTTTTCTGGCGCAGCCAGAAAAAGCGCGAAGTAGGCCGATAAGCCGGGTTCTGTCGTGGACAGTCATTCCTCTAGGCGCAACGTCACCGTTACGCTCAAGCAACCTACCCGGAGACATCGCGGGCCGCGACATAGTCTCCCTATTTGGTTTTGCTCCCAGTGGGGTTTGCCGTGCCGGTCTGTTGCCAGACTCGCGGTGCGCTCTTACCGCACCGTTTCACCCTTACCACGCACCCTCGCGGGCCGTTCGGCGGTCTGCTCTCTGTTGCACTTTCCGTCGGCTCGCGCCGCCCAGGCGTTACCTGGCACCGTGCCCTGTGGAGCCCGGACTTTCCTCGGCACCGGATCTTGCGACCCGATGACGCGACTGCCTGGCCTACTTCGCGTCGGCATTGTCGCATGCGCGCGGCCCGAACCGCCGCCGCGCGGTTAAATTGATCCGCGCCGCGAACCGCGCCCACCATCGGCCAATGCCATGCCCAGCGACGACCCCGAAGACCATTTCCCGCTGTATCCGCTGGGCATGCTGCGCCGTCACGGCCTGGTCGGCGCGCAGGATCTGGCCCAGCGCCTGCCCGACTGGAGCGAACAGCAACTGCGCGACGCCTTCTGGCGCGCCTACGCGTCGATCCGCGAAACCGAAACCGAGCTGGAACGTTCCATCAGCATCGACGGCGGCGAGAAAGTCATGCGGCTCAACGGCCAGCCGATCTTCGTATCCGAAGACTGCTGGAACTTCGAAGTGGTGGCCGGCGCGGAACTGATGGACCGCCTGGTTGCCGCGCTCGAGCAACAGCGCGCGGCGCAGGCGGATTAGTCGCCGCTGCCATACAAGGCCTTGCGCGGCGCCCCGCTCAACTCCGCCGCCAGCTTCGCCGCGGTCGACGGCGGCAGATGCTCGCTGAGCTTGGCGTACAACCGCTTGCCTTCGATCACCTTGGCGTCGGCATCGTCGCCGGCCCCTTCGACCACGACCACAAACTCGCCCTTGCGCTGATTCGGATCGGCCTTGACCTGCGCCGCCAGCGCCTCGAGCGACCCGTCGAGCACGGTTTCGAACAACTTGGTCAGCTCGCGCGCGAGCACCGCGCGGCGCGACGGGCCGAACGCGCCGATCATGTCGTCGAGGGTTTCCTCGATCCGGTGCGAGGATTCGTAGAACAACAAGGTCTGCGGTTCGGCGGCCAATCGGGTCAGGCGTTCGCGCCGGGCCGAGGTCTTGGCCGGCAGGAAGCCTTCGAAACTGAACCGATCCGAGGCCAACCCGGCCACGCTGAGCGCGGCGATCGCGGCGCAGGCGCCGGGCACCGGCGAGACCCGGATGCCGGCCGCGCGCGCGGCGCGGACCAGGCGATAGCCCGGATCGCTGACCAAGGGGGTGCCCGCATCCGACACCAAGGCGAGCGAATCGCCGCCCTGCAGACGCGCCACCAACTGCGCCGCCTGCTGCTCCTCGTTGTGCTGATGCAGCGCCAGCAGCGGGCGTTCCAGCCCGAAATGCGACAGCAACTGGCGGGTATGCCGGGTGTCCTCGGCGCAGATCGCCGCGACCGTGCGCAAGGTCTCCAGCGCGCGCGGCGACAGGTCGCCGAGGTTGCCGATCGGGGTGGCGACAATATGAAGGGTGCCGAAGGTCTGCATCGTGCTCAGGGTTCAAGGCCGGGTAGAATCCTAACCGGTCCCACAGGAACGCCGCTGCGCGGCGAATGCAAGCCGATGACTCATAAGAAAAACCGGCCCGCTTTGACATGGACGTTCATCGGCCTGTTGGCGGCGACCGCGGTGCTCGGCGGCTGCGCCAGCGTCGAAACCCGCCCGACCGCCGCGACCAACGCCTCCAATCCGCTGATCGCCCAGGCCGGGCACCTCGCGCGCGAGCACGCCGGTTTGAGCGGCGCGGCGCGCAGCGACAACGAACAGCAGATCAATCGCCTGCTCGGCCAGCTCGACGACGCCACCCTGAGCCGCGAAGCCGCCGCCTTGCCGGCCGGCGATCCGCTCTACAACTTCATGGGCAAGGTGATGATGCAGCGCGGCCTGCCGCTGCCGCGCCCGTTCGACCGCAGCTCCGACTGGAACTTCAACGCCGGCCAGCGTCCGCCGGCCGAAGCCGACGGCTACCGCCCGCCGGTGAAACTGGCGGTGCTGCTGCCGGCTACCGGCGCCTCCGCGGTCGCCGGCGCCTCGGTGCGCGACGGCCTGAGCACGGCGTACTACGGCGAAAGCCGGCGCCGCCCCGACATTCTTTTCTACGACACCGGCAGCAACGCCGCCGGCGCGGTGGCCGCGTACGACAAGGCGGTCGCCGACGGCAACGACTTCGTGATCGGCCCGCTCGGCCGCGACGAAGTCAGCGCGGTGTTCGCCAAGGGCACCCTGCCGGTGCCGGTGCTCGCGCTCAACCGCGGCAACGTCGCTCCGCCCAGCGGCAACGTCAGCTTCTCGCTGACGCCCGAGGACGAAGGCATCGCCGCGGCCGATTACCTGCTCGAACGCGGCGCCAAGCGCGTGCTCGCGATCGGCGGCAGCGACGACGGCCAGCGCCGCGCGATCGCCGCGCTCAAGGAGCGCCTGGCCGCGCGCGGCGCGCAGATCAGCGACACCATCGGCGAAGGCACCGCCGACCTCGGCCCGTTCGTGGCCAAGCCCGGCGGCGTCGACGCGGTGTTCCTGGCGGTCAAGGGCAGCGCGGCGCGCACCCTGATTCCCAAGCTGGCGATCGTCGGTCTGTCCGACAAGCCGCGGGTGGCGACCTCGCAACTGCTGTCGGGCACCGGCAAGCCGGAGCAGGACCGCGTGCTCGACGGCCTCGCGTTCCCGTCGGAATCGTGGACCAGCGGCGGCATCCGCGGCCTGCCGCCGGCGGTGGGCGTCGCTCAGACCCTGCCGACCGCGCGCGGCCCGGGCGCGGCACGCCTGTTCGCGTTCGGCTACGACGCCTGGCAGCTGTCGGCCTATCTGGAACGCCTAGCCACGCGCCCGGATGCGTTCATCAACGGCGCCACCGGCGTGCTGCGCATCGACGGCGGCGGCTCGGTGCTGCGCACCCCGGCGTGGTCGACCTTCAGCAGCGGCGTGCCGGTGCCGCTGGCGGATGCCGCGCGCCGCTGATCCGCGCAACGGTCCGGCGTCGCGCGCGTCGGACCGCCGCAGCCGCGGCGCCGCGGTCGAAGCCGCCGCGCGCGCCCATCTGCTCGAACACGGCCTGCGCGAGATCGCCGCGAATGCCAACTACCGCTTCGGCGAACTCGATCTGGTGATGCGCGACGGCGCGACCGTCGTCTTCGTCGAAGTGCGCTATCGGCGCAGCGACCGCTTCGGCGGCGGCGCGGCCTCGGTCGATCTGCGCAAGCGGCGCAAACTGGTGCTCGCCGCGCAGGCTTTCCTGCTCGCCCATCCGGGTTACGCCGACAGCCCCTGCCGGTTCGACGTGATCGAAGCCGATGGCGATCCGGCGCAACCGGGCTTGAACTGGTTGCGCGATGCGTTTCGCGCCGACGATATCTAGCTCGCGCAACGCGACGGCGAGTTCGCGCGATCGGCCGCGCCGACCGGATCGAAAGCGTCGGCGCTGAAGCCCATCCCACAAAACACACGACCTATCGCGGCGATCGGGCTTATGTCGCCGACGCAAGTCAGCGCGCGACCGGCGGCTTGCGGCGATACCATGGGCGCATGCCTACCGTAATGACCCATGCCGTGGTTCCGCTCGCCCTGGGATGGGCGCTCGGATCGCGCACCATTCCGCCGCGGCTGCTCGTGGCCGGCGCGCTCGCCGCGATGCTGCCCGATGCCGACGTGGTCGCCTTCAAGCTCGGCATCGCCTATGCCGACGACTTCGGCCATCGCGGCGCCAGCCATTCGTTCGTCTTCGCCGCGGCGGTCGCCGCATTCGGCGCGGTCTTCGCGCGCTGGCTGCGCGTGCCGCCTTGGCGCGCCGCGCTGTGGCTGTTCGTCTGCGCCGCCTCGCATCCCTTGCTCGATGCCCTGACCGACGGCGGCCTCGGCGTCGCCTTGTACTGGCCGTGGTCGGACGCGCGCATCTTCGCGCCGTGGCGGCCGATCGAGGTCTCGCCGATCGGCGCGCGCTTCTTCAGCGCGCGCGGGGTCGAAGTGCTGCTGTCGGAAGCGCGCTGGGTGGCGATGCCGGCGCTCGCGCTCGGCGCGGTCGGCGCATTGCTGCGCCGCATGAGCACGCGGCGCGGATCGCGCGCGGTGAGCCGCGATGCGCACTGAGTTCGCCACCGGCCTGCCGCCTGCGCTGCACCAGGAAATGGCGCCGCTGTTCGGCGCCGGCTGGCTGACCGATCCGGGCGAACGGCTCGCCTATGCCTACGACAACTCGCGCCGGCAATCGCTGCCCGACGCGGTCGCGCTGCCGCAGTCGCGCGAGCAAGTGCTGGCGCTGGTGCGCGCGTGCCGGCGCCATCGCGTGCCGCTGGTCGCGCGCGGCCGCGGCACCAACACCACCGGCGCGTCGGTGCCGATCGCCGGCGGCGTGGTGGTGTCGTTCGAACGCATGAACCGGATCGTCGAGATCCGCCCCGGCGATCGTTGCGCGATCGTCGAACCCGGCGTGCTCAACGGCGATCTGCAGACCGCGCTCAAAGCGCACGGCCTGTTCTGGCCGCCCGACCCGACCAGCGCCGCGTTCAGCACGGTCGGCGGCAATCTGGCCTGCAACGCGGGCGGCCCGCGCGCGGTGAAGTACGGCGCCAGTCGCGACAACGTGCTCGCGCTGACGGCGGTGACCGGCGCGGGCGAGTTGATCGTGTGCGGCACGGCCACGACCAAGGGTTCGACCGGGTACGACCTGCATCGGCTCCTGGTCGGCAGCGAAGGCACACTCGCGCTGATCGTCGAAGCCAGCCTGCGCCTGACCCCGACCGCGCCGGCGCGCGCGGCCTTGCGCGCGACCTATCGCGATGTCTCCACCGCCGCGCACGCGGTCGCGCGGCTGATGGCGCAGCCGGTGACGCCGTCGATGCTGGAATTCATGGACGGGGACGCGGTGCGGCTGGCGCGCGATGTCGGCGGCGCCGATCTGCCGCACGAGGCCGGCGCCTTGCTGATGATCGAAGCCGACGGCGACGCGCAGACCTTGCCGTTTGCGATCCAGGCGCTGAAACGCGCGGCGTCCGGCGACGGCCTGCTCTCGCTCGACGATGCCGCCGACGAAGCCGCGCGGGAAAAACTCTGGGCCGCGCGCAAGGCGCTGTCGCCGTCGCTGCGCACGCTGGCGCCGGGCAAGATCAACGAAGACGTGGTGGTGCCGGTGTCGCGCATCCCCGAACTGGTTGACGGCGTGCAGGCGCTGTCGCGCGCTGCCGCCCTGCCGATCGTGTGCTTCGGCCACGCCGGCAACGGCAACCTGCACGTCAACCTGCTCTACGACCCCGCCGACGCGTCGCAGAACGAACGCGCGCATGCCGCGATGGGCCACGTGTTCGAACTCGCGCTGTCATTGGGCGGCACCTTGTCGGGCGAACACGGCATCGGCCTGGCCAAACGCGATTTCATGCCGCAGGCGGTGGGCGCGCAGACCTTGGCGGTCATGCGTCAGCTCAAGACGGTGTTCGATCCCGACGGCATTCTCAACCCAGGCAAATTGCTGCCGGACGAGTGAAGTGGAGTGACTTGTTGCTGCCGGGCGAGTAAGGCGACGAGACTGGTCGTGAACCGCCGCCGCACGAGCGTATCGCCGTAACTCGCCGCAGCGCGCGCATCCCCACGAAGCAGCGCATCTGCTTTTGCCCACTTTAGAAAAGGGGGCAGCGTCTGCGCAGCAGACGCGGGGGATTTGAGCTTTTGACTTTGCTTTGGGCAATACGGCGTAGAGCAAGAGCAAATCCCCCCTGCCCCCCTTTTTCAAAGGGGGAGCACTTCGACACCGACCGCTCGGGCCTGAGTAGCCGCATCCAAGGCATGCCGCCTCGCCCGACTCAAAGCATCCGCACACCCGGCAAATCGCGGAAATACGCCGACACCTCGCCGACCGTCATCTGCGCATCGCCGGGACGGCCGAAGCCGCCGTCGGGCGCCGAGCCGCCGTAATTGCCCGAATACCCGTCGCGACCCGAACCCGCGCCGCCGCTGCCGCCATCGCCGCGCGAGCCGGCACTGCCGCCACCGCCGCCCGGTCCCGCGGAACCGCCCGAGACGTCGAACCGCAGCAGCTGCGCGAGTTCCGGATAACGCCGGTCGTACACCAGTTCGATACGGCCGCCGTCGCCGCCGATGCCGCCCGGCCCGCCGAAGCCGCCGTCGCCACCATGGCCGCCATCGCCGCCGTATCCCGCGCGCTCCTTGCCGCCTTCGCCGCGACCGCCTTCGCCGCCACTGCCGCCGCTTCCACCATCGCCGCCCGCGCCGCCGCGGCCGCCGCTGGCGATCAAGGTCAGCGGACGATCGGCCGGCGCGAGCACGAGGTCTTCGATATCGCCGAGCACCCGCACCGCGATCAGCTTCGGATACAGCCGCGTGCTCGCATACGTGGCGTACATGCGCAGATGCGGGCCGTTGAAGCCGTTGCCGCCCGGCGCGCCATCGCCGCCGCGCGCGCCGTCGCCGCCGTCCTGGCCGTCGAAGCCGTTGCGGCCATCGCTGCCGCTGTATCCGCTGGCGCCATCGGGCCCGTCCGCGCCCGGCCCGCCGGGCGCGCCCACGCTGACGATGCAGCGATAATCCGGGTCGTAATGCAGGGTCTGCGCCAGTTGCGCGCGCGGATGCAGCAGCTGCGCGCTGATCGCGAAACCGCTGTCGACGGTCGCCAGCACATCGGGATCGGGCGCGAACCAACCCAGTTCGTCGAACCGGCCCTGCGCGCTGGCGAAGGCGAAGTTGCGGAAATCCAGCATGCCGTTGCGGCGCGTGCCGTTGCCGCCGCGCCAGGTTTCGTAGCTCGACGGCGCCGCTTCGCGCGGCAGTTGCGCGGTCACCGTCGCATGCATCTGCACCGGCTGGCGCGGGCAGATGGTGGCGATGCCCGGGCCGATGTCGACCTGCATCGCGCTGACCTGCGCCTCGCCCAGATGCACGGTATTGATCCCGACCAACGAACGCATCGGGCCGCAACCGCTCAATCCGACAGCGGCGACAACACAAGCGATGGCCACGCGGCTCATGCGGCTCATGCGGCGCCGATGGAAACAAGCGGGGATCGACGCGGCTGGGCGCATGACGGCAGGCGATGGGGAAGTCGAATCAGGCTCGCATCGGCGCAATGAAAGCGGTCTGAACTTTCGCGATGACTCGACCCAACTGATGGCAGGGGTGGTCGCGCGCAATCGCGTCGTTTCGCGTTCGCGCGAGCGCAAGTTCTCGACGCGAAGCCGACCGGTCTTTTTTGGGGACTTCAGCCCCATATTTTTCGGTCGGATCGTTTCGTCAGAACGCAAGACGTCGGGGTTGAAGCCCCTGAGAAACTACGTGACGCTCTCGCAGCCGAAGCCGCGGATGACGGCTCAGCCGAAGTGCTGGTACCCACGTCGCGGCGGCGTCCACGGCGAACCATCCGCCCGCCGCACCCGCACACCCGGCTCGGCCTCGATCCAGCCGATCACGCAGGCCGGCGTATCGACCGCGCGCAAGGCCGAAGCGATCGCATCGCGCCGCGACGGCGCGGCGGTGAAGCACAGTTCGTAATCGTCGCCGCCGCCCAGCTGCAGCGACCAGCGCGCTTCGCCTTCGCAGGCGGCCGCGAGCGCGGGCGATACCGGCAGCACGGCCGCGTCAATGCGCGCGCCGACCTTCGATGCCGCGCAGACATGCCCCAGATCGGCGAGCAGGCCATCGGACACATCGATGCAGGCATGCGCGAGCGGCCCCAGCGCGCGGCCCGCGGCGACGCGCGGCGTCGGCCGTTGCAGGCGTTCGAACAAACGCGCGTGATCGGTCAGCGGATCGCCGACGCAACGGCGTACCTCCGCATCGCGGTACGGCGCGACGCCGGCCAGGGCGAGCGCGGCGGCGGCATCGCCGGGCGTGCCGGTGATCCAGACCTCGTCGCCGACTCGCGCGGCATCGCGCCGCAACGCGGCACCGGCCTCGACGAAACCCATCGCGGTCACGCAGACCGACAACGGCCCGCGCGTGGTATCGCCGCCGACGAGGGCAACGCGGTGTTGCGCGGCCAGTGGCACAAAGCCGTCGAGAAAGCCGTCGACGAAGGCCTGCATCGCATCGCCCGGCTGCGCCGGCAGCGACAGGGACAACGTGGCCCACGCCGGCAACGCGCCCATCGCGGCGAGGTCGGACAGATTCACCGCCAGCGATTTCCAGCCGATATCGGCCGGCGCGGCGTCTTCGAAGAAATGCACGCCGCTGTTGAGCGTGTCGGTGGCGACCGCCAGTTGCATACCGGCCGGCGGTCGCAGCAGCGCGGCGTCGTCGCCGATGCCGAGCACTACGTCGTCGCGGGTGCCCACGCGCGCGCGGATGCGCGCGATCAGGTCGAATTCGGCGGCGCTCATCGCGGCGGCATCATCGCTGGCGGGACCCTCGGCGCAAGCAGGCGTCGATCGCGTCGCGCGCGGGCGCGACGCGGCCGGATCACTTCTTCTTCGACGCGCCGAATTCGACCGCGCGCCAGTCCGCCGCGGCATGGTCGAGCACGCCGTTGACGTAGGTGTGGCCGTGCTCGGCGCCGAAGCGCTTGACCGTCTCGATCGCCTCGTTGATCACCACGCGGTACGGCACGTCCGGACGCAGGCGCAGTTCATAGGCGGCGATGCGCAGGGTCGCGCGCTCGATCGGATCGACCTGCTCGATGTCGCGATCCAGAAACGGCGCGAGCGCGGTATCGAGTTCGTCCTGGTGCTTGTCGACACCGCGCACGAGGTCTTCGAAGTACTCCAGGTCGGCGACTTCGTGGGCCTGTTCGTGGGCGAACTGGGCGATCACGTCGTTGACCTTGGAGCCGGACATCTGCCAGGCGTACACGGCCTGCAGCGCGCGGCGGCGGGCGCGCGAACGCGCGACCGGGTCGATTCCATCCTGACGGCGACGGGTCATGGCAGTTGTCCCAGCAAATGGCTCATTTCCAAGGCGGCCTGCGCGGCTTCCTCGCCCTTGTTGCCGTGGCTGCCGCCTGCGCGGGCCTCGGCGTCTTCGTGGCGCTCGACCGCGAGCACGCCGTTGGCGATCGCCAGGCCGTGATCGAGCGAGACCCGCATCAGGCCGTCGGAGCAGCCGTCGGCGACTTGTTCGTAATGGCGGGTGTCGCCGCGCACGACGCAGCCCAGCGCGACCACCGCCGCGTGACGGCCGGCCACGGCCAGGCGGCGGGCGACGACCGGCAGTTCCCAGGCGCCGGGGACGCGGATCACGTCGATGGCGTCCTCGGCGACGCCGTGTTCGGCGAAGGTCTTGCGCGCGCCGGCCACCAGGGTGTCGGTGATGCGCGGGTTCCAGCGGCTGGCGATGATGGCGTAGCGCGCGCCCGGGGGGCTGCGCAGATCGCCTTCGTAATGGGGCATGGATTACGGCCTTATGAGCGGAGTGGCTGGCAAGGGCGGCCAGGCCGGATCGTCCTCGCCTGGCACGGCGGGATGCTGCCGGTAGAGCCAGAAACCTGGACCTTCCGGCGCCAGGGCGAGTCGATGGGCAAGACAGTCCTGCTTGGACAGGTAGTGGAACACGACGCTCTTGCGCGTGCGGGCCGGATCGCGGATATCGCTGCCACCGTGCAGAAGATAGGCGCTCCAGACGAACACGTCGCCCTTGCGGGCCAGGAACACCTCGGGTTGCAGCTTGAGGGCCTCGACCTGCGCCCGCATGTGCCTGTCCCACAACGGCATTTCATCCTGAATGAAATGGTGGCTGCCGTTGCTGAAGACGTACTGCGGAATTTTATGGCTGCCGGGGTAGTAGCGCAACGGACCGGCGTCCGGATGGGTGTCCTCCAGCGCCACCCAGATCGCGACCAGGTGGTGCGGCGAGCGCGGGGTCATGTACAGCGAATCGACGTGATCGGGCTGGGCGCTGCCCTGTTCGAAGCTCAGCGAGTTGCACAGCACCGGCGGCTGGCCGAGCAGGGCCGCCACGATCGGGGTGATGCGCTCGTTCAGCGCCAGGCGGCGCACGGCCTCGCGCTCCAGGTAGAGGTCGCTGACCTTGAAGCGGTGCTCGCGCCGCGCCTGCTCGCTCACCCGCGCCAGCGGCAGGCGCTCGCCGGTGACCAGGTCGTCGACCACGATCCGCGGCGCCCCCTGCGCCCAGGCCTCGCGCAGCGACGCCTCGGCGTCGTCCACCTCGGCCGGGCTGTAGAAACCCGGCAGGACCAGCAAGCCGTCCCGATCCCAGCATTCGCGCATCGCGGCGGTCAATGGAGATGCGGCGTCCGCGCCGCGCGGACGCAGCCATTTCCAGGGGAATTTCATCGGATCGGTACGAACTTGCGGCGGCGCCGGAGGGCGGGTCGGCGGGCAGTCTACCCGCCCGTCCGGGGCCTTCAAACGTACTCGACGACCTCCAGACCGAAGCCGCCCAGGCCGATCTGCCTGCGTGGTGTCCCCATGACACGCAACTTGCCCAGACCCAGGTCGGCAAGGATTTGTCCGCCGGCACCGTTCCTGCGCCACTCGACCAGGGCCTGCCGGCCGCTGGACTCGCTCGGCGGCTCGCTGTCGGCGTGCTCGGCCGCGTCGTGACCCTGGGTTCCGCCGCGCACCCGCGCCAGCAGCGCATCGGCATCGGCGTGGTCGGCCAGCAATACCAAGGCGCCGCGGCCTTCGCGCGCGATCGCGGCGAGCACGTCGCCGACCGCCGGGCCGAAGTCCGGCCGGCGCCAATGCAGCGCGTCGGCCAGCGGATTGAGCACGTGCACGCGCACCAGGGTCGGGATCTGCGCGTCGGCCTGACCGCGCACCATCGCGAAATGCAGCGCGTGGGTCAGGCGGTCGCGATAGCTCAGCAACTGGAACGGGCCGTGCTCGGTCTCGATCTGGCGCTCGTCGACCCGCTCGATGGTGTGCTCGGTGGCCAGGCGATAGCGGATCAGTTCCTCGATCGAACCGATCTTCAAGCCGTGTTCGGCCGCGAACGCTTCGAGTTCGGGACGCCGCGCCATGCTGCCGTCGGCATTGAGCACCTCGACCAGCACGCCGGCCGGTTCCAGGCCGGCCAACAGGGCCAGATCGCTCGCCGCTTCGGTGTGGCCGGCGCGGCTGAGCACGCCGCCGGGCTGCGACATCAGCGGGAAGATGTGGCCGGGCTGGGCCAGGTCCGACGGCTTGGCGTCGGGCCGCACCGCGGTGCGCACGGTGTGGGCGCGATCGTAGGCCGAGATGCCGGTGGTGACGCCTTCGGCCGCTTCGATGCTGACGGTGAAGTTGGTGTGGTGCGGCGAGGTGTTGTCGCGCACCATCGGCCCCAGGCCGAGCTGGAAACAGCGCTCGCGCATCAGCGACAGGCACACCAGCCCGCGCGCGTGGGTGACCATGAAGTTGATGTCGGCCGGACGCACCAGTTCGGCGGCCATGATCAGGTCGCCTTCGTTCTCGCGGTCTTCGTCGTCGACGATCACCACCATGCGGCCGGCGCGGATTTCCTCCAGCAGTTCGGGAACGCTCGCGAAACTCATGCCGCACCTCCGGTGTGACGCTCGCCGAGCAGACGCTCGACATAACGGGCGACCAAGTCGATTTCCAGATTGATCGCGTCGCCGATGCCGGTCTGCGCGAACGCGGTGTTGTGCACCGTGTGCGGAATCAACGCGACCTCGAAACCCTCCGCGTCGACCTCGTTGACCGTGAGGCTGACCCCGTCGACGCAGATCGAGCCTTTCTTGGCGATATAGCGCAGCAGCGGCGCCGGCGCCTTGAAACGCCAGCGCTGCGCGCGCGCGTCGTCGTGGATCGACAGCACCGCGCCGACGCCGTCGACATGGCCGCTGACCATGTGCCCGCCGAGCCGGTCGCTGGGCCGCATCGCGCGCTCCAGGTTGACCCGCGCGGCGGGCCCCAGCGCGCCGAGCGTGGTCAGCGACAGGGTTTCGTTGGACGCATCCGCGTCGAACCAATCGGCGCCGAATTCGATCACGGTCAGGCACACGCCGTTGACCGCGATGCTTTCGCCGAGCTTGGGATCGGTGAAATCGAGGCTGCCGGTGGCGATGCGCAACCGCACGTCGCCGCCGAGATCGTGCTTGTCGGCGATGCTGCCGACGCCTTCGATGATGCCGGTGAACATCAGCGGACCTCCGGACGGAGACCGCGGCGGCGCAAGGCCGCGCCGGTGTTGCGATTGAACTGGGTCATGAAACGTTTCCCGCAAGAAGTGAGCGAAAAACGCCTCAAGGCTTTGAAGACAACGCACGACGCGCGGCCGGGCCGCGGGAGTCGTCTCGCCCATCCTCGCGGTGGGCTCGCGCGTAGCCGTCTTCTTTCATCCGGACTGTGACCGTCGGCTCCGGCATTGGACCGGATCTGCTGACCCTTGCGTGGGCGGCGGCCGAGATTCGGCTGCCGCGCGCAAGGCGCTCGCGGGCTCGCGCGTTGCCGCGCCTACCGCCGGTGGGGAGTTTCGCCCCGCCCTGAAGACGTTACTGGTGGTGCCGGCGAACCGGCGGGGCGCAGTTTACCACCCGGGGGATGGGTGGCTGGGGTCTTGGGATGGGAAACGGGTGGATGGTTTGTTCTGTGGGTGGGGGGAGTGGGGATTGGGGTTCGGACTAGGAGGTCGAAGGTCGAAGGTCGAGGTTCAAAGTTCGAGGTTTTGGGTTTTGGGTTTTGGGTTTTGGGAGTTGCACCCAGAAATCGCCGAAGGTCGCAAACCCAACAAGGCGTCCGGTGTTGCTTTCGCTCGTCATTCCCGCGAACGCGGGCTCCGCTTCACTTCGGCGGAGCCGAACATCCAGCGACTTTCGTGCGAGAACGCTTGAAGTCACTGGATTCCCGCGTTCGCGGGAATGACGATCTGGAAGGATGACGCTGAAGGCTAATGACGTTCTGGCGGGATGACGCTGAAGTCTCTGGATCCCCGCCTTCGCGGGGATGACGTGCTGAAGGTGACGTCCTGATCCTGATCCCGGTCCCAAGCGAGGGCTCGATGGGCTGACGCTGAAGTAGCGTCACGCGCCACCTATCGCTACCTACCTCACCGCCAGGAACCACCCTTCAACCCGCCTTGCGCCGCAAATGCAGCATCAACGGCCACTCGATCGTCCGCATGTCCTCGGCCATGCCCCAGGCCTGCGACAGCGCCGGGCGGTTCAGCGCGACCGGGTCGTCGCCGGTCGCGGCGCGGCAGCGGTCGGTCGCGGACAGACTGTTCAGATAGCCCAGAAAACGCCCCAGGCCCCAATGCGCCGTCAACCACAGCGGCGGCGCCGGCACGGCTTCGAACGGCCATTGGTAATCGGGATATCCGGCGCGGATCTCGTGATTCTCGCGCTGCCAGAACTCGTCGATGCGGGAGCGGAAATCGGCCACCGCGACCTCCATCCCCGGCGGTGGCAGGAAATCGCCGTAGGCCCATACCGCCAGCACCCCGCCGGGCGCGAGCACGCGCTCGCATTCGGCGAAGAAGCGTTCGCGTTCGAACCAGTGCAGGGCCTGCGCGACCGCGATCAGCTGCACGCTGGCATCGGCCAGATCGGTGCGTTCGCCCGGAGCGACGCTCAGATTGACCCGACCTTCGCCGCGCAGCGAGGCCTCGTGCGCCCAATGCTGCTCGAGCTGTTTGACGCTGGGGTCGCTCGCATGCACCCGCTCGAACCGCGCCGCGAGCCCGCGCGTGGCCTGGCCGCTGCCGCAGCCGGGCTCCCACACCGTCGCATCGGCCGGCACATGCGCGGCGATCACGTCGAACAGCGCGTCGGGATATTCCGGACGCGCCGCGGCGTAGGCACCGGCGATCGCGGAGAAGTGATCCTTGAAGGCGTTCTGGCTCATAGGCGAGGGAAGAATGAGTGGAGAGGTAGTGAGGAACGAGTCAGAGCGGAGCGAATGGGCGTAGGTGCGCTTGGCATGAGCCGAGTCGACCGCGAAGCGCAAGTCAGGACCGCAAGCAGCCGACGAACACCCTACTCACTCCTGTGCACTCACTCCTGCTTTCGAGGCTGCAACAACACCCGCGTATCCTCGCCGAGCCGGCGCACATCGATCAGGTCCAACTGCAGTTTGCTGGTCATCGCCTCGATGCCCAGACCGCCGAACAACGGCCGCGCGTTCTCGCCCAGCAACACCGGCGCGACATACAGCAGCACTTCGTCGACCAGCCCCTGGGCCAGAAACGCGCCGGCCAGGGTCGCGCCGGCTTCGAGCTGGATTTCGTTGACGCCGCGTTCGGCCAGCAGCCTGAGCACCGCGCTCAGATCCATCCGGCCCTCGATCATCGGCACCGCCACGTGCGCGGCGTCGAAATCGCGCGGCGGCTTGGCGTCGGGCGCATGCAGGTACAGGGTCGGCGCATCGCCCTCGCGCACGCGGCCGCGCGCGACCGTGGCCAGGCCCGGATCGAGCACCACCCGCAGCGGCGCGACGAACGCGGTGTCGTCGCCCAGACGCACGGTCAGCGAGGGATCGTCGGCGAGCACGGTGCCGGCGCCGGTCACAATCGCGCCGCTGCGCGCGCGCCAGTGCTGCACGTCCAGACGCGAGGCCTCGCCGCTGATCCACTTGGATTCGCCGCTGGCCATCGCGCTGCGTCCGTCCAGACTCGACGCCAGCTTGACCCGCAGCCACGGCCGACCGCGTTCGATCCGCGACAGAAAACCGCGATTGAGCGCGCGCGCCTGGGTTTCCATCAAACCGCTTTCGACCGCGATGCCGGCCGCCTGCAATTTCGCGAAACCGGCGCCGTCGACCTGCGGAAACGGATCGCGCATCGCCGCGACCACGCGCGCCACGCCGGCGGCGATCAAGGCCTCGCTGCACGGTCCGGTGCGGCCGGTGTGCGCGCACGGTTCCAGGGTCACGTAGGCGGTGGCGCCGCGCGCGCGATCGCCGGCCGCGCGCAGCGCATGCACTTCCGCGTGCGGCTCACCGGCGCGTTCGTGCCAGCCTTCGCCGACGATGTCGTCGCCGTGCGCGATCACGCAGCCGACCAGCGGATTGGGCTTGGTCGTGTACGCGCCCTTCTCGGCCAGACGCAACGCGCGGGCCATGTGGGCGTGATCGGTGGCGCTGAAGGTCGTGGTCATGGCATGCGCTTGAAGTGGGTGGCGTCGGGGAAATCGGAGATCAGGCCGCCGTCGGCCTGACGGGTGAGGGTCATGCCGCCGCCCTCGGCCGCGCCGAGCGCGCGGGCATCGAATTCGATCAGGTACAGCAACTTGGTCGAATCTTCCACGCTCAGCCAGCGGATGCGGTCGGGCCGCTCGGGGAAACGCACGCCGATGGCTTTCACCACCGCGCGCTTGGGCAAGCTCGCGAATTCGAACTGCCCGTCGTCGCCCGGCACCGGGCTTTGTTCGATCACCCGGCCATCAGCCAGACGCAGCATCGCCTTGGCCTCGCCGACCGCCAGACCGACCCGCGGCTCGTACACGCTGACCCGCACCGTCTCGCCGGCCCGCCGCGGCTGGTTCGCCCAGACGCGTCCGAGCGGCAGCAAGCCCGCGTCCACCGCCTGCTGCATGGTGTCGATGCCGTTGCCGCGCACCTTGTCCAGATCGGCCTGGGTCAGCGGCTCGGGCCGCGCGCGCTTGATGCCTTCGCCGCCGATCGCCAAGCCCTCCACCAGCGCCACGGTGTCGCCAATGCGCTGCCAGCAGCCGGCGACCTCCAGTCCCGGCGGCGGTACATCGTGCATGCGGAAGCTGCCGTCGAGGTTCAACTGCAACTGCAACTGCGGATTCGAGTTTCCCGACTTGTCGATCGCTGCATAACGCCCCGCCAATGCCGCATCGGCGGGTTCGCAGGCGAAGGCGGCCGGAGCGGCGAGCATCGCGGCGCCGACGATCGAACCGGCAATCGCCGAACGCGCACGCCGGGAACAATGCGCCGCGCAGCCGATGAAATTCATAGCCATTGGTTGCCCATTCGTTCTTGCTTGGCTTGCGGCGCGTGCACGCGAAATTCCGCCAGGAATGCGTCCATGTCGTCCAATCCGAAGAATAGTTGGATCGAACCGTCCGGGTGATTGACGACCACCCGCACCAGGCGGCCGCGCCGCGTGTAAGCATGCACGCTCACGACCTTCGCCAACGATTCGCTCGACTGCTCGGCATCGGTCGCGAAGTACAGCGATCCGTCGTCGAACCACAGCCGCATGCGTTCGTATTCGCGCCAGTATCGCGCCTCGAGCCGACGCTCTCGCCAGTACTTCAAGCCGATCAGCACCGCCACGCCCACGACGCACCAGCGCGCGAATTCCCAGGCGAACACGCCGGCCAACCACAGCGGCAAACCGATCATCGCCACGACGATGGGCATCAACCAAGCCGGGCCGAACCACTGCCGGCGCAGGCCGGCACGCACATAAAGAAACTTCCGCGACGTGGCCATCGAGCCGAACTCAGCGCTTTTTCTTGTCCGGCCGCGGCTCGTCGTCGCCGAGCAAGGTCAGCTGTCCGTCGCCGGGGATATCGCGTTCGAGCCGGTCGAGTTCCTCGCGGAAATCGGCCACGTCCTCGAACGAGCGGTAGACCGAAGCGAAGCGCACGTAGCCGACGTGGTCGAGCTTGCGCAGTTCGGCCATGACGAATTCGCCGACCCGGCGCGAGGCCAGCTCGCGTTCGGCGGTCATGCGCAGCTGATGCACGACCGCGCGCACCGCCGATTCGATCTGTTCTTCCGAGACCGGCCGTTTCTGCAGCGCGCGGTCGAAACCGCCGCGCAGCTTGCGCGCGTCGAAGGCCTCGCGGCGGCCGTCGCCCTTGATGATCACCGGCAGCTTGAGCTCGATCGTCTCGATCGTGCTGAAACGTTCCCCGCAGGCCTCGCAGACGCGGCGGCGGCGGATGGTCGCGCCGTCGTCGGACACGCGCGAATCGATGACCCGGGTGTCCACGTGCTGGCAGAAAGGACAATGCATGTCTTAAGAGTAATCCGGTTAGCCGAGCGACAGGACCACTTTACTCAATCCGGCAGCCGATACTTGATCTTGAAAAACCCCACTTCCGTCGGCGCCTGATCGTACGGGCGCGTGAATCTCGCGCCTTTTACCGCTTGCAACGCCGCATCGTGGAACTGGGTGGAGGTGCTGCACAATACCCGCGCCTCGCGGACCGCGCCGGACGCATCCACGGCCAGAAGCAAGACGACATCGGCGGACTGCTCCTGCCCTTCGGGATACACGAGGTCTAGTGTGCCGGCTTGCGGCCGGAAAGAGGGGGCCAGACGCAAGCGCAGTGAATTCTCGTCGTACCGGCGCAGAAACTCCTGGAAATCGGCCTCGTCGATGCGAGTCGTTTGCTTGTTCGCGCAAAAGAAACTCGCCCGATACCGCCCCTCCCGGAAAACCGCTGTCTCCTGCGGCACCCATGGGGGCGCCTCGATGGACTCAGGCTCGGGTTCCGGCGGGGGCGGGATCTGGCCTGCAGCCCACACCGGGCCGCAGAGGCCAAGGATTGCCGAAAACCACAGCCGCCCGATCGCGGTCATCGGGCAGCCGCCGCCACTGGCCGCGCGTTGTTCAAACGCGCGGACCGTCGCTCAGCCATGCGCCGGGAACTGCGCGCACTGCCTGGTCGCGCTCTCGCGCACACCGGCGATGACGTTCTCGTCCTTCGGGTTGTCGAGCACGTCGCAGATCCACTCGGCCAGGGCCATGCAATCGGTTCATTTGTGCCGCCGGAACCCGTATTTCGGCCCGTCCGGGTAAAACCGCATGCTCACATTGCCATAATCCGCGACCGGCCGGCCATCGCGCAGCGCGGGCTTGAACGCGACTTTCCTGGCGAATGCGAGCGCGGGCGCGTCGAACACGGTGTCGTTGCTGCAGATCACGATGGCGTCGCGGGTACGCCCTTTGGCGTCGATGATGACCTTCACCACGACCTCGCCGACCTTTTCGCCGGCCGCGGCGGGATACGCCGCGTCGGGACGATTGTCGGGCTCCGGCGCGCGGCTTCCGGGTTGCGCATACCAGTCCGGCGCCCCGTAGCGATCGTCGTCGGACAACCACACAACCCGATTCCTGGCGTGGAAATCCGAAATTTCGCGCCAACTGGCCCGGTACTTGCCTCCCTGCATGCCCATCTGGCAGGCCGGGATGTAGTAGGTCTCGGTCATGCCAATGTCTTGGCTGAAGTCCGGCCGGTTCGACGGCGTCGGCGGCGAAGGCGGCGCGACCACGATCGCTTCCTTCGCCTCCGCCGGCGTCAGCGTCTTGTACACGATGACGGGCGCGGCGGAATCTCCGCCCGGCGGAGCTTCGGCGGCGTGCACGCTTACGCATGCAAGCCAACCGAGCGCCGCCGATCGGAGCAGCGGTTTAGCCATACACCGGGAACTGCGCGCACTGCTTGGTCACGTTCTCGCGCACGCCGGCGATGACGTTCTCGTCCTTCGGGTTGTCGAGCACGTCGCAGATCCACTCGGCCAGGGCCACGCAGTCGGGTTCCTTGTAGCCGCGGGTGGTGACGGCCGGGGTGCCGATGCGCAGGCCCGAGGTCACGAAGGGCTTTTGCGGGTCGTTGGGCACCGCGTTCTTGTTGACGGTGATGTGGGCGCGGCCGAGCGCGGCTTCCGCGTCCTTGCCGGTGATGCCCTTGCCGATCATGTCGACCAGCATCAGATGGTTTTCGGTGCCGCCCGAAACGATCTTGTAGCCGCGCGCGATGATGGTCTTGGCCATGGCCTGGGCGTTCTTGACGACCTGGGCCTGGTATTCCTTGAATTCGGGCTCCAGCGCTTCCTTGAACGCGACCGCCTTGGCCGCGATCACGTGCATCAGCGGACCGCCCTGGATGCCCGGGAACACGATGCTCTGCAGCTTCTTCTGCATCTCGTCGAAATCGACCGCGCCGCTGCCGGCGTCGACCGAACCTTCCCAGCGCTTGGCCACGATGATGCCGCCGCGCGGGCCGCGCAGGGTCTTGTGGGTGGTCGAGGTGACCACGTGCGCATGCGGGACCGGGCTCGGGTACACGCCGGCGGCGATCAGGCCGGCGACATGGGCCATGTCGACGAACAGATACGCGCCGACCTTGTCGGCGATAGCGCGGAAACGCGCCCAGTCGACCACCTGCGAGTAAGCGCTGAAGCCGGCCACGACCATCTTCGGCTTGTGCTCCAGGGCCAGGCGTTCGACTTCGTCGTAATCGATCAGGCCCTGTTCGTTGACGCCGTACTGGATCGCGTTGAACAGCTTGCCGCTGGCGTTGACCTTGGCGCCGTGGGTGAGGTGGCCGCCGTGGGCCAGGCTCATGCCGAGGATGGTGTCGCCCGGATTGAGCAGGGCGAAATACACCGCCTGGTTGGCCTGCGAGCCCGAATGCGGCTGCACGTTGCCGTAGTCGGCGCCGAACAATTCCTTGACCCGGTCGATCGCCAGCTGCTCGGCGATGTCGACGAATTCGCAGCCGCCGTAATAGCGCTTGCCCGGATAGCCTTCGGCGTACTTGTTGGTCAGCACGCTGCCCTGGGCCTCGAGCACGCGCGGGCTGGCATAGTTTTCCGAGGCGATCAGTTCGACATGGTCTTCCTGCCGGCGGGCCTCGGCGGCGATGGCCTGGGCGAGTTCGTCATCGAATCCGGCAATACGGGTGTGGCTGGGGAACATTCGCGGAGCCTCGGAGAAAGAGCGGACAGGGGGGAGGAACCTCGGGGACAGGCCGGGCGGTGGCGAGAAGCGGCCGCCGCGCCCCGTTAATGCGGGGGTGGCTTGACGCAAGACTTGAAATGTTAGCCTAGGGGCGTATGGCGGCCAACCGCCAAGGCAGGGCTGCCACCGGCGCCCGACCCGGCGGACAATGACCGTCGCTCAACCCTCAGGGCCCGCCCCCACCGGCCGGTCCGGCCGCCAGGCTCACGGCGGCCCCGACTATGACAGCTTCAGTTCCGGATATTGCGACCATGAAATGGGTCTTCGTCTTCCTGTTCCTCGCCAGCGCGGTCTATGTGCACTACCGCGGCCGGGTACGCCACCGCCTGGGCCGCCAGTTGCTGGACCATTCGACTTTCATGGCGCCGATCAACGTGCTGATGTACGCCTGCTCGCGGGTGCCGACCAGCCCGTACCTGAGCCCGGACCAGTATTTCCCCGAACTCGAGCCGCTGCGCGCGCGCTGGCGCGAGATCCGCGCCGAGGCCCTGCACCTGCGCGAGCTGCAGCAGATCAAGGCCGCCGAAGGCTATAACGACGTCGGCTTCAACTCGTTCTTCCGCCGCGGCTGGAAGCGCTTCTACCTGAAGTGGTACGACGACGCCCACCCCTCGGCCGCCGAGCTGTGCCCGGTCACCACCCAGCTGTTGCGCGAAGTGCCCAGCGTCAAGGCGGCGATGTTCACCGAGCTGCCGCCCGGCGGCGAGCTGCGCCCGCACCGCGACCCCTACGCCGGCTCGCTGCGCCTGCATCTGGGCCTGGACACGCCCAACGACGACGCCTGCTTCATCGACGTCGACGGCCAGCGCTACAGCTGGCGCGACGGCGAATGGACGATGTTCGACGAAACCTATATCCACTGGGCCCAGAACGGCTCGGAGCAGAACCGCATCATCCTGTTCTGCGACATCGAGCGGCCGATGCGCTGGGGCTGGGCGCGCGGGCTGAACCGCTTCATCGCCAAGCGCCTGATCGCGGCCGGCGCCTCGCCGAACAACGAAGGCGACAAGACCGGCGGGATCAACAAGGCGTTCAAGTACTTCTACAGCCTGCGCCTGAAGGCCAAGGGGCTGAAGGAGCGCAGCAAGGGGACGTATTACTTCTTCAAGTACGCGGCGGTGGTGGCGGTGGTGGCGTTTATTGTTTGGGTTTGAGGGGCTGGGAATCGGGAATCGGGAATCGGGAATCGGGAATCGGATAGAGCCTAGAGCTCCATCACTGCCGGTTGCGCAAGCTGTCCGAAGCGCCCCACTCCCCGTCTTAACGTACTTCCCTACCGTCATTCCCGCGAAGGCGGGCTCCGCTTCACTTCGGCGGAGCCGAACATCCAGGGCCTTTCGTGCGAGAACGCCTGAAGTCACTGGATTCCCGCTTTCGCGGGAATGACGTCCTGGAAGATGACGCTGAAGTCTCTGCCTGCGCGGCATTGACAGCCTGTAAGCCTCGCCCAGTTGCAACGGAAACTCGCCACCGTAGAGGGCGACTACGCCTCCCGCGCGACCCGAAACACTTCACGCCGGCCATTTGAATCCCCGCCCCGCCGCCACAATCTGTATGACCCCGCCATCCCCCGCGCTGGAACCCAGCCAGCGCCTGCGGGATAATTCCCGTTTCCCGTCCGCCCCCTCCGGCCCTACCCGGCCCGGCTCGGCACGCCCCTGCTTCGGAGTTCGCATGCAATACATCTACACCATGAACGGCGTCAGCAAGACCGTGCCGCCGAAGCGTCAGATCATCAAGGACATCTCGCTGTCGTTCTTCCCGGGCGCCAAGATCGGCCTGCTCGGCCTGAACGGCGCCGGCAAGTCGACCGTGCTCAAGATCATGGCCGGCGTCGACCAGGACTTCACCGGCGAAGCGCGCCCGGCCACCGGCATCAAGGTCGGCTACCTCGCGCAGGAACCGCAGCTCAACCCCGAACACACCGTGCGCGAAGCGGTCGAGGTCGGCGTCGGCGACGTGCTCAGCGCGCAGGCCGCGCTCGACAAGATCTACGACGCCTACGCCGAGGAAGGCGCCGACTTCGACAAGCTCGCCGCCGAACAGCAACGGCTGGAAGCGATCCTCGCCTCGGGCGATGCGCACACCCTGGAACACCAGCTGGAAGTCGCCGCCGACGCGCTGCGCCTGCCGCCGTGGGACGCGATCATCGGCAAGCTGTCGGGCGGCGAAAAGCGTCGCGTCGCGCTGTGCCAGCTGCTGCTGCAAAAGCCCGACATGCTGCTGCTCGACGAACCGACCAACCACCTCGACGCCGAATCGGTCGAATGGCTGGAGCAGTTCCTGACCCGCTACACCGGCACCGTGGTGGCCGTCACCCACGATCGCTACTTCCTCGAAAACGCCGCCGAGTGGATTCTCGAACTCGACCGCGGCAAGGGCATCCCGTGGAAGGGCAACTACACCGCCTGGCTGGAACAGAAGTCCGAGCGCCTCAAGCAGGAAGAGTCCGGCGAAAAGGCCCGCCAGAAGGCGCTGGCCAAGGAACTCGAGTGGGTGCGCAGCAACGCCAAGGGCGGTCGCACCAAGGGCAAGGCGCGCATGGCGCGCTTCGAGGAGCTCAACTCGGTCGAATACCAGCGTCGCAACGAGACCAACGAGATCTTCATCCCGCCGGGCGAGCGCCTGGGCAACTCGGTGATCGAGTTCAAGAACGTGTCCAAGTCGTTCGGCGATCGTCTGCTGATCGACGACCTGAGCTTCATCATCCCGGCCGGCGCGATCGTCGGCATCATCGGGCCGAACGGCGCGGGTAAGTCGACCCTGTTCAAGATGGTCACCGGCCAGGAAACCCCGGACAAGGGCGAGATCGTCAAGGGCCCGAGCACCAAGATCGCTTATGTGGACCAGAGCCGCGACAAGCTCGACGGCAACCACAACGTGTTCCAGGAAATCTCCGGCGGCGCCGACATCCTCAACATCAACGGCGTGGAAATCCAGTCGCGCGCGTACCTGGGCCGCTTCAACTTCAAGGGCCAGGATCAGCAGAAGATGGTCGGCACGCTGTCGGGCGGCGAACGCGGCCGTCTGCACCTGGCCAAGACCCTGCTGCAGGGCGGCAACGTGCTGCTGCTCGACGAACCGTCCAACGACCTCGACGTGGAAACCCTGCGCGCGCTCGAAGACGCGTTGCTCGAGTTCCCGGGCTGCGCGGTGGTCATCTCGCATGACCGCTGGTTCCTCGACCGCATCGCTACCCACATCCTCGCCTTCGAAGGCGACTCGCACGTGGAGTTCTTCCAGGGCAACTACCGCGAGTACGAGGACGACAAGAAGCGTCGTCTCGGCGAAGAAGGCGCGCGTCCGCACCGCCTGCGTTTCAAGGCGCTCAAGTAAGACCCCATCGGGCCGCGTCGATCGACGCGGCCCGATTCGTTGTGCGGACCCTGCGGCGCGATGTCCACGCGCGGCGCCGACCGCGACCGCGACATTCGCAATCCATTCGTACCCGCTCGAGTAGTACCCGTCATGCCGATCCTTCTGCCGATCCTCGCCTTCATCGCGCTGCTGGCGTTCGCGCCGGAAGCGGCCATGAAACTCGGCGCCTGGTTCGCCGTCACCACCGTGACCGTGCGGATCAGCGCGGACAAGCTGGTCGGTTGCGCGGTGAGCTACGGCGAAGCCGCCTGGGCGGTGATCTACGCGGCGATCGCGCCGGTGCTGGTGATCTTCGGCCTGCTCAGCTTCGGCGCGTCCACCGGCATCACCCAGTTCCAGGGCGCCGGCACGATCGTGATCCTGGCGATTCTGCTGGGCTCGTTCATCGCCGCGTTCATGCTGGCGCTGCACACCAGCTTCAAGGACAGCGCGATCATCGCCGCGGTCACCACCGTGACCAGCGTGGCCCTGGCGCTGCTGATCCGCGGCCTGACGTGAGAGCGTCGGCACGCCCAGAGCACGCGCATTGCGCGATCATGCACGCACACCCGAGCCGGACCCGAGGATGACCCCATGACCGTACTGCACGCCTTCGAACTCGAGGGATTGCGCCGCGCCGGCTCGCTGGTGTCGACCATCCTCGCCACGATGCGCGAAGCCGCCGTCGCCGGCGCGGTCTCGCGCGATCTCGACGCGATCGGCGCGACGATGCTGCGCGAGGCCGGCGCGCGTTCGGCGCCGCAGCTGACCTACGACTTCCCCGGCGCAACCTGCATCAGCATCAACTCGGTCGCCGCCCACGGCATTCCCGACGCCAGCGTGTTGCGCGACGGCGACCTGGTGAACATCGACGTCTCGGCCGAACTCGACGGCTACTTCGCCGACACCGGCGGCAGCTTCGTGGTCGGCACCGCCAGCGCGGCCCAGCAGAAACTGCTCGACGCGACCTTGGAAGCGCGCGACAGCGCGATCGCGCAACTGCGCGCCGGCAACCTGCTCAACAGCATCGGCCGCACCGTCGAAACGGTGGCGGCGCGACGCGGCCTGCGGGTGATCCGCAACCTCGGCAGCCACGGCGTCGGCCGCGCCCTGCACGAAGCCCCGGGCAACATCCCCGGCTACTACGACCCGCGCGACACCCGCCGCCTGCACGAGGGCATGGTGATCACGATCGAACCGTTCCTGGCGACCCACTGCACCCACACCGACGAAGGCGACGACGGCTGGGCGATGCGCTGCCGGCGCGGTTTCGCGGCTCAGTTCGAGCACACGGTGGTGGTGACGTCGGGGGAGCCTATCGTCGTCACGTGATGGGGAGGGAATCGGGAATGGTGAATCGGGAATCGGTAGAAGCAAAGGCCGAGGCTTCCGATCTTCGACTCCGGTTCCAACTCAACTTCGACTCGTGATTCCCGATTCCCGATTCCCGATTCCCGAACAAAGGATCCACCTCATGACCTTCATGCAGACACTGCGCGACCGCTGGCAACAGGCCGGCACCCTGGTCTGCGTCGGCCTGGATCCCGAGCCGGCCAAGTTCCCCGTGCGTTTCACCGCCGACGCCGATGCGGTGTTCGCGTTCAATCGCGACATCGTCGACGCCACCGCGCAGTACGCCTGCGCGTTCAAGCCGCAGATCGCCCACTTCGCCGCGCTGGGCGCCGAGGATGCGTTGGCACGCCTGATCGCCTACGTCCACGCGAATCACCCGGGCATCCCGGTGATCCTCGACAGCAAGCGCGGCGACATCGGCAGCACCGCGCAGCATTACGCCAGCGAAGCTTTCGATCGCTACGCGGCCGACGCGGTCACCGCCAATCCCTACCTCGGCCGCGATTCGGTGCAGCCCTTCCTCGATCGCGCCGATCGCGGCGTGGTGGTGCTGTGCCGCACCTCCAATCCCGGCGCCGGCGATCTGCAGGACCTGCTGGTCGACGGGCGTCCGCTGTATCAGCACGTCGCCGAGAAAGTCGCGCGCGAGTGGAACGGCCACGGCAATTGTTCGCTGGTGGTCGGCGCGACCTGGCCGGCGCAGCTGCGCGAAGTGCGCGCGATCGTCGGCGAGGTGCCGTTCCTGGTGCCCGGGGTCGGCGCGCAGGGCGGCGATGTCGAGGCGGTGGTGAGCAACGCCAAGACCGCCGACGGCACCGGCCTGATGGTCAGCAGCTCGCGCGCGATCCTGTACGCGTCCAGCGGCGAGGATTACGCCGACGCCGCGGCGGCCGCGGCGAAGTCGCTGCGCGATCAGATCAACCGTTACCGCTGACGGCTACGCCGATGTACGCCGGGCTCGATGCTTTGTCCTTGGCGCAGGTCGAATCGGCGGTGCAGCGCCTGTACGACCTGGGCCGGATCGAACTGCTCCATCGCGGCATGATGCCGGAGGCCGAAGTGTTCGCGTGCCGCTATCAGGGCCGCCGCTTCAATCTGAAATACGACCTGGCCTACGGCGCGGAATTGCAGGCCGTCGCCGCGTTTTCGCACGACGAACTCGATGCGCTTGCCGCTTCGCTGGTCGCCGCGGCGGATTGAAAGAGCGGCCGATCGCGCGGCCGGTGCGCGATGCACCGACCGCGTTCGCGATCTTCAGTCCGCGAACACCCGCAGCTCGCCGTCGCGATGCACGAACAAGGCATCCGACAGGTTGTAGGCCGAGGACTGCGCGATCTGCGCGGCGATGTCCTTGAGCGAATCCACGCTCTGGCGATCCTCGCTGCCGCAGACCATCACCTCGTCGCGCGCGGCGATCGCGAACACCGGATCGCCCTGCACCTGGACGCGTTCGCTCCAGTGCTCGAACAACAGCACCATGCTCGCGTCGTAATTGCGGTCCAGCCGCGCCACGAAGCGGCCGTCGGCGCCCTGCACCTTCAACTCCGGCAGGAACCGGCTCAGGTTGCTCAGCGCCTGGGCGCGCAGGGCCTCGCCGTCGAGGCCGCCGCGTTCGGCGTCGGCCGGCGAAAGGAAACTCATCGAATCGGGGGTGTCCTCGACATAGGTCAGGACCAGGTCGCCGGCCAGCGGCTCGACGATGAAGGGGATGCGGTCGCCGGCGCCGGTCGAGCGCGCCTGCTGCAAGGCGATCTCGTGCCAGCCGCGGGTCTTGAGCACCGGCAGGATGGTCGCCACGTCCAGCGCCGCGGGCCGGTCCAGGCCGCGCTGCACGTCGCGCGCCGAGGCGATCTGGTCGGCGAACACCGCCTCCAGCGACTCGGGCGCGTCGAGGTAGCGCTGATAGCTGTTGCCGAGGAAATGGGTGGCCTTGAAGCCGTCCGGCAGCGACCAGTCGATGCGCGCGTCGGACACCAGCGCGCCGTGGGCGATGCTCAGCTGCGCCTCCGGCCAGGCCGCGCGCAACGCGGCCGCGTAGCGGTCGGCGAAGCTGTGCAGATCCATCGGGTGCGCGGGCCCGCCCTGGTCGCGCTTGCCGCCGAACAATTTGCTGAAGATGGACATGACCGATTCCCTGTGGTCGTTGGTCGGCCGACTATACGACCCGTGCCCCGGGCGGCCGTACTCACAATCGTCACATTCCCGGTGAGCGGCTAGGCTGCGCTCATGGACCGACGCACAGATCGCACCCGCCGGCGTTTGCTCGCCGCTGCCCTCGCCGCCGGCGCCGCGCTCGGCACCCGCGCGCTGCCCGCGCTCGCCGCCGCCGGCACCGCCGCGAGCGGGCCGGCCGGGCGCTCGCGCCTGATCCTGCTCGGCACCGCCGGCGGACCGACCCCGAAGGCGCTGCGCGCCGCGCCGGCGAACGCGGTGGTGGTCGGCGACGCGGTCTACGTGGTCGACTGCGGCAACGGCGTGGCCCGGCAGATGGCGCTGGCCGGGCTGTCGCTCGGCGCGATCGGCGACGTGTTCATCACCCACCACCATTCCGATCACAACGCCGACTACGGCAACCTGCTGTGGCTGGCCTGGGCCGCGGATCTGCGCCGCCCGGTCGACGCCTGGGGGCCGCCGCCGCTCAAGCGCATGACCCGGCGCTTCCTGCAGCTCAACGACACCGACATCCGCACCCGCATCGCCGACGAAGGCCGGCCGCCGCTGGCGCCGCTGATCCGGCCGCATGAGCTGCGTCACGGCGGCGTGGTGATGCGCGACGATCGGGTCAAGGTCACCGCCGCGCTGGTCGAGCACCCGCCGATGACGCCGGCGTTCGCCTACCGCTTCGACTGCCCGGATCGCTCGATCGTGTTTTCCGGCGACACCCGGCCCAGCGCGGCCCTGGTTGAACTGGCGCGCGGCGCCGACGTGCTGGTGCATGAGGTGATGTATCTGCCGGCGCTGGAGCGATTGATCGCCAGCGAAGCGCAGGCCGCGCGGCTGCGCCAGCATCTGCTCGACAGCCACACCACCACCGAGCAGGTCGGCCGCTTGGCGACGCAGGCCGGGGTCAAGACCTTGGTGCTGACCCATTTCGTGCCCGGTGGCGACGCGACGCTGACCGATGAGGTCTGGCGCGAGGCGGTGGCGCCGTATTTCAAGGGTGAATTGGTGATCGGGCGGGATTTGATGGAGCTGTGAGGAAGGCGACGGGGCGACCTGCCTGTCTTTCTGCCGTCAGGAGGGAGAAGGTGTCCGGAGGGCGGATGAGGGCGAGCGCGATGAAGTCTGCGAGGCCGATGCAATGTCTCGCGCCCCATACCCTCACCCCAACCCCTCTCCCGCGCTGCGGGAGAGGGGCTCGTCGCGCGGTGGCGGTGAATCCCGCTCGGAGTCTGTTCCCTTCTCCCGCCAAGCGGGAGAAGGTGCCCGAAGGGCGGATGAGGGCGAGCGCGATGGAGTCTACGAGGCCGATGCAACGTCCCGCGCACCACGCCCTCACCCCAACCCCTCTCCCGCGCCGCGGGAGAGGGGCTCGTCGCGCGGTGGCGGTGAATCCCGCTCGGACTCTGTTCCCTTCTCCCGCCAAGCGGGAGAAGGTGCCCGAAGGGCGGATGAGGGCACGCGCGATGGAGTCTGCGCGACGCAATGCGACTCGCCCTCAACGAAACGCCGCGCGCAAGGCCGCGATCGGAAACCGCAACCAGATCGCCGCGAATACGCCCGCGCGCACCAGCGCGCCGCGGCGCGGGGCTTCGAATTTGCTGAAGTAGCGCCACAGGCCGCGGTGCTTGTTCCATTCGACGAAGAACGGCCGCGAGCGGCTGGACACGCCGCGCACGTGCATCACCCGCACGTGGTTGGCGACCGCGACGGTGGCGCCGCTATCGCGCACGCGCCGGCACAGGTCGAGATCTTCGGCGTGCAGGCGATAGCCTTCGTCGAATCCGCCGATACGCGCGAACAAGCGCCGCGGCATCAGCATCAACGCGCCCGAGGTCGCCTGCACCGACTGCAGTTCCTGGCTATCGTCCGGCGCCACCGCCATTTTCGGCGCGGCCCACGGACGCAGCAGGCCGGCCAGCATCGCGCCGAAGTCCGGATCGCGCCGGCGCACCGCGGCGTCGCGTTCGTCGTGTTCGTTGACCAGATCGGCGCTTAGCAACGCATCGCCGAGCGGCGCGGCCAGCGCGTGCAGGCGCACGAAGGTGTCGGGTTCGACCATGCAGTCGGGATTGACGAACACCAGCCAGTCGTCGTCGCGCGCCGGTTCCAGTTCGGCCACGCCCTGATTGCAGCCGACCGAGAACCCGGGGTTGTCGGGATTGGCGACGAAGCGCAGGCGCGGGTCGAGCGAGGCATGGCGTTGCACGATTTCCAGGGTGCCGTCGTCGGATTGGTTGTCGACGACGCGGATCGCGGCGACGCCGGCGCACTCGCGCAATCGGCTCAGGCATTCGTCGATGGTCGCGGCGCTGCGGTAGCTGACCACGATCGCCTGGAATTCCGCGCGGGCCGGGAGCGGGCGCGGATCAGAGGAAGAGGTCACGTTGCGGTTCCGGTGGGCCGACGCGTTCGAGGCGTTCGGCGAGGTGTTGGCGCAATTCGCGCAGGGGATCGTGCATCAGGAAATTCGCCAGCCGCGCATGCCAGTCGGGCCAGCGCGAGGCCAGCGCGTCCATGTCGCCGTCGCTCGGATGGCCTTCGCCCAGGCGGGCGACGTAGGCGGTATCGCACAGCACGTTGCGCCAGCCCAGGCCGGACAGGCGCAGCGACAGGTCGGTCAGCGCGGCGTACCACGAGCCGTAGCTGGCCGCGTCCAGGCCGCCGGCGCGGCGGCGCGCGCTGCCGCGCAGCAGCACCGCGTGGCCGATCGCCGCCGGCAGTTCCGGATGCGCGGCCGGCATCTGCGCCAGCGCGCGGGCCAGGCGTTCGGCGTCGCCGGCATCGGGCAAGGGCGCGATCTCGCCGATGCGCGGCCACGCGGCGGCTTCGCCGGCGTTGCACCAAGGCGTGGCCGAGGCGATCGCGCGATCGACCGCCAGGCTCGCGCTCAGGCGCGACAGCCAGCCCGGCGCGGGCACCGCGTCGGCGGCGAGCACGGCCACGTCGGCCTCGCCGCAGGCGGTCAGGATTTCGTCCAGGTGCGCGACCTCGCCGATGCCGCGCTGGCGGCGGCTGTAATCGGCCTTGAGCGCGGTGCGCTGCAGCCAGCGTTCGATGATGGCGTAGCCGCGCGGTCCGGATTGGGCGTCGTCGGCCAGCCACACGCGCGTGCCCGGCGGGGTGCACAGCTCCAGCGCGGCCAGGCAGGCGTCGAGGGCGTCGTCGTCGACGCCGACCGGCACCACCACGATCGGCAGTTCGCTCATGGCGCTGGCGCGTGCATGACGCGGGCGGTGGGCGGCGCGACTGCGGCCGCGCCGCGCGCGGACGGCGGCGCGGCGGGGTGGAGCGCGGACGGGTGCTGACGTTCGGGCATCTGCGCGTTCGTAAGGGACGCGCATAGTGTGCGCGATCGAGGGCGATGGCGGGTGATGGCGGGGTTGGGAGTTCGCGGGCAAAAAGCGAATCCCCCTGCCCCCCTTTTGCAAAGGGGGGAAAGGCAAAGGCAGGACGCGCGTTGATTTATCCGGACGCTCCAACGCAAACGGGGCCGGCGATGCCGGCCCCGTCCGATCCGCCGCCGGCGCGGAGGCATCCGCGCCGGGTGCTTACTTCTTCTTGGGATTGAGCGGCTCCATCGAGCGGAACCGACGGCTGTACTCGTCGGTCAGATCGCGCGATTCCTGCGGATTGCGCACCAGCGTCGGGGTCAACAGGATGATGGTTTCGCGGCGCGAGGTCTTGGAGTTCTGCTTGCCGAACAAGCCGCCCAGCACCGGAATGCGGCTCAGCCCCGGCAGGCCGCTGGAGCCGCGATCGGTCTGGTCGGCGATCAGGCCGGCCAGCAGCACGGTCTCGCCGCTCTGCACCGCCGCTTCGGTCTTGAGCTTCTTGGTGTTGATGGTGACGTTGGTGCTGCCCGAATTGAGCGGCGCGCCGACCGAGCTGACTTCCTGCACGATGTCCAGGAACACCATGCCGTCGCGGCTGACCCGCGGACGCACCTTGAGGATCACGCCGGTGTCGAGGTACTGCACCTGGCTGTAGGTGTTGTTGTTGCCGGTGCCGGTGTTGACCGAGACCGATTCGATCGGAATGCGCGCGCCGACATTGAGCGTGGCCTCGGCATTGTTGCGCACGAACACCGACGGGGTCTGCAGGATGTGCACGTCGGTGACCTTGTCCAACGCCGACAGCACCGCCGCGGCGTTGTTCTTGATCAACGACCAGGCCAGGCCGTCGCCGCTCTTGCCGCCGATGCTGCCGGCGATGGTGCTCCACTTCTGAGGCACCAGCGGGTTGGTGTCGCGATTGAGATCGCCGAAGCCGTTGTCGATGGTCGCGCGCTCGAGGAACCACTGCACGCCGTATTCCAGGCCGCTGTTGAGCTCGATTTCGGCGACCTGCGCTTCGATGTGCACCTGCATCGGCATCACGTCGAGCTTTTCGATCACGTTGCGGATCGAACGCCAGGACTGCGGATTGCCGCGCACCAGGATCGAATTGGTTTCCTCGACCGCGGCCACGCCGACCTTGCTGCCGTCGACCTCCAGGGTGACCGCGCCGTTGCCCGATTGCCGCGTCCCCAGCGACGCGCCGCCGCCCAGGCCGCTGCCGCCGCCGCTGCTGGAATCCGAGCTGCCGTCGCTGCTCTTGCCGATGTCGGCGCTGGAGGTGCCGCTGCCGTTGTCGCGCAGTTCGGTCGACTCCAGCCCCGGCATCAGCGAGGGCGCGCCTTCGCCGCCGGAGCTGCCGCCGCTGCCGCGTCCGCCGAACACTTCCGACAACCGGTCGGCCAGGTCCTTGGCCTTGATGTACTTGAGTTCCATCGTGTACAGCTGGACGTTGTCGCCGGCGCTGTCGATGCGGTCGAGCCAGTCCTTGATGTCGTCGAGGTAATCGGCCTGCGGGGTGATCACCATGACCGCGTTGGCGCCTTCCAGCGGCATGAAGCGGAACATGCCCGAGACCGGCGACTTGCTCTGCTCGCCGAACACTTTCTCCAGATCGGCCACGACCTTGGTCGCCTTGCCCGACTGCAGCGGGAACACGCCGACCGACATGCCCGACAGCCAGTCGACGTCGAACACCTCGACCGTGCGCAGGTAGTTCTCGAGCTCGGCGCGGGTGCCGCCGACGGTGATGATGTTGCGCGAGTTGTCGACGTTGACGATCGCGTTCGGGCGCGCGTACGGCTTGAGGATCTTTTCCATCTCGGTGGCCGAGATGAACTTCAACGGCACCGTGCGCACTTCGAAGCCGCGCGCGGAGGCGGCCGAATTGGTGCTCGGCGCGACGTTGCCGGCCAGCGCCTGATCGGCCGGCACGACGTTGTAGCGGCCGCCGGTGTAGACCAGGCGGGCGTTGTTCCAGCTCAGCACCATCTCCAGCAGGTTCAGCGCTTCGGCCGAACTGACTTCCTTCGGCGTGGCCAGGGTGACCGTGCCCTGCACGCCCGGCGCGATCACGTAGTTCTGCCCGAGCATGTCGCCGAGGATGGCCTTGACCACCGCGTGCACCGACTCGCCCTCGAAGTTGAAGCTGGCCGTGCCGGTGGTCGCCGGCAAGCCCGGCGGCGGCCGCGAGGCGGCGCCGCGGTTGATGGTCTGGCCGGTGCCGCGACGGATCTGCGCCTTGGGACCCCCCTCGTCGGCCTTGCTTTCCAGGGGCTCCTGCTCGACGCCGTTATGGGTCAGGCGCGCGCCCGCCTGCTCGGTCTGCGGGCCCTTGAGCGCGGCGGGATCGCCTTCGCGCTTCACGCGCGGCGACACCACGCTGGCGCACGAGGCCAACTGCGTGGCGATGATCGCCGCGACCAGGGCATGGGTGGCGTATTGCTGAGAACGTAGCTTCATGCGTTCACTCTACGGCGTGTTGGCCGGGGGTTGAGCGGCTTGCTGCTGCCGCAGTTGCGCGCGTCGCGCCTCGATCCGCTTGCGGATGGCTTCCATCTGCGCCTGCTCGGTGAGCGGCGCGGAGGTATTGCTGTCGGTCGGTGCTGCGCTCGGTGACGGTGAGGGTTGCGACGGCGGTGGCGGGGTCTGCGACATCTGCGGCGAGCGATTGGCCGGCGGCGGCGGCGCGATCGGCCCGGCCGGCGGCACGGTGCGTCCGATCGGCTGCGCGCCCGGGCTGCCCGGCGGCGGCGAAGCGACCGCGGTCGGCGGCTGCCCGCCCTGGCCGTTGAAGATGCGCAGGTCGAGTTCGCGCCGGCCCTCGGGGCCTTCGAACACCGCCCGGCGCGGCTCCAGCGAGGTCAGGCGCCAGGCCGGGTGCGACTCGGGCACTTCGCCGAGCTTGACCCGCACCGACTCGCTGCCGTCGGCCGGCTGCAAAAACGCCATCGACAACTGCGGGGTGATCAGCACGCTGGTCAGCAGGTAGTCGAACGTGGCCGCCTGGTTCTCGCCCTCGCCCTTGCCCTGCATGAAGAACGGCTTGGGCCGGCGGTCGTCCACGAACAACGGGCGCGAGGCGATCTCGCCGTACTGGCTCAGCGGGCCGAGCGTGTCGGTCGGACTCTTCTGCACCTGCGGCAAGGGTTTGACCAGGGCCGGGTCTTCGGCCAGCGGATCGACCTGGCGCCCCATGCCGGCCAGGGCCAACACCCAGGTCAGCAAGGCCCAGCCGGCCGCGGTGGCCAGCAACCAGGTGCGCGGGCTGGCGTCGTCAAGGCGCATCGGTGGCTCCGGCGGCGGGTTCGGGACGATCGGCATCAGCCGCGCCAGCGCTCGCGGGCGCCGCGGCGGCCGGCGCGGGCGCCGGGGTCGGACGCAGGTAGCCGTACAGATCGAAGCTCACGTCCAGGCCGCCGTCGTTGGCCGGGCCGGCGGTGCCGGGCACGAAATAGCCGCGCGTCGACAACAGATTGAGATTGCCGACGAACAGCCGCGGCGAACCGCTTTCCAGCGAATGCAGCACCGCCGCGGTTTCCGGCGCGCCGCAGCGCAGGCGCACCTGCACGACCACGCGCGCGTAGCGGTCGCGGCGCGGTTCGGCCAAGGGCGAACGGTTGACGATGCCGCAGCTGCGATTGCCGGGGCTGGCCTGCAGCACCACGGTCTCCAGGCGCTGGACCAGGCCGGCGGTGGCCAGTTCGGCGGTCGCCTCGGGCAGGAAGCCCGGGCGGGTTTCCTGCTGCTTGCGCACCAGTTCCAGGCGCTGCTTGATCTGCGGCGCCTGCTTGAGCTCCATGCGCTGGCGCAGTTCGCGTTCGCGCAGGCTTTCGAGCGAATCACCGGCTTCCATCATCGGCACCGTCCACCACGGGTGGATCAGCACCGCATAGGCGATGGCGAGCGCGCCCAGCAGCAGGCCCAGGGCCAGCCAGCGGTCGCGGTCGGCGGTCAATGCGCGCAGACGGTTCATGCCCGACGCGGCGGCCACGGTCGACTTAGGGGCCACGCGCGGCCTCCGGGGTCTGCGGTTTCGGCGGGCCGATCTCGGCGGTCAGGGTGAAGCGGTCGCGATTGGTCGCGGGGTCCGGCTGGACCGCGCCGGTCAACGCCGGCGAACGCCACAGCTTGGTGCCCTGCAACTTGCCGATCAGCGAGGACGCCTCGCGGCTCAGGCCGATCATCAGCAGGCTCTCGTCTTCGATCGCGAGTTTTTCCAGATACGTGGTGTCGGGCATGCGCCGGCTGAGTTCGTCGATGATTTCCACGGTGCTCGGGCGCGCGGCGCGGGTGCGGTCGAGGAAGGCCTGGCCTTCGATCAGATCCACCAGCTGCTGGCGCTGGGTCGAGGCCTGACGCGCGGCGGCGGCGTTCTTGGCGATGGTCTGCTGCAGGTCGTCGATCGCGGCGCGGCGGTTTTCCAGCACCTGCCACATCGCCGCGGCCAGCGCGAACAGCGCCACCGCGGCCAGGGCCAGGTTCCAGAAACGGAACGGGTCGCTGCGGGTGCGCCGCTGCGACGGCGGCAGCAGGTTGACGCCGAGCGGCACGCCGTCGGCGCCGGCCACTTCGATGCCCGACAGGGTCGAGGCCAGCGGGCCGATCTTGGCCAGCTGCGGATCCAGCGCCTGGCGCGGCACCGCGACCAGTTCGGCGTCGAGCTGGCCGTCGCCGTCGCGGCGCGCGAGCACGCGCGCGTCGTAGGCGACCGCGTCGGCGGTGAACGGGGTCTGCCGGTCGATTTCGAAACCCACCACATCGCGCAGCCGATCGGCCGCGGCCGCCGGCAAGGTCAAGCGCCGACGCAGGCTGGCGGCGGGCGGCAACAACAGCCACCGCGGCAGATCGCCGATGCGTGGCGGCAGCAACGGCGCCAGCGGGTCGGCCACGATCGTCCCGGCGCCGGCCTCGGCCGGCGCATTGAGATCGGCCAGGCTCGGCAGCACCGCCAGATCGCGCACTTCGCTGCCCTGCTGCAGGCGCAGATGCACGCTGTCGCCGTCGACCTGCAACAGCAGGCGACCGCGATCCACGCCCAGCGCCTGACGCGCGCGCAGCGGCAACCACGAGGCGAGGGTGCGTCCCCACCACGAGAAAAAGCCGCCCGCTCCCGGTGCAAGCCGCGCGCTCAGACTTCTCAACCGGTTGGCGCCCAACCGGCTTTCGGCAACTTGCGAGTTCATCGTGATGAAGCTCCCTCCTCCCAACGCAGCGGTGTGTAGGTCATTCCCGGTAAGGGACTCCCCCCCGCTCGCACGACCACCCGCAACACCGATTCGCGGCCATCCGCCAGCCGTGCACGGCTGTCGATACTATAGGTTCCGCTGCGTTCGCCGACGAGGCCGGCGAGTTCGCCACCGCCCCCCGCACCCGGCAACTGTGATCCGGGCTGCGTTCTGCGCCGCTGCTCGACAAGCTGGGCGCCATTCATCCCCATAGCATTGAGCACTTCGACCGATGCGAACGCAGGCTCGGGCCGGGTCCGGCCGCTGTAAACCGTGACGTGCGGCTCGATCCTGGCATACAGCGCCGGAGTGATGCCCAGCACCTGCTCCAGTTCGGCCACGCTTTCGAATTCGGCATCCTTGGCCCCATAAGGTCGTCCCGCCGACGCGTAGTCGGCATCTTCCGCGCCACCGGCCGGCTGCGTCAGGGTATCGGCATCGCGCCAGTCGATGATCGCCGCGGCCAGTCGCGCCGCCTCGGATTGCTCGAGCTTGCCCGCGCCCTGGATCAACGCGGTCAGCAGCGCCGCGTCGGCCTGGTTGAGATCGATCTTGCCGTTCTCGTCGACGATGGTGATCTCCAGCTTGGCATCGCCATATGTCCAGCGATGCGGGCGCCCGTCGGGCTGCCACTGCAATTTCTGATCGGTCATCGCCACCCGGGTCATCGCGTACTCCAGCCCGGCGCGCGCCGCGTTCTGCGCGACCAGGCCGCGCACCATCACCCGGCCCTGCAGGTTCTCGGTGCGCGCGCTCAGCGCGAACGCGCCGATCAGCGCGGTCAGCAGCGCGATCATCCACATCACGAGCAGCAACGCCGCGCCGCGCGCGCCGCGGCGAGCCGCGAGAGAGACTGCGACGACGGCGCGCGGACCCATCACAGCTCCGGCACGAAACCGCCGGCCGAGGCGGTGGCCAGCGGCAGCGAGACGATCAGCGGCGGCCAATCGCGGCCATCGCGATCGGTAAGCGTGACTTCGACGAACAACGGCAGCTGATCCGGGGTTTGCCAACGTTCCTGCCATTCGCCCAACTGGCCGCGCTGGGGATCGATCGCGCGATAACGAAAACGCGCCGACTTCAAGCCATCGACCAACAGCTCCGGCGGACGCTCGCGCGCTTCCTTGATCGTCTCGCCGGCCAGCACCATCGACAGCGACAGCACCATGCGGGTCTGGTCGCCGTCGGTCTCGATCGCGAAATCGTGCAGATAGGGGCCGCCCTGGCCGAGGTAATCGGGCAGGTCGGCGACGAAACGCAGGCGATCGGGTTCGCCGACGAAACGCTGCGGCACCGCGGTGCTCTGGTCGAACGCGAACGGAATCGGCCGGGTCGCGGCGATGCGCTTGCGCAGGAAGCCTTCGACCGCGCGTTCGCGCTCGCTGCGCTGGGCGAGCACTTCGCCGCGGGTGGCGGTCTTGGTCGCCGCCGACAAGGTCGCGAACGCCAGGGTCAGGCCGGCGACCAGCAACACCATCGCCAGCAACACCTCGATCAGGGTGAAGCCGCGCGCCTGCGCCGTCGGCCGCGATCGCGCGAACCGCCGCGCGCGCCTCACAACGACACCTCGTTCGACGCCGCGCTGCTGCGCAACGAGCGCAGGAACAGACGCCGGCCGGCTCCACCGTCGCCCCACTCCACCGCGAGCTGCACTTCGAACAGGCGCGGCGCATTGGGATCGATCGGCTGCGACGACGACGCCGGCAGCGGGTCGCGCCATTGGGCGACGCCGAGCGTCCAGCGATAACGGCCGTTTTCGAAATCGCCGCTGCGCTGGCCCGGCTTGAGCGGTTGCCCGACCCCGACCTGATCCATCAGCGACTGCGCGTACAACGCGGCGCGGCCGGCGTCGCTGGACCAGCGCACCTGCTTGGCCGCCCCCGACAAGGTGCCCAGCAATAAGGTCAGCGCCATCGCCAGCAAGGCGAACGCAACGATCACTTCGAGCAAGGTGTAGCCATGCTGGCGCAGCGATGTTGCGCGATGCACGCCGCGCGCCGCACGCGAGGATCGCGCCGACCGCACCGAATCGGGCGACGACGGCCGCCGCGCGTTCATCGCGGCGCCTCGCCGCGCTTGAGTTTGACTTCGCCGGTCAGCCAGGCCACGTCGACATTCCACGCCGCCTGCTTGGCGCTGAGCTTGACCCGGCCGCCGGTGGACGCGCCGTCGGCGAAGAACATGATCGCGCCTTCGCCGCGGCGCGGCTGGACTTCGCGCGCACCGGTGAAAACGATGCCGAGCGCCTTGGGAATATCGCCGCTGCGCCCGTTCGGCGCGGTCCAGGTATGCGCGGCCGGATCGATGGTGAACTTCTGCGAGCGCCCGGTCGCGATCGCCTGGCTGCGCGTGTAACGCAGCTGCGAGGCGATTTCCTTGGACGCCGAACGCAACTGCATGCCGGCCATGCCGCCGTTCATCATGCCCACCGTCAGCACGCCGATGCCGGCGATCAACGCGATCACCAGCAGCATTTCCAGCAGCGACATGCCGCCTTGGCGACGGGCCGCGCGCGCCGGCATCGGCAGGCGCGCGCGCGAACCCGCGCGTGCGCTGTGCGCCGCGGCCGGGTCCCCTCGCCCTCCTCGGGCGGAGGGACTGTGCCGCGGGCGGATGCTCATTGGATGCGCAGTCGGTGACTACTCAGTTGTTCTTGATGTCGCCGTCGACGCTGGTGCCGCCGGCCTTGCCGTCCTTGCCGTAGCTGACCAGGTCGTAGGGGCCGCTTTCGCCCGGCGCTCGGTATTCGATCGGATGGCCCCACGGATCCTTGAGCTCGGCGTCCTTCGCGTACGGACCCAGCCAGCCGTTGGCGTCGGCCGGCGCCTTGACCAGTTCCTCGAGCGAGGACGGCAGGCGGCCGGTGTCCATCTGGAACGAATCGATCTTGCCGGCCAGGGTCTGCACCTGGCCCTTGGCGAGGTTGTAGTCGCCGCGGTCCTTGCCGCCGAGCACGCGGTTGCCGACGAACGCCAGCACCGCGCCGATCAGCACGATCACGATGATGATCTCGATCAGGCTCATGCCGCGCTGGCCGGCCGGAGACGGGGAACGGGTGAGGCGGCGGCTGTTCGAACGGGATTTGCGCATGTCGGTCATCCGTTAGGAGGGGATTCGGGCTAATGCTGGACTGGTAACGTCTCGCGGACGCGGACGGGGTTGAGCCTTGCTCAGGAATTCTGTTCCGCGACGATTTGCAAAGTTCACCGGCCGCCGCCGCGCGGTCGCGTCGGTACAGCCTGCGTTCAACGCCGGCACATGAACAGGCGGCGAAGCGTGACCGGTAGCGACCTTTGCATGACGGGAACGCAGACTTTCGGACACGGTCGCGGCAAGCCGGTGCTCAACTTCGGAAGGCGCACGCGGGCGCTGGCGGTTCTTCGCGACGAAGGCGTCAGGGCGCGAGTCGGTCATGGTCAACCGATCGAGTTGGTGAGGTCGTACAGCGGCAGCAGCACCGCCATCACCACCGTGCCGACGATGCCGGCCAGCACCACGGTCACGATCGGCACCAGCGCCGCGAGCATCCGGTCCAGGGCCATGCCGGTGTCTTGCTCGAAGGTCTCGGCGGTCTTCATCAGCATCGCGTCGAGCGCGCCGGATTCCTCGCCGACCTGGATCATCTGCAGCGCCAGCCGCGGGAACCGCTTGCCCTTGGACAAGGCGGTCGACAGCGACACGCCGTTCTTGACCTCTTCGGCGGCGGCGTCGACGTCGGCGGCCAGCACCCGGTTGTTGAGCACGTTGCGGCCGATGCCGATCGCGGTCATCAGCGGCACGCCGTTGCGCACCAGGGTGCCCAGGGTGCGGGTCAGGCGCGCGGTCTCGATCTTGCCGATCAGCGCGCCGACGAACTTGCGCTTGAGCAGCCAGCCGTCGAGCGCCTCGCGGAACGCCGGGTCGCGGCGCTTGCGATCGAACCACAGCACCGCCAGCGCCGGCACCGCGATCAGCACGATCCACCAATTGCGCACGAACAGGCCCAGCCACAGGATCACCTGGGTGAACATCGGCAGCTCGGCGTCGAGGCTTTCGTACATCTGGCCGAACTGCGGCACCACGTAACCGAGCAGGAACATCAGGCTGGCGCCGACCATGCACAGCAGGATCGCCGGATAGATCAGCGCATTGATCACCCGGCCCTGCATGACCCGGCTGCGCTCGAGATAATCGTCGAGCCGGGACAGGGTTTCGTGCAGATTGCCGCCGGCCTCGCCGGCCCGGACCATGTTGATGTACAGGCGCGAAAAGGTGCCGTGCTGGCGCTCGAGCGCCACCGACAGCGACGTGCCGCCGCGCACCGCGTCGCGGATGTCGGCGACCGTGCTCTTGGCCGCCTCGTCCTCGGGCAGGTCGAGCAGGATGGTCAGCGCGCGATCCAGCGGCTGGCCCGCGCCGAGCAGGGTCGACAACTGCTGGGTGAACTGCACCAGCCGCGCGCCGGTGAACGCCTTGGGCTTGAACAGCCCCTTCCACGACGACGACGCCCCGGCCTCGGAGGCGAGCTTGGCCTCCACCGGCAGATGCCCCTGTTCCTGCAGGCGCTGCACGACCTCGACGTTGCTGGCGGCCTCCATCTGGCCATCCAGCATTTCGCCGCGCGCGTTCAGGGCTTTGTAGTGGAACAGAGGCATAGACGGGAATCGGGAATGGAGAGTCGGGAATCGGTCAGAGCGAAAGCGTCAGCGTGCGGGATGACAGCGAGTCGGGACGACCACGATTCCCGATTCCCCATTTCCGATTCCCGGCATCACGCATCCTCAGTCACCCGCAGCACTTCCTCGATCGTGGTCTGGCCGGCCATCGCCTTGATGATGCCGTCCTCGTACATTGTGCGCATGCCGGCGCTCTCGCGCGCGATCTGTTCGATCTCGCCCATGCCGGCGTGACGCATCACCGCGCGGCGCAGGTCGTCGTTCATGACCAGGAATTCCATGATCGTGGTGCGGCCGTGGTAGCCGCTCGGCGCCAGCGCCGACGGCTTCGGCCGGTACAGGCAGATCTCGCCCTGCGGCTGATAGCGGCGCAGATTGAATTTCTCGATTTCCTCCGGCGAGGCCGGGTAGCGCTCGGCGTGGGTCGGTTCGAGCTTGCGCACCAGGCGCTGGGCCAGGATGCCGTTGATGGTCGAGGTCAGCAGATAGTCCTCGACGCCCATGTCGAGCAATCGGGTGATGCCGCCGGCGGCGTTGTTGGTGTGCAGGGTGCTGAGCACCAGGTGGCCGGTCAGCGCCGACTGGATCGCGATCTTGCACGTCTCCAGATCGCGCATTTCGCCGATCATGATGATGTCCGGGTCCTGACGCACGATCGAGCGCAGGGCGTGCGAGAAATCCAGGCCGATCTGCGGCTTGGCCTGGATCTGGTTGATGCCCTCGATCTGGTATTCGACCGGGTCCTCGACCGTGATGATCTTGACGTCGCTGGTGTTGAGCTTGCTCAGCGCGGTGTACAGCGTGGTGGTCTTGCCCGAGCCGGTCGGGCCGGTCACCAGCATGATCCCGTGCGGCTGGTCGAGCACCTTCTGGAACTGCGGCAGGAATTCGTCGGTGAAGCCGAGCTTGTAGAAGTCGAACACCACCGTTTCGCGATCGAGCAGACGCATCACCACCGACTCGCCGTGCGCGGTCGGCACCGTGCTCACGCGCAGGTCGAGTTCCTTGCCCTGCACCCGCAGCATGATCCGGCCGTCCTGCGGCAGGCGGCGCTCGGCGATGTTGAGCTTGGCCATGATCTTGATGCGGCTGATCACCGCGGCGGTGAGGTTGGCCGGCGGGCTTTCGCCCTCGGTCAGCACGCCGTCGATGCGGTAGCGCACCTTCAAGCGGTTTTCGAACGGCTCGATGTGGATGTCGGACGCGCGCAGCTCGACCGCGCGCTGGATCACCAGGTTCACCAGCCGGATCACTGGCGCTTCCGAGGCCAGGTCGCGCAGATGCTCGACATCGTCGAGATCGCCCGCGCCCTCGCCCTCGGCGGTTTCCACGATCGCGCCCATCGCGCTGCGGCCCTGGCCGTGCCAGCGCTCGATCAGGTCGCCGATCTCCGAGCGCAGCGCCACGAACGGGCGGACCTCGCGCTGGGTGGCCAGACGCAGCGCGTCGACCTGATAGGCGTCCTGCGGATCGGCCATCAGCACCTCGACGTGGCTTTCGCCTTCGCCGACCGGGCAGATCGCGAACTGCTTCATGAACTTGAGGGTCAGCGTCACGCCCTCGGGCGGCAGCTCGGGCGCGTCCTTGATGCTGACCAGCGGCAGGTCCAGCGCGGCCGCGACGGTCTCGGCGTGGTCGCGCTCGGACACCAGACCCAGCCGCGCCAGCAAGGCCAGCAGGCTGCCCCCGGTTTCCTCCTGCAGCCGTCGCGCCCGCGACAGATCGGGTTCCTTGAGGCGGCCCTTGGCCACCAGCGCATCGACGATGCGTGCGTCCACCGCCAACTGGATGTCGCCGCCGCTCAAGGCGGCGGTATTGGCGGACGGATCGATGGTGCCGGCTACTGCGTTCAAGTCACCCTCCTGCGCGTGAAACTCCCTAGCGCGTGAACCCTGGACTTTAGCAGTTTCGTTCGCGGTCTCTACTACCCGCGGACCCCTGACGAAAACCCGTCGTTGTGATGACGGTCGCAGCTGCCGCGCCGGCACTGGCGGCCCTATTCAGACTCCACCGAGATACGCCTGCGATAGATGTCGTTGATCTGTCCCGTCGGCGTCCATTCGATTTCGGGATGCTGGTAATACAGGTAGTAATGGCCGTTGAGCTTGCTCAGATGCGGATAGGAGATCCAGCAAGTGCCGCTGTTGATGGCCTTGAGCCAGGGATTGAGCGAGGACTTCTCCCAGGCGCCGGGATCGGCGAGCGTCGCTTCGCTGTTGCGCGCCATGCCGATTCCCCAATTGCCTTCGCAGAACGGATGGTTCGCGCCTTCGTAAGCCATGTAATAGATGCCGTCCTCGAACAGCACGCTGCCGGAGCCGAAGTTCTTGTCGTCCCACGACCCGGCCGCCGCTTGCGGCAGCTGGCCGAAGTCGGTGTCGGTGAACACCGCTGCCGGCTGTGGCCATACCGCGCCGGGATTCCACGTAGTCAGGTAACTCAACGACGCCTGATGCCGGCTGGTCAGAAGCGAGAACTCATGTACGTTCACCCATTGCAGATACAACTCGCCCGAGTCGGCGCGCCGGATCAGGTTCGGGGTGCTGGCGCTACCATTGGATTGAGCCGACTTGACCAGCGGCCCGCGCACGTCCCAGCCGTTGAGTCCATCGGCCGAGTGCGCCAGAAGCGAAGATACGCGCTGTTGCGGCCCAGACGCTTCGAACACCATCTGGTAGCCGTCGCTCGTCCGGATCACCGAGGGATCGTAAGCGTTGTCCATCACACCATAGCCGGGCACATTCAACGTCGTCGACGTATCGATCACCGGCTGTGCGCGCACTTCGAAATTCAGGCCCGCGTCCGTCGATGTCCCGACCATGACCTTGTAACGATCGGTGCTCCCGTTGTCGCGGAAATACGCATAGGTGGTTTGAGCATTCACCGGCACGATCGATACGCGCGCCGCGGTTTCGGTGATCCCCGGCGCGGAAGGATTGCCTTGGGCGAAGAAGCCGACGCGCCGATAGCCGTCGCCCGAGGTCTCCACGGCGGTACGGGTCAGGCGAATCGAATCGATCGCCAGGCCGGGGTCGGACCAATCGCCCAAGGTCAAAGCGCCGCCGTCATAGACGAACGAATTCAACGCTTTGTACCAGCCATAGACCGAGCTGCCGATGGCCGAGGATTTCTCGGCCAGCACATTCCCGTTGGACCTGGCGACCATGCCGAAGCTGTGCGTGCCGCCGTCCAGCGAACGTGCGCGCACGTCGACCGTATAGCTCTGGCCGACCACCAGTTGCGATGCCGCGGGTGTCCAATAGGTATAGATGCCGACCGAATCGCGCGACACCGCGCGCGCATCGTCGGCGAGTTCGTCGTCGAACACCGAACCGCCGGCGACCGCTTCGGCCTGCTGGGTGTGGATGCCGGCCAGATGCGCATTGCCGTACCACAGGTGATACAGGCTCAAGGTCTCGTCCTTCGGCTTGGACTGGACCAGGGCGACCCGATCCACCGCCAGCCCCGGCGAGGAATAGTCCGACAGCCGCAGATTCGAACCGGTGTATTCGAAGTCCGCGGCGCGTACCCAGCGGTAATTCGAATCGCCGATCTCCGTCGCCTTCACCGCAACGGTCTTGCCGTTGACTACGACGTGCTGGGTGAACGTGGTCGCCGCGCCCAACGCCCGCGCCCGCACATAAACCGAGTAATTACCGTGCGGCGGAGACACCGAATGCACATACCAGGTGTAAGGCCCGGCCGTCTGCCTGACGATCGCCTGCCCGGTACTGGCGCCGGAATCGGCGACCAGGTTTCCGCCCGCGATGTCGGCGCCGGCGGCGGAGACGATCGGCTCGATGATGAGCTTGTCCACCTGCAGCGACGGGCTCGACCAGTCCGCCAACAGCAGCGTCTGGCCATTGGCGAAATCGAAGAAACCCAATCGGTACCAGCGATAGGCGCTATGGTCGACGGTCGCCGACAAGGTGTCGACCAATTGCCCATCGATCTTGACGCTCTCGGAGAACGAACGCGCCTGACCGTCCAGTGAGCGAGCACGCACATAAATCGCGTAACGCCCGTGACTGAGCTCCGCGGTATCGAGCGTCCACCAGGTATAGATGCCGGCATCGGCGCGGGTGACCGCTTGCGCGTTGCTGGCGTCCTCATCGGCGACCACCTGGCCGCCCGAGACGACTTCGGCCTCCTTCGCCCACTGGCTTGCCGCCAGCGACTGCAGCGGCATCAGCAGCGTCAGCACCATCAACCAGATGCAGTTGGAATGTTTCATCGTCGAAGTCCATATCAAGAAGGCGGGCATAGTATGCGGCCGCCGATTCTCAATTCCTGCGTCGGTCGACGACCGACGCTGCACGCGACGAAGTCACCACGCCCCGAAGGGCGCGATGATTCAGTCCGTCCGATCCCGCGAACGAATCAGCCCACCCACACCCGCGCATTGCGGAACATGCGCAGCCACGGCGAGTCGCCGGCCCAGT
This sequence comes from Lysobacter capsici, assembly GCF_014779555.2. Taxonomy (NCBI): domain Bacteria; kingdom Pseudomonadati; phylum Pseudomonadota; class Gammaproteobacteria; order Lysobacterales; family Lysobacteraceae; genus Lysobacter; species Lysobacter capsici. The sequence continues at coordinate 4,849,068 of NZ_CP094357.1, forward strand.
CCTTCGGCGACCAGCTGAAATTGGCGCTGCGCAGGGTGCGTTCGGGGTGCGGCATCAGCAAGGTCGCGCGGCCGTCGCGGCTGGTCAGGCCGGCGATGCCGTCGGGCGAGCCGTTCGGGTTGAGCGGGTACTGCTCGGCCACCCGGCCTTCGCCGTCGATATAGCGCAGCGCGATGTCGGCGGCGCCGCGGTCGAGGTTGTTGGCGAAGCTGGCGCGGCCTTCGCCATGGGCGACCGCGACCGGAATGCGCGAACCGGCCATGCCGCGCAGGAACAGCGACGGCGATTCGACCACTTCCAGCAGGCCCAGGCGCGCTTCGAACTGCTCGCTGCGATTGCGCAGGAACACCGGCCAATGCTCGGCGCCCGGCACGATCGGCTTGAGCTGGGCGAGCATCTGGCAGCCGTTGCACACGCCCAACGAGAAGCTGTCTTCGCGGGCGAAGAACGCGGCGAAGGCATCGCGCAGCGCGCTGCGCTCGAGAATGCTGGTGGCCCAGCCGCGACCGGCGCCGAGCACGTCGCCGTAGCTGAAACCGCCGCAGGCGGCGAAGCCCTTGAAGTCCTGCAGCGCGAAGCGGCCGCTGATCAGGTCGCTCATGTGCACGTCGAAGGCTTCGAAGCCGGCGCGGTCGAACGCGGCGGCCATTTCGATCTGGCCGTTGACGCCCTGCTCGCGCAGGATCGCGACCTTCGGCCGCGCGCCGGTGTTGATGAACGGCGCGGCGATGTCGTCGTTCGGGTCGAAGTTCAACTTCGGCTTCAGGCCCGGCGCGGCGAAATCGCGCGCGATCGCGCGCTCCTCGTCGGCGCAGTCGGGGTTGTCGCGCAGCTTCTGCAAGGCATGGCTGGTCGACCACCACGCGTCGAACAATTCGTCCCAGCGCCATTCCATCAGCACCTTGCCGTCGTCCTTGACCCGGATCGACGGCGCCGTGGTCGGCTTGGCGATGCGCTGCGCGCAGTCGATCAGACCATGGCGCGAAATCAGGTCGGCGAATTCGGCGCGGTCGTCGTTGTGGATCTGCACGATCGCGCCGAGTTCTTCGTTGAACAAGGTGCGGAACGGGTCCTCGCCCCAGCCGTCGAGGCTGATGTCCAGGCCCAGGCGCGAGCAGAACGCCATTTCTGCCAGGGTCGCGAACGCGCCGCCGTCGCTGCGGTCGTGATAGGCCAGCAGCAGGCCGGCTTCGCGCGCGTCGCGGATGAGTTCGAAGAAATCGCGCAGACGCTGCGGGCTGTTGAGATCGGGCACGCCGCTTTCATGCCGCGCGCCGTCGCCGGTCTGGCCGGCGAATGCGGGCAGGCCGCTGTGCGAATGCTTCGAGACCGCCTGCGGATGCACCTGCGCCAGCACCGAACCACCCAAACGCTGCTTGCCCGCGCCCAAGCCGATCAGCCACAACTCGGTATCGCCTTCGCGCGACAACAGCGGGGTGAGTTGCTGACGCACATCGACCACCGGCGCGAACGCGCTGACGATCAGCGAAACCGGCGATACGGACTTATGCGCGACCGGCGACGATCCGCCTTCGCGATTCCCAATTCCCGATTCCCGATTCCCAGCCCACTGCGCCTGCATCGACAGCGAATCCTTGCCGACCGGGATGCTCAGTTCGAGTTCCGGGCACAGCTCCAGGCCGACCGCCTTGACCGCGTCGAACAGCAGCGCGTCTTCGCCCGGATGCGAGGCCGCCGCCATCCAGTTCGCCGACAGCTTGATCCGGTTGAGCGATTCGACCGGCGCGGCGCACAGGTTGGTGATCGCTTCGCCGACCGCCATGCGCGCGGCCGCGGCCGCGTCCAGCAGCGCCAGCGGGGTGCGTTCGCCGACCGCCATCGCTTCGCCGACGAAGCCGTCGAAGTCGCTCAAGGTGATCGCGCAATCGGCCATCGGCAACTGCCACGGGCCGATCATCTGATCGCGCGCGACCAGGCCGCCGACGGTGCGATCGCCGATGGTGATGAGGAAGTTCTTCGCCGCGACGGTCGGGTGCGCGAGCACGCGCAGGCCGGCTTCGCGCAGATCCAGCCCGTCCCAGTCCAGCGCCGGCCACGGCGCGGCCGCGGGATGGCGGGTGTCGCGGTGCATCTTCGGCGGTTTGCCGAACAGCACGTCCATCGGGAAATCGATGGGCCAGTCCTGAGCTTGAGCCCCTCTCTCGCTTGCGGGAGAGGGGTTGGGGTGAGGGTTCGTCGGCGACGTCGTGCCCTCATCCGCCCTTCGGGCACCTTCTCCCGTAGGCGGGAGAAGGGAATGCTCGGAGCCGTACACGCTTTCGATCGTCGCGCCATAACCGACCACGAGGCGTTCTTCCGCCGTCGCGTAACCGACCACCGCGAACGGGCAACGCTCGCGCTCGCAGATCGCGGCGAAATCGGCCACGCGATCGGCCGGCAAACCCAGCACGTAGCGTTCCTGCGATTCGTTGCACCACAGCTGCATCGGCGACAAGGAGGGATCGTCGCTGGGCACTTTCGCCAGATCGATCACGCCGCCGAGGCCCGAGTCGTGCAGCAGTTCGGGAATCGCGTTGGACAGACCGCCGGCGCCGACGTCGTGGGCACTGTCGATCGGGTTGTTTTCGCCGAGCGCGACGCAGCGGTCGATCACTTCCTGGCAGCGGCGTTCCATCTCCGGGTTGTCGCGCTGCACGCTGGCGAAATCCAGGTCCTCGGCGCTGTCGCCGGAGGCGACCGAACTGGCCGCGCCGCCGCCCAGGCCGATCAGCATCGCCGGGCCGCCGAGCACGATCACCGCATGGCCGGGTTTCAGGCCCAGCTTGGCCACCTGCACGCGATCGATCGCGCCCAGACCGCCGGCGAGCATGATCGGCTTGTCGTAGGCGCGGGTCAGCGTGCCGTTGGCGGTTTCGCCTTCGGACAATTCGAAGCTGCGGAAATAACCGACCAGGTTCGGCCGGCCGAATTCGTTGTTGAACGCGGCCGCGCCGATCGGGCCGTCGAGCATGATCTCCAGCGCCGGCGCCATGCGCGGATTGAGCGAACGTTCGCTTTCCCACGGCTGCGGCAAGGTCGGGATGCGCAGGTGCGACACGCTGAAACCGCACAGACCGGCCTTGGGCCGTCCGCCGCGGCCGGTCGCGCCTTCGTCGCGGATTTCGCCGCCGTTGCCGGTGCTGGCGCCGGGGAACGGCGCGATCGCGGTCGGGTGGTTATGGGTTTCGACCTTGATGCAGAACGCCGACGGGATCTGCGCCTCGGCGCTGTAGGCCTGGCTGCCCGGCTGCGGCCGGAACCGGCGCGCCGGATAACCCTCGACCACCGCGGCGTTGTCGCTGTACGCCGACAAGGTGTTTTCCGGGGTCTGCGCGTGGGTGTGCTTGATCATCTTGAACAGCGAGTACTGCTGTTCGCGACCGTCGAGCGTCCACGAGGCATTGAAGATCTTGTGCCGGCAATGCTCGGAATTGGCCTGCGCGAACATCATCAGTTCGACGTCGGACGGCATCCGGCCCAGCGCGGTGTAGCGTTCGCGCAGGTAGCCGATTTCGTCGTCGGCCAGGGCCAGGCCCAGGCGCGAATTGGCCGATTCCAGCTCGTCCAGGGCGATGCGTTCGAGCTCGCCGCGCGCCGGCACCGAGAACAGCGCGGCCGCGTCGTCGCTCGTGTCGAGCAGCGACTGGGTCATCGGGTCGTGCAGGACCTTGGCCAGCGCGCCCTGGGTGGCGGCATCGCTCGGCCAGCCGCTCAGGTCGTAGCGGGTGCCGCGTTCGACCCGCTTGACCGGCTGGCCGGCGCCGCGCAGCAGCTCGGTGGCCTTGCTGGCCCAGGGCGAGAGCGTGCCCAGGCGCGGGGTTACGTAACGCGAAATGGATTCGCTTTCGCGCACCGCTTCGGTTGGCTCGGCCTGCAGGATGCGGCGCAGGGTCGCGTCGTCGGGCGAGGCGCCGGCTTCGGGTTCGACCCAGTACACGGGCCAGGCGTCTAACAGGCGGACGCTGGAATGAAGGGCGGACAGGCGAGCTTGGAGACGCTCGCGGCGGAACGAAGACAGGGCCGAGGGGCCCTCGAGGACGATCATGTCCGGGGAACCGTGCAACGCAGGGCCCGGTATTGTAACCAAAACCAGGGCCGGGCTTCGGACCGCGAGCCCGGCCGCTGCCACGACGGCGTCGCGGACCGCCGGGCGGGCCGATCAGGCGCCCTGCCCACGCCGGCCGGCCGCGGGCCTCAACCAGCGGAGCCGAACACCCGCTCGCGCGCCTGGACGATCGAGGCCGGGGTGAAACCCCAGAACTTCTTCGCCTTCGCCCTGGCCACGAACTCGGCGAAGTCCGCTTCCCGACCTTGCGCCTTGAACGCGAGCGCGGCGGTGGCGGCCGGAAAGGCGTAGTCGGCCGGATAGCGCAGGATGTCGTCGGGCAACCGCGGCGACAGCGCCAGGAAATCGGCGATCCGGCGCAGGTGGAAGGCCTTGAGCTTGTCCACCAGCGTGGCGCAGGTCGCCTGCAGGTCCATCGCCGGGTACAGCCGCACGGTGCCGCCGACCTCGTCGCCGAACTGCTTGCCGTCTTCCGACAGCGAACTGATCAGCAGCAGGTCCTGCGACAGGACGATGTTCAGCGGCGACAGGTCCAGCGCCCTGAGCGCGCGACAGGTGGCGCCGTCGAACACCCGGGCCAGCAGATACACGCCGTCGGCGCGGGCGAGATGGACGAAGCTCAGCTCGGCGACGGCCTCGCCCTGCGCCGACACCCGCAGCTTGCGCTTGCCGGCCTTGAACGCCAGGCCTTCGAACGACAACTCCTGCAACGCTGCTTGCAGGGTCTGATCGAATCGGTTTCTGAGGTCCGTGCTCACTTCGAACTCCCGGCGCGAGGCCGCTCGCGTCACTCGTTGCTGCGAGTTCCGATGCGTGCGCCGAATGTCGCTCACACCCGCCCGCGAAAACGAACAGGCCGCGCAATGCGCGGCCTGTTCGCGGTACGAACCGGATCGCTCCGGCTTACAGCAGCGGCTCGGCTTACAGCCCGCCCACCGGAGCGGCCACCGCCGCGGTCGGCTTGGCCGCGCCGGCCGGCTTCTTCGACTCGGCCGCCAGCTTGTCCAGCGCCTCGCGCAGCTGCGCCGGCGGGACGTAACCGCCGAGCTGCACGCCGTCGGCGGTCAGGATCATCGGGGTGCCGGTCAGGCCGGCGCGCTGGCCGACGTTGTACTGCTGGGTGACGGTGTTCTTGCAGTCCTTGCTGGCGACCGAGCCGTGATCGCTCTTGGCGTCGGTCAGCGCCTTGCGGCGGTCCGCGGCGCACCACACCGAGACCATCTTCTTGTAGTCGTCGCTGCCGATGCCCATGCGCGGGAACGCCAGGTATTCGATCGCGATGCCCTGACGGTTGTATTCGGCGATCTCGCTGTGCAGCTTGCGGCAGTAGCCGCATTCCACGTCGGTGAACACGGTGACGGTGTGCTTGGGATTGGCCGGCGCGAACACGATGCGCTCGCTCGCCGGAATGGTCTTGACCAGATCCTTGCGCATCGCCGCCAAGCTGTCTTCGCTGAGGTTCTTCTTGACCTGGGTGTCGAACAGCGCGCCGCCGGAACCGGGCAGGAACAGGTAACGGCCGTCGTCGCTGACGTACACCACCTGGCCCTGGGCCAGCGCTTCGCGGAAGCCCGGCATCGGCGCCGGGCCGACCTTGTCGATGGTGACGTTGGGGTTGAGGGTGCGGATGGCGTCGACCGCGCGCGCGTCGGCGCTGCCGGCCTCGACCTTCGGCGCGGCGCCCTTCGACGCTTCCGCGGCGGGCTTGGCCGGATCGGTCTTGGCGGCCGCGGCGGCACCCTGCGGCGCCTGCGCGCAGGCAGACAGGCTGATCGCGCCGATCAGGGCAAATAGGATGCGCTTCATCAATCGATTCCTTGGCGTTCTGGGGTCGGGGCTTGGACCCCCCGACGGGGAATAGGTTCGACCGATTGTGGCACGGGCGGGGGCGGGATCGTGGTTCCGCGATGGGTATCACGTGGCCAAGGGGCGATGGGGGTCGCGGTTTGGGTCGCACCGGGCATCGGAAGCGTGCGTGTAGGCGTGCTGGCGCCACGCAGGATCGCGATTGCGGCGGAATGGGCTGGGTGCCCGGTGCCGGGTGCAGGAGCTGTTCGAACTACGTTTGCGACCTCAGGCCGGCGACGCCAGTGTGTTGACGCGGTCGCGGCTCGCGCCGCTCCTACAGGGGCTGCGGCGCTGATTCGGCCGCTCGTTACGCACTCCCTCCTCGGATCGAGTGCGGGGCGCACCTGCAAACCGCGATGAAACCCGGATCCACCCTGTAGGAGCGGCGCGAGCCGCGACCGCGACATGCGGGTTACGACGCAACCGCCATGTCGCGGTCGCGGCTGTGCCGCTCTGAGATGGCCGCGGTTATCGGCTTTACGGGCTGTCCTGAGCGGCAGCCAGCGACATGATTTCTTCGCGGTGCTCGCGAGTCCGATCCTTGCGAATCCGGCCCGGCGCAGTGCGCCGGGCGTTCAAGCAGGCACGCGGCAGTGGCGAAACTTCGTTGTAAAACCTGCGAACTGGTCCTTGCGAACCCGGCCCGGCGCAGTGCGCCGGGCGTTCAAGCAGGCACGCGGCAGTGGCGAAACTTCGTTGTAAAACCTGCGAACTGGTCCTTGCGAATCCGGCCCGGCGCAGTGCGCCGGGCGTTCAAGCAGGCACGCGGCAGTGGCGAAACTTCGTTGTAAAACCTGCGAACTGGTCCTTGCGAATCCGGCCCGGCGCAGTGCGCCGGGCGTTCAAGCAGGCACGCGGCAGTGCCGCGTTAGCGCCTGCTTTCACCCACGCGGATGATGCCGCGCGTGCAGCTTTTTCAAGTGTTCGCGCGCGACCAAGGTGTAGATCTGGGTAGTCGACAGAGAACTGTGCCCCAGCAGCATCTGCAGCGCGCGCAGGTCGGCGCCGTGGTTGAGCAGGTGGGTGGCGAAGCTGTGGCGCAGGCCGTGCGGGCTGATCTTGGCCGGGTCGATTCCGGCCAGCACCGCGTAACGCTTGACCAGATGCCAGAAGGCCTGCCGGGTCGGGGCTTCGCCGCTGGCTTCGATGAACAACGGCGCGCGCGCGCGCTTGCCGGCCAGTTGCGGCCGCGATTGGGCGAGGTAGCGCTCCAGCCAGTGCTGGGCCTCCTCGCCCAGCGGCACCAGCCGCTCCTTGCTGCCCTTGCCCATCACCCGCAGCACGCCCTGACGCAGGTTGAGCGCGGTCGCCGGCAGGTTGACCAGCTCGCTCACGCGCAGGCCGGCGGCGTACATCAACTCGAGCATGGCGCGGTCGCGCAGGCCCAGCGGCGTGTCCAGGTCGGGCGTGTTCAACAGCGCGTCGATCTGGCTTTCGGCCAGCGCCTTGGGCAGCGAGCGCGGCAGTTTCGGCGGCGCCAGCAATGCGGTGGGATCGTCCTGGCGCTGGCCGCGCCGCACCCGGAAGGCATAGAACGCGCGCAAGGCCGACAGCAGGCGGGCGTTGCTGCGCGGCGAATAGCCTTCGCGGGCGCGCCAGGCCAGATAGTCGTACAGCGCGGTGCGATCGGCGTCGGCCAGGCCGGCGCCGTCGCGCCAGCGCGCCAGGCCCTCCAGGTCGCGGCGGTAGCTGTCCAGGGTCTGCTGCGCGAGTCCGTTCTCGGCCCAGATCGTGTCGAGGAACGCAGTGATGGCGATGGCGTCGGCGTCGTCCAGCGGCGGCAGCGACATGGCCTGGACGCGGCGTTCGGCGGGGGTGGTGGAACTCATGCCGGCATGATCGGCCCGCGACCGCGGAATGGCAAAGACGCTAGGCGCGAGAAAGCCGCGGGCGAACGCCGCGACGACGAGTGCAACGCCCATGCCGCAAGCCCGCGCGGGTGGTTCCCGACCCGACCTCGCTTATCCTGACGCGATGACTTCGCCCGACCCGACCGCCCCCGACACCGCGCCCGCCCGCCCCGCCGCCCTGATCGGCTGGCGGCTGCTGTCGATGTTCTACGACTTCTGGCCGGTGCTGGCCTTGTGGATGCTGGCCGGCGCTGCGTTCGTGCTGGCGTTCACCCTGGCCGGGCACGACACCCACGAAAACATCCGTCCCTACACGCTGTGGTGGTCGCTGCAGTGGACGGTGTGCTGGCTGCTCGCGGGCGCCTATACGACGGTGAGCTGGCGCCGCGGCGGCCAGACCCTGGGCATGCGGCCGTGGCGCCTGAAGGTGACCGGCGCGGGCGATCAGGCCCCCGGCTGGAAAGCGCTGTGGTTGCGCTACGCCGTCGGCACCGTGTCGCTGGCCGCGGCGGGATTGGGCTTCTGGTGGGCCTGGTTCGACCGCGACCACCTGACCTGGCACGACCGCGCGAGCGGGACCCGCACGGTCCGCTTGCCCAAGCGCAAAAAGTAAGCGTGTCGCCAGCGGCGGCATAAACCGCGAGACCCGGGCCGGTGGAGCTTTCAGCCCCGGCTCGTCGCAATCGCCGCGCGCGTTCTTGCGGCGGTCCCGCCTCGACCGCGAGGGCCGAAAACCACACTCACAGTTCGCGGCTGACGCCCCGTTCCGACCGCTCTCGCTAACCCGATCTTCGTCTGAACAACAGCGCCGACACCACCAGCATCACCACCGTCGGCGCCAGATAGGCCAGGCGGAAGTCGAAGCGGAACACCTTGGCCAGCTCGACGAACTGGGTCTGCAGCAGCCAGAACACCAGCGCGAACACGATGCCGATGAACAAGCGCTTGCCCATGCCGCCGCTGCGCAGGCTGCCGAACGCGAACGGTACCGCCGCCAGGCACAGCGCCAGCACATTCAGCGGATAGAACCAGCGGCCCCAGTAGTGCGCCTCGAATTCGCCGGCATCGAGCTGATTGCGCTGACGGTCCTCGATCGCCTTGTGCAGCGCCTTGGCGGTCAGATAACGCGGCCGGTTGGTGCCGCTCATCAAGGCCGAGCTGTCGAGCTTGGACTCCCAGCGCTCCTCGGGAATCTGCACCTTCTCGGCCGACTTGGCATGGAAGGTGGTGCGGGTGACGTTGCGCAGCAGCCAGCCGCCCGGACGGTGCTCGGCGATGCCGGCGACCGCGATCGAGACCAGACGGCCGTCGGTACCGAACTGGTACAGGCTGACGTCGCGCAGCTCCAGCCAGCGGTCGTTGCCGGCGCTGCGTTCCTGGCCCTGGCTCGCGCTGAGGATCACGTCGCCCTCGCGCGCCCACAGCCCGGAGTACTCGGCCACAACTTGGTTGTTGGACTTGGCCGCGGCCTTGAGCGATTCGGCGCGGCGCTGCCCTTCGGGCGCGACGGTCTCGCCGTTGATCACCATCAGCACGGTCAGGATCGCCAGCGAACCGGCCACCGCGATGCTCAGGCGCCGCCGCGACAGGCCGATCGCGCGCAGCACAGTCAGTTCGGAGGTCGACGCCAACTGCCCCAGCGCCATCAGCGAACCGACCACCGAGGCGTAGGGGAACAACGCATAGGCGCGGCGCGGCACGGTCAGCAGCATGTAGGCCAATGCCTGGACCACGCCGTAGCGACCCTTGCCGACATCGCCGAACTCGTTGACGAAGCTGAGCATGAAATCCAGGCCCAGCAGCACCGCCCAGGTCAGCAGCACCGTGCTGAGCACGACCTTGGCGACATAGACGTCGTGGATCTTCGGAAACGGCTTCATACGATCGCCCTGCGCCGGCCGACCCGGCCGTCACGGAAATACATCCAGGACGTCACCGCCAGCATCGGCAAGGTCAGCCACCACAGGCCCAGCGCGGCCGGGGTCTTGCCGTCCTCGATCCAGCCGGTGCCCATCATCATGAAATTGTTGCCGATCAGATAAGCCAGAAAGCCGATCAGCATGGTCCCGTAACGGGCTTGGCGCGGCGTGCTGCGCGCCAGCGGCACCGCCAGCAGCGCGAACGCCAGCGCCAGCAGCGGCGGCGCGATCCGGTAATGCAGCTGGGCCGCGGCCTCGCGGCGCGGATCGCCGATCAGCTGGACGGTGTTGAGCATTTCCGGCGATTTGGGGTCGTAGCGGTTCTCGCTGGCCGGCAGCAGCACGTCGTTGCTGACATAGCGCATCAGGCGGAAGTTCAGGCTGCCGTCGACCGGGCCTTCGACCTCGAAACCGTCGTCGAGGGTCAGGTAGCGGTCGCCGTTGGCGTCCACGGTCAGGCGGCCGCTCTTGGACGTGGTCACGTCCTGGCGGCCGGGCTTGTGGCGGTAGATGAAGATGCGCTCGAATCGGGTGCCGTCGTCGGACATCGCGCCCACGTAGATCACGCCGTTGTCGCCCGGCAGGCCGGTGAAGGCGCCCGGCTCCAGGCCGGCCACGACCAGGCTGCGATTGGCCTCGTTGATCATCTGCCGCGAGGCCCGGTCGGCCCAGGGCCCCAGCCACAGCGAGCAGGCGCCGACCAGCAGGATGATCGGCCCGGCCACCAGCAGCAGCGGCTTGAGCAGCCGGCGCGGGCCCACGCCGATCGACGAGATCACCGGCATTTCCGAATCGCGATAGAGCCGGCCGATACCGAGCATCAGCCCCAGCATCAGCGCCAGCGGCAGGATCAGCGGCAGCCACTTGATCAGCACCAGGCCCAGCTGGATCAGCATCATCCCGGCCGGGACCTTGCCCTTGGCGATGTCCTCGAGCACGTCGGTGAAGGCGCCGCCGACGCTTACGATCAGCAGCACCACCAGGGTGGCGAAGATCGCCTGGGCGAATTCGCCGGAGAGGTATCGGTCAAGCTTGAGCATCGGGTAGGAAGGCGCGCTTCGGGTTGGGCTTCGGCATCGGGCGGGCTTGCTTTAAACTCGGGAGTTCGTTCGACGGCCGGCCGGACCGCGATCGCCCCGGGTTGGGGTTGCGCGGCACAGGCCCCAGATTTACCGCTGGTGCCAGCGTTACCACTGCGGGTGCATCGCTGGCGCCAGAGTCACCTCTGACGCGATCACCGGTGCGATATGGGCGATGCGGGTTCCGCGGCTTCCGCCCCGGTTCACCGCATCGCGCAAAGCCGATCGATTGTACGTACACAACCTCTTATCTGCTCGGGAATCTGTTGGATGACCCTCGAATTCGACCTGAACCGCGACGCGTCCGCCGCCGCTCAAACCGACTGCGTCGTGGTAGGCGCCTTTGCCGACAAGACCCTGACGGCTACCGCGCGAACGCTGGATGAAGCCAGCGGCGGACGCCTGACCGCGCTGCTGGAGCGCGGCGACATCAGCGGCAAGACCGGCAAGACCTCGCTGCTGCACGACCTGCCCGGCGTGGCCTCGCCGCGCGTGCTGGTGGTCGGCCTGGGCGAGGCCGGCAAGTTCGGCGTCGCCCAGTACCTCAAGGCGGTCGGCGACGCCGCCCGCGCGCTCAAGGCCGGTCCGGTCGCGCACGCGATCTTCACCATCAGCGAAGAGCCGGTCGCCGGCCGCGATGCCGCCTGGGCGATCCGTCAGGCCGCGATCGCCGCCGATCACGCCTGCTACCGCTACACCGCCACCCTGGGCAAGAAGAAGGACGAGCCCGGTCTGCGCACGCTGTCGATCAGCGGCTCGGACGCGACCGCGCTGGCCCAGGGCCAGGCGATCGCCGCCGGTGTGCAGTTCGCGCGCGAACTGGGCAACCTGCCGCCGAACGTGTGCAACCCGGCCTATCTGGCCCAGCAGGCGCAGGAGTTCGCCGCCCGCTTCGACAGCACCGACTGCGAAGTGCTCGATCGCGAGCAGATGCAGGAACTGGGCATGGGCTCGCTGCTCGCGGTCGCGCGCGGCTCGGCCAATCCGCCCAAGCTGATCGTGCTCAAGTACAGCAACGGCGGCGACGCCAAGCCCTACGTGATGGTCGGCAAGGGCATCACCTTCGACACCGGCGGCATCAACCTGAAGGTCCAGGGCGGCATCGAGGAAATGAAGTTCGACATGTGCGGCGCCGCCAGCGTGATGGGCGCGTTCGTGTCGGCGGTCGGCATGCAATTGCCGATCAACCTGGTGGTGATCGTGCCGGCGGTGGAGAACATGCCCGACGCCGACGCCTACCGCCCCTCCGACGTGCTCACCAGCATGTCCGGCAAGACCATCGAAGTCGGCAACACCGATGCCGAGGGCCGCCTGATCCTGTGCGACGCGCTGACCTACGCGCAACGGTTCGAACCGCAGGCGCTGCTCGACGTGGCGACCCTGACCGGCGCCTGCGTGGTCGCGCTGGGCAAGTTCGCCACCGGCCTGATGAGCAAGGACGACGACCTGTCGGCCGAACTGCTCAGCGCCGGCGAGGAAGTGTTCGACCGCGCCTGGCGCCTGCCGCTGTGGGACGAATACCAGACCCAGCTCGAATCGGCCTTCGCCGACGTCTACAACATCGGCGGCCGCTGGGCCGGCGCGATCACCGCCGGCTGCTTCCTGGCGCGCTTCACCGAAGGCCAGCGCTGGGCGCATCTGGACATCGCCGGCGTATCCAACGAAGAAGGCAAGCGCGGCCTGGCGACCGGCCGGCCGGTGGGCTTGCTGTCGCAGTGGTTGCTGGAAAGAACCGGGAATTGAGAATCGGGAATCGGGAATCGGTAGAGCGCTTGCGTCGCGACCGGCTCCCAAGAGCCGGGAATCGGGAGTCGGCAGTGCGCCTACCCGGCGACCGGTTTCCGTCTCACGCTTCCCGCTTCCCGTCTCCCGCTTTTCGCTTCGACCGATTCCCTATTCCCCATTCCCGATTCCCGGCCGCCCCTCATGCCCCGCGCTGACTTCTACCTGATCCAATCGCCGCGCTTCAAACAAGAACCGCTTCGGTTGGTCTGCGAGCTGACGCGCAAGGCGCACGACGCCGGGCTGTCGACGCTGATCCTGGCGCGCAGCGCCGAGCAGGCCGAACAGCTCGACGACATGCTGTGGGACATGGGCGAGGACGCCTACATCCCGCACCAGATCGCCGGCATGGACGAGGACGAGGACGAAGCCGACGTGCTGATCGCCACGCCCGACTCGCAAGCCGCATTGCGCGCCCTGGTCATCAACCTGCGCGATGCCGCGGTCGCCGACGGCTTCGAGCGCGTGCTCGAAGTGGTCCCCGCCGACGACTCCGCGCGCGGCCCGCTGCGCGAGCGCTGGAAGCAGTACCAGGCGCGCGGGTTGGCTTTGAATAAGCACGATATGTGAGGGCCGGGAATCGGGAATGGGGAATCGGGAGTCGTAAAAGCCTTCCGCCCATTCTTCGCCCGCCCCATCTGATCGCTGCCGCTGTTGCTTTCTCGATTCCCGATTCCCGGCTTCTCGATTCCCCATTCCCCATTCCCGATTCTCGCCCCTATGTCCCTCGCCCCCAGCTACGACCCCAAACAGTTCGAAACCCGCCTGTACGAACAGTGGGAAAGCAGCGGCGTATTCAAGCCGCGCGGCGAGGGCGAGCCCTATTCCATCCTGCTGCCGCCGCCGAACGTCACCGGCACCCTGCACATGGGTCATGCGTTTCAGCACACCCTGCAGGACGCGCTGATCCGCTACTACCGCATGCGCGGCTACGACACGCTGTGGCAGATGGGCACCGACCACGCCGGCATCGCCACCGAGATGGTGGTGGCGCGCAATCTCGGCGCCGACGGCCTGACCCGCGATGGCCTGGGCCGCGACGGTTTCATCGAGAAAGTGTGGGAATGGAAGGGCCAGTCCGGCGACACCATCGAACGGCAGATGCGCCGACTGGGCACCTCCGGCGACTGGTCGCGCTCGATGTTCACCATGGACCCGATCGCGTCGAACGCGGTGATCGAAGCGTTCGTGCGCATGCACGAGCAAGGCCTGATCTACCGCGGCCAGCGCCTGGTCAACTGGGACCCGGTGCTGAAGACCGCGATCTCCGACCTGGAAGTGATCAACGAAGAAGAAGACGGCTTCCTGTGGTCGATCGCCTACCCGCTCAGCGACGGCAGCGCCACGCTGGTGGTCGCGACCACGCGCCCGGAAACCATGCTCGGCGACACCGCGGTCATGGTCCATCCGGACGATGAGCGCTATCAGCACCTGATCGGCAAGACCGTCACGCTGCCGCTGAGCGCGCGCGAGATTCCGATCATCGCCGACAGCTACGTCGACCGCGAATTCGGCACCGGCGTGGTCAAGGTCACGCCCGCGCACGACTTCAACGACTACGCGGTCGGCCAGCGCCACGGCCTGCCGATGATCAACATCTTCACCCCCGACGCGGCGGTCAACGACAACGCGCCGGCGAAGTACGTCGGCCTGGATCGTTACGAAGCGCGCAAGGTCGTGCTCGCCGATCTGGAAGCCGAAGGCATCCTCGTCGAAACCAAGCCGCACAAGCTGCAGGTGCCGCGCGGCGACCGCACCAACCAGGTGATCGAACCGTATCTGACCGACCAGTGGTTCGTGCAGATGGACGGCCTGGCCAAGCGCGGCCTGGAACTGGTCGAGAAGGGCGACATCCGTTTCGTCCCGCCGAACTGGATCAACACCTATCGCCACTGGATGGAGAACATCCAGGATTGGTGCATCAGCCGCCAGCTGTGGTGGGGCCATCGCATTCCGGCGTGGTACGACGCCGACGGCAAGATCTATGTCGGCCGCGACGAGGCCGATGCGCGCGCGCGCGGCGGCATCGGCGCCGACGTCGCCCTGCATCAGGACAACGATGTGCTGGAGACCTGGTTCTCCTCGGGCCTGTGGCCGTTCAGCACGATGGGCTGGCCGGATGAGGCGACGATGGGCGCGCGCGGGTTCGAGCGCTTCGTGCCGTCGTCGGTGCTGGTCACCGGTTTCGACATCATCTTCTTCTGGGTCGCCCGCATGATCATGCTGACCGACCACTTCACCGGGCAGATCCCGTTCAAGGACGTGTACATCACCGGCCTGGTGCGCGATCAGTTCGGCCAGAAGATGGCGAAATCGAAGGGCAATGTGCTCGACCCGATCGACCTGATCGACGGTATTTCGCTTGAAAACCTGGTCGCCAAGCGCACCACCGGCCTGATGAATCCCAAGCACGCCGAGAAGATCGAGAAAGCCACGCGCAAGGAATTCCCCGAAGGCATTCCCGCGTTCGGCACCGACGCGCTGCGCTTCACCATCGCCGCGCTGGCGACGCATGGCCGCGACATCAAGTTCGATCTGAGCCGCGCCGAAGGCTACAAGAATTTCTGCAACAAGCTGTGGAACGCCACGCGCTTCGTGCTGATGAACACCGAAGGCGCGAGCTTCAGCGGCGCGCCGCAGCCGAAGACGGACGCCGAGCGCTGGATCCTGGCGCAACTGGCCAAGGCTTCGGCCGAAGCGGAAACGCATTTCGCCGCGTACCGCTTCGACCTGCTCTCGCAGTCGCTGTACGAATTCGCCTGGAACGCGTTCTGCGACTGGTTCGTCGAACTGTCTAAGCCGGCGCTGCAGGGCGAAGACGCCGCGGCCGCCGACAGCACCCGCCACACCCTGCTGTACGTGCTCGAGCGCCTGCTATCGCTGCTGCACCCGCTGATCCCGTTCGTGACCGAGGAACTGTGGCAGCAGGTCGCGCCGAAGCTCGGCATCGCCGAAACCACGGTGATGCTGCGCCCGTATCCGCAGGCGTCGCAGTTCGACGGCGATTACGCCCAGGCCGAAAGCGACATCGAATGGCTCAAGGCGATGGTGTCGGCGCTGCGCAAGGTGCGCAGCGAGCTGAACGTCAAGCCGTCGGATCTGGTGACGCTGCTGCTGACCAAGGGCGACGCCCGCGATCGCGCGCGCGGCGAGCGGTTCGCTTCGCAGCTCAAGTTCCTCAACAAGCTCGACCGGATCGAATTCGTCGACGACGCCGCATCGGCGCCGCCGGCCGCGCCCGCGGTGGTCGGCGAACTGACCTTGCTGGTGCCGCTGCCGGCCGACAAGCTCGATGCCGAGCGCGTGCGCCTGGACAAGGAAATCAAGCGCGTCGACGGCGAGATCGGCAAGAGCCGGGGCAAGCTGTCCAGCGAGACCTTCGTGCAGAACGCGCCGGCGGCGGTGGTCGAACAGGAGCGCAAGCGTCTGGTCGACTGGAACGTACAGCTCGAGGGGCTGACCGCGCAGCGCGCGAAGCTGGACTGAGCCACGCGTGCCGCGACGTCTGCTGGCTCGGTTCAAGGGTCCTGGCGGTAACGGGCGCGGCGACGGCCCGCTGCCGCCGCTCGCGCTGACCCCCGAACTCGTCGCGGCGGCCATCGAGGTGTTCGGCCAGGGCGAACGCCCGGACAACGCGATCGAAGCCGACATGCTCGCGCTGGCTGGGCATCCGCTGACCGCGCGCCGGTTGGTCGACGTGATCCCCGAGGCCTTCGGCCTAGTGCTGGTCGCGCATATACCAAGCTGCGCCGGCATGGAGATGGCGCAGACGTTTTCGGCGCGAAGCGCCGACGGCGAATGGCGCTCGATTCCAAGCGAACGCGAACCGTTGTTCGCTTTGGCCGCGACCACGGCGATGCGCATGTACCACGACGGCCCGCGCGATCGTTTTCGCGCCATCGCCACCCGCGCGTCGACCGTCAATGCGGTCAGCCAGGCGCTCGATCAGGTCGACTCGCTCGAAGGCGCGTCGATGGCCGGACCGGCGTTCAATGGCATTCCGGCCGAACTCTATTCGGCGTGACGGGCACGGAGGCATCCAACGCGACGGATACCGATTCCCGATTCCCGGACTTTCAGCCGCCCCGCCCGCGACTCAACACCGCCAATCGATCCGCCAGCGCCGCATTGCGCTGCGCGCGCGCCAGCGTTTCGGCGGTGGCGCCGCTGGCATCGGTGAGGGCGAAGTCGGCCTGACGCGCGGCCAAGGCTTCGACCAGATCGGCGCGGCCGAACAAGGCCGCGAACATCGCCGCGGTCTGGCCGGCGGCGTTGCGCGCGTTCACGTCGGTGCGCGGATCGGCGAGCAAGCGCCGCGCGCTTTCGATCTCGCCCTTGAACAACGCGCCCATCAGCGCGGTATTGCCGCGCGCACTGTCGCCCAGGTTCGGCGAGGCGCCGGCTTCCAGCAACGCCCGCACCGCATCGGTCTTGCCGTAGTACGCGGCGAGGATCAACGCGGTCGAACCACGTTCGTCGCGCGCATCGACCCGCACCCCGCGCGCCAGCAGCGACTTGAGCACGTCGACATCGCCGGCGCGGGCGGCGTCGAACAGGTAACGACTCAGGTCCTGGCTCGCGAGCGTGGACGAATCAATCGCTGTCGCGTTATGCGCCGTGGGCGCGGCGTGGCCGTGATCGGGCTGCGACGCGGCATGCGGGTTCGCTTGCGCGTGTGCGCCAGGAGCCGCGGCTTGAGTCGGCCCCGTTGGATCGTGCGCGAATGCGGGTGCCGCGACGATCGCAAACACAAACAGCCCGCTAACCGAAAATTTCAACAGCGTGGAATTCATAGAAAGTCTCCAGGCGCTCGGCCATCGCGGCCGCGCCGGTACGATGCGCCGCATCCCGAAGGATGCGGCGCCGGGGAAGTGACGTAAGCGCGTAAGCAACGCGCGCAACCTGAAGCGATGAATCGATACGCGCGCTGCGACCGATCCTCGCGCCGGATGCCGCCAACGATCATTCGCTCAACGCATCCGACAAGCTCTTCACCTTCGCCACATCGCGCTTGAGCGCCTGCGCCAGGCGCGTGCCGTAATCGGCGTCGGCCTTATGGAAGTACGAGAGCATCGTGTACATCGTGGTCTCGTCGCGCACCTGACCCAGGTCGCCGGCCAGATTCGCGATCAGACTCTTGCGTTCGTCGGCCGACAACGAGCGATAGAACTCGCCGGCCTGACGGAAGTTCAGGGTCTTGGCGATGCGCGCCTGCTGGGTCGCGCCGCTCAGCGGCAACGCGCTGTAGCGCGCGGCGTCGGACTGCGGCTTGGGCTGGATGCGCGAGGGTTCGTAGTTGACCTTGCCGGTGCGCACGCCGCTGTTGTGTTCGCCGTCCTGGTTGTTGCTGTTGACCGCGACCTTCGGCGCGTTGATCGGCAACTGATTGACGTTGGTGCCGACGCGATACAGCTGGGTATCGGCGTAGGAGAACATGCGCCCCTGCAGCAGCCGATCCTCCGACGGCTCGATGCCCGGCACCAGATTGGCCGGCGCGAACGCGGCCTGTTCGGTTTCCTGGAAGATGTTGGCCGGGTTGCGGTCCAGGGTCATGGTGCCGACCTTGACCTCGGGCACGCCGGTCCAGACCTTGGTCGCGTCGAGCGGGTTGAACGCGAACTGGTCGAGCTGATCGGGCTTGAGGATCTGCACGTACAGGTCCCACTTGGGGTAGTCGCCGCGCTCGATCGCTTTCATCAAGTCGTTGGACAGATGATTGAAATCGCGCCCCTGCACCGAGGCGATCTGCGCGCCGGACAGGTTGTGCTCGCCCTGGCGGCTGTCCCAGTGGAATTTGACGTAGACATAGCCGCCCTGGTCGTCGACCAGCTTGTAGGCGTGCACGCCGTTGCCGTCCATTTCGCGATAGCTGCGCGGAGTGCCGTAGTCGGAATACACCCGGGTGAGCATCTGCGTGGCTTCGGGCACGTGCGAGAAGAAATCGAACACCCGCGCCGGATCCTGCACATTGGTGTCGGGGCTGGGCTTGAGCGAATGCACCATGTCCGGAAACTTGATCGCGTCGCGGATGAAGAACACCGGCAGGTTGTTGCCGACCAGGTCCCAGTTGCCTTCGCTGGTGTAGAACTTGGTGGCGAAACCGCGCGGATCGCGCAGGGTTTCCGGCGAGTGGTTGCCGTGGATCACGGTGGAGAAGCGCACGAACACCGGCGTGGTGGTGCCGGGCTGGAACACTTTCGCGCGGGTGTATCGCGAGATGTCGCCGGTGACCACGAAGCTGCCGTGCGCGCCGGTGCCGCGCGCATGCACCACGCGCTCGGGGATGCGTTCGCGGTCGAAGCGCTGCAGCTTCTGGATCAGATGCACGTCCTGCAGCAGGACCGGGCCGTCGGCGCCGGCGGTCTGCGAGTTCTGGTTATCGCCGACCGCCGCGCCGTTGTCGCGCGTCAGGGGCGGCGCGGCCTGGGCGAAGGCGACGCCGGACAGAAGCAACTGCGCGGAAACGAAGGCCGCGATCAAACTGCGATGGGGCATGGGCATGGCTCTGTGGGGACTGCGCGGCAGCGTCCTACAGGCATGCGATCGGGGAAAATCGTTTGTTTGGATGGCAGCGATAGCCGTCGGCTATTCACTATGCGTCATTGCGCGAACCCGATCACCGTTCGCATGCCATCGGCATTCACCGCGCGGATCGAAGCATGACCGCGCGCACGTTCGAGCGCGGATCGAACCGGCTCACTCGCTGGGCAATAGTTCGATCGCCATCACCAAAGCGTCTTCGCGTCCGCCGCGCGCCGGGTAGTAGCGCGGACGCCGCCCGATCTCGTTGAAGCCTTCGCTGTGGTACAGCGCGATCGCGCCGGGATTGGACGGCCGCACTTCCAGGAACACGCGCTCGGCGCCGCGGCCGCGCGCGACGTGCAGCAACGCGCGCAGCAGTTTGCGGCCGAAGCCGTGGCCGTGCGCTTCGGGCGCGACGCAGACGTTGAGCACGTGCGCTTCGCCGGCGGCCAGGCTCATCAGGAAGTAGCCGACGATGCGCTCGTTTTCGGTCAACACCCAGGCCGGGTAATCGGCGCGCAGGCAGTCGCGGAAGATGCCCGGGGTCCAGGGGAATTCGTAGGCGCGAATCTCGATGGCGTGGACGAGTTCGAGATCGTCCTCGCGCATTGGCCGCAACGCGCGGGGCGCGGCGGCGGGATCGAACTGCGACGCCTGCGCGCTCATCCGCGCTGACCCGTGCGCCGCAGCGTGCGCAGTTGCGGCCACAGCGCGCGCTTGGCCGCGGGATTGCCGCGCAAGGCGGCGGCATCGAACAGCGCCAGCACCTGCGCGTCGCCGGCGGCGCGGCGCGCGGCGCGCAGCAGGTTGCGCAGCAAAGGCGGCGTGTCGTCGCCACGGGCGGCGGCGCGCGACGCGGTTTGCGCGGGTTCGGGCGCGGCACGTTCGAGCGCGGCGGATTCAGACGCAGTGCGCTCGCGCATCGGCTGCGGCGCTCGCGCGGGCGGCTCGGCGTTGCGGGCCGCATCGATAGGCGCGGCATTCGCCATCGGCGCCTCGGCCGGCGGCTCGCTGCCGGCCAGGCTCATCACCGTATGCCCCATCGCCTGCAGCCATTCGCGCTGCTGCGCGCTCCACAGCCCGCTCATGGCGCACCGGTCTGGCTGGGCGGCGGCGGCTCCTGCGGCGTGCGACGCATGCGGCGCCACAGCGCCTGGACCGGGCCGGACAAGGCGTACGGCGCGAAGATCGCCAGCAACACGCGCGGCGGATCGATCGCGATCGCGACCACCACCACCACCACGATCAGCACCGCCAGGAACGGCACCCGGTCGTTGCGCGGGCCGCTGCCCTTGAAGCTGACATAGCGCAGCCGGCTCACCATCAGCAGCCCGGCGATCACGGTCAGGGCCAGCGCGGCGTAGCGCAATCGCTCGCCGTCCAGGTCAAAGCTGTGGCAGGTCCACACGAAACTGGCGACCAGTCCGGCCGCGGCCGGGCTGGCCAGGCCGATGAACCAGCGTTTGTCGACCTGGCCGACCTGGGAATTGAAGCGCGCCAGCCGCAGCGCGGCGCAGGCGGCGTACACGAACGCGCCGACCCAGCCGATCTTGCCGGGGATCACCCCGTCGAGCTTGGTCGAGATCAGCGCCCAGTGGTACATGACCATGGCCGGCGCCAGGCCGAAGCTGATCAGGTCGGCCAGCGAGTCGTACTGGACCCCGAATTCGCTCTGGGTGTTGGTCAGCCGGGCGACCCGGCCGTCGACGCCGTCCAGGATCGCGGCGATGAAGATCGCCATGCAGGCCTCGTCGAAACGGCCCTGGGTGGCGGCGATGATCGCGTAGAAACCGGCGAACAGGCCGCCGGTGGTGAACAAATTAGGCAGCAAATAGATGCCGCGTCCGCGCGGGCGGGGCGTGGGTTGAGGTTCCATAACTGGGAAGTGTAGCGCTTGCCTGCGCCCGAGCAGGATGCTGCAATCTCGCATCCCCCGCTGTAACGTAGTTTCCGCTCGTTCCGCCTGCCCCGTTCCGGAGCCTCGTCATGTCCTGCACCTCCCGTTATTCCGCCCGCCGCGCCTTGTCGGCGCTGGGCTTGCGCGCCGTCCCGACCGCTTTGCTGGTCCTGCTGGCCGCCGCGCCGGCCGCCGCCACCGAGCTGTACCAATGGAAGGACGCCAAGGGCGTCACCCATTACTCCGACTCGCCGCCGCCCGAACAGGGCCAGGCCGGGGTCAAGAACCGGGTGATCCAGAACCGCACCGGCACCCCGGCCCAGACCGCCACGGCCGCCGCGCCGAGCGAGAACGCGCAATGCACCGGCGCGCGCGCCAACCTCAAGCAACTCGAGAGCGCGGCCGCGGTCGGCATGGACAGCAACGGCGACGGCAAGGCCGACGGCGTGCTCGACGCGCAGCAGCGCGCCGCCCAGGTCGAACTCGCCAAGGCCCAGATCCGGGTCAATTGCACCGCCGCGGCTCCGGCCACGCCCGGCGCCGCCCCCGCGGCCAGTTCCTCGCCGCCGCGGCCGGCCACCACGCCGCAGAAGCAGGCGGAGAGCTGAAGCGCCGGGAATTGGGATTGGGGATTCGGGATTGGTCGCGGCGGGTTTCGCTGGCGACCGGTCCGGATC
Source organism: Lysobacter capsici (assembly GCF_014779555.2). Classification (NCBI taxonomy): domain Bacteria; kingdom Pseudomonadati; phylum Pseudomonadota; class Gammaproteobacteria; order Lysobacterales; family Lysobacteraceae; genus Lysobacter; species Lysobacter capsici. The sequence goes on from NZ_CP094357.1 coordinate 4,870,708, forward strand.
GATGATCTTGCAGGTTCGATGATTACGCGCCGGGCCGCTCGAAAGGGCGGTCCGGCGTTTTCGTCTGGGTCAAAAGCCTAAAGAGCGAAAGCGAATCCCCCCTGCCCCCCCCCTTTTCCAAAGGGGGGAAAAGCGATAGCTGCGTGGCGTGTGGCCCAGTCGCGGATCGCCAATCCCGAATCCCAAATCCCGAATCCCGGCCCCAACTGGCAAACTGTTCGCTTTCCCCATCCGCGAACCCCTGCCGATGCGCCTGTCGCACTTCCATCTCCACACCAGCAAGGAAACCCCCGCCGAAGCCGAAATCATCAGCCACAAGCTGATGCTCAAGGCCGGCATGATCCGCAAGCTCGCCGCCGGCCTGTACACCTGGTCGCCGCTGGGCCTGCGCGTGCTGCGCAAGGTCGAGCGCGCGGTGCGCGAGGAGATGAATGCCGCGGGCGCGATCGAGGTGCTGATGCCGGCGGTGCAGCCCAAGGAGCTGTGGGAGGAAACCGGGCGCTGGGAGAAATTCGGTGGCCAGTTGCTCAAGATCAAGGACCGCAAGGAAGCGTGGTACTGCTTCGGCCCGACCCACGAGGAGGTCATCACCGACTTCGCCCGCAACGAACTGGCCAGCTACAAGCAGCTGCCGGTCAATTTCTATCAGATCCAGACCAAGTTCCGCGACGAGATCCGCCCGCGCTTCGGGGTGATGCGCGCGCGCGAGTTCCTGATGAAGGACGCCTACTCGTTCCACGTCACCGACGCGGACCTGGGCCGCGAATACCAGAACATGTACGACACCTACGGCCGCATCTTCACCCGCCTGGGTCTGAAGTTCCGCGCCGTGTTCGCCGACACCGGCGCGATCGGCGGCAGCGCCTCGCACGAATTCCACGTGCTCGCCGATTCGGGCGAGGACGCGATCGCGTTCTCCGACGGTTCCGATTACGCCGCCAACGTCGAGCTGGCCGAAGCGGTGTCGCCGGGCCCGCGCGCGGCCGCGGCCGAGGAACTGCGCAAGGTCGACACGCCCACCCAGAAAACCTGCGAGGACGTCGCCGCGCTGCTGGGCATCGCCCTGACCCGCACGGTCAAGTCGATCGCGATCGTCGGCAATGACGCCGACGGCAAGCCGCAGTTCGCGCTGGCCCTGATCCGCGGCGACCATGCGGTCAACGAGATCAAGCTGTCCAAGCTCGCCGGCCTGGCCGAGTATCGCCTCGCCACCGAGGCCGAGATCGTCGAACACCTCGGCGCGCAGCCGGGCTTCCTGGGTCCGGTCAAGCCGGTGAAGAACGTCCGCGTGATCGCCGACCGCAGCGTCGCGGCGATGGCCGACTTCGTGGTCGGCGCCAACGAAAACGGCTATCACCTCGCCGGCGTCAACTGGGGCCGCGATCTGGCCGAACCGGCCGAGGTCGCCGACATCCGCAACGCGGTCGCCGGCGATCCCTCGCCCGACGGCCAGGGCCGTCTGGGCATCGCGCGCGGGATCGAGGTCGGCCACGTGTTCCAGCTCGGCCGCAAGTACGCCGAGGCGATGAAGCTGACCGTGCTCGACGACACCGGCAAGGCCACCACCCCGGCGATGGGCTGCTACGGCATCGGCGTGTCGCGCATCGTCGCCGCGGCGATCGAGCAGAACCACGACGACGCCGGCATCGCCTGGCCCGAGGCGATGGCGCCGTGGCAGGCGGTGGTGTGCGTGATCAATCCCAAGAACGACCCGGCCGTGGCCGAGGCCGCGCTGGCGCTGTACCAGGACCTGGTCAAGGCCGGCGTCGACGCCGCGCTCGACGACCGCGGCCTGCGTCCGGGCGCGATGTTCGCCGACATCGAGCTGATCGGCGTGCCGCACCGCGTGGTGGTGTCCGAACGCGGCCTGGCCGCGGGCAGTTTCGAATACCGCCACCGCCGCGCCAGCGAAGCGGAGAATCTCGACCGCGGCGCGGTCCTGGCCCGGATCGGCGGCCTGTCCCAGTAAACCCGGCGGCGGTTTCGATACCGCCGGCGAACGCGGCGACGACAGGTCCGATTACCCCGCCCGCGGCGGCGGGGTAATCGCGACGGCCCCGGATTCGCGCCGCCCCAAGCAGGTTTCGTGCCTGGTTCGAAAAACCTCGGTATATCGGCTCGATATCTCCGTCTCGCCGCTCGATAACGCGGCCTTCGATAACCCTTTTCGACAGGCCGTTTCAAACAGCGCCGGTAATCCGGCGCGCCCGATCGGCGAGTCCAAAGCGCGCCCGCCGGCCTCGCGCAATCCACTCAAACCCGCGCCGTGCAAGCCCCGGCGGCGGGTCGCGACGCCCCGACCGCGCCTGTTTGTTTAAACCGTTTGCGCGGCCACAAATTCCCACGCGCGCGCCACTGGCTAGGGCGGTCGATATTCGTGTATATCTTCCGGCGCATTTACGGCAGACTTCACTGCCTTTACTATGCTGCCGCGCGCCAGGGACTGGCCGTCATTCCCGACCATACTCCCCGGAGGCTACATGTCGATCGATCTCTCCACGTTGTCCGCGAAAGAACTCGAATCCCTGATCAGCCAGGCCAAGAAGCGCAAGACCACCTTGAACAAGCGCAAGCCGCTGGCGGCCGTGCGCAAGAAAATCAGCACCCTGCTCAAGACCGAGGGTTACACCCTGGAAGAGCTGTTCGGCAACGCCGCTCCGGCGACCCGCGGACCGAAAGCCAGCAAGGCCGCCAAGGCCGCTCCGGCCGCGCGCAAGGCGCGCAAGCCGCTGGGCAAGGTCGCGCCGAAATACCAGAACCCGGCCAACACCGGCGAAACCTGGACCGGCCGCGGCAAGCAGCCGCGCTGGCTGGCCGCGTACACCGCGCAGGGCAAGAAGCTGGAAGATTTCCTGATCAAGTAACGGGACTAAAAAGTAAAATCCCCCGAAACCGCCGGCCTTAAGCCGGCGTTTTCATTAGGGCCGGGATTGGGGATTAGGGATTAGGGATTCGCAAAAACCAAGTCAAACGCAAAAGCCCAAAAAGCCGCGATCGCTTTTACCAATCCGCGCCCCTCACAAATTCCGCCGAGCCGGCAACAGCAAATTCCCGAATATCAGCCCCGCGATCAGCGCCAGCAGGATATTGAGCACCGCCAGCACCGCGTCCTGGCCGACGTTGACGTCCTGCTGCTGGATCATCGTCAACAGCCCGCGCAGGCTGACGCTGCCGGGCACCAGCAGAATGATCCCGGGCACGCGGATGATCGCGCCGGGCCGGTTGCCCCAGCGCGCGTAGGCATTGCCGATCGCGGTCATGACCAGGGCGGCGAGGAATATCCCCGCCGGACTGCCCCAGGCCAGGCCGACGAAACGCGAAATCAGATAACCGCTCGCGGCCGCGGCCATGACCTTGAGGTAATCGCCGCGGTGGGCGCGGAACAGCACCGCGAAGGCGTACGACGCCACCGCCAGCCCGCCCCATTCGACCCACGGCGCCTGCGGACGCGACGCGCGCACCACCGGCTCCAGCCCGACCAGATCGGCCAGATACAGCCCGATCACCGTGCCGACCGCCAGTTTCACCACCGTGGTCACCGCGCCGGCGAAGCGCGCCGTGCCCGAGACCAGATGCTGGCTGGTCAGCTCGTTGACCGCATTGGTCAGCGCCAGACCGGGCAGCAGCACGATCAGCGAGGCGATGATCACCGTGTTCTGGTTCAGCGGGGCGATGAAATTGGCGACCAGCAACACGGTCAGCGCGGCGAACATGCCGGCGATCGCTTCCAGCGCCTCGCGCAGCCGCGGCCGGCGGCCGGAGATGTCGACCAGCAGGCCGATCATCAGGCCGTTGATCGCGGCCACGCCGATGTCCAGCCACGGCAGCCGCAGCAGGCTGGCGACCGCGCCCGCGGCCAGGCCGTAGGCGATCACCTGCATCGAGCGCCAGCGCAGGCTGCGTGGGCGGTCGAGGGTCTCCAGCGCGGCGTGACCGGCGGCCAAGTCGAGCCGCCCGGCCATCACCTCCTCGGCGATGCGATCGGTTTCGCTGAGCCGGTACAGGTCGTTTTCGCCGGGCGGCAGCCGGATCACCCGGGTGGTGTCGCTGTCGCCGAGCGGCCGGTTGGGATCGCTGAAGGTGAGGATCAGGCCGGTCGGGTTCGACCACGGCTCGCACTCCAGGCGCAATTTCTGCGCCACCGAACTCACCGCGCCCTCCAGCCGCTGCGCGGTGGTGCCGTAGCTGTGCAGACGCTCGGCCAACTCGACCACGAACGCGATGCGGGCGGCGTAACTGGCGGCGCTGAGCGGATGCGGGGTCGACATAGTCGGAAAGCATGGCACGCGTTTGAGTTGCCGGGAATCGGGAATCGGGAATGGGGAATCGGAAGTGCCGAGAAACCGACACGGTGAGGGCCTTGCCGATTCCCGATTCCCCATTCCCGATTCCCGCTCCTAAGTGACACAGCCCTCACCTCGTCATCCCTAGCCTGTATCCTCCCGCCGAGGCTCTATGACCCTATCGACCACGCACGCACCGGAACTCACCGCCGATGGCTCCACGCCTTCGCGGCTACGCCTTTCCGGATGCTGGACCCTCGAACATGCGGTCGCCATCGGCGAGGCGCTCAAGCAGGCGCCCGAGGGCACCACGGAAATCGACGCGAGCGGGGTCGAACGGCTCGATTCGGTCGGCGTGCTGCAGTTGATGCGCTATGCGCGCCGCCACGATCTCGATTTCGACGCCGCGTTCAATTTCCACGAAAGCCATCGCGCGCTGGTCAGCGCGATCGAGGACGTGGCCGACGAGCGGCCGAAGAAGAAACGCGAATACGGTTTCGAAGCCGCGCTCGCGCGACTGGGCTACGCGGTCACCGACAACTGGAAGGAAGTGCTGGCCCTGGTCGCCTTCTTCGGCGAAACCCTGGTCAAGATGCTGCGGCTGTTCAAGAACCCGGGCCGCTTCCGCCCGACCGCGACCGTGCACCACATGGAACAGGTCGGCCTCGACGCGGTGCCGCTGATCGCGCTGCTGTGCTATCTGGTCGGCGCGGTGGTGGCGTTCCTGGGCTCGACCATCCTCAAGGATTTCGGCGCGACCATCTTCGTGGTCGAACTGGTCAGCATCGCGTTCCTGCGCGAATTCGGCGTGCTGCTGACCGCGATCGTGCTCGCCGGCCGCACCGCCAGCGCGTTCACCGCGCAGATCGGCGCGATGGTCAGCCGCGAGGAGGTCGATGCGATCCGCACCCTGGGCATGGACCCGATCGACCTGCTGGTGATCCCACGCGTGCTGGCGCTGCTGGTGATGCTGCCGCTGCTGACTTTCGTGGCGATGATCGCCGGCCTGCTCGGCGGCTTGACCGTCGGCGCCTACGGCCTGGACATCCCGCCGCAGCAATACCTCGCGCGCATGCACGAGACCATGCAGTTGCGTCACTTCCTGGTCGGCATGTCCAAGGCGCCGATCTTCGCCCTGCTGATCAGCCTGATCGGCTGCCTGGAAGGGCTGCAGGTCAAGGGCACCGCGCAGTCGGTCGGCGAGCGCACCACCTCCAGCGTGGTCCAGTCGATCTCGCTGGTGATCGTGCTCGATGCGTTCTTCGCCATCTGGTTCATGGAGATGGGCTGGTGATCGCTACGGGAATCGGGAATCGGGAATCGGGAATCGCTGAAAAGCGGTCTGCGCTGGTGGCCGCCAAGTTCGCGGGGAAACCGCTTTGACGACTCCCGATTCCCGACTCCCGATTCCCGATGAGGGCGACGCCAACGGCGACGACCTCATCATCCGCATCCGCGGCCTGGTCAATCACTTCGGCGAGCAAGTCGTTCACGACGGACTCGACCTGGACGTCAAGCGCGGCGAGATCATCGGCGTGGTCGGCGGCTCGGGCACCGGCAAGTCGGTGATGATGCGGTCGATCCTGGGCCTGCGTAAGCCCAACGCCGGCGAGATCGAAGTGCTCGGCATCGACGCGCGCAATCCCGATCCGCGCATGCGCCGCGAGATCGAACGCAACACCGGCGTGCTGTTCCAGGACGGCGCCTTGTTCTCGTCGCTGACCGTGGGCGAGAACGTGCAGGTGCCGCTCAAGGAGTACCACGGCGACCTGCCCGATTCGCTGCGCTACGAACTGGCGCTGCTCAAGGTCAAGCTGTCGGGCCTGCCGGCCGATGCGATCAACAAGCTGCCTTCGCAGTTGTCCGGCGGCATGCGCAAGCGCGCCGGCCTGGCGCGCGCGCTGGCGCTGGACCCGCCGCTGCTGTTTCTCGACGAACCCACCGCCGGCCTGGATCCGATCGGCGCGGCCGCGTTCGACCGCTTGATCCGCACCCTGCAACAGGCGCTGGGCCTGACCGTGTTCCTGATCACCCACGACCTGGACACGCTGTATGCGATCTGCGATCGCATCGCGGTGCTCGCCGACAAGAAGGTGATCGCCTGCGCGCCGATCGAGGAGGTCGAGAAAATCGATCATCCGTGGGTGCAGGAATACTTCCACGGCCCGCGCGCGCGCGCCGCGCAGGTCGCGCGCGACAAGAACGTGGCGGGCCACGCGGCCGCACCGCCCGATGCGCAGGCGCGATGAACGCCGTGTTCGCCCATCCCGATACGCTGTGGAGCGTGTCGATCTGGGCGGTGCTGTGTCTGGCCGCGGCACTGTTGTGGTGGCCCAAAGCGCGTTCGGCGGTGTACGTGCTGCTCGGCGCGGTCGCCGTCGCGGGACTGATCCGCGGCCTGTTCGATCCGCCCGCGCTGCTGTCGTTCGCCCTGCTCGGCCTGGCCGCGTGGATGGTGTTGCCGGCGCGGGCCAAGGGCGCGCGCATCGCCGGGCATGGCCTGTTCGTGGTGGTCGCGTTCGCGCTCGGGCTGCATCTGATGCCCGGGTTCAACAATCCGCAACTGATCAGCGATCTGCGGCTGACGACCGACGCGGCGCCGATGTCGCTGTACCTGAATTTCGACAAGCCGCTGGCCGGGTTCTGGCTGCTGCTGTGCTGGCCGCTGCTGCGCCGCTTTGGCGAGGGCGACGGCACGCGTCCGGTCGCGGCCTCGCTGGCCGCCGGCCTGATCGGCGCGCTGCTCGCCGCGGCGCTGTGCCTGAGTCTGGCCCTGGCGCTGAACGCGGTCGCCTGGGCACCAAAATGGCCGGCGTTCGGCGCGCTGTGGGCACTCAACAATCTGCTGCTGGTGGCATTGACCGAAGAGGCGATGTTCCGCGGCTATCTGCAACAAGCCCTGCAGCGGCGCTGGAGCGAGGTCCGGCACGGCCCGATCTACGCGACCTTCGTGGCCGCGCTCGCGTTCGGCCTGGTGCATGCCGGCGGCGGCTGGCGCTGGGTGCTGATGGCCACCTTGGCCGGATTGTTCTACGGCTGGGCCTACCGCAAGGGCGGCCTGCTCGGCGCGGTGCTCGCCCACTTCGGCCTCAACCTGATTCATTTCACCGCGTTTACCTACCCCATGCTGGCATGATGCCGGCTGCCGCTTCATCGCTCGAAGGTGCCTGATGGAAACCAAGGCCAATTACGTCCTCATCGGTGCGTTCACGATCATCGTGACGCTGTTCCTGCTGCTGTTCGCGCTGTGGGCGGCCAAGTATTCCTCGGAGAAGAGCTGGCGCGAATACGCGGTGATCTTCAACGAGCCGGTCACCGGCCTGTCGGAAGGCAGCACCGTGCAGTACAACGGCATCTCGGTCGGCACCGTGCAGCAGCTGAGCCTGGCGCCAGACGACCCGCGCCGCGTCATCGCCAAGCTGCGCCTGCAGGCCGATGCGCCGATCAAGACCGACACCCGCGCCAAGCTGTCGCTGACCGGCATCACCGGCAGCCCGATCATCCAGCTCACCGGCGGCAGCCCCAACAGCCCGGCGCTGGCCGATGCCGAGCGCAGCAGCGACATCCCGATCATCCAGACCGAGGCCTCGGCGCTGCAGAACATCGCCGACACCGCCAACCGCCTGGTCGCGCGCCTGGACCAAGTGCTCAGCGACGACAACGTCAAGCACGTGTCCAACACCCTGGCCAATATCGAATCGCTGACCAGTTCGATCGCCGATCAGCGCGGCGACCTGCGCGAGCTGATAGCCAACGCCAAGAAATCCAGCGAGCAACTCAGCCAGACCCTGGCCACCACCAACAAGGCGGTGGAGACGGTCGATCGCGAACTCGCCGGCAAGCTGCCGGGCATCATCAACAAGCTCGACAGCACCCTGACCAAGCTCGACTCGGCCGCCACCGGCGCCAACGGCATTCTCAACGACAACCGCGCCGCGATCGGCAGCTTCGCCAACGACGGTCTGGCCCAGCTCGGCCCGACCTTGAGCGAGCTGCGTTCGCTGGTGCGCGATCTGCGCCGGATCAGCGATCGCCTGGACAACAACCCGACGCGGTATCTGCTGGGACGCGATGCGACCAAGGAGTTCGAGCCGAAATGAAGCGGGTTATCGACTTATCGGCGCGCGCCGCTCACGGCAACGCCCACGACACGATTATCGGCATGACGGACATGAACCAGAATCTGGATTGCGCGCGTTCGGCTCGGGGCGATTTCGCTTCCAGGCATTCCGCTCGCCTACGTCGCTTCGAGTGGTTGTCCGCCGCTCTGCTGGCCGCGCTCGCATTGAGCGGCTGCTCGTCGATCCTCGGCGAAAAACCCAAGGCGCCGACCGTGCAGTACGCGCCCGATCCGCGCGTGCCGGCCGATCCGAGCTGGCCGAGCGCGAACTGGCAGTTGTCGCTGAGCGCGCCCAACGCCGCGCGCATGATCGACAGCCTGCGCATCGCGGTGCGTCCGAGCGGCGACGAGATCCAGGTGTACAAGGGCGCGGCCTGGGCCAAGCTGCCGAGCAGCATGATCGAGGATTCGCTGCTGCGCACGCTGGAGGACTCCGGCAAGATCGCCGCGGTCGCGCGCCAGGGCAGCGGCATCGGCGCGGACTACAAGCTCGTGCTCGACCTGCGCCGGTTCGAATCCGACTACGGCCAGGGCGCGGCATTGCCGTCGGCGACGATCGAGATCAACGCCAAGCTGATGCATAACGCGGATCAGAAAGTGGTCGCCTCGCGCACCTTCCTGCAGGCGCAACCGGCCGCGACCACCGCGGTGCCGGACGTGGTCAACGCGTTCGCACGCGCGCTGGAAACGGTCACCGGCGAGATCGCCGGATGGACGTTGACCTCGGGCGACGTGCACGAGAAGACGCACAAGCGCTGAGTGCGTACGCACGCGCGCATGGACAATCCCTGTGCGCCCTGCCCCATCGACACCACGACCACCGCGTCGCGCGCTTCATGGCCTGGATGACAGGTTAGCGACAGCGTTGTATTAGCTTGACCGACAACACAAGCGGCCCCGCGCCGCGCTCCTAGACTGCGCGCCCAACTACTTAGCGCGCCTCTGGGAGGCTGTCCATGACCGTCCCGTTCTCGCAACGCCGCCGCGCATCGGCGCGACGCACCCTGCTCGCCCTCGCACTGGGCGCCGAACTGATCGCCTGCATCGGCCTGGCCCAGGCCACGCCTCCGGGCACGATCGACTACGAAACCGTCGACACCACGCCGCTGCGCGCGATCGGCCGCGACATCGTCGCGCCCGATGCAAACACCACACTGCTGTTCGGCGCGCGCCTGTCGAGCCCGACGCCGACGACCTACGAGCAGATCGTCTTCGCGGTGCGCGATGCCAACGACGCCAATTTCGACCTGGGCCACCAAAGCGCTTACCGCGTGGATGCGAGCGTGCGCGAACTCACCGCCAGCGCCACGTTTCCTCCCGGGCAGTACCGTTACTGGCTGTCGTATTACCTCGACGGCCGCTGGACCAACCTCGCGCCGGAGCGCAGTTTCAGCGTCAGCGCCGCGCCGAACGGCGACCCGGCGTCAACGCGGCCGCTCGGCGCGGGCAGCAACTGGGTCTACACCTTCGGCGACGAGTTCGACGGCGCCGCGGTGGATTGGAACAAGTGGGCCGACACCTCGTCGGCCGAATCCGACAACGGCCGCGGCAACCCCGGCAATCAGCAGTTGGAGTGGAACCAGGGCAAGAACTGCGCGGTCGCCGCGGGCGTGCTGACCCTGACCGCCAAGCGCGAACGCGTGCGTTCGCCGTCGGGCCGCACTTACGACTGGACCTCGTGCCTGCTGTCCTCGCACAAGCGTTACAACTTCCGTTACGGCTTCATCGAAGCGCGCATGAAATTGCCGGCGCTGGCCGGTTTCTGGCCCGCGTTCTGGACCTTCCAGGCGCCCGGCGCGCAGCAGTGGAACGAAACCGATGTGTTCGAGTACTACTCCGACAACAAGAGCCGGCTGTACTTGAACCAGTACGTGATCAAGAACGGCGCCGAGCAACTGGACAGCTATATCCTCAGCATCGGCTTCGATCCCAGCGCCGGCTATCACGTGTACGGCGCCGACATCGCGCCCGACGCGACGCGTTTCTACGTCGACGGCAAACTGGTGCGCACCACCGCCAACGTCAGCCAGATCGACAGCTCGATTTTGGTCGATCATTTCGTCTACGCGGGCAAACCGCCGGCCGCGAGCACGCAGTCGGCGATCACGCAGGTGGATTACATTCGGGCTTGGAAGCGGCCTTGAGTCAGGTTCGCTGGCGATAACGCGAGACTTTTTGCAGGAAGGTTTGCTTTCACCACGATGGGTTTGGCGCGATCCGAACGAAAAGCATCGGGGTTGAAACCCCTTCCACAAAAGACTTCGAGGCAACCAGGTCTTTTGTGGGAAAGGTTTCAACCCCGAGTGCTCGGGCTGTATCAGCTCGTCATTCCCGCGAAGGCGGGCTCTGCCTTACTTCGGCGGAGCCGAACATCCACAGACTTCAGAGTCATGACGCGGTGAAGCCCTGGATTCCCGCCTTCGCGGAAATGACGGACTGGAAGATTCGGCGCGTCGTCTTAGAGATGTAGCCGCCCCTCACCTCCGCCCAATCACCCGAAACGTCAGATTGATCCGCTCCCCCACCGGCTTGGCCGTGCGCGGCAAGGCGTGCCGGTAATTGGCCTGGGTCGGCCCCGACATCAGCAGCACGCTGCCATGGCTGAGCGCCAGCTCGCCCTTGAGGCCCTCGCGGCGGCGATGCTTGAAGGTGAAGCGCCGGGTCGCACCCAGGCTCAACGAGGCGATCAACGGCGCGCGGCCGAGCTCGGGTTCGTCGTCGCTGTGCCAGCCCATCGCATCGCGGCCGTCGCGGTAGCGATTGGCCAGCACGCTGTTGAACGGCGCTCCCAGTTCCTCGGCCAAGCGCTGCCTCACCGGTTGCAGCGCCCGCGGCCACGGATGCGGCTGGAAGTCGGCGCCCGAATAGCGGTAATGCGCGTCGGCGTCGCCGATCCAGCTGCTCAGCCGCGGCGAATCGTGTTCGCGACCGAACAGGCGGATGCGATGCACCTCCCACGGCACCTGCTGCAACAAGGCCGCGTACAGCGCGTCGGCGGCCTCGCCGTCCAGCCAGTGCGGGTCGTAGGCCAGTTCGGCGTCTTCCAGCGGCAGTCGGGTCCAGGGCATGGGCGGACGCTAGCACGCGTCCGGCGCGCGCCGCGATCCGATTCCTGCGCCAGCCGCGGAGCCCGTCGACCGTGCCGGGCCCGACCGAAATCCGGCCGCCAACGGCCCAGGTCCGGCACAAAACACCGGCCGCGGTCCGTTTAAAACAGCCCAGTCGTTCACCGTGCCGGCGTTTGAAATGGCGCCGCTCGCGCAAACCCGCGACAATGACGCAATTGCACGCACGAGTACCGCCAGCATGAGCGAACAGCCGATCGATACGGTCCAGCCGTCCGACACGCCAGCCATCGAGATCGAACGCGACGTCATGGAATACGACGTCGTCACCGTCGGCGCAGGTCCCGCCGGCCTGTCGTTCGCGATTCGGCTCAAGCAGCTCAATCCGGAGATCTCGGTCTGCGTGATCGAGAAGTCCAGCACCATCGGCGCCCACATCCTGTCCGGCGCGGTGATCGAGACCGGCCCGCTCGACGCGCTGCTGCCGAACTGGCGCGACAACCCGCCGCCGATCTGCGTGCCGGCCACCGACGACGAGTTCTGGCTGCTGACCAAGACCGGCGGGCGCAAGCTGCCGGTGCCACCGGGCATGAACAACCACGGCAACGTGATCGTCAGCCTCGGCGCGATGTGCGCGTGGCTGGCGCCGCAGGCCGAAGCGCTGGGCGTTGAGATCTACCCCGGCTTCGCCGCCGCCGAAACCCTGCACGACCCCGACGGCCGCGTCGCCGGCGTGCGCATCGGCGACATGGGCATCTCCAAGGACGGCACCCCGAAGGACGGCTTCACCGCCGGCATCGATATCCGCGCCAAGGTCACCGTGTTCGCCGAAGGCGCGCGCGGGCATCTGACCAAGCGCCTGATCAAGCGCTTCAAGCTCGACGCCGACAGCGACCCGCAGGGTTATTCGATCGGCATCAAGGAACTGTGGCAGGTGCCCGAGGATCGCGTCAGTCCCGGCAAGATCGTCCACAGCTTCGGCTGGCCGGCCGACAGCCACACCTACGGCGGCAGCTTCCTGTATCACCTCGACAAGGGCCGCATCGCCCTGGGCTACGTCAGCGGCCTGGATTACCGCGACCCGGACTACAAGCCATGGGAGGCCTTCCAGCAATGGAAGAACCACCCGATGGTCAAGCCGCTGCTGGAAGGTGGCAACCTGGTCTCGGCCGGCGCGCGCGCGATCGTCACCGGCGGTTATCAATCGCTGCCCAAGGTCGAGATGCCCGGCGCGCTGCTGATCGGCGACACCGCCGGCCTGCTCAACGTGCCCAAGGTCAAGGGCACCCATCAGGCGATCCGCAGCGGCATGCTCGCCGCCGAGCACCTGGTCGCGGCCGAACTCGCCGCGGAAGGCTTCGACGCCAAGCTGCGCGCGTCGGACGCGATGGCCGAACTCAAGAAAGTCCGCAACATCAAGCCCGCGTTCAAGAAGGGCCTGTGGTTCGGCATGCTCAACGCCGCCTGGGAAACCGTCACCGGCGGGCTGTCGCCGTGGACCTTGAAGAACAAGCCGGACTGGTCGTCGCTGCAGAAACTCGGCGAAGCCGAAAAGCCCAAGCGCGATTACCTCGACCGCACCCTGGCGCCGCGCGACCGCCTGGCCTCGGTGTACTTCGCCGCGACCGAGCACGACGAAGACCAGCCGGTGCATCTGAAGGTCGCCGACACCAACATCTGCATCACCCAGTGCGCCGAGGAATACGGCAACCCCTGCACCCGCTTCTGCCCGGCCGGCGTGTACGAGATCGTCGAGGAAGAAGGCGCCAAGCGCCTGCAGATCAACTCGGCCAACTGCGTCCACTGCAAGACCTGCGACATCAAGGACCCATACGAGATCATCAACTGGGTCACGCCGGAGGGTGGCTCGGGGCCGAATTACCAGAACTTGTGATCGACACTATCGAACGGCCGCATCCGGTGAAGGATGCGGCTGTCGACCGGCAGCAGTCCCGCGGTTTCATCGAACCTTCGGTTGCGCCGTCAGTTCATGGTCCAGGCGCTGTCGTAGCCGCCAAAATCGTTCTGGCTCAAACCACCGGCGCCATCACCCAGCCAGATCTTGGCGAAGTAGCCGTTGCTCCACAAAATATCGCTGTTGCCGTCGCCGTTGAAATCCGCCGTCTTGAGGATGCGGAAACCAGAGCCCGCGCCACCTGGGCAACTGGAAGAGCTCAGCGTTCCGCCGTTCATGAACAACAGGCACACGACGCCGTCTTTCGCCATCAAGATGTCGGCCTTGCCGTCTGAATTCATGTCGGCCGCGGTCGACATGGTCCAACTGCCGTCGTAACCGCCGATATCCTGCATCGACGAGAACGTTCCCGCGCCGTTGCCGAACCAAAGCTTCAGATAATTGCCATTGGTCCACAGCAGGTCGACGCGGCCATCGCCGTTGAAATCGGCGGCGGCGAGAATCCGGAAGCCAGCTCCCGCACCGCCGGGGCAACTCGCAGAAGCCAGCGAATTCCCGCTCATGAAATAAATGCACAGCACGCCGTTCTTGGTCGCGAGCAAGTCGGTCTTGCCGTCGGAGTTCATGTCCGCGGACTTCTCGATGGACCACGAGCTATCGTAAGTGAACGCCGATTGCTGCGTGGCGGTACCGCCAGCTCCGTTACCGGTCCACAGCCTAAGCTCGTAACCGTTACTCCACATGACATCGGGCAAGCGGTCGCCATTGAAATCGCCCGTGGATATGATTCGGTAGCCGTTGCCGATGCCGCCAGGACATTGGTTGGACGCCAGGGTCGGGCCGTTCATGAAGAAGTAGCACAACACCCCGTCGCTGTTCCTGACCATCAACAGATCCGATTTACCGTCGCTGTTGTAATCGTCCTTGCCGCTGAGAGGCACGACCGTTGCCCTGAATGTGGCCGCCACCGGCATGGTCTGAGTAAGTGTTCGCGCATTGTCGGCCTGATTTTCGACGCCGCAGGCGCGTCCGCCGCACAGGGTGACGCGCGGATTGGAGAAAACCCGGTAGCCGGTCTGACCTTGATCGCCATAGGCCATGATGTCGTAAAAATTGCCGCCGGTGGCGTCGGCCTTGTAACCGAACGAATACGCGAACGCGCCGTACTTGAGGGTGCCGTCGGTGGTCGCGGTCGCGCGATCGTGCTGCGCCCCCATGTTGTGGCCGAGTTCGTGAGCGAAGGATTCGTCGCGGCAGAAGTAAGTAGTGTTGCCGTCCTGCTGGCGTCCGTCGCTGACCACCGAGTAGCCGTTGCCGGCCGATCCAACGGCGTAGGGCTGCTGGCCGCCGCCAATCAACCAAGCAATGCCGCAACCGTTCTGGCTCGTGCGATCGTACTTGCGCACCAGCGAAACCAGATCCGCGCCGTATTGGTCGCGTGCCGCGCGCAAGGCGTTGAACGCCGGATCCACCGGTACGTCGCGGGTGCCGGTGAGCTTTTCCAGCGTATCGCCGTTGTCGTTGTTGTCCGGGTAGTTCACCTGCATCGCATGGACCAGGCGAATACGCGCGTCGATCTGGCTGTTGCTATAGGCCTGATTGGTGATATCGACCAGATTGTTGATCCGTGTCAGCGCCTGCGACGTTCCGCCCAGACCGGCAGCGTAACCATTGCTGTAACCGACCAGCACATCGACCGTGGTCGCCGCCTTAGTCGCGGCGATGTCCGCTGCCGCGACCGGGCGGCTGGAGTCCCCAGCGGCGCTCGCGCCGATCGCGGCGTTGGGAATCAGAAAATCGTCCTGATGGTCAGCGCCGAACCGCTGCTCGACCAGCGCCAGCTTGAGCGGATCGGTCTCCACCAGCCAAGCCTTGCCGTCGCGCATGGTCAGCTTCAACGACGGCTTGCCGTCCTGATCGATGGCGCCGAACACGGCGTGTTCGCCGAAGGTGATGATCGCTTGCTGGATGGTGCCACTGCGGTCGACTCGGCCAAGCCAGGTCCAATCCCCCGACGCATGTTCGACATGGCGCTCGTAACGGAAATCGAGCTTCTCGCCCGAAGGCGCGGTAAGGCTCAGGTGGCCGCCGACGATCGAGGCTATCGCGTGGGCCTCGCTCAGATCGGCGCGATGCCAGGTGTAGGCGCCTTCGCGCAGGATCTGCGCTTTGGCCGGGTAGGCGACCAGATCGCCGCGATCGGGCGCGAGCGCGAATCCACCACCGGTGGCGCGATGCGGCAAGGCCGGCGCACGCATCGCGAGAGCGCGCGGCACGGATGCTTGCGCCGCGGCCGTAAGGCCGGGCGCGGCTGCGCTGGAGCGCGACTGCGATGCCGAGGCGTTCCGACCTGCTTCATTCCCTGAATCGGACGACGAACAACCGGCCAGCACCACGGCCAGGACACTGAATAAAACCAAGGAGCGCATGACGAATCGACCGACAGGGAAACAAGCGGCTGCATCGTGCATCCGCCACGGTCAGACTTCAATGCCTCTGACGCAATTCCGACCTAACGCTTTGGTCTGATTCTCACATTTCGTGTAGACAGGCCATTCATTGAATGACCCATCCGTGCCCAGCCGGCCGTTCAGGATTTACTGAACGGCACGCCGGTCTTTTCCCGCAATTCCTCGTCGCTTACGCCCGGCGCGGTTTCCACCAGCACCAGCCCCTGCTCGGTCACGTCCATCACCGCCAGCTCGGTGATGATGCGGTTGACCACGCCCAGGCCGGTCAGCGGCAAGGTGCATTCGGGCAGGATCTTGTGTTCGCCGTTCTTGGCACTGTGCTCCATCAGCACGACCACGCGCTTGACCCCGGCGACCAGGTCCATCGCGCCGCCCATGCCCTTGACCATCTTGCCGGGCACCATCCAGTTGGCCAGATCGCCCTTGTCGGTGACCTGCATGGCGCCGAGGATCGCCAGGTCGATATGGCCGCCGCGGATCATCGCGAAGCTGTCGTGGCTGCCGAAGTAGCTGGCGCCCGAACGCGCGGTCACGGTCTGCTTGCCGGCGTTGATCAGGTCGGCGTCGACTTCGTCCTCGGTCGGGAACGGGCCGATGCCGAGCAGGCCGTTTTCGGACTGCAACCAGACGTCGATGCCGTCGGGAATGAAATTGGCCACCAGGGTCGGCAAGCCGATGCCGAGGTTTACATAGGCGCCGTCGGTGAGTTCCTGCGCGGCGCGTTGCGCCATTTCGTCGCGGGTCCAAGCCATGAGAGTGGTTCCTTTGATTCGAGAGTGGCTGCCAAGGCAACCACGAGAAAGAGAGTCGGCAACAACGATGGCTCTGACTTCAGCGAGCCAGGCGGGAGAGCCGCGACGACCGTTTCGACTTCAGCGCGGCGGCGATCGCCACAAGCAGGAGACGAAAACGATCGGCCCTACCCTCGCCTGACTCAACCAGCCCGCACCGTCCGCTGCTCGATGCGCTTCTCCGGCGCGGCATTGACCACGATGCGATCAACATAGATGCCCGGCAGATGCACGTGATCGGGATCGATCGCGCCGACCTCAACCAGTTCCTCGACCTCGACCACGCAGGTCTTGCCGGCCATCGCGCAGGCCGGATTGAAATTGCGCGCGGTCTTGCGGAACACCAGGTTGCCGGCGGTGTCGGCCTTCCACGCCTTGACCAGCGACACGTCGGCCTTGAGCGCGGTCTCCATCACGTAATGATGGCCGTCGAACTCGCGCGTCTCCTTGCCGTCGGCCACGACCGTGCCGTAACCGGTGCGGGTGAAGAACGCCGGGATGCCGGCGCCGCCGGCGCGCAGACGCTCGGCCAGGGTGCCTTGCGGGTTGAACTCGAGTTCGAGTTCGCCCGACAGGAACTGGCGCTCGAATTCCTTGTTCTCGCCGACGTAGGACGAAATCATTTTCTTGATCTGGCGCGTTTCCAGCAGCAGGCCCAGGCCGAAACCGTCGACGCCGGCATTGTTGGAGATCGCGGTCAGGCCCTTGACGCCGCTGTCGCGCAGCGCGCCGATCAGGGCCTCGGGAATGCCGCACAGGCCGAAACCGCCGACGGCCAGGGTCTGCCCGTCCGCCACCACGCCTTGCAACGCTTCTTTCGCATTGGGATACAGCTTGCTCTTCGCGGCGCCGGTGGGCGTCGCGGCGATGGCCTGCGCCATGGGACAACTCCTTTACGGGATGCGCGCAGTTTAGCCTGCGGCCGGGCCGGGACGTAGCGGACTTTCGGGCAATACCGCGACAATGCCCCGATTGTGTGCCGACGCTAGACTGCCGCCATGAGTTCAATCGCCCTGGTCACCGCCATCGCCGCCGCCGGACAGGATGACGACCTGTCGCCGCTGCTCGCCGCCTGCACCGCGCACGGCCTGCGCGCGGAGATCCGCGCCTGGGACGACCCCAGCGTGGCCTGGGCGCGATACGACGCCGTATTGCTGCGCTCGCCCTGGGACTACACCGAGCGCCTCGACGAATTCCTGGCCTGGTGCGAACGCGTCGACGCGAGCAGCCGCCTGCTCAACCCCTGGCCGGTGCTGCGCTGGAACACCGACAAGCACTACCTGGCCGACCTGGCCGCGCGCGGCGTGCCGGTGGTGCCGACCGTCTTCGTCGAACCGGACATGGACGCGATGCCGGCGTTGCAGGAGTTCCTGCTCGCGTATCCGCAGGCCGAGGAGTTCGTGGTCAAGCCGGCGGTGAGCGCGGGCTCGCGCGACACCTTGCGTTACGCGCGGGTGCAGGAATTCGCCGCCGCCAACCACATCGCGCGACTGCTCGACGAAGGCCGCAGCGCGATGCTGCAACCGTACCTGGCCTCGGTCGATCGCGACGGCGAAACCGCGCTGATCCATTTCAACGGCGTGTTCAGTCATGCCATCCGCAAGGGCGCGATGCTGCAACGCGAGGATGCGCTGAACCTGCGCGCGATCGAGCGCATCAACCCGCGCGAAGCCGGCGACGACGAACGCACCGTCGCGCTGCATGCGCTGACCGCGATGACCGCGCGGCTGGATCTGGAAGAGCCGCTGCCGTATGCGCGGGTGGACCTGATCCGCGACGCCGAGGGTCACCCGCAATTGCTGGAACTGGAGCTGTGCGAGCCTTCGCTGTTCTTCGACCATGCGCCGGGCAGCGCGGATCGGTTCGCGCAGGTGTTGGTGGAGTTGCTGGCGGTCGATGCTTCGGATTGACGCGCGCATGGCGCCGCGCGAATGCCGGCTCGGCCCGCTTAGGGACTGAAGCGCCACGCCACGAAGCGATGATCCAGCCGCCGCGCAGCGACCGAAGCCCGGCACGCAAGATCGCCAGCCGCAAAAACAAAGACCGGCCATCGGCCGGTCTTTGCGGAACCACTCAATCCACGCCAATCACGAACGGCCGTACACATCCTCGAGCCGGACGATATCGTCCTCGCCCAGGTAGCTGCCCGACTGCACCTCGATCAACTCGACCGGTTCGCTGCCGTTGTTGCGCAGCCGATGCACGCTGCCCAGCGGGATGTAGGTGCTCTGGTTTTCGTGCAGATCGAACACCTTGTCGTCACAGGTCACCTCGGCCACGCCGGACACCACGATCCAGTGCTCGGCGCGCTTGTGGTGCTTCTGCAGGCTCAGCACGCCGCCGGGCTTGACCACGATGCGCTTGACCTGGAAACGCTCGCCCATGTCGATCGAATCGTAATTGCCCCACGGCCGATAGACCTTGCGGTGGAACAGGTGTTCCTGACGACCGGCCTGCTTGAGCTTGTCGACGATCATCTTGACATCCTGCACGCGATCCTTGCGCGCGACCAGGGTCGCGTCGGGCGTGTCGATGATCACCAGATCCTCCACGCCGATCGTCGCGATCATGCGCCGGTCGGACGCGCGCACCAGACTGCCGCGGGTATCGACCGAGATCACGTCGCCTTCGTGGCGGTTGTCGTCGTCGTCGCGCTCGGCCACCGCCCACAGCGACGACCACGAGCCGATATCGCTCCATCCGCAGCTGACCGGCACCACCGCGGCGCGGTCGGTTTTCTCCATCACCGCATAGTCGATCGAATCGTTCGGGCTGGCGGCGAACGCCTCCTTGCCCAGGCGGATGAAGTCCAGATCGGTGCTGGCCTGCGCATACGCGGCGCGCGCGGCCTCGAGGATCTTCGGCGCCAGGCGCGCCAGTTCGTCGAGGTAGCGCTGGGCCTTGAACAGGAACATGCCCGAGTTCCAGGCATAGGTGCCGGCGGCGACATAGCCTTCGGCGGTGGCCAGATCGGGCTTCTCTACGAAGCGGCCGACCTTGAAGCCGCCCTCGCCCAAGGCATCGCCGCGGTCGATGTAGCCGTAACCGGTCTCCGGATAATCCGGATGGATGCCGAAGGTCACCAGCCAGTCCTGATCGGCCAGCACCGCCGCGCGCGCGACCGCGTCGCGGAAGGCCTCGACGTCTTCGATCAGATGGTCGGCCGGCAGCACCAGCATGGTCGCGTCGGGTTCGCTGGCGACCAGGTGCAGCGCCGCCAGCGCGATCGCCGGCGCGGTGTTGCGGGCGACCGGTTCGAGCAGAATCGCGCCGTTGGCCACGCCGATGGCCTGCAATTGCTCGCCGACCATGAAACGGTGGTCGTCGGCGCAGACCGTGACCGGGGCCCCGGTATCGGGTAGCGCGCTGGCGCGCAGAATGGTTTCCTGGAACAGCGAGTGGTCGCCGATCAGCGAAAGGAACTGCTTGGGCTGATTCTGACGCGAGAGCGGCCACAAGCGTGAACCACTGCCGCCACTGAGAACGACGGGATGAAGCATCCTGGCTCCAGATATCGGAACGGAAAAGGGACGCAAGGATAGCCGAAGCTCCGTGCGGCCGGCTTCACGGCACTTAACCGGCGTTGTCCGCCGCGACCGATAAAATACGCCCACCCCGCGCCCCGTACGCCCTCCAAGGACGGAAGCCATGACCCTCGCCCCACCGCTGCAACTGGACGTCGGCGACGCCAGCCGGATCGAAGCCAGCCCGTTCGGCGCCCACGCCCTGTCCTGGCGCTGCCAAGGCCGTGAGCGCCTGTACCTGAGCCCGCGCGCCAGCTTCGGCGAGGGCAAGGCGATCCGCGGCGGCGTCCCGGTGATCTTTCCGCAGTTCGGCGAGCGCGGCGACGGCCCGCGCCACGGCTTCGCCCGCACCGCCGCCTGGGAGCCGCTGGACGGCCCCGGCACGGGCGCGGCGCGCCTGGCCTTCCGCCTTCGCGACGACGAGCACACGCGCCGCCACTGGCCGCACCGGTTCGAGGCCGAGCTGGCCCTGGAACCGGGCGAAAACCGCCTGCGCATCGCCCTGAGCGTGCGCAATCTCGACGAAGCCCCGTTCGAATTCAGCGCCGCGCTGCACACCTACCTGCGGGTCGCCGATATCGCCGGCACCTTGGTCCATGGGCTGGAGGATCGACCGTACTTCGATTCCGCGCGCGGCGGCGAGCAGGTGGAACCGACCGACGCGCCGGTGCGCTTCGAAGGCGAGGTCGATCGCATTTACCCCGGTACGCGCCGGGTGCTGCGGGTGACCGACGGGGAACAGATGCTGCGCGTGGAAAGCGAGGGTTTCGCCGACACCGTGGTGTGGAATCCCGGCGCCGAACTGGCCGCCGGTCTGGCCGACCTGGGCGCGGGCGAGCACCGCCATTTCATCTGCGTGGAAGCCGCGCGGATTATCGAACCGGTCCGGCTGGAACCGGGCGGCGAATGGACCGGCGCGCAACACTTGATCGTCGAAGAGACGCTGCGCTGACGAGCCGCGCCAGCCGCGTCGCGCGTGCCGGCCTCAACCGCAACGGTAATTCACTTCGCTGACGCTGTTGCGGAACGGATCGGTCAGATCGTCGGAATATTCGCCCATCAGCAGACGCTGCTTAGGCAACAGATTGCCGCGGAAAAACCGGCTGAAACGGGCCAGATTGTGGCCGCGCCCGGTCAGGCGCACGCAGCGTTCGTCGATCACGATCGTGCCCGACTGCAGTTGCTCGGTGAGGCGCACGTCGACCAGGCGATGCTCGATCATGTACTCCTTGGCCAGCACGTCGTGCAGATGATCGGCGTGGATGCCGCCGCCGCGTTGCTGAATCTTTTCCAGGATGTAGAACGACAGCGAACGGTCGATCACCGTCGGCACCGAGATCGCGAACGCGTAGCCGCCCAGCATCCACAGGCAGATCAACTGCACCTTCTCGAAGCGGTTGAAGTCGCCGAACGCCTTGAGCACGAACACGCCGATGCCGACCACGACCGCGGCGATGCCGGCGTCCAGGATCGCGCTGTACAGCACCACGTTGACCTTGCCGTAGCGCACATGCAGGGCGTACACCCCCAACAGCACGATCACGAACGCGAACGTGGCCAACAATGCCTTGAGATATTTCATGAGCGCAGCCTCTTCATTAGCTTGCTTGGCCTGAATCGGTTGAAGAACCCTACGTCCGCCTCGGCTCGGCGCGGCACCCAGACTCCACGCCGGCGCCACCATACCGCGCCCGCGACGCGGACGGCCGCGCCCAGACTGAAGACGCCGGCGCAGCCGTGAACGCGGTCGCGGTTTGCGGCCACCTCGCACGATCCGCGCGGCCCGGGACGGCCGACCTATCACCCCATCCACGCCCCTCCCGCCCACAACACGCGCTGAGCGGGCCATTGCGGCCAACCCTCGCCGGACGCGGCGAGGTATCCCGCGCCCTGCCCAACCCGCCGACCCGGCAACCTGCGCCCGCCGGCCGTCTCCGTTAGAATTGGCGGCTCTTGGCCGCTCCCGGCCGGACACCGCCCGCAAGAAATCCCCCGCACGATGAAGATCTTCGTCGGTTGCAAGCGCGTGGTGGACTACAACGTCCGCATTCAGGTCAAGCCGGATGGCTCCGGCCTGGTCACCGACGGCGTCAAGCTGTCGGCCAATCCGTTCGACGAAATCGCCCTGGAAGAGGCCCTCGCCTGCGCGACAAGGGCATCGCCACCGAGGTCGTGGTCGCCACGATCGCCCCCGCCGACGCCCAGCCGCACCTGCGCAACGGTCTGGCCCTGGGCGCCAACCGCGCCGTGCATATCGTCTGCGACCAGCCGATCCAGTCGCTGACCGCCGCGCTGCTCAAGCTGATCAAAAAGGAACGGCCCGACCTCGTGATCCTGGGCAAGCAGGCGATCGACGACGACGCCAGCCAGACCGGCCAGATGCTGGCGACGCTATGGAATCCCGGTGCCGAACTCGCCGCGAGCCTGGCCGACCTCGACCCTGGCGACCACCGCCATTTCGTCTGCGTGGAGGCTGACAACGTGCTCAGCCCGGTGCGGCGGGAGCCGGGCTCGGCCTGGAGCGGCGCGCAGATTCTGACGGTCGAGCCGGCTTCGGGGCGTTGAGCTGGAATGGGGCGGAGTTCAATACTCCGCCTTCCAATCGAACTTCACCTCTTTCGATAGCCACGGAGCGCCGGCTGAGTCGAAAAAACGGACCGTGAAGCTCGTGGCTTCGCGCGCGCGAACCGTATAGATCAGACCCACGCTGACGGATGGCGTCACAAAAATCTTACGCGGCGTGATCGGACAATTGTGCATGACGATGACGTCGCCGGCTCCATTCGTGTTTGCAATGGATATACCCGTGCGCATTGGTACCGTGATCTCGCCGGCTCCGGAAAACACCGCGGCGCCACCACCGCCGAAGAACTTTGGACGATCGCTGATTTCGATAACCGCCCCAGCAGCAGCCTGGACGCAACCGAACCCAAGACCCGAACCGTTCCAGTTCCCGGCCTGAAGCTGACTGATGTTCAGCTCGACGTTGGCCGCGTTCGCGTCGAGACTCGCGCCGCGATGCTCGGCCAAATCGAGCCCGGCGAAATTCATCACGCAATTGTTCGCATTGACCGCAACGCCGGAGTTATTGGCGGTGAAAGTGGCGAGTGAGCCCACTTCGCCCTGGGCGGTCACATTCGTATACATCCCGGTGTGACCGGTCGCCGACGGCTCGACATAGATGCCGTATTGGCCGCGATCAAAGTCTGCATTGACCAACTTCAATTTATTGGTGGTGCCGAAGCTATTGCCTACGATATGCAGGCCGATCTTGTAGAAGATACAGAACAAATTGACGATCAGCGGATTGTCGTTGCGCGCGGACACGATCGCTCGCGAGTTATTGATCTGGTATTTCGCTACCTCCTCGGACTGCGACCAGAATGGCCAAAAGTGCGTGTCGCTGATCCGCACCACGTCGTAGGCCTGATCGATCAGGATACCGATGTTCAACGGTTGACCGCGCAGGTTCACCGTGGTCAGACGGCCCGCGTTTCCGTTGAGCACTTGAATACCGTTGTAGGCGTTCAACAGCGTGACGTTGTCGAACAACGCATCCGCGTCGTCCACTGTGAAGTCATAGTCGTACACCGTCGGAGTGAACGGCATTCCCGGGCCGCCGACGGTATGTGTGCGGAATGTCCCAAGCCACGACACCGAAATGCCGCTGGCGCTGTTACCGAGCGACACGCGCTGAAGGATGAAGCCCTTGCCGGGATGATCAAGGAAAAACCAGGAGCCACCGCCACGCGGGTTAGGACCAGGACCGGGACTGAATCCCTCATTGGGCTCCACGCCGTCCCCGTCCAGCCAAAGGCTGCCGCTGATCGTGATGGGCGCGGTCAGGCGGTACACGCCCGCGGGAACAAACAGATGACGGATATTGTTGTCTAGCGCGAACGCCACCGCCGAGGCAACCGCGGCCGTGTCATCCGTCGTGCCATCGCCGACCGCGCCGAAGTCGGCGATGCTTACACGCTCGCGCAGCTTGGCCTGCACGGTCCGGACGGTCAGGCCCGTGCCTGGGAGGAATCCAACTGCAGCCGAGCCGGCGAGCGATGCGAAGCCGGCTATCGTTGATTCCAGAGCAGCCACTCTGGCATCGATGTCGGCTGCATTGAGGCTGTTGTTGAAGGCGGAAGTGTCTGGGCCGGCCGAGAGTGTGGTCATGCGTTTGCTCCAGCTTTTGAGTTACGACGAAGGCGTTCCCGCAAAGCTAAGGCACGGCAAACGCACAGGCTGCGACGTGGCAAGGCGCTTGACGGGGCGGCGCCGACACGGCGATACCCGCCGCCCGAGCTGACCGCAAGAAAGTTGCCGATCGCCTGAGCCAGTTCACGCCCATCACGGCCCGGACCGACAACGACCGGAGGCCGCTACATCTCACTCCCGGCCAGGCGGCAACGTTCCAAGCCTGCAACGCCGCTGCCCCGATAGGCGCGCCGGGCCGAAGTCCCGATGCTGATTCGCCGCAGGGCGACTTCAGCGCAACGCGCGCGCGCGGCCCTAACCCGCGTCTCCCCTCGCTCCGACGCGGAGGTGCACGCCTCCACGAGCCCCCCCCCACCTCGCCACGCAAGCCCGGCGTTTAAAACGCCCGGGCGGCCAAAACCGCCCCACGCTGCCCCCGCCCGGCCGTCTCCGTTAGAATTGGCGGCTCTTGGCCGCTCCCGGCCGGACACCCCCACAAGGAATCCCCGCACGATGAAGATCCTCGTCGGCTACAAGCGCGTGGTGGACTACAACGTCCGCATTCAGGTCAAGCCGGATGGCTCCGGCGTGGTCACCGACGGCGTCAAGCTGTCGGCCAATCCGTTCGACGAAATCGCCCTGGAAGAGGCCCTGCGCCTGCGCGACAAGGGCATCGCCACCGAGGTCGTGGTCGCCACGATCGCCCCCGCCGACGCCCAGCCGCACCTGCGCAACGGCCTGGCCATGGGCGCCAACCGCGCCGTGCATATCGTCTGCGACCAGCCGATCCAGTCGCTGACCGCCGCGCGCGCGCTGCTCAAGCTGATCGAAAAGGAACAGCCCGACCTGGTGATCCTGGGCAAGCAGGCGATCGACGACGACGCCAGCCAGACCGGCCAGATGCTCGCCACCCTGTGGGGCCGCCCGCAGGCGACCTTCGCCTCCAAGCTCGAAGTAGCCGATGGCAAGGCCACGGTGACGCGCGAAGTCGACGCCGGCCTGGAAACGCTGGAAGTCGACCTGCCGGCCGTGGTGACCACCGACCTGCGCCTCAACGAGCCGCGCTTCATCAAGCTGCCCGACATCATGAAGGCCAAGAGCAAGCCGCTGGAGACGATCCAGTTCGCCGACCTCGGCGTGGACACCGGCGACACGCTCAAGACCACCCATTACGCACCGCCGCCCAAGCGCAGCAAGGGCGTGATGGTCAAGGATGCGGCCGAACTGGTCGCCGCACTGAAGCAGAAGGGGTTGCTGTGATGAGCAAGATTCTGATCGTCGCCGAACATCTCGATGGCAAGCTCAACGCCGCCACCGCCAAGTGCGTGTCCGCCGCGCAGGCGCTCAAGCCCGAATCGATCGACATCGTGGTGCTGGCCGCCGACCCGGCCGCCGTCGCCGCCGATGCCGCGCAGATCGCCGGTGTCGCCAAGGTGCTGACCGTGGCCAACGCCGCCAACGCCCAGCCGATCGCGCAGGTGCTCGCGCCGCAGATCGCCGCGCTGGCCCAGGGCTACAGCCACGTGTTCGGCCCCTCGACCACCTTCGGCAAGGACCTGATGCCCTGCGTCGCGGCCCTGCTCGGCGTGGCCCAGGTCTCCGACGTGATGGCGGTCGAAGGCAGCCACACCTTCAAGCGTCCGATCTACGCCGGCAACGCCATCGTCACCGTCGAAGCGCCGAGCGACCACACCGTCGTCGCCACCGTGCGCGCGGCCTCGTGGCCGGAAGCGGCCAAGGGCGGCAGCGCCACCGTCGAAGCCGCATCGGTCGACGCCGTGCTGCCGACCCACACGCGTTTCGTAGGCCTGGCCGCCGGCAAGTCCGACCGTCCCGACCTGCAAAGCGCCAAGCGCGTCGTCTCCGGCGGCCGCGGCGTGGGCTCGGCCGAGAACTTCAAGATCATCTACGACTTCGCCGACAAGCTCGGCGCCGCCGTGGGCGCCTCGCGCGCCGCGGTCGACGCCGGCTACGTCCCGAACGAGTTGCAGGTCGGCCAGACCGGCAAGATCATCGCCCCGGAGCTGTACGTCGCCGTCGGCATCAGCGGCGCGATCCAGCACCTGACCGGCATCAAGGACGCCGGCACCATCGTCGCGATCAACAAGGACGGCGAGGCGCCGATCTTCGAGATCGCCGATATCGGGTTGGTGGGGGATTTGTTCAAGTTGTTGCCGGAGTTGGAAGCCGCGCTGGGCTAATCCGCCGGGCACGGCACTGCAAGGCCTCGCCCCCAACGCAAATCCCCGTCGGCAGTCTCGGGCCGGCGGGGATTTTTAGTGGCAATTGCCACTAAAAATGTGAAACTTATCCATACTAATTGCGACAAAATGGGGATAGCGTGCGACGCGGCAAGGTGATTTGACTCCTTGCCCGTTTACGTCCGCCTCTATATTTACGCGCAATAAAACACCCAATCGACTTAAAAACCCGGCGAACTTGCAGCCGGCAAGCTCGCCGACGATGGATCCAAAATGATAGTGGGCAATGGTTTAATCGCCGAAGCATTCAAGGCGCGCTATGAACACGACCGGACGGTCGTTATTTTCGCCTCCGGCGTATCGAATTCCTCGGAGACATCGGAGCAAGCGTTCCTGCGCGAGCGCCAGCTGCTGCTTGAAACGCTTCGCGCGACCGAGGGCAAATTCGTTTACTTCAGCACCTGCAGTCTGACCGACGCGGATCGGCGAGCGACGCCGTACGCGGTGCACAAATTAGAAATGGAATCGCTGGTGCTCGCTTACCGCGACGCCCTGGTGTTTCGCCTGCCCCAGGTAGTCGGCCATACGCCCAACCCACATACGCTGACCAATTTCATCGCATCGCGCATCGCCAACGCGGAACGTTTCTCGCTTTGGACGAAAGCGCTTCGTTCACTGATCGACGTCGACGACATCGCCAGCATCGCGACGGCGATGATCGACCGCGGCTTCAGCGGCCAGGTAATCGATCTTGCCGCGCCCGGCGCACTCACGATGATGGAGCTAGTGGAAACGATGGAGCGGATGCTCGGCGAGAAAGGCAACTACGACCTGGTGGACCGCGGTGGTGGAAGCATCCCGGACGCCACCTTGGCTGTGCAGTTCGCAAACGAACTCGGCATCGACCTTTGCGACGATTACCCTGAAAGGGTGCTCAGAAAATATTACGGAGTCCGGCGATGAGCATCGAGACAAGCGTGGTCATCCCCGCGTACCGAAGCGCCAACATATTGCCGATGCTGGTGCAAAAGCTGCAGGAAGCGCTGGACGGCATGTATCCGGACGCCGGCAGCGAACGCTATCAGGTGATCCTGGTGAACGACTGCAGCCCAGACGACACCTGGGCGCGCATCGAGGAGCTTTCTCGCGACCGCCCGTGGCTGAAGGGCATCAACCTGCGCAAGAACGCCGGACAACACAATTCCCTGCTGACCGGCTTGCGCTACGCGCGAGGCCAGTACGTGATCATGATGGACGATGATCTCCAGCACGATCCGGCCGATATTCCGAAGATTGTCGCGTCGCTCAAGGCCGGGAACGACGTGTGCTACGCCAAGTTCAAGTCCAAGCGCCACGCGATGTGGAAGCGCCTGGGCAGCCGCTTCAACAGCATGATCGCCGATCGCCTGCTGCGAAAGCCGAAAGAGCTCTACCTCTCGCCGTTCAAGGGGGTAGTTCGCGGCGTTCGCGACCAGATGGTCCGCTTCGTCGGTCCGCACGTGTATCTGGACGGGCTAATACTCGCCAGCACGAACCGGGTGACGATGATCGAGCTCGATCATCACGAAAGACTCGACGGACAATCCGGCTATAGTCTCGGCAAATCGATATCGCTCTGGCTGAAAATGGCCACGAGTTTCTCCATCGAACCTTTGCGCATCGCATCGCTCCTGGGCATCTTTTTCTCCGGCTTCGGCTTCCTCTCGGCTGTTGCCTTGATCGTCCAGCGCTTTACTCTCAACGCGATGCCCGTGGGCTGGTCTTCGCTGATCGTCTCGGTGCTGATTCTCGGGGGCATTCAGTTATTGGCCCTGGGCATCATCGGCGAGTACGTCGGCCGGGTTCTGCTGCACGTAAATGGCACTCCGCAGGCGGTGATACACTCAGCGGTTAATCTGGAGGTCGGCGAGCATGATTGACCGGCTCGGCAAGATCCTTGCACATGAAGATGCACGGAAATTGCTTCTTTACGCGATCTGCGGCGGGTCCGGAGTCCTGTTGGACCTCGCCACCTATACGGTTCTGCTGGCGTTCGAAATCAACTACCAAGCAGCCAATGCATGCGGGTACGTGGCCGGCACGTTGTTGAGTTTCGCGTTGAACCGTCATTTCACCTTCCAGACCTATGACAACACGTTGCGACGTCTGGCCATGTTCTGCGCCGCCGCCGGCGTCGGATATCTGATCTCGACCATCGTGCTGTGGCTGCTGGTCGACCGCATCGGACTGAACCCGCTGCTCGCCAAGATCGCCACGTTGGGCGTGGTGCTGGTCGTCCAGTTCTCGCTGAACCGCGCAATCACGTTCCGGCAACGATAAAAGAACAACCACTTCAGCTAGGTATTCACATGCAGTTTGATACAGCCATCGTTGGCGGCGGATTCGCCGGACTTGCCGCGGCATACGAGCTGGCCCGCAACGGCAAGCGAGTCGTGGTTCTGGAACGCGACAGCGCCGTCGGCGGCCTCGCGGGCGGCTTCGACATCGGCGGGCACGTACTGGAAAAGTTCTACCATCACTGGTTCAACAACGACCGGCACATTCTCGAACTGATCGAAGAGCTCGGCGAGAACGGAAACGTCCTGCTGCGCCCCACCCGCACCGGCATGTATTACGCCGACCAGTTTTTCCGTTTGAGCACGCCGCTCGACCTGCTGCGCTTCAAGGCGTTGCCATTCCTCGATCGCATTCGCCTCGGCATCGCGGTATTGCGCGCCCGTTCGGTGAAGGACTGGTCGAAGCTGGAACACCTCAGCGCCAAGGAATGGTTGATCGACCTGTGTGGCCAGCGCGCCTACGACGTAGTCTGGGATCCGCTGCTGACCGGCAAGTTCGGCGCCGTCGCCGATGACGTGTCAGCTGTGTGGTTCTGGAAAAAGCTCGTTCTGCGAGGCGGCAGCCGCAGCAGCTCGGGCGACGAGGTCCTGGCTTACTACCGGGGCGGTTTCGCCGCGCTCGCCGAGCGTCTTGAACAGGAAATCAACAAGCTCGGCGGTGAAGTGCGGGTCAACACCCCGGCCCTGCGCATCGTCGCGGACGCCGACGGACGCGCCGCGGGCGTGGAAACCGCCGAGGGCACGATCAAGGCCGACAACATCGTGGTCACCACCCCGCTGCCGATCACCGCCGACCTGCTCGAACCGCTCGCTCCCGCCACCTACATCGCGTCCCTGCGTCGCGTCCGCTATCTGTCGAACGTCTGTCTCGTGCTGGCGCTGAACCGCAGCCTGTCGGAAACCTACTGGTTGAACGTCAACGACCCAGGCTTCCCGTTCGTGGGCGTGATTGAGCACACCAACTTCGAACCGCCCTCATCCTATGGCGGGCACCACATCGTCTATCTGTCGAAATATCTGCCGCCATCCGACGCCATGTACTCGATGAGCGCGGACGAACTGCTGGAGTTCTCCATTCCCCACATCCAGCGCATGTTCCCGGACTTCAAGCGCGAATGGATCGATCACCACTATGTCTGGCGCGCGGACTATGCGCAGCCGATCGCCGAGAAGCATTATTCCAAGTTCGTGCCCGGAAATGCGACTCCGCTGAGTAACGTGTTCATCACCACGATGGCTCAGGTATATCCGGAGGATCGGGGTACGAACTATGCCGTCCGCGAAGGTCGTCAGCTCGCGCGCACGCTCCTGGGCGAATCGGTCGCGACGCGCAAAGAATGACAGCTTCCCCGATAGACAACGAGGCACCGGCTCGCAACGGATGGGCCGGCTTCGCATGGCCTCTCGTCGGCGCTGCCGCCGCCGCGATCATGCTGTCCGTGCTGTTGATGCAACCGGTCTGGAGATTCGGCGACGGCAGCGAGTACTACGCGCTTTACCTGGCGATACTGGAGCACGGGCGCCCGTTCATGACCGAGGGCGCTTGGCGGGACTATTCGTCGATCGCGATCGACGGGTCGATCCCCCAGATGGTCGACACCGCCACGCTACGGGCCACCTTCCCGTCGCTGGCGGACGCCCACACTGCCGATTTCAACCATTTCTGGTTTTATCCGGCGCTCGCGGCGATCGTGGCGGCTCCGTTCAAACTGGTCGGGCTGAAGCTCGGCCCGCATACGGCGTTCCTGGCGCTGCATGCCATCTTGTTCGGCATAACGCTGGCGCTGGCGGGCCGGCTGCGCGGCGTGCGTGGCGTCGTGGCGGCGGCATTGCTATTCGTGGCGTCGCCCATTCTCTGGTTCGCGACGAAGGTCCATACCGAATTCTTCACGATCGCCCTTGTGCTGCAAACCTTCATCCTGATAAGCCGCGGCAAGTTCTTCTATGCTGCGTTGCCCATCGCCCTAGCTTCCACCCAGAACATCAGCTTGGCCGCGACCGCGTGGGCGCTCATCGCGTTTGGCCTGCTCGCGAATCACATGTCCGGCCGCTCGGCTGCCCTGCGCGAAATGGTCGTCGCCGGCCTCGCCCTGCTGGCCACCGCGCTGCACCCCCTCTACTACCTGTATCGCCACGACGTGATAACCCCGCAGTTAAAAGCGGGGGGCGCAGTGGTGGGCGGCAACGCCGACCAATTGCTGGCGGTACTGATCGATCCCGACATCGGGCTTTTCACCAATTGGTGGTTCGGAACCTTCATCCTCGTCGCAGGATTGGTGCTGGCGGCGCGCTCCCGGCCGAAATTGAAGCTGGCCTATACCGCCATCGCGGCGATATACGTGGTCACTAATCTGTTCGCCCAGGCTTCCACCACCAACCTCAATTCCGGCTCGATCGATCTGTCGCGCTACGCGCTTTGGTACGTGCCCGTTTTCTACGCACCACTCGTTTGGCTGTTGGGCGAGGCGAGCCGGAAGCCAACCCGCTGGCTCGTCTCGCTCACGCTGGTCGGCGTCGCCTCGCTCCTGGTCGTGTGGAACTTGGGCTGGTATTGGCCAACCCGGCATGAGCGCTATACCGAGCCGACCATTTTTTCCCGAGTACTGCAATCCAAATTCCCGGGCTTGTACGATCCGCCGCCCGAAATTTTCTACGAACGCAACTCCGGCCACGGCGAAACCGATGTGCCGGTCGCCGCGATAGCCGGCCCTGATTGCCGCAAGTTGTACGTTCCGCCGCAATTACTCGGCGCGACCTCGATCAAGGTGGTTTCGCGGCATCGCTGCGCTTTCGACGAAGACCTGCTCGCGACCCTGGTTGCTGACAGGCTGGCCGACAACCCACCGCAGGACAAGAGCCATGGCATGTACGTGCGTCTCGATGACAGTGACTTGCGGCACCTGCAGCTGAGATTCGCGGTCGGGCGCATCGGCTTCGGCGCGGATGCGAATGGCGCCAACGCATTGGCCGCCGGTTGGAATATTCCGGAACCCTGGGGCACCTGGTCGAACTCGACCCATCCGAGAATCGAAATCGACCTCGCGAACTGCGGCTCGGATGTGCTTCAGGCGAAACTCAACGCGCGCGGATTCGCAATCCCTGAAAATCCGCGCGTCGTGGTTGCGGTCAAGGTCCAGGGCCGCCAGGTCGGCAGCTACGATTTCACCGCAGACAGCCCTGGCCCGAAGCGGTTGAAGTTCGACTATTCATGCGCCGACGCAGTTCGCGCGGGAAACATGCTTGCGTTGGACTTTGAAATCACCGGTGCCGGCTCCCCCTCCGCCTTGGGGCTCAGTTCCGACAACCGCCTGCTCGGCATAGGCGTGGAGTGGATCGAGATCAGTCGCCGACCGGCGGCGGAGCACTGATATAGCGATCGATCGTGGACATCGCCGCGCTCCATAGCGCGGCGAACAAGCGTTATGCCATGCATCGCATGGCCGCAGGCCAGGCACCCGATTTTTCGAGAGGATATCGCCCTGGGATCGCGCCGCAACGCACACCGACTTCGACTTCCCCATCGCAACGTTGAAATCGGGCCAGGTCGATCATCCCGACACGGCATCGGACATATCGCTGCGGTAGCGGCGAAATCCTCTCATCGCCGCTACCGTTAACGCATCGAACGGGTGGTTGGCCCATCCGGACCGGCGTTCGCGGCGCCCGACCGCGTCCTTGATGCGGCGAATCAGCCGAACAAGCGCCAGCGCCGACGCTCGCCCTGTGCGATAGCAGGTTTGGTTACGGCCTTCTTCCTAAATACCTTCACCATTCCCCGCAGCAGCAACTCCTCGCGACTGAAACCCAGTGACAGGCATTGCTGGAAGTTTTCATGCGATTCACTTCCAGGCACCACGCAGCCGCTCCACTCGCCCTCGTGCAGGAATTCGACTTCACCGCGCATCGACTCGAACAGATCGCGATAGTACGAGAGCCGGCGCCGGTTCATGGCATGCACGTACTCCGATCCCTCGTCGTCCGAGCCGCCGGCTTGCTTCATCATCTCCACGAACTCGGTGTCGTCGCTGATCAGGTGTTGCCAAGGCCTGGGAACCCTGTGCTGGAAGTGACTGCCGAAGTCGCAGGTCCAGATCGGATCGAAGGTGATGTAGGCAAGCCCACCCGGCTTGAGCACGCGCACGATTTCCTTCAATGCCGCGCCCGGATCAGGAATGTGCTCGAACGCGTTGAACGAGAAAATCGCGTCGAACAGATCGTCGCGATAAATCGTGTTCATTGCGTCGACCGCATGAAACTCCAAACGCTCGATCGGAAAACCATGACCGTGACGAACAAGTTTTTCCTGCAACAGCTTCACCAGCTCGCCGCCGAAACGCGCATTCTGGTCGAAATAGTCCGTGCAATAGATACGGCCGACATCGTTGGCTATGAAAGCGCTATGACCACCCGCACCGCCGCCGACGTCCAGCGTCACCGCATTGGCCGGCACCTTCAGTCCCAGCGAGTTGAGCAACTGCCACATCCGCTCGACATCCACCCGATGCTCGTTGACGTCCGCGGATTCGCAATAACCGCCGGTAGCGGCTTCGGGCTGTGTTTCCTGGGTCGACTGGTCTTGCGCCGTCACGGGCACGACTCCTGCGGGTAGATAAAAAGTATTGGTCGTCGCGCCGTGGAACGGGGCCATGACACCGGCATCCCAGCGGTACGGTTGATAGCCCAATTCGGCAAGCAGCGCGGTCACATTGTGCCAATCGCTGTTTTCGACCAGCAAAATGGGCTTGCATGCTTCGATGGTGGTCAGCAGTCCCCGAATGGCGGAGGCTTCGAAACCCTCGACATCCACCTTAATCAGATCGGGACGCAGGGCACAATCGTCGCCACGCTTGACTGGCACGCGGACTTGCGAAAATTCCGGGGCATGGCCCCGCTCGAGATACTTCTCGCGCACCCAGGGCTTGTCGAACTGGTCCAGATCGAACGTGGACTCCTCGAGGAACACCTCGCCATCCACCGAAGGCACGTGCAAGGTCAACTCGATCGCCTCATCCCCAAGCCCCGCCCGATGGATATGCACCGCACCACCGGACTCCCTGGCGATGCTCTCCAGTCCCGGCCAAAGTTGCGGATTGGCCTCGAACGAGTGGATCTCGACTCTCTCACCCAGAGTCGATCTGATCGACGCGATGGTCTGCCCGCCGTTGGCGCCGATATCCAGAACGGTGCGGATCGGTCGCAGGTTGCCGTCGATCCAACTCAGCGCCTCGAAATCAGGGTCATGTATCGCCTTGTTCCGGAGCTGTTGAACCACTTTCGCATGCAGCGCTTCGATTTCCGTCACGAACCACCC
Source organism: Lysobacter capsici (assembly GCF_014779555.2). Taxonomy (NCBI): domain Bacteria; kingdom Pseudomonadati; phylum Pseudomonadota; class Gammaproteobacteria; order Lysobacterales; family Lysobacteraceae; genus Lysobacter; species Lysobacter capsici. The sequence continues at coordinate 4,904,916 of NZ_CP094357.1, forward strand.
CCAGAATGATCTGCCGCAGATGTTTGGCCAACGCTCGCCAACTGTAACCACGCGCGGTTTCGATGCCCGCCGAGCCATGCCGATCGGCAAGTTCTGAATCGTCAAGGTATCGCTTGATCGCGCCAGCCAGATCGCCGACGTTGTCGGCGAGGAAGCCGTTGTGACCGTCCTGCACCAATTCGGTGAATGCCAGCGTTGAGCTGCGTGCCACCACCGGCCGCATGGCCATCCACGATTCCAGCAGCACGATCCCAAAGCTCTCGCTTTCGCTCATGTTGGCCAGACACAGCGAGCTGGCCAACGCTCCGATCACCACCTCACGCGGCTGCGCGCCGTAGTAATGCACACCAGACCCCTCCAGCGCTATGCCGTCGTCATCCGGCCCGATCAACACCACGTCCAAGCGATGCCCCGCGGCACGCAATTGTTCGCAAGCCTGCACGATCATTCTGTAGTTCTTCGCGCCGGTCTTGCGGCCCAGCACCAGCACAAACGGATTTTCGCCGGCATGGATCCGGCGGAACGCTTCGCGACCGCGAGCGAGCGATTCGGCAGAGAAGTCGCTGGCATCGAAGCCACCGCCTGGCGCGACCTGCGCATTGGCGCCGATCAGGTCGAAAAACACCGACTTGCTCGCGGCGGGAGCCGCAATAACCGCCTCGACCGTACTGAACACATCGTAGAACTGCCGCCAGTGGTAGTAACGATCTTCCATGTGGAAATGTGGCAGCACGACGGCGGGAATGCCGTTGCGCGCGGCCACCTGCGCGCCCAGGACCGAGGTCGAGAACGGCACGCCCTGCGCGAGGATGACGTCATAGCCGACGCAGGCGCGCTCCAGCCAAGCCTCGAGTTCGGAGCTATGTGGACCACGCGTGCCGAAAAAAAGCTGATCCTGGTCTCGGGGTCGTTCGCGGGTCACGGCAACCAGTTCCTTCACCCAGCGCTCGACCGGAATCTGACGCGCGCGTTGCTCCATCCCCTCGACCAGCGAAATCTCCACCTCGCCATAAGCGCCGGTGGCCGTGCAGGCATCGACGATATAAGCCAGTTCGCGAACGTCGTCGTCGCCTTGATAACGCGCCGAGGTTTGCAACTCGAGCAGGCGACCCTCGGTATTGAGGTGCTGGGTAAACGAAAACTTGCGGTGAAGCCGCTTGACGCCCAATTCCTTGCCGTCGAGGCGAATCGAGACCTGGACCGGCTCCAGCGCCAGACCGGAGACGGTCAACGATTGAGTATCCGGAGGCAGGCGAATCTGCGCTGTCTGTGCTGCCCACCGAATAACGCCGCCGTTGTGGCGCTCGGCGAAGTTCCAGCCGCCGAGTAAGCCATCGCCGAGATCTTCGGCCAGCTCCCGGCCCAGCTGAAGCGACTCGCGCATCCATGTCGATTGCAATGTGCGGGCACTCTCGAAGCGATCCTTGGCGGGCGGATCGAGCGGGAACAGGTGCACCGCGCCCCTCATCGCCGGCACCCGATCGTTGGCCGAAGGCGGATCGTAGTCCGCGGAAAAGTGCAATGTGTCGCGAATAGCGCCCACCGCCGGAGCGACGACATCGAATTCGATGCCATCCAACCGTTCCAGCTCGCGCAATACGTTCAGCAGAAACACTTCGGCGCCGCCACGCGCGGGCTCGCCGAATCGGTAAGTCAGCACCAGCGCCTTGCACGGCCGCGAACGCGGCATCAGCGCGCGCAGGCTACGTCTGAACTTGCCGCCGAGGACGCGCCAGTCCAGGTGGGTCGAAACGTAGTCCATGGCGGCGCTGGAAAGCCGCGACCTCAGCGCGGCATCGTCGAGCATCTGCGGAATTAGTTCGGCCATCTGCGATGGCTGCGCCTCCACATAGTGCTCGCCTGCGCGCAGCCCGGGAAACCCGCGTGCGCCCACGGCCGAGCTCAACATGGGCAGGCCGGCCACGAGGAAATCGGGCACCTTGAGACTTGAACCGCCGCCTTCGAACAGCGGATTCACGGCCAGGTCGGCGACGGCGAACAGAGCTTCCTTTTCCTCGCGGCCGAGAAACCCCAACAACACGACATTGTCGGGCAGCGAATTGCCCATGACCGATTGGCAAACCGAGCCGACTATCGCGAACGTCACCTGCGGCAACTTGCCGGCCAACTCGTCGATGATGTATTGCACCGCTCCGACATTGGGCGGATGCCCGCTACCGACGAATACCGCGATCGGGCGACGCGAAACCTCGTCTGTGGAGGACTGCTTGGGCGCCAACGACTGCCGGTGGATCGAGGGAATCCGCACCCCGTTCTCGATGACCAGCGCATTGTCGACCTTACGCGTCGCGCAGAACAGATCGCGATCCTCTTCGGAAACGCAAAGCAAAAGATCCGCGCGCTCGAGCAGTCGCGACTCAAGCGCTTCGACCGCCTCGATCCATTGCGGCCCATCGTTGCGTGCGGCGAGCAGCGCCTGCTTCAACGAGGTTTCGACGTTCTGCGACGAGTAAACGACGCTTAGGCCATCGGGCACGAACGCCAGCAGAGGAGTCAGGAAACACTGTTCGAAGATCACTACCGAGACCGACCCGATCTCCTCGCGCAATGCGGCGACCAGCTGCGGATTGTCCAGACAGTGCTTGGCCGAGACCAGATCCGCCACCGACACGGACTGATTGCGCAGCGACTCCACGTCCTCGCGCCGATGCGATTCGGATTTAGGAATCGCCCGCTGCACGACTCCAGGCGCGAGCATGCGCCTGATTTCGATGTCGGCATCGCTCAGGCACAGGAAGGTGACGTCGAATTCCTTACCCAGTTCGGTTAGCAACTCCTTGATCCGAACCTGCCCACCGCCCTGTGCGACGTGGACTTCGTAGTCGCAGAGCATAAGCACCCGCTTGCGGGATGCGGCGGACGAGGAAAGGTCCAGCACCTCGTCGATCGCTGTGGCGGTCGCCGCGGCGATGCTGGCCCAGGCGTACTTCGATTCGGCCAAGGCAGCACCCGCGTGCCCCATGCGCGCGCTCGCGGCGCCGTCTTGCAACACCGACGTCAGGCCTGCCGCGAACTGCTCGAGCTCGCAGATGCGGGCCTGTTCGCCATCGACCAGATCCAGTCCCCGCGCGCCCACCGCGGTACACACGATCGGCGCGGCATGCGCCATGTAATCGAGCATCTTGAGATTGGTGCCCGCGCCGCTGGTCAGGGGATTGATCGCGGCGCCGCATTGCCGGAGCAACGCGCTCTTCTCGGCCTCGGAAACGAAGCCCAGCAATTTCACATTGGAAGGCACCGTGCCCTGATACGCCTTGCAGACGCTGCCGATGACGTTGAATGTCACCGATGGCAATGCCGGAGCCAACTGCCCGACGATGTATTGCAGCGCCTCCACGTTCGGCGGATGCGCGCTGCCGAGGAACAACACCCCCCCGTCGCGTTGCGAGTCCGCCGTGGCGTCCATCGGTTCAGGCGGATCGAAACCATTCGGCGCGAGGAAAATACGCTGTAAGGGGAAGCCGAACACACGGGCGAATTCGCGCCGTTCCTCCTCGCTGGTGGCGAATATCGCCGACGAACAGGCGATCAGCCGCGCTTCCAGATCGCGGATAAACGCCGAGGCCTGAACGCCCACCGCGCCCTTGAGCATCTGCTGCGCGAGCCGATACTCCACGTTGTACGCGTTATAGATGCGGAATTTTCCGTCGCTGCCCGCGCCCTTGTCGTACGGCAATGTAAACGGCGATTCGTGGATGATCGCATCGGCATCGGCCGCCAACTCGCCCAACCGGGCGCCGAAATCGGTGTCGAATTCCGAGGCCATCGCGACCGCGAGCGCGGAACACTCCGGCCCAATGCCCTCGGTTTCCAGCGACCAGTGGATCTGTTCGGTCTCGACCGGCTTGGGCACCCGGAACTCGCGAAAACTGGGCGAATGCTCGACTCGCTCCGCTTTCGCGCTGGAGTAAGTCGCCGACAGCAAGGTCACGTCGAACTGCTCGCTCAAATGCCGATAAAGCATGTAGTAGCGCTGCTCTCCTCCGCTCGTGGGAGGCACGAACGCAGGAAAGAAGTTGATCGCGAGTAGTTTCTTGCGTTTGTCTGTCATGGTACTGCCCGGCCGATCCCTGTCCTTCAACGCGTCGTCAAGCGACGCAGGTCCGCTTCGACCATCATTTCGATCAGCTTTTGCAAGCTGGTCTTCGGCGACCAACCGAGCTTGGCCTTGGCCTTGGCCGGGTTGCCAAGCAGTACGTCGACTTCGGCGGGACGGAAGAACTTCTCGTCGATGATCAAATGGTCGTTGACGTTCAAACCCACGTGTTCAAAAGCGATTTCGCACATCTTGCGCACGGTCGTGGTCTCACCGGTGGCCACGACGTAGTCGCCGCCCTCGGCCTGTTGGGTCATCAGCCACATCGCCTCGACGTAGTCGCCAGCGAAACCCCAGTCGCGCTTGGAGTCGATGTTGCCCAGGCGCAGCTCTTTTTGCTGACCCAGCTTGATCCGCGCGACCGCGTCGGTGACCTTGCGGGTCACGAACTCGATACCGCGCAGCGGCGACTCGTGGTTGAACAAGATGCCGCTGGAAGCATGCAGGCCGAAGCTTTCGCGGTAGTTCACCGTCGCCCAGTGGGCCATCAGCTTGGCCACGCCGTAAGGACTGCGCGGATAGAAGGGCGTGGTCTCGTCCTGCATCTCGGCCTGGATCAGACCGAACATTTCGCTGGTCGACGCCTGATAGAAACGCGCCTTCGGATTGACGATACGCACCGCTTCGAGCACGTTCAGCGCGCCGACGCCATCGACTTGCGCGGTCAGCAGCGGTTGCTGCCAGGACGATCCGACGAAACTCTGGGCGCCGAGGTTGTACACCTCGTCGGCCTTGGAGACGTCCATCGCGCGAATCAACGACGACAAATCAGTCAAGTCGCCATCCAGCAACGTCACCTGATCGGCGACTCCCAACTCGCGCAAGCGCCAGAGGGTATCGCTGCTGCGCCGAGCGAGGATGCCGTATACCGCGTAGCCTTTCGACAACAACAATTGCGAAAGGTAAGCGCCGTCCTGGCCGGTGATACCAGTGATCAATGCGTTCTTGTTGCTCATGAGTGCGTCCGTACGTCCTGAAGAATGTCTTTTAGAGTGGTTTCGATAGCGATCTTTGGAACCCAGCCCGTGGCATCGCGCAAGGCGCCGGCATTTCCGACCATGCGACGTTGCTCGGCGCGTCGTAATTTGCTCGGATCCTGCCGGACATCCACGGAAACCCCTTCGATGCGGCACATCAGCTCGAGCAGATCGCGTACCTTGCGTTCGACCCCGGACGCGACCAGATAGGTGGCGCCCGACACGCCCCGCTCGAGCGCCGCAGCATAGGCGGCAACGATATCGCGCACGTCGGTAAAGTCGCGTGTAGTGTCGATATCGCCGGCGTCGATCACCGGCTCCTGGCGCCCATCGGCGATCGCCGCGACCTGGCCCGCCAGCGCCGGAACCACGAAGTGGGCCGCCTGACCGGGACCGATGTGATTGAACGGCCTCAGCACCAGGGCATCGAGCCCCTCGCTGCGCTGCCATTGCAAGCACAGTTGCTCGGCGGCGACCTTGCTGACCGCATAGGGGTTGCGCGGCGCGGGCATCAGCGCCTCCGTCACCGGCAAGTCCGCCTCGGCGACCTGCCCGTAGACATCGCCGGAACTGACGTATAGCAATCGCCCGGCGAACCGGTTCCGCTTGAGCGCCTGCAGCAGATTCAGCGTGCCCAGGAAATTGATATCGAAGGTCTCGCGCGGAGCCTCGAAGGAACGCGGCACGAAGCTTTGCGCGGCCAGGTGCAGCACCGCGTCGGGGCGCGACTCGGCCACCGCATCGGCCACCGCATCGGCATCGCGAATGTCCCAGTCTCCAACCGGCGTGACGAATTCGCAGGCTCCGAACCCGCCCGCCGCGACCGCGTCATGGACATAGCGTCCGACAAAGCCCCTGGCCCCGGTCACCAGCAACCGCTTCGGGCCATCGCGCCGGCTCATGGGCGCCTCCCCAGGACCGCGTAATCCGGCCCCACGTTCAGTAACCACAGCATGTCATTGATCGACTTCGCTCCAGGCAAATCGTCCGCAATCAAGGGCGGCGCGTTGAGTTCGCGATGTGCGCTCAAGCGCTCCACACGCACATCGGTGAAGCCACGGTTCCCCACCAACCATTGCAGCATCGCGGAAGGCAGGGGATTGCGATGAGTCGGGTCCATATAGAAATAGTGCGCGCCTACCAGCAGGTTTTCCGGGTTCGGCGTCTCCAGAAACAGCAATCCGCCAGGACGCAGGACCCGCAGGCTTTCCTCGACCAGTTCCACCACCCGCTCGAACGGAAGGTGCTCGACCAAATGCATCGATGTGATCGCGCCCACGGAACCTTCCGGCATGCGACGCAGCACCTCGACCGCATCGCCTTCTACGACCTTCAGCCCGGTGCCCTTGCAACTGGCGACGAAATCGTGGTTCAGGTCGATACCGCTGGCCTCCAGGCCGTGTTCGCCCAACAGTTCCAGCCATTCACCCCGGCCGCAGCCGATGTCCAGCACCGGCGCCTCCAAAGTGCCGGCCCCGACTTCACGGATCCATTCCAGATAAGGTTCGATTCGCGCCCGGATCAGTTCGCGCGAACCGCGGAACTGCTCCTCGAACGCCGAATAGAGCGCGTCCATTTTTTCGCGAATACGCGCCTCGTCGCGCTCGGCGACCTTGGCCGTTTCCATCATCGGCATCAGTTCGCCGATGCTCTGGCGCAACTTCGCGTTTTGGCCGCGCAGCTCGGCGATTTCGTCGACCAGCAGATTGATGTGGCGGCCCAGCTCATGCGATTCCTGGGCCTGCACCGTGTCCAGGACTTGCTGGCGATCGTGGTTAGCCCCCAGCCGCAGCAGCGCGTGCGCCCACGACACGAGCTTGCCGACGATCGGCTTGCGCTTGAGTTTCTGCAACCTGAACGGTATCAACAGGCCGTCGATATGAACCTGCTTGGCCATGCCCTCCTCGGACCAGCGCAGGGCCCCGAGAATTTCCACCTTGGTCAGACGCCGCGCGCGCAATTCCTCGAGGAAATACGTCATCCCGTCCGGATCGGGTGCCCGCCTGAGCACGGTGCGATAAGCCGTCTCGACGAAGCTCGCGTCGGACGGGACAAGCAACTCGCCGAGCACGTACTGGCGTTTGGCCGGCACCGTGTAGGAGACGGAACGCCAATACGACCCCCTCCTGGACGATCCGGCACCGCCGGAGCGCGCATCGAGCTCGTCGTCGATCCTCGCGAGCATGCGCGCGACAGCCGCGTCGCCATCGTCTTTCGCCGGCATCGAACCGAGCGGAACGGATTCGCTCAAGCGCGCGCTTACCGAACGCATCACGCCATAGACATCTTTCGGGTCAGGTTTTTGACTCACGAAATCACCTTGCCCGATTGCACAGGTACGGCCTGACCGGAACCAACTTCCCGCACGACGATAGTCGGTGGGATCCACGCGCTACCGACGAAATTGTCCTTGTCCAGATTGGCCACGGTGAATATCAGCGCCAGATCGCGCCAGTGATAGTTCTTTTGCAGATGGGTTTCGGTGCTCGACAGCGCGACCGAGAACGAATAGGTGCCAGGGCCGAGATTGGCCGGGAAACTTACCCGATATTCCACCTCGTCTCCCGCCCGCAACTGATCGCGGGCTTGCTTGGTGTGGTGGGTATTGGTTCCGAAGATCGCCTGGCCCAGGCGGTCGCGGATCATGTACCCAAACACCAGCCGTTCCACCGGCTGATGCACGGCAACCTTCGCCCGCAAGGTCACCGCCTGCCCCACGTTCACGTACTCCACTGGGGCGTCCGTCGCGTCCAGCAATTGCAACTGGGTGATCACCGCTTCACCGGTGCCCGATTCGGTCGAGATCTTCCCCTCGACCGCGGCCTCGGTCTTGACGGTGCTGTTCTCGCGCTGGGCGATCAGAGCGTTGTAATAGTCGAAAACTTCGTATGGGTCGCTGTCGAGCACCACCCGGCCGCCGTCGAGCAGGATCGCGCGGTCGCAAAGCGATTGGATCGCCGAGGGATCGTGCGAGACGATCAGCAAGGTCGTGCCCGCCTCGCGGAATTCGCGAATGCGCTTGAAGCACTTATGCACAAAGTAGGCATCGCCGACCGATAGCGCCTCGTCGACGATCAATACGTCCGGACGCACCGCGGTCGCCACGCTGAACGCGACCCGCATCTGCATGCCGCTGGAGTAGGTACGCACGGCTTGATCGAAGTACTCGCCGATTTCGGCGAACGCCTCGATCTCCGGCAGCAGTGTTTCGATCTGGTCCTGCGGCAGGCCCATCAGGCCGGCGGCATGGATCACGTTCTGGCGTCCGGTCAGCTCGCTGCTGAAACCCAGACCGAGTTCCAACAGGGCCGCGACCCGGCCGTGCAAAGCGATCTGTCCTTCGCTCGGCTTGGTAGTGCCGGTGATCATCTTCAGCAAGGTGCTCTTGCCCGCGCCGTTCTGGCCGATGATGCCGATCGATTCGCCCTGGTTCACCGAGAACGTCACATGACGTATGACCCAGTGCTCGGCGCGCGGAACCACCGGCACGCCCATCCAGCGCGCGAAACGCTGCAGTTCGCTACGGTATTCGACGTACGATTTGCCGACCTGATTGACGGTAAGAACGGCGCTCATAGCACATCCACCATTTCTGCCGAAGCACGGCGGAACAGGAACATGCCCACCATCAGCAGGACCACCGTTGCGACCAGCACACTCCACAGGCTCTGCTGTGGCGCGCGCTGATAGACGATGATGTCGTGATAGGCCATGGCCAACGGCGCCACCGGGTTGAACAACAACGTCACCTTGAATGCCTCCGGCACCACCTTGATCGGATAGACGATCGGCGTGACCCAGAACCAGAACTGCAGAATCACGCCCATCACATGCCCCACATCGCGGGCGAAGACGTTCAGGACGCCCACGATCAGGCCCACGCCCGTGGCCAGCGCCACGGTCAGCGCCATCAACACCGGCAGCCACAGGTAATGCACGTTCGGATAGACGCCTAAGATCGGCAGGATCACCATGATCACGCAGAACAGCGCCATGCTGTTGACCAGCGAAGAGCCTACCGAAATCATCGGCAGGGCTATGCGCGGGAACTGCATTTTCTTCAGCAGCGAGCCATGGTCGATGAACACCATCAGCAAGCGCTGGACGATCTCGGCGAACAGCGACCAGCACAGGATGCCGGAGATCAGGTAAACCGCGTAGGCGTACTTGCTGCCGACCCCCTCCAGTCGCGCGCCCAGCACGTTCGACAGGATGGTGGCGAAGATCAGCACCTGAGCCAACGGCTGCAGGATGATCCACGCCCCGCCGAAGGCGCTGCGGGAAAAACGTGATTTGAACTCGTTGACCACCGATGAAACGATGAATCCGCGATACCGCCATGCGGCCCTGAGTAATGCAGACATCCGTTGGGTTCTCTCGGTTAGCGATTCGACGGCGCGAACGCGGATGCGTCGTCGCGGATTGGTTTCGGTTGCATGCCCAGCGCCTGCAGACGCTGCGCTATCCGCTGCGCCGCCAGACGCGGCGAAAGCAGGTTCACCGCGTCGATGCGCGCCTGCCGGCCGAGGGTCGCGGCGAAATCGCGATCGTCGGCGAGCCGACGCATATGCCGGGCGGCCTGATCCACGTCGGCTTCGGCCCAATGCGCGCCCGGCTCGTGCGGATACTCGCCTTCACCCACCGGTACCAGCCGATAGCCGACCAAGCAGCTGTTGCGTTCGTTCATGAAGTCGCGGTTGCCCGACCAGTCGGTACCGATCACCGGCTTACCCAGGGCCATGCATTCGGCCAGGCCCAGGCCGAAGCCTTCCGAACGGTGCAGCGACACATAGACGTCAGCGCAGCGCTGCAAGGCATGCACATGCGCGCGGTCGATCACTTCATCGCGCACCACGATGCGCGAATCGCCGGCGACTTCGTTGAGCAGGGCGCGGAAGGTTTCCAGGTGGCGATGACCGTTGCTGGACTTCAACAGCAATTGCACGTCTGTCCGATCGGACGGAAACGCCCGCCGGAACGCATCGATCGTCGCGAGCGGATTCTTGCGCGCGACCCAGGAGTTGAAATCGAACGTGCACAGGAACACGAAGCGGTCAGGCCGCAGGCCGAAGTCCTCGCGTTGCAGGCCGCTATCGGGCACTTCGTTCAGAGGCAATGGCACGCGCAGGATCGGCTTGTGGGTGACTCGCCGGAACGCCTGCTCGACGAATTCCGACGCCACCATGATCTCGTCCACCCGATCAATCGCGGGCAGCCATGCCGCCGGGATTTCCTGCAACTCCCAAAACCAGCAGCCGATCAGGTAACGGCCTTGCATGCGGGCCTCGCCGATGTGCTCGATCGCACTGGGCAGGTAATCGGGATTGACGAAGACAATGCTCACCGGGTGCGGCGTGTCCTGCCCGATCTGTCCCTGCAGGCTTCGATCGTCAAGCACGTGCGGCAAATCGATATCGATGTCGTGCAACGCCACCGGATAGCCGCTGTCGAGCAGAGCGCGCGCGTACATGCGTGCGCTTTCGGCCAGGCCGAACTGACCACGGAAATACCCGAACAGATTGACCCCGGCGGCGGACGCGTACTCCGGCGCGACCGACGCGACCGGCGCTGGCGGGTCGACGATCGCGCGATCCCAGGCGGGCGTGCGTGCGAAGCGCGCACGCTGCTGGGCCCGACCGGACATCGCGCGCGAGACGCCGTCGCGCAGGACTCGCGGAAGACGCCGGTACAGCACTTGCAACCAAGCCTGCCGCCGAATCCAGGCAGCCAGATTCAGTAGCAGCAAGCCCGTGCCGCTACTCACGCGCACGTCGGAGTTCAAGAGTCGAGCCTCGTTAGCCACGATCGCATCGGCGGACGGTCAGGCAGCAAGCGCGCGTTCAAGCTCGGCCCGCAAATCCGCCAAATCCTCCACGCCCACGCTCAACCGCACCAGATTGTCGGTAATCCCCAACGCCGCGCGGCGATCGGGCGGAATCGACGCGTGCGTCATCACCGCCGGATGGTTGACCAGGCTTTCCACGCCGCCAAGCGATTCGGCGATGGTGAACAGTTCGCAGCGCTCCATCATCCGGCGCGCGCCGTCCATGCCGCCCTTGACGTAGATGCTGACCATGCCGCCGAAGCCGTGCATCTGGCGCTTGGCCAGTTCGTGCTGCGGGTGCGATGTCAGGCCGGGGTAGATGACCTTTTCGACCGACGGGTGGGTCTGCAGCCATTCGGCCAGCGCCTGCGCGTTTTCGCAGTGGGCCTTCATGCGCAGGTGCAGGGTCTTCAGGCCGCGCAGCGCGAGGAAGCTGTCGAACGGGCCCTGGATGCCGCCGACCGCGTTCTGCAGGAAGGTCATGCGTTCGGCGAGGTCCGCGTCGTCGCCGACCACGGCGATGCCGCCGACGATGTCGGAGTGGCCGTTGAGGTACTTGGTCGCCGAGTGCATGACGATGTGCGCGCCCAGCTCGAGCGGGCGCTGCAGGATCGGCGAGGAGAAGGTGTTGTCGACCACCACGACCAGGCCGCGCTTGCGCGCGATCGCGGCGATGGCGGCGATGTCGACCAGCTTGAGCAGCGGGTTGGTCGGGGTCTCGATCCAGACCAGCTTGGTCTCGGGGCGGATCGCGGCTTCGAACGCGGCGGTGTCGCTCAGGTCGACCCAGCTGAAGTCCAGGCCGGCGCTGCGGCGGCGCACGCGCTCGAACAGGCGGTAGGTGCCGCCGTAGACGTCGTCCATCGCGATCACGTGGCTGCCGGCGTCGAACATCTCCAGGATGGTCGAGGTCGCGGCCAGGCCGGAGGCGAAGGCATAGCCCTGGGTTCCGCCTTCCAGGCCGGCGATGCAGCGCTCGTAGGCGAAGCGAGTGGGGTTGTGGCTGCGCGAGTACTCGAAGCCCTGGTGCTGGCCGGGGCTGCTCTGGGCGTAGGTCGAGGTGGCGTAGATCGGCGGCATCACCGCCCCGGTGCTGGGGTCGGGCGACTGGCCGGCGTGAATGGCGAGTGTGCCCATGCCGTATTTGCGGGCATCGCCTTGCGGCGGTTGTTGGCTCATTGAGTACTTCCCAGGGGCGGCATTCCGCCGGTTGGCGCAACCGCGAAGTTTAACATTGCGGCCGTGAGCGCCTGTCCGCCCGGGCCCGGACTTCAGGCAGCGTGCAGGCGGGGTGTGCGGGTGGCGGGTATTTGCGACGGCGGCCACGTTGGGCGGCGGTCGGACGGGGCTGAATGCGCGGTCTGGGCGGGGTGGCTCGGGCGAAAGCGGCGGTTTGGCTGTGGTTTTGGCGAATTTCTGCTGCTGCTCGCGCGGGGATCGGACTCACTTGACCGATAAGGATCGCGGCTGGCATGGCCCCGCCCTGGCGAGGCGGCCCCCGAGCTTCAAGCCCCCTCTCCCGCTTGCGGGAGAGGGTTGGGGTGAGGGCGCGCGCCCTCATCCGCCCTTCGGGCACCTTCTCCCGCGAGCGGGAGAAGGACTCTTCTCGAGGTTTCGGGCAATTCGGGTCAGGGCACCGCAGCGCCCCGGGGACATGGGGCCCGTGGCCCGGAGCCCGGCCTTACTGCACGCGCCGACGCAGGAAATTCAATAAATCGATGCGGGTAATCAGACCGAGGAACTTGTCGCCGTCCATGACGATGGCGACATGGCCGCGGTCGAATACCGGCAGCAACGATTCGATCGGGTCGGCGACCGGGATCTTGTCGAGCTTGCTGACCATCGCGGTCGAGACCGGATCGCGGAAGCGCGATTCGTCGCCGTACACGTGCAGCAACACATCGCTTTCGTCGACGATGCCGACGATGTGCTCGCCGTCCATCACCGGCAGCTGCGACACGTCGTACAACTTCATTCGCTGGTAGGCGGTGACGAGCAGATCGTTCGGGCCGACCACCACGGTGTCGCGCTGCGAATACGGACGCAGAATCAGATCGCGCAGATCGCCGTGCTGTTCGCGCTGGATGAAGCCGTTGTCGAGCATCCAGTAGTCGTTGTACATCTTCGACAGGTACTTGTTGCCGGTGTCGCAGACGAACACCAGCACCTTCTTCGGCGTGGCCTGCTCGCGGCAGTACTTCAGCGCCGCGGCCAGCAGGGTGCCAGTCGAGGAGCCGCCGAGGATGCCTTCCTTTTCCAGCAGCTCGCGCGCGGTCAGGAAGCTTTCCTTGTCGTTGATCGCGTAGGCCTTCTTGACCCGGGTGAAGTCGGAGATCGGCGGCAGGAAATCCTCGCCGATGCCTTCGACCATCCAACTGGCCGACTTGTCCGACAAGGTGCCGCGGTTGATGTATTCCTCGAGGATCGAGCCGACCGGATCGGCCAGGATCAACTCGGTGGCCGGCGACAACTTCGCGAACGCGCGCGACAGGCCGGTCATGGTGCCGGAGCTGCCGCAACCGAACACGATGGCGTCGAGCTCGCCGCCCATCTGTTCGAGGATTTCCGGACCGGTGCCGAACTCGTGCGCGGCCGGGTTGTCGGGGTTGCCGAACTGGTTGATGAAGTAGGCGCCCGGGGTTTCGCCGGCGATGCGCTCGGCGAGGTCCTGGTAGTAATCCGGATGACCCTTGGCCACGTCCGAACGGGTCAGCACCACCTGCGCGCCCATCGCCTTGAGGTTGAAGATCTTCTCGCGGCTCATCTTGTCGGGCACGACCAGCAGCAGCTTGTAGCCCTTCTGCTGCGCGACCAGGGCCAGGCCGATGCCGGTGTTGCCGGCGGTGCCTTCGACCAGGGTGTCGCCGGGCTTGATCTTGCCGGCCTTCTCGGCCGCTTCGATCATCGACAGGCCGATGCGGTCCTTGATCGAACCGCCGGGGTTCTGCGATTCGAGCTTGAGATACAGCTCGCACACGCCGGTGTCCAGGCGCTGGGCCTTGACGATCGGGGTGTTGCCAATGAGTTCGAGTACCGAGGAGTGAATGGCCATGCGGCTCCTGCCAGCCGCTACCGTGCGGCGAATCGGACCATTCTAGCCGCCGGGCCGTGGTGCGCGCCTCCTCGCGGAGCCGCGAACGCCCGGGATATCACCTTCATGGCGCCGATGCGCGCAGCGGTCGCCGGCGCAGACCGGGGCCGCACCGCGCCCGTCGGCTTGCGGTGAGTTCATCGCTGCAGTGGTAGCCGCGGGCGGCAGCGATCGACGAGGATGACCGCCGCCGCCCGCGCTAAGCCTGGAGCCGCGACCGCGGGCGGGTCGGGTCCGTGTGGACTGAGCCGGGGCCTGCGCGCCCGGCCGGTGCGCAACCGGCATCGCGCCGGCTGCGCTGCATGCGCGGCCGCCTCACCCGCGGGTGGGCCGCACGCATGCGATGGGCTTCAATGTTGCTGATCGTAGAGTTGGATCAGCCGATCCTTCGCAGCCAACTTCTCGCGTTTCATCTGACCCAAGGTGGTGTCGTCGATCGGCAGCACGCCGAGCTCGGCGTCCATCACCTTCTTGTCGAGATCCTTGTGGCGCTGGTAGAGCTGTTTGAATTCCGGGTTGCTCTTGATCAGCGCGTCGATTTCAGGCTGCGGTTGTTCTTCGAACATGAAAGCCTCCTTCAGCACGAATGCAAACGCCCCGGCCGCGAGACCAGGGCGTTGCGGGGGACCGTAAGGTGCGTCGGGCTCGGCGCGGCGCCGGCTTCGCACAGGCCGGCCGCGCGCGAATGTGCGGCGGCGGGATCCTGCGGAAAGGGCGTATCGCTCATCGGCCTGACTCTTCGCCAAGCGGCGGTAGAACCGCTCGGATAATCGACCCTACTCCTGCGATCCGGATCCGGCAAGGGTGGACTGCAAACGGTTTCAGGCTACGGCCAGACTCGCCGGCCCGGACCGCAAGCGGCGCTTAACCATTTGATTACAAAGAAATAACTCACACACATTCGGTGCATGGATCGCGCTGCGAATCGCAGCTGGAATGTGGCTTTGATCGCCACGGCCGTTCGTCGGGAGCGAGTCTCCCGCTACGGCAAGGTGGCTGATGGCGGGACGCCAGATGGCGCGAATGAAAGGCGGGGCCTGGGAAAGGCGGGATCGCCCGACCCTGGTCCGCGCCGCAGCGCTGGCCGGCACGCGACAGCGGGCTTCGGGTCCAGATTGACGCGGCCCATAGACCGCCCCGCGGGGGCGGCTTGAGTCCGGCATCGGGACGGGCCGCTGGCCCGCCTCCGGCTTACTTCTTCTTCGGCTTGGGCTTGGGCGCCGGCTTGGGCGGAGTTTCGCCCATCAGCTCGGCTTCCTTGCGCGCCAGCTCGGCGTCGCGCTCGCGCGCGGCGCGCAGTTTGGCGGCCTGCTGGCCGGCGACGTTGTCGAGCAGGCCCTCGGCCTCGGCGCGGGCCTGGGCTTCCTGATCGGCGGCCAGGCGCAGGCGCTCGGCCTCTTCGGCCTGGATCTGGGCCTGCACGCGCAGGCGCTCGGTCTCGGCGCGGGCGCGGTCGGCGTCGCGGCGGCTGGCTTCGACCAGCAGTTCGCTGCGCTCGCGGTCGAGGCGATCGACCTCGCGCTGGGCCAATTGGGTACGGGTCACGATTTCGGCGGTTTCGACCCGGCGATCGGCGATCCGCAAGGCCCAGGCGCGATCGCGGCTGCGCGCGGCGCGCACCGCGTCGATGGCCTGACGCGCGCGCAGGCGCTCGAAGGCGCCGTACTGGGCGGCGTCGGGATTGGATTCGATCACGATCACCCGCTGGTTCAGGCGGGCGATATCGGGATCGTCGGGCGGCGCGGCGAAGGCCGCGGCGCAGGCCAGGGACAGGACCGTGGCGGCAAGCGTGCGCACGGCGAGGCCGCGGCGGAGGTCGGCGAACGCGCTCATTGGCCGGCTCCGTTCTGCAGGCGGCGGCGCAATTCGGCGATCTCGGCGCGGCGCTGGTTGAGTTCGGCGCTGGTCTTGGCCTCGCGGCTGCGGGCCAGGGCCAGGTCGGCTTCGGCCGTGGCGGTCAGGGCCAGACGCCGGGCGTCCTCGTCCTTGCCCTGCGACAACGCTCCCTGGGCCCCGCTCAGCGCGCTGCGCGCGGCGTTGAGGTCCTGCGGCGCGTACTGGTCGGCGTCGGCATCGTCGGCGCGCATCACCGCCTGCTGCGCGGCGGACAGCTCGCCGGTGGGCGGAGGCGTGGACGCGCAGCCGGCCAGGGCGGAAGCGAGAACTGCGGCCAGCAGCGGCAAACGAAATTGTGCGAAGCTTGCGGTCATTAGGGGAGCGCTGTGCGGAAGGGATGACGCACGGACATTGTCGTCAGGCCGGCAGCGTGCTTGCAACGGCGCGCGCCGTCAACAAGGGGTATGAATGCATGGACATCGGCTATTTCCTGAAGCTGATGACGGAAAAGAACGCGTCGGACATGTTCCTGACGACTGGCGCGCCTGTGTACATCAAGGTCGAAGGCCGTCTTTACCCGCTCGGCAACACCGGCCTGCCGCCCGGCATGGTCAAGAAAATCGCCTATTCCTTGATGGACGAAGGCCAGGTCCCGCTGTTCGAGCGTGATCTCGAACTGAACATGGCCCTCGCCCTGCCCGACGCCGGGCGCTTCCGCATCAACGTGTTCAAGCAGCGCGGCGAAGTCGGCATGGTGATCCGCGCCATCCGCAGCATCATCCCGAGCATCGAGGAGCTGCAGCTGCCGCAGGTGCTCAAGGACATCATCATGGCGCCGCGCGGGCTGGTCCTGATCGTCGGTTCGACCGGCTCGGGCAAGTCGACCACGCTGGCCTCGATGATCGACCACCGCAACACCAACACCGCCGGCCATATCCTCACCATCGAGGATCCGATCGAATACCTGCACAAGCACAAGAAGTCGATCGTCAACCAGCGCGAGGTCGGCCTGGACACCCATGCCTTCCACAACGCGCTCAAGAACGCGATGCGCGAAGCGCCCGACGTGATCCTGATCGGCGAAATCCTCGATGCGACGACCATGGAGGCGGCGATCGCGTTCGCCGAAACCGGTCACCTGTGCCTGGCGACGCTGCACTCCAACAACGCCGACCAGACCCTGGAACGCATCCTCAACTTCTTCAACGAGTCGGCGCACAAGAACGTGCTGATGAACCTGGCCTTGAACCTCAAGGCGGTGGTCTCGCAGCGGCTGGTGGTCGGCGTCGACGGGCGGCGTCTGCCGGCGGCGGAAATCCTGATCAACACCCCGCACGTGCGCGATCTGATGCGCCGCGGCCAGGTGCACGAGATCAAGCAGGCGATGGAAGAATCGCTGGAAGACGGCATGGAGTCGTTCGACCAGTGCCTGTTCCGTTTGTACAAGGAAGGCCGGATCGAGATGGAGGAGGCGCTCAAGGCGGCCGACTCGCGCGACGGCCTGGCGCTGAAGTTCCGCCTGTCCGAGGGCGGCACCGGCGAGCACGATCCGTATGCGGATATGTATGACGCGACTGCCGCTCATTGAGCGAGCAGTGAGTGCACAGGAGTGAGGAACGAGTAAAGCGTTCCGCAGCGAACGGGTCCTTCGGGGCCCGTTTTGCTTTTTGGTGCGGCTTGAGGAATGAGTGGAGAAGAGTGAGAAGTGAGTAAAAGCAGCAGGTCGCGACGACTACCTTGCTCTTACTCGCTCCTCACTCCTTTGAACTCATTTTCTGCTTCACCCGGGCGGCCGATCCGGCTGATTCTCCGGCCGCGCCTTGTCGAACTCCGGCAGCTCCAGGCAGGCCTGTTCGATCCGCAGCAAGGTCGGGAACGGTTCCAGCGGCACGCCGAAGCGGCGCGCGTTGTACAGCTGCGGGATCAGGCAGCAGTCGGCCAGGCCGGGGCTGTCGCCTTCGCAATAGGTGCCGGTGGCCGGATGGTCGGCGAGCATCGCCTCGACCGCGGTGAAGCCTTCGTGGATCCAGTGCGCGATCCAGCCGTCGCGTTCGGGCTGCGGGACGTTCCAGGTGCCGTCGAGGTACTGCAGCACGCGCAGGTTGTTGAGCGGATGGATTTCGCAGGCGATGGTCTGGGCGATCGCGCGCACGCGGTGGCGATCGCGCGCGGTCACCGGCAGCAGGTTCGGCCGCGGCCAGGTTTCGTCGAGGTATTCCAGGATCGCGATCGACTGGGTCAGGGTGCGCGAGCCGTGCTGCAGCACCGGCACCAGCCCCTGCGGATTGAGTTCGCGGTACGCCGGCAGATGCTGCTCGCCGCCGCCGCGAACCAGATGCACCGGCACGATCTCGTACTCGAGCCCCTTGAGGTTCAAACCGATACGCACGCGATACGAGGCGCTGGAGCGCCAATACGAATACAACCGCAATTGCTCGCTCACCCGGGCTCCACCTGGTTGTCGCTGCACCCCTGCACGGCGAACCTTACCGGTTGCGCCGCGCCGGAGTCGACCTCTCGTCCCGCGCCCGACGCCGTCAGGCGGAAGGTCGTTCCATGCGCTGTTCGATCGCGCCGAACAGGCTGCTGCCGTCGGCGTCGAGCATTTCGATGCGCACGGTGTCGCCGAACTTCATGAACGGCGTCGACGGCTTGCCGTGTTCCAGCGTCTCGACCGTGCGCTTCTCGGCGAAGCACGAGGCGCCCAGCGAGGTGTCTTCGTTGGCGACCGTGCCCGAGCCCACGATGGTGCCGGCCGACAGCGGCCGGGTCTTGGCCGCGTGCGCGACCAGCTGGGCGAAGTTGAACTGCATGTCGATGCCCGCTTCCGGCGCGCCGAACCACTCGCCGTTGATGTGGGTGAGCAGCGGGCGGTGGACCTTGCTGTCGATCCAGGCCGGGCCGAGCTCGTCGGGCGTGACGAACACCGGGCTCAGCGCCGAACGCGGCTTGGACTGCAGGAAGCCGAAGCCCTTGGCCAGTTCGTTCGGAATCAGATTGCGCAGCGAGACATCGTTGACCAGGCCGATCAGCTGGATGTGGCCGGCCGCGTCTTCGGCGCTGACCGCCATCGGCACGTCGTCGGTCACGATCACCACTTCGGCTTCCAGGTCGATGCCGTAGTCCTCGCTGACCACCCGCACCGGATCGCGCGGACCGTAGAAACCGGCGCTGACCGCCTGGTACATCAGCGGATCGGTGTAGAAGCTTTCCGGCACCTCGGCGCCGCGCGCGCGGCGCACGCGCTCGACGTGCGGCAGGTAGGCGCTGCCGTCGACGAATTCGTAGGCGCGCGGCAATGGCGCGGCGAGCGCGGTGAAGTCGACCTCGAAGGCGTCGGCGGCGGTGCCGGCGTTGAGATCGTCCGACAGCGCGTTGAGCCGCGGCGCGGTGTTCGACCAATCCTCCAGCGCGCGCTGCAGGGTGTCGGCGATGCCGGTCGCGCGCACGGCGCGGGTCAGGTCGCGCGAGACGACGATCAGCGTACCGTCGCGGCCGCCTTCCTTCAGGGATCCAAGCTTCATCCAGACCTCGATGTCGATTCAGGGCGCCGCGGCGCAATGGTTTCAATTGTAACCACTCGCGGCGCCATTGGCAGCCACGGGCTCGGGACGCCGCGTAAAGACCTCGGCCGGTCCGGGAACCGGCCGTAGCCAGCGCCGGGGCCCGCCAGGGCAGCGTTTGCGGCCCCGTCGAACCCGCCGCCGCTCGCTCCGGCCGCCATTTTGCCGCGTTCCGGGCCGGGCCGAAAAATAATTTGAAATTTCTTGATGGGTCCGGCCGCCCTTCCCCGGTTTGTTGAGTTAAGCGCGGCGTGGTCACGCCCGGGTTCGCCGGGACAGACCCAGCCGTGTGGAGCCGGGATTAGAGATTCGGGATTCGGGATTGGCCAGCCAAGGCGACGCGGCCGCTTTCCCAATCCCGAATCCCCAATCCCAAATCCCGGCTCCACGGGTTGAGGGCTCGTCCCTCTGCGACCGCGTGATTCCTCAATCATGCCTATGGAGTTTCATCATGAAATCGCATCTCAAATCGCAATCGTCCCGCCTGCTACTGCGCGCCCTGCCGGCCGCGCTCGCCCTGTGCGTCAGCGCCGGCGTCAATGCCCAGGCCCTCACCATCGACGTGGTCAACCCGATCAAGGACGGCAAGGTCGTGTTCGAAGCGATCGGCCCGTCCCAGGTCGGCGGCGCCAAGCAAGGCCGCGTCTCGCTGCGCATGGGGATCCGCAACGACGGCGCCACGCCGTTGAAGATCACCAAGGTCGAGATCCTCAACCAGCTCGCCTCCAACTTCCTGGCGCCGGTCGAAATCGCCCCGGGCACCCAGTACGCGTTCCAGAACTGCAACTGCGATTATTCCAACCCCGATCCGAACGCGCCGGACGTGCCGGCCTCGTATCCGATCATCATCAACGCGCCGTATCCGACCACGGTCAAGGTCGCCGTCTACGTGCAGGGCTTCGCCAATCCGGTGATCAAGAATCTGCCGTTCACCGCCGCCACCAACGACAACGGCCCGCTGCGGTTTCCGGGCAAGGCCAGCGACCTGCGCTTCAACGAAGCCTGGCAGACCTCGAGCAACCACGTCGGCGGCAGCCAGGCGTTCGGCCTGGACAACAGCGTGACCGGCTGGGACGGCGACTCGTGGGACGACAAGCGCCCCGGCGCCGATCCGACCAAGCCCGAGGGCCGCCGCGCCTACGGCCTGCCGCTGTACGCGATGGCCGACGGCATCGTCTGCGAAGGCCTCAACGATCTGCCGGAGTGGAAGAACTACCCGCGCGTGTCGAAGGAGATCGAACCCGAGCCGATCGCGCCGAGCACCGGCCAGTACTCGGCCGGCGGCAACTTCCTCAAGATCCAGGCCGGCAACGAAGTGGCGTTGTACGCGCACATGCAGCCCGGTTCGATCCCGGCCGAACTGCTGGTGCCCGGCGCGGTGGTCAAGCAGGGCCAGTACCTGGGCAAGGTCGGCTACACCGGCCAATCCAGCGGCCCGCACGTGCATGTGCACGTCAGCCAGGAAACCTCGCCGGGCTCGTGCGAAGGCAACGCCATTCGCCCGCGTCCGATGACCTTCTCCCAGTTGCAGAGCCTGACCCGCGGCGAAGCCACCGCGATGGCCAGCGCCAACAACATGGATCCGACTGACTGGACCGCGCTGAGCAACCATTCCGCGCCGCACACCTTCAGCCTGCTGTATCCGGCCAGCACGCCGTATGCGTTCGATGCCGCCGAAACCGACAACAAGACCTTCCTCGGCGTGTGGCGGGCGAGCGACGAGATCGAGATCCGGGTCAACCAGCCCAGCTGGACCGCCTTCACCCAGAAGCGCGCCGAGCTGGTCGCCGACGACTTCCGCCTGGAACAGATCGACACCTACGTCGAAAACGGCGACCGCCATTTCGTGGGCGTGTACAAGCGCGGCACCGGCGCCGGCGCGCTGTACAACGCCAGCAGCTGGGCCGACTTCACCGCGGTGTGGCAGGAGCTGAGCGAGGACGGTCAACGCCTGGTCGACATGACCACCTACCTCAGCGGCAGCACCCGTCACTACGTGGGCGTGTTCCGTCCGGGCACCGGCAACGCCGGCCTGTGGAGCCACACCGGTTTCTCGGCCTTCGCCGCCCAGCGCGAAACCGCCAAGGACCAGGGCCTGCGCCTGATCGACATGGAGAGCTTCGACATCGGCAACGGCCAGCGCCAGTTCATCGGCGTGTACCGCGCCGGCAGCGATTCCACCGCGCTGTGGCGTTCGACCTCGTGGGGCGGCTTCACCGCGAAGTGGGCCGAATTGTCCGACGACGGCTACCGCCTGATCGATGTCGACACCTATGTCGATGCCGGCGTGCGCAACTACGTCGGCGTGTTCCGCGCCGGCAGCGGCGGCAAGGCGCTGGAAGCGGTCAAGGGCTGGCAGGGTCTGTATCAGTCGGCCGAGAAGTACGCGACCAAGGGGTTGCGTCTGGTCGATGTGCAGGCGATCGAATGAGGGCGAGGTTCGCGACGCGGTTTGAGCGTCGCTGATCGTCAGGTTCGACGATAACGGGAACGCCGCCTGCGAGGGCGGCGTTCTTGTTTGTTGACACCCGACAATGCGATTTGTTCGTCGTATGCAAATTACCGTTGCCGGCTGGATTTTGCGCCGTCGTTCGAAGTTCGCGGTCGCGGCCTGCGCCGCTCCTATAGGTAGGCCATGCGGCTTTGGCTAGAGGTCTTGCAGTTCATCCAGCGCTGCGAGGCTTGGAGCTCGCGTTAGCAACAGCACACCCGAAGGGCGGCGCACATGGATGTACGCCGTGCGCCACCGAGACAGGATGTCTCGTGTGGCGCATGCCCGCGTAAGCACCGATCGCGTGGGCCCTTGATTCATAAAAAAGCATTTTTCTTTGGTTACCTTTTGACCGAAGGGAATCCAGGCGGACTTTTGTTGCTTTAGACAAAAGAAAGTAACTCGGCCGCTTGCGGACGAAAGCCGTTGATCTCGCCTTCGGCTTCAAAAGCTTTAGAGCTTTAGATATCTAAAGCCTTCCAAGCTTCAAGCAGGATCAAAAGCTTCCACCAAGAAAGCGGCAGGTCACCTTCGTTTGTCTAAAGCAAGAAACTGCGCAGAAGCCACACGAGCCAACTCACCCATCCACAACTAGCGCGACACCACCCGCAACCCCGGAGTCCCCCGCTTAAGCGCATCCAACCGCCGCAACAAATCCGATTCGGAATACAACTCCCGCCGCAACGCCGGCTCAGCCAACCGCACCTGCTCCGCCGCCCCCTGCGCATCCCCGCGCGCCCGCAACACCTCCGCATACGGAATCCGCGCCTTAGCCGTCTTCACCTGCCCCGCGCCCAACTGCTGCGCGCTATCGGCGACGATCGCCGCCCAGGCCCGTTCGGCCGCGGCCCAATCGCCACGCCGCTGCGCCAGCTCAGCACGCAGACCGGGAATACGCGCAAGCATCAAGGCGTTGTACTCGCCGCGATCCAGATCCAACCCGTCCAGCCCCGCGGCCGCCTCATCGAGCCGATCGGCGCTGAGCAACCATTCGATCCGGCTCAACGCCACCATCAACCGCCCCGGATAATCCTCGCCATGACGCGTGTTCCATACCCGGGTGGAATGCTCGATCAGCGGCTGCGCCCGCTCGCTGCGACCGGCCCGCGCCAGCAAGCGGCCAAGCGCGCTTTCGATACGCAACACGCGGCGCTCCTCCGGATCCAGATGCTGACGCCGGATCGACAGCGCCAGTCCCCAGCGCCGCTCGGCCTCGGCCACATCGCCGCGCTCGTCGGCGAGCACCGCCCAATTGTTGAGCACGCGCGCGTAATCCAGGCTGCGTTCGCCGGCGACGGTCGCCATGATCGCCAGCGCCGCGCGGTAGTGCTCGTCGGCCTGTCGAAAGTCGCCCAGATCCTGCGAGGTGTTGGCCAGGTCGGAATGAATATTGGCGACCATGTCGCTCTGTTCGCCGTACAGCTCGCGGGCCAGAATCAGGTTGTCGAGCAGTTCGCGCCGGCTGTCGTCGACCCGACCCTGGCCGAACAACGAACGCGCCAGCCCGAACTGATTGAGCTGGGTGGCGACCGTGTTCGGCCCGCTCGCGCGGGTGATCGCCAACGCCTCGCGGAAGGTCTGTTCGGCGCGCTTGAGTTCGCCGCGGCGCAGATACAACTCGGCCAGATGGCCGAGCATGCTCGCGCGCTCCTCCGGCGACTGGCGCATGGCGTGCCTGCGCCGCAGTTCCTGCGATTGCGCGAACGAGCGCTCGGCTTCGGGATATTGACTGTTAGCGACCTGGGCCAGGCCGAGCGTGTCGTAGGCATCGGCCAGCGCGCGCGGTTCGCCGTCGCGCTCGCGCAGCGCCAGCGCGCGGCGCGCGACCGCGACCGCCTGGCTGCCGTACTGGCGCGCGCTCATCGAACGCGACAGCTCGGCCAAGGCCTGCGCGGCCTGATCGGGACGCGCCACGGCCGGGTCGAGAAACTCCTTCGCCGCCTGTTCGAGCAAGGCCTCGGCGCGTTGCGGCTGGCCCAGATTGCGATACGCGCGGCCGAGCACCGCGCGCAGGCGCGCGCGGATCGCCGGGGTTTCGTCGAGCCCGCGTTCGATCCGTTCGGCCGAACTGTCGAGCACTTGGCGCGCGCTGACTTCCTGATCCGGACGCGCGCCGCGCATGCGCGGGTCGGCGGCGTCGAAGGCCGACACCAGAAACTCGCTGACTTGTTCGGCCACCGCCGCTTCGCGCTGCGCGTTCGCGCGTTCGGCGGTGACTCGCCAGACGAAACCGCCGGCGAGCAGCAGCACGATCGCGCTGGCCGCGCTCTCGCGCCAATGCCGGCGCAGATAGCGGCCGAACCGGTAATGCCAGGTCGGCGCGCGCGCTGTGACCGGACGCCAGGCCAGATGCCGATCGATATCCAGCGACAGCGCCTCGACCGAGGAATAGCGTTTGCGCGGATCCAGCGCGCAGGCGCGCGCGGCGATCGCGTCGAGGTCGCCGCGCAACGCGCCGCGCCAGGCGCAATCCGCGCCAGCCCAGGCGCTGGGCAGCGGCACGGGCGTATCGCGCTCGCCGATGCCGCGACCGATCGCCCGGCACGCCAGCAACTCGGTCAACAGCACGCCCAGCGCGAATACGTCGCTGACCACGCTGACCCGCGCGCCGCCGAGCAACTCGGGGCTGGCATAGGCCGGCGTGCAGAAATCGGTGCCGCGTTCGCCGTCGCCGTGCTGCCGGTCCAGTACCTGGGCGATGCCGAAATCCAGCAACACCGGCTCGCCGTCGTCGAGCACCAGCACGTTGCCGGGCTTGAGATCGCAATGCACGATCAAGCGCTGATGCGCGCTCTGCACCGCGCCGCAGATGCGCTGGAACAGGCGCAGGCGTTCGCGCAGCCCGGGCTGGCGTTGCTCGCAGTAGTCGTCGAGCGCGCGGCCGGGCACGTACTCCATCACCAGATAAGGTTCGCCGTTCGGCGTGGTGCCGCCGTCGTACAACCGCGCGATGTTGGGATGCTGCAATTCGGCCAGCAACTGCCGCTCCGCCGCCAGGCGCTGGGCGAATTCGGCCTGATTGACCCCGCTGCCGCGCAGCAGCTTGATCGCGACCTGCTGGCGGAACAGTCCGTCGGCGCGTTCGGCGATGAACACCGTGCCCATGCCGCCGCTCGCCAAGCGTTCGACCAGCACCCACGCGCCCAAGCGTTCGCCCGCGCGCAGTTCGCTGTCGGGCCGGTTCGCCATCAACTCGCCCAGCGGCTTGAGCGCCTGGTCGAAGCTAGCGGTTTGCGCCTGCAACAGATCCAGGGCTTCGTCGATCAGCTGCGGATCGTCGCTGAGCCGTTGCAACTCATCGCGCCAACGCTCGGCCGGCAAGTCGCAGACCGCATCGAACAAGGCGCGCAGTTGCTGCCAGCGTTGCGTTTGCATGGGTGCTCCGGAGCGATGGTGCGGCGGCGTTGCGGGTGGTGCGGCGGCTCAACTCAGTTGCTGACTCAACCAGGCGCGGGCGAAACGCAGGTCGCGCTCGACGGTCGGGATCGACACCTCGAGCACGCAGGCGATCTCGCGCTGCTCCATGCCGCCGAAGTAGGCCATCTCCACCGCGCGCGCCGAACGCGGATCGCGCGCGGCCAGGCGGTCGAGCGCGTCGTGCAGCGCCAGCACGTCGAAACCGACCGTCTGCCCGCCCTGCAGATCGGCGTGCGACAAGGTCAACAGCACCGGGTTGGCGCCGCGCTTGGACGCGGCCTGCGCGCGCGCTTCGTCGACCAGCACCGAGCGCATCTTCAACGAGGCCAGCGCGTAGAAATGCGCGCGATCCTGCCAGTCGACCTCGCTGCCGATCAGCCGGATCAACGCCTCGTGCACCAAGGACGTCGCCTGCAAGGTGCGATTGGACGAACGCGCGCCGAGCCGCGCGGCGGCCATCGCGCGCAGGGTTTCGTACACCTCGCCGAACAGGCGGTCGCGCGCGGCGACATCGCCCCCACGCCAGTCCTGCAGCAACCGAGTCAGCTCCTCGCCCATGCGCGTCCCCCGACGCCGTCGTGTCGCATCGATCCCCCTGCGCGCGGATGGTAGCCGAGCCTCATCGCCATGGCACAGGATGCGAGCCGATGCGCATCGCGGCCGCGACCGCCGGCACGGTTTACGGGTTTGGCCTGCTGCGGGCGACGTTCGTCTCATGACAACGCGCACCCGACATCCGGCGCGGCATGACGCCGCATTCGCCGCCAGGGCGCCACGGGCGCCCCCCCCGAACGCAGCGCCCAGTCTTCGAGCAACGCCAGCCGGCAAATCGCGGCATCCGCGACTATGGCGAAGGCTGCTACCTTGACCGCACTCCACCCGATCCATCGCGATGCTGCCGTTACCGCTGCCACTGCGCCCCATCCGCGACGACGATCGCGCCGCATTGCGTACCTGGCTGGAGCAACGCTGGGGCACGCCGATCGTCCAGCTCGACGGCCGCGCGATCGACGCCGCGGCGTTGCCGGGCTTCGTCGCCGACCACGACGACGGCAGCCTCGCCGGCCTGATCGTGCTGCTCGACGAGGCCGGGCATTCGGAGGTCGTGGTCCTGGACGTGCTGGCCTCGGGCATCGGCACGGGCACGCGCCTGCTCGAACTCGCCGCGATCCGCGCGCGCTCGCTGGGCCTGACCCGATTGCTGGCGCGCACCACCAACGACAACCTCGACGCGCTGCGTTTTTATCAGCGCCGCGATTTTCGTTTGTGGCGGTTGACGCCGGGCGCGATCGACCGCGAGCGCGAGGCCGACCCGGAGATTCCCTTGCTCGGCCACCACGGCATTCCGCTGCGCGACGAGATCAGCCTGTTGCGCGAGTTGGGGTGAGCGATCCGGCCGCCGCGGCGATCGTTGCGCGGGATGCTTACTCGCGGAAATAAAAAACCCGGCTGATGGCGGGCTTTTCCTGCGAGCAACAAAGATCCGCCTGACCGCGGGAGCTTTCCTGGAACTGCTAAGACCTGCCCGACGGCGGAAGCTTTTCTCGCGGACAACAAAAAACCCGCCTTTCGGCGGGTTTTTCGCGAAGCCATCCGCCTTGCGGCGGTGGCGATCTTGTTTGGCAGCCCCGGATGGATTCGAACCACCGAATGCCTGAGTCAGAGTCAGGTGCCTTACCGCTTGGCGACGGGGCTATAAAACACAGTCTAACGCAAAAATTCGCGGCTGCAAAAACAAAAACCGATGCAGCCGTCGAACGATTAGCGCTTGGAGAACTGGGTGGCGCGACGGGCTTTGTGCAGACCGACCTTCTTACGCTCGACTTCACGGGCGTCGCGGGTCATGAAACCGGCCTTGCGCAGCTCGCTCTTCAACGATTCGTCGTACTCGACCAGCGCGCGGGCGATGCCCAGGCGGATCGCGCCGGCCTGGCCGGTGATGCCGCCGCCGGCGACGGTGACGTTGACGTCGAACTTGTCGGTCGACTGGGTCAGCTCGAGCGGCTGGCGCACGATCATGCGCGCCGTCTCACGGCCGAAGAACTCTTCGATCGTGCGCTGGTTGATGGTGATCTTGCCCTCGCCCTTGCGCAGGAACACGCGAGCGGTGGAGGACTTGCGGCGACCGGTGCCGTAATTCTGTTGGATAGCCATGTTCGTACCTTAGAAGTCCAGGGGCTGCGGCTGCTGCGCGGCGTGCGGGTGCTCGGAGCCCTTGTAGACCTTGAGCTTGCGGTACATGGCGCGGCCGAGGGGATTCTTCGGCAGCATGCCCTTGACGCCGATTTCGATGACGCGCTCGGGGTGGCGATCAAGCGCCTGGCCCAGCGTTTCGCTCTTCAGGTTGCCGACGTAACCGGTGAACCGGTAGTACATCTTGTCCTGCAGCTTGTTGCCGGTGACCACGATCTTTTCGGCGTTGATTACCACCAGGTAATCGCCGGTATCGACGTGAGGGGTGTAGACGGGCTTGTGCTTGCCGCGCAGACGGCGCGCGAGTTCGGAGCACAGGCGGCCGAGCGTTTTGCCCGACGCGTCGACGATGTACCAGTCGCGCTGGACGGTCTCGTTCTTGGCGGTGAAAGTCTTCATGAAAACTCTTTTAGTGGGTGCAGATGGTCGGGCTGATTCCGCTGGATCGGACCCTCACGAGGAGGTATTCGGCCCGGGAACTTCGCCGCGCGTTGTAAATGTGGAACGTGAAGAGGCGAGATGATAGCGGGCTTATTCAGCCGCCGCAAGTCGACCCGACCCCCATGCTAGCATTCTGAACATGCCTGCCGCGCCCCGGATATCCGCCGATCCCGCCGATCCGCTGGTGGCGCTGGCCGACCGCTGCGTCCAGTGCGGGCTATGCCTGCCGGCCTGCCCGACCTACGGGCGCGAGCGGCTCGAGGCCGAATCCCCGCGCGGCCGGATCGCGCTGACCCGGGCCTGGGCGCTGGACACCATCGCGCCGAGCGCGATCGCCGACACCCACCTCGACCATTGCCTGGGCTGCCGCAGCTGCGAAGCGGTGTGCCCGGCGGGCGTGGAGTATGGGGCCTTGCTGACCCTCGCGCGCCGGCGCCAGCGCGAACGCCGCCCGGCGGCCTGGCGCCAGCGCCTGATCGAAGCGCTGGCGGCGCGGCCGCGTTGGCTGGGCGCGGGCCTGGGCCTGTATCGCCTGGCCTACCCGGTGCTGCCGGCGGCTTGGCGGCCGTTGCCGCGGCCGCCGCGGACGGTGGCGATGCCGGCCTCGCCCGAATCGAACAGCCCCGCTTCGGACCGGGTCGGCCTGTTCGTGGGCTGCGTCGCCGGTCGCTACGAGAGCCCGCTGCGCGCCGCCCTGGCGCGGCTGTGCGGCGCGTTGAACGTCGTGCTCGACCCGGTGGCGCGGCAGACCTGCTGCGGCGCCCTGCACGCGCATTCCGGCGATGCCGCCCATGCGCAGGCGCTGGCCGCGAGCAACCGCGCCGCCTTCGCCGGCCACGCCACCGTGCTGACCCTGGCCAGCGGCTGCCACGACACTCTCGACCGCGCCCTGGCCGACGGCGGCCGCGCGGTCGACGCGATCGTCTATCTCGCCGATCGCGCCGAGCGGCTGCGGTTTCGTCCGAGCCCGCAGCGCGTCGCCCTGCACCTGCCCTGCACCCAGCGCAACGTGGTCAAGTCGGTGCCGGCGCTGCGCCGCCTGCTGGCCGCGGTGCCGGGGCTGCAGGTGATCGAACTCGATGCCGGGCATGGCTGCTGCGGCGCGTCGGGCACGCAGATGTTCGCCGATCCGCAACGCGCGGCCGAATACCGGGCGCCGCTGATCGAGCAGTTCGAACGCAGCGGCGCGACTTGCCTGCTCAGCGCGAATATCGGCTGCCGGCTGCACCTGGGCAACGGCACGGCGCTGCCGGTCCGGCACCCGCTGGAGTTCCTGGCCACGTTGCTCGACGACGGCCGGCGCGAAGCGCCTTGAGGCCTCGCAGCAGGGACCGCCACGCGGATCGCGGCGCGATCTCGAACGAACTTCCCCGGACGATTTGTCCACCCCGTTTAACCGACTTCTACGCCGCCCGCGCCGTAGAATCGTCGGCATGAACGCTCGCACTCTCAATCCCCTGGACCGCGTGCTCAGTGAAGCCCAGCGCGCCCTCGACACGGTCTTCGGCGCCCCCGGCGCCGAGCGCCCGAACCCGGCCGGCAGCACCGCCGAACTGGTTCTGGAACCGCCCGAGAAACGCCATTCGGCCGGGCTGATGCGGATCAACCACGTCGGCGAGGTCTGCGCCCAGGCGCTGTACTGCGGCCAGGCCGCGGTCGCCCGCGACGAGTCCACCCGCGAGCACCTGCTCGAAGCCGCGCAGGAAGAAACCGATCACCTGGCCTGGTGCGCCGACCGCCTGCGCGAACTCGATAGCCGCCCCAGCCTTCTCAACCCGCTGTGGTACGCCGGCAGCTTCACCATCGGCGTGCTGGCCGGCCTGCGCGGCGACGGCTGGAACCTGGGCTTCGTGGTCGAAACCGAGCGCCAGGTCGAGGCGCACATCGACGAGCACCTGGAGTCGCTGCCCGAAGGTGACCAGCGCAGCCGCGCGATCCTGCGCACGATGAAGGCCGACGAAGCCCGTCACGCCCAGAACGCCGAAGCGGCCGGCGCGCGCATCCTGCCGATGCCGGTGCCGACGATCATGGCGGCGGCGTCGAAGTTGATGAAGACGGTGGCTTATCGGGTTTGAGGGTTTGAGGGTTTGAGGGTTTGAGGGTTTGGGGTCGAGGGTCGGGAACCGGGAACCGGGAACCGGGAACCGGGAACAGCATGAGCACAAAAGCCCGCCATTGGCGGGCTTTTGCTTTTGGAGCGCGCGCTTGCAGCGGGCTGTTCCGCGCCCAGGCAGTCCGCCGGCGGCCGGGTGTCGCGCCCAGACGGCCTCGCCATCAAGCGACGCGGTCGCGCCTACCGCGATCAGCTCCCTCTCCCGCTTGCGGGAGAGGGCTGGGGTGAGGGCCAGCGGCGGAGCGGCGGGACATCGGATTAAACCGCGCCTGCGGCGCCCCTCACCCCGCCCCTCTCCCGCAAGCGGGAGAGGGAGACGATCGGCGCGGTGGCTGGGGGCAACTCGCTCCGCGCTGTAATTGCGCGCATCAGTCAAGCCAGCGCCCAACTCCCTGCTGCACCGCAACGTCCGACCCGATGCCTGCGCCACCCCCAGCACAACGAAAAAGGCCAGCTTGCGCCGGCCTTTTTCCTTAACCATTCAGCGGACCGTGACCGGAACCGGCTCTGCTCAAGCCAATCCCAACGCCCGAATCCCCAATCCCGGCCTCAATCAGCCAGATTGCGCCCGTGATACAGCTCCTCGATCTCCCGCCGCAGGCGCGCCTCGATCTTCATGCGCTCCTTGAACGAAAGGTTCTTGGCCTTCTCCTCGAACAGGTAGGTGTCGAGGTCGAATTCCTTCAGGTGCATCTTCGTGTGGAAGATATTTTCCTGGTAGACGTTGACGTCGAGCATCTCGTAGCGCGACTTCACGTTCTTGGCCAGGTAGTCCTGGATCGAGTTGATCTTGTGATCGATGTAGTGCTTGCGGCCCTTGATGTCGCGGGTGAAGCCACGGACGCGGTAGTCCATGATCACGATGTCCGACTCGAGGCTCTCGATCAGGTAATTCAAGGCCTTGAGCGGCGAAATCACCCCGCAGGTGGCCACGTCGATATCGGCGCGGAAGGTCGCGATGCCGCTGTCGGGGTGGGTTTCCGGATAGGTATGGACGGTGATGTGCGACTTGTCCATGTGCGCGACCACGGCGTCGGAGATGACGTCCTTGCCGGCCGCCTTCTTGTCGATCACCGGCTCTTCCGAGATCAGGATCGTCACCGACGCGCCCTGGGGGTCGTAATCCTGGCGGGCGATATTGAGGATATTCGCGCCGATGATCTCAGCCACATCCGTCAGGATCTGGGTGAGGCGGTCGGCGTTGTAAGCCTCGTCGATGTATTCGATATACCGACGGCGCTCGTCTTCGGAGGCCGCGAAGCAAACATCGTAAATATTGAACGAGAGGGCCTTGGTGAGGTTGTTGAAACCCTGCAACCGCAGGCGCGGCAACGGCTTGACCACTGTAGGAAGATTCCAGTCGGACGGCGAGGGCCGCGATTATGAGGCAAACAGCCCCGGGGGGAAACGCATGGTGTTTTTGGGCTTCGTTGGTGACAAAAGCGTGACCGTCGCTGAACTTCCATCATCGCTCTGTATCGAAGTCCGAGTTTCAACGTCAGGATTTGCTTCCACAGGCCGTATCGCCCTAAGCTCGGTCGACTGCCAAAGCCGAATCCCAATGTCCGCCAACCCGGTAGCTCCCTTGACTGCTCTGCGCCGAACCAACAGCCCGTTGCTGCCGGATGGCGCAACGATCGAACGCTTCCTGGCCCATTGCCACCGTCGTCGTTACCCGTCCCGTACGGACGTGTTCCGCCCCGGCGACCCGGCCAGCACGCTCTATTATGTCGTCTCCGGCTCGGTAAGCATCATTACCGAAGAAGAAGACGGCCGCGAATTGGTCCTGGGCTATTTCGGCCCCGGCGAGTTCGTAGGTGAACTCGGCCTATTCATCGAAAGCGACCACCGCGAAGTCATCCTGCGCACCCGCGCCACCTGCGAGCTGGCCGAAATCGGCCACGAGCGCCTGTACGACCTGCTGCTGACCCGGCTGTCGCTGGACGCGCCCAAGCTGCTGTATGCGATCGGCGCGCAGATTTCCCGGCGCCTGCTCGACACCAGCCGCAAGGCCGGCCGCCTGGCCTTCCTCGACGTGACCGACCGGATCGTGCGCGCCCTGCACGACCTGGCCAAGGAACCCGAGGCCATGAGCCATCCGCAGGGCACTCAGCTGCGGGTGTCGCGCCAGGAGCTTTCGCGCCTGGTCGGCTGCTCGCGTGAAATGGCCGGCCGCGTGCTCAAGAAGCTCCAGGCCGACGGCAAGCTGCACGCCCGCGGCAAGACCGTCGTCCTCTACGGGACCCGCTAAGCCCCGATGGGACGCATCGCCCCGTCCGTCCAGACCGCGCCCTCGGTGCGGCTGGCGGAGTTGGGCGACGCCAACGACGTGGCCGGCCTGCTCGGCCACCTCGGCTATCCGTGCACCCGCGACGAAGCCTTCGAGCGGATCATCACCCTGCAGGACGATCCGCGGCATTACCTGCTGCTGGCCGAAATCGACGGCCACGCCTGCGGGCTGATCGCCAGCCACACCCGTTATTCGCTGACCCACGGCACCGACCTGACCCGGATCACCGCCTTGGTGGTCGCGCCGTCGTGTCACCGCCAGGGCATCGGCCGGCAACTGCTGCGCGAAGTCGAGCGCCGCGCGCGCCGCGACGGGGTCAGCCGGATCGAGGTCACCAGCAACGTCAGCCGCCTGGACGCGCACGAGTTCTACCGGCGCTGCGGCTATTCGGACGGGTCGCTGAAGTTCGTGAAGACACTGGGCGACTGAGGTTCACGTCCGCCGAGCCGTCACCGGCCCCTACTTGCTACCGCCTACGTCACGGCCCGAAGCCACCTGTAGGAGTGGCGCGTGCTGCGACCGCGCCACTTTGAATATTGCGAACTCTGCCCGGAGAGCGGGCAACGTGCGGTGCCGCGCCTGAACGAGGTGCCTCGGCTCACGATTGCCCGTGTCGCGGCTCGCGCCGCTCCTACAGGGAGCGAGCGGTTCAACACATCTCACCCCCGATTGCGCAGTCCCGCTCGCAGCCCCTGTAGGAGCGGCGCAAGCCGCGACCGCGCCGGCTCGGCTACTGCGAATGGCGCGGGAATGCAGCGATGCAGCGACGTGCGGTCTTCCGCTTATGGGCAGCTCCTCGGCTCACGATTAACCGCGTCGCAGCTTGTGACCAAAGGAAATCCAGTAGGACGCCACTCCTACAGGGCTGCGGGCGGGACTGCGCGATCTGACAGCAAGGCATCCGATCTTCCCGATCTTGCGAGAGCCGCGTGATCGCAGGCCGCTCGGGCCGACCAGACGGGCCATCGATCAGGCCGACCCCACCGCATCCCCGCCCCGCCCCGGGCAACCCCAGTTGAGGATCGGCGTGCCGGCCGGCAATACGCGGCGGAACATCTCGACCCGCTTGCGCTTGGGATTGACCACCACCGGCTTGAGCGCGGCGTGCAGCAGCGGCAGGTCGGCGCTGCTGTCGGAATAGGCGACCTCGACCGGCGCGGTGAAGCCGGCTTCGCGCAGCATCGTCATCTTCATGTACGAGTGGCAGTGACGACGGGCGCCCAGCGCGCCCAGGCGCGGGCCGACCAGGGTGCCGACCACCGGCACGTCCTCGTGGGCGACGAAGCTCAGAATCGCGCGCGCCAGTTCCGGCGGCGCGCCGGTCGCGATCACCACCCGGTCGCCCTGCTGGCGATGGTGATGCAGCACGTCCAGCGCGATCGGCAGCAGCCGCGCGCGGATCTGTTCGGTATGCAGGCTGACGTAGCGGTCGATCATCGTGTCGAGCGCGCCGGCGCGATGCACGCCGACCGTGCCGACCCAGACGAAGGCGGAAATGCCGACCCGGCGGGTCTTGAGCCACGCCACCATCGGCCCGGCCACCGGCGCGATCAGCAGCGCCAGCGCCATCCGCCACCACGAACGCTTGATCAGCCAGGCGAACAGATGGCTGCCCGAATCGCCGTCGTACAAGGTGTGGTCGAAGTCGAACACGATCAGCGGCGCATCGGCGCGCACCGCGCGGAAACGCGGCGCGGCGACCTCGGCCGGACGGACCTCGCTCACGCCGCGAACAGGCGCTGCAGCGCCGCGCCAGGGTCGCGTTCGCGCATGAAGCTTTCGCCGACTAGGAAGGTTTCGATCCCGGCGCCGCGCATGCGGGCGACGTCGCCGGCCGTGGCGATGCCGCTTTCGGTCACCAGGGTGCGATCGCGCGGCACCGCCTCGCGCAAGGCGATCGTGGTATCCAGCGACACCTCGAAGGTGCGCAGGTTGCGGTTGTTGACCCCGATCAGCTCGCAGTCGGTCTGCAGCGCGCGTTCGAGCTCGTCGATGTCGTGGACCTCGACCAGCACGTCCATGCCCAGTTCCATCGCCAGCCCGGCCATCTCGATCATCGCGCCGTCCTCCAGCGCGGCGACGATCAGCAAGATCGCATCGGCGCCGATCGTGCGCGCCTCATAGATCTGGTACGGGTCGATGGTGAAATCCTTGCGCAGCACCGGCAGCGAGCAGGCCTCGCGCGCTTCGGCCAGGTAAGCGTTGCTGCCCTGGAAGAAGTCCACGTCGGTCAGCACCGACAGGCAGGCCGCGCCGCCGGCCTGGTAGCTGCGCGCGATCTCGCCGGGCTTGAAGTCGGCGCGGATCAGGCCCTTGGACGGGCTGGCTTTCTTGACCTCGGCGATCACCGCCGCTTCGCCGGCGGCGTGCTTGCGCTTGATCGCGTCGACGAAACCGCGCGCGCGCGGCTGCGAGGCGGCGCGCGCGCGCAGGTCGGCCAGGGAGCGCACGCGGCTGCGTTGTTCGATTTCCTCGACCTTGCGGGCCAGGATCGTGCGCAAGACATCCGTCATCGGTTACTCCACTTCGCGGGTCGGTTCGCCTGCGAGGGGCAGGCCGGGGCGCCATTGTCCCAGTTGCAGCCGATCGAGCAAGGCGACGACGGCGTCGCGGGCGTCGGAATTGTGAATCGGCATCACCAGCACATCGCCGGGGGCGGCCCATTCCAGCAATTGCGCGGCCGCGCGGACCTCGTCCAGACAGACCTGGATCGCCGCCTCGGGCACGCCGCGCTCAAGCAGCTCGGTGCGCAAGATCGCCGCGACCTCGCCCGGCGCGCGCCCGCGCAGGAAGCTTTCGATGTCCTTGAGCACGACCCGGTCCGGGCGGAACGAGGCCGCGACCGCGGCCAGCGCGCGGATGTCGGCGTCTTCGCGGTTGCCGGCCTGG
Organism: Lysobacter capsici; assembly: GCF_014779555.2. Classification (NCBI taxonomy): domain Bacteria; kingdom Pseudomonadati; phylum Pseudomonadota; class Gammaproteobacteria; order Lysobacterales; family Lysobacteraceae; genus Lysobacter; species Lysobacter capsici. The sequence continues at coordinate 4,940,158 of NZ_CP094357.1, forward strand.
CCCAGAACCAGGCCCAGCCGGCCGTGGCCGCGCGCGGCGACTTCGAGCAGGCCGCGCAGGCCGTCGGGGTTGTGGGCGTAGTCCAGGTAGACCTCGCTGTCGCCCAGGCGCCAGCGCTGCAGGCGGCCGGGGTTGTCGCCCGGGTGCGAGCCGAAACTCGCCAGGACCTCGGCGATCTGCGCCGGGGCGACGCCCAGGCCGACCGCGGCCAGGGCCGCGCCGGCCAGATTGGCGACGTTGTAGCGGGCGCGGCCGGCGAAGCTCAGCGGCATGTCCGCGACCGCGCCGAGGTCGTGACGCTGGCCGGCGTAATCCAGTTGCAGACGGCCGGCGTCGTCGACGCCGCAGGTCGCGCCGCCGTCAGCGCGGTGCATCGCCAGCAGCGGGTGGCTGTCGTCCAGGGCGAACCAGCCGATCCGCCACGTCAGCGACGGGCCTTGCCGGGCCAGCAGGGCATCGTCGGCGTTGAGCACCAGCAGGCCGTCGTCGCCCAGGGCGCGGGCGACGGTCAGCTTGACCTGGGCCAGGTCCTCCAGCGAATGGATGCCGTACTCGCCGAAATGGTCCGGGCTGATGTTGGTGACCAGGGCGACGCGCGCATCGCGCGGGGTCACGCCGCGGCGCAGGATGCCGCCGCGCGCGGTTTCCAGGATCGCCGCCTGCACGCTCGGCTGGCGCAGCAGGGTGCGCGCGCCGACCGGTCCGGAGTAATCGCCGCTGTCGACCCGTTCGCTGTCGACGAACAGGCCGTCGGTGCTGCTGTAGGCGGTCGACCAGCCGTGCCGCCGCGCCATCGCCGCGAGCAGGCGCACGCTGGTGGTCTTGCCGTTGGAACCGGTGACGACCGCGGTCGGGATCGCGTGCAACTGCGGCCACGGCACTTCCGAGGGCGGCGGCAACGCATCGATCGGCCAGACCCGGCCGCCGATGCCTTCGCCGATCGACAATGCCTCGTCGTCGCTGTGCGCCGGAATCCCGCGCGCGCGCGCCTGCTCGAGCAATTCGATCAAGGCCGGATTCGCCTCCGCGACGGCCAGCGCGCGCAAGGTGGCGAGCGCGCTGGCGCGGTCCCAGTACGCGGCGTGGCCGGGCGCGTGCGGCGGCAACACGTCCTGGGCGATCGGCCCGGCCGCGGCGATCCAGGCCCATTCGGCGACTTCGGTGGCGGCGTACAACTGGTCGATCGGCGCGACGAAGGCCAGCGAGGCGCCGCTGGCATGCACGCGCACGACGATCGGGCCTTCCGGCCAATCCAGCGCGTCGCGCACGTCGGCGATGTTGCGCCGCCAGGCCGCCAGCGCGTCCGCATCCAGGCGCGCGTCGCCGCGCGTCTCCAGCGCGGCGCCGTGGCCGTCGAAGTACAGGTTGCTGCCAGTCAGCCGGCGCGAATCCTCGAACGCGAATGCGTACTCGGGCGGCGGCGGCGCGGTGGCTTGCTGGGAGGTCTCTTGCTCGGGTACGGACACAGGCTCAGTCGCTCTCTTCGCGTTCGAAGCGCAAACCGCGTTCGTCGCGCACCACGCCTTCCATCGCCGCGAACGCGGCTTCGTCCAGCGCCGGTTCCAGCGGCGGCAGTTCGGCGCGCTGCGCCACCGCCGCGACCACGCCCTCGGGCTGGAAGTGGATGATCTGCTTCCACGAGCGCGCCAGCGCGTCGGCGAACACCAGCACCAGATCGCCGGCCTGGCCCATGCGCAGCGCGGCGTCGACCGCCTGCTGCTCGTCGGGAATGATCGAGATCGCCGTTTCCGCCACGCCCAGCGCCAGCAGCTTCTTGGCGATGATCCGCGGCACTTCGTCGCCGTCGCGGCCGCGCAGCGAATCGTCGCGGCGGCAGATGTAGTGATCGAAGCGGCCGGCGACCGCTTCGGCGATCGCATGCAGGTCCTCGTCGCGGCGATCGCCGGGACCGGCCAGGACCACGATGCGGCGGCCCGGCACGTCCAGGCGCTGAGCCAGGTCCGACATCACCCCGACCGCGTGGGCGTTGTGGCCGTAGTCCATCACCACCTTGAACGGATGTTCGTTGTAGACGTTCATCCGGCCCGGGGCCTGGAAGAAGGTCGTATCGAACGTGCGCAGGCCGTGGCGGATCGCATCGAGCTTGATCCCAAGCGAGAACGCCATCGCCGCGGCGACCATCGCGTTCTGCACGTTGTGCAGCGCGCGGCCTTCCATCGTCGCCGGGATCAGATGCGTCCACAGCAGCGGGATATGGCTGCCCTTGTCGTACAAGGTGATCATGTGGCCGTTGATGCCGGCCTCCAGCGCGCAGGCGCGGCCGCCGGCGCGGATGTGCTCGCGCACCAGCGCGTGCGAGGGGTTCATGGTGACGTAGCAGATCACCTTGGCGTCGGTGTAGGCCGACATCTTCAGCACGTGCGGATCGTCGGCATTGAGCACCGCGCAATCGGTGGCCACTTCGACCACCACCCGCTTGATCTCGGCCAGTTGTTCGAGCGTGTCGATGCCCTTCAGGCCGAGGTGATCGGACTGGATGTTGAGCACCGCGCCGACGTTGACCTCGGACACGCCCATGCCGGCGCGCAGCAGGCCGCCGCGCGCGGTTTCCAGTACCGCCATGTCGACGTGCGGGTCCGACAGCACCATGCGCGCGGACACCGGGCCGGTCATGTCGCCCTCTACGGTGCGCTGGCCGTCGATGTAGACGCCGTCGGTGGTGGTCAGGCCCGGGGTGTAGCCGCCCATCTTGGTGATGTGGGCGAGCATGCGCGCGGTGGTGGTCTTGCCGTTGGTGCCGGTGATCGCGGCGATCGGCACGCGCGAGGGCGCGCCGGGCGCGAACAGCATGTCGATGACCGGGCCGGCGGCGTCGCGCGGCGTGCCTTCGCTGGGCGCGACATGCATGCGGAAGCCGGGCGCGGCGTTGATCTCGCAGATGCCGCCGCCGATGTTCTTGTAGCTCTCGGCGATGTTGGGCGAGATGAAATCCACGCCGCCCACGTCCAGGCCGATCGCGAGCACCGCGCGCACCGCCATGTCGCGGTTATCGGGATGGATGATGTCGGTGACGTCGGTCGCGGTGCCGCCGGTGGACAGGTTGGCGGTGGAACGCAGGTAGACGATTTCGCCGGGCTTCGGGATCGACGCGGCGGTGTAGCCGACCCGCTCCATCATCAGCTCGGCCTGCGAATCCAGCTCCAGGCGCGTGAGCACCTTCTCGTGGCCGACGCCGCGGCGCGGGTCCTGATTCACCAGTTCGACCAGTTCGGCGATGCTGCGCAAGCCGTCGCCGACCACGTGGCCGGGCGTGCGCTTGGTCGCGGCGATCAGTTCGCCGTTGATCACCAGCAGGCGATGGTCGTCGCCGCCGACGAAGGTCTCGACGATCACCGAACGCGAATGCTCGCGCGCGGCCTCGAAACCGGCGCGCACGTCCTCGTCGCTGGAAATATCGATGGTGATGCCGCGGCCGTGGTTGCCGTTGTACGGCTTGGTCACGACCGAGCCTCCGAGCTTCTTCGCCGCGCGGATCGCGCCGCTGGAATCGGTGACCAACTCCTGTCGCGGCACCGGCAAGCCGAGCGAAGCGAGAATCTTGTTGGTCTCTTCCTTGTCGCTGGCCAACTCCACCGCGATGTGCGAAGTCCGCCCCGTCACCGTGGCCTGGATGCGCTGCTGATACTTGCCGTGCCCGAACTGGATCAGCGACTGGTTATTGAGCCGCAGCCACGGAATATTGCGTTCCTCGGCCGCGCGCACCAGCGAAGCCGTCGACGGCCCGAGCGCGCGGCGCTGCGCGTAGCGGATGAAGCCGTCGCGCGCGCTTTCCCATTCGAAGTCCGCCGGCACGCTGCCGGCCGGGCGAATCTCCTCGGGCAGCAGCGAACACAACAGCTTGATGCCGAGTTCGCCCGCGGCGATGCCTTCCTCACGCTGCGCGTATTCGTACACCACCGAGTACACGCCGGGGCGGTCGTCGCTGACGCTGCGGGTCTTGCCGAAGGTGACGTTCTCGCCGGCGACGTTCTGCAATTCGATCGCGACGTGTTCGAGCACGTGGCCGAGCCAGGTGCCTTCGTCCTCGCGCATGCGCCGGACGAAACCGCCGGGTTCGCGGTAGGAGCAGCCGTGTTCGGCCAATCCGGGCAGCGCTTCGACCAGCCCGTCGATGAAGGCCGATCCGAGACGCGCGGTCGGCCAGGCTTCCAGTGCCTGCAGGTCTAACTCCAGGCGTATGACCGGAAAGTGCGCATACAACGAAGGGCCGACATAAACGGAGCGATCGAGAATGCGCATGCAGAACCTCAGTTCATGGTGATTTGGGTCGAGTGGGTTTAAGTCGCGGGAATTGAATGGGACGGATTTGGGCGGAACAGATTTAGCCGGACGGATGTAAGTGCAGCGTAGTGAAGACGGTCGGACTCAAGCGGCGCGCACTCGTTCACGCCGACCGCGTCATCCCGACTTGGACACCGCCAGCGAACCGGCCGATGCCTTGCGGGTATTGAGATTGAACGTAGCGCCTTTGGTCAGGATGTGCACGCCCAGGCCGAGCAGGCAGACCGGTTCGTCCTCGCCGACCATGTGCATGGACGAGAACTGCAGGCCGTCGGCGTCGACCACGGTGACCGAGCCGCTGCCTTCGACCTCGATGGTGTTGTCCGGGCCGATGAAGGCCGCGGTGTCCTCGTCCAGGCCGATGCCGATCGCGAACGGGTTGTAGGCCAGCGCCGCGACCAGGCGGCCGAGGCGGTCGCGCTGGCGGAAATGCTGGTCGATCACCACCCGGTTGGTCAGGCCCAGGCCCGGCGCCAGCCGCACGCTGTCGGCGCGCGGCGAGGAGCCCTCGGTGCCGAACGCGATCATGTGCTCGCTGAGGATGCTCGCGCCCGCGCTGGTGCCGCCGACGGCCACACCGCGCGCGTTCTGCGCGCGGATCGCCTGCGCAATCGGCGTGCCACCGAGCATGGTGGAGATGCGCAATTGGTTACCGCCGGTGAAGAAAATACCGCTGGCCTGTTCGATCCGCTGGATCCGGTTGGGCTCGAAACAATCGCGGCGGGTATCGAAATCCATCGATTCCACCCGGTTGGCGCCGAGCTCGGAGAACAGTTTTTCGTAGCGGTCGCCAGTGTCGGGCATGCGGCTGGCGGTGGGGATCACCACGATGTCGGCGCCGTCGCCGCCGCACAGATCCAGGAACCGCTGCAGAATCTTCGCTCCGTTTTCCTTGTCTTCCGCACCACCTATCGGAACGATCCAGCCCCGCTCTTCACCGTCGGGGATTCTGCTTGGCGACATCCGTACGTACTCACTCTTGGTCGGGCTGGCTGCGCGCGAGGCGAAGCGAAAGCGGCTGGCCGCCGCATGGCGGCGGCGGCAGGAATTCAGCGGTGGGCCGGTCCGGTCGGGCTGCGAACGGATCGGGTATCAGGTCTCAAAATTACCACGCCGCAGCACCGCGCCGTCGCGCAGATGCGCGCGGCCGGCGATGAACACGTCGTGCGCGGCGCCGTTTTCGTCCAGCGCGACCAGGTCGGCGTCGGCGCCGGCGGCGATCAGGCCCTTGCCGGGCAGGCGCAGCAGGCGGGCCGGATTGAGGGTGAACGCCGGCAGCGCGCGTTCCAGTTCGACCCCGCGCGCCAGCACCGCGTTCAGGCATTCGAGCAGCGCGCCCGATTCGCCCACGCCCATGCCGCACATCCGCCCGTGCTCGTCGAAACAGGCCAGGCAGCCGCCGGCATCGGAGCTGACGCTGACCCGGTCGGCCGCCGCGCCGCTGTCGAGGTACTGGATCAGGGCGTCCTGCGCGGTCCAGGCGTCCTCGCCTTCTTCGACCGGGAAGGCGGTCAGGTCGATATGGCAGCCGCGCCGCGCCAGCTCGATCGCTTCGGCGAACAAGGCCTTGCGCCGGTTGACGTGGGTCGGGTTGAACACCCGCGCCGGCAGTTCGCTGGTATCGAGCGCCTGACGCACCAGTTCCAGCCCGCGCGGGCCGTCGCCCAGATGCAGGTGAACGATGCCGGCCTTGCCGGTCATCAGGCCGGCGACATGCGCCTCGGAGGCGAGCTTGAGCAGTTCGTCGAGGGTCGGCTGGCTGGAGCGATGGTCGCTGATCGCGACCTCGCCCACGCCGATCAGCGGCTCGATGAACACCACGTCGCCGCGCACGCTGCCGGTCAGGGTGGTCGGCGGCAGGTGGTAGCCGCCGCTGTAGCCCCAGGCGTTGAGGCCTTCCTCGCGCAGCGCGTAGATATTGGCGACCAGCTCGCGGGTGCCGCGCGCGAGGTCGTCGGTGCCGAGCAGGCCGACCACGCTGGTCACGCCGGCGCGGGTGTAGCGCGACAGCATCGGCGCCGGCACGCGGGTGCGAAAGCCCGCTTCGCCGCCGCCGCCGGTGACGTGGACGTGGCCGTCGATCAGGCCCGGGATCAGCCGCCGGCCCTGCAGGTCGATGGTCTCGACCGGCAGCGAGGCCGGCAGCTGCGGCGGGTCGATGCCCATCCACAGGATCTTGCCGCCGCCGAGCAGCAGGTTCTGCCGGCCGAGCGCCTGGGGCGCATACACATCGGCATTGCGGATCAGGCGCAGCGCGGGTTCGTCGGTCGGGCCTGCGGACATCGTCGGTTCACTCATGGCGGCGGCCGGGTTCGGCATCGCTCGATTGTGCCGTGTCGGCGCGAGCCGCGTCGCGACGCCAGCCATAGGCGCGTTCGACCCGGGCGACGCGCAATTCGAATTGCGCGTACCACTGCTTGCGGCCGCGCTCGCGGATCGCGGTGTGTTCGAGGTTGCGCTTCCAGGCCAGGATCGAGGCTTCGTCGGCCCAGTAGCTCACGGTGATGCCGAAGCCATCGCTGCCGCGGGTCGACTCCACGCCGAGGTAACCGGGCTGCTGCGCGGCCAGTTCGATCATGCGCTGCGCCGCTTCACCGTAGGCGGTGTCGCCTTCTTCGGTGCGCTGGGAGCTGAAGATCACCGCGTAGTACGGAGGTTTGGGGAGGGTGGCGAAGCTGGCTGGCATGGCTGGCTCGGGGGTTGGGGTCGGGTAGAGCGAAGGCTTAAGAGCTGAAAGCGAATCCCCCCTGCCCCCCCTTTTGCAAAGGGGGGAAAAGCACGGGGTTGTAAAAATCGATACGCGATGCCGAATTTCCAACGTTCAAATCGCACACGAAAGAAGCCGCGCCTTCCGATCGCTTCGTCGGCATTCCCCCCTTTGTAAAAGGGGGGCTAGGGGGGATTCGCTTTTGCTCCAAGACGTGCAGAACCCATCGCACCGAACTCACAGCAAATCACCCCGCCGCCAACCGCCGAGTCAACGCAACAAACTCATCCAACTTAGCCCGCGCCGCGCCCGAGGCCAGCGCCTCACGCGCGCGCTCGATGCCCTGGGCGATGCTTTCGACCACCCCCGCCGCATACAGCGCCGCACCCGAATTCAAGGCCACGATCTCGCGCGGCAAGCCTTCGCGATTTTCCAGCGCCTGCAGCAGCAACACCTTCGACTCATCGGCATCGTTGACGCGCAGATTGCGGCTGGCCGCCATCGCGATGCCGAAATCCTCCGGATGCACTTCGTATTCGCGCACCACCCCGTCGCGCAGTTCGCCGACCAGCGAACCGGCGCCGAGCGACAGCTCGTCCATGCCGTCGCGGCCCCACACCACCAGCGCGCGCTGCGCGCCGAGTTCCTGCAGCACGCGCACCTGGATGCCGACCAGGTCGGGATGGAACACGCCCATCAGGATGCTCGGCGCATCGGCCGGGTTGGTCAGCGGGCCGAGGATGTTGAACAAGGTGCGCACGCCCATCTCGCGCCGCACCGGCGCGACTACCTTCATCGCCGGGTGATGCACCGGCGCGAACATGAAACCGATCCCGGCCTGCTCGATGCACTGGCCGACCTGCTCGGGTTGCAGCTCGATCACCGCGCCCAAGGCTTCGAGCACATCCGCGCTGCCCGACTTCGACGACACACTGCGATTGCCGTGCTTGGCGACCTTGGCCCCGGCCGCGGCCACCACGAACATGCTCGCGGTGGAAATATTGAAGGTGTGCGCGCCGTCGCCGCCGGTGCCGACGATGTCGACCAGATGGGTGCGATCGGCGACCTGCACCGGCCGCGCGAATTCGCGCAGCACCGTCGCCGCGCCGGCGATCTCGCCGATGGTTTCCTTCTTGACCCGCAAGCCGGTGAGGATCGCCGCGGTCATGGTCGGCGAGACTTCGCCGCGCATGATCGTGCGCATCAACTCGACCATTTCGTCGTGGAAGATTTCGCGGTGCTCGATGGTGCGTTGCAGGGCTTCTTGGGGCGTCATGGGCATGGGTGCCTACTCGGGAGTCGGGATCGGGAATTCGGCGAAGCCGTCAACGCTCGAGGAAATTGCGCAGCAACGCGTGCCCGTGCTCGGTCTTGATCGATTCGGGATGGAACTGCACGCCCTCGACCGGATGCTCGCGATGGCGCAGGCCCATGATCTCCTCGAAACGGCCGTCCTCGTATTCGGTCCACGCGGTGATTTCCAGGCTCTCGGGCAGGCTGTCGCGCGACACCACCAGCGAGTGATAGCGCGTGGCCTCGTAGGCGTCGGGCAAACCGGCGAACACGCCGCGGCCTTCGTGACGGATGTGCGAAGTCTTGCCGTGCATGATGTGCTTGGCGCGGATCACCTCGCCGCCATAGGCCTGGCCCAGGCTCTGATGGCCGAGGCAGACGCCGAAGATCGGCGTGTTCGGACCGAGCCGGCGGATCACCTCGAGCGATACGCCTGCGTTGTCGGGCGTGCTCGGACCGGGCGAAATCACGATGCGCTCGGGCGCGAGTCTTTCGATCTCCTCCACCGACAACTCGTCGTTGCGGATCACCCGAACCTCGGCGCCCAACGACTGCAGGTACTGCACGATGTTGTAGGTAAAGCTGTCGTAGTTGTCGATCATCAAAACGGACATGACGCGCCTCGAATGCGGGTGGTGCGTGGAGTGCCTGGACGACGCACGTCGCCGGAGGACGATCGTGAGATCGGTCCCGGCATCGTGCCTGCGAATGATTGCGCCGATTGCGACGCCGCCGCGCGGCGGCGGCCAGGGCCGCGCCCTCGCCGGCCGGACGCGGCCGCAAGCCCGCCATTATCGCGATTGCGAACGGGCCGGGGCAGTGACTGGGGGCGGGAATTGCCCGGATGGGCGGTCAGGGCCGGATCGGGCGAGGTCGGATCGGGCGAGGTCGGATCGGATGAAACCGGATCCGGTCGGCGCAGCGCGGTTGCGATCGGATCGGGCGCTCCCGCGACGGGAAGGCGCCGGCGGCGCTCAGCGGCCGCGGGGGTGGAACGATTGGGCGGGGTCACGCAGGCATTCCTCGAAAGACGACGGCACGGGGACGGAGGCGGCACGCCACCATCGCCAGCCCTGGCCGGCCTTCGGGGAATTGTGCGGGATCGCGCGGAGCTTCATGGGCCTACTGTAACTGCTGGATCGGGGTTTGTGCGACCGCGGGCGCGGCGGCTCTTCGCCTCGCCGCACTGTCCCGTATCCGACTGTAGGAGCTGCGCAAGCTGCGACCGCGCCAACACAACTACGGCGCCACTACGGAATTTGCGCGGCAGTTGCATTGACGCGGTCGCGGCTCGCGCCGCTCCTACAGTCAGAACCGCACCGACGGCTCAATCCGCCGTCGCCCCCAACGTCACCCTGACCCGCAACCCCGGATGGTTGTCGAGCAAGGCGATATGCCCGCCGTGACGATGCAGGATCGCCCGCACCAGGCTCATGCCCAGGCCGGTGCCCGGCGAGCCGCGATGGGTCTCCAGGCGCTGGAAGCGATCGAACACCCGCGCCCGGTCCTCGGCCGGAATGCCCGGGCCGCGATCGTCGATCTGCAGCACGATCGCCTGCCGCTCGCGCTGCAGGCCCAGCCGCACCTCGGTATCGGCCGGCGCGTACTTGACCGCGTTGTCGAGCAGATTGACCAGCATCTGGAACAACTGGTCGGCATCGCCGCGCACCCGCGCGCCGCCCGGCGAAGGCAGTTCGGTGGTCAGGGCGATGCCGCGTTCGGCGGCGATCGGCGTGTACAGTTCGGCCGCATCGCGGACCAGGTCGGCCAGGTCGAGTTCGGGCTCGTCGTGCACCGGCGGCTGCGCCTCGATCCGCGCCAGGCGCAGCAGCGCGCCGAACGAATGCAGCAGTTGATCGGTTTCGCCGATCGCCGCGTCCAGACGCGCGGCGGCGTCGGCGTCCTGTTCGCGCTGACGAGCCTCCTCCAGGCGATTGCGCAGCCGGGTCAGCGGCGTGCGCAGGTCGTGGGCGATGTGGTCGGTGGCGTGACGCACGCCGCCGAGCAATTCCTCGATCCGGTCGAGCATGGCGTTGAAGCGTCGCGCGAGCCGGTCGAAGGCATCGTCGCTGCCGTCCAGGCGCGCGCGCAGGTCCAGCTCGCCGCCGCCGACGCGCTCGGCGGTGTTGTCCAAATGCCGCAGCCGGCGCGAGACCCAGCGCGAGGTCATCCAGCCGATCAACGCGCCCAGGCTGGCCGCGACCAGCAGCGCCGCCAATGCCGTGCGCAGCATCAGGCCCAGGAAGCGGTCCTGGCTGCGGGTGCGGGTGCCGGTCAACAAGGTGGTGCCGTCGGGCAGGCGCAGCAGTTGCGCGACCACGCGCAGATCGCCGTCGCCGCTGTGTTCGGTGAATTCGATCCAGTGCGCGCCGCGACGATGGTTCGGCACCGGCGTGTTGCCGGCGACCACGCGGCCGTCGGGCGCGGTCAGCGCGTAGACCGCATCGGGATCGTCGTCGGAGGCGATGCGGTCGCGCAGCTCGGCCAGCAATGCCGCGCCGCCGTCGTCCTGGTACATCTCGACCAGCCCGGCCGCGTCGACCTTGACTAGTTCGCGCGCGTCCTGGATCAGCATCGCCGACACCGCGTAATGCACGCCGATGCCGAGCAATACGAACGCGAACAAGAACGATGCGGTGACCGCGAGCGCGAGACGCGCACTGGTCGAGCGCGGCATCAGGCGCATGCGCGACGCCCGCCTGCGGTGATGCGCGGGCGACTCATGCGCCCAACCGGTAACCGGCGCCGCGCACGGTGTGCAGCAACGGCCGCGGATAGCCCTGGTCGATCTTCTGCCGCAGGCGGCTGATATGCACGTCGATGACGTTGGTCTGCGGATCGAAGTGATAGTCCCACACCGCTTCGAGCAGCATGGTCCGGGTGACCACGCGTTCGGCCTGGCGCATCAGGTATTCGAGCAGGCGGAACTCGCGCGGCTGCAGTTCGATGCGCTTGTCGCCGCGGCGCGCTTCGCGGCTGAGCAGGTCGAGTTCGAGATCGGCCACGCGCAGGCGAGTCGGTTCGCTGCCGCCGGCGCTGCCGCGGCGCAGGATGCTGTCCAGGCGCGCGCTCAGTTCGGCGTAGGCGAACGGCTTGACCAGGTAATCGTCGGCGCCGGCGCGCAGGCCTTCGACCCGGTGGTCGACTTCGCCCAGCGCGGTCAGCAGCAGCACCGGCGTGCGGTTGCCGGCGCCGCGCAATGTCTGCAACAGCACCAGGCCGTCGAGCGCGGGCAGCATGCGGTCGAGCACGATCGCATCGAAGCTTTCGGTGGTGGCCAGGAACAAGCCGTCGCGGCCGTTGTCGGCGTGATCGACGGTATGGCCGTCTTCGCGCAGGCCCTTGGCGATGAAGCTGGCGGTGTGGGGATCGTCTTCGACGAGCAGGACGCGCATGCCGACTCCGCGATCGCGACGGTGCATGAAGGAAAGGACGCCGACAGGATACCGCGCTGGCCGGGAACCACGGCGATGGCCGGCGCCGGGCCGCGGCGGTGGTCGCGCCGGGGAAAAATCGCCCGCCGGACGGACCGGCGGGGCAAGCCGAACACACTAGCGAAAGCGGAACACGGGATCACACGATCGTTCGACCGTCGTCGCGGTCGCTTCAATAAAGGACACCCCGCCGGCTCGCGCCGGCGGGGTGTCGGGGACCCACGCCGACGATGCGTGGGGCTCGGGGGAGCAGGCTCGCGAAGGATCAGTTCGAGGCAGGCGCCGCCGCTTCGGCGGCCGGCGCGGCCTTGGCCGACTTCTTGGCCTTGTGATGCTTGTGCTTGACGGTCTTGGCGGCCGGCGCGGCGGTACCGGCGGTGGTCGCCGGCGCGGCGGCGAACGCGGAACCGGCGAACGCGGTCAGGGCGACGGCAATCAGGGCGTTGCGAACGTTCATGTGAGGCTCCAGGGGATTCGAGGGGGTGGGAGGTTTGGCCGGTGGGGTGGGCCCCATCGCGAAGCCAGATTGCGCCCCGGCGCTTGGCCCCGAGCTTTCCGCTGGATGAACTATTTTTAATGTGGCGCGGCGATTGCGTCGTGCTGATCGCTGCGACATCCGACCGACGTCACAGCTTTATCGGCGCGGTCGCGGCTTGCGCCGCTCCTGCAGTCGCCATCCCAACATCCTTCGCAACTTACGGCCGCCCCCTGTAAGAGCTGCGCAAGCTGCGACCGCGAATTGGGGATAACCAGCGCAACACGACGTGAGCGATCAACGCGACTTCCAGCCAACCTCGCGGCCGCAATGACGCGGTCGCGGCTTGCGCCGCTCCTACAGTCGCCATCCCAACATCCGTCGCAACTGACGGCCGCTCCCTGTAGGAGCTGCGCGAGCTGCGACCGCGAATTGGCGATTACCGGCGCAACACGACGTGAGCGATCAACGCGACTTCCAGCCAACGTCGCGGCCGCAGTGGCGCGGTCGCGGCTTGCGCCGCTCCTACAGCAGCCATCCCAACATCCGTCGCAACTGACGGCCGCTCCCTGTAGGAGCTGCGCGAGCTGCGACCGCGAATTGGCGATTACCGGCGCAATACGACGTGAGCGATCAACGCGACTTCCAGCCAACGTCGCGGCCGCAGTGGCGCAGTCGCGGCTTACGCCGCTCCTACATTCGTTCTCCCAACATCCGTCGTAACTGACGGCCGCTCCCTGTAGGAGCTGCGCGAGCTGCGACCGCTCCTACAGTCGCCACCCCAACATCCGTCGCGACTGACGGCCACCCCTGTAGGAGCTGCGTAAGCTGCGACCGCGAATTGGCGATTACCGGCGTAACACGACGTGAGCGATCAACGCGACCTCCAGCCAACGTCGCGGCCGCAGTGGCGCGGTCGCGGCTTACGCCGCTCCTACAGTCGCTCTCCCAACATCCGTCGTAACTGACGGCCGCTCCCATGTAGGAGCTGCGCAAGCTGCGACCGCGAATTGACGATTACCGGCGCAACACGATGTGAGCGATCAACGCGACTTCCAGCCAACGTCGAGATCGCAATGACGCGGTCGCGGCTTACGCCGCTCCTACAGTCGGTATCGGCAATCGGTCGCAACAGCGACGCGAACGCCGCCGTCGCCCGCGGCGGCTACAGCCCCCGCGCTGCCTCGGCCACCGCGCGGAACAAGGCGCGGCCCTTGCTCATCGTCTCTTCCCACTCTTTCTGCGGGTCGGAGTCGTAGACGATGCCGGCGCCGGCCTGCACGTGCAGGCGGCCGTCCTGGATCACCGCGGTGCGGATCGCGATCGCGGTGTCGGCGTCGCCGTGCCAGCCGATGTAGCCGACCGCGCCGGAATACACGTTGCGCTTGACCGGTTCGAATTCGCGGATGACTTCCAGCGCGCGGATCTTCGGCGCGCCGCTGACGGTGCCGGCCGGGAACGTCGCGCGCAGCACATCGGCGTAGCTCATGTCCGGCTTCAGCTGGCCGGTGACTTCGCTGACGATGTGCATGACGTGGCTGTAGCGTTCGATGCCGAACTGCTCGCCGACTTCGACCGTGCCCGGCAGCGACACCCGGCCGACGTCGTTGCGGCCCAGGTCGATCAGCATCAGGTGCTCGGCGCGTTCCTTCGGATCGGCCAGCAATTCGATTTCCAGCGCGTTGTCTTCCTCGGCCGTCTTGCCGCGCGGACGGGTGCCGGCGATCGGACGCACCGTGACTTCGCCATCCTGAAGGCGCACCAGGATTTCCGGCGAGGAACCGACCACCTGGGTGCCGCCGACATCGAGAAAATACATGTACGGCGACGGGTTCAACGCGCGCAGCGCGCGGTACACGTCGACCGGGCGCGCCTTGAACGGCACGCTGAGCCGCTGCGACAGCACCACCTGGAAAATATCGCCAGCGCGGATCAGTTCCTTGGCTTTCTCGACCGCATCGATGAAGCCGTCGCGGGTGAAACCGGAAACGAAATCGCCTTCGTCCAGGCCGGCCGGATCGAGCGTTTCCGGATAACCGGCGCCGCCGATGCGCAGCCGATGGACCAGTTGATCGAGCCGGCGATTGGCGCGCGCGAACGCCTGCGGCTCGCGCGGATCGGCGTGCACGATCAGGTACAGCCGGCCCTTGAGGTTGTCGAACACCGCCAGCTCTTCGCTCTGCATCAGCAGGATGTCGGGCGTGCCCAGTTCGTCGGGCTTGTAGCTGCCGTCGGGCTGCGGACCGGCCAGGCGCGGCTCGATGTACTGGATGCATTCGAACCCGAACCAGCCGACCAGGCCGCCGGCGAAACCCGGCAGGCCGTCGATCTTGGGCACGCGGTATTCGGTGCGCAGGCGTTCGACTTCGGCGAAGGGGTCTTCGACCTGGCGGCTGTCGACCAGTTCGCCGTGTTCGGACACGAACAAGGTGTGGCCGGCGAACGCGTACACGCGCTGCGCGGGCAGGCCGATGATCGAGTAACGGCCGAAGCGTTCGCCGCCCTCGACCGATTCGAACAAATAGGTGTGCGGGCCGTCGGCGAGCTTGAGATAGACCGACAGCGGCGTGTCGAGGTCGGACAGCACCTCGCGCACGACGGGAATACGGGTGTAGCCGTTAGCGGCCTGTTGCTGGAAGAGTTCGTGCGAGATCACGCGGCGGTTCCTTCATGGACGAGTGGGCAGGAGCGAGGATGGCTTGCGGCCACCATCGCCAACCCACGTCGGCGCAAAAGGAATGCGGGTTCGCCCAGGCTTTCATGGCGCTCACTGTAACTGCTTCGCCGACCGTGCGCGACGGTCCGGCGCCTAGCGGTCGGACTCGGTCGCGAGCGCCCCCGGCAACGCCTGCGCCGCGCTAGCCGACAGCAGCGGGCAGTCCGCCGGCAGGTGCATGCGCAGCCGCGCCGGCACGCAGTCGATGCGGAAGTGATGCGCGTGGACCGGTTCGCCGTCGAGGTTGAGTGTCAGCCCCTGCGGCGAATCGATTTCGACGTATTTCAGTTGCGCGCGCGCGGCGACGCGGTCGAGCGCGGCATGCTTGCCTTCGGTCAGCAGGGTGCGCACGGTCGCGCCGACTTCGCCCGACAACTCCGGGACCACGGTCACGTCGAGCAGGCCGTCGTCGACCAGCGCATCCGGACACAGCGCCTGACCGCCGCCGGCCTGCTTGCCGTTGCCGATGCCCAGGGCGATGAAGTCGCCTTCCCACTCGAAGCCGTCGCCGTGCAGGCGCGCGCGCATCGGCTCGATCTTGCCGAGCTTGGAAATACCGGTGACCAAGTACGCCAGTCCACCCAGCATTTTCTTGAGCCCCGCATCGGTCTCGATCGTCACCTGCGTGCCGAACCCGCCGCTGGCCAGATTGGCGGCCCAATGCAACCCGTCGGGCGCCTCCAGCCGGATCAGGTCGATCGGCCGTGGCGCCTGCCGATCGATCAGGTCCAGCGCCTGGGCCGGATCGGTCGGGATCAGCGCGGCGCTGGCGAAATCGTTGGCGGTGCCCAGCGGGACCAGGCCCAACGAGGGCAACACGTCGGCCGATTCGTCGCGGTGCGCGAGCGTGGTCGCCACTTCGCTGAGGGTGCCGTCGCCGCCGGCCGCGATGATGGTGGCGACGCCGTCGGCGATCGCCTCGGACACGTAGCGCTCGGCGTCGCCGCTTTCCCAGGTGACCCGCACGTCGAGGACGATGCCGCGGTCGCGCATGGCGGCGACGGCGTCGCGCAGGGCATCGTCGCCGGCGGACTTGCCGTTGAGGATCAATCGCCAGCGGGGTTTGGGCATGGGGTCGGGGGTCCGTGGAGGAGTCGCGAGGCTAGCAGCGCCGCGCGCAAGGCAAGTGAAATGCGGATACCGCGAAGTGTGTCACACACCTGTCATCGTTCATCCGGAATATAAGAGGCCATATCAGGGACGACGGGCGGAGGCTGGATTGCCTCCAAATATTCCAGACGCGGGCCGAAAGGCCCGCGTTTTTCGTTTTGGAATGGCGGCTCTACAGCCCATGCAGGTTGCCCCACCTCTGGCCCCTGCCCGCTGCCCGCCGCCTCCTAGGCAGAGCTCAGCGATGAAATCGTTGGCATCCTCGCCTAGCCGAGGCTCCGCTGAGCCCATCGCTCTGGCTCCGTCTTCAACCTAAGCCTTGCCCTTTTGCCCTTTTGCCCTTTTGCTCTTTTGCTCTTTTGCTCTTCGCTCTTCGCTTTGAGCATGAAGTCGCGCCTACCCACCAGCGCTGCGAGGCTTGTAACTCGCGTTAGCAAAAGGACACCCGAAGGGGCGGCGCACATGGATGTGCGCCGTGCGCCACCGGGACAGGATGTCCCGTGTGGCGCATGCCCGCGCAAGCACCGGACGCGCGGGCCCTTGATTCACAACAAAGCATTTTTCTTTGGTTACCTTTCTTTTGTTGCTTTAGACAAAAGAAAGTGACCCGCCGCTTCAGCGGCGGAAGCCTTTGATCCTGCTTGCAGCTTTAAAGGCTTCAAGCTTTGAAGCTTTTAAGCCAGAGGCAAGATCAACAGCTTTCGTCCGCAAGCGGCCGAGTTACTTTCTTTTGTCAAAAGCGACAAAAGAAAGGTAACCAAAGAAAAACTCTTTTCTTTGAATCAAAGGCCCGCAAGTGCGGTGCAGGCGCGGGCACGCGCCACACGGGACATCCTTGTCCCGGTGGCGCGCGACGCGCATCCATGCGCGTCGTCCTTCGGGTGTGCTTTTGTTCTCGCGAGACAGCGGCTTCGCAGCGCTGGATGAACTGCGCGACTTCAAGCCCAAGCAAAGCGACATGACCTCCCTGTAGGAGCGGCGCAAGCCGCGACCGCGGAAATACAACTGCGACGCAGGTTACGACGTCGGCGTCATGGCGCGGTCGCGGCTTGCGCCGCTCCTACAGGAGGGGACGCACCATGCGCGGCGCAATTGTTACTACGGCCTGTGCAACATCACCGCGTCGCGGTATGCATAGACGACGTCACCGCGGCAAACCCACACGCGTGACGACACTACGAACTCACCCCAGAACACCATCCGCCAACACCACCCCATCCGCATCCGCGCACAACCACTCGCCCGGACAGATCACCAAGCCACCGAACCGCACAGGCACATCGCGCAACCCCTGCCCCAACTTGTCGGTCTTGCGCGGACACGTCCCCAGCGCCTTAACGCCGAGCGCCATCGCCCCGATCGCCGCGCTGTCGCGGATCGCGCCGAACACCACCACCCCGGCCCAACCGTTCTCCAGCGCCTTGGCCGCGAGCAGATCGCCGAGCATCGAACGACGCAGCGAACCGCCGCCGTCGATCACCAGCACCCGGCCGTTGCCGGGCTCGGCGACGGCATCGCGCACCAGCGAATTGTCTTCGTAGGCCTTGATCGTGCTGACGATGCCGTCGAAACCGATGCGGCCGCCGTAATCGCGCAGCGGCAGTTCGAGCACGCGCACCTGCGCGTCGTGGCGGTCGCACAGGTCGCAGGTGTTCATCGTCGCGCCCTTGTCGGAATGGGTTCAGCGCCGCGCGGCGGCGACCGCGTTCTTCATGCTCGCGATCACCTCGGCGTAGCCGTGCTGCTGCGCGCCGGGCGCGTTGAAGATCGCCGAACCGGCGACGAAGGTGTCGGCGCCGGCCGCGGCGATTTCGCCGATGTTGTCGGTCTTGACCCCGCCGTCGATCTCCAGGCGGATCGCGCGGCCGCTGTTGTCGATGCGCTCGCGCACCTTGCGCAGCTTGTCCAGCGCCGACGGGATGAAGCTCTGGCCGCCGAAGCCGGGATTGACCGACATCAGCAGCACCAGGTCGAGATCTTCGAGCACCCAGTCGAGCACTTCGATCGGCGTGGCCGGGTTCAGCACCAGGCCGGCGCCGCAGCCGTGCGACTTGATCAGCTGGATGGTGCGATGGACGTGCTGGCTGGCTTCGGGATGAAAGCTGATCGTGCTCGCGCCGGCCTTGGCGAAGTCCGGGACGATGCGGTCGACCGGGTCGACCATCAGATGCACGTCGATCGGCGCGGTCACGCCGTGCTTGCGCAGCGCTTCGCAGACCAGCGGGCCGATGGTCAGGTTCGGCACGTAGTGGTTGTCCATGACGTCGAAATGGACCCAGTCGGCGCCGGCCTTGAGCACGTTGTCGACCTCTTCGCCGAGCTTGGCGAAATTGGCCGAAAGGATCGAAGGGGCGATGACGGTGGATTGCGTGGTCATGGGCGCTGCCGGCGGGAGATGCGGGTATTGTCGCCTTGCTGGGCGGATCAGGCAAAAACGAGTTCAGAGGAGTGAGGAGTGAGTAAAGGCGGGGTCGCTGGCGCTCTTACTCACTCCTCACTCCTCACTCCTCACTCCTCACTCCTCTGAACTCGTTTTTCGCCCTTAGCGTCGGCGCAGCGCCTTGATCCGATCGTAGGCGCGATTGATCTCGCGCGCCTTGAGCTCGGCCTGCTGGCGGACCTCGGGGGCGGCGTTGGCGACCCGGTCGGGGTGGTATTGCGAAATCAGCCGGCGGTAGGCCTGTTCGACCTCGCCGTCGCTGGCGTCCGCGGTCAGGCCCAGCGCCAGGTAGGGGTTGTCGCCGCGCAGCTTGAACCAGTCGGTGTCGAAGGCGTGGCCGATCAGCAGGCCGACGATCGCGCCGAACAGGGGGCTGCCGCGCATCAGCGCAATCCCGGCCACGACCCCCAGCAATTTGCCGTACCAGCGATTCATTCAGGCCCCTCGCGCCGTCCAGCCGGGCCCGCGAGGGCCGAAGCGTCGCAGTTTACCCGCCCGGACCTGCACGCGGCCGGCCAGCCGGCGTACACTGCCCGGCCCCGTCGCGCAGGCGCGCGAGCCGAACGGCTCCGGGCGCAGGGCGATGGGGGTTTCTGTACCGCCATCAGGGGTCCCCACGTTGACGACCACACTGCTGCAATCCGAACTGCCCGGCCTGCCCTTGCGCCACCGCGGCAAGGTCCGCGATGTCTACGATCTGCCCGCCGACCGCCTGCCCGCGGGCGCCGCGCCCGGCGGCGACTGCCTGCTGATGGTCGCCACCGACCGCCTCAGCGCCTTCGACGTGGTCCTGCCGGACCCGATCCCGGGCAAGGGCGAGATGCTGTGCCAGATCAGCAATTTCTGGTTCGGCAAGACCGCGCACATCATTCCCAACCACCTGACCGGCATCGACGTCGCCGCGGTCCTGCCCGACGGCGTGGACCCCGCGCTGTACGCCAGGCGCACGGTGGTGACCAAGCGGCTGAAACCGGTCGCGATCGAGTGCATCGCGCGCGGCTACGTGATCGGCAGCGGCTGGAAGGACTACCAGCGCACCGGCCGGGTCAGCGGCATCGCCCTGCCCAGCGGGCTGCGCCAGGCCGAGAAGCTGGCCGAGCCGATCTTCACCCCCTCGACCAAGGCCGCGGTCGGCGACCACGACGAGAACATCGACTTCGACACCGCGGTGCGCACGGTCGGCGCCGAACTGGCCGAAGCGGTGCGCGACGCGACCTTGCGCCTGTACCGCTACGCCGCCGATTTCGCGGCCGAGCGCGGCATCCTGCTGGCCGACACCAAGTTCGAGTTCGGCACCGACGCTGACGGCCGTCTGTATGTGATGGACGAGATGCTGACGCCGGACTCCTCGCGCTACTGGCCGGCCGATGAGTATCAGGTCGGCACCAGCCCGCCGAGCTACGACAAGCAGTTCGTGCGCGACTATCTGGAGACGCTGGGCTGGGACAAGACCCCGCCGGGTCCGAACCTGCCGGCGCAGGTGATCGAGCGCACTCGGGCGAAGTACGCCGAGGCCTTGCAGAAGTTGGCTGGGATATCGGTGGATTGATTGGAACGAAAGGGCCGCGAAAGCGGCCCTTTCTTTTTGTGGGATGAGGTTGCGCGGGTGGTTTTGCTGCGGCGACGGGGGAGCGGAGGCAAAAAAGCGAAAGCGAAAAGCAAAAGCGAATCCCCCCTGCCCCCCTTTTCCAAAGGGGGGGAAAAGCAGTTGCGGGAGGTTGGGTGGGCCCTGCAGCCTGACCTGACCTGACCTGACCTGCGCGCCTCCCGTGACGAGGTCAGCACCAATGCCGCTGCCCGCGCCATTGCTGCTGCCGTTTCCTTTGCCGTTTCCTTTGCCGTTTCCTTTGCCGTTGCCGTTGCCTTTGCTGTTGCTGTTGCTGTTCCCCCCTTTGGAAAAGGGGGGCAGGGGGGATTCGCTTTTGCCTTGCGCTTTTGCCCTGCGCTTTTGCTTCGCCCTTCCGCTTCACCCTTTTGCTTTTCCCCTACCCCGCCCCCCCCAACTGTCACCTGCTTTACAGAACCCGCCCGCTCAATACGCAACACTCCCCACAAGGCGCCATCCCGCGCCGCCTTCGCCGCCCGCCGACGCCATGCGCGCTACCCTGCCGACCTCGCCTCACGCGGATCGCCCCCGGCATGAACATCGGCTACCTGTATCTCGCCATCGCCATCGCCGCGGAGGTCGTCGCCACCAGCGCGCTCAAGGCCTCGGAAGGCTTCACCAAGGCCGGACCGACCCTGATCGTCGCGGCCGGCTACGGCGTCGCCTTCTATTTCCTGTCGCTGGTGCTCAAGAGCGTGCCGGTCGGGGTCGCCTACGCGATCTGGTCCGGGGTCGGCATCGTCCTGATCGCCGCGATCGGCTGGCTGTTCATGAAGCAAAGCCTGGACGCGGGCGCGATCGCCGGCATTTCGCTGATCGTCGCGGGGGTGATCGTGATCCAGCTATTCTCGAAATCCGCGGCGCACTAGCCGCGCCGCGCGCGTCGTCCCTGCGCGCAAGCACCGATTCACGCGCGCCGTTCGCGGACGCGCCAGCCACCGCCGCGCGGGCCTCGCGCCCGCCACGCATCACCGGGAGCCGCACATGAGCACCGTCGCGCAAACTTCGTTCGAAACCCGTCCGATCGACCGCTGGTTCGCCAGCTATTCCGGCGATCACCGCAACGCCACCAACCAGCGCATCCACGTGTTCGCGGTACCGGCGATCCTGTGGAGCGTGATCGCGCTGCTGTGGTGCATCCCCGCCCCGGGCACCTGGTTCAAGCCCGGCATCTGGGCGGCGATGGCGATGTTCGCGGCGATGCTGTTCTACTACCGCGCCTCGCGCAAACTCGGCCTGGGCATGTTCGCGCAGTTCGCCGTGTTCGCCTTGCTCACGCACTGGATCGCGCAGTCGTTCGGGCTGACGGTGTTGTTGTGGTCGGCGGTCGGCGTGTTCGTGATCGCCTGGATCGCGCAGTTCATCGGCCACAAGATCGAAGGCAAGAAGCCGAGCTTTCTCACCGACCTGACCTATCTGCTGATCGGCCCGGCCTGGGTGCTGGCGAAGCTGTATCGCAAGTTGGGGTGGTCGTACTGAGGGCCGGGATTCGGGATTCGGGATTCGGGATTCGGATTGTTCGATCAAGCGCGATGCCATTGCGATTCGCAACGGCTTCAAGCCACGATCGCGCGAATCAACCCGACGATGCCGAACCCACCCCAGACCCACAGCATCAGCGCCGCCGGCCACGCCGTCCATAAGGCGCGCGACCAGCGCAGCTTGCTGCCGTCCGGGCCGGGCAGGAACATGCGCACCCCGGTGCCCAGGGCCAGGCAGGACAGCACGAAGGCGATCGCGATCAGCGGCCAGCCGCCGCCGGCGCCGGAGGCCTGCATCACGATCAACGCGACGATGGCCAGCATCGCCCACAGCACCAGCGCGTAGATCACCGACCACAACGCCGCGCCGAACGCCGGCCGCGCGCCGAACTCGCGCGCCACCAGCGCGCGCAGCAGCCACGCGCCCGGGATCAGCCACAGCAGCACGACGACCAGCAACAGCAGTCCCCACTCCCAGATACCCGCAGATTGCAGGGCTTGCTTCACAATGGGTCCCCTCCGCCAGTCGCGGCCGCTGATTCGGCGGCCACGATAGCCCAAGCCGGACCGACATGCCCGCTCGCGATATCGCCTTGCTGTTGCTCGTGGTCGTGGCCTGGGCGATCAATTTCCTGACCTCGGCGCTGTCGCTGCGCGAGATTCCGCCGTTCCTGTTCACCGCGCTGCGCTTCGCCCTGCTCGCCGTGCCGCTGGTGTTCATGGTCAAACGGCCCGCGCCGGGGCAATGGCCGCGCCTGATCGCGGTGTGCCTGTGCATCGGCGTGCTGCATTTCGGCCTGAGCTTCAGCGCGCTGAAGGCCGCCGGCGATCTGTCCTCGCCGGCGATCGTGCTGCAAAGCTATGTGCCGATGACCGCGTTGCTGGCGTGGTGGCTGCTCGGCGAACGTTTCGCCTGGCGCACCGGGGTGGCGATCGCGATCAGTTTCGGCGGCGTGCTGGTGCTCGGTTTCGACCCGCTGGTATTGGACAAGCCGATCGCGGTGGTGCTGATGCTGATTTCAGCGGCGTTCCTGGCCCTGGGCACGGTGCTGATGAAGGGGCTGCGCGGGCTGGACGTCTACAGCCAGCAAGGCTGGACCGCGTTGATCGCGGTGCCGCCGCTGCTGGCGATCAGCCTGATCGTCGAACCCGGCGGCCTGTCGACCTTGGGCGAGGTGAGCTGGGTCGGCTGGACCGGCGTGGCCTATGCCGCGTTCGTGTCTTCGCTGCTCGGCCACGGTCTGTATTACCTGTTGGTGCAACGCCATCCGGTCGCCCAGGTCACGCCGTGGCTGCTGTTGGTGCCGGTGATCGCGATCGCGCTGGGCATCGTGTTCTGGGGCGATCGGCCGGGGCCGAGTCTGTGGATCGGCGGGGCGATGGTGCTGGGCGGAGTGTTGCTGATCGCGTTGCGGAATCTGGCCAAGGCGCGGGCGCAGCGGGCGTTGGCGGCGGATCTTTAGGACGCGGCTTTCATTGCGACATCGTGGTTGCGTCGCGTGTGAGGTGGCGCGGTCGCGGCTCGCGCCGCTCCTACAGGGGGCGGTCGATCAATCGCGTGGGGTTTCGAACATTTCGGCGCTCGGCTGGAAGCTGCGCGGGGCGTAGCCGAAGTCGCGTTGCGCCGGGCCTGCGTCGAAGGTCATGTCGTTGCGCATGCGCCGTACCGCGGCTTCGCCCAGGCCGGTCGCGCGGCCGGCCGCCTGCGCGGCGAGCAAGGCCAGGTTGAACAGCGGCGACGGCAGTTCGATCAATCGCACCGGCGGACGCAGACAGGCCAGGGTGCGTTCGACCATGTCGCGATAGCTCAGGGTTTCGCCGCCGGGCACCGCATAGATGTTGCCGAAACTCGCCGGCGCGGTCAGCGCGGCGAACGCGGCATCGGCGAGGTCGTCGACATGCACCGGCTGGCGCAGGCCATCGGCGCCGCGCGGCAGCGGGAAATACTTCAGGCGCTTGGCCAGTTGCGCGATCCGGGTCAGGGTCGCATCGCGGCCCGCGCCGTAGATCAAAGTCGGGCGCAGCACCGTGGCGGCATCGCTGCGCGGCGCCGCGGCCGCGAACAGGACTTCCTCGCCCTGGCGCAGTTCGGCGGCGTTGCGGCGTTCCTCGGCATCGGCCGAACCGCGCTTGGTTTGCGCGCTGGTCGAACCGAACGCGACCACGCGCGTGGCCTCGATGCCGGATTGTTCGTACCAGCGCGAAAACTTCAGCAGCGGACCGCAGCTGAAGATCGCATCGACCCGCGCGGGCAGCGCCGGCACGGCGTCGAGATCGCCTTGCAGCCACTCCAGGCCGGGGCGGTCGTGACGTTGCTGGCGCGAGATCGCCGACACCCGCCAGCCGGCGTGGTACAGGCGTTGCAGCAACGGCATACCGATCTGGCCGCTGCCGCCGAAAACCAAAGCGTGTTTCATGCGTTGTTCAATCCTGGGCGCCGCGCACCGGCAATACCGCGCGCAGCCAACCGAAGCCGATCACGGCCGACAATAGCGAGGCGCCCAGAATACCCAGAACCGCTTCCTCGTAAAGGCGCGCGTCCTGGTACGCCAGCGAGGCGATGAACAGGCTCATGGTGAAGCCGATCCCGCACATCAGGCCCAGGCCGATCATCGCGCGCAGGTCCATGCCGTTGGGGAAACGCGCCCAGCCCAGCGCGCGCATCAGCATCGCCGCGCCGACGATGCCGACCGGCTTGCCGACCACCAGGCCCAGCACGATGCCCATCGGCAAGGCCGCGGTCGCGTCTTCCAGCTTGACCCCGCTCAGCGACAGCCCGGCGTTGACGAAGGCGAACAACGGCAGGATCGCGTAGGCCACCCACGGATGCAGCGCGTGCTCCAGGGTTTCCAGCGGCGAATGTTCGTGCGCGTCGTCGATGTTGTTGCGCTTGTCGACGTGCGGAATCATCAGGCCGGTGGCGACCCCGGCCAAGGTCGCGTGGACGCCGGACTTGAGCACGCACACCCACAGCACCACGCCCAGCGCCAGATACGGCCCCAGCGATTTGACTCCGCGCCGGTTGAGCACCCACATCGCCGCCAACGCGAGCGCGGCCCACATCAGCGCGGTCACCGACAGCCCATGCGAATAGAAGAACGCGATGATCAGGATCGCCATCAGATCGTCGACCACCGCGATCGTCGACAGCAGCAGCTTCATCGCCACCGGCACGCGCGAGCCCAGCAGCGCCAGCACGCCCAGGGCGAAGGCGATGTCGGTCGCGGTCGGCACCGCCCAGCCGCGCATCGAGGCGGCGTCGTTGTGATTGAGCGCGGCGAACAGCAGCGCCGGCACGATCACGCCGGCGGCCGCGCACACCATCGGCAGCACCAGCTGCGAGCGCTCGGCCAGCTGGCCGCTGAGCGCCTCGCGCTTGATCTCCAGCGCGACCACCAGGAAGAAGATCGCCATCAGCCCGTCGTTGATCCACAGCAGCAGCGGTTTGCTGATGTCGAGCGCGCCGATGCGCACCTGCACCGGGATCTCGCGGAACGCTTCGTAGGCCGATTGCAGCGGCGAATTGGCCGCGATCAGCGCCAGCACCGCCGCGGCGATCAGGACGATGCCGCCGGCCGCTTCGAGGCGGAAGAATTCGCTCAGTGCGCGCAACGCGCGCCGCGGCAGCCGCGGCGTGGGGGTGATTTCGCTCATTGCCCATTATAGGCGGGGCGATTGCATGGGTTTTGTGGATGCGGCCAGCCCTTCTCCCGGTTACGGCGACCGAAGGGGTTCAAGGCTGAGAAGGTGCCCGCAGGGCAGATGTGGGTGCGAGCTTCGGCGAGGCCATCGGCGCGACGCGCGCCCTCACCCCAGCCCTCTCCCGCAAGCGGGAGAGGGGGCAACGATCAATGCGAACTGCGTAGGCTTTGCGAATCCTTCTCCCGCTTGCGGGAGAAGGTGCCCGAAGGGCGGATGAGGCATGGGCTTTGCGAGGTCATCGGCGCGGCGCGCGCCCTCACCCCGGCCCTCTCCCGCAAGCGGGAGAGGGAGCAGCGATCAATGCGAACTGCGTAGGCTTTGCGAATCCTTCTCCCGCTTGCGGGAGAAGGTGCCCGAAGGGCGGATGAGGGCATGGGCTTTGCGAGGTCATCGGCGCGACGCGCGCCCTCACCCCGGCCCTCTCCCGCAGGCGGGAGAGGGGCAACGATCAATGCGAACTGCGCAAGCTTTGCGAATCCTTCTCCCGCTTGCGGGAGAAGGTGCCCAAAGGGCGGATGAGGGCATGGGCTTTGCGAGGTGATCGGCGCGACGCGCGCCCTCACCCCAGCCCTCTCCCGCAAGCGGGAGAGGGAGCAGCGATCAATGCGAACTGCGTAAGCTTCGCGAATCCTTCTCCCGCTTGCGGGAGAAGGTGCCCGAAGGGCGGATGAGGGCATGGGCTTTGCGAGGTCATCGGCGCGGCGCGCGCCCTCACCCCGGCCCTCTCCCGCAGGCGGGAGAGGGGCAACGATCAATGCGAACTGCGCAAGCTTTGCGAATCCTTCTCCCGCTTGCGGGAGAAGGTGCCCGAAGGGCGGATGAGGGCATGGGCTTTGCGAGGTGATCGGCGCGACGCGCGCCCTCACCCCGGCCCTCTCCCGCAAGCGGGAGAGGGAGCAGGAGCCAGCGTTACTGATGCAGCATCAGCAGCTCGAACCCGATCCAGGCCAGCAAGGCCACCAGCAGGATCGCGCCCTCGCGCTTGCTGATGCGCAGGTCGCCCTTGAGCATCGGGTACAGCATCAGGGCGAACACCGCCGCGGCCGGCAGTTCGAAGCGCACGAACGATGCGGGCAGCGGCACCGTATGCAGCGCGGCCATGCCGCCGAGCACGATCAGCAGATTGAACAGGCTCGAACCGATCACATGGCCGACCACGATGTCGCCCTGCCCGCGCCGCGCCGCGGCGACCGCGGCGGCGACTTCGGGCAGCGCGGTGCCGATCGCGACCGGCAGCAAGCCGGTCAGCAGCGGCGACAGGCCCAGGCCGGCGCCGATGATGGCCGCGTTCGGCGAACCGAACCCGCCGGCCAGCGCGGGCGCGGCGTTGCCGAAGCTCCACAGGCCGTTGCCGCCGACGATCAGATACGCACCCAGGTGCAGCAGCAGCACGGCGATCAGCACCCGCACCAGATTCAGGCCCAGATTGGTCTGGGTCTGGGCGAACGCGGCGATGGCCTCCTGCAGCTCGGGCGCCTCATGGCGGGTGCGCGAAGTCGCGTAGGCGACCACGACCACGAACGCCACCAGCATCGCCACGCCTTCCCAGCGGCTGAGCGCGCCGTCCAGGCCCAGACCGATCACCACCAGCGTGCCCACCAGCAGCAGCACCAGCAGCGGCGCCAGCGCGCGCCAGCGCACCACCAGCGGCGCGGCCAGCGCCGCCAGGCCCAGGGTCAGGCCGAAGTTGACGATATTGCTGCCGACCGCGTTGCCGAGCGCCAGCGCCTGCTGGCCGCGCACCACCGCCTGCAGGTTGACCGCCAGTTCCGGCAACGAGGTGGCGAACGCAACCAGCACCAGGCCGGCGGCGAACGGCGAGGCGCCGAAGCGCTGGGCCAGGCCGGAGGCGCCCTTGACGATCGAATCGCCGCCCAGGGCCAGCAGAAACAGGCCCAATACGAACAAGCCGACGGCTTCGAACATGGCGATCTTCCCCTTGCAGTGAACGACGTGGCAGTGAACCGCGTGCGGTGGACGGCGTGATCCGGCGAGCGGCTGCGTCGGTCCCGATTCTAGCGTTGTGGCCGGGCCGGCTGTCGCCGGCCGGTCATGAATCAGCGCTTGCCTGTCGCCGGCGACGGATCAGCGGCGATTCGCCCGCCGGCGACGGCTCAGCCGCAGCCTTCGACGTAATCCACCTGCGGCGGCACGCCGATATGCCAGGACGTCACCTTTCCGGTGGCGTCGGTCTCGAACACCAGCGTGCCCGCGCCGCCGCCGCTGTCGCTCACGCGCAGGTAATGGCCGCCCTGCACGTACTTGTGGTTCTGCCGCTCGACCCGGCCGGCGTAGAGCTTGTCGATCTCAGCCGCGCTCATGCCGCGCTTGCCGCCGCCGGGCGCGGTCTCCTTGTCGTTGCCGACATCGAGACGGACGAATTTGCCGTCCTCGATCATGAAGCCGAAATCGCGCGGGTTGGTCACCCAGATCGGCTGCAGGTAATAGCAGCCGCCGTCGGCCGGCGGCTTGCCCTTGAGCTCGCCGCCCCAGGCCTTCTTGGCCTGCTCGGCGCTCATGCCGAAACGCATGTCGCCATAGCCGTCGAAGCGCGCCTGGGTGTCGCTGGCGGCCGGCGGCGGGTTGGACACCGGCGCGGTCGCGGGCGGAACGCTCTCGGACGGCTGATCGGTGATCGGCGCCGGGTTGGCCTCCGGCGCGGCGTTCGCTGCCGGCGCCGGCGCATCGGCCGGCGCGGCCTCGCGCTGGCAGGCGGCCAGGCCCAGGCTCAGCAACACGGCGGCGAACAGCGTGGCGCGGCGTGGCGCGATCGTCATCGGCGCAAGTTTCATCGGCGGAACTCCGGCGCACGAGGCGCGATTCGAATGGCCGAATCAGCCTAGCGGTTTTGCGTGAACGCGGCGAGAAACGCGGGGCTCGTGTCTGGTCAGCGCGGAGTTATCGAATGCCAACCACGACGCCAGCCTCGCGACGCGATCGGCCCGCCAACGAAAACGCGCGGCCGAAGCCGCGCGTCGCTGTCGCTCCATCCAGGTTCGAAGCGTCGGCCTCGAACCGCGTCGCTCAATCCCGCGAATTCGGATCGAAGTGCTTGCGCAGCCCCGCCCAGCACGCCTGATAGTCGCGCTGCCGGTGCGGCGCATCGAACGCCTGCGCGGTCGGACGGATCACCGCGCGCGTCTCGAACATGAAGGCCAGCGTATCGACGATCACATGCGCCTGACTGAGATCGGCGTGCGACGCCTTCTCGAAGGTCTGCGCATCCGGACCGTGCCCGGTCATGCAGTTGTGCAGCGACGCACCGCCCGGCGCGAAGCCATCGGCCTTGGCGTCGTAGGCGCCGTGCACCAGCCCCATGAACTCGCTGGCGACGTTGCGGTGGAACCACGGCGGCCGGAACGTGTGCTGCGCCACCAGCCAGCGCGGCGGGAAGATCACGAAGTCGATATTGGCCGTGCCGGGCGTGTCGCTGGGCGAGGTCAGCACGGTGAAGATCGACGGGTCGGGATGATCGAAACTGATCGAACCGATGGTGTTGAAGCGGCGCATGTCGAACTTGTACGGCGCGTAGTTGCCATGCCAGCCGACCACGTCCAGCGGCGAGTGGCCGATCTCGGCGCGCCACAGATGGCCCTGGAACTTGGCGATCAGTTCGAACTCGCCCTCGATGTCTTCATAGGACGCATGCGGGGTCAGAAAATCGCGCGGATTGGCCAGGCCGTTGGAACCGATCGGGCCGAGGTCCGGCAGTCGCAGCAGCGCGCCGAAGTTCTCGCACACGTAACCGCGCGAGGCGCCGTCGAGCAGTTCGACGCGGAAACGGATGCCGCGCGGAATCACCGCCATCTCCTGCGGCTCGACCTCGATCGCGCCCAGCTCGGTCGCCAGCAACAGCCGGCCCTGCTGCGGCACGATCAGCAGTTCGCCGTCGGCGTCGTAGAAATAACGCCCCTGCATCGAACGGTTGGCCGCGTACAGATGGATGCCGCAGCCGTGCTGGCCGGCGGCCGAACCGTTGCCGGCCATGGTGTACAGGCCGTCGACGAAATCGACCGCGGTTTCCGGCAGCGGCAGCGGGTCCCAGCGCAACTGATCGGGCGAGACCGGGCCGTCGCCGAAATCGTTGTGCAGGCGCGGCTGGTGGTATTGCGCGAAGGTGCCGTGCATCGCCGCCGGACGGATCCGGTACAGCCAGCTGCGGCGGTTTTCCTTGCGCGGCGCGGTGAACGCGGTGCCGCTGAGCTGCTCGGCGTACAGGCCGTGCGGCGCGCGCTGCGGCGAATTCTGCCCCTCCGGCAAGGTGCCGGCGATCGCCTCGGTGGCGAATTCGTTGCCGAAACCGCTCATGTAGCCGCGCGGACGCTGGCTGACGCTGTCGGTGTTGGGCATCGGGATGACGTTGTCGATGTCGTTGGCTGCGGTGCTCATACGGGCTCGCTGGGCTGTTGGATCTCGCGCCGTGGGCGGCGCGCTATCGGATCGTGACGCAGGTTCAAGTGAGGCTTTGCATTCGGTGGCGCGATGAATCGATACGAACGGGCCGGCACCCTCGAGAGCCGGCGCCCTCAAGAGCCGGCGCCGCTCAGACGCCCATCAAGGCGCGACTGAGCACATACGGATGCGACCGGTCGATCACCAGCGCCAGCTGCGTCGCCAGCTCCAGGATCCGCGGCGTATCGGCGCGCCACGCCAGGATGACGTTCAAGTTGTCGCTGACGCGATCGTCGATCACCAAGGCCTCGTAACCGCCGTTGTCCTGGCGTTCGGCCAGCAGCGGATCGAGCCAGGCGAAGTACTCGCTGACCAGCAACTTGGAACCGTCCGGCTTGTCCGGAAAATCCGGCAGCGGCTCACTGAACCATTCGCTGATGAGCTCATGCACCTCGTCGATCTTGTCGCCGACCGCGAAGTGCTCCATCAGCTTGAACACCAGCGCGGTCTGCCTGAGCTCGTCGGGCTCGGGATCCTCCATCCATTCGAATTCCGGATCGTCCGCCGCGCCTTCGATCGAGGCGGCCAACGACGCCAGCTCCTCCGCGTCGAGCTCGCGGCAGGTCAGCAGATCGACCAGTTCCTTCAGCATGTCCCCACCCTCATGATTTCGAACCGCGCCGGGTCCATGCCGCGCTTCACCCATCGGAACTTCCGGCACGCCAATCCGATTGCGTTCGGTCGCCCGTTCGATGATCAGCCCCGACTCGGCCGCGAGTTGCAGTATCCGCGCCGTATCCGGGCGCAGCACCGTGATTGCGTGCAGGTAGTCAGTGTGATTCTGGCGGAGCAGCAGCAACTCGTAGCCACCCTTCTGCCCGATCAGCTGGACGAACTGCCGATCCAGCCAGACGAAATATTCGTCCGGCTGGAAACGGCGGCCGTCTTCGTGCAAGGGGTAGTCCGGCAGCGGGTCGGCGAAAAAATCGCTGACCTGCTCATGCACCTCGTCGATCTTGCTGCTGTACGCGATGAAATCGCTGAGATGGGAAATGATTGCACTCTGCGTCAGCCGTTCGGGCGCGCGATCCTCCACCCAGTGCAGATGCGGATCGTCGGCCGCGCCTTCGATGGCGGCGACTCTAGATTCCAGCTCCTCCGGCTCGAGCTCCCGGCACGTGAGCAGATCGACGAGCTCCTTCAGCATGGCGATTCCTTCGCGGCCTGGGCCTGTTACAGGGCGCCCATTACAGCACGCCGCGCTGGATCTGATCGCGCTCGATGCTTTCGAACAGGGCCTGGAAATTGCCCTCGCCGAAGCCTTCGTTGCCCTTGCGCTGGATGATCTCGAAGAAGATCGGGCCGATCGCGTTCTTGGTGAAGATCTGCAGCAGCTTGCGCTGATGGGTTTCCGGGTCGGCGTCGATCAGGATCTTGTTCTTGGCCAGACGCGGCACGTCCTCGCCGTGATTGGGCACGCGCAGGTCGATCACGTCGAAATAGGTGTCCGGCGTGTCCAGGAAGTCGATGTTCTGCGCGCGCATCGCCTCGACGGTCTCGTAGATGTTGTCGGTGAAGCAGGCGATGTGCTGGATGCCCTCGCCCTTGTAGGCGTCGAGGTATTCGTTGATCTGCGACTTCGGATCGTTCGATTCGTTGAGCGGAATGCGCACCACGCCGTCCGGCGCGGTCATCGCCTTGGACACCAGGCCGGTCTTGACGCCCTTGATGTCGAAGTAGCGGATCTCGCGGAAGTTGAACAGACGCTCGTAGTAATCCGACCACTTCTGCATGTTGCCGAAGTACAGGTTGTGGGTCAGGTGGTCGATGAAGGTCAGGCCGAACCCGGTCGGGTTCTGGTCGGCGCCCGGGATCGGCTCGTAGTCGCCGTAGGCGCTGCCCTTGTCGCCGTACTGGTCGACCAGATACAGCATGCAATCGCCGATGCCCTTGACCACCGGCGCGTCGATCGCGCGGGTGTCGGCGCCCTCGCCGATCGCTTCGCCGCCGTTGGCGAGCACGGCCTCGAACACCTCGGTGGCCGGCTTCTTGAAGCGGATCGCGAAGCCGCAGGCGCACGGGCCGTGGGCCTGGGCGAAGGCCGAGGCGAAGCTGTCGGGCGACTCGTTGATCAGGAAGTTCACCCCGCCCTGGCGGTACACGGTGATCGGCCGCGACTTGTGGCGCAGCACGGCGGTGAAGCCCATGCCGCGGAAATAGGCGTGGAGCTGCTCGGCCTGGTCGGCGGGCGCGGCGAATTCGACGAACTCGAAGCCGTCGATGCCGAGCGGATTTTCGAAGGTAGTGACCTGCATGCCGAGGTTGGGCTGTGCATTCATGGCATTGTTCTCGGGTGGCGGCCAGGTCCGCTGCGGACGGCCTCGGGGAAAGGGTCGTTATAGTTTCACATGAAACCATAAGCAAGGCACAGTGCAACATGAATCGACCGAATCCGGATCCTGAATCACCCGTCCCGCCGAGCCCGGCCGCCGGCCCGATCGCCGCGACCAGCAAGGCCGTGGGCGGCGCCCGCCATGCCGAGCTCGACCTCGAGCACTTCCTGCCGTACCGCCTGTCGGTGCTGTCGAACCGGGTCAGCGGCGCGATCGCGCGGGTGTACTCGCAGCGGTACGCGCTGAGCGTGACCGAGTGGCGGGTCATGGCCGTGCTGGGCCGTTATCCGGGCCTGTCGGCCAACGAGGTCGCCCAGCGCACCGCGATGGACAAGGTCGCGGTCAGCCGCGCGGTCGCCCGCCTGACCGAGGCCGGCCGCCTGGAGCGCGAGACCCACGACGACGACCGCCGTCGTTCGGTGCTGCAGTTGTCGCCGGACGGCTACAAGATCTACGACGAGGTCGCGCCGATGGCGTTGGCGTTCGAGCAGCGGTTGTTGGTCGATATCGAACCGGCCGAGCGCGAGGCGCTGTTCCGGTTGCTGGATCGGCTGGATGAGTTGGAGATGCAGGCCGAGGCGGAGATGGCGGCGGATACGCGCTGAGGTTTTCGCGTTGAGGTTTTTCGCGCTGAAGATTTCGGCGGCGCGTGCATTGGTTTCAGCTGGTTGACGGCGGCTGAGTTCCTCGTTGGCTTGATAGCAAGAGCAAATCCCCCCTAGCCCCCCTTTTTCAAAGGGGGAAACGGTTTCGCTTGAGCGGAAGGTTACGTTGGCAACCAAGCATCGATGCTGTTGCCTTGCCGTCTTGCCGTCTTGCCGTCTTGCTGCCTTGCTGCCTTGGCTTGCTGTTGCTGTTGCTGTTGCTGTTGCTGTTGAAGCTTAGCTTTAGCAACGCATTTGCTCTTGCCCGGCGCGGCTTGTAACTCGCGATGCAATAGCGGGCCCGAAGGGCGGCACGCATGGATGCGTGCCGTAGGCCACCCAGGACATGGATGTCCTGTGTGGCCTACCCCCGCGTAAGCACCGCACTTGCGGGCTCTTGATTCGAAACAGGAACGCCTTTTTCTTTGGTTACTTTCTTTTGTGGCTTTGGACAAAAGAAAGTTACCCGCCGCTTTAGCGGCGGAAGCTTTTGATGTTGCCCCAAGCTTTGAAGCTCCAAAGCTCCAAAGCTTTGAAGCTTTGAAGCTTTGAAGCTTCAGAGCTTGAAGCTTCAGAGCCTTCAAGCCAGAGGCAAGATCAGCAGCTTCCGCCCGCAAGCGGGCGGGTTACTTTCTTTTGTCTAAAGCAACAAAAGAAAGGTAACCAAAGAAAAATGCTTTTTTGTGAATCAAGGGCCCGCGCGATCGGTCCAGACGCGGGCATGCGCCACACGGGACATCCTGTCCCGGTGGCGCACGGCGCACATCCATGTGCGCCGCCCTTCGGGTGTGCTTTTGCTAACGCGAGTTCCAAGCTTCGCAGCGCTGGATGAACTGCGCGGCTTCGTGCTCAAAGCACGAGCAAAGACTGAGCAAAGACTGAGCAAAGCCGGAGCAAAGCACGAGTAAAGCGCAGCTCGTTCCATGCAAGTTTCGACGCAGGCTCAACTATTTCCCGCGCCCCCGAACGATCAAAAACACCACCAACCCCACCACCGCCACGCCGACACCCAACACACCCAACAGCACGATCAGATGAAAAACGCTGACACCACCCATGGCCCCACTCCCCGATCTCCAGAAACGAAAACGGCAGCCTGAGCTGCCGTTTTCGATAGAGCGATCAAGCGATCAGCACAACCCGATTACTTCACCCCGTGCATCAACTTCTGCACCAGCGGCGCGACCAGGAACAGCAGGCCACCCGCGCCCACCAACGCCCAGAACCCGAAGGTGTAACCGCTCAGCGCCGAGGCCGTGGTCATGCCGCCCTCGCCACTGACCACGCCGGCGAAAATGCCCGACAGGTTGTTGCCGATGCCGGTCGACAGGAACCAGCCGCCCATGCCGAAACCGACCAGACGCACCGGCGCCAGCTTGGTCACCATCGACAGACCGATCGGCGACAGGCACAGCTCGCCGATCGACTGGATCCAGTACACCGCGAACAAGGTCCAGAACGGGATCTTGCCGGCCTCGCCGACCAGCTTGGTCAGCGCGAACATCAGCAGCAGGAACGCCAGGCCGTTGAAGATCAGGCCCAGGCCGAACTTGCGCGGGATCGACGGATTGGCGCGGCCCATCGCCACCCAGATCCAGGCGATCAGCGGCGCCAGGGTGATGATCGCGACCGAGTTGACCGACTGGAACCACGCGGTCGGGAACACCCGCTCGCCGCTGATGCTGAACACGAAGTCGGCCATCGAGGCGCCGAAGATGTCGCGGTTGACGATCTTGTCGGCGAGGAAGGTGAACGAGCTGCCCGCCTGCTCGAAGAACATCCAGAACAGGATGTTGAAAGTGAAGATGATCAACATCGCGATCACCTTGTCGCGCTGCACCGAACCTTCGCGGAAGCCCTCGACCAGCAGCAGGCCGCACAGGCCCAGGAACATCGCGGTCAGCACGCCCTGCAGCGCGTTGGCGCCCATGGCGAGCAGGAAGTACACGATCGGAATCGCGACCAGCGCGCCGAGGAACACGTACAGCACCTTGGCCTTTTCGGCCTTGCCCTCCGGCGGACGGCCGATGCCCTGCAACTGCTGGCGGCCGAACCAGAACCACACCAGGCTGATCAGCATGCCCACGCCGGCGGACAGGAACACCATCTTGTAGTCCGGCAGGGTCTCGCTGCCGAAGATCTTCTTCGCCAGCCACTGGGTCAGCAGCGGCGCGACCATCGCGCCGAGGTTGATGCCCATGTAGAAGATGGTGAAGCCCGAGTCGCGGCGTTCGTCGCCGGTGCTGTAGAGCTTGCCGACCATGGTCGAGATGTTCGGCTTGAACAGGCCGTTGCCGCAGATGATCGTGGCCAGGCCGAGCTTGAAGATCTGCTCGTTGGGCAAGGCGATCATGAACAAGCCGGTCGCCATGATCACCGCGCCGAGCAGGATCGAGCGTTGATAGCCGAGGATGCGGTCGGCGACATAGCCGCCGAAGATCGCCGCGGCGTAGACCAGGGCCAGGTAGGCGCCGTAGACGCGGTTGGCCGAGGCTTCGCCGGAGGCGTCGCCGCCGTGGAACTGATGCACGATGTACAGCACCAGTGCCCAGCGGATGCCGTAGAAGGCGAAGCGCTCCCAGAACTCGGTCATGAACAGCATCCACAAGGGCTTGGGATGCCCGAGTCGCTGCGAGAAATCCGGGATGGGCGCGGTGCCCTGGGTGGCTGGTGCGGCTCCGCTCATGCGGTGTCCCCTGTCGTGTCGAAACTGAATGAAAATCCCACGCCGACGGCACGGGTCGGGGAGATTTACCGGTGCGGGCCGGTCACGTCAAACCTTTGTGAAGCCTGTCGTGATGTGCTGCGGCGCAACATTTGCGCCTGCAAGTGCCTGAATGGGGGTGGATTTTGCATCGGCCGATGGGCGAAGTTCGGGGTTTGGGACGCGTACGTGCGGCGATCGGGTGACAACTGTCACCTCTGCGGGGCGAGCGGCTCGCTCTTCGATACCGGCGCGGTGGGTGTGGATTCGCGGTCGCGACTTGCGCCGCTCCTACAGGGAGGCCATGCGGGGGCGCGGTGATCGCGATCTCATGCGAGCCGCGGGCGCCGCTGACGCTCGGCGGTCGAAAGCACCTCTCCCGCCTGCGGGAGAGGTCGCCGCGCCTGGCGCGGCGGGTGAGGGCTCGCTGGACGGCGTGCCCCCATCCCAGCCTTCCCCCGCAAGCGGGGGAAGGAGCTAAATCTGCAAACCTCAGGCCGGGCCAGACCCGCCGCCGCTACCGCCACCGCTACCGCCACCGACCGGGCAGCCCTGCGCGGGCTCGGCCGCGCCGTAGCCTCCGGCCACCCCGATGCTGGTGCGCACCTCGAACAGCTCCGGAAAGAACGTCAGCTCCAGCGCCTGCTTGAGAAAGCCAACGCCGCTGGAACCGCCGGTGCCGCGCTTGAAGCCGATGATCCGCATCACCGTGCGCATGTGGCGGAAGCGCCACAGCTGGAACTGAGTCTCCAGGTCGACCAGGTCCTCGCACAGCGCGTACTCGCGCCAGTAGACGTCGGTGTTCTCGTAGATGCGCTCGAACACCGGCTGCAGCGCCGGGTCGCTGACGTGCGGGCGGCGCCAGTCGCGCTGCAGATGGCTGGCCGGGATGTCGTGGCCGAAGCGCGACAGGTACATCAGGAATTCGTCGTACAGGCTCGGCGCCGCCAGCGCGCGCTCGAGTTCGACTTGTCCGTCGGGGTCGTGCGCGAACACCCGCAGCATCGCCTCGTTCTTGTTGCCGAGCATGAATTCGATGGTGCGGTACTGCAGCGACTGGAAGCCCGAGGACGGCCCCAGGGTTTCGCGGAACCCCATGTATTCCGACGGCGTCAGCGTTTCCAGCACCGACCATTGCTCGGTCAGCTGGCGCAGCACCTGCTTGCAGCGCGCGATCACTTTCTGGCTTTGCCAGACCTGATCGCGACGCAGGTGGATCAGCGCGGCGCTCAGCTCGTGGACGATCAGTTTCATCCACAGCTCCGAGACCTGATGCTGGATGATGAAGAGCATCTCGTCGTGGTGCACGGGATCGGCCAGACCGCGCTGGGCCGACAGCAGTTTGTCCAGCTGCAGATAGCCGCTGTAGGTGATGCGTCCGTGCAGGTCGGTATGGATACCGCTTTCCAGTTCGCGCTGGTTCTTCTCGACGGACATCGGCGGGGCTCGCGGCAGGGGCGCAAAGCGTAGCGCATCGGGCCGGGCGCGGGGTCGCAAAGCATGCGCTCGGCATGCGCCGCGGGCACGCCGTCGCGATCGGTGCGACACCGCGAACGTAAAATAAACGCGCCTGCACAGTACAGCGCAACGCTGTCGGCTCCAGTCCGCAGGCGCACTTTCCAAGGGGAATTCATGCACAAACTTACAAGCCGCGCGCTCGCGGCGGGGATCGCTTTGGCGTTGGCCTCGGCCGGCGATGCTCAGGCCCAGGTGGTCATTTCCCAGGTCTATGGCGGCGCGGGGACCGCCACGACCGGATACAACGCGGACTTCATCGAGTTGCACAACAACGGCGACGCCGCCGTCAGCCTCAACGGCTGGAGCGTGCAATACGCGCAGAACAGCGGCAACTGGCTGCGCACGCCGCTCAGCGGCAGCATCGCCGCCGGCGGCTATTACCTGATCCGGCAAGCCAGCGGCGCCGGCAACCTGAGCCTGCCGCCGGTCAACGCCAGCGGCGGCATCGCGATGACGCCGGGCCAGGGCAAGGTCGCGCTGGTCGCGAACAACATCACCTTGAGCGCGGCCTGCCCCACCGGCCTGATCGATTTCGTCGGTTACGGCGCGGCCAATTGCGCCGAAGGCGCCGCGCCGGTCTTGTCCGCGTCCAATGCCGGCGCGCAATTGCGCAAGAACGGCGGCTGCACCGACAGCCAGGTCAACGCCGCCGATTTCATCGTCGCCACCGCCAAGCCGCGCGGCGGCACCGCGCCCAGGCTGGTGTGTTCGAGCTGGGCGCCGCCGGTGCTGACCGCGAGCGTGGGCGAGATCGTCGAAGGCGATTCGGGCTACGCCGATGCGCTGATCACGCTGCGGCTGGATCGTCCGGCCGGCGCCGACGGCGTGGCATGGAGCGTGTTCACCACCGCCGGCGGCAGCGCCTCGCCGGCCGGCGATTACCTCGCGATCAACAAGTCGGGAACCATCGCGCCGGGACAGACCGAAGCCAGCGTCGTGTTGCCGATCAAGGGCGACACCGTGGCCGAAAGCGACGAAACGGTGAACCTGCAGATCAAGATCGCCAACGGCGCGATCACCGCCAACGGCGATTACCTCGACCTCGTCGCGAGCATTCGCGACAACGACCGCGCTCCGCCGCCGACGCTGACGGTGTCGCCGGTCGCGCGCGAGGAAGGCGACGAAGCCATCACGCCGTTCGAGTTCGAGTTGCGGCTGGATCGTCCGGCCGGCGCCGGCGGCGTCGCGTGGAGCGCGCTCATCCTGCCCGGCGGCAGCGCCGTGCCGGGCGAGGACTACAACGCGATCGACCCCAGCGGCGTCATTCCCGCCGGACAGAGCAGCGCCCGCTTCGTGCTGCCCGTGCTCGGCGATCTGCATTACGAAGCCGATGAAACCGTCAACCTGCGGATCAAGGTCGCGTCCGGCGCGGTCGCCGCCAACGGCGATTACCTCGACACCCAAGCCACGCTGATCAACGACGACCTGCGCGTCACGCCGATCCACGAGGTGCAGGGCCGCGACGCGGTGTCGCCGTTGCGCGATCAATGGGTGATCGTCGAAGGCATCGTCACCTCGGTGGTCAAGGACGGGTTCTTCCTGCAGGCCGACGCCGGCCAGGCCGACGCCGATGCGGACACCTCCGAAGGCGTGTTCGTGCAGACCGCGTCGGCGCCGTCGCCGCAGTGGCGCGCGCAGCGCGTGCGCGCGAGCGGCACGGTGATGGAGTTGATGAGCCCGGGTGACCATCCGCAGCGCGAATCGATGACCGCGATCGGCGGTTCGCCCTCGGTCACCCAACTGAGCACGATGCCGGTCATGTTGCCGCCGCCGGTGAGCCCGTTGTTGCCGGACTACCACATCGGCGCGCGCGGTTACGAGCAATACGAAGGCATGCGGGTGATGTTGCCGCAAACGCGCGTGGTCGGACCGACCGGCGCGATCACCGACATCGGCACGGGCCACAGCGTCAGCGACGGGCGCTTTTACGTCGTCGACGGCGGCCAGAATCCGGCCGCGCCCTTCGTCGCGCCCGAGCGCGAACCGGGCACTCGTTATCCGGTGTATTGGCAGGGCCAGTTCCAGGGCTGGCTGCCGCGTTGGGACGGCAATCCCGAAGTGCTCGGCGTCGACAGCGCCGCCGCCGGCCATGCGCCGATCGACCTGTCCACCGGCGCGCCGATCGGCGGCCTGATCGGACCGCTCGATCATCGCAGCGGCCGCTACAGCATCGTGCTGGACGCCGATGCGCCGACCTGGCTGCCGCCGCCATCGCCGCCGACGCCGTCGGTGGTCGCCGCGGGCGCGCCGGACCAGCGCGCGACCACGCTCGCGCATTACGACCTGCGCGATCTGTTCGATTTCAGCAGCCCGCCCGGTTCGGGCCAGCCCGCGCCGATGCCGTTCGCGCTGGAACGGCGGCTTGGCAAGATCTCGCGCGGCATCCGCGAAAACCTGCGCATGCCCGACATCGTCGCGATCGGCGGGGTCGAGAACGAGCTGTTGCTGCAGCGTCTGGCCAACCGCATCGACAGCGATGCCATGAGCGACGGCCAGCCCGCCGCGCAGTACCGCGCCATCGCCCCGCCCGGCAACGATCCGAACGCGACCAACCTCGGCTTCCTGGTGCGCAGCGACGCGATCGTCAACGTCGGCGCGCGGGTGATCGTGGACAAGATCAAGCAGCTCGGTTCCGACGCCTTCGCGCAGGCGCCGGGCGGCGGCATGATCGCGTTGTTCGATCAACCGCCGCTGGTCATCGACACGCGCAGCAACTACGCCGACGGCAGCGCATGGCGCGCGCGCATCGTGCTGGTGCGGTTGCAGTCGCTCGACGGCATCGACGCCGACAGCGTGCGGGCCGAGCGTCTGCGCGAACGTCGCCGCGATCAGGCCCAGTTCCTGGCGCAATGGGCGCAGCAGCAGCAACACGCCGCCGATGCGTTGCCGCTGTTGTTCCTCGGCGATTTCCAGGCGCATGCGTTCAACGACGGCCTGGTCGATCCGGTCGGCATGATGATCGGCCAACCCAGCGATCCGTTGCTGACGATGGTCGCGCACGACGGCGCCGACCAGGTCGAACCGGACTTGATCGATCTCACCGCGACTCAGGCCCAGGCCCAGCGCTACTCGTCGATCGACCAGGGCAGCCGGCAGGAACTGCAGCACGTGCTGGCCGATGAAAACCTGCTGATGCAGACCGAGTCGATCGCGCTCGAACGCGTGCGCATCAACGCCGACTTCCCGGCGCAATGGCGCGACGACGAGGCCAGCGCGATACGCGGCGGCGACACCGACCCGGTGCATGTGCGGCTGGTGCCGCGCGAAAAGGCGTCGTTGCGGGTGTGGGCGCAACGCTCCGCGCCGAGCCATCGGGTCGGCGAGTCGATGCAGCCGACCTTCACCGCGCAGGTGCAAAACCTCGGTCCGCAGGTCGCCCGGCAGGTCGGCCTGGGCCTGGCCCTGTCGGAGCCGGTCGAGCCGCTGTGGGTCAACGTGCATTCGTCCAACTGGACCTGCGAGCCGCCGGTGACCGCCGACGGCCGCACCAGCGTGGCCTGCACCGGCCTGAACGTCTCGCCGCAAGGGCCGTCGAGCAACGCGGTGAGTCTGAGCTTCTCGGCCACGCCCGAGCGTGCCGGCCGCTCGATCACGCTGTCCACGTCGGTGGTGTCCTCGGCGCTCGATGCCGATCCGTCCGACAACGCCGCCCAGACCTCGATCGAAATCCTGCCCGCCCCCGCGCCGCAGCCGTGACCACCGGCCGCGGCGTCCACCGGCGCCGCGGCCCGACGCAAGGCCCGGATGTTTCGCCCCCGGCGCGAGCCGGGGGTTCTTGCTGCGTCGCAGCATGCGCGGGCCGGCGCTCGCGCGGGCCGCCTGACTGCCTGTGCCCGGGCGGTTGCGGGCAGGCCCAGCGTGACCGGCGTCATGCTCCTGCAACGCCAAAAAGTGAGTATTGATGCACAATCCAGCCGTCTGCGACCGGGGAGGTCGGGCAGACGCTCACATGGGGAACCACATGGACAAGCGCACGAGCCGCCTTTTGGCGGCGGCGGTATTGACCTTAGCGGCGGCCGGTTCGGCGCAGGCGCAGGTCGTGATCAGTCAGGTCTACGGCGGCGGCGGCAACAACGGCGCCCGCTACAAGAGCGATTTCATCGAGCTGCACAACAACGGCGCCAGCGCCGTCGATCTGAGCGGCTGGAGCGTGCAGTACAACTCGTCCGCCGGCACCGGCGCCTGGCAGCGCACCACGCTGACCGGCTCGATCGCGCCCGGCGGCTACTACCTGGTCAAGCAGGCCGACGGCACCGGCGGCACCGACGTGCTGCCCACGCCCGACGTGGTCGGCACGATCGCGATGTCCGGCACCTCCGGCAAGGTGGCGCTGGTCAACAACGCCACCGCGCTCAGCGGCGCCTGCCCGGCCGGCCGCATCGACACCGTCGGTTTCGGCGGCGCGGCGACCTGCTCGGAAGGCACGCCGACCGCGAACACCGCCAACGCCACCGGCGCGGTGCGCAAGAACAACGGCTGCACCGACACCGACAACAACAGCGCCGACTTCGACATCGTCGAACCGACCCCGCGCAACAGCGCCGCGCCGGCCTTCGCCTGCGCCGGCGGCAACCAGCCGGTGCTGTCGGTCGCCGACGTCTCGCTCGACGAAGGCAACAGCGGCACCGTCTCGTTCGTCTTCAACCTGAGCCTGAGCCAGCCGGCCGGCGTGGGCGGCGTGGCCTGGTCGGCCTCGACCGTCGACGGCACCGCCACCGCGGGCAGCGACTACGTCGCCCTGACCGGCGCCACCGGCACCATCGCCGAGGGCCAGAGCTCGGGCACGGTGACGGTCACCGTCAACGGCGACGCCGTCCAGGAACCCAACGAGACCTTCCAGTTGCGGGTCCAGGTCACCAGCGGCGGCCTGCCGGCCCCGCCGGCGTTCGCCCAGGCCACCGCGACCATCGCCAACGATGACGTGACCCTGGTGCCGATCCACGACATCCAGGGCAATGGCGCGACCTCGCCGCTGACCGGCCAGACCGTGACCTTCCAGGGCGTGGTCACCGGCCGCAAGAGCAACGGCTTCTTCGTCCAGGCCAGCGACGCCGAGGCCGACGCGGATCCGGCGACCTCCGAAGGCATCTACGTGTTCACCAGCACCGCGCCGACCGCGGCGGCCACGGTGGGCAACCGCGTGCGCGTGAGCGGCACCGTGGTCGAGTTCATCCCGACCGCCGACCTGGGCCAGCTGCCGCTGACCGAGATCAGCTTCGCCACCTACACCCAGACCGGCACCGACACCCTGCCGGTGCCGGTGGTGCTGCCGCAGGTGCTGCCGACCTCGCCGCTGGACGCGCTGGAACGCTTCGAGTCCATGCGCGTGGCGATCGACAGCTTCACCGTGACCGCGCCGACCAAGGGCAGCACCAACGAGCCCAACGCGACCGGCACCAGCAACGGCATCTTCCACGGCGTGATCGGCAGCGTGCCGCGTCCGTTCCGCGAGCCGGGCATCCAGCCGGGCACGCCGATCCCGGGCGGCGGCACCTCGCCGCCGATCCCGCGCTGGGACGGCAACGCCGAGCTGATGACCGTCGACAGCGACGCGCTCGGCGCGCCGAAGCTGGAAGTGGCCAACGGCGCGGTGATCACCGGCATGACCGGCCCGCTGGATTACGGCTTCCGCCGCTACACCCTGCTGATCGATCCGGGCGCGACGGTCAACGTCACCCCGGGTCCGGCGCCGCACGCGGCGGTGGACACGGTCGACCCGAATGCGGTTTCGGTCGCCGGCTACAACCTCGAGCGCTTCTTCGACACCGTTAACGACCCGGCGATCGGCGAACCGATCCTGACCGCGGCCGCGTACGAACTGCGCAAGAAGAAGGCCTCGCTGGGCATCCGCGATTTCCTCAAGACCCCCGACATCCTCGGCACGGTCGAAGTGGAAAACCTGACCGTGCTGCAGGACCTCGCCGCGCGCATCAACAGCGATGCGGTGGCCGCCGGCCAGCCGAACCCGAACTACGTCGCGTACCTGATGGAAGGCAACGACGTCGGCGGCATCGACGTGGGTTACCTGGTCAAGACCGGCGAAGTACTGCCGGGCAAGCCGCGCGTGCAGGTCGTGTCGGTCACCCAGATCGGCAAGGACACGCTGTGGACTGAACCGGCGGGCGGCAGCAGCCTGCTCAACGATCGTCCGCCGCTCGCGCTCGATGCGATCGTGCATTACGCCGACGGCCGCGACTTCCCGCTCAGCGTGGTGGTCGTGCATCAGCGTTCGCTCAACGGCGCGGAAACCGACGATGCCGACGGCCAGCGCATCCGCGCCAAGCGTCAGCGTCAGGCCGAGTTCCTGGCGACCTACCTCAACCAGCGTCAGACCGACAACCCGTCCACCCGCCTGATCGTGCTCGGCGACTTCAACGCGTTCGAATTCAACGACGGTTACGTCGATGCGATGAACGTGGTCACCGGCACGCCGAGCGCGGACAACACCACCGTGGTGCCCGGCGACGGCGCCGATCTGGTCAATCCCGACCTGATCAACCTGGCCAGCATCACCGAGCCGAGCGAGCGCTATTCGTTCGTGTTCGACGGCATGGCGCAGAGCCTGGACCATGTGCTGGTCAACGAAGAGATGGTCGTCAGCACCAGCCGCATCGTGCCGGCGCACGCGCGCATCAACGCCGACTTCCCGGAGGTCAACCGCAACCTGGCCGACTCGCCCTCGCGCCTGTCCGACCATGATCCGGTGGTGACCTATCTGTTCCCGCGCGAAGTCGCCGACATCGCGGTCAGCGCCGGCGCGTTGCCCGATCCGGTGCCGGTGGGCCAGCCTTACGGTTACGCGGTCAACGTGCGCAATCAGGGCCCCGGCCTCGCCACCGCGGTCGGCCTGGGTCTCGCCCTCGACGCCGAAGTGCCGTCGCTGACCGTGACCCCGTTCGCCCAGGGTTGGACCTGCGATGCACCGCAGATCGCCAACGGCAAGACCTCGGTCGCCTGCAGCAAGGCGCAGCTGGCGGTGAACACTCAGGACACCTTCTCGCTGTCGGCCACCGCCACCGCCGATCTGGCCGGCAAGACGGTCAAGCTCGCGGTCGCCGGCAGCACCACCTCGCAGGACCCGGTCGCCGCCAACGACAGCGCCGAAGCCTCGGTCGCCATCGTCGCCGCCGGTCCGCCGGCCACGCCGATCAGCAACGGCCAGAGCGTGCTGGTGTCCGGCGCGGCCAACGAAGCGCGCGTGTACCGCATCGACGTGCCGGCCGGTGCGCGCAACCTGCGCATCGTCACCGTCGGCGGCAGCGGCGACATCGCCCTGTACGCCAAGCGCGGCAGCGCGCCGACCGCGAGCGACTACGACCAGCGTTCGATCCGCACCGGCAACAACGAAGTGATCCTGATCGGCGCGCCGCAAGCCGGCAGCTGGTTCATCACCGTGCTCGGCGGTTCGACGGC
Organism: Lysobacter capsici; assembly: GCF_014779555.2. NCBI lineage: Bacteria > Pseudomonadati > Pseudomonadota > Gammaproteobacteria > Lysobacterales > Lysobacteraceae > Lysobacter > Lysobacter capsici. Next base: position 4,984,488 of record NZ_CP094357.1, read on the forward strand.
CTTCGCCAACGTGTCGCTGCGTCCGAGCTTCGTGCCCTGATCGCGATCGACTGATCCATCGCTGCATGCGGTACCTGGACCCCGGCCTTGCGCCGGGGTCTTTTTTTGCCTCGACGAACGCGTCGAGCGAATGCCGTGTCGCCGCGATGCGCCGTCGCGATCGCCGCGCGCCTGAACCAACCTTGCAAGCCTCCGATCTGATCGCGTTGCCGATCGTGTCGCGCGCCAAGCTCGCACCTCATCCGACGCGCACACTTCGTTCGTCCGATCCGTCGCCCCACCGCGATGCTTGACCGCTTTGCCGCAACAGGCCGCTGCGCAAGCGTCGCCGCGTACGAACTGTCATCGATATCCATACCGCGCCGTGCTGTTCGGTTCCGCGCAGGATCGAAACCAAGTCACATTCAGCAAGACGATTCACGATGCGTCGCGACACGCGCAAGCCGCGCGGACACGGCGCGCGACTAGCGCAAACCTGGCTGGCGCGCAAATTCGCGTCGCTCACGCAAGTCGCGACGCCATAACGAAATTCCGATCCGTCATCGCCCGCGCGCCGCGTTTGAATTCCGGGCGAGTTCACGAAATCGGTGATTTCGCCGCAAGCCGCCCGACGCCTAGCGGTTTTCCGCGCGCAATGCATGCCGCAGCGCGCAACGGCGCTTAACACGCGTTTGGGTATCATCCGCGCCATGACGCAGCGCCCCAGGCCCGGATCGAAGGCCGCGGGCGCTGCGGCTTTAGCCCGGCCCGGCTGACTCCGCACTGGAACGGAGCGACCGGACCCAGCCGTCTGAAGCTGACCAGCGCGCCCGGCACTGGATCCGGGACCGGAACGATTCGGACCTCATCCCCACCCGTGAGGACCCTCCCCGATGACCGTCGCCGCGACGTTCGAAATCGAATACCTGCAATACCTCGGTGCCGACGGTAAACCCGTCGCCGAGATCCCGGCCGCGTTCAAGGACGCCAACACGCTGCTGCCGCTGTTCAAGCAGATGCTGTTCGTGCGCACCTTCGATACCAAGGCCATCGCCCTGCAACGCACCGGCAAGCTCGGCACCTATGCCGCCTGCCTGGGCCACGAAGCCACCCATGTCGGCATCGGCGCATCGATGCAGCCCGACGACGTGTTCGCGCCGAGCTATCGCGAATACGGCGCCCAGTTCATGCGCGGCGTGCAACCGCGCGAAGTGCTGATGTACTGGGGCGGCGACGAACGCGGCAACGACTTCGCCGGTCCGCGCAAGGACTTCGCCTGGTCGGTGCCGATCTCCACGCAGTGCCTGCACGCGGCCGGCGCCGCGCTGGCGTTCAAGCTGCGCAAGGAACAAAACCTCGCGGTCGCCTGCTGCGGCGACGGCGGTTCGTCCAAGACCGACTTCTACGCCGCGCTCAATTCCGCCGGCGCGTACGAACTGCCGCTGATCCTGTGCGTGATCAACAACGGCTGGGCGATCTCGGTGCCGCGCAAGGCGCAGACCGGCGCCAAGACGCTCGCGCAGAAGGGCCTGGCCGGCGGTCTGCATTGCCTGCAGGTCGACGGCAACGACCTGATCGCCGTGCTCGAAGGCATGCGCCGCGCCGCCGAACTGGCGCGCAGCGGCGGCGGCGGCAGCGTGATCGAATTCCTGACCTACCGTCTGCACGACCACACCACCGCCGACGACGCGCGCCGCTACCGCGACGATGCCGAGGTCAAGGACGCGTGGACGCGCGATCCGATGCCGCGCCTGCGCACCTATCTCACCGATCAGGGCGTGTGGAACGAAGAACTCGAAAAAGCCTGGGCCGAAGAATGCGGCAAGAAGGTCGACATCGAGATCAACGCCTACCTGGAAACGCCGGTGCAGCCGGTGGAAGCCATGTTCGATTATCTGTACGGCGACATGCCCGCGGATCTGCAAGCGCAGCGCGCCGAAGTACTTGCTCTGGAGGGTCGTCGATGAACGTCGCGACGAAAGCCAACGTGGATACGAGTCAGCCGGTCGCCACGCCCGCCGCGATCACCCTGATCGAAGCGATCACTCAAGCGCTCGCTTACGAGATGCGCCACGACAGCACCGTGCTGGTGCTCGGCGAGGACGTCGGCGTCAACGGCGGCGTGTTCCGCGCCACCGCCGGCCTGCAGCAGATCTTCGGCAGCGAGCGCGTGCTCGACACGCCGCTGGACGAAACCACCATCGCCGGCCTCACCGTCGGCCTGGCCGCGCAGGGCATGAAGCCGGTGGCCGAAGCGCAGTTCGACGGCTTCGTCTATCCGATGCTCGATCACATCATCTGCCACGCCGCGCGTTTCCGGCACCGCACCCGCGGCCGCCTGACCTGCCCGATGGTGCTGCGGGTGCCGTGGGGCGGCGGTATCCGCGCGCCGGAACATCACAGCGAAGCCAACGAGTCGTTGTTCACCAACGTGCCGGGCCTGCGCGTGGTGCTGCCGTCCTCGCCCGCGCGCGCTTACGGCTTGTTGTTGGCCGCGATCCGCGATCCCGATCCGGTGATCTTCTACGAACCCAAGCGCATCTACCGCCAGTACAAGGAAGTGGTCGCCGACGACGGCGAAGCGCTGCCGCTGGACGTTTGTTATGTGCTGCGTGATGGCACCGACATCACCCTGGTCAGCTGGGGCGCGCAGGTCAAGGAAACCCTGGAAGCGGCCGAGAAACTGGCCGGCGAAGGGATCAGCTGCGAAGTGATCGACGTCGCCACGCTCAAGCCGCTGGACTTCGCCACCATCGCCGAATCGGTCGCCAAGACCGGCCGCTGCGTGATCGTGCACGAAGCCCCGCGCACCGCCGGCTTCGGCGCCGAGATCGCCGCGCGCCTGGCCGAGGAGTCGATGTACGACCTGCTCGCGCCGGTCGAACGGGTCACCGGCTACGACACCCACATCCCGCTGTTCCGCCTGGAAATGAAGTACCTGCCCAGCGTCGACAAGATCGTCGCGGCGGCCAAACGCGCGCTCGGCCATGGCTGAGATGCGCGCGCTCGTGGTCGCCGATTACCGCACCAGGTACCACGACCCCATCCGCTTCGACGCGGGTGAGATCGTGCACTTGGGCGAACGCGACCACGAGTGGCCCGCTTACGTGTGGACCCGCCTGGCCGACGAACGCGCCGGCTGGGCGCCGTGCGATCTGCTGCGCCCGCTCGACGCCGAGCGCGCCGAAACGCTGGCCAGCTACGACGCGCGCGAACTCGACGTGTCGGTCGGCCAGTCGCTGCGGCTGCACGACGAACTCGGCGGCTGGTGGTGGGCGCAACGCGAGGACGGCGCTCAGGGCTGGGTGCCCGCGCGCCATCTGCAAGTCATCCAGGACGATGCGTCGTGACGCCGCGTCCCAATTCCCTATTTCAGAGACGAACCCGTTTATGAGCGATACCAAGACCTTCCTGCTTCCCGACCTCGGCGAAGGCCTGCCGGACGCGACCATCGTCGAATGGGCGGTCAAGGTCGGCGACACCATCCGCCTCGACGACACCCTGGTGTCGATGGAGACCGCCAAGGCCGTGGTCGAAGTGCCCTCGCCCGTGTCGGGCAAGGTGCTCAAGCTGGCCGGCGCCGCCGGCGATATCGTCGTCACCGGCACCATGCTGGCCGAGTTCGAACTTGACCTCAGCCAGCCGCAGCGCGCCGACGGCCAGGACACCGGCCACAACCACGGCCACGCCGCGCCCGCGGCACCGGCGCCCGCCGCCGAAGCCGCGCCGGCCAAGCCGGCCGACGCCAAGCCCGCCGAAGCGGCCGAACGCGCCGACAGCGGCACCGTGGTCGGGGCGATGCAGTCCTCCGACGCGGTGCGCAGCGAACAGGCGGTCGCGGTCGGCGGGGTCAAGGCGATGCCGGCGGTGCGCGCGCTCGCGCGCAAGCTCGGCGTCGACCTGAGCCGCGTGCGCGCTACCGGCAACGATGGCGTGGTCACCAACGACGACGTCAAGCGCGCCGCCGCCGACGGTTCGGCCAAGGTCGGTTCGGCGCCGCCCGCCGCGGTCGCGGCGCCTGCCGTCGCGCGTGCACCCGTCGCCGAAGCGCCGGCCGCATCGCGCAGCACCCTGTCGCAGGCCGGCCGGCCGATGCGCACCCAGCCGCCGGGCGTGGCCGCGACCGGTCAACCTGAGCAGCTCAAGGGCGTGCGCCGCAACATGGCGCGGGTGATGGCCGACGCGCACAGCAAGGTCGTGCCGACCACCCTGGCCGACGACGCCGACATCCACGCCTGGGCGCCGGGCAACGACATCACCGGCCGCCTGGTCCGCGCCATCGTCGCCGCGTGCAAGGCGGTGCCGGCGCTCAACGCCTGGTTCGACGGCGACAAGCTCACCCGCACCCTGCATCCGCACGTCGACATCGGCATCGCGGTCGACACCGACGACGGCCTGTTCGTGCCGGCGCTGCGCAATGCCGACGTGCTCGACACCCGCGGCGTGCGCGAAGCGATCAACCGCCTGCGCGTGCAGGTCGAAGACCGCAGCATCCCGGCCTCGGAGCTGACCGGCTACACCATCTCGCTGTCGAACTTCGGCATGTTCGCCGGCCGCTACGCCACCCCGGTGGTGGTGCCGCCGACGGTCGCGATCGTCGCCGCCGGCAAGGGCCGTCACCAAATGACCCCGGTGATGGGCGGCTTCGAATCGCACAAGGTCATTCCTCTGTCGCTGACCTTCGACCACCGCGCCTGCACCGGCGGCGAAGCCGCGCGCTTCCTCAAGGCCATGATCGACGATCTGGCCCGCGCCAACTGATCGACCCGCGCGGCGCCGGTCCTTGCGGCCGGCGCCCGCCTCGCGACGGCCGCCTAGCCTTGCTGTCGCCAACCTGTCAAACCCGCCGATCCGCAACCGCGACTGCGCTCACGGTGGCCGCTTGGCGCCGGTCTAGGAATAAAAAATTCCCATAACAAACCGGTGACTAATACCGCTAGCGTCGCAAGGCGATCGCAGGCGACACGTCCGCCCTACCCGGCCGGCCGCGCGCGCAGCGATCGCCTACATCCATCTAGCGAGGAATCACCATGACTCATCCATCGCGCCGCGCGCTCGCGCTGGCGTCGTTCGCCGTTCTCGGCCTGGCCGCGACCGGCGCCCAGGCCGCGCCGAATTTCCAGATGCCGTTCGCCTGCGGCGACACCTGGGTCGCCAACACCTGGAACGGGCACAGCCCGGCCAATTCGGTCGACATGAACCGTCCGGCCGGCGGCGGTTCCACCGCGGGCTCGACCGTGGTCGCCTCGGCCGCGGGCGAGGTCACCGTGTCGACCTATTCCACCACCACCGGTTACGGCAACTACGTGGTGATCGATCACGGCGGCGGCTGGAAGACCCTGCACGCGCACCTGCAATCGCGCGCGGTGTCGGTCGGCGCCAAGGTCAAGCAAGGCCAGAAGATCGGCCTGGTCGGCAACACCAGCGCCAAGTACGAGCTCGCGCCGCACCTGCATTACGAACAGGTCTACAACGGCAGCGTGCAGAAGGCCAAGTGGAACGGCGTCGCGCTGCGCTACTTCGAAAAGAAGAACTACAAGAGCAAGAACAGCTGCGGCAGCAGCAGCGGCGGCGCCACCGGCGTCGTCGGCACCAGCGGCGCGGCCTTGAACGTGCGTTCCGGCGCGGGCACCAACTACAGCGTCGTCGACACCGTCGCCAACGGCAGCAACGTCAACATCCGCTGCCAGAAGACCGGCGAATCGATCAGCGGCACCTACGGCACCAGCGCGCTGTGGAACAACATCGGCGCCAGCGGCAGCAACCGCTACATCCCCGACGCGTACACCAAGACCGGTTCCGACGGCCGGGTCGCGCCCGACTGCTGATCCGCGCGCGCGGCCGCGGCATCGACAAGACGCGCAACGAAGAGCGCGTCGATCCGCACGCCGCGACGACATGCAACACGCAAGCAACGACGTAAACCTACCCACCGCCTCGGCACCCACGTACCCGGGGCCTCTCCGAGTCACCCCATCCATCGCTCAAGAGGTTACCGACATGCATCGTCCTATCAGCGCGCGCCGCGCACCGACCCCGCGCAGCCTGCTCGCCGGTTTCGCCGCCGCGGCCCTCGGCCTGCTCGCCGGCAACGCCAGCGCGGCCAAACCGAATTTCCAGATGCCGTTCGCCTGCAACCAGACCTGGTACGGCGACACCTACCCCGGCCACGGCCTGCGCTACGCCGTCGACCTCAACCACAAACCGCGCCCGCTCAGCGACGGCGATCTGGGTTCGCCCGTGGTCGCTTCGGCCGGCGGCAAGGCGACGACCTACAACCCGCATCCGGGCACCGGTTACGGCAAGCTGGTGGTGATCGATCACGGCGGCGGCTGGACCACCTGGTACGCGCACCTGGACAGCATCGCCATCGCCAACGGCGCCAGCGTCAATCAGGGCCAGAAGATCGGCACGCTCGGCAAGACCACGCGTCCGGGCAACAGCATCTCCGCGCATCTGCATTACGAACAGCGGCTCAACAACGACGATCAGAAAATCGTCTGGAACGGCTCGACCATCGTCTACGACCAATACGAAGTCGCCTACAAGAGCCGCAACAGCTGCGGCACCAGTCCGGGCGGCGTGACCGGCACGGTCAGGACCGCGGGCTCGCCGCTCAACGTACGCTCCGGGCCGGGCACGACCTATTCGATCGTCGGCTCACGCGCCAACGGCGCCAGCGTCAGCATCCGTTGCCAGAAGGCCGGCGAATCGGTCAGCGGCACTTACGGCACCAGCAATATCTGGAACAACATCGCGCCGACGGGAAGCAACCAATACATTCCCGATGCCTACACCTACACCGGCTCCGACGGCCGGGTCGCGCCGGATTGCTGATCGCGCCCGCAAGCAGAGGCGGCGTCGAAGCCGCCTCTGCCTGCATT